>JAZDRN010000001.1:404951-438840 GCA_047501485.1 Actinomycetaceae bacterium L2_0104 | reverse complement strand
GGGGCGGTGTCTGTTTGTTGGCGGGGGGTGTAGCACCCCCCGCCAATGGGGGGGGGGCCCCCAAACACGATGGGGGGGGCCCCCCCAACCTTCTGCGTCAGGTGTCAGACTCAGTTGTCGGACTCTGCAGCTTCCTCAACGGGAGCTTCAGCGGCTTCGGTCTCCTCGACCACTTCCGCTTCCTCAGCCGGCTCCTCGGTTGCGGCCGCGGCATGCTTGGCGGCCTGCTCGGCCTCCTGCACCACTGCCTGCTTCGGGGAAACCTTCTCCGTCACCAGCGAAATGACGGCCATGGGGGCGTTATCGCCCTTGCGGTTGCCGATCTTGGTGATACGGGTGTAGCCACCATTGCGCTCCTGGAACAGCGGAGCGAGTTCCTCGAAGAGGACGTAGGCGCTCTCGCGGTCGTTCAGCACGCGCAGTGCCTGACGGCGGTTGGCGGTGTCGCCGCGCTTGGCCTTGGTGATCAGCTTCTCCATGTGGGGCTGAACAGCCTTCGCACGGGTCTCTGTCGTGGTGATCGACTTGTGCTCGATCAGGGCCTTGCACAGGTTGGCGATGATGTGGCGCTGGTGGGCGGCAGATCCGCCCAGGCGCGCGCCCTTTGTGGGCTTAGGCATTGTAGTTGTCTCCTATGAAGTGTGCGGGCCTCAGGCCTGCAAGTCGTCGCTGAACTGCATCGTGTAGTTGTCCTCGCCGTAACCGGAGAGGTAACCGGCGGGAGAATCCTTCAGTCGCAGGTCGAGCTTGGCCAGCTCGTCCTTGACGTCTTCGATCGACTTCGCACCGAAGTTGCGGATATCGAGCAGATCGGCTTCCGAACGCTGGATGAGTTCGCCAATGGTGTGGATGCCCTCACGCTGCAGGCAGTTCTTGGAGCGAGCCGGGAGGTTGAGAATCTCGATGGGACGCAGCAGATCGGAGGACTGGGTCTCCACCACGGGAGCGGGGCCGATCTCGATGCCCTCTGCCTCGGTGTTGAGATCCACGCACAATCCGAAGAGCTCGACGAGCGTCTTACCCGCCGAAGCGAGAGCGTCGCGCGGCGATGTCGATGCCTTGACCTCGACATCCAATACGAGCCGATCGAAATCGGTGCGCTGCTCCACTCGGGTGGCCTCGACCTTGTAGGAGACCTTCAGAACCGGGGAGTAGATGGAATCGATCGGAATACGACCGATCTCGTCATCTATGCCCTTGTTCTGAGCTGCGGAGACGTAGCCACGGCCACGCTCGACAGTCAGGTCAACCTCGATCTTGCCCTTCTCGTTCAGAGTGGCAATGTGAAGGTCGGGGTTGTGGATCTCCACGCCTGCCGGCGGGGTGATATCTGCTGCGGTGACCTCGCAGGGCCCCTGCTTGCGCAGGTACATGAGCACCGGCTCATCCTGTTCGGAGGAGACAACCAGTTCCTTGAGGTTCAGGATGACCTCGGCGACGTCTTCCTTCACGCCCGCAATGGTGGAGAACTCGTGGAGAACGCCATCGATGCGAATGGAAGTAACTGCTGAGCCCGGAATGGACGAGAGCAGGGTGCGACGCATGGAATTGCCGAGGGTGTAACCAAAACCTGGCTCCAGCGGCTCAAGAACGAACTTTGAGCGGTGATCAGAAACCTGTTCCTCAGTCAGAACAGGGCGCTGAGAGATCTGCACGATTCTTTTCCTTTCAAACGGACGCCCACTATTTGACATCCGAAATTACCCGGCAGCCCTCTATCTGACTGCGCGAGGGGCGGTTCGGCCCCCGTGCGGGGACCAAACCTCAGGTGTGCGGCGAAAGCCGCGAAGATCAAACGCGGCGGCGCTTGGGCGGACGGCAACCGTTGTGTGCCTGAGGAGTCACATCGGAGATCGAGGTGACTTCCAAGCCGGAAGCGGTCAGGGAGCGGATCGCGGTTTCGCGTCCGGAGCCGGGGCCCTTGACGAAAACATCGACCTTCTTCATTCCCTGGTCCATGGCGGCGCGAGCTGCGTTCTCCGCGGCCAGCTGGGCAGCGTAAGGGGTCGACTTACGCGAACCCTTGAAGCCGACCTGGCCGGAGGAACAGGAAGCGATGACGGCGCCGGTCGGATCCGTGATGGAAACGATGGTGTTGTTGAAGGTCGACTTGATGTGGGCCTGGCCCACAGCAATGTTCCGACGCTCCTTGCGGCGCGGACGGCGGTTGCCCGAGGCAGCCTGACGAGTCTTAGGGGGCATGATCTACTTTCTTCTCTCGAAACTCTCGACGGTGCGGGCCTTACTTGGCCTTCTTCTTGCCAGCGACGGTGCGCTTAGGACCCTTGCGCGTGCGTGCGTTCGTCTTGGTGCGCTGTCCGTGGACCGGCAGACCGCGACGATGACGCAGTCCCTGGTAGCAGCCGATCTCGATCTTGCGGCGGATATCGGCCTGGACCTCGCGGCGCAGGTCACCTTCGACCTTGTAGTTCTCGTCGATGTGATTCTTGAGCTTGACCAGATCGTCCTCGGTCAGATCCTTCACGCGAACGTCAGGATTGACGCCGGTCGCGTTGAGGGTCTCCGTCGCACGAGTGCGGCCAATGCCGTAGATATAGGTGAGCGCAATCTCAACCCGCTTTTCGCGGGGGAGGTCAACGCCAGAGAGACGTGCCAATTTCTTAGCTCCTGTTTAGTTACCGAAGGTGTGGAACACTGCCGCCCCGGCGGGTCTCACGCCGGGCCTCGGCCTTCGGACCGAGGGATTCATGAATGGGCAGTGCGTTGGAATGCGGGCCTGGCCCGCCACGCCAGATTAACCCTGACGCTGCTTGTGCCGCGGGTTCTCGCAGATCACCATAACGCGACCGTGCCGGCGGATAACCTTGCACTTGTCGCAGATCTTCTTGACGCTGGGCTTGACCTTCATTGTCGTTCTTCCTTGCCGTCTAGCTAGCTGCCGCCACACGGCGATAGCACTTAGGGGCTACTTATAGCGGTAGACGATTCGACCGCGGTTGAGATCATAGGGTGTCAACTCTACGACAACACGATCTTCCGGGAGAATCTTGATGTAGTGCTGACGCATCTTGCCTGAGATGTGAGCGAGCACGACGTGCCCATTCTCCAACTCGACGCGGAACATAGCGTTGGGGAGTGCCTCTACGACAGATCCCTCAACCTCGATGACGCCATCTTTTTTCGCCATAACCCTCGCTAACACTCAAAACGGATTCCCACCGGGTTGTGAGAAGCCGCATACGCCATGCCGGGTGACAGGACGTACCGGGAATCAATAGTACCCGGCGGCACCGACGCGGGAAAGTCGAGGACAGGTGCAACCGGACACAGGGTGCACCAACGCCCGGCACTCGAAAGCCCGGGTGTTCAGTTCGTCCTCGACTCACTCGCCGAGGGGAACGGGGCTCACCCCGAAGGGAGCCAGCCCGGCCGCTCCCCCGTCCTTGGCCGTGAGAACCCAGATGCCGCCCTCGTGAATGGCGACCTCGTGTTCCCAGTGGGAGGCGTCGGAACCATCGCGGGTCACGACGGTCCATTCGTCCGCGAGTACATCGTTCGCAGGGTCTGCCGCGGTGAGCATCGGCTCGACGCACAGCACCATGCCGGGTCGCAGCCTCTCCCCTCGCGAACGCGTGCGGTAATTCGGAACGTCGGGATCCATGTGCATGGCCGTCCCGATGCCGTGGCCCACGTATTCCTCCACGATGCCGGGCTGATCGGCGGGAATGCCGACGACGAAGTCGTCGATCGCCCTGCCGACGTCGCCCACGTGGGAGCCAGTCGCCAGCGCCGCCACGCCACGCCACATAGCCTCTTCGGTGAGCTCACTCAGGCGTTGCCTGGCGCCCTGCATATTGGGGTCACCGCCAGGGAGAACCATGGTGATGGCGGCATCGCCGTGCCATCCGTCGACGACGGCGCCACAGTCG
Organism: Actinomycetaceae bacterium L2_0104; assembly: GCA_047501485.1. Classification (GTDB taxonomy): domain Bacteria; phylum Actinomycetota; class Actinomycetes; order Actinomycetales; family Actinomycetaceae; genus Ancrocorticia. Next base: position 434,950 of record JAZDRN010000001.1, on the reverse strand, counting down.
AAGGAGACGATATCACCGGGCTGCATGACGCGATCACCGGGGATGCCGTGCACGATGACCTCGTTGACCGAGGTGCAGATGTGCCCCGGGTAGCCGTAGTACCCAAGGAAATTCGAGGTCGCACCCGCGGACCGGAGAACGTCCGCGGCGATCGCGTCGGCGTCGCCGGTGGTCATCCCGGGACGCACCCTCTCGCGCAACGCGGAGTGAATATCTGCGACCACCAATCCCGCCCGTCGCATCAGGCGGATCTGGTCCTCGGTCTTATACTCGATCTTCTGGCGTCGCGCCATCAGGAACGGGATTCCAGGAAAGCGTCGAGAGCCTCGCGCACCCGCTGCGCCACTTCCTCGATCGTTCCCATGCCGTCGACCACGATGAGCTTGCCCCGCTCTCCGTAGAGCGCGATCAGCGGCTCCGTCTGCTGGTGGTACAGCTCGATGCGGTGGCGGATCACCTCTTCCGTATCGTCGCTGCGGCCCTGCTCGGCTGCTCGCCCGAGAAGACGATCGATCGCGGATTCGTCGTCGGCCCCGATCTCAAGCACCGCGTCCAGCTCGATGCCGAGCTCCGCGAAGATCCCGTCCAGCGCGCCGACCTGGGCGGGGTTGCGCGGGTAGCCGTCCAGAAGAAAGCCGTCGGCCGCGTCGGGTTCGGCAAGCCGTGCGGTGACCATGCGGTTGGTGACCTCATCGGGCACCAGTTCACCCTTGGACGTGTAGGACTCCGCAAGAAGCCCCAGTTCATCTCCGGCCGCCGCATGAGCCCGGAAGATCTCTCCGGTGGAGATTGCTGGAATATCCAGCGAGTCGCACAACAACTTTGCCTGAGTGCCTTTGCCCGCTCCTGGCGGACCAACAAGAATGAGACGAACTGACACGGGAATCTTCTTTCTTGGCGGAGGTCGGCCTCACCGCCACGGTGAGCGGATTCCTAGCGAAGGAACCCATCGTAGTGACGCTGCTGAAGTTGAGCGTTGATATCCTTGACCGTCTGGAGTCCAACGCCTACAAGAATGATAATAGACGTTCCACCGAAGCCGCCCCCCATAATTCCCATCTGGGAGAAGACAATTGTGGGCAACAGGGCGATGACCGCCAGATAGATGGCTCCCACCCAGGTGATACGGCTGGAGACGTACTTCAGGTACTCGGCCGTGGGCCTACCCGCGCGGATACCCGGGATGAAGCCGCCATAGCGCTTCATGTTGTCAGCGACTTCCTCCGTGTTGAACGTGATCGACGTGTAGAAGAAGGCGAAGAAGATGATGAGCAGTGCGAAGAGCGTCAGGTACAACGGCGAGCCGGTGTTCAGGTGAACCGCGATCCACTGCGTCCACCCCTGGGTCGGATCTCCGAAGGAGGAGAGCATCGTGGGCAACATGAGGATCGAGGAGGCGAAGATAACCGGAATGACGTTTGCCATGTTGATCCGGATCGGCAGGTAGGTGGTGGAACCACCGTAGGTACGCCGCCCCACCACGCGCTTGGCGTACTGCACTGGGATTCGGCGCTGACTCTGCTCCACGAACACGACCACGACCGTGATGGCGAGGAAGAGGGCAAGAACCAGGATGGCCGACCACCAGCCGCCGTCGGACTGTACGACATTCAGCAGCATCGTCGGGAAGCTGGCCGCGATACCCGTGAAGATCAAGATGGACATGCCCTGGCCGACACCGCGTTCGGTGATGAGCTCGGCCATCCACATGATCAGACCGGTGCCGGCCGACATGGTCAGGATCGTCATGACGTAGGTCAGTGCCGTCGCATTCGGGATCGGATCGACGGTGCATCCCTGGAAGAGCTGCGAATTGGCAACGGAAACCACCACGGAACTCTGCAGCACTGCGAGACCGATGGTGAGGTAGCGCGTGTACTCGGTGAGCTTCGCCGTACCCGACTGCCCTTCCTTGTGCAGCTCCTCGAAGCGGGGAATGACCACCCGCATCAGCTGGATGATGATGGAAGCGGTGATGTAGGGCATGATCCCCAACGCGAACACCGACAACTGCATCATGGCGCCGCCTGAGAACAGGTTGACCATCGAGAGGAAATCACCGGAGCCGGATTCGTCCATACACATCTGGACGTTGCGAATCGAGACGAACGGAGCCGGGATGAACGTGCCCAGCCGGTAGATCGCCATGATCGCCATGGTGAATAGCAGCTTGCGCCGCAGGTCGGGTGTGCGGAATGCCGCCGCGAACGCCTTGATCAAGGTTCCTCCATCGATTAAGGGCCTGTACCACGCTCAGGAATACATGAGAGAAGGGCATGGTGCGCCCTATACCGGATTCACTATACCTGGGTCAGGGTTCATGACGAAAAGTGAGAAACGGCAATGGCACCTCGAGTCGGAGGATTCGCGACGACGTCGTCGTCCCACCCGAGTGTCCAACAGGATCACTCACCGATATAAACTGCTCCTTCGCGCCAGAACGAGGATCGAAGATGCATCCGGCAGCTCCGCATACGTGCTGCGAGCGCATGGACCGAGAGAAGGGAAAATCACAGGCCGAGTGGGCCGCCGTGGTCCGGCCGCGCATGTCGCCCCGTGAGACGCTCCCCGCCCCTCCTCCGATACGTGACGGCCACGGCGATGTGTAACGGCGACGGCGATGTGTGACGCCCTCGCCACCGCTCGCGCCGTCACTGGACGCGTGGGGTGTCACCCGTCGCTAGGGGTGTCACTGGTCGCGCTGGGTGTCACCCGTCGCTAAGACGTTGCACCCACCACCAGAATCCACCGGCCCCTCGCTTTGGCCTTGTGTTGCCCCGAATACAATGATGGCCCCGAGTTACCTCGGGGCCATCATTTGTCGATCTTCAGACTCAGCGAGCGGAAACGGATCCGCCAGCGGCCTCGATCTTCGTCTTTGCGGACTCGGACCATGCATCAACGGTGATATCGAGCTTGACGTCGATATCGCCCTGAGCAAGGACCTTGACCAGCGACTTCGGACGCACGGCGCCCTTGGCCACGAGATCGTCCACGGTCACGGCGCCACCCTTGGGGAACAGCTCGGAGAGCGCTCCCACGTTGACGACCTGGTATTCGACCCGGAACGGGTTCTTGAACCCGCGGAGCTTGGGCAGACGCATATGCAGAGGCATCTGACCACCCTCGAAGCGAGCGGGAACCTGGTAACGAGCCTTCGTACCCTTGGTTCCACGACCGGCGGTCTTACCCTTCGATCCCTCACCGCGACCGACGCGGGTCTTGGCCTTCTTGGAACCGGGGGCAGGACGCAGATGGTGAACCTTCAGGACGTGCGTGGCTTCGTTCTTCTCCTCGGCCATCAGTCAACCTCCTCCACGGTCACGAGATGCGCGACGGTACGAATCGCACCGAGCACCTCAGGGCGATCTTCGCGAACCACCGACTGGCCGATACGGCGCAGTCCGAGGGTGCGAAGGGTTGCCTTCTGATTCTGCTTGCCACCAACGGTGGACTTAACCTGAGTGATCTTCAGCTGTGCCATCATGCACCAACTCCAGCTGCGGCAGCCTCGTTCTCCGCCTGGGCGGCCTCGGCTTCCTTGTCAGCGCGGACCTTGGCCTCGGCCTCGGCGCGGGCACGCAACATCGATTCCGGAGCGACGCGCTCGAGCGGCAAGCCGCGGCGGGCCGCGACGGACTCGGGCTGCTCGAGCTGCTTCAGGGCAGCCACGGTAGCGTGCACAATGTTGATCGCATTTGACGAACCGAGCGACTTGCTCAGAACGTCGTGGATTCCAGCGCACTCCAGGATGGCGCGGACCGGGCCACCAGCGATAACGCCGGTACCGGGAGACGCCGGGCGCAGCAGGACGACTCCGGCTGCATCCTCACCCTGGACAAGGTGCGGAATCGTGGTGCCAATACGGGGAACACGGAAGAAGTTCTTCTTGGCCTCTTCGGTACCCTTGGCGATCGCTGCGGGCACCTCCTTGGCCTTTCCGTATCCGACGCCAACGGTGCCGTTGCCGTCACCCACCACGACGAGCGCGGTGAAGGACATGCGACGGCCGCCCTTGACGGTCTTGGCAACTCGGTTGATGGTAACGACGCGCTCCAGGAAAGCGCTCTTCTCCTCGGTACGACGCTCGCGACGATCGCCACGGCGGCCTTCCCGACGGTTACCACGTTCGCTGTTCTCTTCGGGGTTGTTACCCCTGCCTCGCTGCTGTGCAGCCATGGTTTAAACCTCTTCTCGCTCTCGCGCGCTCACAGGGCAAGCCCGGACTCGCGGGCGCCGTCGGCAACCGCGGCCACACGGCCGTGGTACTTGTTGCCGCCACGATCGAACACGACGGTGGTGATGCCAGCTTCCAGTGCACGCTTGGCGACGAGCTCGCCAACCATGCGGGACTTGTCGACCTTGTTCGCTTCAACCTCACGCAGCGAAGCTTCGAGGGTCGACGCCGAGACCAAGGTGTGGCCGATGGAGTCGTCAATGACCTGAGCAACCATGTGACGGTTGGAGCGGGTGACGACGAGACGAGGACGCGCCGCGGTGCCGGCGAGCTTCTTACGCAGACGGAAATGACGGCGAGTCCGGGAAACGAACTTGCCCTTGCCCTTAACGGTAACGGCCATCACTTACCAGCCTTTCCGGCCTTGCGGCGAACCTGCTCATCAGCGTAGCGCACACCCTTGCCCTTGTAGGGCTCAGGCTTGCGCAGCTTGCGAATGTTAGCAGCGGTCTCGCCGACGAGCTGCTTGTCGATTCCGTTCACCGTGAACTTGGTCTGGGTGGCAACGTTGAACGTGATGCCTTCCGGAGCCTTCACGAGAATCGTGTGCGAATAACCGAGGGAGAACTCCAGATCGGAACCCTTGGCGACAACACGGTAACCGGTGCCCACGATCTCCATGTCCTTGGAGTAACCCTGGGTCACTCCGACGACCATGTTGTTGATGAGCGTGCGGGACAGACCGTGCAACGAGCGGGCATCGCGGCTGTCATCAGCGCGATTCACCTCGATGGAGCCGTCCTCTACCTTGACGGAAATGAGTTCGGGAACCTCGTGTGCGAGGCTACCCTTGGGGCCCTTGACCGAAACCTTGCGGCCATCGACGGTGACGTCGACACCTGCAGGAATCGTGACGGGCAGCTTGCCAATACGTGACATTCTGTTCTTCCTTCCCCGTCACCAGACGTAGGCGAGGACTTCTCCGCCCACGCCCTTGTCCTTGGCCTCGCGGTCAGTCAGCAGACCGGAAGACGTGGACAGGATCGCCACGCCGAGGCCGCCGAGAACCTTGGGCAGATTGGTGGACTTCGCGTATACGCGCAGGCCGGGCTTCGACACGCGTCGAACGCCGGCCAGGGCGCGCTCACGGTTGGAGCCGAACTTCAGGTTGAGGATAAGGGTCTTACCCACCTTGGCCTCTTCCACGGCGAACCCGGCGATGTAGCCTTCGCGCTCGAGGATTTCGGCGATGTTCGACTTGAGCTTTGAGTACGGCATCGCGACCGTCTCGTGGAACGCCGAATTGGCGTTACGCAGACGCGTCAGCATATCTGCGATTGGGTCAGTCATTGACATTGGGCTGTTGCCCTTCCTCGTCGCGGTTTCCCTTGCGGACCTACGACGTAGTGTTTACCAGCTGGACTTGGTGACACCGGGAAGCTGACCGGCAAGGGCCATCTCCCGCAGGCAAATACGGCACAGGCCGAACTTGCGATACACGGAATGGGGGCGTCCGCAACGGTTGCAGCGGGTGTAGCCGCGTACAGCGTACTTGGGCTTACGAGCCGCCTTCTCCTTCAGAGCTGTCTTTGCCATCCTCAGGCCTCCTTGAACGGGAATCCGAGATGACGCAGCAGCGCGCGCCCCTCATCGTCATTCTTAGCCGTGGTCACCACAGTGATATCCATACCGCGGACGCGGTCGATCTTGTCCTGATCGATCTCGTGGAACACGGTCTGCTCGGTCAAACCGAAGGTGTAGTTGCCGTTGCCATCGAACTGCTTGGGCGAGAGTCCGCGGAAGTCGCGGATACGCGGCAGCGCAGTGGCAAGAAGGCGATCGAGGAACTCCCACATGCGGTCACCGCGCAGGGTGACGTGGCAGCCGATCGCCTGGCCCTCGCGCAGCTTGAACTGTGCGATGGACTTCTTGGCGCGGGTCACCTGCGGCTTCTGGCCGGTGATGGCGGTGATATCCGTGATAGCACCGTCGAGTACCTTGGAGTCGCGAGCTGCTTCTCCAACGCCCATGTTCACCACGATCTTCTCCAGGCCCGCCACGGTGTGGCGGTTGGCGTGGTTGAACTCGGACTCCAGCGCAGCGAGAATCTCTTCGTTGTACTTCGTCTTGAGACGGGGAGCTTCGCTCACAGCTCGATCTCCTTCCCGCCGCGGCGGCCGACGCGCTCACGAACGATCTTCTTACGACCGTCGCGCTCTACCTCAACCTCACGGAACCCAACGCGAATCGGCTTCTTGTCCGATCCCACGAGGGCTACGTTCGAGATGTGAATAGCAGCTTCGACGGTCTCGATGCCACCGGTGGTGGCGCCGCGGGAGGTCTGTCCCACCTTCACGTGCTTCTTCACGCGCATGACGCCCTCAACGATCACACGATCGTTTTCCGAATCAACGGAGAGAACGCGGCCCTGCAGACCCTTGTCACGGCCAGCGATGACCTGAACGAGGTCGTCCTTCTTGATCTTCGCCATCAGATCACCTCCGGTGCCAGCGAGACGATTCGCATGAACTTCTTATCGCGCAGTTCGCGACCCACGGGTCCGAAGATACGCGTGCCACGGGGCTCGCCGTCAGACTTGAGGATGACGGCGGCGTTCTCGTCGAACTTGATGTACGAGCCATCGGTACGGCGAGTTTCCTTCTTGGCACGGACGATGACAGCCTTGACCACATCGCCCTTCTTGACATTTCCGCCAGGGATCGCATCCTTGACGGTGGCAACAATGGTGTCGCCAATTCCGGCGTAGCGTCGGCCCGAACCGCCGAGCACGCGGATGCAAAGAATCTCCTTCGCACCCGTGTTATCGGCGACGGATAGCCGCGACTCTTGCTGGATCATGTGTAATTTCTCCTGTCGTCGTGCCGGTTCTCGTTAGACGAGCCTTGCCGAACGGATGGGGTTTTTAGAGTGGCCCAAGGGTCACTTAGCCTTCTCGATGATCTCGACCACGCGGAAATGCTTGGTCGCGCTCAAAGGCCGGGTCTCCATGATGCGGACGAGGTCGCCAACGCGGACCTCATTGTTCTCGTCATGGGCCTTGACACGGCGCGTGTGCGTGATGACCTTGCCGTAAACGGGATGCTTACGACGATCGTCGACCTCAACGGTGACGGTCTTGTCCATCTTGTCGCTCACGACGTAGCCGCGAAGTACCTTGCGGTGGTTGCGCTCGGTCGTCTCAGTGATGTTCTGCTCGCTCACTCTTTACCTCACTTCTTTGCCACAGGGGCGGTGCGGATATCGAGCTCGCGCTCGCGCTTGATGGTGTAGATCCGGGCGATCTCTCGGCGGACCTCACGCAGACGGCCGCTATCCTCAAGGCGATGTGTTACCGCGGAGAAGCGCAGGTTGAACAGCTCCTCCTTGGACTCCTTGAGCTTCTCGAGGAGTTCGACGTCAGTCATGGCGTCAAGTTCTTCAGTACTCAGTCCCTTGGCCATTACTCACCCTCCTCACGAGTGATAAAACGGGTCTTCATTGGAAGCTTGTGCATTGCGCGCAGCATGGCCTCGCGGGCGAGGTTCTCGTCCACTCCGCCCATCTCGAACATGACACGGCCTGGCTTGACGTTGGCAACCCAGGTCTCGACCGGGCCCTTACCGGAACCCATACGCAGTCCGAGCGCCTTCTTGGTCAGCGGGCGATCCGGGAAGATGTTGATCCAGATCTTCCCGCCACGCTTGACGTGACGCGTCATAGCGATACGGGCTGCCTCAATCTGACGGTTGGTGACGTAGGCCGGCTCGAGAGCCTGAATGCCGTACTCACCGAAAGCCAGCTGGGTGCCGCCCTTCGACATACCCGAACGGGTGGGACGATGCTGCTTGCGCCACTTGGTGCGACGAGGGATCAGCATGATCAGGCCTCCGATCCTGCGTTAGCCGGCTCCGCGTTGGCTGCCTCAGGTGCGTTCTGCTGAGCATTCTGCTGCTGCTGAGGCGCACGACCCTGGCGCTCGCCACGACGTCCGCGACGCTCTCCACGGCCACGGCCACGGGGGGCTTCGGCGAGGGAGCGGTAGTAATCGGAATCGGTGACATCGCCGCGGTAGATCCACACCTTGACGCCGATGCGCCCGAAGGTGGTACGAGCCTCGTGGAAACCGTAGTCAATATTGGCGCGAAGCGTGTGCAGTGGCACGCGCCCCTCGCGGTAGAACTCCGAGCGCGACATCTCGGCGCCACCAAGACGACCGGAGCACTGGACACGGATGCCCTTAGCGCCGGCGCGCTCGGCTGACTGCATTCCACGGCGCATGGCGCGACGGAAAGAGACGCGAGAAGCAAGCTGCTCTGCGATGCCCTGGGCGACGAGCTGAGCGTCTGCCTCCGGGTTCTTGACCTCGAGAATGTTCAGCTGAATGGCCTTGCCGGTCAGCTTCTCGAGATCGGCGCGGAGGCGGTCGGCCTCTGCGCCACGGCGCCCGATGACGATGCCGGGGCGAGCGGTGTGGATGTCCACGATCACGCGCTCCGCACGACGCTCGATGTTGACGCGGGAAATACCTGCGCGCTCAAGCGTCTTCTCGATCATCTTGCGAATCTGGATGTCTTCCGCGACGAAGTCGGAGTAGCGCTGGCCCGGCTTGGCCGAATCAGCGAACCACTTCGAGCGGTGATCGGTCGTGATTCCGAGTCGGAACCCGGTTGGGTTGACCTTCTGGCCCACTAGCGGGTCCTCCCCTTCGCTCCTGCCGAGACCTTCTGGTCACCGACGACGACAGTAATGTGGCTCGTACGCTTCAGGATGCGGTTGGCCCGACCCTGTGCACGAGGCTGGATGCGCTTCATGGTAGGACCTTCATCGGCGTAAGCCGCCTGAATGAAAAGATCCTGCTCTTCGAAACGCTCGCCGGCCTGCTCAGCTGCGTAGCGAGCATTGGCAATGGCCGACTCAACAATCTTGAGGACGGGCTCTGCCGCCCCTTGGGGTGCGTATCGCAGCACGTCGACCGCCTCCAGAGCGCGCTGGCCGCGGATGACATCCACGACGCGGCGGGCCTTCTGGGGCGTCACGCGCACGAATCGCGCCTGCGCCTTGGCTTCCATGTTTCTGCCTAACTCTCTCTGCTCAACAGGTCGCGCCTCAGCGGCGACGGCCCTTGCGGTCGTCCTTCTCGTGCCCACGGAAGGTGCGGGTCGGGGCGAACTCCCCGAGCTTGTGGCCAACCATGGACTCGGTGACGAACACCGGGACATGCTTGCGACCATCGTGCACGGCAAAGGTGTGACCAAGGAAGTCGGGCGTGATCATCGACCGACGGGACCAGGTCTTGATGACGTTCTTGGTACCCTTCTCGTTCTGCTCGTCAACCTTCTTCTGAAGGTGATCGTCTACGAAGGGACCCTTCTTGAGACTACGTGGCATCAGCTCAACCTCTCTTACCGCTTGTTGCCAGTCTTGCGACGGCGCACAATGAGCTTGTCGCTGGCCTTGTTAGGACGACGGGTACGACCCTCGGGCTTACCCCAGGGGCTGACCGGATGACGGCCGCCGGAGGTCTTACCCTCTCCACCGCCGTGGGGGTGGTCAACCGGGTTCATCACAACACCGCGGACGGTGGGACGCACGCCCTTCCAGCGCATGCGACCGGCCTTGCCCCAGTTGATGTTGGACTGCTCGGCGTTACCGACCTCGCCCACGCAAGCGCGGCAACGAGCGTCGACATTGCGAATCTCGCCGGACGGCATACGCAGCTGGGCGTACTTGCCTTCGCGAGCCACCAGCTGGACCGAGGCGCCAGCGGAACGTGCGATCTTCGCGCCACCGAGGGGGCGAAGTTCGACGCCGTGCACCGTGGTACCAACCGGGATGTTCTTCAGCGGAAGGTTGTTGCCGGGCTTGATATCGGCCTCGGGGCCGTTCTCCACCGTGTCACCCTGATGCAGGTTCTTCGGAGCCAGGATGTAGCGCTTCTCGCCGTCGGCATAGTGCAGCAGGGCGATACGGGCGGTGCGGTTGGGGTCGTACTCGATATGAGCGACCTTTGCCGGCACGCCGTCCTTGTCCCAGCGACGGAAGTCGATGAGACGGTACTGACGCTTGTGGCCACCGCCCTTGTGGCGAGTGGTGATGCGACCGGTGTTGTTACGACCACCGGTCTTGGTGAGAGGGCGAAGCAAAGACTTCTCAGGCGTCGATCGGGTGATCTCAGCGAAGTCGGCTACGCTCGCACCGCGACGACCGGGGGTCGTCGGCTTGTACTTACGAATTCCCATGAGTTCAGATCCTCAAATCTCTTCGCGAATGCGCTCGTCAGCTGACGATATCGCCGTAGATGTCGATGGTGCCCTCACGCAGCGTGACGATGGCGCGCTTGGTGTCCTTGCGCTTGCCGATGCCGTCGCGGGTGCGGCGAGTCTTGCCGGTGCGATTCTGCGTGTTCACAGACGCAACCTTGACACCGAAGATAGCTTCTACAGCCTGCTTGATTTCGGTCTTGTTGGCACGCGGATTCACGATGAAGGCGTACTTGCCCTCGTCTTCCAGGCGGGCGGCCTTCTCCGAGGCGACCGGCTGAAGAATGACGTCGTGCGGGTCCTTGTTCCAGAAGCCTGCTACTTCGCTCACTTCTCCTCCTTGCGCTTCTTCTCCACGAAGGCGGTCAGAGCCGACTCGGTGAAGACGACGTCGTCGGCGACGAGAACGTCGTACGTGTTGAGCTGATCGATGTAGAGAACGTGAGCCTCGGGGGCGTTACGCAGGGACAGGACCGAAAGGTCGTCCTCGCGGGAAACGACAACCAGGGCCGAACGCTCACTGGAGACCTTGTTCAACAGTGCAAGGGCCGACTTGGTGGAGGGCTTGTCCCCCGCCACGAAAGCGTCGACGACGTGAACGCGGCCGTTACGAGCGCGGTCAGACAGTGCCTGCAGCAGTGCCGCGGCAATCATCTTCTTGGGGGTGCGCTGAGCATACGAACGCGGCTTGGGGCCGTGCACGATGCCGCCACCGGTGAAGTGAGGAGCGCGGATCGAGCCCTGACGAGCGCGGCCGGTGCCCTTCTGCTTGAACGGCTTCTTGCCACCGCCGCGGACTTCACCGCGGGTCTTGGTGGAATGGGTGCCCTGACGCGCAGCTGCGAGCTGGGCCACGACAACCTGGTGGATAAGCGGGATGTTGATCTCGCGATCGAAGAGCTCGCCAGGAAGCGTGAACTCGCCCTTGGCCTCCCCGGAAACGTCGAGGACATCTACCTTGAAGGTTTCCGCCATGGTCAGGCTCCCTTCACAGCGGTACGGACCACAACCGCGCCGCCCTTGTTGCCAGGGACGGGACCGGCGACGAGCAGGATGCCCTTCTCGGCGTCGACGGCGTGGATGGAAAGGTTCTGAACCGTGACGCGCTCGTTACCCATGCGGCCAGCCATGCGGGTGCCGCGGAAAACGCGAGACGGGGTGGCGCAAGCGCCGATGGAACCGGGCTTGCGGTGGTTACGATGTGCACCGTGCGAAGCGGAGACACCGGCGAAGCCGTGACGCTTCATGACTCCGGCGAATCCCTTGCCCTTCGAGGTGCCGATGACATCGACACTCTGGCCTGCTTCGAAGACATCGGCCGAGAGCTCCTGGCCGAGCTGGTATTCGCCAGCATCGGAGGTGCGGATCTCGGCAAGCTTCTTGCGGGGTGCAACCCCGGCCTTGTCGAAGTGGCCCTGCATGGGCTTGGTGACATTCTTGGTCTTCAGGTCGCCCGATGCGAGCTGCACGGCTGAGTAGCCGTCCGTCTCGGGGGTGCGAACCTGCGTGACGACGTTGGTGCCCACGTGGACGACCGTGATCGGGACGAGACGGCCTGCCTCATCCCAAAGCTGGGTCATGCCCAGCTTCGTGCCGAGCAGCGCCTTCACCGGCGCGCCAGCAACCTGCTGCTTGGAGTTCATGATGCGTTACCTCAGAGCTTGATTTCCACGTTGACGTCGGCCGGAAGATCGAGACGACGAAGCGTATCGATTGTCTTCAGGGTCGGATCGACGATGTCGATGAGCCGCTTGTGGGTGCGCATCTCGAAGTGCTCGCGGCTGTCCTTGTACTTGTGGGGGGAACGAATGACACAGTAAACGTTCTTCTCCGTTGGCAACGGCACCGGGCCCACCACAGTCGCGCCAGTGCGCGTCACCTCGTCGACGAGCTTCTTCGCCGCGCTATCAATGACCTCGTGGTCATATGACTTGAGCCGGATGCGGATCTTCTGTCCCGCCATGGCGTCGTCTACCTCTCTCTACCGCGGTGATCGCCGGTACCCGCACTCGGGCGTGTCGCGCGATGGTCACCACGGAATCAAGCCCTATTGCAGGTTACGACGAACCCTTTTTTCACGCTGATGCTCGGACGCATCAGCGAAGTCTCACGCTCGGATGTCCGAGCAACTTATCTAGCTTGTCAGCAAATCGCTGTCCCTAGCAAGTTTTCACTGCCACTTAGTGGTGCGTTTCTCATCGCGAGTAACGCGCCCTCCTTCGTGACCGGGTTACAACCCTACCAGTGTCATGGCCCGTACTCGACAGCGGGGCGAGGAAAGTGATCGACGTTAAAGCGAGGCCCGCGCAGCGGGGTGGACCGAGTCGCGTTGGACGTGCACCTCGGCCAGGTGCGCCTCATCCCCCACCGAGACGTCGAAACGGCTGATGTCGCCGCGATGATGGGCGATGAATCGTTCCACCGGGACCCCGTGAGAGTCATAGAGGATGCTTGAGACCCGCAGCAGGGGCACTCCGGGCTCCACCTTGAGATGGTGGGCCATCTCCTCGGAGGCGGCCACCGCCTCGATCGAACGCCGTGCCCGCCCGAATGCCATCCCGTACCTGCCGCGAAGCAGTTCGTAAAGCGAGCCGGAGCTGAAATCGGTGCTCTCGATTCCCGGCACTCGCTCGTGCGGAATCCAGGCGGTGGTGTGCGACCACGGCAGATCGTCCACCCCCCTGATTCGCTCGAGCACGAAGACGAGCGCGTTCGCAGGCATCTCTAGGCAGACGGCGATCGGCTCCGAAGCGGGTTCGATCCCCTGCTGCAGCACAAGGCTGGTGAGATCCATACCCAGTCTCTTCGCCTGCGCATGGAGGCCCTCGACGGAGAGGGTCAGGCCATGGTCCACCTTGGCCGCGGCGAGAAAGGTCCCCTTGCCCTTGATGCGCTCGACGACACCCTCGTTCTCGAGCTCGGCAAGGGTCTGACGCACGACGGAACGGGAGACCCCGAACCTCGCGCTCACGTGGGGTTCGCTCCAGAGGCGATCGCCCTCCAGCAGGTTCTCATCCGCGATGAGGGTGAGCAGGATGGCTTTGAGCTGGCGGTGATAGGGCACGGGGGAATCGCGGACGATCTCGGTGGGCCCGGCGGAGGTCGATGGCATGGACATACTTTATCGCGTGAAACCACATGTCTTCACTTGTTCGGTTGTTCGTACAGGAGTATGGTGGACGACGACGTGAGTTGCGGGTCACATCCGAGAAACATCGGAGAGCCTCGGTACGCCGAGTTCCCGCGACGCAGAGAACATCCCCGTTCACATGGGAGGCAACGAAGCCATGTCAACAGTGCGCATCGGAATCATCGGCGCAGGCAGAGCGGGGCTCCTCCATGCCCACTCTTTCGCCACACAGGTCGAAGACGCCGCTCTAATCGCAGTATCCGACCCCTCCCGTGAGGCCCTGCGGCATGCCTCCACCCTGTATGGAGTCAGCACCCACTCCGATTACCGCGACCTTCTGGAAACGGACGTGGACGGCGTCGTCGTCGTCACTCCCACGAAATTCCACGCCGAGATCGTGCGCGCCGCCGCCGAGGCCGGCAAGCACATCCTGTGCGAGAAACCCATGGCGATGAACGAGGACGAGTGCGAATCCATGATTGCGGCGGCTCGGAAAGCCCGGGTGAAACTCCAGGTCGGCTTCATGCGCCGTTTCGATGCCGGGTTCCGCCGCGCGAAGGAGCTCATCGACTCCGGAGCCATCGGGGAGGTGGTGAGCGTCAAGGCACTCACACACGGCCCCAGCACTCCCAAGCCGTGGATGTATGACATATCGGCGAGCAACGGCCCTCTGGCCGAGGTCTCCAGCCACGACATCGATGCCATCAGATGGCTCACCGGCGGCGAGGTGGAGAGCCTCTACGCCATGGCGGGCAACTTCCGCTCGGAGCAGGCACGCCACGAATGGCCCGACTTCTATGACTCCGTATTGCTGAGCGCGCGGATGTCCACCGGTGCGATGGCACTCGTCGACGGCGCCCAGGGCGTGCGATACGGCTACGACTCCCGTGCGGAGATCCTGGGAACCTCCGGCCGCATCGACGTGGGCGATCTCAACGCCGACCGGGTGGTGCTGCACAGCGGCGACGGCAGAAGCTCACGAGACATCGTCGCCACGTGGCGAGATCTCTATCGTGACGCCTACGTGGCCGAGGCTCGTGCATTCGTCCAGTCGATCGTCGAGGATAGCCCGCCTGAGGTGACGGGCGAGGACGGTCTGGAGGCCGTCAGGATCGTCAACGCCGGCAACGCTTCAATAGCCTCGGGGTCCATTCAGCATCTCGGCGCCCGATGACGGGCCGCACCTCCACGCCGCTTCGATTCTCATCGCCACAAGGAATTCGCACCGACGACCGAAGGGACTTCTCGCCGAACTGACACAGCAGGATGCGATCGTCCGCACCAACCCACAGCGTGGCGTGCGGACCGCGCGACGAACAGAGCATTCACACAGAGGAAAGAAGGAAATACCGTGACCATTACCGCCGACCGACTAGCCGGAATGATCGACCACACCTTGCTCAAGGCTGACGCAACGAAGGAACAGTTCGCCCAGCTCTGCGAGGAAGCCAAAGAATACGGCTTCGCCATGGTCGCTATCAATCCGTATCCCGTTGCCCAATGTGCGGAGCTGCTCTCCGGATCCGGAGTGCGCGTGGGGGCGGCGATCGCCTTCCCGCTCGGGCAGACCACCATAGCGGACAAGGTTGCCGAGACCGCAACGGCCATCGCCAACGGAGCCGACGAGATCGACTACGTCATCAACATCACCGAACTGAAAGCCGGCAACGACGCCTATATCGAGGAGGAAATGGCTCGTATCGTCGAGACCTGCCGCGAAGCCGGGGTCCTCTCGAAGGTGATCTTCGAGAACTGCTATCTCACCGACGACGAGAAGCGTCGCGTGGCCACCATCGCGGCGAAAGTGCGCCCCGATTTCATCAAGACCTCAACGGGCTTCGGCACCGGCGGCGCAACGCTGGAGGACGTCAAGCTCATGAAGGCAGCCGTGGGAGACGCGGTTCAGATCAAGGCCGCGGGTGGCGTTCGCGAACTCGAGGACGCACTCGCATTCATCGACGCCGGCGTCACCCGTATCGGGTCGTCTGCGGGAATCAAGCTCGTCGAGCAACTGCGCGAGCGCAACTCCTGATCGGGAAAGGACACAGCAATGCTCATCGCACATGACCTCGGAACCACTGGAAACAAGGCGACCCTGGTATCCAACGAGGGACGGATGATCGCCTCGAAGACCGTGCAGTACGGTGCCGACTGGGGTACCGACGGAAAAGCCGAACAGAATCCGAACGACTGGTGGAACGCCGTCTGCACAGCCACGCGCGAGCTCCTCGCCGAAACCGACACGTCCCCGGGCCAGGTGGACGGCGTCTCCTTCTCGGGACAGATGATGGGAGTGGTCCCACTCGACGGAGCCGGCGAGCCTGTGCGTCCGGCGATCATCTGGGCCGATACCCGCTCCACGAAGGAAGCGGCCTCCCTTGAGAAGCAGATCTCCATGGAGGACTGCTACCGGATCACCGGACACCGTCTCAACCCCACCTATTCACTCACCAAGCTCATGTGGCTCCGTAACCGGGAGCCGGAGAACTTCTCGCGAACCAAGGTGTTCTGCCTGGCCAAGGACTACGTCGCCTATAAGCTGACCGGGGTACTGGCCACCGACCCTTCGGACGCCTCCTCCACCAACGCCTACGATCAGAGCGCTGGAACCTGGTCGTGGGACATCGTCGATGCCGCGGGCCTGGCGCACAGCCTCTTCCCCACCATCGCGGGCTCCACGGAAGTCATCGGGAAGGTCCATGCCGAGGCGGCGCGGGCAACCGGCCTGGCCGAGGGGACGCCGGTGGTCATCGGAGGCGGGGATGGTCCCGTGGCCGCTCTCGGAGCCGGCATCGTCGACGAGACCTCCGGCGCATACGCCTACCTCGGATCCTCGTCCTGGGTGTCGCTGTCGGCTCCTCGTCCACTGCTGGATCCCAAGATGCGTTCGATGACGTTCAACCACGTCGTGCCCGGTCAGTTCGTCCCAACGGCCACGATGCAAGCCGGAGGCGCATCCGTCGGCTGGGGCCAGGAAGTGCTTGCGGGCGGGCAGTCATACGAGCAGTTCCTCGGCGCTGCCGGAGACGTCGAAGCCGCAATCAAAGGGCTGTTCTTCCTCCCCTACCTCATCGGCGAGCGTTCTCCCTACTGGAATCCGCTCGCCAGAGGTGTCTTCGCCGGACTGCACATAGACCACAAGCAGCCGCACATGATGCGCGCGGTCATGGAGGGCGTCGCCTTCAACCTGCGCACCGGGCTGGAGGCTTTCTCGGACGCCGGCTTCGAGGTCGATCACATCGACGCGATCGGAGGGCTCGCGAAATCGCCGGTCATGCTGCAGATCCTGGCAGACGCGTGGAACCTTCCCGTGGCCACCCGGGATATCGTCGACGAGGCCAACTCCATCGGAGCGGCCGTACTGGCCGGCGTGGGGACCGGGGTCTTCGAGGACTTCTCCATCGCCCACAGCATGTCCAGCCGGGACCCTGACACCGCACCGAGCGAACGGGCCCATGCCGCCTACGAAGAGCCCTACCGTCTCTTCCTCGATGCCTATCAGCGCCTGGAGCCCTGGTTCGCCGACGTGCACCGCACAGTCAACGGCTGAGCACAGACGGGCGGCAGGTTAAGGCTTTTCAGCCGATTGAGCGCAGGCCACAATGTGGCTGAAGTCGAAATCTATGGGTTCCGCGCAGGACGGCGGAGCTCTGAAGTTCTACTGATCGTGAATAACTTTTCTAGAAACGGCGAAAACAGACGTTCTGTGGTCAGGCCGCGCCATATGCGGAACGTTATTCACACCGCACCGGTTCCGACTTCGCTCAATCGGGGAAAAGCGGAACGCTACGCTCAGCCGACGTGAGCTGGAGGTAATCGCGGGTTTCGATTCCGTTACGTTACGCTCAACCGAAAGGGAGGGCCCGCTGCCGAAGCAGCGGGCCCTCCCTGCGATCTATGTCAGATCAGACGCGATCAGATCACTTGAGGATCTTGACGACGCGGCCTGAACCAACGGTGCGGCCACCCTCGCGAATAGCGAAGCCGAGGCCCTCTTCCATGGCGATGGGCTGGATCAGCTCAACGGTCATCTCGGTGTTGTCGCCGGGCATGACCATCTCGGTGCCCTCGGGCAGGGTGATGATGCCGGTGACGTCCGTGGTACGGAAGTAGAACTGCGGGCGGTAGTTGGAGAAGAACGGGTTGTGACGTCCGCCCTCTTCCTTCTTCAGCACGTAGGCCTGAGCCTCGAACTGGGTGTGAGGCGTGATGGTGCCGGGACGGGCCACAACCTGGCCGCGCTCGACATCCTCGCGCTTGGTGCCGCGCAGCAGCAGGCCACAGTTCTCGCCGGCGTCGGCGGTGTCCATCTGCTTGTGGAACATCTCGATACCGGTGACGGTGGTCTTCTGAGTCGGACGAAGGCCGATGATCTCGACTTCCTCGTTCAGCTTCAGCTGGCCGCGCTCGGCGCGACCGGTCACCACGGTGCCACGACCGGTGATGGTGAAGACGTCCTCGATGGGCATGAGGAATTCCTTGTCCAGGTCACGGACCGGATCCGGGAAGTAGTTGTCAACCTGCTCCATGAGCTCCTCGATGGAGGCAACCCACTTGGCGTCGCCCTCGAGAGCCTTGAGCGCGGAGATGCGCACGACGGGTGCGTCCGCGTCGAAGCCCTGGGACTCCAGGAGGTCGCGGACCTCCATCTCGACGAGCTCGAGGAGCTCCTCGTCATCGACCATGTCGGACTTGTTCAGAGCGACGATGATATCCGGAACGCCCACCTGACGGGCGAGCAGGACGTGCTCGCGGGTCTGAGCCATCGGGCCGTCGGTGGCGGCGACAACGAGAATCGCGCCGTCCATCTGAGCCGCACCGGTGATCATGTTCTTGATGTAGTCGGCGTGGCCAGGGGCGTCGACGTGTGCGTAGTGACGCTTTTCGGTCTGGTACTCAACGTGGGAAACGTTGATGGTGATGCCACGCTGACGCTCCTCAGGAGCGTTGTCCACCTGATCGAACGGGGTGTACTCGTTGAGTTCCGGGTACTTGTCCGCGAGAACCTTGGTGATGGCGGCGGTCGTCGTCGTCTTTCCGTGATCGACGTGACCGATGGTGCCGATATTCATATGCGGCTTGGACTTGTCGTACTTGGCCTTAGCCACTTGCGCCCTCCTGGGACTCTAGATTGACTTACAGCTGGAAAATGAACGCTTTGCGCATTCGACCCGGCTTAAGTGCTCTTTATCTTTTCGGTTACTGATTGTACAGGACCGGTGGGACGTCACTCGCCCCGGGTCTTTGCGATGATTTCGTCGGCAACAGCCTTCGGAACCTCGGCGTAGGAGTCGAACTGCATAGTGTACACCGCGCGGCCCTGCGTCTTCGAACGCAGGTCGCCCACGTACCCGAACATCTCGCTCAGCGGGACGTTCGCGCGGACGATCTTGACGCCTGTCGCATCCTCCATGGACTTGATCATGCCACGGCGAGAGTTGAGATCGCCGATGACGTCGCCCATGTACTCCTCCGGAGTGCGGACTTCAACATCCATGACCGGCTCCAGGAGCACAGGGTTGGCGCGACGCGCGGCCTCCTTGAACACCATGTTTCCGGCAATCTTGAATGCCATTTCCGAAGAATCGACGTCGTGGTAGGCGCCGTCTTCGAGGGTTGCCTGGATGTCCACCATCGGGTAGCCAGCCAGGATACCGTTCTGCATTGCCTCCTGAATACCGGCATCCACAGACGGAATGTACTCGCGAGGAACGCGGCCACCGGTGACGGCGTTGACGAAGGTGTAATTCTCCGCCTCCGAATCCTCCGGCAACGGCTCCAGGGAGACCTGCACCTTGGCGAACTGACCGGAACCACCGGTCTGCTTCTTGTGGGTGTAGTCCACCTTCTCGACGCGCTTGCGAATGGTCTCGCGGTAGGCCACCATCGGGCTGCCGATGTTGGCGTCCACGCGGAACTCGCGCTTCATGCGGTCAACGAGAATATCGAGGTGGAGCTCACCCATTCCGCCGATGACGGTCTGGCCGGTCTCCGGATCCTGACGCACGGTGAAGGTGGGATCTTCATCCGCAAGCTTCTGGATCGCGATGGAGAGCTTCTCCTGATCGCCCTTGGACTTCGGCTCGATCGCCACGTGGATCACGGGCTCGGGGAACGTCATGGACTCCAGGACGATCGGTGCGTTGAGCGCACACAGGGTGTCGCCCGTACGGGTGTCCTTGAGTCCCACGAAGGCGTAGATGTGGCCAGCATGCGCGATATCCACCGGATTCTCGGTGTTCGAGTGCATCTGGAACATCTTGCCGATGCGTTCCTTCTTGCCGGTGGTCGCGTTGAGCACCTGAGCACCCTGCTCCACCTTGCCGGAGTACACGCGGATGTAGATGAGCTTGCCGTAGAAAGGATGCACCGCGATCTTGAAGGCGAGTGCCGCAAACGGTTCTTCCTCGGAAGGCTTGCGCAACTCCGTGTCGCCATCCTCCTCGTGACCGGGGCGGAAGCCTTCGGTCGGGGGAATGTCCAGCGGCGACGGCAGGAAGTTGACGACGCCATCGAGCATGCACTGGATGCCCTTGTTCTTGTAGGCAGAGCCGCAGTAGACCGGGTAGATCTCCGAAGCGATGGTACGGATGCGCAGGCCCTCGATGATTTCCGCATCGGTGAGCTCGCCCTCCTCCAGGTACTTCTCCATCAGTTCGTCGTTGGCCTCAGCAGCCGCTTCCATGGCTTCCAAGCGGTACTCCTCCGCCTGGTCCACCAGATCCGCGGGGATATCTGCTTCGGTGACGACGCTGCCCTTGGTGTCGACGCCATTCTCATCCTTTTCCGGATTGAGAATGGCCTTCTGCTTCAGGACATCGACGACGCCGGAGAATTCGTTCTCCGACCCGATCGGGAAGGTGATGACTACCGGCGTGGCGTGGAGGCGATCCTTGATGGTCTTGACCGAGAAGTCGAAGTTCGCGCCGAGCTTGTCCATCTTGTTGATGAAGCAGATGCGGGGAACGTTGTACTTGTCCGCCTGGCGCCAAACGGTCTCGGACTGGGGCTCAACGCCCTCCTTGCCGTCGAAGACCGCGACGGCGCCGTCGAGCACGCGAAGCGCGCGCTCGACCTCAACCGTGAAGTCCACGTGACCGGGGGTGTCGATCACATTGATCTGCGTGCCCTTCCAGAAGGCAGTGACGGCCGCGGAGGTAATGGTGATACCGCGTTCCTTCTCCTGCTCCATCCAGTCGGTGGTGGAAGCACCATCGTGGGTCTCGCCGATTTTGTAGTTGATGCCGGTGTAAAACAGGATGCGCTCAGTGACGGTGGTCTTGCCAGCGTCGATGTGCGCCATAATTCCGATGTTGCGGACCTTCTTGAGGTCCGTAAGCACGTCAAGTGCCACGTTGAGGCTCTCTTCTTCGTTAAGGGCAAGCCATGAGGCTCCGCCCGGTAGTTGTTACCAGCGGTAATGCGCGAATGCCCTGTTGGACTCCGCCATGCGGTGCGTGTCCTCGCGACGCTTCACCGCGGCACCCAGACCGTTGGAGGCATCGAGAATCTCGTTCATGAGGCGCTCGGTCATCGTCTTCTCGCGACGCGCGCGAGCGTAATCGACCAGCCAGCGCAGGGCAAGCGTCGTGGCGCGGCCCGGCTTGACCTCGACCGGGACCTGATAGGTCGCACCACCGACACGGCGGGAGCGAACTTCCAGGGAGGGACGGATGTTGTCCATGGCGCGCTTGAGAACGGTCAGGGCATCCTGGCCCGACTTCTCGCCGACGCCTTCGAGTGCACCGTAGACGATGCGCTCAGCCACGGACTTCTTGCCGTCGAGAAGAATGCGATTGACGAGCTGGGTCACCATCGGCGAACCGTAGACCGGATCGTTGACGAGCGGACGCTTGCGTACAGGCCCCTTACGTGGCATTACTTCTTCTCCTTCTTCGCGCCGTAGCGGCTGCGTGCCTGCTGACGGTTCTTCACGCCCTGGGTATCGAGAGCGCCACGGATGATCTTGTAGCGCACACCCGGAAGGTCGCGCACACGACCGCCGCGGACGAGAACGATGGAGTGCTCCTGAAGGTTGTGTCCCTCTCCGGGAATGTAGGCGGTTACCTCGATACCGGAGGACAGACGAACACGGGCCACCTTACGCAGAGCCGAGTTCGGCTTCTTCGGGGTGGTCGTGAAAACACGGGTGCATACCCCACGACGCTGCGGGCTTCCCTTAAGAGCCGGCGTCTTGGAGGTACCGACCTTGCTGCTGCGGCCCTTGCGGACCAGCTGCTGAATAGTTGGCACTATTTCTCCTGAAATGTCCTGTTTACATGAATTGTTCGCCGAGACCGAGGTGCACACCGCCTACTCACATCGCGCCGGCGGGGATGCCAGAGCTATGTGTCGGACCCGCGAACGGGCAACCTAAACAAGATTAGCCGCTCATTTACAACTGCGTCAAAGGATGTACGTCAGTGGTGGTGGGAAACACAGAACCCCGCCGTTTCAAGCATTGCCACACCCGAAAAGAGGCGGCGGCCAGAGGTGAATGCCTCCGGCCGCCGCCATCCGATCACTCGGTGAACGCCGTGACCGACGCCTCAGTAGGCGCCGTAACCGGCGTTGAGATCGAAATCGGGATAATCGCCGTAGCGGTAGCCGTCATCGAAGGGCTCCAGATCGCGGTGATTGAAGCCGTTGTTCTTCTCGAACTCCAGGCGAGCATCGGCCGTCGGCTCGACCGTGGCCTTCCGCAGCTGCTCCAGACCGGTTCCGGCCGGGATGAGCTTACCGAGGATGACGTTCTCCTTGAGCCCCGCCAGCGGATCGCTCTTGGCGTTGAGCGCAGCCTCCGTGAGGACCTTGGTGGTCTCCTGGAAGGACGCGGCCGACAGCCACGAGTCCGTGGCCAGCGATGCCTTGGTGATGCCCATCAGCTCCGGACGGCCGGAGGCGGGCTTGCCGCCTTCCGCCATCGCGGCGCGGTTCTCGTCCTCGAAGATGGCGACATCAACGAGTTCACCCGGAAGGAGCTTGGTGGTACCGGCCTCCAGGATGGTGACACGACGCAGCATCTGGCGCACGATGACCTCGATGTGCTTGTCGTGGATCTCCACGCCCTGGCTGCGATAGACGTCCTGCACCTCGTTGACGATGTGCTGCTGGGCGGCCTTGCGGCCGTTGATGCGCAGCACCTTCTTCGGGTCCACGGAGCCTTCGACCAGCTGCTCTCCGACGACGGCGTGACCGCCCTCGGCAACGCGCAGCTTGGCGCGCTTGGCAACCTGGTAGACGATATCCTCGTCGCCGTCGTCTCGCACGATCGTCAGGCGACGCAGACGCTCGCCGTCCTCGACCTCCAGACGTCCGGCTGCCTCGGCGATCGGGGCCTCCCCCTTGGGGGTACGCGCCTCGAAGAGCTCCTGGACTCGCGGAAGACCCTGGGTGATGTCGTCGGCCGAGGCCGAACCACCGGTGTGGAAGGTACGCATCGTCAGCTGGGTGCCGGGCTCGCCGATCGACTGGGCGGCCACGATACCGACTGCCTCACCGATGTCCACCAGCTTGCCGGTGGCCATGGAACGGCCGTAGCACAGGGCGCAGGTGCCGATGCGGGACTCACAGGTCAGCACCGAACGCACGCTCACCTCGGTCACTCCCGCGGCGATCAGCTTCTCGATGGCGACGTCACCGAGATCGGTGCCGGCTGCCACCACGACGTTGCCTTCGTCATCCGCGATGTCGCGGGCCAGAGTGCGCGCGTACACGGCGGTGTCGAGCTGCTCGTCGGCGATCAGTTGACCGTTCTCGTCCTTGACGGCGATGGTCTTGAGCAGGCCGCGGCGGGTACCGCAGTCGTGCTCGCGCACGATGACGTCCTGCGAGACGTCGACGAGACGACGGGTCAGGTAACCCGAGTCCGCCGTACGCAGGGCGGTGTCGGCCAGTCCCTTGCGCGCACCGTGGGTGGCGATGAAGTACTCGAGAACGGACAGGCCCTCGCGATAGTTCGACTGGATCGGACGCGGGATGATGTTTCCCTTGGGGTCGGCCACCAGACCACGCATGCCGGCAATCTGACGCACCTGCTCCCAGTTACCACGGGCACCCGAGGAGACCATGCGGTTCACGACGTTGGTGGACTCGAAGTTATCGCGCATCTCGGTGGCGATCTCGTCGGTCACGGAGGACCACAGGTCCACCAGGTCGCGACGGCGATCCTCGTCCTCGATACGTCCGGTGAGGAACTGGTGCTCGATACGGGCGGCGTCCTCCTCTGCCTTGCGCAGCAGGTTCGGCTTGTTCTCGGGAACGACGACGTCGGAGACGGCGATCGTCACGCCCGAGCGCACGGCCCAGTAGAAACCGGTGGACTTGAGCGCGTCGAGGGAGGCGCCGACGGCGACCTTCTCGTAGCGCTCGGCCAGCTCGTTGACGATGGAGCCCAGGACCTTCTTGTCGACGACCTCATTGATGTAGGGGAAGTTGACCGGAAGGGTGTCGTTGAACAGCGCGCGTCCAAGGGTGGTGTCGAGGAGAAGCCCCTCGCCCTCCTCCCGGTCCGCGGGAGCGTCCCAGTCGCGCGGGGGCACGACGTCGCTCTCGAAGCGGATGAAGCACGGCGCGTTGAGGTCCAGCTCCCCCAGGTCGAAGGCCATCTGAGCCTCGCCGACCGAGGAGAAGTAACGCCCCTGGCCCTTGAGGCCCTCGCGAAGCGTGGTCAGGTGGAACAGACCGATGATCATGTCCTGGGAGGGCATGGTCACGGGACGTCCGTCGGACGGCTTCAGGATGTTGTTGGCGGAGAGCATGAGGATGCGGGCCTCGGCCTGTGCCTCGACGGACAGCGGCAGATGGACCGCCATCTGGTCGCCGTCGAAGTCGGCGTTGAAGGCGCCGCAGACGAGCGGGTGCAGCCGGATGGCCTTGCCCTCGATCAGCTGGGGCTCGAACGCCTGGATGCCGAGACGATGCAGGGTGGGCGCGCGGTTCAGCAGCACGGGGTGCTCCTGGATGACCTCTTCGAGGACGTCCCACACCTCGGGGCGCTGACGATCGATCAGACGCTTGGCGGCCTTGATGTTCTTAGCGATCTCCAGATCGACGAGCCGCTTCTGCACGAAGGGCTTGAACAGCTCCAGGGCCATGATCTTGGGAAGACCGCACTGATGCAGCTTAAGGGTCGGGCCGACGACGATGACCGAACGGCCCGAGTAGTCGACGCGCTTGCCGAGCAGGTTCTGACGGAAACGCCCCTGCTTGCCCTTGAGCATGTCGGAGAGGGACTTGAGCGGACGGTTGCCCGCGCCCTGCACCGGACGGCCGCGGCGGCCGTTGTCGAAGAGGGCGTCCACGGCTTCCTGCAGCATCCGCTTCTCGTTGTTGACCATGATCTCGGGGGCGCCGAGATCCAGCATGCGCTTGAGGCGGTTGTTGCGGTTGATGACGCGGCGGTAGAGATCGTTGAGATCCGAGGTCGCGAAGCGGCCGCCGTCGAGCTGCACCATCGGGCGCAGATCCGGCGGGATGACCGGCAGGGCGTCCAGAACCATGGCGGCAGGCTTGGTGCCCGAGTGCAGGAAGGCGTTGACCACCTTGATGCGCTTGAGTGCACGGGCCTTGCGCTGCGCTGTTCCTGACTCGATGACCTCGACGAGGTGATCGTGCTCCGCCTGCAGATCGAAGCTCAGCAGGCGCTTCTGGATCGCCTCCGCGCCGCGTGCGGCGGAGAAGTAGTCCGAGTAGCGCGACTCCATCTCGCGGTAGAGATCCTCATCGCCCTCCAGGTCTCCGACCTTGAGCTTGGTGAAACGATCCCAAACTGCGTCCAGCCGGGCGATATCGGCGTCAGCCCGCTTGCGAATACGGCCGAGATCGCCTTCGGCGGAACGGCGGATCTTCGTCCGGGCATCGGACTTCAGCCCATCGGCCTCGGCCTGGGCGAGCTCGACCTCCTGCGCCTGCTGGCGCTCTTCGAGGTCGATGTCGCGAGCCTTCTCGAGCGCCGCACGCTCGAGCTCGTACTCGGACTGGAGGGTCGGCATGTCGTCACGACGTGCCTCGGCATCCACGTCCGTCACCATGTAGGCCGCGAAGTAGATGACCTTCTCCAGGTCCTTGGGGGCGATGTCGAGGAGATAGCCCAGACGGGAGGGAACTCCCTTGAAGTACCAGATGTGGGTCACGGGAGCGGCGAGCTCGATGTGGCCCATCCGCTCACGACGCACCTTGGAGCGCGTGACCTCCACGCCGCAGCGCTCACAGACGATGCCCTTGAAGCGGGGGCGCTTGTACTTGCCGCACGCACACTCCCAGTCGCGGGTGGGTCCGAAGATACGCTCGCAGAAGAGACCGTCCTTCTCGGGCTTCAAAGTACGGTAGTTGATGGTCTCCGGCTTCTTGACTTCACCGTGAGACCACTCTCGGACATCGTCCGAAGTGGCCAGAGCGATATGCAGCTGGTCGAAACGATTAACGTCGAGCAAGGTTCCTACTTCCTCAGGTTCTGCACCGTTACGTTCATGTGTTGGGAGCTGAAACGGATCGGGGAACGGGCGGGCGCTAAGCCCACTCCCCGATCGATCGAATTCCTAGAATTCAGCTCCGGACGTCAGATCCTCCAGACCCGTGGGCATTGCGACGGGCTCGGGGGTGTGGAACTGGTCCTCTTCGGCGTCCTGCAGGTTGATCGCCTCGCCGGCCGAGTCGAGAGCCTCGACGTTCAGGCACAGGGAGCGCATCTCCTGGATGAGAACCTTGAAGGACTCGGGAATACCCGGTTCGGGAACGTTATCGCCCTTGACGATGGCTTCGTAGACCTTGACGCGGCCGACGGTGTCGTCGGACTTGATGGTCAACATCTCCTGCAGGGTATGCGAGGCGCCATAGGCCTCCAGCGCCCACACCTCCATCTCGCCGAAACGCTGGCCACCGAACTGCGCCTTGCCGCCCAGCGGCTGCTGGGTGACCATCGAGTAGGGACCCGTCGAACGGGCATGGATCTTGTCGTCCACCAGATGGTGCAGCTTGAGCATGTACATGTAGCCGACGGAGATCGGCTCGGGGAAGAGCTCTCCGGTGCGGCCGTCGAACAGCATCGCCTTGCCCTGGGGGTTGATCAGAACATCGCCGTCGCGGTTGGGCAGAGTCGAACGAAGAAGACCGTTCATCTCGTCGGCCATGACGCCGTCGAACACCGGGGTGGCGACGCGCTGGCCGGGCTCCCCGACGACGGTGTGCTCGGGCAGACGCTGCGCCCATGTCTCTCCGGCATCGCGGGCCTTCGACGCATCCCATCCCTGGCTGGCGATCCAACCCAGGTGCAGCTCGTAGACCTGACCCAGATTCATTCGGCCTGGAACGCCCAGGGGGTTCAGGATGATGTCGACTGGAGTTCCATCCTGCATGAACGGCATGTCCTCGAGCGGCAGGATGCGGGAGATGACGCCCTTGTTACCATGGCGCCCGGCCATCTTGTCACCGATGGTGATCTTGCGGCGCTGGGCGATGTAGACGCGGACGGTCTCGTTGACGTCGGCGGCGAGTTCGTCATTGTTCTCCTTGGTGAACTGACGAACGCCGATGACGATGCCGGACTGGCCGTGGGGAACGCGCAGCGAGGTGTCGCGCACCTCCTTCGCCTTCTCACCGAAGATGGCGCGCAGCAGGCGCTCCTCGGAGGTCAGCTCGGTTTCGCCCTTCGGGGTGATCTTGCCGACGAGGATGTCGCCGGCCTGAACCTCGGCGCCGATGCGAATGATGCCGTGCTCATCGAGATGCGACAGCATCTCCTCGGAGACGTTCGGGATGTCCCGGGTGATCTCCTCCGGTCCGAGCTTGGTATCGCGGGCGTCGACCTCGTGCTCCTCGATGTGGATCGAGGTGAGGAGGTCTTCCTTCACGCAACGCTCGGAGAGGATGATGGCGTCCTCGTAGTTGTATCCGTTCCATGACATGAACGCCACCAGGAGGTTCTGGCCCAGAGCGAGCTCGCCGCCCTCGGTCGCTGGACCGTCGGCGATGAGCGAGCCCGTCTCCAGACGATCGCCCTCTGAGACGACGACTTTCTGGTTGGTGCAGTTGCCCGGGTTGGAACGGTCGAACTTGGTCATCTTGTAGATGACGCGACGGCCGTCGTCCTGCTCGACGTGCACGGCGTCGGCGTCGACCTCGGTGACAACACCGGGAGCCTTGGCGATGGTGACATCGCCGGCGTCGACGGCGGCGCGCATCTCCATGCCGGTACCCACGAATGGGGCCACCGGGCGGATGAGCGGCACGGCCTGGCGCTGCATGTTGGCGCCCATAAGAGCTCGGTTGGCGTCGTCATGCTCCAGGAACGGAATCATGGCGGTGCCGACCGAACACATCTGACGGGCGGAGACGTCCATGTAGTCGACCTCGTCGACGGGAACCAGTGCGGGCTCGCCGCCGGGCATACGACAGAGGGCTTCCTCGTCGATGAACCGGCCGTCGGCATCCAACGGAGCTTCGGCCTGCGCGATGACCGCGGAGTCCTCGTCGTCAGCCTGGAGGTACTCGATGGCCTCGGTGGCGACGCCGTCGGTCACAACGCGGTACGGGGTCTCGATGAAGCCGTAGGCATTGATACGGGCGAACGAGGCCAGGGAGCCGATCAGGCCGATGTTCGGGCCTTCAGGGGTCTCGATGGGGCACATGCGTCCGTAGTGGGACGGGTGAACGTCTCGAACTTCCATGCCCGCGCGGTCACGGGACAGGCCTCCGGGGCCCAGAGCCGACAGGCGGCGCTTGTGGGTCAGCCCGGCCAGCGGGTTGTTCTGATACATGAACTGGGACAGCTGCGAGGTTCCGAAGAACTCCTTGATGGCGGCCACGATCGGGCGGATATTGATGAGGGACGACGGCGTGATGGCCTCCGCCTCCTGGGTCGTCATACGCTCGCGGACCATGCGGTCCAGACGCGCGAGGCCGGTGCGAACCTGGTTCTGGATCAGCTCACCCACGGCGCGGATACGACGGTTGCCGAAATGATCGATGTCGTCGGTCTCCACGCGGACGGCGGACGTCCCCTCGGCGCACACGACCTCCGAGAGACCCGAGTGCAGTGCGAGCATGTAACGCAAAGACGCGGTGATGTCCTCGATACCGAGCTGACGGGTACCGCTCTCCTCGGTGAGGCCGAGCTTCTTGTTGATCTTGTAGCGACCGACCTTCGCGGTGTCGTAACGCTTGGTGTTGAAGTAGAAGTTGTTGAGGAGGGTACGCCCTGCCTCGGCCGTCGGGGGCTCGCCCGGACGCAACTTGCGGTACAGGTCCTGCAGCGCCTCTTCCTGGGTGTGGACGGAATCCTTCTCCAGGGTGTCGATGAGGGCCGGGAAATCGGCGAACGTCTCGCGGATCTCCGACTCGGTCAGCCCCAGCGCCTTGAGGAAGACGGTGACGGACTGCTTGCGCTTGCGGTCCACGCGTACACCGACGGCGTCGCGCTTGTCGATCTCGAACTCGAGCCATGCTCCACGTGATGGAATGACACGGGTGGAGAAGATGTCCTTGTCCGAGGTCTTGTCAGCGACGCGCTCGAAGTACACGCCGGGGGAACGGACCAGCTGAGAGACGACGACGCGCTCGGTACCATTGATGATGAAGGTACCGCGCTCGGTCATGAGCGGGAAGTCGCCGATGAAGGTGGTCTGCGACTTGATCTCGCCGGTCTCATAGTTCTGGAACTCGGCGGTGACGTACAGCGGAGCGGAGTACGTCAGATCACGCTCGCGGCATTCCTGGATGGAGTACTTCGGATCCTCCAAGTGAGGTGAGGAAAGTACCAGACCCATCGTCTGGGCGGCGTTTTCGATAGGCGAGATCTCCTCGAAGATCTCCTCGAGTCCAGATTTCTCATCGGGGTTCTCGGCCGCCCACTTCGGCGAACCAATGAGCCAGCCAAAGCTGTCTGTCTGCAGTCCCAGCAGGTCGGGTACCTGCAAGGGCTCGCTAATTTTTGCAAAGGAAGCGCGGTCGACAACCGGCTTACCATTACGAGCGGAGAGCGAATAGGTGCGCGAAGCAGCCAAAGGGGGTTCCTTCCCTGACGTTGGTAAGGCGTGCTGCCAGAGATACCTTCGCCTCCCCCTCGTCCGGCACGGACAAGACGGGCGTTCGAGCCCGGGCTCGTCGTAGCGAAAAGGTCAAAAGGGCATAGCTGTGGGTATGCTGGCGCAAGTATCCAATGTACACCCGTGGCTATAGTGAGTCCACCCTGACGCGGTGTGGAAGGGGTCACGTGACAACCGTCGTTGGCTGTCCCCCAGAACTGTTGCACAGGTCGGGTCCGCTTTGCAACCGACACACTCTATTCTA
This sequence comes from Actinomycetaceae bacterium L2_0104, assembly GCA_047501485.1. Lineage (GTDB taxonomy): Bacteria > Actinomycetota > Actinomycetes > Actinomycetales > Actinomycetaceae > Ancrocorticia. The sequence goes on along the minus strand of JAZDRN010000001.1, from coordinate 405,096 downwards.
TCGTCAGTTCCATGGTTCGGTACGCAAAGCGGCCCGCATGCGCAAGGGGTGGGGGACAACCCCCCATGTGTACCACCCCCATAAAAAAACACATATAAACATGAATTAACCCGACCAACCCCCCCGAAAAAATAATGGGGAACCG
>JAZDRN010000001.1:401278-404941 GCA_047501485.1 Actinomycetaceae bacterium L2_0104 | reverse complement strand
ACACACCAACCGCGCCGCCGCCCCCGCGGCCCCACCCCACCGCCCCCCCCCCCCCCCCGGCGCCCCCCCCCCCCCCCGCCCCCCCCCACCCCTTGTCTCAAGCTGATATCAGCTGGATGCAGCGGCTCAAGCCGCGCGGATCACTTGAGGGTGACGGTTGCGCCAGCGCCCTCGAGCTGCTCCTTGGCCTTCTCGGCTGCGTCCTTGGCAGCGCCCTCGAGGACGGCCTTGGGAGCGGAGTCGACGAGCTCCTTGGCCTCCTTCAGGCCGAGGGAGGTAAGGGCGCGCACCTCCTTGATGACTGCAACCTTCTTGTCGCCGACCGACTCGAGAACGACGTCGAAGGAGTCCTTCTCTTCCTCGGCCTCGGCAGCAGCGGCGCCGGGAGCGGCTGCGACGACGGCGGCGGCGGGAGCAGCGGCGGTGACGTCGAACTCCTCCTCGAAAGCCTTGACGAACTCGGAAACCTCAACGAGGGTGAGCTCCTTGAACGCTGCAATGAGCTCTTCAGTGGTGAGCTTAGCCATGGTGGCCTACCTTTCTTAAACTGCTACGCGAGCAGATGTTTCTCTGTAGTGGTGCAGTGCCCGCGATCAGGCAGCCGCTTCTTCCTGCTTCGCGCGCAGGGCGTCGACGGTGCGGACAGCCTTGGAGGCTGGCGCGTTGATAACGTATGCCGCCTGATACATGACAGCCTTGAGCACACCGGCAGCCTTGGCGAGAAGAACCTCGCGAGACTCCAGATCGGCAAGCTTGGCGACGCCGGCGGCATCGAGAACGGTGCCCTCCATGACGCCACCCTTGATGATGAGTGCCGGGTTGTCCTTGGCGAAATCGCGGATAGCCTTGGCGGCCTCCGAGACCTCACCGGTCACAAAAGCCAGAGCGGTCGGTCCGGCGAGGATGTCATCGAGACCCTCGACACCGGCCTGCTTGGCAGCGATTGCGGCCAGAGTATTCTTGGCGACCTTGTACTCCGCGTTTGCACCGATTGCGCGGCGCAGCGTCTGAAGCTGCGCAACGGTCAGGCCGCGGTATTCAGTAAGCAGCACAGCGCTGGACTTCTCAAAGTCGCCCTTGAGCTCAGCAATCGCTGCAGACTTGTCGGTCCGTGCCATTGGGCCTCCTTCCGGTCGTAGTGCCGCAGGAACCAATAGAAAAAGCCCCGTGCAGGCGCAACGGGGCTTGACCGAATATCTCGGCTTCACTCGTGTCACCTGCGCTGGCCCTTCAAAGGATTAACTCCGGTTTATGGGAGACCTGCGGTCTTAGGCGTTCATCAGCTTAGCCACCCCGTCATAGCGGGGCAAGTCGGAGGAAACATTCGTGACGCACTTCCCAGCCGGAACATTCGCACCCGGCCAACGTGCCGTCGTCGTCGATGCCGGTCACCGCGCCCGGTAGCGGCCGCCGGGCGATGCGACGCCGATCTGGCCGGCGACACGATGGATGAGCATATCGAGAGCCACCAGGTTGCGTCCGCCCTCGGGGACGATGATGTCCGCGTTGTGCTTCGACGGCTCCACGTATAGCTCGTGCATCGGCTTGACCGTTTCCAGATACTGCTTCTCCACCGATTCGAGAGTGCGCCCGCGCTCTATCACGTCCCGCTTGATACGGCGCAGGATACGGACATCGGCGTCGGTGTCCACGAAGAGCTTGATATCGAGCAGGCCGCAGATGTCCGGGTCCGCGAAGATGAGGATTCCCTCGACGATGATCACGTCGGCCGGTTCGATCCGCTGGGTCTGCTCCGACGGATTGTAGATCGAATAGTCGTAGATCGGGCATTCGATCGCGTTACCGGCGATGAGCTCCTTGAGCTGGGCGACCATGAGCGCACTGTCGAAGGCGTCAGGGGAATCCCAGTTGATCCCCTTTCGCTCCTCGTAACTCAGATCGGGGAAGGCCCGATAATAATTGTCGTGGTAGACCACGCTCGTCTTACCGGGAAACGCATCGATGAGTGCCTGCGTCAGCGTCGTCTTCCCACTGCCCGTACCGCCGGCGATTCCGATGACCAAGGTTCCCATGCCGTGCCTCCCCTGCAAGCTCTGAGATAACGGTACTGGACGCGGCCCGGTGCAACGGAATCCTGCCGGAGCCGAGGCTGTCACAGTACGCGGCGACGACGCCGTCGATCGCCCTCCGTCCAGCTATCTCCGGCGAAACGGCCGGAAGCGGTCAGGAGACGAAGGGACCAGTGACGATCGCGACGTAACCCAGCAACGCGAAGCAGACCAGAACCCAGCGGGCGATTCTTCGATCGCATATGACGGCGGCACTGGTGGCGTAGAGCGGAATGAGCGCGGCCGCGTAGCGTCCCGAGAGCACCCGGAAGTAGGCATGCGACGTCACCAGTTCGCGAGCCTGGACCACCGCCCCGGCAACGGCCGGGCCCAGGGCGACCGAGCCGGAGAGCATCCGCCCCGCTCCACTACGGGCACAGAGGACGAGAACGACGAGGGGCAGGAACAGATAGACCCAGTAGAGATTCTGACTCCACTCCGAAGTCCAATGCGATTCGAGACCGGGTTGCAGGTACCAATCGGTGACCGGATCCGTCAGACCGTATGGATCGAGGACCGTTCGCAGGATCTGCCCCGCAGGCTGCCCGGTGTACGGATCCGTGGAGAAACCGGAGATCGCTGGGGCGTAGCCATCTGCTGTCCGCGAGTTCTGCCAGAGCGTCCACGCGAAATACCCGGCACCAAGCGCTCCTAGCTGGCCCGCTATGATCGCGGCAAGGGGACGGCGGTCGCGAGGTTGAAGGCCTCCCGCTCTCGGGAACGCAAGGGCGATCACCAGCATGAGGGTCACAGTCAGAAGGGCCACCGTGGACATCACCCGCATCAGGGATACGGCCAGCATGAGCGCGGCGGGTAGGGCCCAGCCCAGCTTCCGGTCCACGAACACCCGTCCCAGCAGCCATACCGCTCCCGCGCCCGCCAAGGGCGTGATGGCATCGTTGTGCACGATCACCGCAGACGCCGCCACCGCAGGGGTGGCCAGAGTCAGCACGCTCGCACCGAAGGAGGCGATCGAACCCACCCTCCATCTGCGGATCGCGAAGTAGAGGGCGACGATACCGCAGGCGACACAGAGCCCGGAGATCCACCGGGCACCGGTGACGAAATCCGTACCGGCGACGGCCGCTACCCCTTTGCCACCGAAACCGGCCAGCACGAAGTAGAACGGCGGGTGGAACCCATTGTAGTTCTCTCCCGCATACGGCCAATCCGAAATGGGATGAGAAGCGACCTCCTCGCAGGGAGGCGGGCTCACCTTACGGATTGTGCCCTCCATGCCACGGCAACTCCAAGCCTCTCGCGTCAGCCCACCGAGCGCTTCCCCGCGCACCGGGATATGCCCCTCGGTCACCTTGTACGAATAGTCGATATAGGTCCATTCGTCATAGCGGCTCAACTCAGGAGCCTGGGAAATACCGATGGCGGTCCACGAGAGGCTCAAGACGAGCAGAAGAAGCGCGGCAATTCCGTCACGCCATGTGAGCGCAGCGGAGGCGGAACCTCCACGAATCATCTCTGCCTGCCTTTCCTCGCGCGGGAAGGGCACCGCACGCAACAGGGCAAGCCTATTGGAGCCCGCCTCCGCTCGCACATCGACGCATGGGTGGGTCCTGCACGCTGCAGCGTGCAGGAC
>JAZDRN010000001.1:389654-401268 GCA_047501485.1 Actinomycetaceae bacterium L2_0104 | reverse complement strand
GGGGTACGGCCACCCCACGAACCTGGCAACCCCTGTGGCCCCCCCCCCCCGCACCCACCCCCCCCGTGGGGGGGACCGCCCCCGCGCCCCCGGCGCGCCCCCACCCATGTATGTCAGTTGCAGCCTATCGAACGGCTACCGAATCAAGACGCATCCTCGGAGAGGAGGTTGCGGGTCTTCGTGGTGTCCAGCGGGATGCCCGGGCCCATGGTGGTGGAGACGGTTCCCTTGAGGACGTAGCGACCCTTGGAGGTCGAGGGCTTGAGTCGCAGCACCTCTTCCTGGGCAGCGGCGTAGTTCTCGACGAGCTGCTTGGTGTCGAACGAGGTCTTGCCGACGATGAACCCGAGGTTGCCGTTCTTGTCCACTCGGAACTCGATACGGCCGCCCTTGATGTCGTTGACAGCCTTGGCGACATCCATCGTCACGGTGCCGGTCTTGGGGTTCGGCATCAGGCCACGAGGACCGAGCACTCGGCCGAGACGGCCGACCTTGCCCATGAGGTCCGGGGTGGCGACGGCGGCATCGAAGTCGGTGTAGCCGGCGGCGACCTTCTCGATGAGCTCGTCGCCGCCGACCTCGTCAGCGCCGGCGTCGATGGCTTCCTGCGCGCGGGGGCCAACGGCGAAGACGATGACCCTCGCGGTCTTGCCGGTGCCGTGCGGCAGGTTGACAGTTCCACGGACCATCTGGTCGGCCTTGCGGGGATCCACGCCAAGACGGAACATGACCTCAACGGTCGCGTCGAACTTGGTGACGGAGGTCTCCTTCGCAAGGCCCATGGCCTCGAAGGGGCTGTACAGGACGCCGTCCGCGATCTTCGCGGCAGCGTTACGGTGATTCTTAGAGCGCTTTGCCATTCTGCTTATCTCCTTAGCGAGCAGTTGTGGTCATTGGGCCCGCGCAGGCCCTTCCACGTGCCTGATAGGCACAGATGCACCGAAACGGTGCGAGCATCAGATCGCGTCGGACGTGATACCCATGGAACGTGCGGTGCCGGCAATGATGCGGGCGGCCATGTCGACGTCGTTGGCGTTCAGATCCGGTTCCTTGACCTTGGCGATCTCGCGGAGCTGATCGGCGGTGAGGTGACCGACCTTGTCGGTGTGCGGAGTGGCAGAGCCCTTGGCCACACCGGCGGCCTTCTTGATGAGCTCGGCGGCCGGCGGGGTCTTGAGAACGAAGGTGAACGAACGATCTTCGTAAACCGTGATCTCAACCGGGACGATGTTTCCACGCTGGGATTCCGTGGCCGCGTTGTAGGCCTTGCAGAATTCCATGATGTTGACGCCGTGCTGGCCCAGTGCGGGACCAATCGGCGGTGCCGGGGTCGCTGCACCAGCAGGAATTTGGAGCTTAATGTAGCCCGAAACCTTCTTCTTCGGTGGCATGTAGGGTCCTTTTCTTGTTTCTTAACTGCCGCAATGGCATAAGCGGCAGCCGACCTTCAAGCTTACGCATGGCGCAAGGAAAACTCGAATGTGATCTAGTCTTCCTTGCGCACCTGGCTGAAGGACAATTCGACCGGGGTCTCTTGGCCGACAAGCGTCATCAGCACGGTAAGTCGCTGATTCGCGGGATCGATATCGGAGACAGTGGCGGGCATACCAGCCCACGGCTCGGACGTAAGTGTGACGGATTCGCCAATCTCGAACGGGGAGATCGTAGCGGGCTCGGCGCCGGTAGGCAGGCCGGCGGCCTTCGCCTCGGCCACGGCCTCCGCCTCGATGACGGGCGTCAGCATCTTGACGACCTCGTTCTCGGTGAGAGCAACCGGGGTGCGGCCGTTGCCGACGAAGCCCGTGACGCCATTGGTGGACTGGACGACGCGCCATGCGTCGTCGCTCATGTCCATACGGATGATCACGTATCCGGGCATGCGCACCCTGGAGACCAGCTTGCGCTGCCCACGGCGGATCTCGAAGACCTCCTCCATCGGAACCTCGATCTGGAAGATGTGCTCTTCCATGTTCATGGAGTGAATGCGCACTTCGAGGTCCTGCTTGACGCGCTTCTCGTAGCCGGCGTAGGTGTGCAGGACGTACCAGCGGCCATCGAGGCCCTTGAGTTTGGCGCGCACCTCTTCTTCGGTGACTGCGCCCTCTTCGGTGACTGCGCCGTCGTCGGCTACCGCCGGAGCGTCGGCCCCTTCCGCTGGGGAGTCGTTGGCCTCGAACGTCTCCTCAGCGGCCTCGTTCGCGGGCTCGAGGATATCTTCAGGCACGCTATTCCTACTTTCCTTTTTCGAGATCGGACGGGCGGTCGCCCATCCGAAGATCCGGAGAGTTATCCAAAGATCCAGAGAGTCAAACGACCGAAACCAGCATCGATGATTCCGACGAAAACCATAATGACGGCGACGAAGACGATGACCGTGAGGAACATCTGCCCAAGCTCCTGACGTGAGGGGCGCTGGACCTTCTTCAGTTCGCCGAGAACCTGACGGAAGAACAGAGCGATGCGCGCGAAAAGGCCACGCTTTTGCTCAGCGGGCTTCTTTTTCGCGTTCTGGGCGCTGGCGGCGTCGTTCACATCGCGTCCTTCATAAGGTTCCTCGGGTTGAACAAAGGCGGCTCATGCGATCATGAGCCGCCTTAGCAGGGTAGGAGGGACTCGAACCCCCAACCGTCGGTTTTGGAGACCGATGCGCTACCAATTGCGCCACTACCCTCCGGCTGTTGAGCACTTGAACATTATGCCTCATGGGGGAGGCGCAATGCCAACACGCTCGGCACAACGGGTAAGAGATTACTCCGCGACGTGCGCTTACGTCCATTCAAGGTGACCCGGTGTAGTATTCAACACACCGTGCGGGCGACCAATTCGCCGGCATGCCCGGTGCGTCGCTACCGATTCCCAGACGGTGAACGATAGGAACCCCGGGGCAGAGTAGCAATCGCACGGGGTGGATGGGCCACCGCGGTCGGTCAGACCAGGTATGGCCACCGTTTCGGCGCAACTCCGCCATTTGTGATTCCCCAACACGCACGGAAGCGATCGTGTCAGGATAGGGGTGTGAACGCTACACCAGAACCAGCTCGTCGGGTCTCCGCCCGGCTCGCAGCTATCCAGGAATCCGCCACTCTCGCAGTCGACGCAAAGGCCAAGGCCCTCAAGGCCGCCGGTCGCCCGGTTATTGGTTTCGGTGCCGGTGAGCCCGACTTCCCCACCCCGGCTCATATCGTTGAGGCCGCCGCCGCGGCCACCAGGGATCCGAAGAATCACAAGTACACCCCGGCCGCCGGCCTACCCGAACTGCGCCAGGCGATCGCCGAGAAGACGTTCGCAGATTCCGGCGTCAGCGTAGAGCCCACGAACATCCTGGTGACCAACGGAGGCAAGCAGGCCGTATACCAGGCCTTCGCCTCTATCGTCGACGACGGCGACGAGGTCATCCTTCCCGCTCCCTACTGGACCACATATCCCGAGGCCATCCGCCTGTGCGGAGGCGTACCGGTCGAGGTGTTCGCCGGCTCGGAGCAGGGCTACAAGGTCACCGTCGCCCAGCTCGAGGAAGCGCGAACGAAGAACACCAAGGCGCTGTTGCTGTGCTCCCCCTCGAACCCGACGGGAGCCGTCTACTCCGCCGATGAGCTCCGTGCGATCGGCCAGTGGGCTCTTGACAATGGCATCTGGGTCATCTCCGACGAGATCTACGAGCATCTCACGTACGGCATCCCGATGTCCTACATCCTCGGTGTGGTCCCCGAACTGGCGAACCAGACCATCATCCTCAACGGTGTGGCCAAGACCTACGCCATGACGGGCTGGCGCGTCGGCTGGATGTACGGCCCCTCCGATGTCATCAAGGCCGCCACGAACATGCAGTCCCATACCACCTCCAACGTGGCCAACGTGTCCCAGCGCGCGGCCATCGCGGCGTTGACCTCACCGCAGGAGGTCGTCACGCATATGCGCGACGCCTTCGATCGCCGCCGTCAGCTCATCACCGAATTGTTGAGCGATATCGACGGCGTCACGGTCCCCGAGGCCAACGGCGCCTTCTACGTCTATCCCGACGTGAAGGGACTGCTCGGACGCGATATCAACGGCCGCGTGGCCGACACCACCACGGAGCTCGCAGCCATCATTCTCGAAGAGGCCGAGGTCGCGGTGGTCCCAGGCGAGGCATTCGGTGGTTCTGGCTTCATGCGCTTCTCCTACGCGATGTCCGACGAGGACATCAAGGAGGGCATCGGCCGCCTGCAGAAGCTCTTCGCGTAGCGGTCCGCGTCTGCGACCGGGTCGCTCCACTGTAACGAAGGCGGGGTGCTGTCAGTTTCGACTGACAGCACCCCGCCTTTTCCGGCACCGGCTCCGCCCGGCTTTCGATACCGCTTACGATCATCTCAACCGCCGTCAAGGGCAGACGACAACCCGACTCCGGCGGCCCTCGGTGTCAGATACCAGGCACCGCGCGCGAGGCGGCCCAACCTTCGGCCCGTCCAACCCACCATTCCGCCGTGGCGAGCCGACCCAGTGCATCGTTGCGCCACTCGCGCCCGTCCATGCGCTTCGCTCCCGCGATGAGGGACAGCACGACTCCGGCGCAGCGCGCATTGAGCGCGACCGGATCCACGAACATCTCACAGGCAGCGCTCCACTGCGCCAGGTCCTGCGCCACGTGCGGATAAGCTTTGGGGGCCAGATGGGGAAGCACGCTCATGTGCCCCAAGAGGCAGGCCAGATCATCCACGCGGTATCCGGGACCGATCGAATCCACGTCGATGAGCCCGGACACCTGCCACAGATTCTTGCTCATGTAGATGTTCGCCTCGTAGAAGTCTCCGTGCACCGGCACCAGCGGGCCCGTAGGTGCGACGGCTAGCAGGGCGTCGATCCGTTGCGCCAGATTGCGGCATCGCAGCGTTTCCTCGGGAAGCGCCGTCGCGGCCGCATGAGCGTAGTGCTCGGCTCGGTCGGCCCACGCCGGCCGTTGCGGGAGCGACATCGCCTCGGCCGGAAGCGCGTCCAGCGCTCCTATGAGCGCCCGTAAGATCTGGGGTGCCCGCACTCCCATGCCCCGCGAGATGATATTGGCCAGCGGTTCGCCCGTGACAGCCGCGATGAGGACCAGCCCATCCCTCCCCTCCATCAACAGCCGGGGAGCGGGTACCGGGGAGGCCTCCAGCATTCTGTGCCGATGAGCGAGATCTCGGGCCTGGGGCAGGCGAAGGACCTTCCCGAAGGCCATGACTCCCGTGGGACGGGAAACCTTGACGACGGCCCTGCGGGTGGGACGGTAGCTCATGAGCTCTATCGAGACGGGCTCCCCCAGCCTCTTGCTCATCCGATCCGGAGAGCAGGCCTCGGCCAGGCCCGGCAGCTCCGGATCTTCCGGGTAGCGCCAGATACTCACCTTCGTACCCTGGGACTGCAACTTGGCCAGCACCTCGTCCGGGCGCGACAACCGGGCCGTCGAGGCGCACATGTACTCCTCGGTGGACTCGATCTCACCATTCTCCCCGGCAACGTCAACGGCGACGACGTAGCAGGCGGTCACGCCCGCACCGGGACGGTGGTGCACCGAATGCACGCTCCATGAACGCACGGTCGCCCGCTCGCCCAAGGCCACGCGAAGCATCTCGCCGGCCCCATCCCCCGTCAAGAGAGCAAGATCGTGCGCTTCTCTTTCGGTCCTCGCTGGCAATGTCATAGGTCTTTTCTACATCATGATCACTCCATCTGCCTTGCCGCGAGACCGGCACAGCCGATTGCACGGCGGGATGTCGGGGAAAACCTCGCACAAGCACCCCGTCTGACCACTCGAATCCCCCTTAGGAGGATGCCGGGCCGGCTTGTGTGGGAAAATGGGCGGGTGCGTGACCTCAACAAACTTCCCAAGGCTCACCTGCATTTGCATTTCACGGGCTCGATGCGTGTATCGACCCTGCAGGACATGGCCCGTCAGCAGCGGATCAAGCTACCCGGCTCCCTGACGGACAATGTGGCGCTGCATGTCCCAGCAGACCAGCGCGGTTGGTTCCGGTTCCAGCGCTCCTACGACGCCGCTCGCAAAGTGGTCCAGTCAGAGGAGACCATGCGCCGCATCGTGGCCGAGGCAGCCGAGGACGACGCCCGCGAAGGCTCTCGGCGCCTGGAGATCCAGATCGACCCCACCTCCTACGCCCCCTTCGTCGGAGGAATCACTCCCGCCCTGGAGATCGTGCTCGACGAGGCGAAGAAGGCGACCACAAGAACCGGGGTGGAAGTCGGCGTCGTCGTCGCCGCCTCCCGTATCCGCCATCCACTGGAGGCTCGGACCCTCGCGCGCCTGGCCACCCAGTATGCCGGAGACAGCCCGGGTTCGGTCGTCGGCTTCGGGCTTTCCAACGACGAAAGGCGCGGCACCACCTCCGAATGGAGTGCGGCGTTCAACATCGCCCGCCGTGCCGGCCTGCCCTCGGTCCCCCACGGCGGCGAACTCCTCGGCCCCGATCACGTACGCGCCGTCATGGCGCACCTGAAACCCGCACGGCTCGGCCATGGGGTCCGTGCCGCTGAAGACATGGAGCTGGCCAAGCGCATCATCGATGCCGGCGTCGCCTTCGAGGTGTGCCCGGAATCGAACGTCTCACTCGGGGTCTTCTCCGATGAGAGCCATGTACCCGTGCGCAGGCTCATGGAGGCCGGAGCCACGATCGCACTGGGTGCGGACGACCCCTTGCTCTTCCTCTCGCGGCTCACGGACCAGTACGAACAGCTACGCACGGAGGGATTCTCGGATACCGAGCTCGCCCATCTGGCGGGCACCTCCATCGACGCCTCGTTCGCCTCCGCACGAGAAAAGGCACGCTGGCACGCGGAGATCGCCCAGTGGTTGCAAGAGGACGAATAACCCCGCCAGTCTTGAGGACGGCATGAAGTGCCTCTAGATCGACATCGCTATCCGGCCCCACTGCTGGCCGGTCTACAAACCGCCCAGCACCACCGGCTCGGGGTGCAACATGACGCCGTACCTCTCATGAACCGTGTCGCGGATCTTCCGCGCAAGTTCCCTCATCTGACCGCCCGTGGCACCTCCCCTATTGGTGAGCGCCAGGCAGTGCTTGTTGGACAGAGCCGCCGGGCCCGGCATCCCGTATCCCGCCGCGAAGCCGGCATGGTCGATGAGCCAGGCCGCTGAGGTCTTGACCTGCCCCTCGAACGTGGGCGCCGCAGCGCCCAGGGTGGCGCGCGAGGCGTCACTGACAGCGAAACGCGGGGCATCGGCGGGCAGCGCCGCCGCCTCCTGCTCGCTCAGCACGGGATTGGTGAAGAAGGAGCCGCAGGAATAGGTGTCACGATCGGCGTCGTCGAGCACCATCCCCTTCGAGGCTCGCAGTTCGAGCACCGCCGCCCGGACGTCCACCGCCGGAACTCGCGTTCCGGGAGCGACCTCGAGCAGTCTGGCGAGTTGAGCGTACTGAACGGGGGCGGAGAGTGAGGCGATGCGTAGTTGGAGATCCACGGACAGGACGATGTAGCGCGGGCTGGGGCCCCATCCTTGGGCCAGGCTCTGCTTGAGGATACTCGTCCGATAGCCGAAGTCCAGCTCGGACAGCGTGAATTCCCGGGGGACGTTCGTGGCGCGGTCCCACACCCGCACGCGGGAGATGGAGGTCGCCACCTCCTGGCCATAGGCGCCGATGTTCTGCACCGGGGCTGCCCCCACCGTTCCAGGAATACCGGAGAGGGCCTCCAGGCCCATCCACTCGTTCTCGATGGTGTGGACCACGAGTTCCTCCCAGGAGGTTCCCCCTAGGACGCGCAGGTTGGCGCCTTCGCATCCGCCCTCCTGTACAAGGCGAATGTCCGAACGAGCGTCGCGTAGCACCACTCCCTCGAAGGGCTCGTCCGAGGCTAGGATGTTCGAACCTCCGCCGACGAAGAGCAAGGGCCTGCCCTGTTCGTCCGCGGCGCGTATCGTCTCGGTCAGCTCCTCCTCGCTCCTTGCCTGCACCAGCTCGGCGAAAGAGCCTCCCACGCCGATCGTCGTGAGGTCGGCCAATGTCTTGGGGTCTGCCGAGGCGCGGCCTGCCGGAATGGCGGGCAGGGGTTGGATGGGAACGTCTGAGTGTTCGGGAATCGCACAAGTCACGGCTCGAGCGTAGCATCGGGCCGTGCTATCGCGAGGAGAGGCCACCTTTTGCTATGCGACGTGCGCGGTCTGCACTGGGGCCGTGCTATCGCCGCGAGAGGCCACACTTGTGGCGAGAGGCCACAGATAGGACCGTGCCCCAGGTGTGGCCTCTCGCGCGAACCGTTACCTCTTCACCCGGCGCAGCCAGGCGGCCGGACAGCCGGAACTTCCTTGCCCTTCGCCCCCGTGATGACTCTCGGGTATGCGAAAGGCCCGCAACCTCTCGGCTGCGGGCCTTCCTCAAACGTGCGTACCGTACTCAGCGAGTCTCACGATGAGTGGTGGACTTGTTGCACCTTGCGCAGAACTTCTTGATCGCAAGACGATCCGGCGTGTTACGGCGGTTCTTCTTGGTGATGTAGTTGCGCTCCTTGCACTCCTCACAAGCGAGGGTGATCTTGGGGCGAACATCCTGAGACTTGCTAGCCACTGTTCCAACTCCTCTGGTCCAAGCTTCGAAACGAGGGGCTCGTTCCGCATCTAGTAGCGGGGGCGGGGTTTGAACCCGCGACCTCACGATTATGAGTCGTGCGCTCTGACCAACTGAGCTACCCCGCCTCATCTCGCCGCCAGAAAACCAGGCAGCGATGGAGCCCCGAAAGGGAATCGAACCCTTGACCTTCTCCTTACCATGGAGACGCTCTGCCGACTGAGCTATCGGGGCAACGCGGATCAGCTTACCAACTCGCAGTGAGCCTTCCAAATCTTGAAGACTACCGCATCGGTGAAGCCGCTCACGCCTCCTGCAAGGCGCGACTGCAATCTCTCGCATTCCGTGGCGGGTGCAGGATTCGAACCTGCGAAGCTAACAGCGACTGATTTACAGTCAGTTCCCTTTGGCCGCTCGGGAAACCCGCCTTACGCGCTCCGGGGGACTCCCCGAACCGTGCCAGATGAGATTAGCAGCTTTGCCCCGTAGACTGTCAAACTGAATGGGACGCTTGTGATGTAGGTACCATTTCGGTGGTATCCCGGTTCTCCCACCGCGGGAATGCCTCCCCCGTCTCACCGTATTTTCCCTGGTTTTGAAGGAGTGACATGGCAGATTCATCGTTCGATGTAGTTTCCGAGTACGACCGCCAGGAGGTGGACAACGCCGTCAATCAGACGGCGAAGGAAATCGCTCAGCGCTACGACTTCAAAGGGGTGGGCGCGTCCGTCTCGTTGGCCGGTGAGAGCATCACCATGGTGGCCAACTCCCCCGAACGGGTGCTCGCAATCTATGACGTGCTCCAGTCGAAGCTGTTCCGTCGCGGGATCTCGCTCAAAGTCCTCGATGTGGGCGACGGTGAGCCGAAGGCTTCCGGTAAGGAGTTCCGCCTCGTGGGCAACCTGAAGAAGGGACTGAGCCAGGAGAACGCCAAGAAGCTCTCCAAAATGGTGCGGGACGAGGGCCCGAAGGGCGTCAAGGTGCAGATACAGGGAGAAGAACTACGGGTCTCCTCCAAGTCACGGAATGCGCTGCAAGATGTCATCGCTCTGCTCAAGGACGCCGATGTCGACTGCGCGTTGCAGTTCACCAACTACCGTTAGGGAAGCCGACGGCGAGGCGTGACGGACGGTCTCCGTGCGGCGCCAGCACGATGGCACGAGGCCCGGGTTATCTGACCCGGGCCTCGTCGTCGCCGTATGACCACCCTGTCCACGCCGGTGGCGCGGACAGCTCTAGTAGAGCTTGCCGTCGTGTTCCTCGCCACGCGAGACAGCCGTCATCGTCTCACGCTCGACAACCTTGATGCGTTCGCGCCCCTCGGCGGCCCCCAGCTCCTTCTCGAACGCCTCCAGCAGCTCCCAGCCGTGCCAGGACGTGTAGCGAACCCCGCGCTTGTCAAGAAGATGGAGGAGTCCATCCGCTCCCGTGCCGGGACCCTTGGCCTGCAGCAGGCCATTCTGGGCGTCCTCGACGAGGTTCGAGATCGTCTCCTGCGCATCGGACTTGGTGGAGCCGATGAGGCCGATCGGGCCGCGCTTGATCCACCCCGTCGCGTACAGACCGTCGACGGTGCCGCCGTCGCGCTGGACTCGACCACCCTCGTTCGGCACGATGTGGCGAGCCTCGTCGAAAGGAGCTCCGGGCATCGGCTGGGAGGCATAGCCCACCGCACGATAGACGGCCTGCACCGGATAGTCGATGAACTCACCCGTACCCTGAACGGTTCCATCTCCCTGCAAAGCCGTGCGCTCCATGCGCACGCCCTCGACGCTCTCACTACCGAGGATCGCCACGGGCTGCTGCAGCATGTGGATGTGGATCCGACGCGAGGCCGTGAGGTCCTCCGGCTCCTGGAAGACCCAGTTCGTCAGCTGCTCTGTGACCTGCTTCGTCATCTTGGATTCGGCGATGGCGCGCTCAGAGCCCTCGTCGTAATCGAAATCCTCCGGGTAGACGATGATGTCCACGTCCGGCACATGCCCCAGTTCGCGCAGCTCCATGGGGGTGAACTTGACCTGCGCGGGCCCGCGCCGTCCGAAGATGTGCACGTCGGTCACCGGCGACTCGCGCAGTCCCTCCTCGACATTCTGCGCGATCTCCGTCGAGTGCAGATCCTCGGGATGCTTGGCCAGGATACGGGCCACATCGAGTGCGACGTTTCCCACGCCCAGGACCGCGACCTCCTTGGCATGCAGCGGCCAAGTCCGCGGATAGTCCGGGTGGCCGTCGTACCACGAGACGAAATCGGCGGCGCCGTAGCTGCCCTCCAACTCCACACCCGGGATGTCGAGAGGGGCGTCGGCATCCGCTCCCGTGGCGATGATGACGGCGTCGTAATACTCGTGCAATTCGGAGAGCGTGATATCCGTGCCGATGTTCACATTGCCGTGGAAGGAGATGTCTCCGCGCTTGAGCACGTTGTACAGAGCGTTGATGATCGCCTTGATACGCGGGTGATCGGGCGCTACCCCGTATCTCACCAGTCCGTAGGGCGCCGGTAGTCGCTCAAAGAGATCGATTGAGACATCCAGATTCGACTTGGCAAGGATATCCGACGCATAGATTCCCGCCGGTCCCGCTCCGATGACGGCCACATTAAAACGACGTTCAGACACTGCATTCCCTTCGTTGCGCACAACCGCTCATCCTATACGGGGTTGCGCACGCGGAGCTATGCGTGTCGGCAGCCATACCGTGTCGCGAGACGAGCGGTGTGTGCCCAGGCCCATCCGCACTCTCCGACGAAGGAGAGGGAAAGTGCCAGGCCACCTTGAGGGAAGTGCCTGGCAACCTTGAGGGAGGATCCCCACCCTCAAGGTGGCAGGAACGTAGAAGTGGTGCCCCACCCTCAAGGTGGCAGGAACGGAGAAGTGGGGGGGGGGGCGGGGGGGGGGGGGGGGGGGGGGGGGGGGGGGGGGGGGGGGGGGGGGGGGGGGGGGGGGCGGGGGGGGGGGGGGGGGGGGGGGGGGGGGGGGGGGGGGGGGGGGGGGGGGGGGGGGGGGGGGGGGGGCGGGGGGGGGGGGGGGGGGGGGGGGGCGGGCGGGTGGGACCTCACCACC
>JAZDRN010000001.1:350741-389644 GCA_047501485.1 Actinomycetaceae bacterium L2_0104 | reverse complement strand
CTCCCCATCAGGGTGGCGCCACTTCTCCTCTTCTTGCCTCAGCGCGCTGGCACCGCGCTATCAGCTGGTCTGCGCATCAAGCCTGATGACGCCGTAGGTCCACCCGTGCCGGTGGTAGACGGCGCACGGCTGCTTCGTTTCCTCGTCGATGAAGAGGTAGAAGGGGTGTCCCACCAATTCCATCTCGTAGAGTGCCTGGTCCACGGACATGGGAGTTGCCTCGTAGAGCTTCTGCCGTACCACGACGGGCGAATCACCTAGCTGGGTCTCCACAGCCTCGCCCGGTTCCGTGGGAAGCTTGGACTCCTTGGGCTGCTTGGGGGTTTCGGCACGGACGTTCACATCGTCCGGCGTCAAAGTGAGCGGGGTCGCAACGCGGGACTTGCTCGGGTGCTCTTTCTTCCGATCGCGGGCTCGCCGCAATCGCTCAATGAGCTTGCCCATCGCCAAATCCAAGGCTCCGTATGAATCGGACGCCGCTGCTTCAGCACGAATTACTGGACCCTTGTCCCTAATGGTGATTTCAATTCGCTCCGATGTCTCTGCTTGAGCCGGATTCGGCTCGTGAGTGAGTTCCACATCGACCCGTTGCGCACGGGGCGCGAACTGCTCGATCTTCTGGAGCTTATCTTCTACGTGGCCGCGGAAGCGGTCGGATACGTCGATGTTCCGACCCTTGACAATGATCTCCACGATGCCCTCCTCAGGCGTAAGTCAACTCTTTCATGCAGTGCTTCTCACGCATGCTTGAGAGGATCACCCCCTTAGGAATGGAGCAGATGTTCTGGCTGCTCTCAGCTTCAATTGTTCCCTCAATGTTAGACCACTCACAGGACGGGCGTCGCGTTTTGATCTGAACGCGAACTATCACGTCCTCTTCAGCTCACTGTCAGCTTGGAATGAAGGCGTCTCGCGTGAAGCATCACCGGCGGGGCCAGGAACCCGCATCGAGGCAAAGCTCGAACCGTCGACTGAGACACGGCGTGGATCGCGGGCTGCGGCGAGCACGAATGCCCCGATCACACTCACTCCCCGTTGTGCGAGCGCCCGGGAGCAGCCGGCCAGCGTGGCCCCGCTCGTCAGGACGTCGTCGACCAGAATCGCGCTACCTGCGGGCACGTCGCCGCGAATGCGTATGCCTCGACCTTTCTCCCCTCGCCTCCCGAGCGCTATACCTCCCCCGGCGCGGCTCGATGCGAGGGCGAGCCGATCCAACAGCCCGCCGGGCCCGGTGGCCGGAGCCAGCAGCACGTCGCGATAGATAGCACGAGGACTCGACTCGGCGCCTTCTCCGATACCGACGGCGAGGGCACGGGCCAGGTGCCCCGCCACGAAGCGGCCCTCGTGCCGTCGCCGGAAACGAGATGGCGCCGGAATGATGCTCACCGCGTGATCGTGGCCGCCGCGATCGCCGAGGATGGAGATATCCCGCGCGTGCCGTGCCACCAGGCCGGTCAATTCTCTCGTCAGGCCGCGATTCGTCCCGTTCTTCCACGAGACGATGATCTTTCGGACGACGTCGCCGTAGTCCGCGAGCGCATACACCGGAAACGGGCTGGAAGGGTCGCCGGGCCGGAGCAACCCCTCGCGCCCGGCATCCGCCGGTCGAATCGACTGCAGATAGGGTGCGCGCTCGTCGACACGCCGCCACGTGGTGGAGAACTCTTGGCGGCATGCCGGGCACAGATCTTCGTCCCAACAGCCGCAGCCCGCGCACCAGCGGGGAAATATGAGATCGCCTATCGTGCTCCAGAAGCCCGCGGATGGGACCATTCGTTCGTCTCGCATACCCCAAACCATCGCCGCGTAGGCGGGACCGTGCCCAGTTCCTCCACAACCCTCTTCTGGGGAGAAATCCCTGCGCGGGAGATGGAGATAACGTGCATCGGATTCCCGACACGCCTGCGCTCTATCCGGGGTACGCCACCGCGCTCACGGATGTGGCCAGGTTGCGCCACGCCCCACCCGTGCGGCCGATGACACTGCCCGAGTCGGTGAGAATCACCGCCGACTGCTCGCCCCGTCCGGTCGTGAGGCTGACGGTACCGGTCTCCACTCCGAAGACCCGCGATGTCGGGCCGCCTATATGCAGCGAGTACAGGCTCATATCGGAGCCGGCAGCCGTACGCCCCAGCACCAGCAGTTCGGTGGCGTCCACCCAGGAGACCTCGGTGATATCCGAGAGGCGTTGACCCACCCGGATGGGGTCGCCGAGGCTCACGGGGGTGCCGTCGGCGGCGCGGGAGATGGAGGAGACGAATACCGAAAGCTCTCCCCCGGTCTCCGCGACGATGACGATTCGGCTGCCCTCGCGCGAGACCGCGATATCCCGCACAGACATGCCCTGCAGCCAGCTGGCGCCGACCTGCAACGGCCCCGTTCCTCCGAACCGCGCTACGGACAGGTAGCCGGTGTTCGTCTTCTCCCCCGACCAGATCCATTCGAGCGAATCGAAGGAGGGCTCGATGAGGTTCGCTCCGGGCAATAGCGTCTCATAGGTTCCGCTGGCGGAATCGATCGCCACCAGGCTCGAACCCTCACGAGCCAGCGCGGCATAGCGCGAGGAGGTGTTCTGATAACCGACGGCGAGGGCGCTGAGGCCGAGCTCTCCGACGGTCGAATCCTCGATCACCGGGACCGTCTGCCCATCCACGACCGTGGCGGGCACCCCGTCGGCGAGAACCGATAGCGGGAATGATCCGTAGGGATATTCGGCGAGGTCCGGCACCAGATCCGTCTCCAGCACCTGTCCTTGCACCGAGATCTCGACCGATTGAATGGAATTCGAGGCCATGAGCGTACGCCGCACCTGAGCCACCATGTTGGAACGCTGGCGCTGAGGCATCGATAGGACGTTGGCCGAAAGCTCGATGCTGGCCACCCCATCCTGGACCTGCACCTGCTTGGTGAGCGTGGTGTCCTCGGGGATCGCGGTCGTCACGCCGTCGGCCAACCACTGCGAAGGGCCCTCCAGCAACGCGTTGATCGCCCTGGTGGGCGCGTCTCTGCGCGGGAACCAGTGCAGGTCCGCCACCAGCGCGTCCGAGTCCGGGGAGAGGAAGTAGACGGGAGACTCGACGTACAGCTGATCGAAGAACATGTGCTCGGCCAGGAAGATGCCGTCATCCAAGCTGACGATGCGCCATTGACCATCCTGATTCTTCGCCAGGGAGAAATCCGCGACGGATACGGCATCGTTCGCGGACTCCGTGTAGACGCCGGTGGAGGACAGCGTGCCAAGCGAGCCGACCCGCGCCCGTACGCCGCCCGTGGCGGTCCGGCTCGTCTGAATGTTCTGGTTGTCCGGGTAGACGCGCACCTGAGCCGCGGGGTCCCAGTCCGCCGAGGCCGAACGCATGAGGTACTGCCGCGCCACCGCGAAATCGTCCTCCACCCCCGCGCGGCAAGCGGCCAGGAAGCCGGTGATGATCTGTTCGGGGGTCGCGTCCTCCGGCGGCGGGTGCCCCACCAGGCCGATGTTGCCGCCCTGGGTGGGGGATGGATTGGCGGCGTGAACCTCCCCCGACCTGGGCAGGCTCGAACATGCTGACAACAGCAATGCGACAACCGCCAAGAGAGCGGTGATTCGAGTCCTACGCATTCTGAGTCTCCTCCGAATTCGTTTCGTCGTCTTCTCCGGTCGAGCTCTTGCCATCGCCTCTCAGCGGCCGTTCGCTCAAGGGACCCTGCCGCGACGACGGCGCATTGCCCCTCGCCGGTTTCGTGACCGGCAGTTGCCCGCTCTCGTGCGGAGCCGGAACCTGGGGTCCCCCGGCCTCATCGAATCCGATATCGTCGAACTCGGAGCACGTCACCTCCCTGGCCGCATCCGGCTCGTCCGAGTCCGGATCACCGGCTGCATCCTCGCCCCCTACGGCGAGCTCATCCCCATCGATTTCGCTCACGTCGAGCTCGTCACGGGACTCCGCGAGCATTCCGTCCTCGGTCCACAACCCTTCCGTAGCGGCCACCCGCAGCGCAATGGGAGAGGTGAGTTTCATACGCGGTTCTCGGGGCAGCGTGAGCAGGAAGGTGGTACCCACGCCGAGCACGCCGGCGCACTGCAGGCGACCGCCATGCAGCATGGCATCCTCGCGTGCGATCGTCAGCCCAAGCCCGGTGCCACCGGACTTGCGGACGCGGGAGGTGTCCGCCCGCCAGAAGCGGTCGAAGACGTGTGTCACCTGTTCCTCCGACAGGCCCACCCCGGCGTCGGACACTTCGACAGCCACAGCGTTCGCGGCACCGACCACTCGGATCAGCACCGGCTTGCTCTCGGCATGCTCGAGCGCATTGACCACCAGATTGCGGATGATGCGCTCGACTCGGCGCGGTTCCACCGTCGCGGAGGTGTCTCCCTCGGCCCTGATGTGCACGCTCACCCCGTTGGAATCGGCCAACGGCTGCTGTGCCGTGACGACGGATTCGACGATGTCCAACAGATCTGCCTGCTCCGTGGCCAGGACCATGGCGCCGGCGTCGAAACGGGAGATCTCCAGCAGATCGGACAGCATGGTGTCCAGGTTGATGAGCTGGTCGTGCTGCAACTCCGCACTGCGCTGGAGCAGCGCGGGCAGCTCGCTCCGCTTGTCGTAGATCAGCTGGCCCGCCATGCGGATCGTGGTCACCGGCGAACGCAACTCGTGCGAGACCGCCGAGACGAATTCCTGCTGCACGCTGGACATGCGCTCCATGCGGGTGAACTGGTCGGACAGGGACTCGGCCATCTGGTTGAAGGATTCGGCGAGGTGCGCAAGTTCGTCGTCGCCCCGCACCGCCATACGCGAGTCGAAGGCGCCGTCGGCAAGCCTCTGGGCGCTGCGCGCGGCCTCCTGCACCGGACGCAGTACCAGACCAACCACCAGCCATGTGATGAGAGCGAGCAGCAGGACAAGGACGACGGCACCGGCGGTCAGGATCCCGATGACGAGGCGGACCGTGCTCTCCTGCTGCTCCAGCGAATAGGCGACATAGTATTCGAATGTTCCGGCCCCCGGCACGTTCAACGGGGCGCCCACGATGATGCCCGGGTTGGTCCCACCTCCTGACCGGGGAAGCGCCACAGACTGCCACTGCACCGCGTTGGACGTGGGGACGACCTCGCGCATCTCCGTCGAGATCAGATCGCGGATGCCGATCGAGGACTTCGTGTACGGGTCCAGAATGGGCAAGGCGGATTCATCCGATCCCGGAGCGCGCAGCATCGCGGCGCCCACCACCGAGCGGACCGGATCGTACTGGCTCTCGAGGATATCCATGGCTATTCGCTCGATGTTGCTCGCCGTGGGGGAACTCAAAGCGTCGAAATAGGCCTGCGCATTCGAGTGGGAGGCCTCGTAGAGGTCGACGACGGATTTCACCGAGCGGTCGAAGAGCTGGGAACGGACCTGGGAGACGATGACGGTTCCGGCGGCAAGCATCGAGGCCAGGCCTGCGGCCATCACCAGGCTGACCACCCGCACCGTCAAGGACGAACGCCACCAGGTCCCCAGGGACATGAGGCGATCGCGCAGCATCTCTCCCACGTTGCCCCGCGGATGGTGGCGATAAGGGACAGATCCGTCGTCGCTGCTCACTGTCGAACTGCCCCTACTCTCACATGTTCGTGAATACTATCGGCCTACTCCTGCACGGCTCCGGCCCGGTAGCCGACACCGCGAATGGTGAGGACCACCTCGGGATGATCCGGGTCCTTCTCAACTTTAGAGCGTAGACGCTGGATGTGGACATTGACGAGACGAGTATCGGCCGAATTGTGGCGGTATCCCCATATCTGCTCCAAGAGCTCCTCCCGGGAGAAGACCTGCCATGGCTTACGGGCCAGTACGGACAGAAGATCGAATTCCAGGGGTGTCAACCGCAGGTCGGCGCCGTCGCGCAACACCTGGTGACCCTTGAGATCCACGGTCAGGTCCGCGACGCGCAGCGTCTCGGACTCCGGTTCCTGGCGACGCAGACGCGCTTTGACGCGGGCGATGAGAACGGAGTTCTCGAAAGGCTTGGTGACGTAGTCGTCCGCGCCGGCCTCAAGGCCGGCTATGACATCCAGGGAGTCGGTGCGGGCACTCATCATGATGATGGGGACGTCGGACTCTTCTCGCAGGTGTTTACAAACTGTGACACCGTCGAGCCCGGGAAGCATGACGTCCAGCAGCACCAGATCCGGCCGCTCGGCGCGGTAGAGCGCGACCACGCTGGTCCCGTTGGCACAAACCGTCACGTCGTATCCCTCGGACTCAAGCAGGATGGCCACCATCTCGGAGATGCCTGGGTCATCGTCCACAACAAGGATGCGCGTACTCATGAGATTCATTTTCTCACGTAAAGGAGCGAAATGGTGGCGCTCGCAGCTGCGCGTTCCAGGGGAAAACGCTCCCGGGCGGGCTTATGACCTGCCTTTGTATCCCCCGGGAGGTATTGTTCTATCGGCCATGATTTGCACTTGTCAGCACACGCGGAGCGTGTCGCGCTCAGTTGAGCAGGCGCGCCTCGTTCGCCAGCAGGATCGGCACCCCGTTCTCCACCGGATAGGCATGGCGCGGTCCCGCTCCTGGAGTGCAGACCAGCTCGACGGAACCGTCTTCCGTCTCCGTCCATTCGAGCGGCGCATGGGTCAGGGGGCAACGGAGGGAATTGTGGACCCACCGCGGTACGAGGCTATTCACTGGGTGTCTCCTGCGATTTCGGAACGATACTGAGTTTGCCCGTGGCCGCGTTCTTAGGGGCTGCCGGGGCGCGAATGCCGGCCCTGGGCCGTGTGGGTTCGGGGACGTTGCGACGCGCAGCCTCCCGAATAGCCTTCGCCAACGCCATCAGATCGGAGTCCGACGGCGGGGCAGGCTCGAACTCCGTGACCAGGCGCACCATGGACCATCCACGGGGGACGGTCACAGAGTGGGCGTGCTGCGCACACAAATCCAGTGCACCGGGCTCCGAGGTCGGTGACAGCGGGCCCAGCACGGCGGTGGCCTCTTCGTACCCATAGGTCATCGTGGCGACTGCGGGTTCTTGGCAGTTCTGGCGGGAACACTCACGGACATGGCTCACAGTTTCCAACGGTACCATCCGGGTCTGGATTCAGCGCCCACGGTCAAGACCCGATTGGGCCGGACTGCTGCGTATTGGTGTCGGGAAGGATAGCCTTGCGGTATGCCCACCAACATCCCGCCTCTTCGCTCCCACGGCAGGCGCCGCGACCGTCACGGCCGCGGCCTACGTGGGCCGATCATCCCCGGTCACCTGCCGGCAGCGCGGACGCGGGCAGACAGATTCGACGATTTCATCGCCTTCGACCTCATGACGTATCGACGTTTCCTTGGCGATCAGATGAGGCACATCGACTATGGGGTCCTGGACGTCCCCGAACAGGATCCCGCGCCGTGGGAGGAGGGGGTGCCGCTGGCGCGCTATCTGCCGTTCGAGCGCCCCGCCAAGATAACCGGACGGATCGTGTTCTATCGGATGCCGATCCTAGCGGCGGCATCGCGCTCAGCCTATCCACGCCTCTTCATCCATTCCGTGGTGACCGAGCAACTGGCCTCCGCCCTGGGAAAGCACCCGGAGGAGATAGACTACCTCGGCCCTCGCTGATCGATTCCGGGCTCGTGGCAGCTAGAAAATTACCCGTTCCGTCCTTTATGGACCTGAGAGCGGTCTCTGTGCCGTGCACGGCACGGAGATCGCTGGTGTGCCCATGCAGGAACTTGACGGCGGCACGGCCGTGGTACCACGGCCGGGGCAGCACCCGTACTTCGTCAGTCGGCGACCGCGACGCGCCGCGCTCCCTCGTCCAGTGCGGGAGCGAACAGAGGAACCCAGTCGATTCCGTCCCCATCCGAGAGCGAAGGCCGGGCGAGCACCGCGGCCGATACCGGCTGCGATGCATCGACGAGCACGCCCACGCTGTCCTCGGGAAGCTCCAGCGTCGCCGAGCTCGCACTCTCGATCTCGAGGGTCGTGGGATCAGCGGCCGTTCCGTCACCGTTGATCGGGGTGACCTCGGCATCCGCCGCTTCCTCGTTCTGATTCGAGACGACGAGGTCGGCGGCCGACTCTCCGAACATCGCCGTGCCGGAGGACACGGCGGGCTCAGCGGAGGCCCATGCCATATCGCGAGCACCCGAATCGGATGTCTCCGAGACGAGGAGGACTCCCGCCGTGAACTGCTGGTATGAGTGGATCCGCAATGCATAGCTCCCTGGCTCCACACCTGTGAGCGAGAGATCCAACACGGCGCCCGGGGCCACGGCCACCTCGCTTCCACCGGGTAGCGGCTCGGTGCCGTCGGCGCCAACCAGCTCGACCGAGATCAGTGCGCGCTCCGTGTCGGTGTTGACCAGCCTGACGGAGGGGATCGCCTCTTCCCCCTCGGGGATCGAGACCGCCGGGATGACGAGGTCCGTGCCCGCACTCGCGCCGGTCACGAAGGAGACTCCCTGCGGTTTGACGCCGTCGAGCTCATTGACCTGCAAGCTTGCCGCCACCGCACCTGAATCGGTGGTGATATGCAAGGCGATACGCGGATCGGCGGGAATGAGCCCGTCCAGATCGACTCGTTGCGTGGACGTTGCGGCAACCACCACTGTGCCCGCGGATCCCATGTCCAATGGCCCCGCCGATCCGAAGGCTTCGATTCGCACCGTCACAGGGGTGTGCCCCGGATTGGAGAGAACGAGCTGATTGGTGGTGCCTACCGCGCTGGCCGAACCCACGATCCACTGATCGACGGACCGCACCGTGCAGGGGTTGGTGGCGGAGCCTCGGGTGTCGCCTTCGTCGGCCACGTGGATACTCGCACCAGCCAGGTGCGTGGAATCCGCCGGGACGTTCTGCGGCTGGAGCGTGCCCTCGAGACTTCCCTCGCGCCGCAGGAAGCTGATGTCGCCCTCCCGCTCCAGGGACTCCGTCTCCGTATCGTGGGTAAGCTGCGCCTCGGATCCGGATACCATCGCCAGGGCCTCGGAGGTGATGTCCTCATCCACGCGGTTCGCGTCGAGTCCCTTTTCGAAAGTTCGCTCGAATCCCCCGGTGCATACCGCACTGGGGATCGAGGAGGAGGAACTCATCAGGGGCGTCTCAATGAACTGCGGCTCTCGCGGCAGCGCCACGACCGCCGCCGCGACGGAGGCCCCGCCTAGGGCCAGGACGCTCAAGCTGGATACGACTCTGCGGATTCTCATGCCCAGACCTGCTTTCTACGCCTCGTGGGCAGGGCCAGGATGAGAGCGACAGCCATAGCGAGGAACTGCCCTATCAAGACCCACGGTACGGAGGTTCCGTGCTGGATGACGAGCTCTCCGCCCTGCGTGGGAAGCTCCCACGCCTGGCGCCAGTCGTTCTCCACGCTCCGCAGTTCCTCTCCGTCGAGCGTGGCGTGCCACCCCTGCCCGGATCGTTCTGCGAGAACGAGTGTGCGGCCTTCCCCACCCGCCGGTAGATCGATTCTCGCCCCGATCCTTCCCGAGGGAAGCGAGAGCGTCTGCTGGTCCTCCTCGATACGCAGCCGCGAGGTGCTCGCGGCGTCGACCTGCGCGGAACCCGTACGCACGCGCCAGAAGGCTCCTGTGCTGTTCTCCGTGACGAACTCCAGACCACCGGCGCCGTTGAGTTCCGACAGCGCGACTTTACGGGCGACGGCGTTCTCGTCATCGCCGGCGGGGACGAAGACGAGGGAGATCGCATGGTTTCCGAACACCGCCGCAGAGCCATCCGAGGTTCCCGCGAGATCGGCGATCGCCGACGCGATCTCCTGCCGGGCGTCGCCGAACTCAGTGCGCTGCGCCGAAAGGTCCATGAGACCGACGGCCATCGATCGTTCATGCAACTGGCTGCCGGGGCCGCGCAGGATATAGGCCCTGATGCCGTCATCACTGGGCACGAGCTCGAGAACGCGCGAGCGCGCATCGCCCTGCTGCTCGGGAATCGCCACCGCGGGCACCGGGTTGGATGGCGCCCCTGCCAGCATTCCGGTTTCCCCTTTGAGGGACTGGAACGCCCAGACTCCCGCCTGGCCGAACACGCCCAGGACGAAACACACCGCCACCGCACTCGCGCCCAGTTGGCGCCAGCCGAGACCGTGCTGCCGCAGTTGTGCGCGCATGCCGTGGCCGGCATTGACCAGGCACAGCCACAGACCGAGAGCCGCCAGCGACAGCGCCATTCCGGTCCAAGCGGTTGCCACCCTCAGATCGGGGACGCTCAGCACCGTGGACACTCCAGCGAACGAGCAGAGCACGGCCCAAGCCATACCCGCGGCGAAAACAATCCAGCCGCCCAGAATCCAGGCCCTTCTCCTGCCGCGCATCAGGGACAGCGCGGCGAGCAACACCACAAGGGCCGTGGCCAGCAACGGCAGGAGAACGTTCAAATCGCTGAGATCGGCGAAGGAGGCGGTGCTCACCGGTGACAGCGATGCCAACCCCAGTGCTGTCGGCTCGTGCGCGATGGAGTCTCCCGGGGTGGCGAACAGGATCTTCCACCCCTGGGGCAAACGCGCGGCAGCAAGAATGGTGGGAGCAAGCAGCACGAGGGCCGGGACCGGGATCCACAGCCAACGCCAGGCGCGGCGCACGATGGCGCCGACGACTATCGGAAGCGTGGCGATCAAGGTCATCGGAGCCGCCGCACTCATCACGCCGAATATGAGGGAGCAGCCTCCCACCGCTCGTAGCGACGGGGAGCGCCAGGTATCGAGGGCTCTGGCAACGAGAGCAGGCGCGAGGATGTGCCAGATGATCGAGGCGACATGCCCGGCTGAGACCGCGCCGAGCAATGGCGGCGCGAAGGCCCAGAGCAATGCGGTGGCCCAGCGCAACGGCGCCGAAGTCGTCAGACGGCCCGCCGCCCAGTAGGACACCATGGCGGCAAGCGGCAATGCGAGCATCACGATCGTGCTGGACACCGCTCCGAGCGATCCCCCAAGCGGAGCGCTGATCAGAACCAGCGGGCTCAGGACCAGCCATAACGCGTCGATCGGAGCGGCCACGCCGTCGCCGCTGGGAAGCCACCCGGAGGAAGCCATCGCGGCGATATCGCGGAATCCGGAGGCATCCGGTAGCAGCGCTCCCCCGGCCAGCACGCCGCGTCCGATGAGCGGCAGGAGGCCGACAACGCTGATCGCCACGGCGATGGCGAAGGTGGCGACAGCCCAGTTCCTCGTCGCCCGGCGCCGCTCGGCGCGTTCACGCAGAACCAGCGGCCCTGGCATGTTCGCCATGGCCAGGGCTTCCTCCTGCGAGCGGCGCAGCTGCCGTTTGGCGCGCCACACCTCCATCGGGGATTCCTCGAGGGTGCGCAGCACCGAACCTGAGACGCGGCTCGCGCCGCTCAGCCGGCGCCGCGCTCGCACCAGCGCCGGGAGCTTCATGGCGAAGCTGCCCGCGCCCGCCAATTCGGGCAGGACATGGCGCGCATCCTTCGTTATGAGCCGCCCCAGAGCGCGCACCGGACCCGCGACGATATAGCCGAGCCACAGGATGGGAGCCAGGAGCAGCGGCGCCGCAAGCACTGAATTGTAAAGCTGGGCGCTGCGCCGGCGTGCGAATGTGAGGTGAGTCGGCGCAGATAGCGATGACCTGGCATGCGCCACCACCGCCCGCGGTTCGACGAGTACGCGCCATCCCCCGGCCCATAGCCTGCGCGATGTCTCGAGGCCGTCGCCAAAGGGGCCGAGCGCGGGGTCCAATCCCCCTACCGCGTCGAGAGCCTCGCGGCGTACGAGCATGGCCACGCTGCCGACGGCGAGAACATCCTGACGGCGGTCGAGCTGCCCCTGGTCGAGTTCATCCGGTTCTATTTCCGGGATCCGACGAGCCGAACGAGTGGCCCTGATACCGACCTCCAGCAGGTCGCGGCGGTCCTCCCAGCCGACCTGCTTGGCACCGACGGCACCGATCTTCGAGCTGGAATTGGCGAGCCGGAACTGGTGATCGAGGCAGGAAGGCTGGGGCGCTCCGTCGCCATGCAACAACCAGATCCATGGTTCTTC
Source organism: Actinomycetaceae bacterium L2_0104 (assembly GCA_047501485.1). Taxonomy (GTDB): domain Bacteria; phylum Actinomycetota; class Actinomycetes; order Actinomycetales; family Actinomycetaceae; genus Ancrocorticia. The sequence continues at coordinate 377,658 of JAZDRN010000001.1, read as the reverse complement.
GCCGTCCAACACCGCGTTCACCGCCTCGGAGAACGTGGCTGCAGAAGGAACCGCAACGACAGAAGGCGAGCCTTCTGTCCCGGGTGCGCCAAATTCCCGCACGCGTTCGCGGACGGCGGCGTCGTCTCCTCCGGTGACCGCGATCGTCAGACGAGCGGGAGCGAGATCTTGCGACTGGATTCCCCGCAGCACCCTTTCCAGGTGGGGATCATCCGCGCGCGTGACAAGAACGGCTAAGACTCGTTCGCGCACGAGTGACGTATGGGATTCCAAGCCTTAGGCACCCAGTCCGCTCACCCGGCGACGCTCACGCGAGATGCGACGACGGTCGTTATCCGACATTCCACCCCAGATTCCGTGACGGATATCGTGGGAGATCGCGTACTCCAAACACTCCGATTGCACCACGCACTGTGAGCACACGCTGGTGGCGGGAGTAGTGGACCCGCCCTTTTCCGGGAAGAAGATATCCGGATCGGTTTCTGCACATAGCGCAAAATCCTGCCACGAAAGTTCCTCGCCCGACGCCGTCCCGTAACCCAGGTTGAAGACGCCCAGCATGAACTCCTGTGCCTCTTGGGCGGTGAGCTCATGGGGCGCTTGGAGCGGGACGGGAGTCCACTCGGACGAAATGCGCATCGCTGGTCTCCTCATCGCTCGACTGGTCATGTCCCTCTAGAATTACACGCGTGTCGTTCCCCGAAGTCAAGACGATAGCGCTAAATTAGATCCTTTCATCAGAATTTTCCCAGCCTTTATACCCGCCCGGGTTTCCACGTTTCACAGTCAATGGAGTTCGGGAACGGGAAAACGTGACACCATTGGTTCATGACTGATTCCATCGGACTCTCCGAGATCGCCGAACGTGCGGCGCGTTCCGTCTCCGACTACCTCATCGGGGCATTCCGCTCGCCCGGCGACGTCGAATACAAAGCTGATTTTCACGACGTCGTCACGATCCACGACAAGCAGGCCCAACGCATGATCGCCGAGTCGATCTTCCGTGATGCTCCCAGCTCGCTGATCGTGGGAGAGGAATCCGAGGAACTGCTTACCGCCGACGGAATCGAACGGCAGGCGGGCCCCGACGACGTCCTGTGGTACGTGGACCCCATCGACGGCACCTCCAACTTCGCGAGCGGTTTCGATCACTGGTGCGTCTCCATCGCCGCCGCTCAAGGCGGCGAGGTCGTCGCCGGGGTGATCTACCAACCCACGACAGGCATCCTCTATCACGCGGATGAGACCGGCGCATTCCGCGACGGGGAACCGATGTCCGTGACCCGAGTTCCCAACCGTCAGGGCGTCTTCTCAACGTCCTATCCCTCCTCGCGCCTCGGTGGCGCATCCGGAGCGCTCGGTTTTCTGCGCCTGGTGGAGGATGTGCGCTCGGTGCGCAGGCCCGGTTCCACGGCTCTCTCGTTGGCCGAGGTCGCGAACGGACACTTCCTCGCCACCTACAATCGCGGCACCCACCCCTGGGATGTGGCCGCAGGCCTCCTCCTGGTTCAGCGCGCCGGAGGCGTCTACCTGGGCTTCGATGATCGCTACGATTCTCAAGCCCTCTCCGATGGCCACGCGCTGTACACCCGCGATCTCATGCTGGCCCGCAACTACGCTGCCGCGGGAACGGCGGAGGCCGCCTCCCTGTGCTTGGAGGTCATGGATCGCCCCGATCTGGCGGAGGCGGTCCATGACTGACATGCTCTCCCTCTATCGGGCGCTCGTGGCCCGCGGCACTCAACCCGCCCTGACCTGGTATGGCGCACAAGGACGGATGGAGCTGTCCGGAAAGGTCAGCGCCAATCACCTGGCCAAGATCGCCGGCTATCTCAGCGACGAGCTGTGGCTGGAACCCGGGGCACAGCTCGAGCTCGACCTTCCGGCGCACTGGAAACAGGTGCTGTGGGGTCTGGGTGCCATGCTGGCGGGCCTGCGGCCGGTCGTCATCGGCGCCGATTCCGCCGCGCCCCAACCCCTGTCGCCCCGCTACGAAGCCCTCATCACCAATCGACCCGAGGCCTACGATCCTGCCGAGACGCAGGCCGAGGCGATCGCCGCCCTGGACCTGGGCCCCCTCGCGCTGCGCTGGAGCGGCCCGCCGCTCGCCTCCGGGTTCTACGATGCCAGCGCCGAGGTGCTGGGCTCCCCCGACCAGCTGATGGACGAGTCGCGTCACGGCGAAGCCAACTTCGAGCAGTGGCGGGGATACGGCACGCTGACCAGGCCTGGCGAGCGGCTCCTCGTCGGAGGCGAAGGGCGGATTCTCGACCCCGCCGTCGTACTGGCCAGCGCAACTCTGCAGCTGGGCGGCGGCAGCCTCGTCGTCGTCGAAACCGGGGACGTGGACGAAATCGCACAAGTAGAGGGCGCCAAGATCACGCAATTCATTCGCAAGTAAGAGAGACTATACGTATGCGTGGAATCATCTTGGCCGGTGGATCCGGCACGCGACTCAATCCGATCACACTGGGAACCTCGAAGCAGCTCGTTCCCGTGTACGACAAACCGATGATCTATTATCCGATGACCACATTGATGCTCGCGGGCATTCGCGACATCCTCGTCATCACCACCCCGGAGGATGCTCCCGCCTTCCATCGCCTCCTCGGCGACGGCTCGCAGTTCGGTGTCAACATCCAGTTCGCGGTGCAGGAGGTGCCCAACGGGCTGGCACAGGCTTTCGTCATCGGAGCTCGCTTCGTCGGCGATGAGCCAGCGGGTCTGGTGCTGGGAGACAATATCTTCTACGGGCCCGGCATGGGAACGAGACTGCGCCGCCACGTCGATCCCGACGGCGGTGCCGTGTTCGCCTACCACGTGTCGGATCCCACCGCCTACGGCGTCGTCGAGTTCGACGAGAAGTTCACGGCCCTGTCGATCGAGGAGAAGCCGGCCAAGCCAAAGTCGAACTATGCGGTTCCCGGCCTGTACTTCTACGACAACGACGTCGTCCAGATAGCGAAGGACCTCGAGCCCTCCGCACGCGGCGAATACGAGATCACGGATGTGAACAGGGTGTATCTGGAGGCCGGCAAACTCCAGGTCGAGGTTCTTCCCCGCGGCACGGCATGGCTGGACACCGGGACGTTCGATTCCCTGGCCGACGCCACCAGCTTCGTCCGCACGGTCGAGGCGCGACAGGGCCTGAAGGTGGGCGCGCCCGAAGAGGTCGCCTGGCGCATGGGATTCTTGAACGACGACGAATTGCGCGAACGTGCCGAACCGCTCGTCAAGTCCGGCTACGGCCAATACCTCGTCGATCTCCTGGCCAAGGACTAGGGTTACTTCGTGGCAATAGTATTCATCGCCGGGACGACGGCGGAACTCATCAAGATCGCACCCGTCATGGTCGAGCTCGACAACAGGGGTATCCCCTACCGGTTATGGAGCACGGCACAACATATCGACGGCGTATCGCGAACCCTTGCCGATCTGGGCATCCGCCCACCCGACCGCTACCTCGTCTCGGGCAGGAATCGCACCAATATCGCGCGCAGCTCCCAGGTCCCCGGCTGGTTCCTCAATATCGTCGGCAACGTGGCGCGCAACTTCTCCTCGCTGCGCGAAGAAGTGGGCGATGGCATCGTCCTCGTGCACGGCGATACCTTCACCACCGCCATCGGTGCTCTCATCGGACGGCTGCTGGGCGTCAAGGTGGGCCACATCGAGGCCGGCCTGCGCAGCGGGAGCATCAAGAGCCCCTTCCCGGAGGAGCTCAACCGGCGGCTGGTCGGCCACTTGGCCACCGTCGACTTCGCCCCGACAGACCGCGAACTGGACAACCTGGAGCAGCTGCGCCGTGTCCGCAGCGGCAAGGCCGAAGTGGTCGTGACGGGGGCCAACACCGTCGTCGACGCACTGCGTGCCGCACGCGGCAAGGATGTCGGTGTCCCACAGCTTCCCGAACACTTCGGGCTCGTGACGCTGCATCGCTTCGAGTTGGTCCAGTCCAAGACGGAATTCGCCTCGATCGTTCACAAGCTCAAGGATTTCTCGCGTTCGCTGCCGCTGGTTTTCGTAGTGGGACACTCCGAGCGGGAGCGTTTGACCGCGCTCGGGCTCGACGACGTCTTCGACTCGCAGATGACTCGGATCGACAAGCGCTCCTACGCGGAGTTCCTCCCCATTCTGATGCGTGCCGAGCTGGTCGTCACCGACTCCGGCGGTCTGCAGGAGGAGTGCGCGGCGCTGGGCATCCCCTGCGCGGTGCACCGCCAGCGGACCGAGCGCTACCAGGGCATCGGGGAGAACGTGGTGCTCACCGAGCTGAAGATCCCGGTGTTGGAGGACTTCCTCTCCCATTGGGAAGACTATCGCCGCCCATCCCAGATCGACAGCTACCACCCGTCGCGGATCATCGCAGACTGGATCGGCGATCCGCGCAACGCAACGCACTAAGGACAATCCATGCAGATAACTCGCCTCGACGTCGTCATGCCCGTCTACAACGAGGGCTGGCATGTGGAAGAAGCACTCGAGTGCGTCGAGACCGCCTCCAAGCGGGCCGGGCTCGATACCCGGGTCATTCTCGTCGACGACGGATCGGCGCCCGAGTACGCGAGTGTTCTCGACAAACTGTCCGGGCAGGGGCGCATCGAACTGGTGCGGCAGGAGAACTCGGGGCGTTTCGTGGCCAGGGCGCGCGGTTTGGAACGTGCGAGTGCGGAACATGTCCTGCTGCTCGACGCCCGCGTGCGCATCGCCCCCGATTCCCTCGCCCTCATCGCGGACAGCATCAACTCCGGCGGTGTGCCGGTGTGGAACTTCGATGTCTCGCTCGCTAATCCCGAATCGGTCTGGGCGTCCTTCTGGTTCGGTATCACGGCGGTGTGGTGGCGCGACTACTTCGCGCATAAGACACCCGTGATCGTCGGCGAGGAGAACTTCGATCGCTACCCCAAGGGCACGACCGCTTTCCTGGCACCGCGCCTGCTGCTGCAGGAGGCGATGGCGCAGTTCTCCAGTTCGTTCGCCGACATCAGCCTGGCGTCGGATGACACCAAGCTGATCCGGTTCATCGCCGGCAAGACGGGATTCAATCTGAGCCCGGCGGTGCAATGCTCCTACTTCGGCAAGGACACCCCGAAGAAGTGGGCGAAGCAGTGCCTGTTCCGCGGATCGACCTTCGTCGATGGCTACCTCCGCGATCCGGGCAAGGCGGGTGCTCTGCTCGGGGTATTGGCGGGAGCCGTCGGGCTCGGTACCATCAGCCTGCTGAAGGCACCCCGAACGACCCTGGCGCTAGCGGCACTCGCGTCGCTCGGAGCCGGCGGATTCGCTAGGAAGTGCGGAGCCACTGCCGGGGAGAGCGGTGCCGTCAGCCTGCTCAGCGTACCCTTTGGAGCGATCTTCGGGACCGGTCTCGCCCGGGGGCTGTGGCTTGTGGCCCGCGCCGACGAGTCTTCGCGGTGAAGTCGGTTGGAATCCTCGGCGCAGCTCTGGCAACGGCCAGCGCGCTGGGAATGGTTCTGCTGGCGCTCATCGCCCGCTGGTTGACACAGGATGAGAACGCGGCGTTCATAGCGATCTGGGGAGTGGTTTTCTCCGGTGGATCGATTCTCTCCGTCATCGAGCAGGAGACCGCCCGTCAGGTCACCGTATCCGAGGCCAGGAAGCGTCCGGTGCCCGGATCGGTGGCCCAGCTTGCGCTTATCGCTCTGGCGGGTGCCACGCTGGTACTCCTCTGTCTCTCGCTCCTGCCCCTCGGGCAGTCGGTCTTCGGCCGCAGCGTGTGGCTGGTGGCCCTGACATTCGTCTCGCTCAGCGGCTTCGGCGTGCAGTTCATGACCAGGGGCATTCTTCTCGGGCGGCAGGAGACCGGGCGCTACGCCTTCGTCATCATTGCCGAGGCTGCGCTGCGGCTCGTGGCGATCGCGATCCTGTTGGCTCTGGATGTCACGCCCTCTATCACGGCGGCCGTGGCGGCCGTTGCCCTCGGGTCGTTCGGCTGGGTTCCCGTCGCCCGATCCGCCTTCTCGGGAATCGACTGGACCGGCTCGCGCGAACCCTGGAGAAGAGCCGGTCACCGTATCTTCATCCTCGCCGCATCCAACGCCCTCCTCGCTCCCCTGATGACGGGATATCCCACTCTCGTCAGCGCCATCATCGGCTCCTCGACGGGACTGGCGACGTTCTTCTCGGTGGTGACGATCTCTCGCGTTCCCCTGACCCTTCTCTCCCCCGTCCAGGCCTTGGTTGTGCCGATGACAACCAGGGCGTTACTGGAGGGCCGTGGCAGCGTGCTGCGCAAGCTTCAGCTCCAGCTGCTGGCCGCGATCGCGGCCGCGGCGGCCGTGGCCGCCGCGGGTGGCTGGGTCCTGGGCCCGTGGGCGGTCCAGTTCATGTTCGGGCCGGACTATCAGGCCGCTCGGTGGCTCGTCGCCGTGCTGCTGGGAATGACGGTCATCTTCGCGGGTGCTCTCCTCCAGGTCGCGGTGTTCATCTCCTTGGAGCGGTACCATCTGATCGCGGCAACGTGGGGGGCAGCCCTGCTGGGTGCGAGCACCGCCATCTGGCTCACCCCTGGCGATGCCACCGCCCGCGGAACGGCGGGTTTCATCACGGCGTCCATCATCGCCTATATAGCCTCCACCATCGCCCTGCGCCGGGCACTGGCGAAATCTAATCCTGATCCTCGGGAGAATCCTGCTGCGTAGCAGCCCTATCGGAGTGGGTCTGTCCGGATTCCAACTTCCGCACACGGGCATCCAGCAGCGCGATCTCCTCCACGAGTCGCCGTCGATCCTCCTCTAGGCCGGAGACGGTGGTCGACAACGAGATGGCACCCATGAGGAGCAGGAACGAACACGCCGTCAGCAGCATGTTGGCGGGCGTTCTGAAACCCATCCAGTCGGTCAACCAGAACGCCGCATGGGGCCAGACCGAGAGCACGAACAGGCCCACGCCCAGCGCAACCCATAGATAGACATAGCGCTCGCGGATCCGATGAGAGCGGAGCAGGACGAAAAGATATATCAACAGGGCCAGGGAGGCCACGATGGGCAGAGCCCGATATACGATCTCAGACATCCGATCCTCGCACTGCGCTTCGCCGGGTCCCGGCCATGATGATCGCAAACAACGCACGGCCCAGGAACATCGCGGCCTGCAGCGGGCTGTGCGACGGGGAGCCGCCCTGACGTTCACGCATCTGCACACCCACCTGGTTGATACGAAGCCCCTCTTTCGCTGCAATGACCAGGGCCTCGATGGTGTCGCCAAGATACTCCGCGGGAAGATCCGCCGCGAAAAGATCGATCGCACGCCGGTTCGTCAGCTTGAAACCAGAGGTGGTATCTGTCAATGACGCCCGGCACTGACGCGACAGCCTGCGGGAGAGAACCCTCATGGCCCATGCGCGCGGACCGCGGACCTTGTACTCCCCCACTCCGGCGAACCGCGCACCGATGACGATGTCTGAACCTGTCTCTTCCATGCATTGGACGAGCTTGGCGATGTCCGACGGGCGGTGCTGGCCGTCGGCATCCACCTGCACGGCGGCTTCATATCCATTCCGCTTGGCGTAGAGGTAACCCGCGCGCATGGCTCCGCCGACGCCGAGGTTCAAGGGAAGCGTGAGCACTTCGACCCCGCATGCGCGGGCCACGGCGCTGGTGGAATCATTCGAGCCATCGTCCACCACGATGATGTCCGCATCCAGACCCGCGGTGGCTTTGATCTCTGCGAGCACCTGAGGGAGGGCTTCCTCCTCATTCCATGCTGGAATGATGATGAGTAGAGACCCCATTCACTATGCCTTTCCCCCGCCGATCTTCGCCAACATTCTACCGAACTCTACACGCTTCAGATGGCGCCGGAGGTGAGACTCAGGTCCAACTTTTCCACATGTCACAACCCCGGCTTCTCAAGGCTTAGGCAACATTCGCCAAGGTCCCGGTCAGGCCCGTGCTCCCTGCTAAGATATCGATCGTGTCAAGCCCTGCATCCCCGCGATCGTTCTGGAAGCGCTACCGTCTGCTTCTGACCGTTCCCGCCCTCCTTCTCATCGCTCTGGTCTCGTGGGCCGTATCCTCACCGGTCAGCTCCAGCCCCGACGACGACTACCACCAGACCAGTATCTGGTGCGCCCTCGGGGACCGGCCCGGCCTGTGCGAAAGCGCGTCCGATTCCGACATGAAACTCGTTCCCCGTTCGCTGGTCGAGTCGCGCTGCTATGCCCGCGATCCCAACCAGGACGCGGGATGCATCCTTGAATCCATGGGGTCCGGCGGTTCCACCCTCGTGGAAACCGCGCGCGGGAACTTCGGCGAGAATGCGGGCAGCTATCCACCCGTCTACTACGCCGCGATGGCTCCCTTCGCCAGTGCCGACATGGGCAACTCTGTGCTCCTCATACGCACCGTCAACGCCCTGCTGTTCGTCCTCATAACCTCGGCGTTGTACGCGCTCCTGCCGCGAGGGCGGCGGCAGACGGCGGTTCTGACCCTTGCCGCCACGCTCATCCCGCTGGGGGTGTTCCTCATCGGCTCCATCAATCCCAGCGCATGGGCGATTCTCTCCGCGGCCACCCTCTGCTTCGCGCTCATCGGCTACTACGAGACGACCGGAGCCAGAAAGGCGGGGCTGGGAGCGCTTGCGGCGCTCTCAACGCTCATGGGCGCGGGAGCGCGTTCCGACTCGGCCATCTACTGCATCCTGGCGATCGTCGCCGTCGGGATACTCCACGCGAAGAAGGAACGTCAGTTCTGGCTTTCCTCGATCCTTCCACTGGTCCTCATCGTCTTCAGCGCATTCATCTTCCTTTCCTCGGGCCAGTCCGACGCCATCGCCGGAACGCAGACCGACAGGCCCGGCGGCATCAGTCTGCTGCTCAACAATCTCTTCGAAGTACCCGCTCTGTGGGCGGGCGTCTTCGGAACCAACTCCCCCATCAGCGTGTGGGGTCTCGGCTGGCTCGACACCCCCATGCCGGCCGTGACCTGGATGAGCGCGATCGTCGTATTCGGCGCGGTCATATTCGCTGGGCTCAAGTCGACCTCCGGACGGAAGCTGCTGGTAGTCGCGGGCGGATTCGCCGTATTGGTCCTGATGCCGCTGTACATGCACCAGGTCGGTCGCCTGCCGATCGGCACCGACGTCCAGCCGCGCTACATCCTGCCGTTGATCATCATCTTCACCGCCTTCGTGCTCCTTCGTGTCACACCGGGCCCGCTGCCAGTGACCCGGCTGCAGCTCACGGTGGGTGCGGTCGCGTTGGCGATCGCGAACTCCGCGGCGCTCTTCTTCAATCTGCGGCGCTACATCTTCGGAGCCAACTCACCGGCCCTCAACCTGAACGACGGCGGGAGCTGGTGGTGGGGCTCACCGGTACCGAGCCCCATGACGATCTGGATCGTCGGCTCCCTCACATTCGCTGCCGCGCTCGTGTTGCTCGCCCGCTGGACGGGAGATCGGGAGGCATCGGGGCTCCTGCCCAACTCATCCCCGTCGGCCGCGCCGCCGGAAGCGGAATCGGCAGAGGTAGAGGAAGCCGGGTCGGCCGCGCCGCCGGAAGCCGGGTCGGCAGTGGTAGGGGAAGCGGGGTCCCCGCAGCCCGAGGGGAAGCACCGCCTCCCCGATACCTCCGTCGCCGCCGTGGAGCCATAGATCACCGCATGTGAGGCGCCCTCCCGTCGCCCTGTTCGCATAGAGTCGATACAACCGGAAAGCGAGCGTCGACCGTCGTCGCTCCCCATCCACTCCAGCACCGATAATCCGTCACAGTAAGCGTCCCGCGCAACGAAGGAGACCCTCATGGAAATTCGCGAACTCGAAATCTCAGGAGCCTGGGAGATCACCCCGAAACCGTTCCCGGACGATCGCGGCCTCTTCCTCGAGGCCTACAAGTCCACCGAGTTCGAGAAGATCATCGGCCACCGGCTCGACGTGCGCCAGGCCAATACCTCGGTGTCTCGGGCGGGTACCGTTCGCGGCATCCACTTCGCCGACGTCCCGCCCTCGCAGGCCAAGTACGTCATGTGCCCCCGCGGCGCCGTGCTGGACTTCGCCGTCGACATCCGGGTCGGCTCCCCCACATTCGGTCAGTGGGACTCGGTGCTGTTGGACGACGTCGACCGCCGCGCCATCTACCTGTCCGAGGGCCTCGGCCACGTCTTCGTCGCGTTGGAGGACTTCTCGACCGTGGTCTACATGTGCTCATCCGAGTATGCCCCGGGCCGCGAGCACGGTGTGAACCCGCTGTGCGAGGAGGTCGCCATCAACTATCCCACCGTCGGTCGCGACGGCAACCCCCTCGAACTGCTGCTCTCCCCCAAGGACACCGACGCCCCCGGGTTGAGCGCGGCCCGCGAGCAGGGCCTGCTGCCCACATGGGAGGCATGCCAGGAATTCATCGCCGGTCTGCACGAGTGACGATGTCAGCCACCGCTGGCGCCCACCGCGTCGTCGCCGTCGTCATCACCTATCAGCCGGATGGCGACTGCCGGGCGTTGCTCGATTCCCTCATGCGCCAGTGCGCCGGAGTCCTCGTCCTCGACAACGGTTCCGATCCCGCAAGCGTGGCATCCCTACGGGAGGCATGCCACGCTTGCGGCGCCGAGCTCATCGCAATACCGCAGAACATCGGCATAGCGGCCGCCCAGAACTGGGGGGTGGAGCGCGCTCGCGAACTCGGAGCCACGCATGTGCTGCTCTCCGACGACGACTCCCTTCCCCCTGACGACATGGTTGCGCAGCTGCTCGTCCCCTTCGGGCGGGATGAGCTGATCGCCGCCGTCGGCCCGCTCCCGAGCGAGGACAAACCCGGAGGCGATCAGCTCGTCTACCAGGATCGTGGCTGGAGCCCGAAACGGGCCACCGCGGCCGAGCTGGACACGGATCTGTTGGCGGTCCCTTTCCTCATCGCCTCGGGTTGCCTCGTCTCGGTGGCGGCTCTGGACACGGTCGGGGGAATGGACGAATCCCTCTTCATCGACCACGTAGACCTGGAATGGGGGGTACGGGCCCGCCGAGCCGGCTACTCGTTGTACTGCGCACCGCGGGTGGGGCTCCGGCACTCTCTGGGCGACGAGACAGTCCAGCTCCCCGGGCGCGATCAGCCGGTTCACGTGCACTCGCCCGTGCGCAACTATTACATTCTGCGCAACACGATCCTGCTGATCCGGCGCGACGTGCTGCCGTGGCGCTGGCGCGTGCGCTACACGTACTGGGCAGTCAAGTACCTGCTCTTCAACTCGCTGTACATCGACAGGCTGCCCGAGCGCCGCCGCATGCTCGTCCACGCGATTCACGACGGGCTGCGCGGACGGCGGGGGCGTTTCGAGCCTCGCTGAGGCGGCGTCCCGAGGCTTCGGGGCGCCGCCTCAGCACTGCCGCGCATATCTTTCCCTATTTGGGAAGATAACGCCTCAAGAGCTCGAAAAGGCCGGTTTTCCCGGTTTTGTGCACGGGCGCCCCGAGGAGACTAGGCGGCCAGAGCCGCAACGGCTAGCTCCACACAGCGTCGCGGATAGCAAGCAGATATGTGCGGCCGAAGCGCGTGGTGGGCTCGAGCACGGCTCCCTCGGCCCACTCGTTCCAGGCGTTGATGAAGACGAGGCGGTCCTTGGGCTCGCGCGGCATCACGGAGTTGATCAGTCCCAGCACCCAACGGTGGAAGGTGTAGGGATTCGAACCGTACCAGGTATCGGCCTTCCACTGGCGGCGAGCCGTGTTGTCGAAGGTCACCATGGCACCCGGATACTCATTGTCCGCGAGCTCGCCCGACAGGGTGAGCGAGGCCTTGGCGGATTCTTGATAGCTCATGAAATTGCCGCGCCAGCGCGAATCCAACCCGGCGTCGGTGGCCGGCCCCGCAACCCAGGGAAGGTTGTGCGGCGGGAACTGCAGCGTACCGTCGATTCCCGTGTCCTGTGACTTGTTGCCGAGCCCGTCGAACTCCTCGGCCACGGATACGGCGAGGATGTAGAGCTCTCCCACGCCGGCGGCACGGGCACGCTCACGCCACAGCTGCACCACCCGGGGGAAATCTTCCATCTGACCCGGGCGATACACCGCCACGAGCGCCTTTCCATCCACACGGGTGTACCGCGGATCCTGCAGGAACTCCATGATGTCGTCGATGAAGTCGGCCGCAGGCACCTTCGAGTAGTCCTGTCCCACGAGGATGTCCTGGGAACGTCCGTCCCAGCGCCGGGTCCAGTTCTCGTTGGCCCACATGACGCAGTACGGCATATCGATGTCCGAGGCACGCATCTTCTCTATCGGCAGGTTGAGGACGCGCTCGCCGGAGAACCAATAGTAGTAGTACATGAAGCTGGAGATGCCGTGTTCCTTGGCCAAGTCGGCCTGTGCCTGGCGCACCTCATCGCGCGCCAGATCGTAGAAACCCAGCTCGGTTGGCAGACGAGGCTGGTAGTGCCCGCGGAAGGCCGGGACAGCGGCGGCTACGTTCGACCATTCGGTGAAACCCTTGCCCCACCAACGGTTGTTTTGTGGCGAATCGTGGAACTGCGGCAGATAGAACGGCACAACCTGGGCTCGTGGATGACGCTCGGCGTCGCGTTCGAAACGCCGGTACGCTCCACTCTGGAAAGAGGGATCCTGCGCGGAGCCGTCCAGCTCGTGCACCTCGGCCAGATGTTGGCCCGCTTCCTCGGTGACTATGCCGATGATCCTCTCCAGGGCGTGGGCCGTAGTGCCGTCGACCTGTCCGTCTTCCTTATCGAAGTCGGCGGCCTGCAGATTGAAAGCACGCAGGCCCTGCAGCACGAAGCCGCGCACCCAATACATGGACCCGGAGGCGAAACGCAGCGTGTCCGGATCGATCGCCATCTCGATGCGTCGCATCAGCTGCTCGACGATGCGTTGGTCCCCGCCCCAGAACTCCTTTCCGACGATCGAGTCGTTGGCCGTCATGAGACCCAGAGAGGTGTCGTTCGCGAACGCACTGAGGATCTCCTCCACCCGTTCGCGGGAGCCGACCAGATCGCCCAGGAACTGGTCCTTCCAGGACGCGCCGTCCCCAGCGAGATCCTCGTGGGTCTCGCGCCATGGGCTGCGCTTGGTGTGCAGCTTGAGAAGCAGATCGTAGGGATCGAGCGCGCCGGAGTTCACGAGCTGCACGGTGGGGAAGATATCGCGTCCGTGATTGTCGACATCGACCATCACGACGTGGCCCAGATGCGGGGTGAGATCTCGCGGAACCTGCAGCTGCTCGCCGGAAGCATTCGTGATGAAGAGGTCGAAATCGACGGGCAGGTTCTTCAGATGCTCCAGAAGTTCTGGCAGCAGATCCGCGTAGAAGCAGTGGATCACCACGCCCACGCGGGCGGGGGATTCGATGGTGAACTGGTCGTCGACACGCCACTTGTCCGGGAAGCCCGAATCCTGCCGACCACCCTGACGGACGACGTATTCGGAGAAGTCCGCCGGGTGCTGGCTCCGAAAGCCGCGGACATCCCCGGACATCAGCAGATTGACGGCCGCGTTGCGCCCGCGGGCAGCGTAGTACTGAACACGTCGTGACAGGCCTGTCTTCGAAAACTGTCGCATGTTTGTCCTTACCACTCGGATACATCGGCATGGAACCGATGCTGGATATATCGGGCAGCCTCGGTCGATTCCGCGATCGTCGAGGAGTGGGTCATGATGGTGCGCTTGAGGAACGGGACGTCGGACTCCATGAGATTCTTCCAGCCGTCCACGGTGGGATTTCCGAACGGCACGCCGAGCTCCGGCCCCGTCACCCAGACCTGCGTGGAGTAGGCCTCGGAGAAGCACTGCCGCGCGATCCCGATCTCGTAGGCCAGGACCACGGAGTCCTTGTCGTCCTCCACCCGCACGGAGTTGAAGAACCTGATCCAGGATTGATTGGCCAGGATTCCGCCGCGGAAGGCGAGGAAGTAGCTCTGCATGTGATAGGCGAACTGGAATGAGGCGGTGAGTCCGCGAATATCGGGTCCGGGAGCGGCCGCCCATTCCAGAAGGTGGTCTATGGAGGAGAACGGGCCGAGTAGCGAGTCGTTGGTCAGGAGAACGACATCCGCATCCCTGATCTCCGGGAAGCATCCGAGCGCCGTGGCCCACGAGCCGAAATCGTAACCGAGGTTGGGACGGCGCACGATGAGGACGTCATCCGGAAGTCCGTGGGGAAACTCCAGCGGTTCCGGGTTCTCACATGTGGAGACGACGACGGCGACGTATCCAGCTTTCGTCAACGCCTTCAGGTATTCGGACAGAGAGCGAGGTTGGATCGGTCCCATGGAGAATTGTGCAACGATCGCTATCCGATCGCGATTTCTCAGGCAGGCTCGCGATCCGCGTTCGATACGAACTCTCCCCTTGGAGACCTCGTGGACGAAGGGTCCAGCCTTTTTCAACGGATGACTCCTCTGATCGTTCCCTTGATCAGGCGGATGGGCGCGGTGACGCGCCACGAGGTGGAGTGCCGCAGGGTCTCGAGCTGTTCCCAGGCGCCGTTGACGGTGCGGTTGATCCGACGATTCTCCTTCTCGAGCTCCTCGTTGCGCTTGCCCAGGACCGCCATGTCCTTCTGCGCTTGGCGCAGCGCGGAGCGCAACTGCCGGATCTCCTCGGTCATCTCTGTCTCGTTCACTGCTGACTCCCCCTCTTGACTGGTTCACCGCTTCGCTTACTCCACTGGCCTACCGGGAAGGTGACGAGCCCCGGCTGGGTGGAGATGGAGTCGGCGTGCACGATGAGCTCGGTTTGCCGATCCGAAAAATCGAACATCTCTCCGTCACGTACGAAGCAGGTGGTCAGCCAGTAGCGTCCCGGCTGCAGCACCACCTCCGGCATCGTGTAATCGACGAAGGAATCCCCGCGCGGCAAGGTGTAGAGAACTCCCGCCGCCTTGGAATTCGGACCGGCGATCGTGACGCCGTCGTCGGTGACGAAAGCGAGGCCGAGTTCGACGTCGTACAGATCCTTCTTGGCCGTGACGTGCACCCGGATGGTGGCGCGCTGGTCCGAGGTGAGGAAGGGAACGACTTCCCCTTGCGGGTCGAGCAACTCCACGCTGGTCATACGGCAGGCTCCATTGCCCTGGTTGAGCTTGTATTTGTCGTCCTCCGGGAACTCCATGTCCTCGGCGTTCTGCTCTGCCGCCCGCTTGGCGGCCTCCTTCTCGTTGACGGAACGCAGGTAGGCGGAGACGACCCGCTCGGCGGGACCGATCTGCTTGATCCTTCCGCGCTCCAACCACACGATCTCGTCACACATCTCCTGCGCGAGCGAGAGGGAGTGAGTGACCAACGCGATCGTGGTGCCCGCCTGGCGCAGCTCCCGCATATACTCGAAACACTTGCGCTGGAATTCCTCATCGCCCACGGCGATGATCTCATCCACGATAAGGATGGTGGGGCGAATCGCGACGGCTACGGCGAAGCCAAGGCGAACCGTCATTCCCGAGGAGTACACCTTGACCGGCTCGTCGATGAAGTCGCCGATATCCGCGAACTCGATGATCCAATCGATCGACTTCTCGATCTCCTTGCGGCTGCGGCCGAGGATCGCGCCGTTGAGATAGATGTTCTCACGGCCCGAAAGCTCACCGTGGAAGCCTGCTCCGAGTTCGAGCAGGGCGTCCACCTTGTCCGCAACCATGACGTCGCCGTCAGTGGGGCGATAGACACCTGCCAGCATCTTGAGCATGGTGGACTTGCCGGAGCCGTTGTGGCCGATGAGGCCGAAGGTGGTCCCTCTCTTGATCTTGAAGGAGACGTCATCCAGCGCCCGGAACTCCTGCTTGCGCTTGGAACGGCCCCGCACGAAGCGCTCCTTGAAGGTGTCACGCCTGTCGGCATGCATTGTGAAAGTCTTGGTGACGTGGCTGACCTCGATGGCGTAATCGCCGTCGTCGCCGCGCGTCTTCACTTCTTCGGAGGACATGTCCTAGATCCTCTCCCCTAGATCGGAACCCCAGCGGCGATAGACCCACACGCTTCCCAACAAGGCCAGTCCGGCCCACAGGATGCAGGCGCCCCAGGTCGCGAGCGATCCCGGGTTGAGCTCATAAACCAGACTACGGAAGAGCCCGATGAATTCGGCGACCGGCAAAGACGTGATGATCTCGCGTGCCGGAAGCCCGAAGACCTGATCCGGGATGATGTCCGGGTTGTAGATGATCGGCGTCGCGTAGAACATCAGCTGCAGGAAAACGCCCACCAGATGCGCGAGGTCGCGTACGTAGATGTTCCAGATCGCGATCATGTTCGCGATGGCCCCGGTGAAAACGACGAGCAGCACGAGGAAGAACGGCACGAGCAACCAGGTCCAGCCCACGTTCGTGAGCACCGCGAGCGCCACGAGAAGGATGCTCATCTCGATGAGCGACTGCACGGCCACGGCCATACCCGCTCCCAGCACGGGCGCGTAGGCCGGGAAATAGACCTTCTGCAGCAGTCCACCGGAGCTCAGCAGGCCGTTGATGCCGGCGTTGATCGAGTTCTGGAAGAAGCCCCAGATCGTCAGCCCCGCGAAGAGCCAGATCGCGAAGATACCGATGCCTTCGTGACGCGACGCCATCTCCGGCGATGGCATCTTGAACAGCCCTCCGAAGATAACCGTGTAGATGCCCAGGGAAGCGAGGGGAACCACCAGGGACCAGATCCATCCCAAGGCGGTGCCGTTGAACTTCGATTTGAGATCACGTTCGCCAAAGGCCTTGATGAGGTTCCACTGCTTCCAGAAAGGCTGCGTCACCCGTACGTTGGTTTTACTCACCGCTACCTCGTTCGTCCAGTGCGCCCGCATTGACAGGGCAGACACTTGCTCCATTGTTATACACTCGGCTGCACATCGCCACGAGTTCACCGTTGACCTTCACCACAAAGAAGGCCCGGTTCCCGCGCTCCGCTGCCCCTTTTTAGGCCGAACGTCTTGCCTCAAGGCTGTGCCACGGCACCGGCAGAGCACCGAGACGAACCACTACTGACCATCCGCGAGAACGACGGCCGCCGCAGCGTTCCAGCGCTCACCCCAGTCGCCGATGGGCTCGACGCCGATGCGTTCCAGCGCACGATGGCCCAGCACCGAGTAGTGCGGACGGGGAGCCGGACGGTTGAAGGCAGCCGCCGTTGTCTCCTTCACGATCTCGGGGTCCTTGCCGATCGAGGCCATGATCGCCTTGGCGAATCCGTTCCAGTTCGTGAAGCCGGATGAGGTGCCATGGTAGATACCGGAGGGGGCCGCGGCGTCGATGAGGCGCACGATGAGGTCGGCGAGATCAACGGTCCAGGTGGGCTGACCGACCTCATCGGTCACCACGGAGAGCGTGTCGCGGGTCTCGGCGAGGCGCTTCATCGTGGCCGGGAAACTGTTGCCGTGTGCGCCGTACAACCAAGCGGTGCGTATGATGATGTGGTCATCGGTGTTGACGCGTACGGCCCACTCGCCCGCAGCCTTCGTGCGCCCGTATGCCCCCTTGGGCTCCATGAGTTCGTCTTCCTGGTAGGGCGATGTCGCCTCTCCTCCGAAGACATAATCGGTGGAGATATGGACGATGCGCGCACCGATCTCGGCGCAGCGACGCGCCAGGATCTCCGGCCCCGTGGCGTTCACGGTGAACGCCGCCGCCTCCTCCTCCTCGGCCTTATCCACCGCGGTGAAGGCAGCCACGTTGACGAGGACGTCGATATCCCTGACGACCTGAGCCACGCTGGCCGGGTCCGTGATGTCGATTTCGTCGCGATCGACGGCGATGACATCGTGTCCGTCGCGCAGGACCCGCTCCACGAGATCCTGGCCCAGCATTCCCTTGGCTCCGGCAATCAACCAGCGCATGTGTTCCGCCTGTTCTGCGGCCCCTGCCGCAATCGTCTATATAACCTGTGTGCATTCTAGCCCGCAGCGCTGCCCATGCTCGGTGTTCGTCATCACGTGGAGATTCGATTCCGCACGCGGCAGCGGATACACTCAACATCGATGTCTGCCACACCTCCTCAGAGCACGCGATATGGCGAGGGAGCCAAACACCGGCGGGAGACACAGGACAACACCGGCAACGGGCCTTCGACGGTCGAACGCTCACCGCAACGCCTCGACATCCAGGGACTGCGCGCCCTGTGCATGGCCCAAGTTCTCCTGTTCCACGCCTGGCACATAGGTTCTCCCATCGGCGTGGACTCGTTCATCATGATCTCGGCTTTCCTGATGACGGCGTCGTTCATACGCCGTGCCGAAGCCGGACGCACGCCCTTCTTCATCGAACGCTGGGCCAACACCTTCAAGAGGCTGCTTCCCCCGCTCATCGTGGTGGTGTTCGCAACACTGTGGGCCTCGCTTCGATTCCTGCCGGAAACACGCTGGGAGGAGATATTCGACCAGGCGAAGGCCTCGTTGACCTACACGCAGAACTGGCGCCTCATCGAGGTCTCGGCGGATTACTACGCTGAGAACAGCGCGCTTTCGAGTCCTTTGCAGCATCTGTGGTCGATGTCCATGCAGGGCCAGGTCTTCCTGCTATGGCCCGTCATCATGGCGTTGTGTGTGCTGGTCGCAAAGCTCACGAAGAGGTCGATACGGCTCATCGCCTTCCTCACCTTCGCGGCGATCACAGTTGCCTCCCTGACATGGCTCCTGGCGGACGCCCCGAGCGACGGATCGGTCTATTTCTACACCCGGGCGCGTCTCTGGGAGTTCGCGCTGGGTTCCACGCTGGCCGTGGCAGCACCATGGCTTCGGCTCCGTGATCTGCCAGCGCGCATCGCCTCCTGGTTAGGCCTGGGAGTGCTGGTGACGTTCTGTCTGGTCTCCATCGGAAGCTACCCCGGCCCGATGGCCGCGATTCCGATGCTGGCAGTCTCCACGATTCTCCTTTTCCCCTCGGGTGAGAGCAGATTCGGCGTCAGCAGGCTACTCTCGCGCAAGCCGCTCGTTGCTCTGGGCGATATCTCCTATGCCGTGTACCTCATACATTGGCCGGTTTTCGTCATCTACCTCAACATCATCGATCAGGAGCGCCTCACGCTCACGGACGGTTTAGCGCTCATGGCGGTGACCGTCTTCCTCTCGTGGGCCGTTACCAAGCTCGTGGACAATCCACTGCGAACGTGGCCGTGGGCCAACTCCTCCACCATCCGCAAACTCATCGTCGCCCTATCCTGTTTTGCCGTGGGGCTGGGCGGAGTCCTGCTATGGGATTCGACGGTCAACGATCGCGCGGATTCCGAGGAGGATTCCGGCGGCGTCCAACTCGATCCGACCGAGCATCCCGGCGCACTCGCGCTGCGTCAATCGGTCTCCACGCCGTTCACCGAGCAACCGGTTCCGGACCCCACCAGCCACTGGGCAGCCTCACTGCCCGACCAATGCGAACCAGGATTCCCAGAAGCCGAATTCAACTACCCCAAGCTCGGCTACTGCAGCCAGGTGGGCGATTCTGAAACGGCTTCGATGCGGGTTCTGAGCATCGGCAACTCCAAGCTGAGCCAGTTCATGCCGGCCATTCGGGAGATCGCCGAGGACAACAACTGGTATGTCCAGCATTCCCACCAGTCCGCCTGCCCATGGGCGATCGACGAGTCCGCCTCCGGGCCTTGCCGCAGCCGAAACCAGGCCGCATTGGACTACATCGACAGCTTCCACCCAGATTTCGTGCTTCTCTCTTCCACGCTCACCACTCCGGGCACTCCCGATGAAGCCCTGGTCACCGGCGTCGAGGAACTCGTTGCGGAGATCACCGGGCGTGGCATACCCGTTATCGGCATCCGGGACACCATTAGGTTCCCCGAGAGCATGCTCGAATGCTCACTGGACAATCCCACCACCAGCCTGCTGGGCGGGTGCACCGTGTTCCGTCCCGATCATCAACCGGAGGAGAACCCGGCGTCGCAGCTGGAATCCATCGACGGGTTCGCCGGAGTGGATCTGACGGACCAATTCTGTTTCGACGACCTCTGCCCATCGATCATCGGCAATGTCTATGTCTACGTCGACACCATGCACGTCTCGGTGGAGTACGTCGTCTCGCTCGTCCCCGTCCTCGCCTCCCGTCTGCAGGAGGCTCAGGACTTGCTCGTTGAGCAGGGCTTCAGCGCTGCGGGCTCGGACCAGGCCGAGCAGCCCAGCGACCAGTGGCAGCCCAGCGTCTAGCTGATGACCTGCCCTTAATGGGACTGTGAGCGTTCTGTGTGCCGTGCACGGCATACAGAACGCTGGTGAGCCCATCAAGGAACGCATGGGCGGCGAGCGGGTCGAGGCGTGCAGCGGGTCGGGGCGTACGGCTAGTTCGGGCGCACAGCCAGTTCGACCAGCTGGTGCGCGGCCGAGGGTGCCCCACATTCCGATCTATTCGAAGCCCGCTGTGTGCATAATTTTCCCTATATGGCCGGGTAGGCGCTGAAAACGCCCGTTTTCATCGATTCTGGGAAAGTTGTGCTGGCGCAGGGGCGCCACGGCCGGCGGGCATGGTGCACCGCACCCGGAATCGATCATGCGGAGGGCAATGATCTAGAAGACGAGAATTCCAAAAGCGGACTCCACGGAGAGGCCCCGGCTGCAACGTGATCTGTTCACTTCTTGTTGGCCGCACGCATCCGCACCGACGCGCCGATCCCCCAGCCGATATCCGCCAGCGTGGTGAAGATCCGGGCAAGGAGCACGACAACGACCACAACGCCCTGGCTCGCTATCGTCGTGAGAACTGCACCCAGCGCTACCTCGCGCACTCCCGCACCCGCTGGAACGAAGAAGACGAGGAACCCGGCGGTCCAGCCGAGCGCGTATCCGCCTGTGGCCAGAAGGAACGTCGAGAGCTGAGCCGGCATCCCGAGATGGATGAGCATCAGCCACAGCTGCACTCCCACGGCGATCCAGGCTCCCAGCGCCCACAGTGCTGAGAGGGCGGTACCGGACCAGGACATCGCGTCGTCCAGAGGATCCCGGCGCAACAGTCGCAGCGCCAGGTTGACCAGACGGTTCAGAACCGGCGGGCACAGGGCCACGATACCCACCGGTATGGCGATAACGATCCACCGGTATCCGGCCATCAGCTCCGTGGGCCCCAGCAGCACAGCGAGGATGGCGAGGATCAGGCCGGTGACGATGGAGATGATGATGGACACCAGCAGCGCGCAGACGGACCGGCGCCTGGAAATCGAATAGTCCTTGCCCACCTCGGCAGCCGCTACGAAGTTCCACACGCCACCCGGCAGGTACTTCGCCACCTGCGACGAGAAGAATATCCGACTGGCCACCTTCGAATCGACCAGGGCTCCGACATCGTTCAAGACAACCCGCCAGGACGCCATCGTCAGGTAGACGTAGACGAACGCCAGCAGGACCTCGACGGCGATGAGCCAGGCGGGCAGTGCCCGCAACGAGCTGGACACCTCCGCCCAATTCTTGACCACGGCGAAGATGGCCGCGGCGAGCGCCACGATCAGGAAGATGCTGCGGAAGGCCGGCGACTGCAGGAATGAGACGACGCGCCTCATGCCAGTACTCCTTCGAGGGCAGCGGTGACCGCGTCCGGGCCGAAGGCCTCGTCCGCCCGCGTGGCCGCCGCGCGACGAGCCCGGTCCAAAGCCCTTCCATCGGTGAGGAGCAATCGCAGCTCCGCGGCCAGGGCACGCTCATCGCCGGCGGGAACGAGATGCGCTCCCGGCAGCATGGCGCGCTGCGACGGAGTGTCCGAGGTGATGAGCGCACAACCGGCTGCCATCCCCTGATAGGCCTTATTCGGCACCACCCGCTGTGCCTTGGGGGAAACGCCGAAGATTCCCAGGCAGATATCGTGGGAGGCCACCACAGACGGCAGTTCGCTTCCCGGAACCCAGTCCCGCCAGGTCACCCGGACGATGCCCGAGAGCGAAGCGAGGATCTCGCGACATTCGGCCTCGTCCTGCCCCGATCCGATGAGGGTGACCTCGCAGGCAACGCCCTCGTCATCAAGAATCCGCAGTGCGCGCGCTATCGTCGGCGTGCCCTGCAGCGGAGTGAACAACCCGAAGAAGACGACGCTCGGCGGGTGCGGTGCCGTAGCGGTCAGCGAACGCTCCCTGCGGGCGGCGAACCAGCTACCCGGAGCTCCCACCGGAACGACGACGACGCGATCGCGCAATTCCTCGGGCACCAGCGTCTCGTGCTCGGGCGTGTCCAGGATGATCACATCGGCGCTGCGCAATGCGAGGCGATCCAGGGCGCGGAGGAGCCTCGTCTTGATTCCGCCATCCAGCCTCCTGTCCGCTGCGGTATCTGCAGCGAAGATGAGATGGTCCAGCATGATCGTGCGGCGGGGAAAGAGAAGCCGCGCAAGGATCACATCGAAGTGGCCGAGGTAGCCCACAAGGATGGCACCCGGAGCATTGCGCCCCCTGAAACGGCGCGCGCCCCAGATCAGCGACGCCCAGCAGGAGAGCAGCCGAAGGGCGAAACGTAGCGCCGCGGCCGGGCTCTTCAGAGCCTGAACTCTACCTGCCGTCCCGATCCCGAGGGGCCGGTTGAGTTCGACGACCTGATGTCCGTGTTCTGCCAGGCCCGCGAGAAGGACGCCCACCCGCGGATGGGTCGAAACGTCGTAGGTACCGAAACCAAGAATTCGCATGAATACTGCGCCAATCACCGGCAGGCCGGCTAGAAGCTTTCCTTATGGGGCTCGTCTTCTTCGTCCGTGGGCCGGTCGAGCTCCGGGAAGCCGCCCCCGCCGGTCAGGGTGTCCGCCGTCAGCGCGCCCGCCTCCCGCGGACTGGCCGGGACGAAGCCGTATTGGATCTCCTTGACCCGCTCCAAGGATTCCTCCATGAGAACGCGGTTGGTGCGCAGGAGGTCCGCAACGACGAGGATTGCGACGCTCAACAGGCTCGCGACCAGCATGGCGGAGCCGAAGATCAGGGACTGGACATGCCCCGCGCTCTCACCCATGAGGTAGAAGATCAGGAACCGCACGAAGGGTATGGCTCCCGCGATGCCGGTGATCACGGCCAGCCAGCCGAGTGGCACGTGCGGCTTGAACATGAGGAAGGAACGGACGATCGCCATGCCCGACTTGAACATGTGCTGGAAGATGTTCTTGAAGAGGCGCGACTCGCGCGTCTTGGGGTTGGTGGTGATGGGATGCGAGGCGATCCGCAGCCGCTTATTGCCCGCTTGGATGATGGTCTCCATGCAGTAGGAGAACTGCGTGACCACGTTCAGCCGAATGAGCGACTCACGCGAGTAGGCGCGGAATCCCGAGGCGGCGTCAGGCAGGCGGGTGCCCGCGGCGATGTTGACCACCTTGGACCCGACGTTCTGCATCATCTTCTTGAAAGGGGAGAAATGCGCGATCTTCGAGGTCTGCCGGTCCGCGATCACGATGTCCGCCTGTTCGGCGATGATCGGCTGGACGAGGTTGGCGATCTCCTGCTGGGGGTATTGGTTGTCGCCGTCCGTGTTGACGACGATATCCGCGCCATGGCTCAGTGCGTAGTGCACTCCGTCGCGAAAGGAGCGGGCCAAGCCCTGGTTGCCGCGGTGACGCACGAAATGACGGACGCCGTGCGCTTTTGCCACCTCGATAGTGCGGTCGGTCGAGCCGTCGTCGACCACGAGAATCTCGATCTCGTCCACGCCCGGAATCTGGCGGGGAATCGAGTCTAGAACGAGGGGAAGAGTCTCCTCCTCGTTAAGACACGGGATCTGGACAAAAACTCTCATGAACTCTCCACTTGCGCTATCGCCGTCTCGGCAGTGTGAACCGTTGGTATTCTACTGGCGCATTCGGCGCCGACTGGACGAACGTGGGCAGTCTCATCTACCGCCCTCATCTACCGCACCGGCGAATTCGCAGGCTCCATGACCTCCCTGACGGCTTTACTGTCAGGGCTGCGCTTCGAGAGCACATAGGTCAGCCAGGGAACGCACAATGAGATCACCAGTGCACAACATCCGACAATGGACACTGCCTGGAGCGTGCTCGTGCTCCATCCGGCAGCGTCGGACCAACGCTGCCAGTCGATGGAAGCGAAATCTTCCGGGTTGTAGTAGCAGGCCTGTGCCCAGGCGAGGAAGGCGTAGAGGGAGACCGCCCCCGCCACCAATCCGGGCAGGCCCAGCAACAGGCCGGGTCCTCTGGCCGCGACCCGCTCGAACTCGGGCAGCCACGCCGCGCCGGCCACCGCCAGCACACCGACCAGGCCGGGGAACAGATACCGGCCCTGGATCCCGGAGACATAACCGGCCTCCTGGAAGGCGCTCCAGGCCTGCACCATCAACATCGCCCCCACCGAGAGGTAGAAGACGATCAGGTTGAGGCGCTTGGCTCGATCTGGGCCCCGAGCCACGCCGACGATCAGGGCAAGGGCCAGGCACGTAGCGAGAACTCCGATCACCACAGGGTTGAGCCACCACTCGAGCCAGCCGAACTGGCCCCAAGACGAATCCACAAACAGCCTGAAGACCTGGCGGATATAGCGAGAGGCATCGCTGCCCTGGGCGACCACTTCCCGTTCCATCCCCGCGGGTTGCAGGCTCCCGTACACGACCAGATTCCGGATCCACCAGAACCCGCCGATCGCCACGCCCAAGGCACCCGCGCTGATCCCCCGCGCCCACCGTTGACGCCAAGTGGGGATATTCGAGTTGAGCAAGAAGGAGAGGCCCACCACCAGTCCCATCGGAATGAAGGTTCCCTTCGACCAAAGCCCAAGGCCGAGGAACACGGCGCAGCACAGGACGTTCTTGTACGTTCCCCTTCCCCACATCGCCGCGGCACAGGAGGCGATCGTCAAAGCACCCGCTCCGATCGCAAGCGCGTCGTTCGTCACCACGCTCGTGGCGAAAGCGACCTGAGGAATGAGGAAGACGGTGCCCCCGACAACCAGGCTTCCCAGCCGGGATATCCCGACACGCCGAGCTGTGTAGATGAGCGAGGGTACAAGAGGGATCGTCAGGAAAGCCGAGAAGAGCCGTAGAAGCAGCAGCTGGCGGTCCCATGACCAGTCGGTGGCGTCGACCACCTTGAGCGCCCCGGCACTCAATTGGTAGTACAGCGCCGGATGCTGCGTCATCTGATCGACGTACTCGCTCTCGCCCTGGGAGCCATAGTCGATGATGAGTCTTTCGCCGTAGGGCTTGATCGTCGCTTTCTCGTATGCAGTCGCAAACCCGTCACCCTCACCCAAGCCGTCCCGTAGCGGAGTCTTGTTAGCCAGAGCGAAGAAGTCATCACTGCCGGCCATGAAGCCGGCCTCATGAACCGCGCGTAAGACGTCGGGATCTATCTTCGCCTCGCCCGGGTCCGGCCACTGTCCCGTCGTCGCCACCCGCAGGACCGAGTTGAAATGCTGAACTTCGTCCGGACCCCTGAAGGCCGGTGTGAGGACAGCCCACACACACTGCCATGCAAAGAAACAGATGGTGAGGATGGCCGCGCCGCTCAGGAAGAGTCTGCGGGACTGGACGGCGAGAGCCACTCTCGCCGGGCGGGACCGCGCGGGCGGGACCGCGCGGGTCGGGCCGGAGGATAGCTCGCCGAGCTCGCCTCCATCCGCCGCCGCGCCGGATCCACTTGACGCCGCCGTGGCGGAGTGGTTTGCCTCGTCACCTCGCGAGCTCTCAGGATCTCCCGACACTTCAACCTTCACGCGGGCTCCTCAACCAACCATCTGCCGTTGCTGACATATCTGCCATGGGGGATGCGGCGAGGCATCCCGGGGTACGCACTGCGCCCCGCTGTCACAATACTAGGGCTTTTATGCCCCGACCGCCGCGGAGCTACGCCATACGGTTCGATCGCTGCCTCCCACCCGTGGCGGCCTCCCGCAAGGTCGTCTTCCTCGTGTGACCGATTACCTGTGTGCCCGGGTGCCTCCACTGTGCCGGGGCCTCGGGTAGAATCCAGGTATTTGAGCGTCCCAGAAAGGACTTCTATGCGTGTCCTCGTGACCGGAGGCGCCGGCTTCATTGGCGCCAACTTTGTACATTCGACCGTTGCGGCCTATCCGGATGCCGACGTCGTCGTTCTCGACAAGCTGACCTACGCGGGCAACCCTGCCTCCATCGCGGGTTTGGAGCGCGTGGAATTGGTCGAAGGTGATATCGCCGACCGCGACACCATCGATCCGCTTGTCAAGGATGCGGACCTCGTTGTCAATTTCGCCGCCGAGTCGCACAACGACAACTCGTTGAACGACCCTTCCCCCTTCATCCGTACCAATATCGAAGGAACCTTCCAGATCCTGGAGGCGGTACGCCGTCACGGCACCCGCTTGCATCACATCTCCACCGACGAGGTGTACGGCGATCTGGAAATCGGGGAACCACGGCGTTTCCAACCTGGAGATCCCTACGTCCCCTCCTCCCCCTACTCCTCGTCAAAGGGAGCCTCCGATCTTCTCGTACGCGCCTGGGTGCGTTCCTTCGGAGTCGAGGCCACGATCTCGAACTGCTCCAACAATTACGGTCCCTACCAGCACATCGAGAAGTTCATCCCCCGCACCATCACCAACCTGATCGACGGCGTCCTGCCACGTGTCTACGGCACCGGCGAGCAGGTCCGGGACTGGATCCACGTGCTGGATCACAACACCGCGGTGTGGGACATCATCAACAAGGGCCGAATCGGCGAGACGTACCTCATCGGGGCCGATGGCGAGAAGAACAACCTCGAAGTCACCCAGATGATCCTGACCGAGTTCGGCCGCGAACCAACCGATTTCGACCACGTCAACGACCGTCCCGGCCACGACCAGCGCTACGCGATCGACAACTCCAAGCTTGTCGAGGAGACCGGCTGGGCACCGTCCTTCAAGGACTTCGCAACCGGGCTTCACGATACCGTCGAGTGGTACAAGGCCAACGAAGACTGGTGGCGTCCGCAGAAGGATGCCGTCGAGGCCAAATACGCCAAGACGGGGCAGTAACCGGACAATAGCGCCATAGGCGAAGCTGCGGAAACACCTTGAAGGTGTCTCCGCAGACGAGTGGAGGGGCACGGTGATCACCGTGCCCCTCC
>JAZDRN010000001.1:245755-350731 GCA_047501485.1 Actinomycetaceae bacterium L2_0104 | reverse complement strand
AAAGCGCGCTATTGCGATAGGGGCCTAAACCGGTTGCTGGTCTCCCCGAAGAGGTGGGGGGGGCCTGTGTTAACCCCGCCCCCCTCCACTTTCACGAGTTCTACGCTGCCCCACTCCTACCAGGGGCGCTGCCTCAAGCTACCTCCTACCTCGGGCGGCGAACTCCGAGTGTATCGACGCCATCGCCATTCCAGTCACCGACCAGCGTCTCATCCGCGGTGCGTCCATAGATGAGGACGATATCGGCGTCGCCAGCGTGCAGCGAGTACGAGATGTGGTAGGCAGCACCGCGACGCACCATCAACGAATCTGCCGTAGCCGTGTTGCTGAAGCGCCCGACATAGACGGTGTCACTGGCCCTGCCGTAATCGACCACCTTGTCGGCCTGGCCCGTAGTCATGGAGTAGCGGAAATGGTAGCGATTGCCGCGACGAACGGCGAGGGTGTCCTTGCCGTCGCCATTCCAGTCTCCGACCAGGACCTCGTCAGAAGCCTTGCCGTAGGTGATCACCTTGTCGGCCTGGCCACCCGATATCGAATTCTTGATGTGGAACTCGTTGCCGCGGCGGACAGCGAGGGTGTCCTTGCCGTCGCCGTCCCAGTCGCCCACGTAGACCTTGTCTCCCGTGCGCCCGTAGATGATCGAGAACTCCGGGTCGCTCGTGGGCGCAGCCTGCGGCGCGAAGGCGTAGGAATTGCCGCGTCGCAGCGCAACGGTGTCCTTGCCGTTCCCATCCCAGTCGCCGACGGAGACCTGATCGGATTCCGTACCCCACTGGAAATAGATGTTGGAGCTCGTCGTCCAGTAATCGTTGAGGTAGAACGAGGGGCCTGTCGGAGCGGGCTTCGAACTGGCGATCAACGAATCGTATGAGGCCGCCGTATCATTGCGGAGCTTTGTCATGAACGAATAGATCGAGCCCGGGCACGCCGTGTTGGATACGTCACGATGGCCGGCGATGCGCGGCAGTGGTGAGCCGGGCTTCAGCGAGGAATTGATGGTCTTCTCCGAAGGGAGCGGGACCGTCAGGGGACTCGTCGAGCGAGGATCTACACCGGAAACCGCGAACTTCCATGCGGAGACATCGGAGAGAGCACGCTGCACGGTGCTGGAAGGCACGAGCTGCTTTCCAGTGGAGGGATCGATCTGGCTGTAGTCCCCGAGGACCGAGATCCCCATCGTGCCCGTGTTGCGAGGAGCGGCATGGCCTCCAATGGCCATCTTGTCCGCCGCAGATGCCAGGGTGCCCGTGCGGCCTTCCCAGCGTCCACCGTATTTGTCGACCAGCACGTTGTAGCCGATATCGCCCCATCCCAAGCTGACCGCGTGATAGCGGTAGATTCCCTGGATCACGGCGGGGACATTCGCCTGCGTGTAGTTGTTGGAGCCGGCTGTGTGATGGACGATGACGCCCTCGAAGGCGGTGTAGGAGACCGGCCACGTCATGATCGACTCGGATGCACCCCATGCCGAACGCGGCTTCACGTTGGCTAACGCCTCTGCCTTCGAGGGATCGATGAGGGCCATCGTCTCCACGGAGGCGGTTTCGGGCGTCGAGCTGTCGGCGACATCGCTACCGGCGGCATCTGCGGCCTCGAGCTGCGCCTCCGTATCCGCCTCCGGTGGTGAGACGAGTGTGGACGCGACCGCATCCGCGTTGGCCGCTTCCTCGGTGAGCGTCTCCGGAACGGGGACCACAGCGGCAATGTCGGTCGTCTCCGCAACCCGGGCATCGCCGTCGCCGCTGTAAGCGACATCGATTCGCAGGTCAGAGGGAAGTTCGCCGTCGCCGTCCGTTATCCGGACCTGGATTCCCGTGGACGAGCCGGAGATGTTGAACTCTGTTCCCTGACGTGTCCCTGCAGATTCCTCGGCTTCCAAAACGAACCACGGCGACCACTGCGTGCCATCCAGCGTGCGCATTTCGACGCTCGAACCGGCCGGAAGCGTTTCTCCAGACGTCCAGGTCACACCCGCCACGGCGAATGGATCGTCGATCGCGATCGGATCCGTCAGCAACAGGTAATCCTGCGCAAGGTCGTTCTCCGGCTCTGCTTCGGCAGTCGGCTCCGCTTCGGCAGTCGCGGACTCCGCCGCGCCGAGGGGGTCATCGGCGTCGCTCACGAGTCCCTCTTCGCCGTTCTCGCTCTGATCCGCGGTCGCCGACTCCGGCGAGAGCTCCTGGGAGGAGACGCTTCCGCTCTCCGTGCTCGGGAGCTCCGGGCTCGTACTCTGCTCGTCAGCGTCCGGAACCGCGCTCTCCCCCGTCGCGAACCCGGCCTCGGCCGCCTCGGTGGCGGCCCCGCTGGTGTCGGTCAGGGGGATGATCACACTTCCGGTCTCGTTGGAATCGGCTTGGGCGAGGCCTGTTGGCATCGCCAGGCCGAACAATGCGAGGAGAGCCGTCGCGGCCCTCATCCGATGCGACATTGAGCGTCCTCTCATTCGAGCTCCCCTGCACCGCGGGAAGAACTCCGCCGGGCCACGGGAACTGACCATTTGTAATTACCCCCCGGGGTTTATTCGCCAATTTGGCGAGATTCCGCAGGTAAACAGGGGTGTCAAATGGACACCCTCCCAGATCCGAGGCGCGTGGGCAACCACCACCGTCACGGAAAAACTCATCCTGATGGAGGCGCCTGTTCAAACAATCGGCAGGAGAGGTTACTTCTTGAGAGATTTAAGCCGTGCGAGCAGCACCTGGAGTTCGCCGCGCACCCAGAGGCCACCGCGCAGCATAAGGCGGAGCGGTGCCTGGTATGAGGCCGAATACACACCGGCGAGGTAACGGGCGGCGCTGCGGTGATGCGCCCGAAGCATCGAGGCCGGCTTCTCCTTCCAGCTGGACCCCTGCGCGTGGGAGATGACGGCGGATGGGAGGAAAATGCTCTGCCACCCGGCATCCTTGAGCTGCTCGCCCAGCTGGGTGTCCTCGAAGAACATGAAATAGGACTCGTCGAAGCCCCCCACCTGGCGGAAGGCCTCCAGACGCAGCAGGAGGCAAGCTCCTGAGAGCCAGTCAACCGTGTGCGCCGTCTCGACCGAGCTATTGCGCTGGTAGGACCGCGTGAACGGGTTCGCCGGCCAGATGCGGGAGAATGCCGCATGCCCGATACCCGTGGTCAAACGTGGAAAATGCCGGGCCGAGGGATAGATCTCACCCTCCTCGCTGCGGATGAGCGGGCCGAAGGCGCCACCGCGCGGCCAATCACCCGTCGCGGCCAGCATCGCGTCGATGGCGCCGTCACCGAAGACCACGTCTGGATTGACCACGATCGCCCATTCGCCGGTCGCATCCGCAAGCCCACGGTTCGCCGCCGAGCCGTAACCGAGGTTCGTACCGGTTCGTACCACCCGGGCATCGAATTCGCGCGCGACGTCGTCGACGACGTCGTACTCGGTTCCGTTGTCGACGATCACCAGTTCGTAGGCGGCATCGGTCGCTCCCGGCAGAGAGGCCGCCAGATTGGCGAGCTCATCTCCAGGATTGAATGCCACGGTGACGATACGCAGAGATTGGCCATTTTCCACAGGCTCAGCGTATCGGTTCGCCCGACCGGGCGCTGCCACTGAGCACCACTTCGCCCCTGAGAGGAGGCGAGTACCACAATGGCCGGCGGCGTTACCAAAGCTATCTGGGAATTCTTTGGGATAACCGGGCTACTGAGAATCACACCCCGGGACGAATGCTGATTAGGGCGCTCACCCGTATTATATGGAAGGTGAGCACAACGAGCCGCGCAGAGGCGCATCTCCTTTCAGGACCGCGAAGCCGACATTTCGGGCGCGTGGCCCTGCTCGTGCTGCTGGCTGTGATGCTGACATTCGGCTCCGCGGCGGCGCTCGTGTACCACAATCTACAAAGCAACATCAGGCAAACTGACGTCAATGACCTGTTGGGCCGCGACCCCGACGATCAAGCACCGATCGACAAGGCCGAAGGTCGTCCGCTGAATATCCTGGTTCTGGGGTCGGACATCCGCGAGGGAGACTCGGACGTGGATGGCTCCGGCGCCGCCGGGGTCACCGAGGGCATGCGCGCCGATACCACGATGCTCTTCCACGTCAGCGAGGACCGATCCCGAGTCGACGTCGTCTCCATCCCACGCGATCTGCTCGTGGATATCCCCTCGTGCACGGTGCGAACGGGTGAGGACTTCGAGGAGACCTTCGATACCGAGCCCTCCTACGACGCTATGTTCAACGCTGCTTTCTCCTACGGAGGGCAGACGGGCGACGTTCCCTCGGCCGCGGCCTGTTCGATGAAGACGGTCGAGAACATGACCGGCATCCATCTCGATGGCTATGTGGTGGTCAACTTCGCCTCGTTCAAGGATGTGGTCGAGGCTCTCGGCGGAATACCCATGTACTTCGAGGAAGCTCTCTACGACGAATACGCCGGTCTCGACGTTCCAGCCGGTTGCCGCCTTCTGGACGGGGAGCAGTCGCTGGCGCTCGCACGCGCACGCAAGATGATCGGCGACGGCTCGGATATCAGCCGTATCGGCCGCCAGCAGGAATTGGTCTTCGCCATCATCAACGAGGCCAAGAACATGAACCTGTTCACCGATCTCACCACGCTATACCGCGTGCTGCAGGCAGCGACAGCCAACCTGGACACAAGCGAGGGATTGGGCGATATCCCGACTCTCGTGGGGCTGGCCAATTCGATGCGCAACATCAATCTCGACAACGTCAACTTCATCACGACTCCATGGGAGCCCGCGGGCAACCGTGTGTCACTCACACCGGAAGCCTCCACCCTGTGGAATGCCCTCGCCGAGGATCACCCGGTGAGCGTTGCCACGGACGAATCGGGAAACATCTCCGTGCGAGATCTGATACTCGATCCCCCGACGGCGCCTGACCCGACCCCCGAAGATCCCACACCCTCCGATCCGAACTCCGAGGAGCCGGGAGAAGAGACTCCCTCCCCCGAGGAAACGACTGTTGAGGCAGCGCCAGCCCCTTCCGAGGAAGCGTCAACGGCACCTGTCTGCAACCGTCAGAACGCACAAGGCTGAGTCCCATATGTCCTCGCAACCTCCTTCTTTCGAACCTCGCAACCGGCGGAAGCGGCCTTCCGCGCATGGCGCGCAGCAGGTCGGACGAGGACGCGCGTCCGGGAATCGCGCGTCATCCGATGACTCGGCGCGGGTACGCGGGCCTCGGCCCTCCGATTCCGCATATCCGCCGAGCGCAATAGCAGGGCAGGCCCCCCGAGATGGGGCGGACTCCCAGCCGCCGCGGTACACGCCGGCGTCGCAACCGTCTCCGCGCCC
Source organism: Actinomycetaceae bacterium L2_0104 (assembly GCA_047501485.1). GTDB lineage: Bacteria > Actinomycetota > Actinomycetes > Actinomycetales > Actinomycetaceae > Ancrocorticia. The sequence continues at coordinate 345,448 of JAZDRN010000001.1, read as the reverse complement.
CCGGCAATCCAGCCAGGCACAAGCGGAGCCGGCTGCCGGCCCGGCGCCCAGCTATCCACCGCGCAATGCTGGCCGTCCCGGTGCAGCCGAGCCAGCGACTCCCAATGCGGCTTCCTCGTCGCGCCCGGTCAACCCCGGCTCCACGGCATCCTCGCCCCCGGGGCCGTCCGCCCCGGCAAAACCACGGCCGCGCAAGCGTCGGCGCGTGCGCCGCTGGGTCTTCAGCATCCTCGCGCTGGTTCTCGTGGCCCTCGTGGCATGGCCGCTCTTCCTCATCCAGTACGGCAACTCCAAGATGGCACATCTCGAGGCGCTCAGCGGACGTGCCGATACCCCCGGCACCACCTACTTCATCGTGGGATCGGACAAGCGCCAAGAGGAAGGCATCAACGACGGCACCGAGGGAGAACGCGCCGATACCATCATGCTGTTGCAGGTGCCAGAATCAGGTTCTCCCGCGCTGGTTTCCCTGCCGCGCGACAGTTACGTGGAAATCCCCGACTACGGACCCTCCAAGATCAATGCCGCATATTCCCTGGGTGGGCCACCGCTGCTCGTGCGCACGGTGGAGAACCTCTCCGGTATGACGGTCGATCACTATGTCGAGGTTTCCATGTTCGGAGTGCAGGACCTGGTGGATGCGGTCGGAGGCGTCAACCTCTGCCTCGACTACGACGTCCAGGACGCGTTCTCCGGCTTGAACTGGCAGGCCGGATGTCACGACGTCGACGGCAACACCGCTTTGGCTTTCTCCCGCATGCGCTACTCGGATCCGCAAGGCGACATCGGGCGCACGCTGCGTCAACGGCAGGTGGTCGGCAAGGTGATCGAGAAAGCGGCTTCCCCCACCACCCTCGTCAACCCGGTGCGGCAGTACTCTCTCGTGGGTAAGGTCGCGTCAAACCTGACGACGGACAATGACACCTCGATGATAAGCCTGGCGCGCGCCGCACTCGGGATGCGCAAGGTGATGGCGCCCGGAGGCCTCATGGGCACGCCACCTATCTCATCCCTCAATTATCGTACGGAGTCCGGCGAATCCGCGGTGCTGCTGGATCAGGATCGAGTGGACGATTTCTTCGCCCGCATGATGAACGGCCAGCTCTCGAGCGACGACTTCGACCTGCCCGGCTGAGTGCTTCCACCGCGCCGGTCGAGATCATTCACGGCCGAAATCAGTTGAGCCGTTCGCGGAGCTTTCGGCCCTTGTCCAGCGCCACCTGGCGGAGCTCTCCCTGAAAATCCTCCATCGACCGACGAATCGTCTCGTCACCGGCCCCGAGGATCCTCGCGGCCAGCAGTCCCGCGTTGCGAGCCCCTCCGATGGACACGGTGGCCACCGGCACGCCGGCGGGCATCTGCACGATGGACAGCAGCGAGTCCATGCCGTCGAGATACTTCAGCGGCACCGGTACCCCGACGACGGGCAACGGTGTCAAGGCGGCGAGCATTCCGGGCAGGTGCGCCGCACCTCCGGCACCCGCGATGATCACCTTCAAGCCACGAGCGGCGGCCTCGCGCCCGTATTCGACCATATCCTCGGGCATTCGATGCGCCGAGACCACATCGGCCTCGTAGGAGATGCCGAACTCATCGAGCACCAGTGCCGCCTCACGCATCACGGGCCAGTCCGAATCCGACCCCATGACAATCCCGACCAGCGTCATCACTTCTCCCCTCGCAGCATGGCCGCCGCTTCGTGCGCCACGTGACGTACCTGTTCCAGGTCATCGCCCAGAACAGTGACGTGACCGATCTTGCGGCGCGGAGCCACCGCCTTGCCGTACATGTGAATCTTGGCCTCCGGGTAGGCGGCCATCACCCGCGGGTAGGCTTCTCGGGGGTCGTGCAACGAGCTGCCCAGCACGTTGACCATGACGGCCCACGGCGCCAGTTGCTCCACACTCCCCAGCGGCAGATCCAGAACCGCGCGCAGATGCTGCTCGAACTGACTGGTCTGCGCCCCCTCGATGGTCCAGTGCCCCGAGTTATGCGGACGCATGGCCAGCTCGTTGACGTAGGGCTTCAAGGCTCCTGCGTCGTCGGGAGCGAGGAAGAGCTCGACGGCCAGAATGCCCACGACGTCGAGCGCCTGCGCCACCCGCTCGCCGATCTCGCGAATCCTCTCTGCCAGTGCCCCGTCGACGTTCGGCGCGGGGGCGACGACCTCGAAACATGTACCCAGCTCCTGCACCGTTTCGACCACGGGCCAGGAACGCATCTCTCCCTGCGGCCGCCGGGATACCAGCTGGGCGGCCTCGGAGGCGAAGGGGATCTTCTCCTCTATGAGCAGCCCCTCCTCCCCCGTACTTTCGAGCCAATCCGCCACATCAGCCGCGTCGCGGATGACCCGGACGCCCTTTCCGTCGTAGCCGTCGCGCGGCGTTTTGGCAATCGCCTCACCGCCCAGCTCTTGCAGCGCGGCGGCAATATCCTCATCGCTGTGCACCGCGAACCACCTGGGACCGGGGATACCCAACTCATCCATCTTGGCGCGCATGGCGAGCTTGTCCTGGGCGTAGCGCAGGGCGTGGGCGCCGGGCCGCACCGGGATGCTGCGCGAGACCCTTTCCAGAATCGCATCCGGGACGTGCTCGTGTTCGACCGTCAGTACATCGACGCCCTCGGCGAGTTGAAAGATGAGCTCGGCGTCCTGCGCTCCCCCGACCTGCGAACGGGGAATGACCTGGCCCGACGATCCGTCTGCGGCCTCCACGAGGGCGTGCAGCTGAATCCCGAGGGCCACCGCGGACTCCTGCATCATGCGGGCGAGCTGGCCGCCTCCGATGACGCCCACCGTGGGTGCGGCCTGTTCTGCTCCGGTTCCGACAACGTGTTGGATACTCACGCCACCAGCCTACCCACCGCTAGACTGATCGGGTGCCCTCATCTCGCAATCTCATTCAACGCCTGCTCAAAGGACAGTCCTTCCGGCAATGGCTCATCGAGTTTCTCCGCTTCTGCGTCGTCGGATTGGGGGCGTATTTCGTCGACGTCGGCCTGTTCAACCTGCTGGCTCACTCCGGTATCGTGCAGCTGCCCGGCGACCCCTCGATGGTGGCCAAGGCCATCTCCGTCTCGGTCGCGGTGGTCTTCTCCTGGGTCGTCAACCGCCTGTGGACCTTCCGCGAGCGCCGTCGCAACGCCAAGACACGCGAATTCACGATGTTCGTCCTGGTGAACCTCGGCGGGATGCTCATCGCCCTCGTCTGCCTGTGGGTCTCCCGCTACGGTCTCGGACTGCGCAGTCAGTTCGCGGACAACATCTCGGCGAATGTCATCGGTCTGGTTCTGGGCACCGCATTCAGATATGTCATGTACCGGTACGTGGTGTTCAGCGACGAGGGCTCTCCCGCACCCGAAGAGGCTCCGGAAGAGGAGACCATCAACGACGACGTCGGCGCGAGCCAACCGCGATGATCGAGCCGGCCGGCAGGATCCGGTCCGGATTCAGCGACTGAGGCACCGCATTGAGCGCGAGCGAGAAGATGGGGGGACTCGCCTGAGTCAGCTCCAGGCGTCCGCCATCGCTCTCCGCCAGGCTCCGCGCCAGGGCTAGGCCGATCCCGGTCGAGCCTCCGGTGGAAAAGCCCTTCTTGAAGATAGAGTCCGCCACATCCTTGTCCACACCCTTGCCCTCGTCGGACACCTGGATGATGACGCCGCGTCCGGACTTGTGCGCCCGCACCGAGACCGTGCCCTCGCCGTATTTCAGTGAGTTCTCAATGAGGGTGGCGATGATCTGGGCCAGTGATCCGGGATTGATGAGGACGGCCACGCCGGCGTCGTCGGTGAACGTCAGTTTGCGTCCGGCCTGCTCGAAGCTCCGCCCCCACTCGTCGAGCTGCTGCTCGAAAACGGGTTCCAACTGCACGGCCTCGGTGTTGCCCGCGGCATCGGAACGGGAGACCGCCAGGAGGTCCTGTACCACCCCGGCCAGGCGCTCTACCTGCTCCAGACAGCTTCCCGCTTCCTCGGCGATCTCCGGGTCGTCGGTGAGGTATTGGATCTCTTCGAGCCGCATGGACAGTGCCGTGAGCGGCGTGCGCAGCTGATGCGAGGCGTCGGCACTGAATTGCCGTTCGGCGGATATTCGTCCCGCCATACGGTCCGCCGTGCGCACGAGTTCCTCATAGACGAGGTCGATTTCCTCGATGCCGGACTTCTCCATCTGCGGCCGGGTCTGGCCCGCACCGAGCTGCTCCGCGGCGGCCGCCAGGTAGATGAGCGGGGCGGAGAGCTTACGCGACTGCCTCAGGGCCACGATCACACCGATCCCGAAAGAGAAGAGAATCGCCGCCACCGCGAGTGCGGCGGCGTAGCCCATGCGCAACAACACGGTGTCGCGCGAGATCTCGACGATTATCCGGGTGTCGCCCGCAAACACCACGTGCCGGATGGTGTCCTGTCCATCCAACGACTCGCCGGCCTCCAAGGTGGACTCCGGGGATGCGACCACCACGTGGGCCTCGTAATCGCCCGTCGCGTATGCGTATCGCTCAAGCAGCGCTTCCGAGGCGTCCTGCCCCGCTTCGAGGCGCTGCTCCACGATGGTGGCCAGCTCTACCGCTCGGCTTTCGACCGACGCGTTGGCTCCTCGCCATATCAGGGTCACTCCCAGGACGATGCCCGGTATGCCGAGTAGAAGGACCGCCACCGCAACGGCGGCGGTCGTCATCTGAATCGCGCGACGCCGCAAACGGCTCTACCCCTTTTCGAAACGGAAACCCATACCGCGCACGGTCACGATGTAACGCGGGTCGGAGACGTCGTCGCCGAGCTTGCGGCGCAACCAGGAGATATGCATGTCGAGTTTCTTCGTGGAGTCGTCGCCCTGGATGCCCCACACCTCCTGCATCAGCTCCTCGCGCGAAACCACGGAACCCGCCTGGCGGACCAGGATGGTGAGCAGGTCGAATTCCTTACCCGTCAGCTGTAGCTCGCTGTTCGAGAGGAAGGCCCGATGAGCCGAGATGTCAACGCGCACATCCTGCGCTTTGATCATCTCGCCGCCCTCGGCGGTCTCCGCGCGGCGCAGCAGTGCCCGCACCCGCGCCATCAGTTCCGCGAGGCGGAAGGGCTTCGTCACATAGTCGTCGGCACCGGCATCGAGACCGACGACCATGTCGACCTCCTCGGTGCGAGCCGTCAGAATGAGGATGGGGAAGTCCCAGCCGCGGCTGCGCGCCTGGCGGGCGACATCCAGACCATCCATGTCCGGCAACCCCAGATCGAGGATGACCATGTCGGTGCCGCGTTCCATCACGGTGAGCGCGTCGCGGCCCAGTTCGGCGAGCTCAACCCTGTAACCCTCGCGGGCCAGCGCACGCATGAGCGGCCCGGAGATAGCAGTATCGTCTTCAACAAGCAGTAAGTTTGTCACACTTGAATGCTAGGCCAATATTCAAGCTTAAGTCGACTCTTTCACCCAAACGTGCCCGGAAAGCTTTACCGATTGGCATGTGGACCGCACCCCACTATGGAATCGCGGAGGCAGAAAACCATCGGGCGACGCACGCTGGGAAGATGACCAGCGCACAAGCCGCCTAACGCGTCGGCATGCGGCGCAGCTCGACGGCCTCGATCTTGCCGACGCCCTTGAGATCAGGCGATCCCGCCGGAACCAGGGTGAAGCGTCCGAGCTTGAGCTGGCGCAGAATGCTGGCGGTGTTCTGGTCCGTGTAGACCGATCCAGCGGCCGCGATATCGACCAGGCGGGAGGCAAGGTTGACGGTGGGGCCGAAGATGTCGCCGAAACGCGAGACGACCCCGCCCCACACCAGGGAGGCGCGCACCGGCAGCATCTCCGGTTCGTTGCGCAACCGTTCCACGATCTCGGTGGCGACGTCGGCGCCGGTCACCAGATCGTCGGCGATGAACAGGAAAGCGTCGCCGATCGTCTTGACCACGCGGGCACCGTTGGCGGTGATGACGTCGCGGCACGTGTGCTCGAAGACCTCGATGAGCTTGACCAGATCGGCGGCCCCCAGCTCGTTGGAACGGTTGGTGAACGCCACCATATCCACGAAACCAAGGGCGCGCTGCAGCTGCTCGCCGGTATCGCCGCGTCGGTCCATCTCGGAGGCCTCGGCCTCAGAACGGCGCATGAGTGAGGCAAGATGACGCCGCCACGAATACTCCATCTGCTCCTGCAGGAACTGCTGGAAGTCCTCGAAATGATCCAGCGCCCAGAAGCGTGCGCTGACCATATCGCCCCCGAGGATTCTCTCGGCGTGCTGGACAAGGGCTTCATGCTGCCACAGCACCACCCTGTCCGACATGTGCGACTCGGCGCGGATAAGCGAGTTCAAGGTCTCTGCGGAGAGCACTCCATCGGCCAAGAGCTGTTGGTGACGGGTCATGGCGGCGACGTCGTCGTCCGTGAAGACTCGGTTGGACTCCTCGTCCGTGATCGTCGGGAATCCCATCGATAGCCAGAAACGGCGGGCAACATCGACGCCCATGCCGGCCTGCGCGGCCGCTTCGCCGAGGGTATAGCGTGCCGGACCCTTCAAGAGCCGCTCAACGTACCGCTCCACGGTGGAGTTCTGGCGTGCATCGTCGATTCGGGTTCTCTCCTCTGGCACGCCTCGTCCTCCCAAAGTGTGTAGTTGATCACACGCCAGTGTACTCGGTGCACAGCCTTCCGTCACCTAACTGCCAAACGAGACTACACCCCAACACCTGAAGTTTGGCTGAGCGCCGTTCGCAGATATTCCCAGAGCAGGGAAAGCACCCGAGATAATCACTCAAAATGCGTACTACGCTGAGGGGATGGGTACCGCGATCGACGAGCTGTCGAACTCCTACTTCCATTCTCTGCTTCGGATGTGCCCCGAGCTCGCCACGAGCGTAGGGCTTCCGGGGGCGGACGAGGGGACTCTCAGCGATTACTCACCGGCGGGCATCACCGCCCAGGCGGAACTGATTCGCGAGACCCTCGCCCAACTCGACGACCTGACACCGCAGTCGAAGGCCGACGCCATCAGCGCCGCCGCCCTCGCCGAACGGCTGGGGCTGGAACTGGAGCTCAGCGAGGCGGGCGAAACGACAGGGCAACTCGACGTCATCGCCTCCCCCATTCAGACGATCCGAGAGATATTCGATCTCATGCCCACGCAGACCGAGCAGGAATGGCGTACCCTTGCCCGGCGGCTCAACGCCGTACCCACGGCCCTCGACGGCTTTAAGGAGTCCCTGCTGCGGAGAGTCGCGGATGGGCCCGCCATCGCCCTCCGCCAGGTGGAGCGCTGCGCCGAGCAGTGCGACGCTCAGGCGGATTCCACCTCGTCCAACTTCCATCGGCTGGCCGAGAGCGGAGCGCAATCCTTTCCAGCGCTCGGCGAGGAGCTGCGCAAGGGCGCCCTCAACGCCCGAGCAGCCTATGGGGAGCTCGCCACCTTCCTGCGCGACGAGATCTCCAACCACGCCACCGGCGAGGACGCCGTGGGTCGCGAGCGCTACCAGCGTTTCTCCCGCCTGTTCCTCGGCGCCGTCGTCGACCTCGACGAGACATACGAATGGGGTAAGCAGCAGCTCGCGCAGATCGTCGCCGAACAGGAAGCCATCGCGGAAAAGCTGTACGGGCCCGGAGTCGGCGTCGCCGAGGCCATCGAGCGATTGAACGCCGAGCCGGCCCGCCAGCTGCATTCCACGGCCGAGCTGCGCGAATGGATGCAGAAGACGGCGGACAGCGCCATGGATGCCATCTCGGGCACCTACTTCGACATACCGGAGCCGATGCGCACGATGGATTGCATCGTGCTGGAGGATGGAACCGGCGGGATCTATTACACGGGGCCGACCGATGACTTCTCGCGCCCGGGCAGGATGTGGTGGTCGGTGCCCTCCGGCGTCACGGACTTCGTCACCTGGCAGGAGAAGACCACCGTCTATCACGAGGGCGTCCCCGGGCATCATCTACAGGTCGGCCTGGCCGCCTACCTGCGCGACGAACTCAATGACTGGCGGCGCCAGGGCTGCTGGGTATCGGGCCACGGGGAGGGTTGGGCGCTGTACGCCGAACAGCTGATGTCCGAGCTCGGCTTCCAGGAAGACCTGGGGGACCGCATGGGAGTTCTCGATTCCATGCGGTTGCGGGCCGCCCGCGTGGTGGTGGACCTCGGCGTTCATCTGGGCAAGGATGCGGGGGCCTACGGCGAGGGCCCCTGGGATCACGACTCGGCGTGGAAGTTTCTGCGTGAGAATGTGGCGATGGACCCGGCCTTCCTCTCCTTCGAGCTGGACCGCTACCTCGGGTGGCCCGGTCAAGCGCCTTCCTACAAGATCGGGCAGCGGATATAGAACGATCTGCGCGAAGAGGCTCGCTTGCGGGCCGAGGAAGCGGGAGAGGAATTCGATATGAAAGCCTGGCATATGCGGGCGCTGTCCATCGGGTCGGTCGGGCTGGACGTGCTGCGAGAGGCGCTCGCGTAGCATCCAGCGTAGGAACGGTCGGGATGGTAGGGACGGTCGGGCTGGGCAGGATCATCGCGTCCCAGCGGTGGCGCCGGAGGCGCTGAGAACGTTGAACACATCGAACAGGAGCAGATCTCCAGAATGAGCAGGGTGGCAGAATGAAGCCGTTGTCGCTGATACTCGCGAGCAAATCGCCGGCCCGTCTGCAGACCCTGCGGGCTGCCGGGATCGAACCCGAGGTCGTCGTCTCGGATGTCGACGAGGAGGCTATCCTCGCCCATGTTCGCGGCGGCGCTGGCGCGAAGGTGCTGGCGTTGGCCACGGCAAAGGCGCGCGCGGTCTTCGCGGCGGTCTCTTCCGAGCAGGGGCCGCAGGATCAGCAGGCCGACCTCATCCTCGGATGCGACTCCATGTTCGAGTTCGAGGGACAGGTGGTCGGTAAGCCGCATACGCCTGAGATAGCGCGCGAGCGACTGCGCGCCATGCGCGGGCGCTCGGGCGTGCTGCACACCGGCCACTGCCTGCTGCAAGGACGCACCGGAGCTACCCTGGGGGCGGTATCCCACGCCACGGTCCACATGGCCGATATGAGCGACAACGAGATCGAAGCGTACATCGCGGCAGGAGAACCGCTATGGGTTGCGGGCTCGTTCACGATAGACGGTTTGGGAGGGCCATTCATCGAGAGGGTCGACGGCGACCACCACGGCGTCGTCGGACTCAGCCTGCCCCTGTTGCGGGCCATGCTGGAGAATCGAGGCTTGTCCATCACCCAGCTGTGGAGCTCGCAGCTCAACCCCCGGGCGATCCCAGCCGCTGGCGAACTCGATCCCGTGGCCCGCGAATATCTGAGCTCCTCGCGGGTGTTCCACCCCAAGCACGATGCCGACGGTTTCATCCTCTGCTCGTGCGGCAGGCGGCACTGGGGCTTGGCCGGTGCCGCCGGGGTGTGCACTTTCCGTGACCGTGGCGGGCGCCGAGAAGTGCTGCTGCAACTGCGGGCCGCTTGGTCGCACGGAGGTGGCACGTGGTCCATCCCGGGCGGCGCCATCGAGTGGAATGAGGACACGCGCACCGGTGGCCTGCGGGAATTCGCGGAGGAAACCGGGATCGAAGATCTGGAGGTGGTCTGCGAGCACGTCGCAGACCACGGCGACTGGAGTTTCACGAGTTACGTGGCGCGTTGCATGGATGGCATCGACCCGGTGCGCGACGCCGAATCGGAGGAATTGCGCTGGGTGGGCGTGGACGAGCTTCCGGACGTCCTCCATCCCGCCTTCGCCTCCTCCTGGCCGGAAATCAAGGCCATGGTCCTAGATGCCCATACTTAAACCCTCCTTACTGAGATATAACTCATTCCATACTCGTTCCACGCTCGTTAACGAAACACAATGTTCATCTCTCGCTGGGTACTGTGGTGTTCATGAGTGAGAATTCGGCATGGGGCTTCGGCCTCGCTACATCGCGTCCCGACGGCAAGGTCTTGGACGTCTGGTATCCCCATCCGCAGCTGGGAACCCCACCCGAGGACGCACGCCCCGATGAGCTCCTGCTGTCGTTGGAGCGCGACGACGATCTCCGCCACGTGCACCTGCGAATCGTCAAGACCGTCATCGACCTGGACGAGGAGCCGCATTCTGCGGCAGAGGCGTATCTACGCCTGCATCTGCTCTCGTGGCGTCACGTGCAGCCCAACATGATCAATCTGGACGGCATCTTCTCCGTGCTGGAGAACGTCGCCTGGACCAGTCAGGGCCCGTGCTTCCTGGAGGACTTCGAGGACACCCGCATGCGAGTGCGCGCCAGGACGAACACCCCGGTGCGCATCCTGTCCGTGGACAAATTCCCGCGCATGGTCGATTACGTCATTCCCTCCGGTGTGCGCATCGCAGACGGGAACAATGTCCGGCTCGGCGCCTATCTCTCCGAGGGAACCACCGTCATGCATGCCGGCTTCGTCAACTACAACGCCGGCTCCCTCGGCCGAGCCATGGTCGAGGGGCGCATCTCCCAGGGAGTCGTGGTGGACGACGGCGCCGACATCGGGGGCGGAGCCTCCACCATGGGAACCCTCTCGGGCGGTGGCCGCGAGAAGGTGCGCGTGGGCAAGCGTTCGCTGCTCGGCGCCAACTCCGGTCTGGGAATCCCCGTCGGCGATGACTGCATCGTCGAGGCAGGGCTCTATGTCACCGCGTCGACCAAGGTCACGGTGCTTCCGAGCGGCGGCGTCGCACCCACCCGTGAGGGCTACATCCAAGAACCCGACGTGGTACCCGCGCGGCTCTTGGCAGGCATGAGCAACATCCTCTATCGGCGCAACTCCCTCAATGGCGCCGTCGAGGCACTTCCCCGCCCGGGAACCACCGGGACGGCGCTCAACAGCATATTGCACAACAACTAGAGGGCAGGCCACGAGAGGCTGCGCCGCGAGACCCCACGAACCATTTCCGTTCGTGGGGTCTCGCCGTCTTTCCGTTCGTGGGGTCTCGCCGTCCCGGCTCGGGTGTCAGAGGATGCGCAGCAACCCCTCGATGAATTCCTGGTAGGAGTTGCTCAGGTTCTTCAGGCCCACCACGTTCTCCGGCTTCACGAGTGCGTGGATGAAACGATCGAAGACCTCGCCGAATATGTCCTTGCTGCTCTCGCTCACGGCGATCATGGCAACCAGATAGACCGGTTGCCCCGCCCAATCGAATGGCTCGTCAGCGACGCAGACCGCAATCCCCGACTGCAGCGCATCCATCTGCATCGAATGAGGTATCGCCGCGCCGCTGAGGAAACTCGTGGGTGAGAGCCTCTCCCTTTCCAGAACCTGAACGACGAAACCCGGTGCGACGAGGCCATGATCCTCCATTGCCCGCGCCATCTTGCGAAGAATCTCATCGCGTTCCTCCCCGCCTTTGACACGAAGGAAGAGTTGCGGATCGAAAAGCCGGGACAGATGGCCGATGACGCGGATACGCCTCTTCGATTCGACGATCTCCAGCACGGCCTCGCGGACGGTTCTCAGTTCGTCGGCGGTCGGCAGGGAGCCGATGACGACCACGGGCACGCCAGGATCCTTCTCCAGGGGAATGGTGGTGATGACGATGTCCGCGGTGGTTCCTTCCAGGGCGGGGGTGATCGAGGTGTGCATCTCGTCGACCTCTCCCAATCCGCGAACCGCTTCCTCGATGGAACTCTGCAGCGCGAGGTGGACGTCATAGTAACGGGGTACGACCATAGCGATCCCGACCCGGGAATCCTGATCGTACATCGCCTGGAGCCGCGCCCCTACGTGGAAGGCGATCAGAGCGATCTCATCCTCGGCGATCTCCACGCCGGTTGCCTTCTCGAGCTGGTGCGAGATGAAGACGGCGATCTCGAACACCAGCGGATGCGTGTTCTTCACCGACTGCCCCGCCGGGATCCGCGCCACCCGATTGTTCGAAGCGCGTTCCACGAGATTGCGAATGTGGAGAGCCAGGAAACCGATGAAGCGGTCTGTCCCCAGATCAATCAGATAGTTATCGTTGACCATCTGGACGATATCCGCCACGAGCCGGGCGTAATCGTCCTGAACGAAGAGGCGGAAGTCGGACTCGTCCACGGAGAGAGCTTCGGTCGGGATGGCTTTCTGGACGAGAAGAAGTCCCAGATATGTCAGCTCGGGCACCGGAACTTCGACCCCGAACTCCCGCGTCACGAGTTTCGCGATCTCCCCGGTGGCCGCACTGAGCGGCCCTTCGTCCGGATCGACGGCGACGTCGATGGGATGTCCCGTACGGACCCGATCGACCATGACGGCGATGTGGGCGACGAGTTCCTCTGCTGCTCCTTCGTTGACATCCAGGCCCTCTCGCCCCAGCAGTCTCACCATGTTCTCCTTGAACTGGGGCAACGTCGGCAGCCCTAGGAGCGCGGCCAGTTCCGTGAGATCGATGAACTGGTGGCGAGTGGCCGCGGCATCGGTGAGTAGACGGCGCATCAAGCGGCGCCGATCGGGCTCCTGGCCCTCGATGGAGAGGAACTCGTGATTTCTTCGGATCTTTAGATCGAGCTCGGCCAGCAATGCCCGATCCTTGGCCAGATCCGTTTCGATCGTGGATTCCGAGACATATAGCCTGCCGGCGAGGTCATGAATGCTCAGGGGTTCGTCCGCCGTCGCCAGGAGACGCAGGGTGTAGGCGGCGCGCTCGCTCGGGTTCCGGAACCACCCATCGCGCTGGGAACGCGCTCGCCCTCTCAGGTGATTGGCGTCGGCACCCAGCCGGTATCCCGCTCGGGATGATTCGACGGCGGCGCCGTACTCGCGGTTGATGGACTTGATATATGCGCGAACTGTGCGCGTCGAGACGCCCAGCCGGCGCGCCAGGACCACGGCAGGCACGGGGGTGCTTCCGGTCTCGATGAGAAAGGACAGCAGCTCGTCGACGCGACTCATGGTGCACGTTCCTCGTCGCCTCGGCCCCCTTGCATCTCCTCGCCGTCCGGTCTCCCGCCGTGCGGTGAAGCGTACTGCTCGCCGATCCATCGGAGAACGGCGGCGAAGTCAACGGTGGAGAAGTCCGAGGTATCGAGCTCTAAGACCGGGCCTAGGGAGAACTTCTCATATCCACGAGTCGTGCATCTGTGGATGAACTCCTCGCGGGAGAGCAGACCCGGAGCTCGCGACCTGTCCCGGCATGAGTCGCCCTTGCGGTAGCTGTTCACGATGTGCCCCAAGTGCCGGCTTTCGTCGAGATCGCGGTTGCGTTGCCTCTCATAGAGGATCTCCAGGTCAGCCACCATTCGCACCGTCACGGGACGGTACCCGTAGCGGACGCATAGTCTGCCGAGTTCGCCGCGTTGCTTCTCACTGAACGGATAGTCCGCGATGATCCGTTCGCCCCGCACCATGGCCCGTTCGAGGAGCCGAAAGAAGTCGGATAGGGCGGCTGCTTCGGTTTCGCGCTTATGCGCGAGGGAATCGAAGCCCACGTCATCCCAGATCCGCTCCTTGAGCGGATCGATGGAAATCTCCACGAAAGCGCCGAGGTGCTCACGGATAAGCTGCGACACGTGGCTCTTGCCGGTGCCGGGTAACCCCGCTATCAGAACAAGTTCTCGCTCATACACTGGAACACGACCTTTCCTCGTGGAGCAGCCCGTGAGGGGGCAAGCCTCTCACGGGCCCGGCTCCTTCGTGTCATGTACTCGATGGGATCGGACTGTTCATGAAGAGCCCGATCTTGTGGGCGACGACGTCGCGCACGGCGTCGTTGCATGGGACGATGTTGTTGCGCAGGGAGGAGTTCACGGCGGTGCGCCCGAAGGTCTGCTTCGCGGTGTCGGTCCAGCTGACCAAGAGCTCGGTCCCCACGTTGAACTTCCTGATGCCATTGGCCGTCAGCCGCGGGTAGTCGTCCTCATTCACACCGGTTCCCCCGTGAATGACCAAGGGCTTGTCCACGGCCTCGTTGATTCGGGCCAGCAGATCGAAGTTCAGCTCTGTCTTCCCTCGGAACTGGCCGTGGTTCGTCCCGATGCTGATGGCGAGGGCGTCGCAGTCGACTTCGGAGACGAAACGGAGGGCTTCCTCCGGAAGGGTGTAGTTGCCCGTCTCGTGGCTGACCCCTTCCTCGGTTCCACCGATCGTCCCGATCTCCGTCTCCACGGAGACGCCACGTTTACGGGCGTACTCGATGACGCGGCGCGATAGGGCGACGTTCTTCGTGAAGGAGAGTGCGGATCCGTCGAACATGACCGAGGAGTATCCTGCCTCGATCGCGTCGCGAATATCCGTGAGGTTCGTTGCATGATCCAGATGGAGTGCGACGTCGACGATATCCTCCTCCGCCATCGAACGGCACACCGCCACAAGGTTCTTCATCCCGACGTACCGGGCCGTTCCCGGCGATGTCTGGATGATGATGGGGGCGCCCAGATCTCGCGCTGCGCTGATCATGGCAGGAACCATTTCCAGGTTGTGGGCGTTGAACGCGCCCACGGTGTATCCCAGGCGCGTCGCTTCCGCGAGCATGGGGATCATTGACTGGTACACAAGATGTCCTTTCAGTAATTTGACCGCATGATGCGCTTCGAGAGATCCATGAGCTGGTCCAGTTTCGCGGTCCATCGCTCGATGGCAGCGTTGTCCTTCGCATGGGCACTCTCGGAGAGCTTCGCGTTGTAGAGGCCGAGGAGGCCGTTGTATGCGGGCCCGAAACGTTCCAGGGTTGCCAGACTCCGCTCGTAGTACTCGATCGCCAGGTCGGCATCGTCGCTTCGTTGGGCCTCGTCTGCCAGCAGGTCCAGATGGTCGGCCAATTCCGTGGGCGTCTTTCCGGCTGCGGGCTCTGCGGTGGTGGTCGGCTCGGGCGCCGTCGCGGCCAGCTCCGCTTCTTGCGAGGCGGTCGGTTGTTGCGAGGCGGTCGGCTCGACCGGATGTTCTTTCCGTTCAGAGTTTTTCCTTCTGAAGAATGCCATGTTTACTTCCTTTCGCGGCTAGAACGCCTTCATGATCGGGCCGACCAGATACGCGAAGAACAGGGCGGCGACGATGGTGTCGGAGTCGGTCGCAGACAGACTCGGGAAACCTAGGTTGAGGAAGGTGGTGACCAAGAGGGCGGGAAGCAACGTGATGAACAGGCCGTGGGCGACGCCGCCGATGATGGCGCCGCGACGTCCGCCGACGACGTTCCCGAAGATTCCCGCTGTTCCGCCGGCGAAGAAGTTCGTCAACATTCCGGGCACGATGACGGCGAAGCCTGCTAGGGGAAGCGTGAACATCGCGATGACGGAACCGATCGTCGTCGTTATGAAACCGACGATGACCGCGTTCGGGCTGTATGGGAACAGCACCGGACAGTCGAGAGCCGGCTTCGCGTTCGGAACGAGCTTCATCGAGATTCCACGGAACGCCGGAACGATCTCACCGAGCAGGAGCCGGACTCCGGCCATGAGAACATAGACGCCGACGACGAACTGGATCGCCTGGAGGAAGGCGAACATCATGTAGTTGAGGCTGCCGGCCTCCTCGGCCACCACCTCCGGGCCCGCGAATCCCGCGGTGATGAGGTAGAGAGGGACCATGACGACCGCGAGGGACATGTAGGTGTCCTGCAGGAACTCCAACGATCGCGGCAGCTTCAGTTCTTCGACAGAGGGCTGCTTATCGACGTTGCGCTTGCGCACCAGCCAGGCGACGCCCGCTTCGAAGAGATAGCCGACGGTGCAGAAGTGGCCGAGCGCGATGGCGTCGTTTCCAGTGATCTTCCGGACGATCGGCTGTGCC
Organism: Actinomycetaceae bacterium L2_0104; assembly: GCA_047501485.1. GTDB lineage: Bacteria > Actinomycetota > Actinomycetes > Actinomycetales > Actinomycetaceae > Ancrocorticia. The sequence goes on along the minus strand of JAZDRN010000001.1, from coordinate 329,775 downwards.
AACGCGGGCATGGCCACCGCGAAGAAGCCGCCGACCAGACTCGCCGCCACGATGAGCCACGCCCCGCGCAACCCTGCCGTGTATCCGAAGACGACGGTCATGGTGGCCATCCAGAGAATCGCCTGCCCCGTCAGGAAGATGTACTTCCATTTGGTGAAACGTGCTAGAAGGATGTTGACGACGAAGATTCCCAGGAAGGCCAGCGCTATCTGGCCTCCCAGACCGAGATCATTGGTGGCGAAGCCGTTGACCGCTTCGATACTCGGCACGATGCCCGTCATGTTGAAAGCCGACTCGAACATCTTGCCGAAGATGATCAACGTCTGCACCAGAATTCCGGAGCCGGCGGCAAGGACGCTGAATCCCAGCAGCGTCTTGAAGGTCCCTATGATGACCTCGCCCGCTCCCTTGCGTTGCAGGAGCAAACCCAGCATGGCGATCAGGGCGATGACGATCCCGGCCTGGGTGAAGACGTTGGAGATGATCCAATTGACGACACTCATGCCAGTTGCTCCTTCTGTCTCACGACCGGCAGGAGCTTGTCCTCGATCTCGTTGTGGTCGACGATGTTGCGCAGATAGACGAACGTGATCGATGGGTCGAGTTCGTATTTATCGATCTGCGACTTGAAGTTCTCCGCCGACACCACGATGTCCGCTTTGACACCCGGCACGGAGGAGATTCCCTCGTGCTGGAGATCTGCCCGGATGCCGGCTCGACGGAGGACTTCTTCGGCCTCCATTTGGCATGCGAGAGAACTGCCGAGACCCGCACCGCAAATGAAATAGATTGTCAGGCGCTTAGCCATGTCTTTCTCCTTGTGTATGTATGCTTTTGATGTCCCACCGCTACGGCGACTCAATCCACTTCGTCGAGGATCTGGTGAAATTCCGCAACGGTCGTGGCCGCGACGAGCCGGGCCGTGCGAGCCGAATCCCCGGCGATGGCGACGAAGGATTTCAGGGCGTTCATGTGCGAGCGATTATCGGTTGCCGCCAGGCAGAAGACGATGGACACCGGGTCGTTCTCGGTGTGACCGAAGTCGACTGGTTCGGCCAACGTCATCACGCTCATTGCTTGGCGGTTGACTGCTCCTTCGGGCCGCGCATGTGCCAGGGCGATGTGCGGAACCAACACGATGTAGGGTCCGAACTCCTCGACCGCTCGGATCATCGATTGCACGTAGGCCGGCGTTATCGACCCATCGGCGATGAGAGGGGCCGCCACCGCGGCGATCGCCTGACGCCAATCGTCGACGGTCCGATGCAGAATCACCCTGTCTTCCGTGACGAGCTCCGAAAGTGCTCCCATGTCAGTCCCTCCCGGTGTCGTCGTCGTCCGCTTCCCGCTGACCACCGCGTCAAGCCGGGAGAGAGGGAGGACTGCCACCCTTCGTGTCGGTACAGCACCTGTGCTCAAGCCTGAGTCACCGTGCACTTCAAGTATCTGGACAACGCTCCGGTTCCTTCCAATAGCTTTCCTTCCGCTTTCTCTGTCCATGGAGGAAAGAAAACATCGTGTTCGCCGTCACCGACGGGAATGACGACGATACGAAGGCAGCCACGCGAAGGCAGCGGCATCCCTCATGGGCGTACCCTCGCGATTATGCGCCGTACCGCCCGGACCGGGAGTGTCCCCATACATAGAAAAAGGGAGTGGGAGGACAGTCTTAAGACTGTCCTCCCACTCCCTTGGAGAGAGGTTGTTCCTCTACAGGCGCTTGTTGTCCAGATCGAAGGAGATGTCCACCATGGACTGCTTCTCACGCTGGGCGCGCGGGACCCACTCGCGCTCGGCATGGCCGGTGTAGACCTGACGCGGGCGTCCGATCTTCTGCGCCGGATCGGCCACCAGCTCACGGTACTGGGCGATCCAACCGGGCAGGCGGCCCAGCGAGAAGAGCGGAGTGAACATCTGGGTCGGGAAGCCCATGGCCCCGTAGATCAGGCCCGTGTAGAAATCGACGTTGGGGTAGAGCTTGCGCTCCACGAAGTAGTCGTCCGAGAGCGCGGCGGCCTCCAGCTCCTGCGCGATATCGAAGAGCTGGTTGTCCCCGCCCAGGCGCTCCAGGATGTCGTCCGCCAGTCCCTTGACCACCTTGGCGCGGGGATCGAAGTTCTTGTAGACGCGGTGGCCGAAGCCCATGAGCTTGACCTTGTTCTCCTTGTCCTTGACCTGCTGGACAAACTTGTCCACCGGGACCTTGGAGTCGCGGATCTGGGTGAGCATGTTGAGCACAGCTTCGTTGGCTCCGCCGTGCAGCGGACCGGACAGTGCACCCGCGCCGGCCGACACGGCGGCGTAGACGTTGGCCTGCGAGGAACCGACGAGACGCACGGTCGAGGTCGAGCAGTTCTGCTCGTGATCGGCATGCAGGATGAACAGCTTGTCCAACGCGTTGACGATCGTCGGATCGATCTCCTGCATCTGATACGGCAGGCCGAACGTCATCCGGATGAAATCCTCGGTGAACGAGCGGGAAGCATCGGGATACAGCAGCGGAAGGCCCGTGGCGCGCTTGGCGATGTAGGCGATCATCGTGGGCACCTTGGCCAGCAAGAGCGTGGTGGCCAGATCGAGCTGCGCGGGATCCTTCGGATCGATGGTGTGATCGTAGTAGGTGGCAAGCCCGGCGATGCCCGCCTGCAGGATGGACATCGGGTGCCCACCGGCGGGGAATGCCGTGAAGAACGCCCGGAAATCCTCGTGCAGCAGCGTATGGCGCTTGATGCGCCGGGTGAACAGCGCGAGCGCCTCAGGATCCGGCAACTCACCGTAGATCAGAAGGTATGCCACCTCCAGGAACGAACAGTTGGCGGCCAACTGTTCGATCGGATATCCACGGTAACGCAGGATTCCGGCATCGCCATCGATGTAGGTAATCTCGGATTCGCACGATGCGGTATTGGTAAATCCTGGATCAAGGGTCACGGCACCTGTGGTACCCAGCATCTTGTCGATGCGGAAACCATCCATTCCGATACTTGCCTTGACACGGGGCAACTCAAGGGTCGTGCCATCTACGGTCAGCTCTGCGGCGTCATTCATGCCGTTTTCAGTCACTGAAACCTCCTTCTGCAGGCGCGGTAGCCTGTGGGGATTCACGTGCATTGGCGGCGGATCGTGCGCCTCCAACCACATTGGTATCTATGACAAGATACTACGAATCCCACACTCCGCGCGTTCTGGGTCACAATCATGGGCGACGGTCGGAGGGGCTCATTACCCTTTTGACCTGCGATCAAGCGTGATTCAAGCCTTCTGCCGGTGGTGGAATGGACAGCTCGGCGATGGCGAAAACCCTATCCACGAACCTGCTTTTTTCACTAGCAGACTAGAGCACGTCGCGCAACTCGGGCATCCGCCGCACGGCCTCGGCGATGGCCTCATCGGTGGCCGTCAGCGAAATGCGCACCCGGCCCTTGCCTGCCTCGCCGTAGAAGTCACCCGGCGCCACGATGATTCCCAGCTTCGAGAACGCGTGGACCAGATCCCAGCCGGAGGCCTCGCCGTCGCGGTCAGCTACCCACAGGTACAGGCCCGCCACGGAATCCTCGTCGTTGACCAGACCGGCTGCACCGAGCACTCCCTGCAGCGCCACACGGCGCCGGCGGTAGATTTCGCGCTGTTCGGCCACATGGGCATCGTCCCCGAGCGCAACGGCCATCGCATGCTGCACAGGCCCCGGCATGAGGAACCCGGCATGCTTGCGCACTTCCGTCATCGCGGCGATCGCCTTCAGGTCCCCGGCGATGAACGCTGCTCGGTAACCGGCCATGTTGGACTGCTTGGACAGCGAGTACAGGCAGAAGAGGCCCGTCAGATCGCCGTCGTTGACCCGGCGATCGAGAATGGACGGGACGTCGGGGACATCCCAGCCGAGTTCGCAGTAGCACTCGTCCGAGGCGACGACGACGTCGTTCTCACGCGCCCACGCCACGATCGAACGCAACTGCTCGATACCAAGGACGTGCCCGTCCGGGTTTCCCGGCGAATTGAGCCACAGCAGAGAGATGCTACCGGGCCAGGTCCGGGGATCGGACTCCGGATCCAACGGCAGCGGGGTTGCACCGGCCAGGCGGGCGCCGACGTCGTACGTGGGGTAGGCGATCCGGGGGAAGGCCACGGTATCGGACTCCCCCAATCCGAGCAGCGCCGGCAGCAACGCCACCATCTCCTTGGACCCGAGCGTGGGCAGGATACCGACCTCGGCCTGTGCATCCAGTCCACGGTGCCACTGCAGCCACCGTCCGATGGCTTCCCGCAGTTCCGGCGTTCCCACCGTCAACGGGTATCCGTGCGCGTTGCTCGCCTCGGTCAAGGCGTCGCGGATGAGAGGGGGAACCGGGTCGACGGGGGTCCCGATGGTCAGGTCGACCGGACCGTCCGGGTGCTCGGCGGCCAGAGCGCGGATGGGGACAAGATGGTCCCAGGGGAAGTCGGGCAGATTATCGCCGAAGAGAGGCACGATCACGCTTCGTTCTGCGGGGCGAGCGCCGCCACATAGGGATGGTCCTCGCCCGTCGGGCCGGTGCTCGCGGCGCCGCCCGGCGAACCCAGATCCTTGAAGAAGTCCACGTTGACATCGTAGAACACGCTCCACTCCTCGGGAACGTCATCCTCGTAGTAGATCGCCTCGACCGGACAGACAGGCTCGCAGGCCCCGCAGTCGACGCACTCATCGGGATGAATGTAGAGGGTTCTATCGCCCTCGTAGATGCAATCGACGGGACACTCGTCCACGCATGCACGATCCTTCACGTCCACACACGGCAGAGCGATGATGTAGGTCATGGAACTTCCTCTCTGTGCGGCAATACGTTATCCCCAGCGCCCGGGCTGACGGGGAACACCGGCATCCCGCGAAGCTGACGGGGGACACCGGCATCCCGCGACTATACGGACCCTCTCGCGGGGCCGATCTCGTGGCCGCGATCTAGCCGCAGGTGACGGCGTGGACCGGCTGATAGGTCCAGTTGTAGCTGCCGGAATCGGCCTCGTTGACGACGCCGTCGTGGGAGACTGTCCGGCTGACCGTCACCGTGAAGCCCGACCCGCCCGCACCGGAAGGCACGCAATCCCAAGCAGTGTTCGTCTTGGTGGTCGGGGCCACGTAGTTATATGGATCGGAGGTGGTGGTCTCCACGTCCCAGTACTTCGTGGACCACAGCTGGGAGTGGACTTGGCCGTCGGCCACCCAGGTATCGATGACTACTCCGTAGGGGGTGTTGTTCTTCCATCGCATATCGATGGTTCCCTCCCACAGCGTGGCCTCGCGGCCCATGGGATAGCGGTCGAAGTACTTGGAGTGCGGCTGATGCTCGACATCCGTGAGCCCCGCCAGATACCCGATGTTGAAGGTGTTGGTGGACAACTGCGACAGGCCGCCGCCCATCGCCTCGGAGTTGAAGCCATTGGCCACCACGCCCGAGGAGACGAATCCATGTTCGGCGTCGATCGGTCCGAGGGCCTCACTCAGGGAGAAGGTCTCCTCCGGCTTCACGAGGGTGTTGGTGATCTTCTGCGTTCCCACCTCAAGATTGGTGGTGCGCACACTGTCATTGGTCAACGGGGTGGTGATCTCGGAGACGACCTCCTTGATCCCCAGCGCCTCGGCATCCTCGGTGGAGAATTCCGCGGGGACCTCCGTCGTCTCGAGCTCGACGGTCCTGTCGTCGGCCGAGGCCACGTCGGCGACCTTCTGCGCCAGCTCGGCGTCGTCGATCCCGATGCCGTTCTCGGATGGGACGATGGTGGGCGTCGTGTGGTCGACTATCTCGATACGGGCATCCGCCCCGGGGGTGAACACGTCCGGGATCGCCGAGCGCACCGCTTCGTTGAGCGCTCCCCCGTCCATCTCCAGAACCAGCTCGTTACCGTCGGCTTTGAACGAGGCTGCGCTCGCCAGCTGCTCGGGCGTCAGCTCGGCGACGCTCTCACCCACCTTGACGGAAACATTGCCGGAGACGAGCGGTTGGGCGACCTCCTCGAGGGCCTTCTCGGCCGTCTCGGTGGTGATAGCGGGATCTTCGGTCTCCACCGGGAGGTCGATGGGCTGTTCCAGGGACAGTACCTGCTTGGACAGCACCTCCTGCGCCTCTTCCACGTTGAGCTTCGAACCCGGTTGCCCCGGGGTGACGGTGGCCTGGGTACCCTCGAACGCGATGGAGGCATCGGCCGGATCCGTATCGGATTCGGCGGCCAGATTCTCCACCAGGGAGGACAGCTGGGCTTCGTCGTAGGTCAGAACCGGGTCGACGACGTTGCCTCCCGTGATGTGGGCCCAGATCCGACCGGGGTCCAACGAGAAGCCGACGATCGAATCCAGAGTGGCCTCCTTATCGATGCCGAGGGAGTAATCCGCCGGGTTGATGGTAACGGGTTCTCCCTCGTTGGTGGCGACGACCTGCACCGGAGCGGCGAGCTGATCCGACATGCCCGCCTCCATCTTCTCGAAGGCCGCCGGGCGGTCCAGGCCGCCCAACTCGATCCCCGCAACGGTCGTGCCCGCCGGCACACGGTCGGCGAAATAGTAACCCGCGCCCACATAGCCGCCGGCCAGGACCACGACCACCAATGCGGTGATCCAGGGCCACCGACGCTTCTTGTTCTTCAACTCTCCGGAATCCTCGGGTATATCGTTGCCGGCGGAGCCTGCCGCGGATGTCTGCGCGGCGGGCGCATCCTGCATGACGGTCGTGGCCGCCCCGGCGCTGGCGGAGTGCTCCGCGCCGGCTTGCTCGCCGGAATCGGCGGTGGAGTCTGCCGCAGCGATCGCGGCCGGCAGAGCCTCCGTGGAGTCGGCTGCCTGGCCCGTGTTGCTCACAATGGGAGTCGTCTCGGGCTCGGCGGGCGTTCGCGCATCCGGCGCCGCCGTCTGCGAATCTGATCGCGAACGGATATCCGCGGATTGCAGGCCGACCGCGTCCGCGAGGGTGCGGCGTTCGCCGGGTTTCTGCCCGTTACCGCCGGGAGCGTCCGATCCCTCGGGCCCCTGCGCAACGACGGCCTCCGTCGGAGGACCGAAAGACAAGGCGTCGTTCTTTGCGTCGCCTTCGCTCAGGAATTCACGCGCTTCATCGCCGCGATCCTTGGAGCCTGTTGGATCTTTCGCCACGGTAACCCTTCCGTTCCTGGACAATCCCATTCATTGTATCCGCGTACGCAGAACCGGCACCCGCCAAGTAAGGCACACAACACGTGGCCTTGTCCACAGCTGGAGTCGCATTTTGTTCTGCCTTACGGGTCGACGACGCCGTCGCGCCTCCGGGTGGCTATTTCCTCCGGCGGAGCACGAAGAGCGCGGGGACCATCGCGCTGAGCGGTGCCATAATAAGCCAAGCCTCGGACGCCCAGCGGTGCACGGACATCACCGTGTCATTGTCCAGCGGGGACATCATCAGCCAGAACGTGGCAGCGACGACGCCTACGACGTATCCGAGCCAGAGCGGCGGCTTCTCCCATTCGAGGAGGAACCACGCTCCGGCAGCCACCAGGGCGGTGGCGAGTATCAGCCCCACCCACGGCACGTCGACAGGACCCGGGTAGACCACGCAGGCCAATGCCCCTATCAAGAGGCCGCAGACAGCACCGCCAAGAGCTTGGATCAACCGCATACGGCAGAGCCTACTTCCTGGCCCGCTGGGCGCGGTAGCGCTCGGTGGCGTTGAGGATGAGCTTGCGGATGCGCACCGACTCCGGAGTCACCTCGATGCACTCGTCCTCGGAGGCGAACTCGATGGATTCCTCGAGGGTCAGCTTGCGGGGCACCTTGAGTTGCTCGAAGACGTCGGCGGTTGCCGAGCGCATATTGGTCATCTCCTTAGCGCGCACCACGTTGACGTCCATGTCCTCGTCTCGCGGATTCTCGCCGACGACCTGGCCTTCATAGACCTCGGTCCCCGGCTCCACGAAGAAGGTGCCGCGATCCTCCAGGCGCTGCAGCGCAAACGCGGTGACCTGGCCTTGACGATCCGACACCAGCGATCCCGTGGCTCGCGTGGCGATCTCGCCCATCCACGGGGCGTAGCCCTCGCCGATCGAGGAGGCGATTCCGGTTCCGCGGGTCTGAGTGAGGAACTGCGAGCGGAAGCCGATCATGCCACGAGCCGGAACGATGAACTCCATGCGCACCCATCCCGAGCCGTGGTTGGCCATCGTTTCCATACGGCCCTTACGGCTCGCCATCAGCTGGGTGACGGTTCCGAGGAACTCCTCGGGCACATCGATGGTGGTGCGCTCGATCGGCTCGCAGCGCTTGCCGTCGATCTCCTTGGTGACGACCTGCGGCTTGCCCACCGTCAGCTCGAAACCCTCGCGGCGCATCTGCTCCACCAGAATGGCGAGAGCGAGCTCCCCACGGTCCTGCACCTCCCACTGATCGGGACGCTCTGTGGGCATGACCCGGATCGAAACGTTTCCGACCAGCTCGGCGTCCAAACGGTCCTTGACCTGACGGGCGGTGAGCTTGTGGCCCTTCACCTTGCCCGCCAGCGGCGAGGTGTTGATGCCGATGGTCATGGAAATGGCCGGGTCATCGACGTGGATCGGGGGCAGCGGGCGCGGATCCTCGGGATCGACCAGCGAATCGCCGATAGTGATCTCCGGTATGCCCGCCACCGCGACGATATCGCCGGCGTGGGCCGCTTCGGTAGGCACTCGTTCCAGTCCCTTGGTGGTCAACAGCTCGGAGATGTGCACCTTGGTGACGGTGCCATCGTTGCGATGCCAGCCCACCCATGCGCCCTTCTTCAGTTCGCCCGAGTAGACACGGGTCAGAGCCAGACGTCCGAGGAACGGGGAGGCGTCGAGATTGGTCACCTGGGCCACAAGGGGGGCGTCAGCGTCGTAGCTGGGCGCCGGGATGTAATGCAGGATGGCCTCGAATAGGGGCTCAAGGTTGGTGTTCGCCGGAAGCTCGCCATCTTCGGGGCGCAATGCGTCCGCGTAGCCGGCCTTGGCCGCACAGTAGATGATCGGAATCTCGAGCAGCTTGTCCAAGACGTCGTCGTCCGGATCCTCCAGATCCGAGAAGAGGGAGAACAACAGATCCTGTGCCTCGTTGACGACCTCGTCGATACGGGCGTCCGGACGATCCACCTTGTTGACGACGGTGATGACGGGCAGGCCGGCCTCAAGCGCCTTGCGCAGCACGAAGCGGGTCTGGGGCAGCGGGCCCTCGGAGGCGTCCACGAGCAGGACGACGCCGTCGACCATGGACAGTCCGCGCTCGACCTCCCCGCCGAAATCCGCGTGGCCCGGGGTGTCGATGACGTTGATGGTGACGCCGTCGGGGGCGCCGAACTTCTCCGCAGAGGGTCCCGTATAGCGGATCGCGGTGTTCTTGGCGAGAATGGTGATGCCCTTCTCGCGCTCCAGATCGCCGGAGTCCATGACGCGTTCGCCCGTTTTCTCCACGGTAGCGCGCTCGCCGAAGGCCCCTCCCTGCCACAGCATGGCGTCCACGAGGGTCGTCTTGCCATGGTCGACATGGGCGACGATAGCGACATTACGCAGGTCTTTGCGGGTGCTCACAGATGGACTTCCTCATTGGGGTTGTGCACCCCGCGCAACCAAGGTCAACCCGGGGTGCTTCATTGCACGGGCGCAGATGCGCCGACTGTTGATTTTACGCGCAGCTTTCGGGTATTGGATACAGGCGAGACAACGCAATAGCTGCGGAGACGATCACATTGGCGTCGCCTTCGGAGGGCCCGCCTCAGGCGTCCGTTTCCTTCTTCTCCGGAGGTGATGGTGGCGAGCATTTCTCTTTCGGCAGTGGATGCGGGCGCGAGCCTTCCCGTGCAACTGTGACAGAATTTCCCCATGGAACCCAGATACCAGTTGCGGACAACGTCGCAGTACGGAATGACCCTGGCCTTCGGCGCTCTCGCTCTCGTCATCCTGGTTCTACAACTCGTGCAGGTAGGGACTAACGGGCTGTTCTTCACGGTGGTCTTCTGCCTGGGGATCTGCCTCATCGCCGTCGCGCTCTGGCTGCTCCCATGCCTCGAGGTCAACGCCTCCGGAGTGATCATCGCCAATTCATTCACGACGACGACGATCCCTTACAGCGACCTGCTGGCGGTGGAATCCCGCTGGGGAATGAAGCTGACGACGAAAGCAGGCAGATCCTACTCGGTGCGATCTTTCGGGACATCGGCGAGCTCGCGGGGCCAGAACCGCAGGCCGTCGCCCTCCAAGAAGCCGGGAGAGGCAGCCGCCTACGTGCCTGGCGCACGGATCCCGGTTCTCAGCTCGGGCACCATGCGGCTGCGCACCACAACCTACGCCGCCTCCGCGTTGATCGAGGATCTGTGGGAGGAGTACCGCCCGCGCAAGAAGGTCGCCATGCAGGCCGCAACACAGCGGTACTGGGCCTGGGATCGGATCGCGATCCTTGCTCTCGGCGCGGCGTGCATGGTGGTCAGCACCAACGCGCTGTTCAACTGACGGGCCTCGCAATACCTGGCGCTCCCACCATGAACATGAAGAGGTCACGGAATCGGCGAGAGGCAACACATAGGACACGAGCATATCTGTGGCCTCTCGCCGAAAGTGTGGCCTCTCCACGAATCCACCTCGCAGGAGCACGCGTGGCCACGCGTGCTCCTGGCCAGAGATACGGCCCACAGGCGCACACAAAGGGATTCCCCGGTGGCATTGCCACCGGGGAATCCCTTTTCTCAGAGGTTCACAGCGAGACTAGCTCACTCAACCCAACCGATCTCCTGCTTGGGCCTCACGGAGAAGCCGATGGAGGACTGGTTGCCGGTGTCGCCACCGAAGTTGGCCAGGCCTTCCTTCTCGGCACGGATTCCCGGGCCGTTGTAGAGCGGCATGATGCCGTACAGCTCGAAGGCCTCGACCTCGAGCTCATTGGCGGCAGCAATCTGCTCGTCGGCATCGCCGATCTTCGCCAGATCGGCGATCTTCTTATCGAACTCCTCGGTACCGGTGCCGGAGAAGTTCAGGCCGGAATCGGAGCCGTAGATCTGATCGAAGTAGGCCACACCGAAGGGATCGGTGCTGGAGAACGCCATGGCGAAGACGTCGAAGTCCTTCTCCGTGTAAACCTTGGAGAAGTCCGAGGAAGGACGCTCGTCGATGGTCAGCTCGATGCCGACCTCGGCCAGCGACTGCTGCATCGCGACAGCGCGGTTCTTCGGGGCGGGATCGTCGCCGATCAGCACGAAGCGGATGGACAGCTGCTCGCCGTCCTTCTCGCGAACGGCGCCGTCAGAAGCTGCGGTCCAGCCGGCCTCGTCGAGGATTTCCTTGGCGTGCTCGGGATCGTAGGTCAGAGCCTCAGAGAGGTTGTCGTTGTAGCCTTCCTGCGTGGGGAACAGGATGAACGAGCCGGGCAGCGGCTCGCTGTAGTCGAGTCCCTGGAAGGTGATGTCTGCCAGAACGGAACGATCGATGGCCGAGAACACGGCCTCGCGCACGTTGATATCAGACAGGATGTCGTTGCCCGAGTTGAGCATCAGCAGCGCGTTCGAGGGAGACATCGCGGTGTAGATGTTGATGCCCTCCATGCCCTGGACGGCGGTGAGGCGCTCGGAAGTGCGGGTATCGACGGAATCGATTTCGCCGTTCAGGAAGGCGTTCAGCGACGCCGAGGCCTCCATCTGGCGGTAGGTGACCTTGTCGAGCTTGCCCGGGTCTCCCCACCAGTTCTCATTGGGGACGAAGGAAACGGTTCCCGCCCCGACGTCGAAGTTGTCGACCTTGTACGGGCCGGCACCCAGATCCGGCTGCACCGCGTTGCGGTACAAGTTCTCGAAGGCGTCGGCGGAATCGACGGCCGGGTTCAGGCCGAGGTTGAACAGGCCCTCCCACCAGGCGTAGATGCCGTCGAAGGTGACGACGGCTTCCTTGTCGCTCTCACCGGGCTCGACGGAAGCGATCCGCTCATAGCCGTCCGTCGACGAAGGCAGGTAACCCTCGGATTCGCCGTTGCTGGCCAGCCAGGTGGTTTCGAAGGTGCGGTAGTCGATCGGCGTGCCGTCGTTGTAGACGGCCTCTTCCTTGATCTTGTAGGTGACAACGGTGTTGCCGTCCACTTCTTCGGCGGTGACGTCGTCGAAGTAATCGGGGTTGAACGACCAGGTGCCCTCGTCGTCGTAAAGGGCGAACTGGGGGTTGTACCAGTACCACAGGTTACTCGTGTAGCCGGTACCGTCCTGATGGAACGGATTCTGCTGCTCGCTGATCTCATTGATGGGCAGCGTGAGGGTGCCGCCCTGCTTGAGTTCGTCGTACTCCGCGTGCAGGTAATCTGCGGGCTTCACCTCGGTCGGCGTACCGCTGGCGCTGCCTCCTCCGTTGGTGTCGCCCCCGTCGCCGGAGCCGCCACACGCAGAAAGCGTCAAGGCTGCAACCGCGAACGCGGCTACGATTCCTCTCTTCTTCATGGACTATCCCTTCATTGGATTCGCTGGCCTGGTGCGGCCAACTATGTACCTGATTGAAATAAATACCACTGATGCCTTTCGCTCGGCTGGCTGCATTGCGTCTCCGTGGCATTCATCGAACAGATCAGGTGCTGTTGCGATAAATCTACCTGTAGTGACAAGCGTTGCGGTGATCCACACCCGGCTGGCTTGGGACCAATTCGGGGGTGACATCCTCGCAGATCTTCTTCTCCTGATCGGAAAGGGTCTGATACAACGGGCAGCGGCTCCTGAAGACGCAGCCGGGGTGGTTGTCGGTCGGGCTGGGGAGGTCACCTACAAGAATGGTGCGCTTGCGGTTCCTCTCCACCTCCGGATCCGGAACCGGAACGGCGGAGAGCAACGCCTGCGTATAGGGATGTTGCGGTTCGTTGAACACCTTCTCCACGTCGCCGGTCTCCACGAACTTGCCCAGGTACATCACAGCCACCCGATCAGCAATGTGGTTGATGACCGAGAGATCGTGGGCCACGAACAGATAGGACAGGCCCAGCTTCAGCTTGAGTTCGTCGAGGAGGTTGATGACGTCCGCCTGAATCGAGACGTCAAGCGCCGAAACAGGTTCGTCCAGCACGATGATCTCGGGGTTCGTCGCCAAAGCGCGGGCCAGGCCAATGCGCTGGCGCTGCCCGCCCGAGAAAGCACCTGGGAACCGGTCCATCTGCTCGGGCTTGAGCCCCACGGTGTCCATGAGTTCGCGCACCCGCGGGGTCACGTCGCCGTCGTACCCGAAGGCCGTCAACGGTTCCGCGATGATGTCCTTGACTGTCATGCGCGGATCGAGGGCACCCATCGGGTCCTGGAAGACCATCTGGATCTTGCGCCGTGTCTGGCGTCGATCCTTGCGTCCCAGTGTGGTGACGTCGGTGCCGTCGAGAACGATCTTGCCCGACAGATTCTTGCCGGAGCCCAGGTCCATGATCTCCAGCAGCGTCGTCGACTTGCCCGAACCGGATTCGCCGACGATTGCGAGGGTCTCGCCCTTGCGAAGATCGAAGTCGATGCCGTTGACCGCGTATACCGATCCGACACGGCGCTTCATGACCGACCCCTTCATCAAAGGGAACGTCTTGACGAGATCCTGCACATCGAGCACCAGATCGCGCTCCTGCCGAGGAACATCCGCGAAGATATCCTCCGGGCGGTCTGGGACCGGGAAGAGTGCGCGTCCGTCGATCTGCTGGTCAACGATCTCGGGCGAGCGAATGCAGGCTGCCGAGTGGATGAACACCTTGTCCTCCCGCGAGGAGATGATGGCCTCGCCCTCGGATTCGATCGAGTCGTCGTCCGCGACCCGCCGGATCGTCTGGGACACCGGCAGCAACGACGGCTCTGCCACGCGGCACTCCGGGATCGCCACCGGACAGCGCTCCACGAACGGGCACATGTCCGGGAAGTTGATGACTGTGGGCGGATTTCCGTGCACGGGTACCAGTGGTTCGTCGCGTTTGCGATCGGCACGGGGAATCGAGCCCAGCAGGCCGATGGTGTAGGGCATTCGGGGAGCATAGAAGATCTCGTCGACCGAGCCCGTCTCCACCGGACGTCCCGCGTACATCACGATGACGTCGTCGGCAGTGCCGGCGACGACGCCCATGTCATGGGTGATCATGACGACGCCGGCGCCGGTCTCCTCCTGCGCCTTGTCGATGACCTCCAGGATCTGAGCCTGGATCGTCACGTCGAGCGCGGTGGTGGGCTCGTCGGCTATGAGGACGCGAGGGTCGTTCGCGATGGCCATGGCGATGACGACGCGCTGGCGCATGCCGCCCGAGAACTCGTGCGGGAAAGCCTTGACGCGGCGCTCCGGGTTGGGGATGCCAACGAGGTCCAGCAGGTCGACCGCTCGGGCCCAAGCAGCTCGGTCGGAGATCTTGTCATGCGCCTGCAATGCCTCGACCAACTGCGTTCCCACATCGAACACGGGAGTCAGAGCCGAGAGCGGGTCCTGGAAGATCATGCCGATATCCTTGCCGCGGTGGCGGGACATCTCGAGATCGGAGAGGCCGATGAGTTCGTCGTCGCCGAGCTTCACGGAGCCGCTGATCTTCGCGTAGCTGGGAAGCAGACCCATGACGGCCAGAGAGGTCACCGACTTTCCAGAGCCGGATTCTCCCACGATTCCAAGGGTCTTGCCCGGCATGAGATCGAAGCTCACGCCGCGAACCGCGTCCACACGGCCCGCCTCGGAAGGGAAGGAAACGTTGAGATCTCGAACTGAAAGGATTGGAACACTCATGCGCGGCCTCCAGCCGACGAGTTTGGATCAAGGGCGTCGCGCAGGCCGTCGGAGATGAGGGCGATCGACACCGTCAAGAGCATGAGGGCCGCAGCCGGGAACCAGAACGTCCAATTCGCCGAACGCACGGAGTTCGCTCCGATGGTCAGGAGATTTCCGAGCGAGACATCCGGGAGCTTGACGCCCAGGCCCAGGAAGGAGAGCGAGGTCTCGCTCATGACCGTGCTCACGATCCCCAGCGTGAAGTTGATGATGAGAAGGGATCCGATGTTCGGGATCAAGTGACGAGCGATGATCTTGGGGCTCGACACTCCCATGAAACGAGCGGCGGCTACGTATTCGCGTTCCCTGATCGAGATGGCGAGCGACCATATCACTCGAGCGGGATACATCCAGCCGAACAGGATGAGGACCGCGACCAGTACCAGCCAGTCGCCGCCCGATCCGGAGACCATCAGCGCGATGAGGAGGAAGGAGGGCACCAGCAGCATGAAATGAATAACCGCCAGGATCACCTTCTCGATTCGTCCACCGAAGAAGGCGGCCGCAGATCCCACGAAGGCCGAGATGACGATCGTGGCGAGGGATACGACGATGGCGATGGTCATCGAGCGGCCGAGGCCGTGGGCTACCTGCGCGAAGAGATCGTTGCCCGCGCCGGTCGTTCCGAACCAATGATCTGCCGACGGCGGTTGTGAGATCGCCCGGAAATCCGGGGTCTTGTAGTCCCACGGGGTCAGATAGGGGCCGATGATGGCGAAGGCCGTGAGGAGCAGGAGGACGATGAGTCCGCCCACTGCGGGTTTGTTGCGGAAGAAGCGACGCCGGTAGAGCGTCATCTTGGACAGGCTCCTGGTGTCGACGGGATCCACAGCGACCTCCGGAACCTTGGGTTCCTCGGCAAGGGCTATCTCTCCGCGAGAAGAAACCGCGATGTCGTCGTAGACGTTCTCGATACCGTCCCTAGGGTCCGTCTTACCTGTCTGTTCCCAGTTCTCATTCATGTCAGCTCACCCTCACTCGCGGATCAAGCGCCACAACAAAGATGTCGGAAAGGATCGCGCCGATGGCTGTCAGGAACGCGGAGAACGCCGCGGTCGCCACAACGCCGTGGATATCGTTCCTCCCGATCGTCTGGACGAAGTATTCGCCCATGCCGTGCCAGGCATAGATCGTTTCCGTCATGACGGCTCCCGTGAACACGAGCGGAACCGAGAACGCGACGGAGGTGGCGACGGGAATGATCGAAGTCCGCAAAGCGTGCTTGCGGATCGCCTGGTGGCGAGTGAGCCCCTTGGCGCGTACGGTCCGCACATAGTCCATCTCGATGTTGTCCAGGAGCAACGACCTCTGCGTGAGGTGATAGCTGGCATAGGAGATGAAGACCAGGGATATCGTCGGCAACGCCAATCGTTGCAGCAGATGTATCAGCGACGGTAAGAATCCCGTTATTCCGTCGGAACTCCCTCCGGTCACGTAGAAGACCGTGGTGCCGGCCAGCGAGTTGATCTTGATCGCTGCGAACACCAGAACCAGCGAGGCCACGACCGTATGGGTGTTCATCGAGACGATGGAGACACCCTGCCAGAACCGGTCCGCCCGCTTGTACTGCCGCGAGGCGGTGTAGACGCCCAGGGCGACGCCGATGATCACCGAGAGGATCGTGGCTCCGAGAACCAGCTGGGCGGACACCATCATACGGCGCCCGATCTCAGCATTGACATCTCCGGTGCCGTAGAAGCCCCGCCCCCAGTCCCAATGGAACAGAATATTGCTCAACCAGGTCCACCAGCGGCTGAGCAGCGGTACCTCGGGACTCAGATTCATAGGCTCGAGCGCGGCGATGATCTGCGATTCCGGGAGCGGAGGGCGCCTTCCAATGTAGTTGGATCGCGGATCCAAAAATACGTTGGCGAGAAAATACGTCATGTTGGTGGCGAGGAATATCATCACCAACCAACTCACGGATCTTCGCAATAGGTACCTAACCACGACGTAGCCCCTCCGTAGTTCTTAAGGCCCGTCCTAATGAGACATGAGGACATCGGCTCTGCGCTTTAATGTAGGCAGTCTACACGCGCCCATTATCGTAGTCGCGCCACCTTCGTCCACAGACTCCACTGGCAGCTCTCGAGTATCTTGTCAGATGTGATGTTTCGGGTCCGTTAACGCCGGACATCATATAGTTGTTCCCTCATCATATCGATGGGCGATTTGATTGAAGACGGTGGCACTTCGGCTGGATACGATCGACCCATGGCCGGTGATAATGTGACTGAGACCACCGAGCCTCACGCGGTTGATCCTCCCGAAGTGGGTCGTTGCTCACAGATCGGCCTCCCGACAGCCGGCACATGCCCACCTCATCGCCATGTTCGTACATCGCTCCTCTTACCAGGGTTTTCACGCCTCACTCCTTCTGCGTGCAAGCGATGCTCCCGCCGGGGGCGGGAGCGCCCAGCCCGTGTCATCTCCGTACAAAAGGCTGGGCATGCAGGGGTCGCGGCCGAGAAACGCCGCGACCCGGGACCGGAGTCCCTTGGCAACGTGACATCGTTCGGCATCGCCGTGGAAAATCCCCTAAGCTCGAGGTGTGCAAACCAACAGCCTCTTGAATCAGGGCCCAACGGACTACATGGAGGTGGACGCGCTCCAGCGTTCGATCCATGCGGGCGTTGCACGACTCGAGACTCCCGACACCCTCCTGCTATGGGAGGCACGGGACGTCTACACAGCCGGACGGCGCACAAAGCCCGAGGACATCCCGGACCACTCCGTTCCCGTCATCCCCATGGATCGCGGCGGTTCCGTCACCTACCACGGCCCCGGACAGCTGGTTGTCTATCCGATCATCAAGGTGAAGGCACCCAAGGATGTGGTCGCGTTCGTCCGGGCCACCGAACGAGCAATCATCGAGATGCTGGCGTCCCATTACGACGTCGCCGCCACCGCGATCGAGGGACGATCCGGAGTGTGGATTCAGCGTCCGGGAGTCGAGGACAAGAAGCTCTGTGCCATAGGCATCAAATTCGCCGACGACGCCACCATGCACGGTTTGGCCCTCAACGTCAGCACCGATATATCCAAGTTCGGGAGCATCGTCCCGTGCGGTATATCGGACGCCGGCGTCACCTCCCTGGCGCAGCTGGGGATCGAGACGACGTTGGACGAAGTGGCCGACGCCCTGTTGCCCACCCTTGCACAGACCTATCGGCAGTTCCAACGCCCGGAGAGAATCGAGGAATGATGTCTCTAGCACCCGAAGGACGCAAGCTGCTGCGCGTCGAGGCGCGCAACGCTCAAACGCCCATCGAAAAGAAGCCGGACTGGATCCGCACCACGGCGGTGGTCGGCGAAGAGTACAAGGACATGCGTTCCTTGGTGCACGGCTCCACGCTGCACACCGTGTGCGAGGAAGCCGGCTGTCCCAACATCTACGAGTGCTGGGAGGATCGCGAGGCCACCTTCCTGGTGGGCGGAGCCGAATGCACGAGGCGTTGCGACTTCTGCCAGATCGCCACCGGGAAGCCGAAGATGCTGGACCGGGACGAACCGCGGCGCGTAGCCGAATCTGTGAAGCACCTTGGCCTGCGCTACGCCACCGTGACCGGAGTCGCCCGAGACGATCTACCCGATGGCGCATCGTGGATCTATGCCGAGACCTGCCGCCAGATCCATGCCATGTGCCCGGGGACGGGCGTGGAGCTATTGGTCGACGACTTCAAGGGAGACCCTAAGGCGCTGGTCCAGGTCTTCGAATCCCGCCCGGAAGTCTTCGCCCACAATCTGGAGACCGTCCCCCGCATCTTCAAGAAGATCCGCCCCGCCTTCCGCTACGAACGCTCGCTGGATATCCTGGCCATGGCCTCCGAGGAGGGGCTGGTGACCAAATCCAACCTCATTCTCGGGATGGGCGAGAACCGCGAGGAGATCGAAGAGGCCATGCATGACCTCAGGGAGAACTCCTGCGACCTGCTGACGATCACGCAGTATCTGCGACCCACTCCCCTGCATCACCCCATCGACCGCTGGGTGAAGCCCAACGAGTTCGTCGAACTCAAGGAGCTCGGCGAGAAGATGGGATTCGCCGGCGTCATGTCCGGGCCCCTTGTGCGTTCCTCCTATCGCGCCGGCCGGCTCTGGGGCATGGCCATGGACAAGAAGGGCTGGGACATCCCGGAGAATCTCCTTCATCTGGCTCAGCCGAGCTCGGCGCGTCAGGAAGCAAGTTCCCTCATCGCAAAGCATCCGCATTTCGCCCAGGTGTAGAAGCATCCGCACCCGCTGGTGCGGCGCTGACTGAGAAACGGGAAGGGCTCGCCGACGTCGTCGTATCCGCGGGCCCTTCCTCGTCGGCTATCGAAGGCTGTCACCAGCTACCCGTGTGGTGCACCACGCCCGGTTGCTGCGCCATCAAGTCCGAGATCGCCGTACGAACCGCCGCCCTGTTGACCTTCCCAGCCGCATTGAGGGGGAGTGACGGGAAGACGGCGAGGTAACGTGGAAGCTTGTACCGGGCGAGCACCTGGCTGGCGAAGTTCTGGACCTCCGCGAGCGTCGGCTCGCGCGTGCCCTCTTCGACCGTGATGCCGGCCACGATCATCTCTCCCCAGAACTCATCTGGAACTCCGCAGACGACGGCGTCGGAAACACCGGGATACTGCCGCAGCACGTCCTCTACCTCGTCGGGAAGAAGAGACTCCCCACCCGTGGTGATGCGGTCGAACATTCTCCCAACGATGCTGAGGAATCCCCCATCCTCAACCCGAGCCAGATCTCCCGTGCGCAGCCAGCCGTCCTGGAAGGAGGCGTCATTGTGATCCCTGCCGTGCCAGAAACCGGAGGTCACACTCGGGCCGCGCACCAAGAGTTCGCCAACCGAAGCGGCTGGCACCTCCTCAAGCGTCCCCGGATCGACGATGCGCGCCTCGACGTAGGCGAAGGGACGTCCGATAGAACCTGGATGGCTCGGGCAGTGCTCGAACGGGAGGAAGCAACCGGAGGCGGAGGTCTCGGTCATGCCCCACACGTTGATCGGCCGCAGTCCTCGGGCCGCCAACCGCCCGAGCATCGGGGCGGGTACCTGCGATCCACCGACGAGGGGCAATCGCAATGATGCGAGGTCTCTCGTGGCGAAATCTGGATGAGCCATCATCGCGCCGTACATGGTCGGAACCCCGAATAGGATATTGACCTGCTTCTCCTCGATGAGGCGGAGCACCTCCGCGGACTCGAAGTTCCGCGCCACCACGATGTGACCGCCATTGCTGAACACATCGAGCGCCGCGCCGTTGAATCCCCCGATGTGGGAGAGCGGCGCCACCGCGAGCACGGTCTCATCAGTGCGGTATTCGAAGCCGTCGCGGAAATTACGGGACCCCCACCAGAGGTTGGAATGCGTGAGTTTGACGGCTCGGGGTGAACTCACGCTGCCAGAGGTGAAGAAGATCGCCGCCAACCCATCCGGGTAGCCGTGCTGATTGAGGCCGGGGATTCCTTCGTTCTCGGTGTCAGAGATGATGAGTCCGTCGTATGGGCTCATCGCCGCAGCAAGGGCGAGGTAGCCGTTGGCCAGGCCGGAGGAAAGAGGGCCGGCCTGCACGTCGTCGTCGATCACGAATTGCAGAACCGTTCCGGTGGAGGCCAAAGAACCCCGGGCTGCGATCTCCGGCTCGCAGATGATGGCACGGGGGGCACAGAAATCGACGAGCTGCTGCAATTCCACCTGCGTGAGACGGAAGGAGACGGGGACGAACACCGCACCCAACCGTGCGCACGCGATGTAGGCGATGAAGTGGTAGGGAGAGTTGTGGGAGGCGACCATGACCCGGTCACCGCGGGTCACCCCCGCCTGGGCGAGCAGTTGCGCCAGCTTGCGGGAAAGCCGCGCAGCCTCGGACACGGAGATCGTCACATCGGCGTAGCTGAGCGACGGCCGATCCGGATGAGCGAATTCCGCCTGGTCCAGAGCCCGGGCCGCGTTGAAGATCGGGGGTTTATGCAAAGTCCCAGTACCCCCTGAGGATCGCGGACAGAGCGTGATCGTCCGAGATCGCGGAGAGCTCACGGATCGAATGCATGGACAGCAGGGGCACCCCGACATCCACGGTCTCAATGCCAAGGCGTGTGGCGGTGAGCGGACCGATGGTACTGCCGCAGCTGACCGCGTTGTTGGAGACGAATTCCTGTGTGGCTTGCTCGGACTGGAAACATGCCTGCAGCCATATCGCCTGCCCCTTGGCGGAGGAGGCGTAGCGCTGATTGGAGTTGATCTTGATCATCGGTCCCCGCCCCATCACAGGATGCTGGTCCGGGTCATGGAACTCGGGATAGTTCGGGTTGATCGAGTGCCCGGCGTCCGAGCTCACGCAACTGGAGCGAGAGAGCATCTGATAGAACTCGTCCTCAGACGCCCCCAGCGCCAACACGGTGCGCCGCAGCACGGTCTCCAGAATCGGCCCGCACGCGCCACTGGCCGTGGCGGATCCGACCTCCTCGTGATCGAAGGCTGCGAATACCGCGATATCGGCGGGGCGGGAAGAGAGAAGCGCCGTGAGTGCGGCGTGCACGGAGACCAGGTTGTCCTGGCGTCCGGCGGCGAGAAAGGCGTCCGAGACTATCTCGGGATCCTGACAGTCGTAGGCGAAAACGTCCGTGCCAGCGATCTCCTCTTTACTCACCTGGGCGGCATCGGCCAAGACATCGAAGAGATCACGCTCCCCCAGGGCCCAGATGGGATGGAGATGCTTCTGCGGATCCAACGTGAGTTTCTCACTGACCGAACGGTCCAGGTGCGGTGCCAACTGGGGAATCACCATGAGCGGGCCGGTGCGCAGCAGATGCTCACCGCCGTCGATCGTGAGGAGGCGCCCGGCCAATCCCAGTTCGCGATTGAGCCACGAGTTGCGCAGCAGGCCCCGTAGGTCTCAACGTTGACCTGCGCGAAGCCGTGGTGATTGGAACCGGGAACCGGCTTCAGCTTGAAACCCGGGGAATCCGTGTGGGAGCCGACGATACGGAAAGAGCTCCGCGCGTCGGCGCCCTTCGGCACCCACCACGCCATGGCCGCGCCGTCGCGGACGAGGTAGTGCCCGCCGGGCGAGGCATCCCACGGCGCTCCCTCGTCCTGGCGGCGGTATCCTGCCGCCTCCAGCCTGCGCGCCACCTCATGTGCGGCGTGGTAACTCGAGGGTGAGGAGGAGATGAACGCGGCCAGGTCGCGCGCGTACTCAAGCTCCATCCCCGCCTCGAGAACATCCTGCTTACGAATCTGCATAATGCAATAGTGTAAACGTCTCGCAAGCCGGAAGCAGTTCGCCTCTGAGGGGCGAATGCAATTCAACCAGCTTCCTCTCAGCCCCCGGTGACCAAGCCGTGACCCACCTCGACACGTCGTACGCCCTCACCAGCGAAAACACCTCTGAGAGGTGGACGTGACGCGGTGATCAAAAATAGGGACTTTCAGCCCATGGCGTTACGAACACAGAAGCGTACTATTTCACTTCATGATCCATCTGGATAAGGCCGGCGGAGGCAATCGCCCGGCCACCGTTTCTCGGGTTTCGGCCAAGAAAACTGCCCTTCTCGGGCTCGGGGCCCTCGGGGTCGTCTTCGGCGACATCGGGACCAGTCCGCTTTATGTCATGCGAACGGTCTTCACCATCGGCAACGGCAGAGTTGCCCTGACCGACGACAATATCTTGGGAGTCGTCTCCTGCATCATCTGGACTCTATTCCTCATCGTCACTTTGAAGTACGTCCTTTTCGTATTGCGCGCGGACAACGACGGCGAGGGCGGGATCCTCGCCTTGGCCACACTCGTTCGCAAGCACCTCAAACCCGGTAGGAGGCGCGCGGCCGCCGTGGGCCTCCTCGGCGTCTTCGGAGCGGCACTCTTCTTCGGGGACTCCGTCATCACACCGGCGATCTCGGTGCTCTCGGCAATCGAGGGGCTCGATATCGCTTTCCCAGAGATGCCCAACATCATCCTTCCTTTGGCGCTGGCGATTCTGACGGCACTCTTCGTGGTCCAAAAGACCGGTACGTCCCGTGTGGGGCGCGTGTTCGGCCCCATTATGGCCGCCTGGTTCCTCATCCTGGCACTGACCGGTCTCCCACATGTGTTCGAGAACCCCGGCGTCCTCCTCGCGCTCTCACCCACCCAAGCGGCCGGCTTTCTGCTGGGGCATCCCGCAGCCGCCTTCGTGGCACTGGGAGCGACGGTTCTGGCGGTCACCGGCGCGGAGGCTCTCTACGCCGACATCTCTCACTTCGGGCGGTCTCCCATCCAAATGACGTGGTTGGTCATCGTGCTGCCCTCGTTGATCCTCAATTACCTGGGGCAGGGTGCCATTCTGATCGACGACGCCGCCAACATCGCCAACCCGTTCTTCCTGCTGGTTCCCAAGGCGCTGACGGTACCCCTGGTCATCATGGCCACGCTCGCAACCCTCATCGCCTCCCAGGCGGTGATCTCCGGAGCCTATTCCATCGCGCGTCAGGCCTCGCGACTGGGCTACCTGCCACGCCTGAAGGTGGTGCACACCTCGGAGTCGGCTGCCGGGCAGATCTATCTGCCCGCCGTCAACGCACTGCTGTTCGTGGCGGTCGCGACGGTCGTCATGATCTTCCAGGATTCCGAGCGCCTCTCCAGCGCCTACGGCCTCGCGGTGACGACGGATTTCGTGCTGACGTCCTTTCTGCTCCTGACGCTCACCCGCGTGGGCTGGCATTGGCCGGCCTGGGCCTCGATCGGCTTGGGAGCGGGGCTGGCCGCGATCGAACTGCCCATGTTCGCCGCCAACATCGCCAAGATCATGACCGGAGGCTGGTTGCCCCTGGGGATAGCCTTGGCCATGTTCTTCATCATGACCACCTGGAATCGGGGCGAGAGGCTCGTCATCATGGCACGACGAGACCAGGAGGGCACGTTACAGGAATTCCTCGAAAGGCTGGCCAAGAACCCAGCCCGGCGCATTCCGGGCACGGCCATCTACCCGCATTCCATGGTGACCACCACGCCGCTGTCCCTGAAGGTCAACACGATGGTCAACCACACCCTGCACGACCACGTCGTCATCGTCTCGTTGAAAACGCTGCCCACTCCGCACGTGTCACCCGACAAGCGGGTATGCGTCGATAAGCTGGACACCCCGCTCCCGGGAGTCTCCCACCTGACACTGAATTTCGGTTTCATGGACAATCGGGACCTCGAGGCTTCCCTCGCCGCCGGTCAGAAGGCGTTGGGCCTGCAGTCGTGGAAGCTGGACTGCGCCTTCTTCATGCTGTCGCATCTGAAGGTGAAGGCGAGCGCGAACAGCTCCATGCCCATGTGGCGGAAACGGGTCTTCATCTGGCTGACACGTCTGAGCGCCTCGCCCCAGTGGACCGTCAAACTGCCTACCAGGCGCACCGCGGAGATCTCCACCACGATCGCGATCTGACGCCGCGCCCCGTGGTCCGAGTGCGCCCCGTGGTCGGAGTGCGCCCAGTGGTCCGAGTGCGCCCAGTGGTCCGAGTGCGCCCAGTAGTATCGATCACGGGACGCACTCACATTTCCGGCCGCCCAGTGAAACGAGGCTGCCGGTCAGCTGCCGGTCTCTCTCGCTCGCGCAAGATTCACCTGATCTCTGAGAGGAAAGGCTGCGCCGTCACTCGGTCGCCTGCGCAGGCCGCCACATCCCCACTTCCGCCACGGGACTCGGGGATGGAATCACTCCGAGCGGGATGAAGCCCTTGCGCTCGTACAGCCGCTGGGAGCCGGGAGTGGTGGATTCCAAATAGATGGCGGAGCCCGCCGCCCGTTCGATTCCGTGGTCCAGTAGCGCGCCTCCCACCCCCTGACCCTGTGCCAACGGGGAGACGACAACAGTGTAGAGATACCAGTGCGGGAACCCGGGCACGGCGGACGCGTCGTGGTAGTCCAGACGCATGGCGCGGGGCAGGCCCCTACCCAGGGCGCGCACGAGTCCGGGCATCATTCGCAGGTTGTCACGGCACCTCATCGGCGCATCCGGGCTCACCCACAGGGCCGCACCCTTGAGCTGACCGTCTTCCTTCACCATATCCACGACTCCACGTGGGATGTAGAACTTCTCGAGTTCCGTGGTGAAGAAGAGTTCCAGGGCTCTTTCCGGATCCCGCGCCCTCGCCACGTACTGGGCTAGCACGGGATCGTTGACGAAGCCCTCCGTGAGCAATGCGGCCAAGGCCGGGATATCTCCACGACGCGCTTTCTGTATCTCCATGCGATCTATCGTAGCTGCCAGTATTCGAGGAGGCCTCGCAGGCGCCCGTTGAATCGCCGCCCGCCGGCGGGGTTATCCCGCCTGGTTTCGGCGCACCTATGCCGATACGTGACAGGCCCGGCGATCAGTGACAGGCCCGGCGATCAGTGACGGGCCCGGCGATCAGTGACGCCGTCGACATAGTCAAGGACGTCACGTATCGCCACGGGTGTCAACTATCGCCACGGGTGTCACGTATCGACGCGGGTGTCAGGAAACGAAAGTGGAGCGCTGCTCGGAAGGCCCCTCCGTCTCGGATTCGCGCACGGATTCGCGCGCGCTCCCGGGCTGCTTCATCTCGCGGTTCTTCGGCTCCGAATGCTCGGCCTCGCTGGGAACGTCAAGGTGCTTGGTGCGCTCGGCCTTCTCCGCACGTACCGTGTCGCGGCGCAGGCGCGAAAGCCCGGACAACATGAGGAAGACCATGAGCCAGGCCGCGGCCACGGCCACGAGGAAACCACCGTGGGCACCCTGGGCGTCGATCGCCCGGCCGCCGGCGGCGGCTCCAAGGGAGGTACCGATGTTCATGGCCGTGGACATCCAGGTCAACCCCTCGGTGAGCTGATTCTTCGGCACCACCTTTGTGATGATCATGGTCACGTTGGTCATCGTGGGGGCGATGGTCATACCGGTGAGGAGCAGGATGAGGCCGAGCGACCACACGTTCGTCGCCGTCAGCAGGGCACTCACACCCACGGCCAGGAGAGTCACGCCTATGGCGAAGAGCCTCCACAGGGGCTGGCGCCAGCTGCGCGATCCGTAGATCAGGGCGGCCGTCAACGAACCCAGCGCGAACAGCGCCAGGAGGAAACCAGCGAAGGCCTCAACCCCTTGGAATTCCGTAAAGGCCACGACGGAGACGTCGATCGCGCCGAACATCGAGCCTGCGCCCACATAGGTCAAGGCGAGGACGATCACGACGGGATTGAGCATCACGGTGGGCAGACGCTCCCCCTTCACCCGGGGCGTCGGCTCGGGCTCCGACGCAGTCTGCGACAGGAAGAGGAAACCACCCACGGAAAGGAAGGAAATGGCCAGTACCAGTCCCGATGCCGGGTGCACCAGGGTGCCCAGCATGGTGGCCAAGATCGGACCAATGATAAAGGTGAACTCATCGACCGCCGCCTCCAGGGCGTACGCCGTCGACAATCGCTCCGGAGAATCGATGACCTTCATCCAGCGTGAACGTACGAGGGCACCCGGCGCACCCCAGGTCGCGCCAGCGGCGATCGCGAACAGGAACAGCAGGAGCGCGGGGCCCTGCATCAACGCTGTTATGACGAGGCCTGTCAGCGACAGTGCGGACACGGCGAACGACGGCGCCATGATCTTGCGCTGACCGCGTGTGTCCACCAACCTGGCCAAGATCGGCGCCCCCACAGCCAGGGCAATCATGTTGGCTGCACTGACCGCGCCGGCCAACGTGTAATTGCCGTATTCGGCCTTCACGAGAAGGATCGTCGAAATGCCGACAATGGACATGGGCAAGCGCAGAATGAACCCGGCGAGGGAGAACTTCCACGCCCCCTGAAGTCTGAGGATATCCGAATAGTTAGCAAGCACGAGAAGCAAGATTACTGCCCGGAATCCAGAAGAGAAAAGCCTTGCTATGGTGCGCTTGCTCACCACCCTTTTTCAGCCTCCGCACCACGGCCTCCACTTGCTCGGTCCGGGTCCCGAACGCGTATTGTGGAACGCATGGTCGCATTTCTTCCCGAAGGCATCACACCGAAGATCCAAACCGCCCTCGACAACGCCTGGCCCAATATAGGCGCCGGGCTGGATGACCGGGCGGCACGGTTTCCCGATCAGACCGGATGGATGTATCCCGACGAATCAGGGGCTTGGCAGGAGGTCAGCTGGTCGCGATTCAGGGAGTGGTCCCATCTTGTCAGCGCAGGCCTGCTCAGCCTCGGCGTGCGCTCGGGCGACGTCGTCGCCCTCTGCTCTGGTACATCGCTTCGATGGGTCCTCGCCGATCTCGGCATAGGCACGATCGGTGCCGCCACCTGCACCATCTACCCGAATACCCGCGCGGATGACATCGCCTTCATTCTCAAGGACTCGGGCTCCAATGCCATTTTCGTGCAGAACCAAGACCTGCTCGACAGAGTACTCGGCTTGCACGAGGCCGCCGGCGCCCTGGAGCACATCATCGTGCTCGAGGGCGAGGCGGTGACGGACGACCCCCGCGTTATCACCTGGAAGAAGCTGCGCGATCTCGGTTCCGAGCAGCTGACGGTGTTCCCCCGATGCGTCGCGGAGGCACAGGCGCAGACGGATCACGACACGCTGGCCACCATCATCTATACCTCCGGCACCACGGGGCGCCCCAAGGGCGTGGAGATAACCCAGGGGACGTGGATCTACGAGGCGATCGGGTGGGGCGCCAACGATGCGATCGAGGACCGCCAGAAGCACTTCATCTGGCTTCCCCTCTCCCACGGCTTCGGCAAGTGCATGATACTGCTCGACATGTACGTGGGCACGATCTCCGCCATCGACGGAAGAATCGATCAGATCGTCCCCAACCTCGCAGCCGTCAAACCGGACTTCATGTGCGGAGTCCCCCGGATCTTCGAGAAGGTCCGTTCCGCGGCGCTCAACGCCGCCCCTCCAGGTTCCCCCAAGGGCAGGATCATCGCCTGGGCGATGTCTGTGGGAGAGAAGGCCTTCCCCTATCGTTCTGCCGGGCTGAAGATGCCTGCAGCGCTCGCGGCTCAGTACGCCCTGGCCGATAGGCTTGTCTTCCAGACCGTCCGCGCTCGGCTCGGCGGCCGGCTCGCGTTCATGATCTCGGGCTCCGCCAAGCTGAACCCCGAGCTGCAGCGGTGGTATTTCAACCTCGGTATCCCCCTTCTGGAGGGATACGGGGTTACTGAGACGGCCGCCGTCACCTATTTCAACCGTCCCCAGGAGCTTCGCTTCGGCTCGGTCGGGAAGATCGTCCCGGGTTCTGCCGGGCGCGTCGATCCGGATACCGGGGAGATCCTCATTAAGGGGCCCTGCGTCATGCGGGGCTACCATAACGATCCAGAGCTGACCGCCAGGACGATAACAGACGGCTGGTACCACACCGGCGATATCGGGCACTTCGATCACGATCGTTTTCTCTACATCACCGACCGGATCAAAGATGTCATCAAGACCTCGAACGGAAAGTTCGTCTCTCCCTCCGAGGTCGAATCGACCCTCACCAGTTCATCCGAGGCGATCTCACAGGCCATCGTCGTTGGAGAGGGGCATAAGTTCTGTGTCGCTTTGTTCTCACTCGACCCCGATTGGGTGCGTTCGTGGTGCGAGCAACACGGGTTGCCCGACACCGACTATTCGACTGCGGTACGGCTTCCCCAGATCAGGGCCGCCGTGCAGCAGGATGTCGAGAGCGCCAACTCCAAGCTGGGACGCTGGGAGACCATCAAGCGTTTCGAGATCCTTCCGGCGGAGATGACGGTCGACGACGGCACCGCCACCCCCACGCTCAAGATCCGCCGTAAGCACGCGATCGAACATTTCCAGCCTCTCATCGACCAGATGTACACCGACGAGCGGCGCTAGATCCCGGCGCGATCGAAGGCTTCGGCCGCAAGCTTTCTCCCCAACTCGATCAGTTCGTTCGCGCGGTGGAAATCCAGCGTGCCGCCACTGGCGTAGGGAACCGTGATCTGGATCTGCGCGGGGCTCGCGGCGGCGCGATAGCGCTCGATCATGTTCTGCATGGTACCGATGGTCTGGTAGGCCAATTCCGTGGTCGAGATGTCCACAGCGCGCCGCTCCACCAGGTCCGCACTTCCCGAGACGTCGGAGAACGCGCGCGGAGCGGTGCCCGGTCGTGCCTCGGCGGAGGAGGCCTCGGTATCCTGCGCCGCCGCGCTGGCATCACCCCGATCCGAGACATGAGGCGAACGGCTCTTCTCCACCTCGACCTCGTCGGCATTCTGTCCGGCCGCAACGTCGCCATGCGCGAACAACGACTGGACAGCACGCACCGGCTCGGCGTGGCGGATACCGTCGAAACTGCGGGTCAACCATGACCCCGGCGACTGGCCGCTCTCGGAGACATCGTTGGCGTCGGCCAGCGATTGGCGGGGTTCGACCACGGCGGACCCTCCGGAGAGGGAGACTGCGATCGTGGCATCGGAGGGAACCGCCAACGTGGGCTCGAGAGGCACCGGGTTGCAGACGCCGCCGTCGACCAAGATATGGCCCTGCATCATGACGGGAGTGATGAAACCGGGGATAGCTATCGAGGCGCGAATCGCCGATGCCAGGGATCCGCGTTGAAACCACACTTCCCGTTCGGCGGTGATGTCGCTGGCGACTGCTGTGAAGGGAATCGAGAGGTTCTCGATCTTGACGCGGCCGCTGAATCCGTTGATCTCCTCGATGATCCTGTCAGCTTTGACCAACCCCGCCTTGGCGAAAGTGAAATCGAGCATGCGGAAGACGGCGAGCTGGTTGAGGCTCGTAGCCCACGCGGTGAACTTGTCCAGCGCGCCGGCGGCCTCCAGGCCTCCCACGAGTGCTCCGATAGAGGCTCCAGAGATGGCCACGATCTCGTGGCCGCGCTCCTTGAGTTCGTCGATGACACCGATGTGCGCGTAACCGCGAGCTCCACCCGAACCTAGGACCAGTGCAAACCTCATCGGGCCACCTCTCGGATTCCGTGAACGTTCATCTCGTTCAAACATGTGAGTGAGTAATCATCCCATTCAACTCAGATTCACGTGTGCGAAGCAAGCGAACGTGGCGTGCACACCCCTTGCAGCGTTCGGTACCGGAGGCTATGGTTTTCCTCATGTGGATTCTTCGTTGACCCAGTCCCGCGCCACCCGTGCTCTCCACGGTATCCGTGCCACGTAGCTCTCCAGGATTGTTCTGCTGCTGTATGCCTTTCGAAGGCTCAGCCGATTCCCATCCGCTGTGGCCGACCACTTCTCGAACGCACCGGTAGCGCTCCGTCAACGACATGGAGCCAATATGCCCGCCACACTCTCACTACATGATCTAGCCGTCTCCTTCGGCGCCCATCACCTCTTTCACGATCTGTCGACGACGATCGGGCCCGGCGCTCGACTCGCCGTCGTCGGGCGAAACGGTGCCGGAAAATCGACGCTGCTGCGGGCGATCGCCGGGCAGATCGAACCCGAAGCCGGAACGATCAGTTTCTCCCCCGCCACCGCCGTCGCCGGTTTCCTCCCGCAGGAAACCCCGCGCACCACGGAATCCCTGCGGGACTTCGTCCGCCGCCGGACGGGCGTTGCGCGCGCGGAAGCCGACATGGAGCAGGCGGCCCTTCGTCTCGCGGACACATCGAACGCGCAGGAGCATAGCCCCGCGGGGGCGTCGCCTACCCTCGTGCCCGATGGCGGCTTCAATATCGGGCACGGCGTACCAGCCTCCCCTGGCAGCAGCCCGGACGAGGAATACTCCCTCGCCCTGGACCGCTGGTTGGCGCTCGGCGGCGGAGAGATCGACGACCTTCTCCCCTCGGTCTGCGCCCGCATCGGCTTGCAGGTGGGCATCGATCGGCCGCTCGGCTCGCTGTCCGCCGGCCAGGCAGCCCGGGCCTGCCTGGCCTCGATCCTGTGCTCTCATTTCGATGTCCTCCTCCTCGATGAGCCGACGAACAATCTGGACGCCACGGGAGTGGACCAGATGAGATCCTTCATCCTGCAGCAGGAGGCTCCGGTGCTGATCGCCTCGCATGATCGAGCACTCCTCGACGCGGTGGCAACCGGAGTGCTCGAACTCGATATCGTGCAGCAGAAGGTGAACCAATACGCCGGCGGATGGAGTGACTACGTCCAGGCCAAGGCGGTTGCCCGCTCCCAGGAATGGGATGCGTACGAGGAGTATCAGAGCAAGAAGAACCAGCTCGAAACCGAGGCTCGTTCCCGCAAGGAGTGGTCCGCCAAGGCGCTGCGCTCGGACAAACTGAAGAAGGAGCCCTCCCGGGCACTGCAGTTCCACTACCAGCAGCGGGCCGAGAAACAAGCTTCCCGCGGGTCACGGGCCCGCGCCGCCGCCGAACGACTCACTCCGGTGGAGGCTCCGCGCAAGGAGTGGCTCCTGCACTATTCCATCAAGGAAGCCGAGCCCTCGGCCGATGTCGTCCTCACGCTGCGCGAGGTCACCGTCGAACGCGGGGACTTCCAGCTCGGTCCGTTATCGCTGAGCGTCGAAGCCGGCGAACGCATCGGACTGCTCGGCCCCAACGGCTCGGGTAAATCGACGTTGCTGGGCGTACTGCTGGGCACGCTCGAACCGAGCTCGGGCTCACGGAGCGTGGGCACCAGAGTTCATTGGGGCGTGATCGATCAGGAACGCAGCGAGGTCCGCGGGCGGACTCCCCTGCTCGAACTCGTCCGCGCACGCACCGGGGCCGACGAGGCGGAGACGCGCACCCTTCTCGCCAAGTTCCAGCTGGGGGCCGAGCACGTCAACCGCCCCTGCGACTCGCTTTCGCTGGGCGAGCGGACGCGGGCCGCCATGGCCCTCATGCAGTCCCAGGCCGTCAACCTTCTGGTGCTCGACGAACCCACGAACCATCTGGACGTGGAGGCAATCGAGCAGCTGGAGGAGGCGCTACGGAGCTATCACGGCACCCTCATCCTCGTGAGCCACGACCAACGCCTGTTGGAGAGCGTGGGGCTCGGACGTCTCTGGCGTATGGAGGATGGGCGGATGGAAACGGACGAAGAGCTTGGCCAGCGTTCCAAAGCCTGAGACTTACCCAACACCCACGGCTGTGACCTGTGGAAATACCAACAGGTAAGCATTCTCACGTCCAAGAAAGAAGCTTTTTACCACCGTTGGCTGAAAGAATCCGAAACATGGCGATACTAACCATCCTGCAACCGGATCCCACGTGCCCTATCGATCGCTTCGGGACATGGTTAACCGAGTGCGGAGTCGGGTTGGATACCGTACGCCTATGGGAGGATCCCGTCCCCACGATCGACCAGCTTCACGACGGCGTCATTCTTCTCGGCGGACGCATGAGCTCTCACGATGGCATCGACCACCCGTGGATCGAGCCCGTGGGCTGGCTGCTGGCCGAAGCGATCTCCCGTCACCTCCCGGTTATGGGAATCTGCCTCGGCCACCAGATCCTCGCGCAGGCTCTCGGTGGGCATGTGGCCGTGCCCGGCCCGCACGGAGTCGAAGAAGGCGCCGTGGAGATGACGCTCACAGAGGCGGCCAAGGACGATCCCGTCATCGGCTGCGTCTCGGAGGGCCAGGTCTTGATGGGCTACCAGTCTCACAGCGACGCCGTCGAGCGGCTCCCGAGCGATGCCCGCCTCCTCGGCAGCTCCACCGCCTACAACTATCAGATCTTTCGCTACGGGTCCGCGATCAGCCTGCAGTTTCACCCCGAAGCCAGTCCGGAGCTCATAACGCAGTGGCGCGTTGCCGACGGCAAGAGCGCCGAACCTTTCCAGAGCGCACTCAAGGCCGTGGACCGGCGCGTGGCCCACAATGGGCGGCGTATCGCCGAGGCTTTCGCCATCCAGTGCGGCGCCAGCATTCCGATAGCGGCCTGAGGAAAGCCAAGCTCAGATGCCTCGCGCGAAAACATTGAGAAACGCATCGCGATGGGGAACTACTCGGATGCGGACAACCAGGCCTACTGGCTGGAAGAAAGATCGCAGGGCCGCATCGGCGTCGTCGTTCTCGAGGATCTCTCGGACGATACGCCGTTGTTCGATCTACGCCTCTCAGAGGCGATGCGCGGGGAGATGGAATAGAGCCACTACTCCTCGCCGGCAGGTGCCTCCAGCTCGTCCAGGCTCTTGATGGGCGGATCCGGATGGCGCAGCGTCTTGTAGACCTCCCAGATCACGGCGATGATCGGAATGGCAATGATCGCACCCACGAGGCCCGCAAGGAAGGTTCCCGCAGCAACACCTACCGCAACCGCAACCGGGTGCAGCGACACCTGTCTGCCCATCACCAGCGGCTGCAGGATGTGGCCCTCGAACTGGCCGATCAGCGCGATTCCGATGCCGACGACGGCAGCCTTGACGACCCCATCAGCCGCCAGCGCAACGATCATGGCAATCACCATGGCCGCTGGCGCGCCGACCAACGGAATCACGGCACCGATCATGACCAGCACGGCCAGCGGCGCCGCCAGGGGGATGCTCAAGGCAAGGAGCAGAATCGCGGCAAGTATCCCGTCCGTCACCGCGATGATGATGGTCCCTCGCGCATATCCGGAGAAGGTCTTCCAGCCGGCCGTGGCACTGCGATGGAGGTTCACCCGGTTGCGCGCCGGGACCAGATTGACGAACCACAGCCACATCTTCTGGCCTGAGAGGAGGAAGAAAATCGCGGCGAAGATCGCGAGCGCCAGCATGGCGAAGATGAGCGCCGCCGTAGACGCGGAATTCACGGCCTGGGAGGCCACGCTTCCGGCGTTGTCCTGAATCCACTGCATGACGGTGGCGAAGATGTCCTGCAGATTCTCGTTGACCTCCTTGTGGGAGTCGCCGATGGACAGCGGGCTGTTCTCCAGGTACCCGAAGATCTGTGCCAACCCGGAGGAGAACTTGTCACTGAGATCGTTCCATTCCCCGGACACCGAGTAGCCCACGTAGAAGAGCATTCCTCCGAAGAAGACGAACGTACCCAGCAGGGAGATCGCCGTTGCGAGGGCCCGCGGCATCCACCGGGAGAGCCAACGCACAGCCGGATTGAGCAGCGAGGTGAGAACCAACGCCACGAACAGCGCGATGAAGACCATCTGCACCCGGGTGGTGGCGAAGATGATGAAGGCGACGACGAGCCCGATCCCAATGAGGTACCAGGATCCCAAGCCGTACTTGGTCAGGCCCCACGACAGGCCGCCGAAGGAGGTCGGGCGCTCCGATTGAGGAGTCTTCGTCAAAGCGGGTGGCAGGGAACCTTCCGCCGATTGCGATGTCTCGGGGTCGCCCACGATGAAGGAGGGCCGTTCCTCGGAGACGTCCCCGTGAGGTTCGGCGGAATTATCGAAGCCAGGCTTATTGGGTTCGGCAAGATCGTCGAAGCCAGGCTTGTAGGAGCCGACGGGGTTCGCACTCGCCTTGGAGGCACCCTCCCCGGAGTCACTCGCCTTGGAGACGCTCTTCTTCGAGGAGCTATCCGGCGTGATCTTCTTCCGTATCCGGCTCAGCCAGTTCGAGTTTGAATCTTCCGCTGCCACAGCCCGCCCCTCGTCTCCTCATCCCAGTCTCCTCGTCCCAACATCCGATCGCAATCGCGCATCCTCAGCAGGAGTAGTCTCCGGTTTCGTCAGGCCGGGACCAGGCCAGCGCGATCAGTTCGCGCAAGACGGCAGTGTCCACGTCCGCGGGCTTGTTGATGTAGACGCAGCCCTTGCCCTCCGTGTACTTACCGAGTCGCGGCAGCAGCTCCTCCGCTCCGGGTTGGTCCTTCAAGCCGTAGAGGGAGATCTTGGCCTTGCGGGGCGAGAAGGCTACCTTGGGCCAATCGGTAGCTTTGCCCGGGCTCGCAGCAGGGGTGTAACGATAGCTACCGTATCCGATGATGCTCGGACCCCACATGACGGGCTCCGCCCGCGTCACGTCGCGAAAGATCTGATCGAGCTCAAAGCCGTGACGGCGGCGGCTCTCGGGCGTGACGGCATTGAGAAAGCTCTCCACGGAAACCTGCGTGGGCTTGGTCTTGGGATCGGCCATGGCCCATGGTCCCACCCACGAGAAGGAAGGCGCAATACCGGGGCGAAGCCGGAACGCTCGGGGCCGGCGGCTCGCGGAATGCGATCTCGATTCTTGCCTGCGCCTGCGCAGGCGCTATTGTGCCTGCGCCTGCGCCGGCGGGCGCTAATGTGCCCTGGGTCGCATTGTGCACCGCGAATGTGAAACCCTTGGGGAAGCAAGCGAGAAACGTGAGCGAGCAGCCACACCTGGTTGGATACGAGGAGAAACACATGTCATTCAGCTTCACGACAGCCGGTCGTATCGTCTTCGGTTCGGGTACCGCCGCCCAGCTGCCCTCCCTGGCAGCGGGATACGGCGAGCGCGTCTTCGTCATCGCGGGCCACCACACCTCCGCAGAGGAGCCACCGCTGTCAGAGCTTCCTCCGCATACGACCGTCTGGCGCAGCACGGGAGAGCCTTCCGTCGAGGGGGTGCGCGCGGCGGTCGCGGCGGCGCAGGAATTCGGCCCGGATGTCATCGTAGCTCTGGGCGGTGGCTCAATCATCGACACGGCCAAGTCCGTCGGTATCCTGCTGCGCAACGAGGGCGACCTCATGGACTACCTCGAGGTCATCGGCCGCGGAGAATCGCTCGCTTCCCAGACGGTCCCGGTGATCGCGCTGCCCACCACCTCCGGCACCGGCGCCGAGGTCACCGCCAACTCCCCGATCTACTCCGCGGAACATCGGCTCAAGGCGAGCCTGCGCGACCCTGCGATGATTCCGGCCGTGGCGATCGTAGATCCCGATCTCACCGTTTCGTGCCCGCCCTCGGTGACCGCATCCTCCGGGCTCGACGCACTCACCCAGTGCATCGAGCCTTACACCTCGCGTCAAGCCAATCCCCTCACCGATATTCTCTCCCTGGAGGGGCTGCGCCGCGCCGCATTGGGACTGCGCGCCGCCTACGCGGATGGAACGGACACGCAGGCGCGCGAGGACATGGCGTTCTGCTCCTTGCTGGCCGGGCTCTCCCTGGCCAACGCCAAGTTGGGGGCCGCGCACGGTATCGCCGCACCGGTGGGAGGCCTCACGGGCGCCGCGCACGGCAACGTGTGCGCGGCCGTATTGGCAAGCTGCACCGAGGTCAACATTCGTGCGATGAAGGAACGCGAGCCGGACAACCCGTCCATCGCCCGCTATGACGAGGTGGCTCGCCAGTTGACGGGCAACTCCGACGCGACGGCAGAAGACGGCGTCGCCTGGATTCGAGACACCGTCGCTCTGTTGGGCGTCGGCGGGCTCTCATCCCTCGGGCTCTCCGATCATCAGCTCGACGTGGCCACAAAAGGAGCCATGGCCGCCAGCTCGATGAAGGGAAATCCCATCGTCCTCACCTACGACGAGGTGCATGAAATTCTCACAGCCTCCATGTAGGGCCTCTGGCGGGTCCTCAACCTCCCGGTGGATGGGAGCATCCACCGGGAGCCACGCTTGCAGCGTCCACTGGCACATTCCTCTAGGCTTGAATCCATGACTCAACCACTCCTTTCCGTCCGCGACGCACGTATCGGCTACGGAAGCGAGCTTGTCATCGACGGACTCGACCTGAGCGTCGCCAGAGGAGAGGTCGTTGCCGTCACAGGTTCCAACGGCTCCGGCAAGTCGACCCTCTTGCGCGGGCTCGCGGGATTTCAACCGTTGCGATGCGCATCCTTCGAGATCGATGGGATACCGGCACCGCCGGACACGGAGTTGCACCGCGACACCACCTACGCGGTTATGGACGAGTGGATGTGGCTGCGCGGGATGACGGTCAGGGACCATTTCGAGGTCTTTCATGAGGACGACTCCCTGGCGGATCCTCATACCGCCCTCGAAGAGTTCGGTGTGCTCGATCTCGCCGATCGGATGCCCCATTCGCTCAGTTCCGGGCAGTTGCGACGGGTCACCCTCGCCTCATTGCTC
Source organism: Actinomycetaceae bacterium L2_0104 (assembly GCA_047501485.1). Lineage (GTDB taxonomy): Bacteria > Actinomycetota > Actinomycetes > Actinomycetales > Actinomycetaceae > Ancrocorticia. The sequence continues at coordinate 293,181 of JAZDRN010000001.1, read as the reverse complement.
GTCCGGCCCTGGCAGATTCTCTTCATCGACGAGCCCGAGCAACGCCTCGACGAGGAATATCAGGGCATTCTCGCCGGCGTGCTGAACCGCTATCTGGGGCAGCGCGCGGCCGTCATCGCAACCCACGCCTCGTATCTGCTCGGCTCAGCGGTCACCCAGGTGCTCCACCTGGATTCGCTGACCTCCGGCAGCGATTCTCGTCAGGCCTGATGCCGGTATGGAGACACGAGAGTCTCAGTGGAGTGACATCTGGTACTGGTTGGTCAGCTTTCTGACGCTGGCTTCGCTGTGGGCCAGTGCCGCCAACGCGCTGAGTCCATACGTCACTGATTTCCTTCTCGAGCGGGGCCTTGGCAGTGCCCGACCTCTCGCCGCGATCTGTCTCGCCGGCATCGTGCTCGGTCTGCTGGGGGTCACCCGTTTCGCGGGACCGCTGCGTGCCTCCAATGCCGAGATCGCCTGGCGCACCAGGGAGACTCTGCCCTCGCATCAGATGATGCAGGTCCTGGGGGTCGACTTCCTCATCGCCGCGTTCGCCGGTGTCCCACTCGTCATCTTCGCGGCGAATATCGGTTGGTCCACCGTTGAGATCGTTGCAATGGCGGCATTCGTGGCAGCGGCCGCTCCCCTTTCCGTTGCCTGGGGCGCTTTCCGGCAACGCCGGGGATCATCGGTCCCACGCTGGAGCCTCATGCGCAGCGACGCCAACGTCAACGGCGCCTTCATGACGCTCATGACCCTGGACGGCACCGCGCTCCGGCTCGCCTCCGACCAGCGGGATTCGGGGCGACGACGTCGCATCGTACCGCGAGCCTCCTCACCTCACCTTCGTTTCTTCACCGTCACCGCCGCGCGCTCCTTCGGTCATATCTGGAAGATGTTCGCCGCGGCCACACTGGCCACGGCAGCGGCGCTCGGATGGGTGTCGCCGCCGCTCTCCCTCGGCATCGCCCTCGTTCTGGCGATAGCAATGGCCGTCGCCTCGGCGGGCCCCTGGTGCGACTGGGTCACCGAGTCCCACGTCCGCCATGGCTTTGCGCGCCTCGGACCCAGGGCCAATACCTCGATACTTTTCGGATCCGCATTGTGGCCCACGATCTTCCTCATCGCCTCCCTCGCGGCAGTCGGCCTCTGGTTCTTCCTGGTCCAGCCGGAGGCTTTGCACTGGCAGCTTCTATGGTGGATCGTCATCGTCCTCGGCCTTCCCCTCTATGTCGTCTGCGCGCGAGGGGTCGCGGCACTGCGTTCGGCCGGTGGCCGAGAAGGCGAAGAGTTCGTCAACACTGCCGAGCTGGGACCGATTCCGGTAGGGCTCATCAGGCGTCTGACCTCCGGCTGGTTGGGAGCCGGTGTCATCGCCATCGCAACGGTGTTCTCACCTGCGGTTTCCGCCCTCCTTCTTCTTATGAGCGGGCTCGCAACGCGATTCAGCTACATCAGGCTCTACTCCAACCTTCGCGAATCGTCATGAAAATGAGGTGATTCACCACACCGTGATCACCAGTAGTCCCACGTTATATAGGACGTTAGTCTTGGTTCTATGCATGACGTAACCTCCCCCTCAAAGCGCCCCCACGTTGTCGTGATCGGAGGAGGCTTCGGCGGCCTCTCCGTCGTTCGCAAACTCAAGAAAGCCGACGTCGATATCACGCTCATCGACCGCCACACGTATAACACGTTCCAGCCCCTTCTCTACCAGGTTGCCACGGCGGCCTTGAACCCGGGCGATGTCACCTGGTTCCTGCGCGCCGTCCGTTCCAAGCAGAGCAACGTCCGCTTCCTGCGTGGCACCGTGTTGTCCATGGATCATGAGACGCGCCAGATCTCATTGGATAGCAACATCACCGTGAAGTATGACTATCTGGTCATCGCCAGCGGCGTGACGGCGAACTACTTCGGGATTCCCGGCGCGGAGGAGCACTCGATGCCGCTCTACCGCCGCTCGCAGTCTCTGAGGCTGCGCGACAAGCTCTTCGCCGAGCTCGAGGACACCGCCATGAACGATCACGATCGTTACCTGCGCATCATCGTCGTTGGGGGAGGCCCAACCGGTGTGGAGACTGCCGGCGCCATGGCCGAGATGCGGAATTACGATATGCCGGTCACATACCCGGAGCTGGATCCCGAGAAGATCGAGATCACGCTCGTCGAGATGAGCCCGACGGTCCTCGGCCCATTCCACGAGGATCTGCGCAACTACACTCAGCAGGCCTTGCGCAAGCGCGGCGTCGTGCTGCGGCTGAACACCGCTGTGAAAGAGGTGAAGGCAGACGGCGCTCTCGTCGAGTGCGATGGCAAGCAGGAGTTCCTCGAGGCACCGATCGTGGTCTGGGCCTCAGGCGTCTCCGCACCGGAAGCCATCAAGGACTGGGGCTTCCCCCAGGGGCGTGGCGGACGCATCGAAGTGGACGACCAGCAACGCGTACGCGGCTTCCAGAACGTCTTCGCTGTCGGCGACATCTCCATCAACCCGGACAACGCCCTGCCACAGCTCGCCCAGCCTGCCATCCAGGGCGGAAGCCATGTCGCCCAGGTCATCTCCGCGGAAGTCTCCGGCAAGCCGGAGCCCAAGCCTTACAGCTATTCCGACAAGGGCACGATGGCCACGATCGGCCGCGCATCCGCCATTGCCGAGATCAAGGGGCTGCCTCGCCTCAAGGGCTTCCCAGCGTGGGTCATCTGGGTGGTCATCCATGTGCAGCAGCTGCTGTCCAACCGCAACCGTATCTCCACCATGGCGAACCTGACGGTGAAATACCTGCTCTCACGCAGTCACAGTGCGATCGTGGGCGAGACTCCACTCATCGCTTCTCGCCGTCCCAAGGTGATCGACTCCAACCCGACCAAGTTCGGCTCGGCGTCCTCTGCCTCCAGCGCGGAGTAATCGGTAAACGCCGCCTCCGGCTGATTGCCGCCGGAGGCGGTTCGCCCGGGCAACATCTCGCGAAATGCATGGTTTGTACGCCAAGTCGGCGCTATAGCCATGCATTTCGTGTATAAACCCTTGATCTCGCAGCTCCCCGCGCCCTTGATCTCGCAGCTCCCCGGGTACCGGACCTTTCGACGGCGGCGACTGGGAGCCCTACCCATTCGCTCCCCCACCGGGTCGCGCTTCGGTAGGCTGTGCCCATGTCGAAGGTTTCCGAGAACTTCCCGTTATCCTCTCTCTCCACTGGCGCACAGCGCCAACGCGTCATCCTGCTGGATGTCGACGGAACAGTGGTGGACTATTCCAATCAGCTGCCCGATTCCGCCGTGCAGGCGGTACGTCTCGCACGCGCCGCGGGCCACCTTGTCTACCTGTGCACCGGCCGCAGCAAGGCGGAGATGTATCCCGAACTCTGGGAGATGGGAATCGACGGCATGATCGGCGCGAACGGCGCCTACGTCGAGCACCGCGGCGAGATCGTGATGCATCAGAGCCTGAGTTCCCAGGAATGTCGGGAGATCATCGATTGGCTCGAGGGCCGCGGAATCGAGTTCTATCTCGAGGCCAACTCCGGCCTGTACGGGAGCGACGGGTTCGGGCAGGCCGCACTCCCGGCGATCCGCATGTATGCCGCGGGCAAAGGCGCCCCGGACAGCGAATCGTGGACGGTGGACCAGGCGTTCCCCGACATGATCTATGGAGCGGATCTCTATCGCGACGATGTCAACAAGGTGAGCTATCTGCTGGGCGGTCCCGACGATTTTCTGGAGACGGCGGCCCGCTTCCCTCACCTGACCTCGGGGACGTGGGGTGGACGCGGTTCCCACGCGCTTTTCGGCGATCTCGGCGTCTCCGGTATCACCAAGGCCCACGCCATCGACGTCTTGCTCGCTCACCTCGGCAAGAATCGCGAGGACACCGTAGCCGTCGGCGATGCCACCGTCGATATACCGATGCTCGAATACTGCGGCATCGCCATCGCGATGGGCAACAGCTCTCCCGATGTCATCGCCGTTGCCGATCACGTGACCGACGACGTCGCCCGGGACGGTCTCTACAAAGCGTTCGAGCACTACAATCTATTGGCCTGAAAGGAGACGGTGTCGACATGTTCACTGGCGGGCATAAGAAACGACGACGTCGCGCAGCATCCGTCTCACTGGGGGCGGGGGCGCTCTTGGTGTTGGCCAGCTGCGCGATGACCAACGGTTCTCCTGCGCCGACGACGGCGTCCTCTTCCAGTCCGTCTCCCTCCGTCTCCTCGCCTATCTCGCCCTCCCCCTCGGAATCACCCATCCCCTCGTGCTCCGAGTTGACCGGGGAGACCGCGCTGACAACCTGGGGTCCCCAGGTTCCCCCATACTGGGAAGACATGGAGCCCGACGATCCCCGGAACTGGGACCTGGAGAACTCGGATTCGTCCACCTACGATCCCTGCTCTGAATTGTCGTGGATAACCCTGCACATCAGGGGCGGCACCGCCTCCTCCCCCTACCACATCATGCTGTTCAGTCACGGAGAGTACATCGGAACCGCCACCCCTCAGGCCTACGGATTCTTCCCCACCGTGGAACGTCTCTCGAACAGCTCGCTCCAGGTGACCTACCACTGGCCCAAGGAAGGAGAATCCAACGCCGACCACACCGGCACATCGGTATCGATCTTCACGTTGCATCCCCGGACCGGCGAGGTCGCTCGAAAGGGCGAGCTTCCTCCGACGCAGGACAAGAAGCCAACCCCAACACCCAGCGTCGATATCGAGGGAGCCTTCCCAGGAGCAGGCGGCCCCATTCCCGCCGATGCCACACCGGCAACCGCGATCAGGCCGGCAGAGGAAGGCTACGAATACGAGGTGGCGGTGATCGTGACGCCGTCGGGCAATATCGGCTGCGATCTCACCGCCGGAACCGGGAGCGGCTGCGGTGTCCAATCCTATGCCGAGACCCAACCGCACGGTTCGGACGAACTCGGACCCAAATGGTGGATCGGTCTGGGCGGAGCCGATGTTCCGGAGATCTCCTCGCGCGGAGATGCGCCCTTCTTCGTCTGGCCTGACGTGACGACGCAGACCGTGCCCTATGGCCAATCGGTCTATTACGGCAACTACGTCTGCGGGTCGGCCGAAAGCGGGTTGACGTGTTGGAACATCGAGACCGGGCACGGAGCCTTCATGAACAGAGATGGGTACCAGGCCTTCTAGCTCGATACCCATCTCTGGCTCACTGCCCCGGTTTCTCAGGGGTGTATGGATTCAGCGGTGCGCGTCCGGGACGGTCAACGCGACCTCGGGATCGGGCTGGTGCGTGATCCGATTGCGCAGGTCCCGGCGCACGATCTCGATGCTCCACAGCCAGATGATGTGGCCGAACGCCTCAGAGAAGTGCTCCTGCCAGGGCTGATCCCACGGAGCCGGAACAGTTCCCATGGCGGGCATGAGTACCACGTGGAAGAAGATCCACAGGAACAGTCCGAAGGCCGCACCCTGCCAGAGCTTGATCTTAGGGTACTTCTCGGCGATGACGCAGTAGACCAGGCCGAAGAAGATCGCGAAGCCGAAGTGGATGATGAACGAGGAGATCGGCAGATCCCATCCGTTGAAGTGGATGGTGGCTCGGGAGATGTCCTCCGAGAACCCGATCTGCTCGAGCAAGGTCTGCGGCGGGTTGACGGCGTTGCGCTCGGGGGTCCGCGGAGGGAAGGGGACCTCCCAACCGAACTTCACGATTGCCGAAAAGGCACCCGCGATCAATCCCACGAGGAGGGCCACGGGATAGTTTCGCCTGGAAGGCTCTGTTGAGGTCAGCATCTTGGACATCTTTTACCTATCTGGAGTAATTCATGTTTCGTATGTATCTTCCCATGTCATAGGCCCGTGAAAAGGAAAATGGGCGGTGAACAGTCCCACCCCGCTTTTGGGACTTACTGCCCTTTTCGAGGCTTTCCGAGAAGATTTCCCCCACGAAGACCTTCCGTGTTAATTGCGCGCGGGGACGGACGCCCGTGTTCTCGGAGGGACCCGAACGATACCGCCCGTACAACTCGGTGAACCCCCAAGACCGTCATTCCGTACTCGCATCCGCTCAACGCGGCACACGTTACTATCCGCGGGCCGTGACCTCCGGCCGCACGAGATACTGGCGAACGGTCGCTACCCACTCCCGCCGAAGAATCAAAGGGGCAAAACGGTGGGGGCCGTCGCGGATTCGCGGTACGGTGGAGATTATGGAGGGAAGTGAGCTTCCCACCATGGCCATCGCAATCCACACATTTTCATCGAGACCGACGCCGTTCTCAGCAACAGCCGCTGTGATGAGGAGCAGAACCATGGCAGACCCAGCAATCATTGAGACATTCACCCGGTCCATGCTCAACCCGAACTATGACAGATCGACCCTCGTCCCCGGGATTGTGCATTTCGGGCTGGGCAATTTCCACCGGGCACATCAGGCAATGTACGTGGACCGGCTCCTTCGCAAGGGCGAGGCGCATGATTGGGCCATCCTGGGAGTGGGGGTCATGCCCGCAGACGTACGGATGCGCGATGTCATGGACAAGCAGGACGGGCTCTATACGCTGGTCCTCAAGAGCCATGGAGGCAAGGCGGAACCACAGATAATCGGCTCGATCGTGGATTACCTCTTTGCTCCAGACGACCCGGAGGCCGTCCTGGACGCCATGACCAGCGAGCACACGAGGATCGTCTCCTTGACCGTCACCGAGGGCGGCTACAATATCGACGACGCCACCGGAACGTTCGATACATCGGCACCCGCGGCCCTACGCGATGCCGCGGATCCCCGTCACCCGAGCACTACCTTCGGCTACATCGTCGAGGCGCTGCGCCGGCGCCGCGAAGCAGGGCGCTCACCCTTCACCGTGATGTCCTGCGATAACCTGCAGGGCAATGGCAAGATCGCGCGCGGAGCCGTGGTAGCCCAGGCTCGGATGAGCGATCCCGAACTGGCCGACTGGATCGACGCCAACGTGTCCTTTCCGAACTCGATGGTGGACCGGATCACGCCGGTTACCACACCGGCCGATCTGGAGCTGGTCAAGAACGAATACGGGATCGAGGACGGATGGCCAGTCACCTGCGAGCCCTTCGAGCAGTGGGTGCTGGAGGACGATTTCACCCTGGGACGCCCACCCTATGAGGACGCCGGTGTGCAGCTCGTCGACGATGTGGTGCCCTACGAGTTGATGAAACTGCGCCTTCTCAACGCCTCCCATCAGGCGCTCGCGCATCTGGGCCGGCTGCTATCCATGACATTCGCCCACGAGGCCGCCGCCGACCCCGATATCCAGGCATTCGTGCGCACGTATCTGAACAGCGAAGCCATACCGACGCTCGCCCCGGTCCCGGGCGTTGATCTCGATGAATACGTCGATTCCCTCTTCGTTCGCTTCACCAACGAGGCGATCGCGGACACCTTGGCCCGCTTGGCCCAGGACGCCTCGGACCGCATGCCGAAGTTCGTGATATCGACCCTGCGCGATAACCTGAAGGCCGGCCGGTCCATCTCCCTGGGAGCAACACTGTGCGCCGCTTGGGCGCTCGGGATGGAGGAACGTGCCGAGGACGGCTCGCCGATCGTCGTGGACGACCAATTGAGCGGCGAGCTCCTGCCTCTTGCCCAGAAACAGCGGGGTGGAGATGACACCGCGGTGATCTCCAATGAGCGTGTCTTTGGCAAACTCGCCTCAGATCCGGTGTTCACACGAGAATTCACGGCGGCACTCGCGAAGCTTCGGGAGCAGGGCACGCGTTCGCTTATCCGCACATTGTCCTGAGTGCGCGGCGCCACCGGGGTGCGGGCCGCTTCCCGGTGGCGCCTCAACGCGCCACGCTACTCCGATGCCAGACGGGCGATATGGAGCGTGAGATAAGCGCGCTCATCTTCCGTGATAGGCACATCCAGGCGTAGTTCCAGGAGGGCCTGTACCAGCTGCGCCGCCTGAAAAGCCTCCGGGAACGCATCTCGGATGGTCGTCGTCAACCGCTGCGGCTGGTCCTGCAGCTGCTTATCCGCGTATGCGCGCACGAAGAAATAACGCAGATGAGTGATGAACCGCGCCGCGTTGAGGGAATCCGTCTCGAAACGTCGTCCGAACGTCGAGGAGAGGATATCGAAGATCTGGGAGAAGATCTCTGTCATCTCGAAGGTCTTGGACAGATCGCCCGTTTGGAACTGGAGGGCGTTGACCAGGTGCATGGTGACGGCGACGGCTTCGTCGTCGGCAATCGGCGCGCCCGAATGCTCCCGGATGATCTCCAAGGACTTACGTGCCACACGATATTCCTTGGCGTAAAGGTGGGAGACCTCGGCCTTGAGGGGATGGCCCATCTCGACACCGGATCGCACTCTCTTGACCGCGAAGGCAATATGATCCGCAAGAGTGATGATGACGCTCTGCGGTAAGGAAGTCTTCAATTCCTGCTCGGCGAGTGAGTGAATCTCACGGGCGATCTCTATGTACTCGGGCGGAACATCCACCAGGTACGTGCTCAGGTATCCGATGTCATTGTGAGCATCGGGAACGAAAGTCTGCACAACCTTGTTCGAGTCGATGTCATCCCCGGGTTTGCGCGAGAATCCCACTCCACGCCCGGTGACGATAACGACGCCACGTTGGGTGTCATCCGCCATAACAACATTGTTATTGAACACCCTGAGGACCTTCATGCATCGCCCCCTCTTGCTATCCGTGTTGTCTTAAACTGTATGGCTGCATTCCCATATTCTCCAGCGATCTCACTCAAGACCACACATTCCATCCACCATCCATGGGCCCGGGTGCTGTCCTTGCGCTCGCATCGCCAACGAATACGGGGCCCTCCGTCACGGGTATTCCTTCGCGGAGGGCCCCTCGTCCGGCATCGACCGGGCTCATCGAAAAGCGGGCTCTTCGTTACCCGATGTCCGTCAGATCGGCACCGTTGGTGGAGCAGACCTGCTGATACCAGAAGAAGGAATCCTTGCGGTATCGGCCCAGATCGAGCAGATCGAACTCATCCCGGTTGACGTAGATGAACCCGTATCGCTTCTTCATTCCCTCATGTGTGGAGATCAGATCGATGGCGGACCACGGATTGTAGCCGATCACCTGCACCCCATCCGTGATGGCCAGTTGGATCTGCTCGATATGATCGCGCAGATAGTCGATGCGGTAGTGGTCGTGCACCCTGCCATCCTCGAGCTTGTCGTAGGCGCCGAGTCCGTTCTCGGTGACCAGAAGCGGCAGGTGATAACGATCCCACAGGGCCCGGAAGGTGTTTCGGAAACCAACCGGGTCGATCTCCCACCCGAATTCGGTGCGCGGGAGATACGTGTTGGGGACCGGCTCGTAAACCCCGGGCTCCGTGGCCATGATCTGCTGATCTCCACGGGTGGATTCCGTCTTATCCGGCGAGGGCAGCTGCACCGTCGACGTCACGTAGTAGTTGAAGGCGATGAAATCAGGCTTTCCCGCGGCCAGGATGTCCATGTCGCCGTCCTCGATCACGGGGGTGGCGTCCAGCGACTCCAACCAGGCCCACACCGAGGAGTTGTAGCGCCCGTTGACGCCCGCGTCCAAGTAGAGCCAATTGCGGATCGCGTTGAAATCGTCCGCCGCCAGCACATTTTCCGGGTTGCAGGTGGCGGGGTAAGCCAGTCCGATGTTCGGGGCCGGTCCGATCTTGGCATCCGGGAGGGCCTCATGGCAGGCGATCATCGCCTTGGCCTGGGCCAGAAGCATATGATGGTTGGCCTGATAGACAGCACGGCGCGGGCTCCCGGGCTTCACCGTTCCAATGATCTCGCCGGCCAGAACCATGATGTTCTGCTCGTTGATGGTGAGCCAGTAGGTCACCTTGGAGCCGTATTCCGCGAAGAGCACCTTGGCGAAGCGCTCGAACGCATCGACGGTGGCCCGGTTCTCCCACCCGCCCTTGTCATCGAGAGCCTTGGGCAGATCGAAGTGGTACATCGTGATGATCGGCTCGATGTTGTAAGCGATGAGCGCGTCGATCAATCGATGGTAGAAGTCGATGCCTGCCTGGTTGATCTCGCCGTCGCCGTCGGGGATGATGCGCGTCCAAGCGATCGAGAAGCGATAGGATTTCAAGCCCATCTCCGCGAACAGCTTCACATCTTCTTCGTAGTGGTGGTAATGATCCGAGGTCACGGTGAAGTCAGAGACACCCTCGGGAGTGGGATGCACATCCTGCACCGAGACGCCTTTGCCATCTTCATCCCATGCTCCCTCCACCTGGTACGCGGATGTGGAGCCACCCCACAGGAAGTTTGTGGGAAATGGTTTGAGTTCTTTGTGTCGCATGGTTCTTCCTTACCTTATTGCTGTTCAGATCGGGTGTGAGGTGTATGCGGATCGGAGGCGTGCGGGTATTCGCCGAGGTTCGCGCTGCCGAACAGGCGACGGGATCCGGCGCAAGCTCACGCACGTTGGCGCAAGGCGGCCGATGCAGGGCGGCGGCGAGTGAACGTATCGCCGCCGCCCTGCGGATGTCAGATCTCGACCGCGATGGAGGCATCGCCCGCGACGACGGAACCGGCGGCGACGGGAGCAACACTCGCGAGCTTCTTGGTGTTCGTGACGACCACGATGACGGTCGGGTCGTAACCGGCTTCCCTCACCTTGTCGAAGTCGACGACGGCAAGAGGTTGCCCGGCCTCGACGGACTCCCCCTTGGCAACCTTGGCCTCGAAGCCATCACCGTTCATCGACACGGTGTCGATTCCGATGTGTACGAGGACCTCGACGCCGTCGGCAGTCTTGATCCCGTAGGCATGCCCGGTCGGGAACACTGTGGCAACCGTTCCCGAGACCGGTGAGACCACGGTCGCTTCGGCGGGAACCACTCCCACGCCGGAGCCGAGCGCGCCAGAGGCGAAGACCTTGTCCTTGACCTCGCTGACCGGGACGAGCTCGCCCGCCACCGGTGCCGCGATCTTCACGAGCGTTCCCACTGCGGTGGCCTTGGCAGTTGTTGCAGCTGACTCGGATTCCACCGGTTGCACTCCTGCGCCGTCGTCCGGAATCGCTGCCTCTGCGGCAGGGGCACCAGGAGCATCATCCGGCTGATCGTTCTTCTTGTTGACACCGAAGAACAACGTCAAGGTGAAGGCGACGACCATACCGACCACGATGCCGATGACCTGCATCGCGAAGCTACCAACGTTGAGGTAGGTGGGCAGAGCGATGAGCGACGGGATAGCGAACACGTCCGAGGCGCTGCCGCCGATAGCGGCGATCGTTCCACCGATGGCGCCACCCGCGATACCGAAGAAGAAGGGCAGGCGCATCGGGAGGTTGACACCGTAGACAAGAGGTTCGGTGACTCCCGCCAGAACGCCGGAGACCGCGGCAGGGCCTGCAACCTGACGGCGCTTCTTAGAACGAGTGCGAATGAAGACCGCGATACCAGCAGCTGCCTGGGCGAGCACGGCTGCGGGGAGCGGGCCAGAGAGCAGCGAGTAACCCTGCACTGCCAGATCGTTGACCATAATCGGCACGAAGCTCCAGTGCATTCCGAAGATGACGAGCACCTGCCATAGGCCGCCCATGGCAGCACCGCCGAGCCACGGAGCGAACTCGAAGAGAGCATTGACTCCACTGGAGATCCATCCGGACAGCGTCATAGTGATCGGGCCGACGACCATCAGGGTCAGCGGAACCATGATAAGGACCGAGAAGAGCGGCACCGAGAAGTTGCGGATCATAGCCGGAAGCTTCGAAAGCAGTTTCTCCAGATGGGACTGCATCCACACGGCGAAGATGATCGGTATAACCGAGGAGACGTAACTCATCATGACGACGGGGATGCCGAGGAAGTGAACCGGTTCACCCGCGTCGTTCAAGGCGATGATGCTCGGGTAGACGAGAGCTCCCGCGATTGCAAGCGCGGTGAATTGGTTCGCCTTGAAATAGCGGGCCGATGTCACGGCCAACATGAGCGGCAAGAAGTAGAACGTGGAGTCGGCGGCCGCATTCAGAATGGTGTAGTTCTGGCCGAGGGGATCCATCCAGTTCAGTGTGGTGGCAAGGGCCAGGAAGGCCTTGAGAAGGCCCGTTCCCGCGAGAGTCCATAGGAACGGCGAGAAGATCTTGGAAATCATGTTGACGAAACGATTGAAAAGGTTGCCCTTTTCTTCGTCTTCCTCGACCGGAGCCGATGACGCAATCCCAGCGGCATTGGTGAAGTGGGTGTAGACCGTCGGCACGTTATCCCCGATAACGACCTGGAACTGCCCACCGGCCTCCACGACGGTGATCACGCCCTCCATGGCCTCGATACCCGACTTGTCAACCTTGGACATATCTCTGATCTTGAGACGGAGGCGCGTGATGCAGTGCGTGGCGCCGGCAACGTTCCCGGCGCCACCTACTCGTTCCAAGATCTGTTTGGCCAGCTCCTGGTAATCAACTTTTGCCATGAGGATCCTCCTTGAACCGCATAGTTATCTTTCGTGGCAGTCGTGTCGGAGATTGCGACAGCCGTGACGGATATTCAACCGAGCATTCCACCCCTTAGACGCAAAAAAGACCCGAGATCGTCTTTGACGCAGTCAATACGCCGACGTTCTCAGGTCTTGCCTCAAGGGAGTAGCAACCCTGTATGGACCGAGGTCCTAAACGAAGAGGGTACCCTCTTGGCCGGCCGAGGTCAACAACTCGCGATAACGTCTCGGCGTCGGTGGTGGAAGCACCCCAACGGCGCCGTCCACCACCGGGCCACTGGATAGCCAAGCCACTCGATAAGTGCTTCGCACGAAGCGGTTGACGGCACCGGATCGGACGTAATAGGCTCCCAGCGCTGCCCATCCCAAGCAGAACATGAACAGACAGCGAACTCCATTATCACCACACAGTTGTGGGCACTATAGCAACGAAGCTAAGTGAAGGAAGAAAACATGAGAACAAGAAATACCACCATTGGAGGGGTGTTGCTTTCAGCCGCCCTGATCCTCGGAGGCTGTTCGTCAGGCACGGGCGGCGCCGCCGATCCCACCGATACGAACACCTCGTCCAGCGATTCTTCGGCCGCCGCGTCCTCTGACGCGGTTGCCGAGACCGACGAGGTGACGCTCTACGTCGTACGACACGGGAAAACGATGCTCAACACCACCGACAGGGTGCAAGGCTGGGCGGACGCACCGCTGACCCCTGAGGGCGAAGACGTTGTGGAGGCTGCTGGCCGCGGCCTCGCCGACGTCGAGTTCCAGGCCGCCTACAGCTCCTCGAGCGGGCGGGCTTATCAAACCGCAGAGATCATCCTGGAGAACAGCGAGACCTCCGCAGACCTTGAGGTGAACCATGACGATCGTCTGCGCGAGTTCAACTTCGGCACCTACGAGGGCGATCTGAACGAGACGATGTGGACCGACATCGCGGACTCCAGAGGTATCACTCTGGAAGAGTTCATGGAAAGCGTGGGTCCGGAGGAATTCGCCAACAGTGTTGCCGAGCTGGACAAAGCACGTCCGGAAAGCGAGGGAAACTGGCCCGCAGAGGACTACGACACCATCGTCGAACGCCTCGATGCCTCGATCGACGACATCGTGGAGACGGAGTCAGCCAAAGGTAGCGGAAATGTGCTCATCGTATCCCACGGTTTGAGCATACAAGCATTGGTCAAACATCTCTTCCCGGACTTCGATATGGGCGGTGGCGGGGTTGCCAATGCGGCCGTCACCATCATCACGTACAAGGATGGCGAATACTCTCTCGAGAGTTTCAATGACACGAGCTTCATTGAGAACGGCGAGAACGGCTGAACGCGAAGGCCCACGATCGGGGAACCGTTGATACGGGTGGGGTCTGCGCACAAACGCTCGCCCCACCCGCACCCTCGTGTCCTTCGATGATCAGTAAGTTCTTGCCACAGGATTCGAGAGAGTGCCGATACCCGAAACGGAAACCTCCACAACGTCGCCGTCGTCAATGCGGCTGACACCCGCGGGCGTCCCGGTCAAAATGACGTCACCGGGCAAAAGAGTGAACGCCTGCGAGACGAAAGAGACCAGCCGACGAACAGGGTTGATCATCCGTGCCGTGGATTCGGACTGACGGGTCTCACCGTTGACCGTCGCCGTGACCCGTAGATTCTCGATGTCCAGGTCCTGCCCCGGAACGATCCACGGCCCCAGTGGACATGCGGTGTCGAATCCTTTGGCGCGCGTCCACTGCCCATCCCGCTTCTGGATGTCGCGTGCGGAGACGTCATTGCCGACGGTGTAGCCGTAAATCACCTCATCGACTCGCTCCAGCGGTACGTTCTTGGCGACAGCACCGATGACAACGGCAAGCTCGGCCTCGTGATCCACATGCTCGGTCCACGCAGGCAACACGATAGTCTCCCCGTGGCCTATCAGAGAGGTCGACGGTTTCAGGAAGATCAGCGGTTCCTCCGGGGTGACGCTATCGAATTCCTTGATGTGATCCACATAGTTCTTCCCGATTCCCACGATCTTCGACGGGACGACCGGTGGCAACAGCCGCACCCTGTCGACGGCCACGACCTGACCTGTCGGGTTCACGCCCTCGACGAGAGGATCTGCGGAGAGAACCTCGACGCCGAGAAGGTCGTCGGTCATTCGACCAAAATGAGTGGACTTTCCATCGGTGAATCTAGCAATACGCATGGTTCACTTTACCTCGCGAGAAGATCCACTCTCGAGTGTGAGCTCCGAGAACCTTCGATCCCCTAGCGAGGGATGAGCCGGCCGGAACTCCTCCTGCTTCGCACACCGGCTGGCTTCCTGACAACACGGTGGAGGGTTCCTCGATTCGTACGGCGAATTCTCCACTCGCCGGGCCCGGTAGCCCTCGCTGTCCATGATGAGACAATAGACTTTGTGTCTATGAGATATGCAGTGCTCGTGGACGCCGGTTACTTCTATGCGGCACTGGCAACTCGAATATCGGGCTCCTCCTACCGCGGAGCGGTCAAGGTGAACGAGGAACAGTTCATCGCACGTCTGCTAGAGCAGGTGGAAGCCGAGTGCGGTGCGAATCTGCTGCGTATCCTGTGGTACGACGGCGGCAAAGACGGAATACCGGACTCCGATCAGAGAAGGATCGGCAATCTCGACGGCGTCAAGCTGCGCATGGGACGCATCAACACGTACGGGGAGCAGAAGGGCGTCGACCTGCGGCTTGGTCTCGATCTGGTTCTGATGGCCGTCAACCGTACGGTCGAATTCGCCTACGTGATCTCCGGCGACGACGACCTCACCGAGGCGGTCGAGGACGCCCAGCAATTGGGGCTGCGCGTCAAAGTGCTCGCCGTACCGCAGGCCGGAAACGACGATGTGCCGTTCGCAGTCGCCCAGAACCTCACGCTCGCGGCGGATGGCGTGCTGCTCATCGATCCGAAGAACATCAACGAATCGGTGACCGAGGCTCCGAGCTCCGCGGCGAAGCGTGTGGCCGAAGCTCCGATGAAACAGCCGAGCGTGAAACCTACTCCGGCGATGATGGCCAAGCCGCGTCAGCCCGGTGTGCAGAGTGCGCCGAGCTCCCCGCCTCCTCCGGCGCCACGAACCCCGCTCATCTCTCACGAACTCGTCTATTCCTCCGAGTGGCAGAACAAGGAGGGACACGACGAGCACTCCGCCGCCATCCCCCACGACATCATCGAAGAGGTGGCGCGGCGTACCTACAGCGTCTGGAACCGTACAGCGACGGGGCAGGACATCTACCATCTGTCCCGCAACCGCCCCAGCATCCCTCCAGAGGTGGATCGCATCCTTCTAGCCGACCTCTCCAATACCTGCGATATCTATGACATCCCGCTCTGGGCCCGTCAGGAACTGCGTACGTGCTTCTGGGCCGCCGTGGATGAGACGCCGTAGCGGCCTTCGTACGGACCGCGCGATCGCCTCTATTCGGACTTATTCCGACTTCGACGCTTTTGTCAAGTAAGAGGCGGGGCGAGGTGCGCCATTGTCAAGCTTTCCCCAGCCGGTTATCCTCTGTAACCATGTCCAAAGCTGAATCGTTCAATGGTGGTCCGAATGCGGACGGCGAACAGTACATCGAAGTGTGGAATGACTTGGTATCGCCTCGACACCTGACGTGGTCACTCGTCACCTGTGGTGGCACCACCGCAGCGGCGGTGCTCATCGCCACTGCTCTTTCCTCCAACTTGTTCCTCTGGGGCCTCGGCGGTTCCGTCATCGGCTTCATCATCTGTGCGATACTGTTCACTCCCAAGCGCGACGTGCGAATCGTTGCCACGGACGAGCCCGATGAGTCAGCTTTTGCGGCATCGGGGGTCAGTGCGACCACCCTGACGAGCACCGCACCCTGACATGGACATCCCTCTCCTCCTCCAGATGCCGATCGCGGCCATCGCCGCGATCCTGCTCTACACCTTCATCGGATTCATTCCGGGCACCGACGAAACCAGCGTGCTGGTTCCGGTCACCCTCGCCATGGTTCTTGCTGGCGTCGCTCCCATCGTGATACTCACTTTCTTCATTGCGGCGATTGTCACCCTCAACCTCACCAACGCCATTCCCACCGCCCTCGTCGGTCTGCCGGGCGGAGTGCTGTCCACCCCGATGATGGAGCATTCCCTCTACCTCAAGGAACAGGGCAAAGCTGCGGAAACCATCAAGAAGATGGCGGCCGGAAGCGGAATCGGAACCATCGTGGCAATTCCGGTGAGCTTGGCCATCGCCACGGCGATCACCCCTTACGCGGGGACACTGCGCCAATACGGTTCGCTGCTGTTCGTCATCGGCGCGGTGGTGCTCGCCCTCCTGGGATCGAACCGCCTGCTGTCCCTGCTCGCGATCATTCCCATGTCCCTGTTGTTCCAGGGGTTGCTCTCGCTCTACCGTGAGCAGGGCGTCATCCCAGAGGACGGCACCATCTCGGTGTCCTTCTTCCTCGGCATCACGATCGGCCCCATGCTGGTTTCTATCCTCGGACTGCTCAATCGCAAGACTCGCGAGGCACTGCCGCGCCGTAAGCCTAGCAAGCTGAACATTTCTCGCCGGGAGATGAGCGGCCAGTCCCTGGACCCCACCAATATTCTCACCAAGGGAGAGACAGCACGCACGGGCCTGCTTTCGCTGATCACGACACCGCTGTTCTTCCTCAGCCCGGTGGGGCTGACCTTCCTGCTCGGCAAGGTTGCCGAGGGACGCACCGGGAATCGCCTGACCAAGGCCAACCGGTCCGTCACGGCCATGAACGGCGTCGCACACGCCGCCTATCTTTCCGGAACGATCATTCCGCTGCTCGCGGTGGGTATTCCGTTGTCCCCGGTGGCGATCGGCCCCGCTCAGGCACTGTTCAATGCTCCTCCGGTACTCTCCCTCGATAACAACCTGCACCACATGCTGAGCACCGGCCAGTTCGTTGCAGCGGTGATCCTCGGTGCACTGTTGGCGCTGACCATCACCTACTTCATCGCAGTCCGGTATTCCTACCAGATCACCTACTTCGTCATGCGCTACATCCCCCACGAGGCGGTGCTCGGGTTGTTCGTCGGTTTCATCCTGCTGTTGGCCTACCTGGATGCGGGGCTGGCCAATATCTTCGGAGTTCTTCTCGTGGGCGTGGCCTGCGGAACCTTCAACAAGCTGGGTGTGGGCTACGGTGTACAGTTCATGACGCTGTATGCCTCCCCTTGGATCGTTCAGAATCTGCTATAGGAAAGACTTCGTGACTCCACATGTCGGACTCGGCCAGACCGTGGCCAAGATAATTCTCTTCGGGGAGCACTCCGTGGTCTACGGCTATCCCGCCATCGCTCTGCCGCTGCGCTCGCTGCGAATGACCGCCCGAGCCGAACCGGCCGCCGGAGGCAGTGACGAGAGCACTCTCACGAGCCTCGGCTGGTCCGGACCCATGCGGAACGCCCCTTCGCATCTCGCGAGCATTCTGCGGGCTGCCGCCGTCACCGCCGAATTCGTCGGCCGTCCTGACGTACCCATGGATATCACCACCCAATCGGAGTTTCCAGCCCAACGCGGCCTCGGTTCCTCAGCGGCGGCGGCCGGTGCAGTCATCCGCGCCATACTCGACGCCTGGGATGCTTCCACCACGCCGGAAGAGATCTTCACCCTCACACAGGAAGCCGAGAAAATCGCACACGGCCGCCCCTCCGGGCTCGACGCCATGGCCACCTCCGCGAGCGCGCCCGTTCACTTCCAGGCCGGGCAGACCACCGAATTGGACTTCGAGCTCGACGCCTGGATCGTCATCGCCGATTCCGGCATCAAGGGCAACACCCGGGAGACGGTCGGACACGTCCGGTCGCTTTACGAGAACTCGTTCCGGACCACCCGGACAGCGCTGTCCCGACTGGGACGCATCACCGAGGAAGCAGTCGAGGACCTGCGCAAAAGAGCCATTGCACGACTGGGAACCAGAATGACCGAGTCGCATGGTCTGCTCGCAGGCCTGGGCGTCAGCAACAAGCAACTCGATGCGCTCGTCCGCGCAGCACTTGACGCCGGTGCCCTCGGCGCCAAGCTCACCGGTGGAGGCGGTGGCGGATGCGTCATCGCCCTCGCCCGGACCCGCGATGACGCCCGGCGGGTCGAGCAGGCCATGACCGCAGCCGGGGCCCGCACCGCATGGATCCATGCGCCGCTCGTCCAGCAGGTGGTCTCATGAACCCGAGCGCAGCGACGGCGACGGCACACGCCAACATCGCTCTCATCAAGTACTGGGGGAAGGTCGACGACGAACTCATCCTCCCGCGCACCTCGAGCCTCTCGCTGACCCTCGACGAGTTGTACACGACAACCACGGTGCGTTTTCTCGCCGCCAAAGAGGAGGATGACCGCGACCGGGCCATACTCGACGGCGAACCGGTGGACGGACGCCCCTTGGGGCGTATCACAGCCCTGCTGGACGTGGTCCGTGAGCGCGCGGGTATCAGCACGCCCGCCGAGGTGACCTCACTGAACACTGTGCCGACAGCCGCGGGGCTGGCCAGTTCGGCTTCCGGTTTCGCCGCGCTTGCCGGCGCCGCCGCCGCGGCGGCGGGACTTGACCTCAATGCCCGCGAGCTGTCTCGACTGGCCCGGCGCGGCTCCGGATCGGCGTCCCGCTCGATCTTCGGCGGTCTGGCGATCTGGCATGCCGGAAAAGACGACGTGACCTCCTATGCGGAGCCAGTCGAGACCGGCGAAGACGGCGACTTCGCCACCGAGCTGGCCATCGTCGTGCTCATTCTGGACGCCGGACGCAAGGCTGTCTCCAGCCGCGAGGCGATGCGCCGGACGGTGGAGACTTCTCCGGTGTACGAGCCCTGGGTAGTGCAGCACGCCGAACACCTGACCGAGGCATTGGATGCGGTGGCACACCACGATCTCGCTCGTTTGGGCGAAGCCGCCGAAGCCAATGCACTGGGTATGCACGCCGCTATGCGTGCGGCCTCGCCCGCGGTCAACTATCTGACCGAGGCGAGCCACATGGCCCTGCAGGCCATACGGGATGCGCGCGCGGCCGGGTTCCCGGCATGGGCCACCATGGACGCCGGGCCCAATGTCAAGGTCCTCACCGATTCGGAGCACGCGGAGGCCCTCGATTCTCTGCTTCGCAACACGTTGGGGCGTGCGGTACCGGGTCTGCGCACGATCGTGACTCACGCGGGGCCCGGATTGAAGGTGACACGATGAACCAACCATGGGTCACCGAGGTCAGGGCTCCGGGCAAGCTCTACGTCGCCGGGGAATACGCCGTCGTCGAAACCGGGTTTCCCGCCGTGCTCGTGGCGGTGGACCGCTACGTGACGGTGCGGGTGAGGAATGCCGTCGATACCGGCCGTATCACCTCGGACCTCCACTCCGGCAGCCAACTGGAATGGTACCGGCGTGACAGCGACATGGTCATCGAACCGGACGAGACCCCCTTCAGTTTCGTGCTTGCCGCGATGCGCGTCGTGGAAGAAGTCGTGGTGGAACTCGGCGAACCACTGCAGATATTCGATCTCGACATAGCCAGCGAGCTCGTCAACGATTCCGGCCGCAAATTCGGTCTCGGTTCCTCCGCCGCGGTAACCGTGGCCACGGTCCGCGCCCTGTGTGCGCACTACGGGCTGGATCTCACTCGGATGGAACAGCTGAAACTGGCCCTGCTGGCGAGCAGCGAAGTGCAGCGGTCGGGGTCCGGAGGCGACATCGCCGCCAGCATGTTCGGTGGGTGGATCGCCTACACCGCCTTCGACCGGGAATGGGCTCGCAGCGAGCGAGCCAACCGATCTCTGGTCGAGCTTCTGGCCACGCAATGGCCGGGGCTCTCCGTACACCGCGTGGCGCCTCCGGACGGGCTCCGCTTGCTGGTGGGATGGACGGGTTCCCCCGCCTCGACATCACGCCTGGTCGGAGGCGTACAGTCCCGCAAGACCCGGGGAGGCATGGACTATCCTCAGTTCCTCACGGAGAGTAGCCGGTGCGTCACCGCGCTCATTGAGGCTTTGAACACGGGCGACGTCAAGCGCATTCTCGCCGGTATCCGGCACAACCGGGAGCTGCTGCGGCAACTCGGCGAACGCACCGGAATCACCATCGAGACACCGAAACTGCGCCATCTCATCGAAACGGCGGAGGATCACGGCGGAGCGGCGAAGACCTCCGGAGCCGGCGGCGGCGATTGTGGGATCGTGCTCATAGAGGACAACGCTGACATCGACGGGCTACTCGCCGTCTGGGAGAGAGCCGATATCCGGGTGCTCAACCTGTATGTGCATCAGCCGGAAGGACAGGTGGAGTGACGTGAGTGAACGCAACAGCAACCGCAAGGACGAGCACGTCCGCATTTCCGAGGAGCTGCGCGGCGGGCTGCACAACGGTTTCGACGACGTACGATTCCTGCATCATTCCTTCGGCGAACTCTCGCGCGACGACGTGGACATCGCCACCACCGTCACAGGACGCTCCTGGCCGGTCCCGTTCTACATCAATGCGATGACCGGTGGCAGCGAGATGACAGGCAGAATCAACGCGGATCTGGCCCGGGCAGCAGCGGCCACCGGGGTGGCCATGGCCAGCGGTTCGGTCAGCGTGGCGCTCCGCGATCCTGCGTTGGCACCGACTTTCCGGGTGATCAGGGAGAACGCGCCCAACGCCTTTCTCTTCGCCAACGTCAGTCCCCAGGCCACGCCGGAACAGGCGGGCCGGGCCGTTGACCTATTGGACGCCGATGCGCTCCAGATTCATGTGAATCCGGCCCAGGAACTGGTCATGCCCGAGGGAGAACGTGACTTCCGCGGCTGGCTCGACCGTATCGGGGAGATCGTCGAGGCGGTTGCCGTGCCCGTCGTTGTCAAGGAAGTCGGGTTCGGGCTCTCCGCGAGAAGCATCGGTCAGGTCATGGCTCGCGGTGTGCACACCGTGGATGTCAGCGGCCGCGGTGGCACCGATTTCGCCGCCATCGAGAACCACCGGCGCACCGGCCGCGAATACGGCTACCTGGCCGGATGGGGGCAGAGCACCATCGAGTGCCTCCTCGACAGCCTGCACCGGATCCCGATGCAATCGGATCAGTCGGCGCAACCATTCGCGCAACGATCCGCCGAAGTCCTTGCCTCCGGTGGGGTACGGACTCCGCTGGATGTCGTGCGTGCACTGGCGCTCGGCGCCCGTGCGGTCGGTGTGAGCGGACATTTCCTGCACGTACTCCTCACCGACGGGTTGGATGCGTTAGTCGGCGAACTGGAATCGTGGATCGAACAGGTGCGCACACTGTTGACACTGCTCGGAGCCGCCGAGGTGGCTGCTCTCAGGCGGACCGACGTATTGGTCACCGGGTCAACGGCTGAGTTCGCTCGGCTTCGCGGCATCGAGTTGCAGACACTCGCCCGGCGCAGTGAAGGCGCGTAGCTGATTCCACGGTCGGTGTCTGATTCCGCGGGTGTTTGGGGTACGGCACAGGGCAACCCGCGGGTTTACGCTCCCTTGTGGGCACCCCAGCGACAGCACTGCCGTATATGGCAGCATGCGCCGCACAGTGCCCACGAAGGAACGAAGGCCCTTGACCGGGCGAACTCTGACCGAATCAGGCGTGGCAAAGCCGTGAGTCAATCATCTGCCTGGGCGATATAGCTCCTCGTAACGTTTCCACGTCCAGTAGGCGTCGCGGATGCACTGCCATATCGCTACCGCAATAGCGGCAACAATCAGGATATCCAGGAAAAGCCCTTCCTTGTCGCCCATTCCAGAGCCAACTATCCAAATACCAGCGGGTAGTCCAACTAGTCCGAATAGAAGATCAAGAATTATGCGTCCAATCAACAAGGAACGGGAGCGGGTCGCTACTTGCATGTTTGAATCCCGATTAGTCCCATTGTCCATAACGCCCCCTTGGTGGCCCATCCGATACCGGTTCCAAGCGGCGTGAAGATGCTAACTGTCCACATTGCAGCATTCAGTGTTTTACAGCTTATTCCGCTTTTTGATCCGGGTGCTGGAAGGTGGTAGCCGTGAGTCAATCATCTGCCTGGGCGATATAGCTCCTCGTAACGTTTCCACGTCCAGTAGATATCGCGAATGTAGACAATGAGTAACATCACGACAGCTCCTATTGTGATGTAGTCCCAGATGTTCAACGAGGGATATGCCCCTTTGATGCGTACGAAGAGCGTCGCCGGAACGAAAACCACGACAAATACGACACCGAATACGCCTCGGAGGATGAGCATCGACTTGCGGGACGTTTCTATCTGCATGTTGCAATTCCAGTCAATCCTAGTGTCGCAAGAGCGCCACGAGTAGCCGTGCCAAGGGCCGCTCCTCCAGGCCCGTAGAGGCCAAAAAGAAATGTAGCAGCGCTGATGAGTCGGCAGCTTATTCCGCTTTTTGATCCGGGTGCTGGAAGGTGGTAGCCGTAGACACGTCCAACACTTTTGTTTTGACCGTTGCGCAGATCAACCCACCCGTAGCACTGGTATGCCCGTGCCATGGAGATGACGGTCTTCTTCCCCGTCAACGTGTTGGTGCATATACTGTTGGAGCCATCGCTCTCAGGGAAGATCACGTTTACAAAAGGTTGGGAAGATGGTCCTGAAGGCTGGGGCGTATCATCAACCGAGGGCTCATCAATGTGGATTGTTGTTCTGGGTGATGCTGTGTTTTGCGGTCCACTATCTGCTGTTGCGATGCCTGCGGTGGTGAAGGTGAGTGCGAGGGCAGCGAGTGTGCCGGCGAGTGCACGTCTGAGTCTCATTTTGTTATGCCCTTCAATGTACGATCCTCATTGATCATGCTGACATGACAAGTGTGTCACAGATCACCATAGCTCCGACATCCCCCAAAAGTAGGAAAACTCATCCTACGAAAGGAAGAATCCCAACCGAAGGAGCAATTACCGGACACGAAACGAACCCCATAGTTTCGACTCGCGTCGCTCGGCTCGGCAGACCCCGCCGGGCCGAGCGACGCCGATTTCACGTCCGCGCGAGACCCCTGCATCAGCCAAGGACGATCGGCACCCGCGCCCACCCCAGAAGCGGTGCCTCGGCTGGCACAGGGCTTTCATCCTGGGCCGGGCTGAGCGACGTCGTCGCCGAAAGCAGCGCACTCAGCGCGAGCCGCAGCTCGACCGTGGAAAGAGTACGGCCCGGGCAGGCATGCGGCCCAGCACCATAGACCAGATTGTCCGGCCTGTGCTCCCGTGGACGGAAGGTATCCGGCCCTTGCTCCCCATCGAAGACGTCCGAATCTCGATTCGCAGCAGCCCAATCGAGAAGCACATGGTGGTCCGCGTCGAATTCCTGCCCGCTCGGTAGGGCGACCGGACACGTGGTCACCCGGCGGTTGGAGGCGAAGGGATCGACGATCCGCAGGCACTCGTCGATGATCGCCTCGAATTCCTCGATACCACGGGCGGTGGTGGGCGACTGCTCCCCGCTCGCGGAGGCCAGCTCACGCACCCGCTCCTGCAATACCGGTTCCTCGATGAGGCGGGTGACGACGACCCCGACACAACGGGCGAGGGAGCCAAGATCTCCCGCGGTCCAGTTGCGAAGCATCGAGACGATCTCTTCGACACTCAGCGGCCGTCCATAGACCGTCTCTTCCAGCAGCTGCGCTGTCACATCCTGCATCGGCGTGCCCGCCTGCTCAGCGCGCCGGCGAACCTCGACCTGGCGGCGCACAATGCCGTCGAACGCCTCCGCCACCGCAGCATTACGTGCGGGATCTCCCTCGCGTGCGGCCTCCTCATTCTGCTGCATCCACGTCAGCAGCTCCTCCTCGAGCTCCTGCGGCCACCCGAGCCAGCGGCACTGGGCTCGCACTGCGAACAGGGAGCCGAAGTCTGTGACGGCGTCGACGGTGGAACCTCGCGGCAGGTCCGCCACGATCTGTGCGGCGACCTCCGCGAACATCGGCTCAAGGGAGGCCACCACATCGGGAGCCATGTACCGGTCGACGATCTCGCGGAATACGCGATGTTCCTCGCCGTCCATCGTGTTGGGTACATGCAGGTGGGACGACGTTGCGCTGGAGAACGCCTCTGGATTGGTAGCCGCAGCCACCACGTCGGAGTGACGCACCAGGCGGGTGGGGCATGTTCGCTGCCCAGCCGCTGCCGTGTGGGTCGCTGCCGACGATTGTCCAGTTCCCTCCGGCTGCTCACTCGCTTGCCGCTGTCCTACTGTCTTGGCCATTACCATCCCCTCCGACGGTCTGCATGTACTCACAACAGGCTTAACATATTTCAGCTCGTGTCCGTGGATATCCTGCCAACAGGGAAATCCCTTGCGTGCTCTTGCCGCATGCTCTCCGGGAGCTTCAGCGATGGAAAGCACGGGCGGGGAACGAGCATCACATCAGATCGCCTAGGCTGGAGGGTATGAACGAACTCGCGGAGATCCTGGCCAACAGCAAGCGGATCGTCTTCTTCGGAGGAGCCGGGATGTCGACGGAGAGCGGCATCCCAGATTTCCGTTCCGCCGGTGGCCTCTACAACCAGGACTCAGGGGTGAACTACGCTCCCGAGCAGGTGTTGAGCCACGAGTTCTTCCTCAGGCACACCGCCGAGTTCTACGAGTACTACCGCGCCAACCTGCTCCATCCTCAGGCCCGCCCCAATGCGGGACACCTGGCCCTCGCCCAGCTCGAATCGCACGGTATCCTCTCCGCGGTGATCACCCAGAACATCGACGGCCTCCATCAGGCTGCCGGGTCCCAGCGAGTTCTGGAACTGCATGGCGGAGTCAATCGCAATACCTGTTTGGAATGCGAACGGAGGTTCAGTATCGAGACCATCGCGAATTCCAACGGGATCCCCCACTGCGCGTGCGGAGGGATCATCAAACCGGACATGGTGCTCTACGGAGAGATGCTCGATGAAGCAGTCATCGACGCCGCCTGCGCCGAGTTGCGCGCGGCGGACACCCTGATCGTCGGTGGCACCTCGCTCGTGGTCTACCCGGCCGCCGGGCTGATCCGCTATTTCGATGGCGAACAGCTGGTGTTGATCAACAAGCAGGAGACCCCTTACGACTATCTGGCGACGCTGGTATCGCGCGATCCCATCGGTGAAGCTCTAGGTTTGGCGGTTTCCTCCCTTCCGGGTGTAGGACAGGAGTCCGAGTGACATCGAGTGCGGCTCGCATCCTTGATCTGCGGTAGATTCGAAATACCTCACATCCATAGGAAGGATCGCGGCAATGGAAGTTCGCCACCTCAACCATTCGTGCATGCTCGTCCAAATCGGCGGGGCGAGAATCCTCGTTGATCCAGGCAACTTCAGCGTCGAGAAGATCAAGTCCTTTGGGCCGATCACCGGTCTCGACGCGGTCCTGATCACCCACCAGCATCCCGACCATGTCGATCCCGATCTCCTCGCGGAAATCCTCGCAGCCAACCCCAACGCCATCGTCATCGCCGAGCCAGAGGCATCCGCCCTGATCACGGGACAAACCGAGGGCGATACCGGGAACGCGCCGACCTCCGGATATACCGTCGTGGCATTAGCACCAGGAGCCTCGCATCGACTCGGGGAGGTGACAATTCGCGGCTTCGGCGGGTTGCACGCGGTTATTCACCCGGACATCCCACGCGTGGGCAATACCGGCTACGTGCTGGAGGCCCTGGGAGAGCCCAGGTTCGGCATCACCGGCGACTCACTGGAACCCATTGAGGAATTCCGCGGAATCGAGGTTCTGGCATTCGCGGTGGTGGCGCCTTGGTCGAAGATGCAGGAGACCATCGACTTCCTCCGGGAGGTCAGGCCTCAGCTCGCTCTACCGGTGCACGATGCGATAGCCAGCGGCTACGGTCGGCCGATTTTTCTGCGGCAAGCCACCAACCTGGCGCCAGAAGGAACCGAAGTGCGGGATTGGCCAGACGATGACGTCATCACCGTCGTGCGACGCCAAGTACCGGCTGAATGACCGCGGGGACGCCCAGCGGCATCTTTTGATTTTTCATGGCTATCGGGCGGTGCGCAGTGCCTATATAGGCGCAACCCACCGCTCGATAGCCACCTAGCAGAGAGAACCATGCGGCCACCGCCTACTTGGCTCCCACGGCCGAGTGCCTCAGGCCGTGGGCAGGATCGTTCGCGTAGGCGTAGTACCAGCCGATCAGCAACCCTCCGCCCACGAAATTTCCGACGAGGGCGACGCCCACGTTGCCCAGAGCCGCAAGAACATCGATTCCCTGATTCAACCCTTGAACCATGAACAGTACGGTGTTGGCAACGGAATGCTCGAAACCCAGGAAAGCAAAAAGCATGACGGCCACGTTCATGGCGATGACCTTGACACCGTCGGTCTTCACCAGCCCGTTGTAGACGAGCAGCATCGCCACATTGATGAGGAAGTTGCACAGGATGGCGCGCACGAAGAGATCAAGCACCTCTCCCGGACCCGAGGTGACGTAGGCCAGTTTGGCATCGACAGTGTGCGCCACGAGCTCGCCCGCCTGCCCATCGAGCAGTGAACTCCCATTCACCAACAACGCAATGATGAGACCACCGAGCATGTTGCCCACGAAACACAGCAACAGGATCGCCGCAGCCCGGGGTACCCGCATCCGTCTGTAGTACACCGCGATGGTCGTGATCATCATGTTGGAGGTCAGCAACTCGGACTTGGTGTAGTAGATGAAGGCGAGTGCAAACCCGAAGATCACCGCTCCCACAAGTCGTCCGATCCCACTGGCTTGAGGAGCAAGGTTCGTGAATGCGGATATCACCGTGTAGTTGGCGAGATAGAAGATCCCAATCAGGAATCCGGCCATCGCCGCACGCATGATGTACACGCGGGTGATGGATCGGGTCATACTGGCCTTGGTGTCGGCAGCATCGAGAACCGTGGAGATGAAGAGAGTTCCGGGAAAGAGCTTGCTCTGGTCGGCTGTCATGGGCATCATTCTTGCAAAGAAGCTGAAGAGAATTTGGCTTCTTTGTGCGACTTCTGACCCTCCAGAGGCCAGACAAGAACATAACCGCTGCTAGGTTGGCTAAACTCGAAGGAAACACTCTGACAACGAGTTCGGATCGTCACCTGATCAATTCCTTTCTCTGAGACATCCTCTTCGGACCCTCGGAAAACTCTTGACAGACGGGAGCAATCGGTATGTCGGATACAGCAGCCTCGCCGCTTCACGATCGGGTGAGGGAAGCCATGAATCAGGTACCACGCGCTGATTTTCTCCCCGATGAGGTGAAGCACCTCGCTTCCTATGACGGACCACTGCCGATCGGCGAGAGCCAGACCAACTCGCAGCCGTACACCGTGGAGGTCATGTTGCAGTTGCTCGATGTGCAGCCTGGCCAGCGTGTGTTGGACGTCGGAGCTGGTTCCGGATGGACGACGGCGGTGCTCGCCCACCTGGTCGGCAAGGCCGGGAAGGTCTTCGGTGTGGAGAGGCATGCCAAACTGATCGAACCCGCTCGGCGAGCCCTCGCCAAACACAACGCGGGCCAGGCGGAAATCGGTCTGGCTCAAACCGGCGTTCTCGGGCTGTCGCGCGAGGGTCCCTTCGATCGCATTCTGGTGTCCGCGCAGGCTTGGCGCATTCCGGACCAGCTGACCGAACAGCTCGCCGACGGCGGGATCATGGTAATCCCTGTCTCCGGCGTCATGCGGCGGGTCGTTCGCCGCGGCGGCAATCTGGATGTGAGCGACCACGGGCTCTTCCGGTTCGTGCCGCTGATAGAGGATTAGCCCGCGACAACACGCAGAAACCTCCGACTGGCTCAGGGCCGGTGACGGACAACCGACATCGTGGGTCGCCGCGAGCTTGGCATCGCCTCATGCCAGAGCTTGTTCTTCCGGATACCTCGTACTTCGATTCCTTCCTCGCCTCCCACCACGAATGGGTGGGACCGCACGAGCGTGGCTTGAGCCGGGTGCTCATCACCTGCAATGCCGACAACGTGGCCTTCTATCCTCATATCCTCATATCGCACGATGGAGAAGAACGGCGGGATTCTTCAGGACGTGCGCGTGGACGAAAACCGGTCATTTCTTTCGACGCCACTGGATTGTCCTGCCGTGAAACCCTCAGCTGGGGATCCTCCACCAAGCCAGGCTTGACTTTCCCTGTGCGAAGGGGAGAACTCGAGCACAATGCCGTATGGAACACATCGCCGAGACATCAGACTTCGTGGCAAGGTGGATCCTGCGCTTGCGGGCAAAGCGGTGATGTGAAAGCGAAGCTGGCCGAAGTGGAGAACGACTGATCAGCGAGAACCTAGGCCCGCGGCCTCTCGTTGCCGCGCTTGTAGTTGCCCGTGACCCTTGCGAGCGCCAGCTGGTCCTGGAGCTCGCTCACATCCAGCCGGCGCAGCAACTTGTGTGCCGCGGCGCCGCGAATCACGCAGACCGGGCGCCCGCCGCGACTGATGTGCACCTCACCGGACTTGGTGACGCGATAAGCGAACGGATGCTCCGCAAGGCCATCCGGTAGTTCCTCATTCATGGACTCAGTGTCCCACGATCCCCGGTACAGCGGAAAGACTCGAGGCAGCGCATGAACAGCGCACATTGGGCGCACTCTGTCTCATCAGATTTCCAACTCTTGGAGTAAATTTCTTGACACCGGCAAACCCAAACCGTAGCGTGTTGTAGATAACAGAATCATCAATAGAGCACGTGTCCAAGTCAGCTCGTCCCTTACTTCAGAAGGGGCGAGTTTTTTCATGCGAGGAGAATATGCAATGACGCAGTACATACTCGGTATAGACAACGGAGGGACGGTGTCCAAGGCGGCGATTCACGCACCGGAAGGTCCCGCCATCGTCACCGCATCCAAATCAATCTCAACGATCGTTCCGGCTCCCGGATGGAGTGAACGGAACATGCAGGACCTGTGGAACGCCAATGTCGCCGTCGTCAGAGAAGCAGTGGAGAAGTCCGGAGTGGATCCAGCCGATATCGTCGGAATCGTCCTGACCGGTCACGGCAACGGCCTCTACTTGGTCGACGAGTTCGGGCGGCCGGTGCGCAACGGCATAGTCTCCAACGATTCGCGCGCCCAGTACATCGTTGATCGGTGGAACGCCGACGGAAGTTTCAAGGAGAGATGCCAGCCGGTGACGATGCAGTCACTCTTCGCGGGCGGTCCGCTGCCGATCCTGGCGTGGCTGGCGGAGAATGAGCCTGGCGTCATGGAACAGACCCATCACATCTTCATGGTCAAGGACTACATCCGGTACATGATGACGGGCAACGCCAACTTCGAGGTGACCGATGCCTCCTGTACCGATCTGTACGACATGCAGAATCACGAGTTGCACGATTCCGTCTTCGCCAAGATGGGCGCCGGAGCCTGGGAAGGCAAGCTTCCTCCCCTCATCAACTCCATGGACATCGGCGGCCGACTGCTTCCGGCCGTGGCCGCGGCGACCGGGCTGGTGGCCGGCACTCCCGTCATAGCAGGGTGTTCGGACATTTCAGCGTCCCCGATTGGTTCCGGGGTTGTTGGCGATGAAGAACTCTCCGTCGTCACCGGCACATGGTCCATCAACAGCTATTTCTCAACTTCTCCTATTCTCGACGAGCAGCTTTTCATGACGTCGATCGCGCCGCTGCCCGATCGTTACCTCATCACCGAGGCCTCCCCCACATCAGCTGCAAACCTGGAGTGGTTCATTCACAACGTTCTGCGCCAGATACCGGCGCTCGCGGACGCCAGCAGCGCAGAACTCTATGAATTGTGCAATTCACTGGCCTTCTCGGTGAAAGAGGGAGACAGCAATGTGACATTCACGCCCTTCATCTTTGGCTCCAACCTCCATCCGCATGTCAATGGGGGCTTCGCCGGGTTGACGAATGCCGACGGACTCCCCCAGCTTCTCCATTCAATCTACGAGGGCGTCGCATACTCTCACCGGGAGCACATCGAACGCCTGCGCACCTACACAACGCTCAAACCCAACGGACGAATCACCGGCGGCGTCACCAAATCACCGCGCTGGTCGCAGATGTTTGCCGATGTCCTGCGAATGGATCTGGAGAAGGTTGACGTCGCCGAGTCCGGCATTCTGGGAGCCGTCATCGTTGCCGCAACTGCATTGGGTATTCATCCGTCCATGAAAGAGGCAGCCGCGGCGATGGTTCCCGCTGCATCAACCGTTCAGGCGGCACCAGATGCGGATTTCGAGGATGCCTACGAACGATGGAAGTCCGTGGTCAGCAACGCCGAGCGTGTCACCACCGGCGGGAACTCCTGATGCCGATCATTCATCGAGGGGATCGAGCGATCATCCCCTCTGTTCAAAGCCTCGCGAATCTCGATGCCGCACTTGAGTCACCAGGGCCAGCGATCTTGCTGACCGACATTCACATCGGCAACGTCGGTCCCCTCTCGCAGCGCTGCCAGAAAGCTGGCCACAAGGTCCTGGTACGCCCGGATCTCATAGAAGGCCTCAAGTCCGATCGGCGCGGAATCACCCTGCTGAAGCAAGAATTCAACGTTGACGGAGTTTTCACGGGCTCGGCCGCCACCGCGCGGCAGGCAAGACAAGTTGGACTTGACGTCTACTGGCGCTTCTTCCTTCTGGATCGAAAAGCGCTGCAGTCGGCGGCCAATCAGATGGGCACGCTGCCGTGGGATGGATACGAACTGGCGCCCGGGCCCATGGCCCTCATGTGTGCTGACACCCTCATGGCGTCAGCCGGTCACAAGCCACTCATCGCGGGAGGCTTTGTTTCCACGCCCGAGATGGCTGGAGCACTATTCAAAGCCGGGTTCTCCGCAATCAACACGAGCGACAGCTCATTGTGGAAACTCGATCAGAACTGGTCCTGACCCGGGGTTCAGGATCTTGATCCTGGTTGGGATCTGAGCCATGGCTGTCTCCGATCCTCGAGCGGGTTCATCGGTGGATCCAGTGGTCCAGCCACGGTTCGACACTACTCAAGACACATCAATCACTCTCACCGGAGGAAGCAAATGACAACAAAGATTCTCTGCGTTGCCGATGGTGGCATCACCATCGACATGATGAAGGACATGAAAGAGCTGGAACACCTCGGCGCCGAGGTCACCATCATCGAAGACGTCGACATGTCGTCAATGGCCGAGATCACTGATCGCATGGGGCTACTCGAAAGGTCCGGGATCGACGCGGCGCCCTCATGCCAAGCGCTCGTCGAAAATTGTCAGGATGCTGACATCGTGGTGGTTCACGTCGCCTCGATCAACCGCGAGGTAATCGACGCGGCGCAGAATCTGAAACTTGCCGTGGTCCTGCGCGGAGGAATCGAAAACGCTGATGTCGAAGCACTGCGCGAGCGCGGCATTCCACTCGTGAATGCACCATGGCGATCGGCAAACGCAGTCGCAGATTTCACGGTTGGCATGATGATCGCCGAGAACAAGAACATTGCGCGGTCCCATCATTTGCTCAAGGAAGGAATCTGGTGCAAGAAGTATGTCAACCAGAGCTACATCCGGGACATGCGCAAATGCACGGTCGGGCTTGTCGGATTCGGGCACATTGGATCCCGCGTGGCCAAGCGGCTGGTGGGTTTCGAGTCCGAGGTTCTTGTCTTCGATCCATATCTTGACGCCACTCAGATAGAGGAGACCGGCGTCAAAGCGGTTGATTCCCTGGAGGTCCTTCTCCAACGCGCGGACTTCGTCTCGCTGCACATGCGCATCAGCGAGGACACCCACCACATGATCAATGCCACCACCCTGGCGCTCATGAAACCCACGGCCTACCTCATCAACACGGCCCGGGCCGATCTGGTGGACGAACAGGCACTGGCCGTCGCACTACAAGAACGCAGGATCGGTGGAGCCGCAATCGACGTATATGCGATCGAGCCGCTGGCATCGGACCATCCTTATCTGAAACTCGACAACATCACCCTTGTCTCCCACCTTGCCGGTACCTCCGCGGACACCATGCAAACCTCGGTGGAAATCGGAGTCGAAGAGCTCACCCGTTACCTGACCGGTGAGCCTCTCCAAAGCGTTCGCCAGTGAGAAAACCTGGGCGGGAACTCTTCCGTGCATGGGCGCGGCTTGCACCTGTGGGTGCCAGTCGCGCCCGGTGTCCAACCTACAATGCGGTTCGCGCCAGATGCTCGTCCATGATTCCACGAGCAGTCAGCGTGACGGTTTTCCAGCGAGGATCGATGGCGCCAGCATCGATCTGATCGGCAAACGCCAACAACTCGTGGTGCATCCCATCCGAGGGGTGCACCGTGGGGATGTCCAATAAGGTCTCTTTGGTCTTTCTGCCGTGCAGCTCGATCAGCGAGGGTTCACCCATCAGATTGATCGTCACCGCACCATCCTCGCCGATAATGGTGCTGGGCGTGACTCCCTTGACGATTTTCGAGTAGGTGACGTCCGCGATCATCGAGTCGTACTCGAATTGGATGCTTCCGCCACCCTCGAATCCGTTGTGCAGATACACGCTGTGGCCGGTGTGCGAGAGCGGAGCCCCGAACAGATCAATCGTTGGCTCCAGGCAATAGACGCCGATGTCAACAATGGCGGCATTCCCGAGCGCCGGGTTGAAGGCGTTGAGGATCTCCCCCGCCCTGAAACGGTCATAACGCCCGGAGTATTGCAACATCTCGACATGGGCATAGCGAATCGTGCCGATCTTCGTGATGGCGTTTTGGATCAGGGCGTAGTCGGGAGTGTGCAGATGGCGCATCGCCTCCATGGCAATGACGCCATGCTTTTCGGCAGCCGCGAAGATCTCCTCCGTCTCGGAGAGCGAAGCCGTCATCGTCTTCTCCACGAGTACGTGCTTGCCCGCTTCAATTGCGGCCATCGCCTGAGGGAAGTGCACAATGGTCGGGCTGGCAATGTAGACTGCGTCAACGGTCTCCAGCATCTGCTCGTAGGTGTCAAAGCCGCGCGCAATTCTCTCTTGTCTCGCGAATTCCTCCGCTCGTTCGGCCGAGCGCGAGTAGACCGCCACCGGCGCGATACGACCAGCCGTACGCCGAGCGCCAGCCATGAACCATTCGCTGATGTAGTTCGTTCCCACGATGCCAATGCGAACCATGTTCTCCCCAATCATCTGAATTGGCCGGTTGTAGTCAAGACCTGCTGTTTTGGATACCGCCAGGTTCCTCATTGACTACGACAGATAGGGCCGAGTATATCGGGCATGGTGGTTCGATTTAAGGTGCATGAAGATGACAGAATTGCGATTCGTTTTCGGAGGTGTGCTGCATGTACAGGCATCCCTACGCCAAATGACGACAATTGTCTTTCACACCATGACGCGGGCGCCTGCTCGCAACTGACTGCCACGTGTGTGGCAGTCAGTTGGCACATGCGCGTCTGTTCGGGATTGGCATGACGGGCAGGGCAAGGAAGGCCCGGACTCCTGCCCACCACCGTAGATGCTCATCCACCGTAGAATTGATCGAGCGAGGTGGAAAGTGGGGACGAATGTTTTGGAGGAAGCGGAGAACATCGGGAGTAAAGAATGAGCCGAAGCCCATCGTGCTTCCCGAAAGCGATGACGAGGTCGTCCAGCAGATCATGCTGCGTACTCGCGAGGACCCTTCCATTGTGAGGCCGATGATGGGGCCGCACCCCACGAGCTCCACGAGACGCGCGATATGGGCGATCACGTACTTCTTCTGCGGTATTGGATTGCCATTTCTCATCCTCACGGTCATGGTTCTGGCCTTCAGAGATGAGCTTGTCCGCGACGGTTACAACATGTGGCAGATACCGCTCCTGCCCACCACATGCCTTCTTGTGCTCATCGTGCCGGTATTTCTCTGGGAATGGCTGGACGCCCCGAGGTTGAGAAGAAACCTTCGGAAACATCCGCAGGCGGCGCGCAAGGTCTTGCACGAGCTACTCGCACGCAATCGTGCTCTGGGCATCAACTGGAGCATGTCCGTCCACGAGGTCCGCAAGGCGTTGCGGACAAAGATCGCAGAGGACACTACGACGGGCCACACTCCGATGGAGCACTCTGCGCAGGTGAAAAGCTAGTACAGATCGACTCTTTTCTGCAGTTCCTGCGCGCTGCGCGGGGCGGGGTCAGCCGCGCAGCGCTTCAATGCACGAAGTCAGAGCATGATGGAGATCGTTGCGTTGTCCGGAGTTCAGGGTGCTGACCATTTGCCGCTCAATGATTTTGGTGTTCTTTGCAGCCTCCGCGAGGAGATGTTTACCCTCCGCGGTCAGTGTCGTGGGCAGAGCCCGCCCAGTGGGGGCTTCGGTTGCTCGCTCCACAAGTCCTCGATCGTGAAGGCTGCGCAGAAGGGTGTTCATCGTCTGCCTGGTGACGAATGCGCCGCGCGCGAGTTCCGAGTTCGACGCGCCTGGTGTCCGGCTCAGGAGCTCCAGGCAGGCGTACTGGGCAGTGGTGAGCCCGAGCGGGCGGAGTGCTTGGTCCAAGAGGGATCGCAGCACCGCCTGAGCCTCCTTGAGTCGGTATCCGATCATCGTTTCCAAGGCCACTACATCTTGCTCCATGTAAGCATTCTGACATAGAGTACAAATGTCAGTGTCCTGACACTCAGTGAATCGAGAGGAATCCCCATGACCGTCACCGGCCCAGACTTCATCGCGCTTCAGGTGCGTGATCTTGAACGTGCGGCATCGTTCTACGAGACGGCACTCGGGCTTCACCGCGCACCCGTTGCGCCTCCCGGTGCTGTCGTATTTACGACGACGCCAATCCCATTCGCCGTGCGGGAGCCCCTGCCCGGCATCGATCTGGACCAAGCCCCGCGCCCTGGTCTCGGTATTGCGCTGTGGTTGCACTGCGACGCCGTGCAGGAACTCCACGACTCTCTCACATCCATGGGCACTCCAATTCTGCGGGCGCCTGAGCCCGGCCCATTCGGGCTGACGTTCACGTTCGCCGACCCCGATGGCTACGCAGTGACTGTTCACGACAAGGTATGACCGCCATCGGACAATCACACCGCCCTGGTCGTCCGGGTCCTCCCTGACGACCAGCAGCCATTTCGTCATGGACTTCGCCGCAAGTCAGGGTGGTGAAGAAGCACCCGCGCTGTTACGACGCATCCTCTTCGACGGCGCCCCAGACCTCTCTCCAACGCGTGGCCAGCGAATCGATGTTCTCGTGAGCATTCAGACCGCTGGGCTGTGGCACCACCCACAATCCCACACCCATCTGCCACCCGGGAAGGATCGAGGTGTCCTGTTCTCCAAGTCGCGCTTTCGGCTGCGAAAATGCGGTACGGAACGCGGTGATTCCAGCAATGGCAACAACACGGGGTCGCAGGCTGGGCAATCGTCTGATCAGGCGGGTGCCACCCGCACGCAACTCTTCACGTGTCAGCTCATCCGCGCGCACCGTTGCACGTCCGACGAGATTCGTCAATCCGATACCGCGTGTGAGCAACTGAGCCTCGTCAACGGAAGAAAGACCCGCTGAGACATCAACCGGGTAATCGGTGAGACCGGCACGATAGAGGGAGGGCCAGAACCTGTTTCCAGGACGCGCGAAGGGCGCGTTGACCGCGGCGGTCCAGAGTCCCGGATTCACTCCCACGATCAGCAGACGCAAAGGTCCATCCACGGAAGGCAGAATATCATCGATCACATCGGGGTCATCGGTGGCAAAACGTGGAAGATCTTCCCGGGTGGGCCTTCGACCTCCCAGCGGAGATGGCCTGCGCGGCACTCCCACGACCGCGAGAGGATCAACCATGGATGCTTCTCGCTCGTGGCCAGGCAAAGTCCGCGGGATCGGCTTGGCATCCTTCTGGCTACTCACTGCCTGAACACCTGCCTGTTTGTTTCACTGCTTGCACACCAACCCATTTGCTCCTCGTACGGTTCAACCACTGTACACGCGGTCACTCCGGGCAGAACTCTTCTACCTTCCCCTCCCACTCTTCGTCGTATCCCTGCCCTGGCCGCACAACCCCAAGAGCGATAGCGTGAGCACATGAGTGATCTGAAGCTGAGTGTTCTTGACCTGATTCCCCTACGAGGCGGCCAAAGCAGCCGCCAAGCGCTTCTCTCCAGCCAAGCTCTTGCTCAAGAAGCAGATCGCCTCGGGTACACGCGTTACTGGGTGGCAGAACATCACAACATGGATGCCATCGTGTCGACTGTTCCGGCTGTTCTGATTCCCTTCCTCTCGCAGGGAACATCGCAAATCCGCTTTGGTTCCGGCGGCGTCATGCTCGCCAACCACGCCCCTTTCGCCGTTGGCGAGCAGTTCGCTTTGCTCTCGGAGATGCTACCGGGACGCATCGATCTTGGACTCGGACGCGCTCCGGGCTCTGATCAGTTGACGGCAGCTGTCCTGCGGCAAGCTCTCCCCGGCGACGGAGTCCAGAACTACATCCAGGATGTGACGCTGCTGCGCGAACTCCTGGGGTCGGGTAAGACCCCTGTGGGGGAGAAACTCCATGTTGACATCGCAGGCCGCCCGTTCCAGCTTCAGGCGACTCCGGCGATGTCCACCGTTCCAGAAATCTGGCTTCTCGGATCTTCCGCGTACTCCGCAGAAGCGGCCGGGATGCTTGGACTTCCATACGTTTTCGCCAATCATTTCGGAATGCCGGGTATCGACAAAACGCTGCGCATCTATCGCGAGAATTATCAGCCCTCACCACAGTTCCCTGAACCCAGGACGTTGGTTCCGGTCAACGTCGTCGTCGCAGAAACTGAGGAAGAAGCACGCAAGCTGGCTCTTCCACAAAAGCTCTCAACAGCTCGCCTGCGCACCGGCGGAAAGATTGAGCCACAACCAACCGTGGACGACATGGAAGACTATTCGTGGTCGGCACGGGAGCTGACTGCGCCCGCCGCGAATCCGGACTCCTTGTTCGTTGGAACTCCGGATCGGGTAGCGGCCGGTGTGAAGGAACTCGCCTCGCGACTTGATGCGGATGAGGTGATGGTCAGTCCGATCGCCGGAGCGTACGCCGCCGACGATCTCGAACGTGGGGAGCGCCGCGAACAGACACTGAGTCTGTTGGCAGCAGAACTTCTCTAGTTGCTGGAGACCGCTTCCGTCAACTCGCTGCCCGGCGAACCAGTTCTCTCAGGCGTCGCTCCACGTCGTCCGTCATCTCGGTGACTGCGAAAGCAACCGGCCACATGTCACCGTCGTCCAGCTTTGCGTGTTCCTCGAACCCAACCGATCCATAACGGGTGCCGAACTTGGAGGCGGGCTGGTAGAACACGATGTTCTTGCCATCCTTCGCGTACGTCGGGAAGCCGTACCACGTCTTCGGGTCAAGGTGTGGAGCCTCCTCCAGCACGATGACGTGGAGGCGTTGCGCGATGGCCCCATCGGTGCCCTCAAGCGCTTCGATCGCGGCAATGCACGCGTCGAACTCCTTGACCTTCTTCGCGGTTCCCTTGACTCCCTTCATTGCCTTGAGCTCCTCGGCACGTTGCTTCATGGCTGCGCGCTCTTCGGCACTGAAGCCGCTCTTCGTGTCGCTCATCGTTGTCTCTCCTTCTTTTGAGTCTCGTGCGTCCCGGATCGGGAGGTGGATCCCACGGGCATTCAGCTCAGCAGTCCCGCGTTCGCGAAGGCGCGCCCATAGATCTCTCGGATGATCTCCTGTTTTCGCCGATTGTAAGCCATCACCGTTCCTCCTCCCTGCTCATTCGAGCAGGTTGCAGCCTCCTTCTTGACCGCTGCATAGAGCTCCCTGTCCCCGCGATCATCGCGCAGGTGGTCGCGAAAGATACGATGCTTCCAGGGTTCCGGCGAGTCCGGACCGAACACGTGGATATTCGCGAGTGGAGCGGCGCATCTGAGCATTCGGTGTTCGTACCACCACGGTTCGCGCACCGTGAGAACGAGACCTGCCGACACCAGTGCGGGCAGCCAGCCGTCTTCGCGGGCCGGGTCTGCAACGATGAGATCGACGTCGATGATTGGTTTCGCTGGAAGCCCCGGTACCGAAGTCGATCCCACGTGCAGGACCTCAAGCGCACGAGGACCGAGCACATCGCGCAAGAGCGCCGCCACCCGCTCGAACAGTTCCGGCCACATGGGATTCGGCGAAACCACCTCGATCTCTTGGACGGTGGGAGAAACAACCCACGGCGACGCTCCCACGGGCGGGGTGTCGTCGTCGAAACGGATGATGTCCTCACGGCGTGGCACGACGTCCCTCCCAGTTCTCGGTGGCGAGCCCTGACTCGTCCAGTTTCATATGGTGGGACGGATAAGACTCACCGGCGCCATCGAGCTCACTTCCACCGGCAATCCTGAAGTCGCTGTATAGATGGAAGCCCACTGCCTCCCCCTTCATGGAGCTGTCCGCCTTGTCATCAGTAGTTTAGGCCAACTATGACTGGCGCACATTTTTCACGGTAATGAGATTCTCGGCGATACGGCCGAATCCACTCGGGTACACTACTGGCGTGAGTATTGGCGAGATTTTTGGCGTTGCGACCGTTGTCGTGATCATCCTCGTTGCTTGGTGCGGCATGTACGCGCTCCATCGTGCAGCGGGAAAGCGCGGGAACCGCAAGCAGGATGCGAGAATCCAGCTGCGCCAGCACGCAGCCCAACTCGATGAACACCACGCCATCCACTGGCGTTATTCTCCAACGCATTTGCGTGGAACCATCGCGGGATGGCCAGTTGCCGCCAACGCCATGCACTCACTGTGTCGGTCAGCGCCAGTTGACGTCTTTCCTTTCCCCAGCCGGGATGAGGAGGCCGAGATGCTGGCGTCCTGGTGGGGAATCACCACGTCCACGCAGCTACGCGAGCAACTGCTGAGTCTTCTCCGCAATGGGCATCGCGAACGCTTCGACGAAGAACGTAGGTACTGGTCCGGCCTTCAGGGTGCCGAACAACGCCGGGTACGCAACTCGATGTATCAGGCCGCGCAGGGCAATGAGGACGCCGCCGAGGACTTTCTCCGATTCCGCCGCGTTTGCAAGAACACGCGCGACCTGATGAGCATCGACTTCCTGGCGTGGGACCTCGTCCGGGTCATCATGCTGAGCAGGGCAGGAGTGACCGCCGGGCTGATTGATGAGGACGAGGCTGTGGACACGGCCCTCATCGCTTCCCAAGGGCTCCAGGAACAATTTGCCTCCTGGCAGGACATGGGAGGTCATTTTTTCCGTGGGCGCTGGTACTGGGCGAGTGAGAGTGACACGAGCGAGGCACTGAGAGCACAGCATGACGACCACGCACAGCGTGTACTGTCCACCAATCCCGGTTCTCCCTGGAATGCAGTGCCGTGGCAGGCACCGCTTCCGTCGCCAAAGTATCTGCTTCTCGACAATGTGCGCGCCGCTCCTCTTCCTTCCGGTTCAACGGTGGCAGGCGAATGGCGGAATCGCCTCGAGAGGGAGATCAGCGTTGGATCATCCAGTCCAGATCAGCCACCACTTCAGCTTTGAACCCCGCAGAGTTCTCGAGCCAGCCAGCGTAGTGGTCCTTGCCTCCGGCATGAGGGTAACGCTCATGACAAAGGGGTTCCCATCCGTGCTCGCATGCTTGAGCCATGATGGCGTCCACCTGCTCAGCCGTGCCTCCCTTGAATGCAAGGTGATTGACTCCCGGGCGGCGCCGATCGTGCAGCTCGTCCGAAAGATTTGGTGAGGTTGTGATGGTGAGGTATGCGCCGCCAGCACTCCAAGAGACCCCCTCCTGCCACTCAGATTCGCGCACGAACCCGATCCGGTCAAGCAACCAGGACCATTCGGCGTTTGCGGTCTCGAAGTCAGAGACCCACATCTCAACATGATGAAAACCAGGCATACCCACACCCCATGAAGTTGCATTTGTTCACGTCGGACGACGCAGCGAAAAGTTTACGGCACCGGAGAGAGTTTCCCTGTACCTTCTGCTCCGTACAAACCTAGAATCCACCCATGAACAGAATCGCTCGACTGCTTCCTCTCCTGACCACAATTGCCTGGGCGGCAACTTTGGTCGTACCAGTGCTCGACAGCGGAAACACCGAAGGCCCCAGGATCGTGGTGACCAGCCTCGGGGGTCGACCATTCGATCTCGACAAGGTGGAGGCGGTATTCGTCCTCGCCTGGATCAGTGTTCTGGGATGTGCGATCTCTGGTTGGATACTGCGCTCATTGCGATGGTGGTCGGTGACAACGATGCTGGTTGCCGGGGCGTTGGGAACCCTCCTGGCTTCGATGATCAGGAATCCTCCCATCATCATGTGGGATGGGGTGGACGCTCAGGGCCGTATGACCGGCGGAGCCGCGATTGGCGAACCTGCGATTGGAGCGCTGATCTGGGCAATCGGCATTGTGGCACTCCTCGTGGCTGGAGTCTGTGGACTCGTCGGAGCCACCAGGTTGCCGGCAGGTCGCTGACAACCGGGTGATAAAAGGTTCCGCGCGCTCGCCCGTGAAGAATCCCGGGAGCAAAGACCCACCGGGTTTCAGGCATCTGGCAAACTCACCAAGCACACCGGCAACATCTCCCGGCACAGTGTGGACGATGAGGTACCAGAAGACCGACCGCCACAACGCCAAGCCCGCGAGGCTCGCTCACACAATAAGACTGAGCTGGGAGAATAGTCCCTCTTGGTCTCGCAGCTCGTCTGCTTTTCCGCGCTCGACAATCCGCCCACGCTCCAGCACAATGATCTGGTCTGCGGATTCGACCGTTGACAGCCGGTGTGCGATCGTGAGAGTTGTTCGGCCGCTTGCCAACCTGTCCAGAGCCGCCTGAACCTGAGCTTCCGTGGTGTTGTCCAAGGCGCTGGTGGCTTCGTCAAGAATCAGGATTCGCGGACTCCGAAGAATGGTTCGCGCGATCGCGAGGCGTTGCTGCTCACCCCCTGAGAAGCGGTGTCCGCGAGCGCCGACCACCGTATCCAAACCATCCGGCAGCGCTCGAACCAGTTCACTGATTTGCGCGGCTTCGAGCGCCTGCCAGATCTCCATTTCGGTGGCGTCCTGTTTACCGAGCAGCAGGTTGTTCCTGATCGAGGCATGCACCAAGTAGGTCTCCTGACTGACCACACCAACCACTGCCGCCAGATCTTCCAGCGTCATGTCCCGCAGGTCAGTCCCATCAATCGTGACCCGGCCCCGCGTCGGATCATAGAGGCGTGTCAACAGGGCCCCAAGGGTGGTCTTGCCGGAACCGGTCGGCCCGACCAGCGCCGTCGTCGTCCCGGCTGGAATTTCAATATCGATACCCGACACTACTTCGGTTCCATCGTCGTAACCGAAACTCACCGCCTCAAAACGCACGTCACCACGAATGGCCGCGGGTTCCACACGCACCGGGTTCTCCGGCTCCCGGATTTCAGGCTGCAAGTCAAGGTATTCGAAGATGCGGCTGAACAAGGCCATGGCGGTCACCCATTGGACGCCTACGTTCAATAGGCCCATCAGCGGACGGAAGATGGTGGATTGCAATGCCGTAAAAGCGACCAGAGTTCCGATCGTCATGGTTCCGGCGGTCACGGGCAGGCCCGCGGCCACATAAATGGCGGCGGGAATCGCCGCGAACACAATGGACATCGTTGCCATGCGCCACTGCCCCGCCAGCTGGGAACGTATCTCAAGGCCGATCAGGCGCTGCGACGAGGCCTCGAAGCGCTCGATATTGCGCGGCCCCGTCCCCAGGCTCTTGGAGAGACGCACCCCGGATATCGACAGACTCTCTTCAACCTGAGTGTGCAACTCGGCCAGTTCTCTCTGACGCTCAGCTGTGAGGTCGCGCCGCAGCAGCGCCACCCGGCGACTGAGCCAAATCGCTGGCGGCAAGACCACGAGCGACAGCGCCGTGAGCCGTGGCGACAGGGCAAGCATTGCGACCAGCGTTGCCACCACCGTTGTCAGCTGTGAGGCCACGGATGTAGCGGTGGAAGTCACCACACCCTGCATTCCAGAAATGTCGTGAGTCAGCCTGGACTGTATCTCTCCTCCACGCGTCCGCGTGAAGAACGAAAGTGACTGGCGCTGCAGGTGTGAAAAGACGGATGTGCGCAACTCGTGCATCACCTCTTGACCCATCCGTGTCGCGAGCCACGTTTGGACCACGGAGATCACCGCACCCACGGCCGCGACGGCAACCATTGCGCCCGCAAGCCAGGCCAGCAGGCGGACATCACCTTGGGGCAGGGCATCGTCAATGACGGATCGCACCAGGAACGGCTGAACCATCGCGAACAGGGAAGAAATCGAAATCAGCAA
Source organism: Actinomycetaceae bacterium L2_0104 (assembly GCA_047501485.1). Taxonomy (GTDB): domain Bacteria; phylum Actinomycetota; class Actinomycetes; order Actinomycetales; family Actinomycetaceae; genus Ancrocorticia. The sequence goes on along the minus strand of JAZDRN010000001.1, from coordinate 250,695 downwards.
TACGACCAGCGATATGGTCCATTTGTGTGTGGAGAACAGCCTCGCCACACGGCGCAGTGAGACGGGATGTGCGGCAAGCTGGGAACGATCGTTTGGATCAACCCTGCCCGGCCCTCTACCGTTGCCTGTTTGCGCGGCGGCGCCGCCCGAGCCTCTTCCGGGCGAGTTTGTTGGTTGAGTTTTGTCTGGTGTTTGAATCTTGCGAGACATGACCATCGCCTCCGGTATCTGTCATCAGAGAATGGGGAGCCCGACAGCCCAGCAAGTTGCGGGCGGCGCAGCCATTTCCCGAGAAAACAAGGGAAAACAGGGGCTCGATACGAACTCGGGTTGGAGTGCAGTCCAACCGAACTAATGTTGAGGTTACCTCACTGTGAGGTTACGCGTCAAACCTGCTATGCTTGGGTAATGAATGACGTAGCGACCGGAGCCCAGGATGTCACCCCCGACCTCCGCAACCTGATGCACAACGCCTGCAGAAGCCTGCGACGCACTTGGTCGGCACAGCTCGAGCCCTGGAATCTGACGCCATTTCAATGGCGAGCGCTGCGCGCCATCTTTTCTCGAGGTGGGAGCCTGCGGCCCGGAGAGATTGCCGAGCGTTTGCGTATTGCTCCTCGCTCAGCAACGGAAGTCATAGACCAGCTGGAAGAAAAAGGGCTGGTCGAGCGGGGTCGGGACCCGGAGGATCGCCGCGCCACACAAGTTCGGCTGACGCCCAGCGGTGTTGAGACCACCGAGAACATCCTCGCAGAGCGGCAAATACATTCCGAGCAGTACTTCGCACCGCTTTCTCCGGCCGAGCAGGACGAATTGGCTCGCCTGCTTTTCAAGCTCTCCGAAGGGGTGGATCACGTCTAGAGATCGCAGCCCGGAAGACGGACGGGGAGCTGGGCGTTGGCTTTCTTTCGTCTTTCCAGCTGGCCACCATGGATTCCGCACCGAGCCGCGGCGATCACTATGTCAATCGCTTGGGACGCTGGCATCCGTGTGCCGTACCCAAGCCCGGTGAGGGACCCCAGACAACGTTTCGCTCTTCCGAGTAAACATTGAGATAGGTGATCACACCGGCGTGGCACAAGCCAATGATCAACATGAATGTTCCAGTCGGCGCAAGTCCTTCGCAGCGACCACCGAAGACTGGAGTTCCACTGACGTGCGCATCTTCTCGGAGCTGATGCGACGGTTCAATGAGAATATCGAGGCCCAGCGAGGTCAACCTTGGCCGCGTGTGTCCGAAAACATCGCCGAGTCACACGAAGACGCCAAGTCACACGAATAGCAGGCATCGCCGCCAGTCTTGTAAGCCGCAAGGCGTGGTCAGACGTCCTTCGGACTCGGAAAATCCCGATCGAGCCTGAGTGTCTGCTCGTGGATGGAACGCCGTTCGCCAATGCGTTCCCAGCTCGCGTCCCTCAATTCTTCCTCAGATCCTGGGCCAGCATCACGAGGATGCCACTGGGACCGCGAAGGTACGTGAGTTCATAGATGTCCTCGTAGGTGGCAATACCACGAAGCGGGTAGCAGCCATGAGTCGCAGCGATCTGCAAAGCCTCATCGATATCGTCCACTTGGAAGGCGACCCGGTGCATGCCAATCTGGTGGGGACGAGTGGGCTCGGACTCGATCGCCTCGGGGTGCATGTACTCGAAAAGCTCGATACGGCTTTGACCATCTGGCGTCTGAAGCAGTGCGATCTTGGCATGATTACCATCAAGTCCAACCGCAGTATCGGCCCACTTGCCGCTGATGGTATCGCGACCAAGAATTGTGAGCCCAAGGTCCGTGAAGAACGCGATTGCCGCTTCAATGTCGCGAACGGCGATGCCGACGTTGTCGAGTCTGATACTCATGCGCTGCATGCTACCAAACCGGTTCGAGTGCGGCTGCAGCTCATAGAGGCTCGTAGAGACTTCTATTCGCGGCAGAGCGTGATTCACGGACGGTTACGGGAGGGAGACCGCATCAGCAACCAAGAATGCCGGGAAGCGCTGCGCTACACGGCAAACGGCTGCGATCCATTTCAAGTTGACGCTCGTCGAAGAAGGGCCAGTCATGTTTCATGGCCTACTTGTTTCATGGCCTACTTCCGAACGGCGTCAAGAACCCCCGCGACAACGTGTTCGAGCGGTTCTTCATCCTTGTCCGTCTCGTCAGCTCTTTCATACTCGGTGATTCCAATGCCGGCGGGTGTGAACTCTTCTGCAAGTGCACGCACTGCTCGCAAAAGTGTGCCGACCGTGAGGCCGTCCGGCTCAGGCGAGCCGACTGAGGAGAACACGCCGGGATCGAGGACATCAAGGTCGATGTGGATGTAAACTGCTTCGGCACCGGTGGCTCGCACTGCGGACAACAGCAGTTCCGGGTCACCCAACTGGGTGACACTGAGGTGCCGGATCCCACGGCGATCAATAAAGTCCTGCTCACCAGGATCCAGAGCGCGAACCCCCGCCAGGACCACCAGATCCGCTGGCAGGATTCGGCTTGGTTTCAACTCGTCGGGCCCGTCACCCATGAGAGTGCGCAGCACCATCCCATGAAATGCTCCGGACGGTGATGTCTCCGGTGAATTGAGGTCTGCGTGCGCGTCGAACCGCACAACGGCAAGTCGGTTTTGATGAGCGGACAATGCCGCCTCGACTGGTGCGAGCTCCACGGCACAGTCACCACCGACGCTCACCACTAGATCAGTCGGAGCCACCGCCGCGACCGCCGTGCGCACTGCGCGCAGCTGTTCCACCAGCACGTCAGAATTCTGCACACCACCCCGCATTTCACAAACCGCGTTTCTGAGCGTCACTGTCCATCGGTTTTCCGCGGGAATCATGGCAGCAAGATGGGCAGCGCCATCGCGCAATCTACGCGCCGTGGGCGCTCCCGACCCCTGCCATTGAGGCACTTGAAGCACACACAGACCGGTCATGATCACATCCTCTTCGTCAGAGTACCAACATTGGAGACAAGATTGGCGAGAGTTCCTCGCCGCACAGCTTCAACACGTCGATGCGGCTCACCGCGCGCCTATGCCGAAAACGAAGAATAGTTCAGGTACTCAGCGCCTCCACCGACTCAACGCTCGACCACGTTGCGCAACTGCTCTCCGGCAAGAAACGCCCTGATGTTCCCGCCAACAAGTTTGTCCGCTCCGTGCGCGCGAAAACCCGCAACATGCGGCGTGAGCAGGCAATTGGGAGCATCCCACAGCGGTGATTCCGGAGGAAGCGGTTCGGATTCCATCACGTCGAGCGCAGCTCCGGCAATCGCTCCATCCCGAAGTGCCGCAACCAGAGCATCCTCATCAACTGTTGAACCCCGGCCAACGTTGCAGACCAAGGAGCGGCCAGGCAGCAGCTTCAGCAATTCTGCGTTCAGCACCTTCTGGGTCTCGGGCTCCGATGGCAGGACCATGACAAGTACATCCGTGGCGGGAAGGGCCTCGCGAACGCTCTCCGTAGCTATCACCTCATATCCCGCACGAACGCCTGCCGTGCGCGCCACACCCCGCACATGACAGCCGAGCGCCGTGAGAACCGGAGCCATGGACTGCCCGATGGATCCAAATCCCCAGATCAACACATTCGCATCAATGAGCGTTGATACCCGCCGTGGATCATGAAGAGGTTTGGCACCTCTCTTCTCGGTGGCCCAGTGGTGGGCGTCCTGCGCGTGGACGAAATCCGGTATCTCCCGTACCAGTGCCAGCAGCAGCGCGACGGCGTGCTCAGTGACAGTGTGGTCATGCAGCCCGCGGCCGGAAGTAAGCAGCACGGATTCGGGCAGCCCCGCGGCGGCGAAGGAATCAGTGCCGGCAGAAAGCGACTGCACCCAGCGCAGATTGGGCATCTGCTGCATGGACTGCAAAGATGCGGAACTCCCCCAGCAAACGATCGCGTCTGCATCCAGAAGCTCGTCCGGGATCGGCCGCGATTCATCGAAGGGAAGGACAATTGAGCCGGGAGGCCATTCGATACCCAGCTGTAGCGAGTCTGTCACGAGGATTTTCATGCTGTTCCTTTCGGCAATGTTCCTCCAATCCTGCCACGATAGCCGGGGCGAAGGTCAGCGACTGTCGCCCCGGCTATCGGCTAGGTAGACGGTTGCTGCTGGCAGAGTGCAACCGGCTGCGTCTCCGATGCTCATCCTTTGGCATCGGAGACCTTTGGCCTACTCTCAGGATGCCAAACGGAAACTTATGGCACCTCCACCGTAAGCATGAACCACCACCCGAAAAGCCCAAGCATGATTGGGATCGGACAATTCCTTGAGCTAGTCGCCAACCTCAAATGCTCCCAGCACAAATACTCCACGATGTTCCAGCATCGGTACCAATCCTGCTCATCCCAATATAGAAGGAACCAACTACGGACAGCTCGGGTCGGATTGAGTAACCATAGAAACTGATGGCACGAGAACCAGCAGGACTAGACGTGACGAGCCCTAGCAACTGCTTATCCAGGACCGGCACATACCTCTTCGGAGTTACTCCAGCAAATCAGGGGCCGGTCTCAAGTCGTACGACACAGCAGAGCCGGCCGCTACCATTCCAAGTTCCTCACATATCAGTTCCCAACCGGCTCAATCGTCAGGGTAATCGATGAAATACCCGTCATATCAACCAAGTTGTCATATTCATTGCCTTCGTCATCAGTCATGTATATGACGTCGAATACAGTGCCGCCGACCGGGTCTTGTGAAGTCACCTTATATCCGGAAATATTGGCTTCCGTGATTTCCTCGCCGCTCGGAGTGACGAAGTAGAGAGGAAGAGTCGCGTAGTCAATCATGATGTAGCGAGGGCCAGACAGACTCCAGGAGCAATGATCAGAACCTGTGGATGGCCCTCGGCGGGGTGACGTGAATGTGGCGTACCTCCCGAGCAAGATCTGAAGCCCATACAAGTTCTGATCAGGGTCGGCGTTGGCGCGCCGGCTCGGGAAGGT
>JAZDRN010000001.1:0-245749 GCA_047501485.1 Actinomycetaceae bacterium L2_0104 | reverse complement strand
GAGGAGCAATGATCAGAACCTGTGGATGGCCCTCGGCGGGGTGACGTGAATGTGGCGTACCTCCCGAGCAAGATCTGAAGCCCATACAAGTTCTGATCAGGGTCGGCGTTGGCGCGCCGGCTCGGGAAGGTACGCCCATGCTCAAGGTAGTCCAGGAGGACATCGAGTCCAACGTCGACGCGGCCACGGGTGGTGGGTCGCTGCTCGACCAGATCGTCCGTGATGGCGCGAGGCAGATGCTCGCGGCGGCGCTGCAGGCCGAGGTCGCGGCTTACATCGCGGCCCACGCCGAGGAGGTCGACGAGCACGGACACCGGCTGGTGGTCCGCAACGGCTACCACCAGCCGCGGGAGGTGAGCACCGCCGCGGGTGCGGTGCCGGTGCGCCAGCCCCGGGTCAACGACCGCCGGATCGATGAGGCCAGCGGGCAGCGCAAGCGGTTCACCTCGGCGATCCTGCCTGCGTGGGCGCGCAAGAGCCCGCAGCTGGCCGAGGTGCTGCCGCTGCTGTACCTGCACGGCCTGTCGAGCTCGGACTTCGCTCCGGCCCTGGAGCAGTTCCTCGGCTCGGCCGCCGGGCTGTCGGCCAAGACGATCACCCGGCTCACCGAGCAGTGGCAGGACGAGGCCAAGACGTTCAGCCAGCGGTCGCTGGCCGAGACCGACTACGTCTACGTGTGGGTCGACGGGATCCACCTCAAGGTCCGCCTCAACCAGGACAAGGTCTGCCTGCTGGTCATGGTCGGGGTCCGCGCCGATGGCACCAAGGAGCTCGTCGCGCTCGAGGACGGGCACCGCGAGTCCACCGAGTCCTGGGCTGACCTGCTGCGCTCGTGCAAGCGCCGCGGCATGCGCGCCCCCGTCCTCGCGGTCGGCGACGGCGCCCTGGGGTTCTGGCGCGCGCTGCGCGACGTCTTTCCCGCCACCGCCGAGCAGCGCTGCTGGTGGCACAAGATCGGCAACGTGCTCGCCGCTCTGCCCAAGTCGGTGCACAAGGACGCCAAGGCCGCCCTCGCCGAGATCTACAACGCGCAGGACCGCGAGCACGCCCTGGCCGCGGCGAAGGCGTTCAGCACCGCCTACGGCGCGAAGTGGCCCAAGGCGACCGCGAAGGTCACCGATGACCTCGACGTCCTGCTCGCGTTCTACGACTTCCCGGCCGAGCACTGGATCCACCTGCGCACGACCAACCCGATCGAGTCCACCTTCGCCACCGTCCGGCTCCGGCAGCGCGTCACCAAGGGACCCGGCTCGCGTGCGGCGGGCATCGCGATGGCGTTCAAGCTCATCGAGTCAGCGCAACGACGCTGGCGCGCGGTGAACGCACCCCACCTCGTCGCCCTGGTCCGTGCCGGCGCCACCTTCGAGAAGGGCAAGCTCGTCGAACGACCCGAAGAATCAGGAGGTCAACAACACGTCGCGTGACACGCCGATCCACAGGTCTTGACAATTACTCAGACTCCAGTAACCAACATTATTGAGGTTCTGTCCTACCAAATTGGGAACAATGCTCTTATGTCTATCAGCCGCAATCGAGTCGGCCAGATCAGGACACTTCTCAGATTCGGACGGTGCGCTGGCACTCGTAGCACTACTTCCCGCTCCATCTGATCGATTTCCCGTCAGCTCGGACGCACCGGTAAGACTTGAGCATCCTGATAGCGATAGTGCGCCAACAAAAAGGAGAGCCCCTAGAGGGAGAAATTTGCCTGTCACTGATCGCATCATGGTTAACCCTTCGCTCGGAATACCTATCACGGTCGTTGCTTACAACCATAATCATATTATACCGGGACTGTTATATAGGGTGTACTTTTCTGGGACCAGTATTCACGATGAATAGGTGTGGGAGGAGAGACAAGCCAAAGATCTTGGAATAGTGTTACGCAAGCTTCGGCAGGACCGGGGGCTCACACAAGAGCATCTGGCGTACGCCGCAGGTATCACCAAGAATCAAGTTCAACTCATCGAAGCTGGGCGAGGCTCCGGACGCAAAGATATTGACCATCCTTCCAACCCACGTCTGTCCACACTGGCAGGAATCGCCAACGCCCTTGATGTCAGCGTTTCGGATGTTTTGAAACGAGCAAATATCTAGATTTTTAATCACCGGAATTCATAGCCCCAATAGCTGAAAAGACTCCGTTGTTTCCCATAAACGTCCGGTGCGAGCCACGAGCCTACCCAATCGCAATATCCTATATGCTTTCACAGCCACTCTTGAGGCAAACTGATGCCATGGACGATTTGCTGGTACCGCCGGGCCCCGGAGCTCCGCACGGGATGAGGATTCCCGCCTCGGAGCTGACCGAGCGGTTCTCGCATTCCTCTGGCCCCGGCGGCCAGGGAGTGAACACTTCCGATTCGCGCGTCCAGCTGAGCCTTGACGTTTCGGCGACGACGGCGCTGAACGAGGTCCAACGAGCCCGCGCACTTGAGCGGCTGTCTGCTCGCCTGTCCGGCGGCGTCCTCACAGTCACCTCCTCCGAACAACGCTCACAGCACCGCAACCGGTCCGCAGCACGGGAACGCATGGCGGAGATCATGCGAGAAGCAATCACTCCACCAGTCCCCCGCCGTGCCACGAAGCCAACGCGAGCCTCACAACGCCGTCGGCTCGAATCCAAGAAGCATAGATCCAGCATCAAGCGGGACCGGCGCAGGCCGGAGTCCGAGTGAGCGGCGCCGGTGATTTCAGATGGGGTCGTCTCACGCTCCGCAAGGTCAGCGCGGCCAAGGTCAGCGCGGCCGGTAATGCAGATAGACAGCACCGTCACTGAAGACGCGATGCTCGACGAGGTTCAAGTCAAGGCGCGTATCGCCGGGCAAAGCACTCAAGCCACCGCCCACAATCTTGGGAACGACGAAGAAACGAAACTCCGTCACCATTCCGGCTCGGATGGCGGGGCTCGCCGTCGTCGGCCCGAAAATTTCAACCTCCCCCGGCGCCTCCTCCACGATCTGCCGGAGTTCGGCCAACCCGAGTTCCGGCACCAGCCGGGTCCTTTCGGGAGAAAGATCGGCGGGCGACAGGGACGACGACGCCACCACGCGCTCTAGGCTCTGCCAGCGCCGCGCGAACTCGTGTTCCGCCGCACTCCAGGACTCACCCTCGGGCTCGGCTTCCCAGTATTTCATCAACAGATAGGTGTTGCGCCCCAATATCTCGGTCGATACTGCACCCATGCGTTCCACGTGGAAATCGAACACCTCGTCGCCCGGCGCCGACCACTGAAAATCGCCGGTCGCGTCAGCAGCGTAGCCATCGAGCGAAACGGTCGCGGTGTAACAGAGAGTGCCCATAAAGCATTATGGTCTTCGCCGGGCAGTGGAAGCAATGGTTTGACGGGGCGGATTGGAGGGTGCGGCGATTGTGCCAGCGACGGCGTCGAATCACGAAACCGGGTCATCTCACAAGTCCACATCCCAATCTGAACCGGCGACCATGTCCGGCGCGTGGCAGTCGCTCTTCGACCACTATTACATACTCTAAAAAATGTTCTAGTTAGAGTGGATCTGTTCGGCTGAAGCCGCTGAACCAAGAAGGCTACTCTAAAGACTCCAAAGCTCAAACGTTAGAGTCTTTAGAGTAGGTGAAGAAGCTTTCTAGCCCGTCTGTTTCAACTAGTCTTGTGCGCCCACAACGTGCTTGTGCATGTAACACCCGCACCCGTGCTACACGCACCCCAAAAGTCGCTCAGTTGTATGCCAAGCCGTTCCCGCTCGATGGCTGCCTGATCGGAGGGGACCCACTCGATGTCATACCGCTCGCCGTCGAGCGTTTCGTAGTATCCCTCCTGCATCTCAAACATAAGACCACGGCAGCGTTGCATCTTGCCCGAGCCCGAGCTTCCAACGACCAAAATCCGTGCCGGACAGGTCATGCCACGTGCAGCGGCGTAATTGCGGCGACCTGGTCGGCCAAGGCGATCACGATCCCCACCTTGCGCAGCGCCATCCGCTGGATCCTGGGATCGATTGAGAGCACACGCTCGCGACGCCACAGACCGTTCGGTGTCCTTGCTACCGCACGATCCGATCACGCAACCAACAAATAGCGGGCCACGTCAATAACGTTGGCTGTTCAACCCGAACTCCACCGAGATCCGTAGCCGACCAAGTTTTGGATACGACAGCCGCCCCACACAAACCTCCGAGCCACAACGTGACCGTGACCTTGCGCCGTAGGGTCGACGACGACGCATGTCAGGGGCTATGCATGATCTCTCGGCCCGGACTGGCCATGATCGTGCTGAGCAGGCTGAGCCGGTCTTCGTGGCCGGGCTGCGGCACGAAGACGATCATCATCGGTCCGGGCATGCCGCGCAACGGATATGCATCCTACTCGACATCGATGTCCCCGATCCGAGGGTGACGGATGGTCTTGGAGCCGTGGACGTTGTCGCGCACTTCGTTGCGAGCCCAAAGACGTCGGAACTCGCTGCTACGCAGACTCAGCTCTCCAACGATCTTCACGGCCCTCGGATCTTCGGGATCGTGCCCGATCGCAGCGCGGAACAGACCGATGTAGTCCAGGGCCATCGCCTCCCATCCCTTGCAACGGAGTCTCGAATCGTCGTCGTGGAAGAGGACATGCAGCATGTTGCGCCGGTTTCGGGGCAGATCCAGCGGGTCGCCAAGCAGAGCTGCGGCGGAATCGTTCCAGGCGAGCAGATCGAGGTGACGGCTGAGCACGAACGCCGGCAGCCCCATCGCCTCGAGCATTCGCTTCGCGTTCTCCGGAACACGATCCTGCTTACGGCGTTTCGGCGTTTCCGGCTGGCGTACCGCGCGGGCCAGGGTCATCAAGTGGCGCTGCTCTGCCGCATCCAGACGCAGTGCGTCGCAAATCGAGTCGAGCAGGGCATCCGAGGGCCTTGCTCCCCTGCCCTGTTCCAGACGCTGGTAGTAGTCAGTGCTCAGCCCTGCAAGGACAGCGACCTCCTCGCGTCGCAGACCTTCCACTCTGCGGCGCGGTCCCGGCTCCAGCCCAAGATCTTCCGGGCGGGTTCGCTCCCGACGGGATCGAAGGAAGGCTCCGAGTTCTCGCGCGGCCGCCGATGAAGTGCTCATATGATCATTATCCAGCCAGGCGAGGCGAAGAGGGTGGGTCCGCCAGACCGAGGATGCCGAGGACGCCGGAGACGGGGCAACCGCCTACTAACGTGGGGTCCATGAATTCATGGACATCATCAGACATCCCCAATCAGGCCGGACGAACCGCCATCATCACGGGCGCGAACTCGGGCCTCGGCCTCGTCACGGCAACCGAGCTGGCGCGCCACGGGGCCGACGTCGTCCTTGCCGTACGGAACACCACAGCAGGTGAGACGGCAGCAGCGACGATCCAGGCCGAGGCACCGGACGCGAAGGTCTCGGTCAGACAACTGGACCTTGCGTCGCTCGACTCGGTCCGCACGTTCGCCGAACACGCGGCGAACGAACTCGACCGGATCGACCTGCTCATCAACAACGCAGGCCTCGTCATCCTCGGAGATCGACAGGCGACCACCGATGGCTTCGAGCTTCACTTCGGCACCAACCACCTTGGCCACTTCGCACTCACTGGCCGACTGCTTCCACTCCTGGAGCGTGGAAAGTCACCCCGAGTGGTGTCGCTCAGCTCGCTTTCCCACAAGGGCGCCCATCTGGACTTCGACGATCTCATGTTCGAGAAGACGTGGGACGCCTCCACTGCATACGGCGCTTCAAAGCTCGCCAACACGGTGTTCGGCATCGAACTGGGCCGCCGCCTCCGAGCCACAGGTTCACCGATCATCAGCGTGCTCGCCCACCCCGGAGTGTCCCGGTCGAACCTGACGCCGCGCGCCTGGGAGCATCGCGGCGCGGTCGGGAAGGCCATCGCCTCGGCCTACGCTGCCATGAACACCCAGCCGACCGAGCAGGGCGCCCTGCCTCAACTGTATGCAGCCACCGCAGAAGGTGTTCGCGGAGGCCAGTTCTTCGGACCTGATGGCAAGAACGAGCAGCGAGGAAAGGTGACCGAGGTCCAGGCGACTAGCGAAGCTCGCAACCCCGGGGTGGGAAAGAAGCTCTGGGATGTTTCCGAGCAGCTGACACACGTGAGCTACCTCGACCAGTAAGATACCGCTGCAGGATTGGAGACAGCCTGATCTGGCCTAGAACCACCCAACGGACTCGTAGGACATTGGGCGCTGAACCAAAATTCAACCGTGTCTCGATGGATAGGGCCATCACAGTGATGATGGCCGCTCCTTGCCCGTCCACGAGTCGACCAGCGCGACGCCAGTATGGACGAGTCCTTGGTGTTTGGTGTTGGGTGTCGCGCAGACTGCATCCTGGATTCGATGGGACGTGCATGTGGAACCGCGGGTGGTTGTCGAGCCAGGTAGTCACTGTGGGGTGGTTGGCGGTGACGTAGGTTGTCGCAGATCACGTACACGACCAGAGCATCGGACACGGTTTGGTCGATCTTGGTCAGGAACTCCTTGAACTCCATCGCCCGCGTCCTGCACTTTCATCGCAGCGAACAGGCCCGTGGTACCGTGTTGGAAGTAGTCGTGAGTTCGTTTCTTGGGCATCCCCAGCATCATCGGGAACGCTGGCTGCGAGCGAGACTACACCTGCACCTGGCTATTCTCATCGACACTGAACACGACTGCCCTCTCCGGCGGGTCGAGGCAGGTCCACGATGTCATGGACCTGTTCCGCGGTGAACCTAGCCCGCCGACCTTGCTGAGGATCATCGGCGAGCCCCAACGGAGCATTCGGGCGTCCAGTGCGCGGCATACTCCAATTCCACAACGGTGCTGCAACACATCGAATCTGCTGTGCTGAGTACTTACGCGAGACACAAGCTGGTCTGCCAACCGATGGGTGTCTGCCTCAAACGTTCGGTGGAAAATCTATATGACGGTCATCATTTGGTTCAAACTCCGAGGTTGTCACAAAGTCACCAATATCATTTTCCCCTTGAGCTGCCTGAGTCGGACCAAACACGTGCCCCGCAACGCCTGCACTGCCGCCCAAAACGATGCCACGCTTCAATTTTCGTGTGAAGCCACGCCAAATCCTCGCAGAAATTCCCCGTCTTCTTCCCCCTCGATCAAATCGCTCCATGTGCACCTCGTTAAATACTTCGTAATTCCACCGACTCGAGCATTTTGTCCGCGTCCGAGACCAAGTATCTCCGGCGATTCCATTCATCGCGGATGTGGAGGTCCTTCATTGTATTGCTGGAGACGATCGGCGGGCCATGTCAAGGAGCAGAGTGCCATAGACGTGGCCGCAGCTCGGCAGGAGATCACTTCGGTGACAAACGGCGGCAAGACAGCTGTTCACATACGCAAAGAGACGTATGGGGTTAGCAAGCACTGAGAGCGGACACCGTGCCCCGCCCCTCCAAGTTCAGCCGTTGGGCTCACCGAATGTTTTGGAAACATTCACCAGGCCGTGTTGCTGCACGAATCATTGTTGCTTTGGCCGTCACAGCTGCGATGCGATGAAATTCCAACGGATAAGAGCCACCTTACGTCAAGTAGCCACATCGTATATAAGGTGGTGAACCGTTGATCTGGTGTCGCGTGTTGTTGGTTCCCAAACGATTTGGGAGAGTGGTGGGAGAGTCGGTTGTGGTGAATTCTCCTGCTGCGGCGTTGCCCTTTGTGAGGCCGATGGAGCTGAGCTGATGCCGTGGACGCGGTCGACCGCGATCCTGGCGCGACGGGCGAAGATCGTGCTGCTGGCCACGACGGCGCTGTTCGCTACGTTGAAAGTGACGACCGGTCATGTCACCGGCGCGGTCAAGCCGAAGCACTGAACTCCACGGCATCCTCAGCGGACATGGGTCTTTTGGGGTCAGAGCCGCGACGCACCATCGAATACACCACCAGGCTATCCTCGACGCTCGTGGTGGCACTCACAGAGAACCCCGTGCGTTCGTAGAGACGAACGTTACTCTGGTCCGAGGTCTCCAACGCAACGCCGTGCTGAGCGGATGCCGCTACGACGCCGAGTCCCGCGCGAATGAGCGCCTGGCCAAGGCCTGCCCGTTGACGCTCGGGACGAACTCCAAGCGTCTCCAAGCTCCAGTACCCCTCCGGCGCAGCTGGAAGGATCGTCGAGGCGACGGCTGCGAAGCGCGCGCCGTGGAGTTCTGCAACTCGCTCTTGAAGCTCCTTCGAGGGACGAGCGGCCGTCGGCGGCAAGAGTGCGATGACCCCGCCGAGCTGCTTGTCCACAAGGACTACGCCCTCGTCGAGCGCGTATCGAAGATAGAGATCCTGCAATTCAGTCAACCGTCGAGAATAGTCCTCTGCCGGGATCGCCCACCTGGTCCAGGGGTACTGGGCGAACGCATCGGCGAGGACTCGCGCCATAACTGCTGTCTCGTCCCGATTCGCCGATCTGATTGAAGGCGCGGTCGAGGTAGTCATTTTTCCCCTCCAGAGGTTAGTCTGCTACAGAACTCCATCGCATCTCCGGTCGCTATGTCGCTCCCACGCTCCATGTGAAGCAGCGGATATGGGCGTCCCTGATCGTCCAAAGCGCTCCTGCCGACAACCGCGAAACCACGGCGACGATAGAATCCGATGGCCTGCGTATTCTGCTCGTTGACATCCACCGCTGTCACGCGGCCCTCTGCAACGACAAACGACAACAATAAACTCCCGATGCCCTGACCGCGCTGGAGAGCATCGACGAACAGCATCTCCAGCTTCTCGTGTGAGACTCCAGCAAAACCGATCGGGACGCCGCCAAGCTCCGCGACGTACAGATCGACCTGCGGCAGGTAGTCCGAAGCGAGCTGCGACTCGATCGCGTCACGGTGTTCCTTGGCGAGGAAGCCATGCGTGGCGTCCACAGCACTGCGCCAGACCTCCACGAGTCGAGGATACTCGACCAGTCCGAGCGCCCTACGGAGGGTGACACCGGACCCGTGATTCTCATCGTTCACTTCTTGCCGCTCCCAGACGCTAGACGTTAAACCGGAATTCCACGCCGTTGGACTCGTGAATTCAGGGATGACTCAACGCCAGGTCTGCACCGATCTAGGGATCTCACGGTCCTCGCTGCAGAACTGGGTTAATCAAGACCGGCTCCACTCCCGCGGCCTGGCCGTGCCTGCTGATGCCAGTGAGCGTAAGGAGAACGCGGCTGCGCTGAAGCGTATTCGTGAGCTTGAGATGGAAAACGAGGTCCTGCGCAGAGCTGCAGCCTATCTATCTCAGGCACACATCACGCCCCCAAAATGATGTACCCGCTCGTCCGTGAGCTCGCTGCAACGAGTGCCCCTGTTCGGGTGCCGGTCGCAGTGACGTGCCGGGTCTTAGGGTTTTCAACCCAGGCATACTACAAATGGAAAAAGAAACCGGTCTCTGCCCGGCAAGAAGAAGAACAGCACCTGATCAGCATCCTGAAAGTCCTGCATGAGAAGGATCCGGAGGGCGGCTACCGGGTCCTTGCCGATGACCTCACTGATCTGGGCTACCGGGTCTCGGAGCGGCGCGTGTGGCGCCTGTGTCACATCGCAGGGATCCGGTCGACGATCACGACCCGTAAGCGTAAATACACGGTTGCCGGGCCGCCTGCTCATGATGATCTCGTGCGTCGCCAGTTCCGCACCGATCACCCCAATCGGTTGTGGCTGGGCGATATCACCGAACATCCCACCCGCGAAGGGACACTGTATTTGTGTGCGTTCAAGGACATGTTCAGCAACGAGATCGTCGGCTACAGCATGGACTCCACCATGACAGCCGACCTGGCGGTCAACGCGCTAACAATGGCGCTCACCCACCGGGGACAGCCGACTGGGGTGGTGGTCCACACCGATCGGGGATCGCAATTCCGGTCAAAGAAATTCCTCAGGACCCTCGGTGAGCACAAGCTGTGTGGGTCGATGGGACAGGTCGGTGCTTGCCTGTTAACCGGCTAATCGGGGTGTTTGGGGTGGTCCGTGTCATGAGTTCGTAGTTTCCGGTGGTGGATTCGGGCGTGGGATTGGCGTAAACATGGGTTATGGATGACGACGGTGTTCTCCTTGAACGCGATGGATTGTGGTGGCGACTGAGGTGTGATAGTGATCCTGCGCTGGTTATGCAGGCTAATGCTTATTTGGGGTATCTAGCGGATCGGAACTACTCGCCGCAGACAGTGCGCTCTTATGGTTATGGCTTGTTGGCTTTCCATCGATGGTTACGCCGGGCTGGTCTGAGTGTTGATGGGGTGGTCACTGACGACGTGTTGGGCTTCTTGAGTGCGTGTCGCCAGGAGCGGATCCCTGGTCGACCGGGACCAAACGTAGTCGATCTGGCCGGGAGGCCTGTTGACCGGCTGGCGCCAGCATCGGTGAATCTACGGTTAGCGGCTGTGGCGGGGATGTATGAGTTCGTGGTGATGCGTGATCCCACATTAAGTTCCCCGATCCCGAAGGGTAAACCTTCTTCCTGGTTCGCGGCGGGGGAGCGCTCTGGCATGTTGGCTCATATCCGGCGAAGACCGGCGTCGCGGTCGCGGTTGCGATTACGCACACCAAGACGTCTGGCGCGGGCGTTGGATGTCAAGGAGACTGCAACTTTGTTGGGGTCTTTGCGGTCCAGCAGAGATCTGGCGATGGCTGGCTTGATGCTTTACTGCGGGTTGCGTTCTTGTGAGGTATTGGCGTTAGGGGTCCTCGATGTTGATATCGGCGGGCGATGGCTGAGTGTTCACGGTAAGGGCGGCAAGGATCGTCGTGTCCCCTTGGATGAGGACCTGGCCGCGGTGATCGCTTCCTATCTCTTGAAAGACCGGCCGGAATCTTCATCCGAGATGTTGTTTCTCAGCGCTAAGGGCCCTACCCGAGGGCAACCGCTGACCGCGGCGGATTTACGTAGCATCTTCCGTTACCACCGTAGCCTTACCGGGATCACTGCGGGTTCACCGCATGTGCTGCGCCATACTTTTGGTACTGCCTTAGCTGAGGCTGGGGTTGATTTGGCAGTTATGCAATCCCTGCTTGGCCATGCCCATGTTGACACCACCGCCCGCTATATTCACCTCTCTCCAACTCATGTGAAGGCTCAATACAATGCTGCTCGCGACCGTCAACGCCTTAACGATTTCTGATACTTTCGAGACCCCGGAGCAGGTGGTTGACGCCTACCAAGCCCACCAAAGTCACACTGGTAGAGGCAATACAGCCTTCACTCAAGCTGCCAGGGTCTTCATGCGTTCCTGGCCCCACCCACAAGATTGGGCTGATGAGGACCTAGACGTCCAGCTCAGCGCTAATAGTGCTACCCGACCATTCATCACGTTCTTGCTGGTGACGGGGAGGTTGAATCCGGGCTGGGACTATATGGTGAATCGGAAGTTCTCCTCTTTGTGGCGCGATGTTCCCGGTACTGACATTGGGGCCGATCTCACACAGTTCATTGAAGCTGCAAAAGGGTGTGGCTACAGCGAAAGAGTCGCTTCAGCGATGGCCTCCCAAGTCATGGCTCGCGTGTTATTTGCCACGGGCAAGCCACTAGCGCGCATCACCCACGATGACTTTGATGCCCTTTTTGCAGCCGGTATACGACGTCAGCAGAACACGGGGCGGACCTGGAAGCATTACCGCACGGCAGCCACAGGAACGAAAACGGTACTGTTCCACATGGGGTTCTTGCCCGCTCTGCCCCAGCCCTCTCAGCAACCCTGGCCCTTCACTCGCCGCCTCGAGGCCGTTCCAGAGCCGATGCATTCGATGCTGGTGCGTTACTTACAATGCAAGAGCGTAACCTGTAAACCCAAGACAGTCTCAGGCCTAGCCACACGGTTGAAGTACTTCGCTCTCTTCGTCACGGCTATCGATCCTGAACTAAGTCCCCGGGAGTTGACTCGCTGCGATCACATTGAACCCTGGCTGGCATCTCTACCCCACACCCTGAACACCAAGACAGGCGCATTGATCACGGTCGCTGAGCAGAGCCGCCGGATCCTAGCCGCCGGCGGCTTCCTTTCTGACATCACCGAGTGGCAATGGGACCAGGCCCCAACACGGAAACTGCTCTACTCCTGTGACAACCCCAGACTTCCCCAACCACTACCCAGGTTCCTACCTCCGGATGCAGACCGCCGCCTCATCCAAGAACTCAATGCCTCAACCAACCGGCTCCCCGCTGATGCTCTCTTACTACAACGGGCCTGCGGGCTACGAATCGGTGAACTCCTTGACCTTGAACTCAACTCCGTCATCGATACCCCCAACACCGGGTCCTGGCTGAAGGTCCCCCTGGGAAAACTGGACACCGAACGCATGGTCCCCATCGATGAGGAAACACTCAACCTTATCGACCGCATCACTAAGTCGCGTAGCCCCGGACGGGCCATCCCACACCCCACCACCGGCAAACCCGCACAATTTCTGTTTACCTCCCACGGACGCCGCCTCACAGCCACCGCGCTACGAGGGGAGCTCCGCAGGGCAGCCACCGCGGCTGGGATTGGGCACGTCACTCCACACCAACTTCGTCACACCTACGCCACCGCCCTCGTCAACGCCGGGGTCTCACTCCAAGCCCTAATGTCAATCCTGGGTCATGTCTCCGCCGAGATGAGCCTGCGATATGGGCACCTCTTTGACGCCACCATCCGCACCGAGTACGAACGCGCTCTGGACCTTGCTAGAAACCGCATCGGCGCACTCCCACAAACCACCAATAACCCCGAACCCCCCACCACCTGGATGACCAAGCCCACCATAAAGACCGCACTAGCAGGCGGCTACTGCCTCCGCGCTCCCGCACAGCAAGCCTGCAACTACGCCAACATCTGCGAACACTGCCCCAGCTTCCACACCACAATCCAAGACATTCCAGTCCTAACCCGTCAACGCGACATCGCCGCGACCCTAGCCAACGACGCTCAACACCGAGGATGGGACACCGAAACCGAACGCCACCTCAAACTCATCACCCGACTAAACAACCTCATCGACAACACCACGACACGCCCGAACGCCGAATAAAACCAAACAACTCAACAACCAAAAATCAGCCCAGATTAGCCGGTTAATGCTGGGATAATGCCCTGGCTGAGTCATTTTTTGCCGCATTGAAAGTCGAACGGGTCTATCGCACTTTCTACGCCACGAAAGCGCAGGCTCGCCGCGATGTGATCGCCTATATCGAAGGGTTCTACAACAGCCGGCGTCGTCACTCAGGACTGGATTACCAGTACCCCAACGACGTCCACTACGGTTACTACCAGCACGCACAGGCAGCATAAGAAAACCATTCAAAAGACTGTCCGAAAAACCCACAGCAGCCCAACCTCGCGGATCGAGGCTGTTTGAGCCCACATTTTGACCGTGCTGGCTACCCATTTCTTAAAGCGGCAACTGCTAATAGAACCACACCAAAACAACACTAGAGAGGACGACTATGTCTTTGTGGAACCGCACCCTTAAGCGCATGGATCTCACGCATCAGCTCGACGAGCATTCTCCCTATTGGGGTGGCATGCCCGAGGGAGCCGTTGAGCTCAACACGCCGATTCTCGATTTCGATTCTCCCTATAATCTGCGCATCCAGCGCCAGACTTTCCCCGGCCAGTTCGGCACGCACGTCGACTTCCCCTGCCACTTCCACAAGGAGGGCAAAGTTGCCAAAGACTTCACCATCGACCACGCGGTGTTGCCGCTCGTGGTGCTCGATAAGCACGAGGAGGTGGCAGGCAACGTGGACTTTGAGCTCAGCGTGGCCGATATCGAAGCGCACGAAGAGGAGTACGGCCCGATTCCGGCCGACGCTTTCGTTGCTTTTCGCTTCGATTGGCACAAGCGATGGCCCGACGCCGATGCACTGACCAACGCTGATGCCTCCGGTAATCTGCATACCCCTGGGTGGTCCAAGGAAGCCGTGAGTGCTCTGCACGATCGTGGCGTGCTGGGCATTGGGCATGAGACCCTCGATACGGACCCGGCCGTGGCCTGCGCCGACGCCGGCGATCTCGCGGTGGAGCGCCACGTTCTTGGCCTTGGACTCTTCCAGCTCGAGGTACTCGCGAACCTCGATCAGGTGCCTGCCCGAAGCGCACTTATCTCAATCGGCTGGCCAAATATCGCCGACGCCAACGGGCTCCCGGTCCGCGCGTGGGCAACCTTTGAAGCCTAAGGCTCGATCTGCCTCGCGGGCGGTCTGGGAGTCGGTTCGTGCTCCTGGCCGCCCGCGTCGGTGTGCTCGCGGCGCCCGCTGCCTATCTCCTCTGCGTGGCGCGCGCTGCCTATCTCAGCCCCACACAGCACTTTTGTGTTCACCTTCACAAGTGCATGGCTTTTATGCTGAAATGTTTCCATGAAAGAAACACTTACGCTTTCGGGTGGCTCCCAGACCTCTCTACGCCAAGCCAGCCGCAAACGTGTTGTTTCAGAACTCATTGAACATGGCAATGTCACGCAGGCGGCGATCGCTAGGCGCACCGGCCTTGCCGCTTCTACGGTTTCTAACATCATTGCAGAGCTGGAGGCTCAAGGCCTTGTGGCTCGTGGCGAGGGAAACGGCCCACACGGAACCAAGTTGAGTTTCCACCCAGAGGCCGGATATGTGCTGGGTGTGGAAGTTGGCCATCGCCATCTCACGATCGTCTGCGCAGATTTGAGCCGCAAGATTGTGGCGGAGGAACGCGTCGGCCGACCGCAGCTGCTCACCTTCGACGACGATTTCCGGTTTGTCACCCGCGAAATCAGCGCGATCTTGGAGCGCTCTGGAATCCGGATGGCGGAGGTCTTGGCTGCGGGTTTGGCCGTCCCGGCCCCTGTTGACCTCGCTGGCCAATACATTACGTCGGGCGAAATCCTCCCGCTGTGGGATGGCGTGGACGTGCCTGCTCGATTCACTGACGCATTGGGAATCCCTGTGCGCATGGAAAACGATGCAAACCTTGGCGCACTCGGCGAATTCACGTGGGCTCACCCCGTCCCCAATGATCTGGCGTACGTCAAGATCGCGGACGGCATCGGCGCGGGCCTGATTCTTGGAGGAAAAATCTACCGCGGCGCGGACGGATCTGCCGGCGAAATAGGTCACACCACGATCGATGAGAATGGAGCCATGTGCCGCTGCGGCAATCGCGGATGCCTCGAAACAGTGGCGGCCGTGCCGGCCATTCTTCGCGCAATGCACCCGCTCATGGGCGAAGACGTGACTATTCATGACATCATTTCCTCTGCCCACAATGGCAACACGGCCTGCCGCCGGATTCTGGCTGACACCGGCTCCACGTTGGGTCTCACCATCTCCAATATGCTCAATACAGTCAATCCGCGCCTGGTGGTTATCGGGGGCTTGCTTGCCGAGGCCGGTCCGCTCATCATCGACTCACTCGAGCAAACGATTTCTCGCTACGCCATGCGCGGGGTGCGCGAGCACCTCATGTTCCGTCCCAGCACCCTCGGACTAAGGACGCACGTCCTAGGTGCCATTTCTCTCGCGCTTGAGGAAGTCGACGTCGTCTGAGAGTTTTCAAACCTTGAACACACCGCATTCCTCTCTAGTGCGCAGCGTTCGCCATCCAAAACTTAAGGCCGTGACCAACCCTTTTACGTCGTCGTTACGTTACGGCCAGTCCGCGAAGACAACCCAGCACACCTCACAAAAATCCGAACTAATCGGGCATTTCAACTAACGAACTCTTAATCAGAAGATAGTAAACATTCCTTGACGGGTGTAGGGGTGCGTGATTTACTGACCCTGAAAGTAGCGTTTTTGCTTTTCCCTAGATGTTCGTTAGTCAGTGAGGCCTAACATGAATTCATCCAGATACGCCAGCGTCATCGGTATTACTGCAGTCGCAGCCCTTGCTGGCTTCCTCTTCGGGTATGACTCCGCGGTTATTAACGGTGCCACCGAAGCCATTAAAGAGCAGTTCACAATTGGCCCAGGTCCGCTGGGATTCGCCGTGGCATCCGCTCTCATTGGTGCCGCTGTAGGCGCATTCGTTGCCGGCTCCATCTCGGACCGTATTGGTCGAATCCCGGTGATGAAGATCGCAGCAGTCCTCTTCTTTGTTGCAGCAATCGGCTCCGGCCTTGCCCCCAATATCGAAATCTTCATTGCGTTCCGCGTCGTTGGCGGTGTTGCAATCGGTTTTGCATCAGTGATTGCGCCAGCATACATCGCCGAGATCGCTCCGGCTCATATGCGTGGGCGACTCGGCTCCCTGCAGCAACTGGCCATTGTGACTGGTATTTTCCTCTCGCAGCTGGTGAACAAGCTGCTCACCGATGCGTCGGGCGGCGCGAGCCAGGAATTTTGGATGGGTCTTGAGACATGGCGCTGGATGCTCTTGGTGTGTATCGTTCCGGCACTGGGTTACCTCGTGGGCGCCTTCTCGATCCCTGAATCGCCGCGCTTCTTGGTGTCCACGGGCCGCGACGAAACTGCAAAGGCCGTGCTTGGCCGCATCCTCAATCCCGAATCGGTCAACGACGTCTTCGATCGCATCAAGTACTCGATTCACACGGAGGTTAAGCCGTCGATCAAGGACATCCGGGGCAGGGCAGCTGGCCTGAAGCCGATCGTCTGGGTGGGTATTGGATTGGCAATCTTCCAGCAGTTCGTTGGCATTAACGTGGTGTTCTACTACTCCAACACCCTGTGGCAGTCTGTTGGCTTTACCGAATCGCAGTCCTTGCTGCTCTCCCTCATTTCCGCCACCATCAACGTGATCGTGACGATCGTGGCGATTCTCCTCGTGGACAACTGGGGGCGGCGCCCGCTCTTGCTGACCGGTTCCGTGGGCATGGCATTATCGCTCGGCACTATGGCCGTTGTGTTCCAGATGGCACCCGTTGGCGCAAACGGCCCGATCTTGGAGGGTGCTTCCGGCCCGATCGCACTCGTGTGCGCCAACCTCTTCGTGGTGTTCTTCGGAATGAGCTGGGGGCCGATCATGTGGGTGATGCTTGGCGAGATGTTCCCAAACAAGATCCGCGGCGCCGCCCTCGCAGTTGCCGGTTTCGCACAGTGGATCGCAAACTTCGTGGTTACCCAGACCTTCCCGATCTTCGCAAACATCTCGCTCGGTTTGGCGTACGGTCTCTATGCCACCTTCGCCGTGCTTTCGCTCTTCTTTGTGCTTAAGTGGGTGCCCGAGACGAAGGGCCTCGAGCTCGAGGATATGAAGGAGGAATAACCAATGCATGCAATTGGCATTGACGTTGGTGGAACGAAAATCGCTGCTGGACTCGTTGACGAGGAAGGCAAGGTTCTCAAAGAAATCCGCAGGCCCACTCCCGCAACCGACGGCGAAGCTGTGGCAAAGACTATTTGCGACATGGCTCTTGAACTCGCCAACGGCGAGGACGTAGCCGGCATCGGAATCGGCGCTGCAGGATTCTGCAATGCTGATCGTGACACGGTGGTGTACGCACCCAACCTCGATTGGCGCAACGAGCCGCTCGCCGAAATGATTACGGCCTGCACCAGCCTCCCCGTTGTAGTGGAAAACGACGCCAACGCAGCTGCGTGGGGCGAGTACCGGTTCGGAGCAGCTCGCGGTAGCCGCAACGCAACAGTGGTTACTCTGGGCACAGGTATCGGTGGCGGCGTGATCATTGACGGGCAGCTCATCCGCGGCTCCCAGGGCTTCGCTGCCGAGATCGGGCACATGCAGATCAAGGCAGGCGGTAGGCGCTGTGGCTGCGGCAACCGCGGATGCTGGGAACGCTACGGGTCCGGAACCGCGCTTGTGCAAGAGGCTCGCGAAATGGCGCAGGTTGCACCAGACATCGCCTATCGAATCCTCGAACTCGCAGACGGCAAGATTGAAAACATCACCGGTCCGCTCGTTGCACAGGCTGCGCGCGGCGGCGATGCCAATGCCTTGGATATCATCGAAACGGTTGCCCGGTGGATCGGTCTCGGCCTTGCCGATCTAGCCGCAATCCTTGACCCCGAAGTGTTTGTTCTTGCCGGTGGCATGGCGCGAGATGGCGAAATGCTTCGCGCGCCAGTCCAGGCTGCGTTCGAGCAGAACGTGACCGCACGGAAGTTCCGCAAGCTACCACCGATCAAGCTTGCCGAACTCGGCGTGCCAGCCGGTCTCATCGGCGCAGCCGATCTCGCGCGCCAGTGATGCCACGGGATTCCACGCTGAGGGCCCCAGCAAGAGTGTGGCGGTAAGGCTTCGTCAATGCTGTGGTGGCTGGGAACTATGGGCTTGCCAAGTTTTTTGTGTAAGTTGATTGGTTACAAGTAGGGGTTGATTTGGTCTGGGTAGGTGGCTGCGAGTTGGGCGAGTGCTTGTTTCCAGTTCGTGACGATTTGGCCTTCGACGAGCCGGCCGTGTGCTTTGCGTTGCTCGCGGGGTTTGCCTCGTTCTTTGTCTGGGAGTGCTGAGGGTTTGGTTGTCACTTTGATTGCATGACTTTCTATTGTCGTGCTGGAAGGATGACAACTATGCCGAAAATCTACTCCGAGGAATTCAAACGCGACGCCGTTGGACTCGTGAATTCAGGGATGACTCAACGCCAGGTCTGCACCGATCTAGGGATCTCACGGTCCTCGCTGCAGAACTGGGTTAATCAAGACCGGCTCCACTCCCGCGGCCTGGCCGTGCCTGCTGATGCCAGTGAGCGTAAGGAGAACGCGGCTGCGCTGAAGCGTATTCGTGAGCTTGAGATGGAAAACGAGGTCCTGCGCAGAGCTGCAGCCTATCTATCTCAGGCACACATCACGCCCCCAAAATGATGTACCCGCTCGTCCGTGAGCTCGCTGCAACGAGTGCCCCTGTTCGGGTGCCGGTCGCAGTGACGTGCCGGGTCTTAGGGTTTTCAACCCAGGCATACTACAAATGGAAAAAGAAACCGGTCTCTGCCCGGCAAGAAGAAGAACAGCACCTGATCAGCATCCTGAAAGTCCTGCATGAGAAGGATCCGGAGGGCGGCTACCGGGTCCTTGCCGATGACCTCACTGATCTGGGCTACCGGGTCTCGGAGCGGCGCGTGTGGCGCCTGTGTCACATCGCAGGGATCCGGTCGACGATCACGACCCGTAAGCGTAAATACACGGTTGCCGGGCCGCCTGCTCATGATGATCTCGTGCGTCGCCAGTTCCGCACCGATCACCCCAATCGGTTGTGGCTGGGCGATATCACCGAACATCCCACCCGCGAAGGGACACTGTATTTGTGTGCGTTCAAGGACATGTTCAGCAACGAGATCGTCGGCTACAGCATGGACTCCACCATGACAGCCGACCTGGCGGTCAACGCGCTAACAATGGCGCTCACCCACCGGGGACAGCCGACTGGGGTGGTGGTCCACACCGATCGGGGATCGCAATTCCGGTCAAAGAAATTCCTCAGGACCCTCGGTGAGCACAAGCTGTGTGGGTCGATGGGACAGGTCGGTGCTTGCCTGTTAACCGGCTATGGAATCGTTCTTCTCGCTGCTGCAGAAGAACGTCCTGAACCGCCGCTCCTGGACCACCCGAGAACAACTGCGTATCGCGATAGTGACGTGGATCGAGCGGACGTACCATCGCCGCCGCCGTCAACGCCGGTTGGGCCGTTTGACGCCCATCGAGTTCGAGACCATCATGAACACGAACGTCGCACTCGCGGCGTGACTACAACCTGTCACCTAACCGTGCAGCAGACCCGCACCTAACCCCGAGCCCCGTCAGACGTGAGCGGTTCTCCTACCTGCGCGAGCCATCGGCTACGGCTGCCCTCCGGCTACTGCGTGGTGGGCTTCCATGGGGCGAGCACTTCACCTCCATGACCTCGCTCGTAGGAAAGGGCGGCAGGAGAGCCGGTTGCATCGAATGGCAGCGCGAGGCTGCATGCACCTAACCCCGAGCCCCGTCAGACGTGAGCGGTTCTCCTACCTGCGCGAGCCATCGGCTACGGCTGCCCTCCGGCTACTGCGTGGTGGGCTTCCATGGGGCGAGCACTTCATCTCCATGACCTCGCTCGTAGGAAAGGGCGGCAGGAGAGCCGGTGGCCTTGGTGCGCTGCGGAGTGCTGCAAAACAAAACTGTCTCAGGTAAATCTCCTGGTCACAGAGGGTTTCCTTACGGCTCCTTACCTGTTTGAGACAGTTTTGAGACAGTTTGCTTTGGAGTCTGTCTCGCCCAAAACACCTGATGAGAGCATAGAAATGTTCTCTTGAGACAGTTGAGACAGTTATTTAGAGATTTACTTCCTACACGCGCATACGCACGCGCACACGCGCACATGCAATAAATCCCCGGAAATCAGAGAAACTGTCTCAAAACTGGGGTTTGATGCCTCTGACCAGGCATTTTGTCTGAGACAGTTTGAAATCCTCATCACGTGCTGGTGTCGCAAAAGGCACCTTTGACCTGGGCTTTTGCTTGAGACAGTTTCGTTTGGCAAAACTGTCTCAAACTCTCCAGAACCGGGGTTTCGAGCCCTCACTGAGCCGGTTTCACCGCCTCAGCGGTGGGCTTGAGCAGGCCGATCACCCCCTCGGCAGGTCGATCGCACGTAGAAAAAGGCAGCAGACGGAAGGCAGCCACAGCATGCGCCTGCCCCAACCCTGAGCCCCTCAGACGCGAGCAGTCCACCGACCTTCGCAGCTCAGCCGCTTATGACTTCCAGACGATCCTGACGGTTCCTTCGCCAATCCCCTTCTTGCCGCGAGGGTGCGGGTAGAGGTAGACGTCGCACAGGTTGGAGATCACCGACCTGCGGGTGGCGAGGTCGGCTTCGTCGAACGCGGCCACTGGACTCGTGCTACCGGTAACACCGGCCACTGCCGCGCCACTGGTGAGCTTCACCCGCTCGTGCTCCAGCCTCGCCAGCTCCGCCTCGGCCTGGTCCTTGATGCGTCGGTAGAGCGTCCCGTCGATCAGCTTGCCGATGTAGTCGTCCTCGGCCCGCTTGAGGTCTGCCCTCACCGAGTCCAGCTGCGCGATGACGGCCACCACCTTCTCGTTCTCGCTGGAGGGCAGCAGGTCTGCCAGGTCCGGCTGGGCCAGGCGCCTGCGAACCTCGGAGATGACGTGCTCGTCGATGATCCCCCGCGTGCGGTGGACGTGGTTCTCCTTGCAGGCGTACAGCCTGCCGTGGCTGCGAATGGGCTCCTCGCACTCGCCGCAGCGGTAGATGCCCGAGCCGATGTGGCGGCGCTCGGTGCCGACCCGGTTGGTGGCGCGCTTCTCGTCGTCCAGGATCGCCTGGACCGCCCACCACTGCGACTCCGGGACGATGGCCTCCCAACCGCTGGTCGGGACCGGCTTCCCGTCCTCTCCGCGGACGATCGCATCGCGCATCGCCCTGCGCTTGGAAAGCCGGGTCTGGTCGTCCTGGGCATGGCCAGTGAGTCGCTCGGACTTCTTCTGGTAGGTCGAGTACCCGGCGTAGCGCGGGTTGCGAAGGATGCCCAAGACGGTGGACGGCGTCCACGGCTTGTCCTCTGGAACCGGACGGATCAGCCGGTGCTGCTCCTTGGGGAGGTGCTTGTTCTCCTCTTCGCGCCGCGCATTGCGCTCGATGGCCAGAGTGCGGTCGTGGCGCTGAAGTGCTGGGACCGGAGGTATAGACCGCTTGCCCTCGTCACCGGGCGCGAGCATCGGGTCGCCGGACAGCGCCCGTGCGACACCGAGCAGGGAGGCACCTGCTGCGAACGCCGTGAAGATGGCCCGGACGGCCTCAGCCTCGTGCGGGATGGTGGAGCCGTCCACGGCGTAGCCCAGCGGCCTGGTGCCCTTGGGCGGGCGGCCCTGGTCGGCACGCTGGCGCTGGGCCCGTGACTGCCGCTCGGACTTCACCTCGATCTCGTGGCGAGCCAGGGAAGACATGAAGTCGGCGATGAGCGTGCCCCCAGCGGTGGTCATGTCGATGTCGTTGCCCTTGACCAGCGCGATGAGCACCTTGCGCTCCTTGCAGGCCTCGATCAGCCGGACACCCTCGGTACGGTTGCGCTCCAGGCGGGGCCACTCCTGGGCCACGACGACGTCGATCAGCCCCGCCTCGATGTCGGCCATCATCCGCTCAAAGCCAGGGCGCTTGCGGCCCCCGGCTCCGGAGATGTCGTTGTCCTCGTAGACCTCCACCACCGCGTAGCCGCGCCTGACGGCGAGCTCCTCGGCGTCTTGACGGTGCCGGTCTACTCCCAGCCTGGTCTGCTCACGGTCTAGGCTGATCCGCAGATAGATCGCAGCCCGAAGTCCTTTGGTACTCATAGTTACCCAAGTCTACTCTTCAAATACTCACGAGTGTCGGAACTCGACCACATCCCCGTCCTGCATAACGTAGTCCTTGCCCTCCATGCGGACTTTGCCCGCGGCCTTCGCATCGGCAACGGATCCGTGCTCGATCAGATCGTCATAGGACACGATCTCAGCCTTGATGAAGCCCTTTTCGAAGTCGGTGTGGATCACGCCGGCGGCCTTGGGAGCGGTGTCGCCCTTGTGGATGGTCCAGGCGCGCGATTCCTTCTCCCCCGCCGTCAGATACGTCTGCAATCCCAAGGTCTCGAAGCCGACGCGTGCCAGTTGATCCAGGCCTGCCTCCTCCTGGCCGGTGGACTCCAGCATCTCCTTCGCCTCATCCGGCTCCAACTCAACCAGTTCGGCCTCGAACTTGGCATCAAGGAAGATGGCATCGGCGGGCGCAACAGCCGCACGCAGGTTGGCCTGCATGTCGCCGTCGGCCAGGCCGTCGTCGTCGGTATTGAAAACGTAAATGAACGGCTTGGTGGTCATCAACTGGAACTGCTTGAGGATGTCCTGATCCAGCCCACCGGCCGCCGCGGAAAGAACCTTGCCCTCTTCCAGAAGAGTCAGCGCTTCCTGAGCCGTAGTCAACACTTCCTTGGGAGTCTTCTTGCCTGTGACCTCCTTCTGGATGCGTGGAATCTGCTTCTCCAACGTCTGGATGTCAGCAAGGATCAGTTCGGTGGTCACGGTTTCGATATCGTCCATCGGGTCCACCCGGCCGTCCACGTGCACCACGTCCGGGTCGGAGAAGGCACGCGTGACCATGCAGATCGCATCCGCCTCGCGGATATTCGCGAGGAACTGGTTGCCCAGGCCCTCACCCTGAGAGGCACCGCGCACGATTCCGGCAATATCCACGAAGGAGACCGTCGCGGGCACGACCTTCTGCGAGTGGAACTTCTCCGCCAGCACGTCGAGGCGCTCGTCCGGCAGCGGCACAATGCCAACATTCGGCTCAATCGTTGCGAACGGATAGTTCGCAGCGAGAACGGTGGCGCGCGTCAGCGCGTTGAACAGGGTCGACTTGCCCACGTTGGGAAGCCCAGCAATACCAATAGTTAGCGACACGCCCTCAAGTCTAGCCGCGAGCGCCGACAGATTCCGCACCGGTTCCTGTGGGATTGGCCTATTCACCGCTATTTACGGTTATTCGCCAAAGCGAGCGGATAGTACGAACCTCCCACGCCATACAATTCTTGCCGATACGCTGCTCTGGATTACTAGGAGGGAGTGGGGTGGGCGCCGCTGCCAATAGAGGCGTCGAACAACGCCCCACTCCCACTAAATCTGAATAGGGGCCACATGGACACCCAGTCCGGGTTATGCGGACTCCCAATATGAGTCACACGGCCATCCAGCCCTGATTCTGCACTCGACAGGCCCAAACAGACAGCCAACAGCCGCCCAGTGCCGTAGAACCGACAAGCCAGAGAGCCCACGATCCAAAACGCAACCCAGTGTCGGAACAACACCTCGCACCGGAGAGCCGACAAGGGCGAAGAGGGTGCTCCCCGATCGAGGGTGCTCCTCACCCAAGGGCTTCCTCGACCAAAGGAGCCCCTCCCGATCGAAGGTCGTCCCCACTCATGAGCACCCCGACGAAGGGCACTCCCCGATCAGAAGACCGAGGAGCACCCTCACCACCGGCTCGTTTTCAGCAGCCACTTCACGAGCTTCCTATACAACGAGGTTCCTATACGACGAGCTTCCTATACGAGGAGCTTGCTATGCGACAACCCCAACCCGCGTACCGTCGGCGCGCTTCGGTAGTGACCACGAGCCGTATACCCGCCCCAACCTGCTCGACCATCGGCCTATTCGTTGACGGCAGCCTTCTGAGCCGCAATCACCTCGTCCGAGCGGTCGATGCCGACAGCTCGGGTCAGGTAGAACATCACGGTACCCACGGCGGCGAAGATCCCCAGAACGTAGAGACCGGCGTTGTCGGAACCGAACTGGGTGGACGCCCATTCGCGGATATTCGGCCCCACGAATCCGCCGAGATTTCCAAGAGCACCGATGAGCGCGATGCCGGAGGCCGCCGCTCCTCCCACCAGATAGGTGGAGCAATTCGCCCAGAAGATCGGCTGGATAACGATGTGCCCGAAGTAGGCAACGCAGAGCGCCACGATGCACAGCGCGGGGTTATTGGACAGAAGCGCCGAAGCAACGATTCCGATCGCACCGCAGGAGTACACCATGGTCCCAACGATGCGCCGCTTCTGGATCTTCTCCGCGTACCGGGGCACGATCGCCAGGCCGATAATGGCGATCACCGCGGGAATGCCTGTCACCAGACCGACCATGGTTCCCACGTCGGTACCGAGCAGGTTGGCCACCTGCGTCGGAATGTAGAAGTTGTATCCGTATCCCAGGACCTGGATTGTGAAGCACACCAGGCACAGGTACAGCACGCGCCAGTCGATCAGTGCCCGGAACATGCCGGTCTGCCCGTGCGCCTGCTTGTCCGAATCCTCCGCCTCGATGGCAACGGTCAGGATGTCCCGTTCTTCCTGCGTCAGCCACTTCGCACTCTGCGGATCATCGGTCAAGTAGAACCAGGCGATAACGCCGATGAAAATCGTGAGCACACCCTGGATGATGAACATGTTCTGCCAGCCATGGGAGTCCGCCCAGAACCATCCCGCCGAATGTTCGAGCAGCCATCCGGAGACAGGCCCGCCGATCACGAAGGAGAGCGGAGCACCGAACTGGAACAACGCGTTCATCTGAGCTCGTCGCCTGGAGGGGAACCAGAACGTCATGAAGAGGATGACGCCCGGATAGAACCCGGCCTCGGTCACTCCGAGCAGGAAGCGGAGGATGTAGAAGGTGGTCTGGGTGTGTGCCATAGCCATCAGCGCGGCAACCGCACCCCAGGTCACCATGATGCGGGCCAGCCAGCGGCGGGCACCGAACTTGTATAACAGCATGTTGGAGGGGACTTCGAACAGTGCGTATCCGAAGAAGAACACGCCGGCGCCAAATGCGTAGGCGGCATTGCTCAGCCCCGTGTCGATCTGGAACTGTTCCTTAGCGAATCCGATATTCGTCCGATCCAGGAAGGCCATGACGAACATGAGGCACAGGAAGGGCACCAGCCTCTTCGCAGCCTTGTTCACTGTCCGGTCCAGGAACTCCGCATTCGTCGTCGAATCAGTGGGAGCACTCATTTCACTTACTTCTCTTTCTTGCTATCAGCGCCATTGCTGCAAACTCGACTACGGCTGCTTGCCGATGTAGGCGAGAATGCCCCCATCGACGTACAGCACGTGTCCATTGACGAAATCGGATGCCCCCGAGGCGAGGAACACCGACGGGCCTGCGAGGTCTTCCGCGTCGCCCCAGCGGGCGGCAGGGGTCTTCGCGATGATGAACTGGTCGAAGGGGTGGCGTGAGCCGTCCTCCTGCGGCTCGCGCAACGGGGCCGTCTGCGGGGTCGCGATGTAACCGGGTCCGATGCCGTTGCACTGGATGTTGAACTCACCGTATTCGGAGGCGATATTGCGTGTCAGCATCTTCAAACCGCCCTTCGCCGCTGCGTAGGCGCTGACCGTCTCACGGCCAAGCTCCGACATCATCGAGCAAATGTTGATGATCTTGCCCCCACCACGCTCGATCATCGAGGGGATGACCGCCTTCGAGACGATGAAAGGACCCGTGAGATCGATGTCGATGACCTGCCGGAACTCAGCGGCGGACATCTCCGTCATGGGGACGCGCTTGATGATTCCCGCATTGTTCACCAGCACGTCGATCGGGGCCACCTCCGCGGTGATCCGTTCGATGCTCGCCACAACGGCCTCTTCGTCGGTCACGTCGAAGACGTAGCCGTACGCCTCGATACCCTCGTTCCGGTACGCTTCCAATCCTCGCTCAACAGCCTCTTCGGTGAGATCGTTGAAGACGATGGTCGCCCCGGCGCTCGCAAGCCCCTTGGCGATCGCGAAGCCGATGCCATAAACTGCTCCCGTCACGAGAGCTGTCCTGCCCTCGAGAGAGAAGATATTCGTGTTATCACTCATGATTTCTTTTCCTTGGTTCTGGATGTGTCTTGTGGATGCGTTGGCCCGCCGCGATGCGCGACAGCCGTTTGCCCATGGTGTCGATGCCTGACCGGCGGGCCAACTACATGATGTGCCGAGCTCATTTCCCTGCGGCTGCGGCCTTTTCGGCCACGAGACCCGGATGGACGTCCGTCCAGTAGCTGCCGCTCGGGAAGTTGTATTCCTTGAGGGAACCAGGCTTGATCTCCGAGGAATATCCGGCGTCTGTGGGAAGGATGTACCTGCCGTCGCGAATGTTCGTCGGGAACACCATGTGCTCATGCAGGTGATCGACATATTCGGTGAAGTGATCCTCCAGATCTGCGGAGACCACGACGTAGTCGATGATCGACAGATGCTGGATCAGCTCGCACAGGCCAACGCCGCCGCCGTGGGGGCACACCGGGATCTTCCGGTTAGCGGCCATGATGAGCACTGCGAGAACCTCGTTGACAGACGCGAGACGGCAGGCGTCGATCTGGCAGAAGTCGTACGCCTCCGCCTGCAGGAGCTGCTTGTGCAGGATACGGTTCATGCCGTGTTCTCCGGTGGCCACCTTGATGGGAGAGATGGCCTCGCGGATCTTCGCATGCCCGAGGATGTCATCCGGATGGGTCGGCTCCTCGATCCAGTAGATGTCGAACTCCGCGAGCTCCTTCATCCATTTGATGGCCGTGGGAACATCCCACACCTGATTGGCATCGATCATGAGCTTGCGGTCCGGGCCGATCATCTCGCGAGCGATGGCGCAGCGGCGCTTGTCCTCCTCCACGTCCAGGCCCACCTTGAGCTTGACCGCGAAGGTGCCCTCGTCCAATTCCTTCTGGATGAGTCTCTTCATCTTCTCGTCGGAGTAGCCCAGCCACCCCGCGGCGGTCGAGTATGCCGGGTAGCCATCGGCTTCCAGTTTGGCGATGCGCTCGGCGCGGGTGGGCTCCAGCTTCTTGAGCAGGGCGATCGCCGCCTCACGCGTGATCTCATCAGCCAGGTAGGACATATCGGCGGCATCGACGATCTCCTCGCTGGACATGTCCGCGACGAAGCGCCACAGCGGTTTTCCAGCAACCTTGGAGGCGAGATCCCACACCGCGTTCATGACTGCGGCCTGCGCCAAGTGAATCGCGCCCTTGTCCGGGCCGATCCAGCGGAGCTGGGAATCCGATGCCAGATAGCGATAGGTGACACCGAGATCAGATATGACCTCGTCGAGTTCCATTCCGAGGAGAGGCTGTACGCGATCGCGGATGGCTTGGACGACGACGTCGTTGCCGCGTCCGATCGTGAACGTGAAACCCGCTCCTTTGAGAGCCGGATCGTCGGTCAGCAGCTCAACATAAGCCGCCGAGTGGTCACCGTCTTTGTTCATCGCGTCGGAGCCATCCGCGTTCAACGACGTGGGGAAGCGGAGGTCCGAAACCTCATAGCCTGTCACTTTGGTCATTGTTCTTCCTTTAACTTCATTGTTGTTGTGTGTACGGCTTCTCCCTTCGAAGGGGAAGCCACTGTCGGTTCAGAGAGCCACTGTCAGTTCATCTGGATGAGGATCTTCATGGCGTCGCCCTTGCTCAGAGCCTCGAAAGCCGCCGTCGTATCCTCCGCTCGCCGAACGAGGGTGATCAGCTGGTCGACGTCGACCTTCTTCCGGTAGATCAACTGCGCGGCCTCCTCCATGTCCTCACGGTGGTAGAGGCGCGCACCGTACATCTCCAGTTCTCGCCAGAAGAAGGAGTGCAGGTTGATCTGGCGATCAGCGGCATGGATGGCGACCTCGATGATCCGGCCGCGAGCGGCCGCGCTCGTCACGGCGGATACGATGCCGGGCTGAGTACCGGACACCTCGAAAACCACGTTGGCGCCTCTGCCCTCCTCGCTGAAGGTGGCGACGGCGCCAGCCAGATCGCCATTGACCGGATCGACCGTGTCGATTCCGAGGTTCTCTGCCGTGGCGCGTCGTCCGGCTTCCGGTTCCGAGAGCAGGACATTTGCTCCCTTGGCTTTAGCCACCAGAGCGATGAGGATCCCGATAGGGCCTCCACCGACGACGAGAGCGGACTCGCCCTCCTCCAGGTTCGACCTCCTCACGTCGTGGACGGCCACCGTCAACGGCTCGATCAACGCCGCACTGCGCAGGTCGATATCTCGCGGCAAGGCAACGACGAGGCGCTCGGGGACCGTCCACAATTCCTGAAGCGCTCCGGCCGAATCGAGGCCCACGAAGTTCATGTTGTAGCAGACGTTGGAATACCCCTTTCGGCAGGCCGCGCATTCACCACAGAAGTCGGTGGGCAGGACGGTCACCTTGTCCCCAGCAGCGAAAGCCGAGACGCTCTCGCCCACCGCGACCACCTCGCCTGACATTTCATGCCCGATGATCGCCTGCGGGCCCACCCGCTGATCCATGTCGCCGAGATAGACGTGCAAGTCCGTGCCGCACAGCCCCACGTAGGAGACCCGGATCTGAACTTCATCGGCCCGAGGACTCACCGCGTCCTTCTGCGCCGGAGCGAAGCTCCTGTTTCCCTGATATTCCACTGCCTTCACAGCACACCTTCTTCGTTGAAAGAACTCATCGCGTTCATGTTATTTACTATAGTCAAACGCTAGTTTTTCTGTGTTAAACACAGCTTGTCACAAAATGAGAGCCTTCCCAACCCTCGAACTACTAATGTGTCGCGGGTCATATTCTCGGCATATCCGCAGGTCCGCCTTGGTCCAGTGGCCAATCCCCACCATGCTCGAGGCGAGCCATACGCGGCACATAAGACATCCACGCGTGAACGGCGGGCGGCACCGGTTGCCGTAAGATGATTCGAGAGGAAATAGCCATTTCATCGCTTTCCATATCGTCGGAAGTGGTTACTAGAAGCGAGGTACCTGCATGTCCGGCCCCAAAATCTTGGCCAGCGTTAGCCGCGCACTCACGATCGTCGAATATCTGGCGCAAGCCGATCACGACGGTTTACCGCTTTCAGTCATCGCCACGGATCTGAAGATCAACAAGGCCACCGCCTACACCACCCTCTCCACCCTTCGAGAGCACCGCTGGGTCGAGCAGGTCGAGGCGACGGCGAACTACCGCCTCGGCGAGGGCATCTCAGCCATCTCCCGTTACCAGACGACTTCCGAACGGGTTGTCGAACTGATCCGGCCCACGCTCATCGCAATAAGCCAGAACTTCAACGAACTCGTGCATCTCGGCCGCTTCACGGGCTACCGCATCCGCTATCTCGACAAGGTGGAGCCCGATAGAGCAGTACGCGTCATCTCCCGGGTCGGAGACGTTGCCCTGGCCGTACGCACCGGTCTCGGACGAGCCTTGATAGGCGCCGATCCACTCCGCAAAGCAGAGTTGGACAGATACCTATCCGATCCACTCCTGGCCGATGAAAAACCCGAGACACTCGACGCCCTTCGCAACGCAGCGGAAGAGAATCTGCGGCGCCTCGACGAGCACGGATGGACAGAGGAG
Organism: Actinomycetaceae bacterium L2_0104; assembly: GCA_047501485.1. Taxonomy (GTDB): domain Bacteria; phylum Actinomycetota; class Actinomycetes; order Actinomycetales; family Actinomycetaceae; genus Ancrocorticia. Next base: position 216,039 of record JAZDRN010000001.1, on the reverse strand, counting down.
ATCGGAGAGAACCAGCCCGGAATCAGTTGCGTAGCGGTCCCGCTGTACTACGAGGGAAAACCCGACTTCGCGATCTCCATCACCACACCGCAATACCGAATGCCAGAGGCAAGGCGCCGCGAGTTCGCGGAAGGCATCGTCCGGGAGGTCATGCGCCTACCCGAGGGCAGCCCTTTCTCGGTCAATCCAATACAGTGACGCCAATGACGTGACTCAGCGCCTTCGACGCCGCCTCAGCCTTACTCGGCAGCACATCGGGCCTGTCCGAAACCGTTCGCCCCGATCCGGCACTTCACCCTCTATCTGTCCACACGCGCGGACCCTCCTCCCGCAAGTTTCTTCACATCGGTCTCTGTCACCATCGAGGTGTCTCCGGGAGTCGTCATGGCGAGCGCTCCGTGGGCAGCCCCGTAGTCGACAGCCGTTTGAATCCCCTCGCCTTCCATGAAGCCGAAGATGAGGCCTGAGGCAAAGGAATCTCCCCCGCCCACGCGGTCCAGAATCTCCAACTCCTTACGGAAGACGGATTCAACCACGCCCGTTCGCCGCGTCCAGGCGATGGCTCCCCAATCGTTGCGCGAAGCAGTGTGGACAGTGCGCATGGTGGTGGCGATGACCTGAAAGTTCGGATAAGCCTCCGCAACCCGCGCGATCATACGAGCAAAGCCATCGACCTCCAGGTGCGTGAGATCTTCTCCTACTCCTTCCACCTCGAAGCCCAGTGCGGCCGTGAAGTCCTCCTCGTTCCCGATCATGACGTCCACATAGCGCGCGATTTCCGAGTTCACCTCCTGTGCCTTTGCTTGTCCTCCGGTGGACTTCCACAGGGAGGGGCGGTAGTTCAGGTCATAGGAGACGATAGTGCCGTACTTCTTGGCAGCCTTGACCGCCGCAAGGACGGTACGGGCGGTCTGCTCGGACAGGGCCGCGTAGATCCCACCGGTATGCAGCCATCTCACGCCCAATTCGCCGAAGAGGCGATCCCAATCGACATCCTCGGGGCGCAACTGGGATGCGGCGGTGTGCCCGCGGTCCGAAACGCCAACAGCACCCCTCACCCCGAACCCGCGCTCGGTGAAGTTGAGGCCATTACGAGCGGCAAATCCGATGCCGTCATAGGGCACCCACGTCACGAAGGAAGTATCGACGCCGCCGCACAGGATGAAATCCTCGACCAGGCGCCCCACCTCATTCTCCGCCAGTGCCGTGACAACGGCCGCCCGCTTCCCGAAGGCGCGGCGCAGCCCACGTGCCACGTTGTACTCGCCGCCACCCTCCCATGCCTTGAATGACCGCGCCGTGCGGATCCTGCCTTCACCCGGGTCCAGCCGTAGCATCACTTCCCCGAGGGCGACGACGTCGTAACGGCAATCTTCCGGTTCACGCATCGAGAGAACCGCCTCGTCCACTGTCTTGCTCATAGATAGTTCCAATCACTCCGGTTAAGCATCGAAGTCGCTTCGATGCTCTATTCTTCAGTCGGATCGATTCACCTCAGGGAGGACGAGATCGATTGAACGGCTGCGATGGACGCCTCGCAAAGTTCTGCTATTTCCGCGAAGCGTCCTTCGCGGATCGCCGTCGGAGGTACCATCCACGAACCACCGACGGCTACCACAGAGGGGATCGTGAGATAGTCATCGAGGTTCGAGAGTCCTATCCCGCCGGTGGGAATGAAGGACACCGCCCCAAAGGGGGCGGACAGCGCTTTGATTGCGGCCGCACCGCCCGATGTGCCGGCGGGGAAGAACTTGATCGTGTCGATCCCCATCTCCAGCAGGTTCTGGATACCTGTCGCGCTCACAGCGCCCGGCAGAACCGGCACGCCACGTTCTCGGCACCGCTCGATGACCCGGATGGACGTTCCCGGCGAGACGATGTACTCGGCCCCGGCATCCACGGCCCGGTCAACCTGCTCGACGGTCAGGACCGTGCCCGCGCCGACGAGCACGTCTCCCCTGGCGGACATGATTTTGATGGCGTCCTCCGCCGCCGCGGTTCGGAAGGTCACCTCTGCGACGGGAAGTCCTCCCGCAACCAAAGCGTGCGCCAGGGGTTCCGCCTCGGAGGGATCGTCGAGCACGACGACGGGCACGAGCTTTCTGGCAGCGAGTTGTTCTAGCACACTCATGACGAGCCTTTCAGGTATTTGCGACGGTGCATTGATGCACACGTTAGCATGTTTATTTTATTAACTGCTATATTTTTGTTTATATAATTGGTGCAAACGTTTGCATGTTTTATGGACGGGGTAGGATTCGGGGAGCCGTGGTTGCAGCAATGGAGAAAGAGGTCCTCATGGCGGTTACGATCAAAGATGTCGCCCGCAGCGTCGGCGTCTCGCCATCCACGGTCTCGCGGGCATTCAGCCGTCCAGAGAAAGTGGACCCGGGAACGCGAGGGTTGATTCTGGCGACAGCAGGCGAACTGGGCTATCACCCCAACAGAGCGGCGCAATCACTCTCCGCGGGAAAGACAGGCTACGTCGCAGCTTTCATTCCAGACCTCACGAACCCATTTTTCGCGGCGACTCTCAAGGGAATCTATACCGCCAGCGCCGAATCGGATCTGAGAGTCACACTGACGGACTTCGGCGACAGCGCCGCCGTCGAGCGCACGGCTATCGCCGACCTCACCCCGCAGGTGGACGGGTTCGTCCTGTGCTCATCCCGTTTGGACGACGACGAAATTCGCCTCCTTGCCGACCGGCGCCCGGTCCTGCTCGTCAATCGGCAACTCGACGGTATCCCCTACGTGCATATAGACAATGCCCAGGGGGTACGCCAGGCCTTCCGTCACCTGCAGGCTCTGGGCCATACCAAAATCGGCTACGCGGGAGGTCCCGCACTCAGCCGCTCGCAACGCGAACGGCGTGAGGCGTTCGCGGCCATGGCGGCAGAGAGCGCTGCCTCCTCCCAAGGGGGAACAGGCACCCAGGGCGTGGTCCTCGGCGAGTTTGCCAGCACCTTTGACGGAGGGTCGGAGGCCGCAGACGAGGCACTCCATTCTGAGGTGACAGCGGTCATCGCATACAACGACGTCATGGCCATCGGGATGATACACAGGCTGCTGGGCTACGGCGTGAGAGTGCCAGACCGCCTGTCGGTCGTGGGGTGCGATGACATACCCATCTCCGGCATGGTCACTCCCTCCTTGACCACCGTGAGATTGCCGCAGGGAGAGATGGGGGCTCTCGCGGCCCAACTCTTGGGAGACATCATCTCGGGAAAGCCGATCGAGCCCGTCGAGATGCATACGAGTCTCGTCGTTCGGGCCTCCACTGGCCCGAAACGCGTCCACTCGTGAGCTTGGTAGCGGTGTCGGGTTAGCGAACCGAAAGGGCTTCCCGGCTCATTGGAGACATCTGACGTCTTCGACCCGCCCCGGAGGTTCTCTCTCATGCCCCGCCGTAACGCCGGTCAACCTCCGTATGCACGGAGCTTGTCGCCCGAGCTGGCTTGTTTAACGTCTGCCCTTGGGTAGACCCCCGCCTGCGCGGGGCTCGTGCTAACTCGGTCAGCCTGATCATCCAGCCCACGGGTAGACCCTCGCATGCGCGGGGCTCGTAGCGCGGCGGGCGTCATTCGGTCACCCGCCACGGGTAGACCCTCGCATGCGCGGGGCTCGTCCAATAAGATTCATCCTTGAGCAGCCCGAGGGAGGTAGACCCTCGCATGCGCGGGGCTCGTGAGCGTACGGACGTGGAGCGGATCGTCACCGAGGGTAGACCCTCGCATGCGCGGGGCTCGTTCCTTCTTCTCCACCTCAACGATCTCGTTCTCGGTAGACCCTCGCATGCGCGGGGCTCGTCGCAATGGTGGCAAGCGGTTGGGGCGGGGACGGGGTAGACCCTCGCATGCGCGGGGCTCGTTCACCCGGGACGCCCCGCTCTCGCGAAGGCACGGGTAGACCCTCGCATGCGCGGGGCTCGTTTGCCGTGCAGAGATGGACCGGATCGAAAAATCGGTAGACCCTCGCATGCGCGGGGCTCGTTCGAGCTTCCAATCGACGCGCCCATTCCAGCGCGGTAGACCCTCGCATGCGCGGGGCTCGTTCCTGACAACGATAGCCCTCGCCGTCCTGGTGGGGTAGACCCTCGCATGCGCGGGGCTCGTTCAGCATGGGCCACCATGTGGGCCGTGGCCCGGGGTAGACCCTCGCATGCGCGGGGCTCGTTCCCCTCATATGAGGGGATGACCCATGTGTAGGGGTAGACCCTCGCATGCGCGGGGCTCGTCCAGATGGACCTTCTCTCAGGGCGCTCGGCCGCGTTCTCGGAGACGGTAGACCCTCGCATGCGCGGGGCTCGTAGCGGAGTCTCCGTTGCCGTCAACGTTTCGCCGGGTAGACCCTCGCATGCGCGGGGCTCGTCGACTGGCCCCGGAGCTGGTAGCCCGCCGACTGGGTAGACCCTCGCATGCGCGGGGCTCGTGATAATCCCACTCTAGAAGCGCAAAAGCCACGGGGTAGACCCTCGCATGCGCGGGGCTCGTACTGCCTGATCAGGAGATCTATGTACCGCTCCCCTCGAATTCATTCACTCACGGCGTAGGGACGTCTGATGTCTCGGCGCTTGGCGATCTTGCCCGACCATATGCTGTCGTCACTTCTGCCCGTCAGAGAATCGCGACTGGCCGTATACTCCCAGTCGCCTCCGATGGCTGACCAATCCCACGATGCGGATCCGCCGCCGGCGAGGAGCCGCGCTCGCAATTCCTCGAAAGAGACAGGCAAGGTCGCGATCGGCAACCTCAACCGCATTCCCTTACCCTCCCCACGCACTCCGAGCGCTTGAGAACCAGTATTCCCAAGACGCCCCATCGCGTAGAGGGCAAGCGGAGCCAATGAAGTGCGCACTTGGCGCAAGCTACCGACACCCCCCAGCCCATTGTCAAGCGGTTGCGCTTGGCGAGAGCGATCCATTCCACCATCACACGCCGTGCCCTCAAAGCCTCGATTCTTGTCAAACAACGAGGCAATGCACTCCTCAACCGCGTCAGCTCGCTCCATGAATTTCAGCGCAACACCCGGGTACGAGGAATTGTTGGCGAAGGGCACAACCGGTAGCTGCAGTTGTTCACTGCCATCCATCGGCATCGCATCTCCGAACAGACCACGGACCAACCGGATTGGGCTCTCAATGGGAAGGACCTCATCACTCAGCACCCGACGAGCCCGAAAAGCAGGCCGCAGCTTCTGATTCTTGCGCCGCAGCACTTCTCGATCGGGGCCGCCAATCGCGGACGTCACCTGCTCCTCGATGGCTCGCCATCTGCTGGCATCCAGCGCAAAGGACACCACCTCATGCAGCGGTAGCCCCGTGCAGAGCACAGGGACCGCAGGTACTTCCCCAACTTCACTTCGCCAGAACAGGCGCGCCTTGCTGTCCCCCGAGTCGACTGCAGCCGCCAAGAGTCCAACGGAAGCAAACCACCCCGTCAGTTGCTCGACAATCCCTGTGAGCGCGTATGCCTCTCTGCCCGAGGGCTCCGGCAGGAGACTTGGAGCAGCAGCAAGCGGGCGCTCCCAAGCCGACAACTCGAAGTCAGCGAACGGATCTAGCCCCGACACCTTCGCAACAGGCTCAATACTCGGCCGGGCTGATGCCCGCCAGTCGGCGAGCCGCAGCAACGCTTCAAGATAGGCAATACCCCAGGGCCCGTATCGCGCATGCAGTTCGGCGAAATCAGCTGCGTGTTCGAATCCCTGCAATTGGGCTCCCTGCACGGGAGGCAGTAGAGGTCGATACCAACCATGGTGCGAGCCGATGAGGTGTTCCGTCAGCAGAACAATGGGATCCAGATCTAGCCCTGCGTCCGTACCGTTTTCACCGCCGAATGCTACACGGAAGCGTGCAACGCTCTCGGCCTCGTGGCGGTATCCCTCCACAACACCTGCAGCATTTCGTGCACGCCGGTCCAGAACACGCCAAGATCGCGTCTCACCCTGCACGGCGTCGCGAGACTTCGCGAGGAACAACGCAGGTTCTTCAGCTACCGGAACACCGGCTAAACCGGGCCGTGCTACAAGTAGGCGTTGGAATGGTCCAAGTGCTTTACCCGCATCGTGCCACCGTCCAGCCACGCCGACTGCTGCAGCGAGAGCCGGGTCCACGCCACAAGCGACGGCATCCGCTGTCGCCCACTGCCCCACCTGCTCTAAATGCGCGATAAAGCCCCGCGCATGCGGGGAACCCCGACTTCCTTCCTCGAAACCACCCGTCATTACAGAATCCTCGCGTTAGACCACCTTCAATTTGGACAACGATGGCGAAGAAGAGACCACCATCTGGCCCGGATCCGGCCCCCAGAAGGGCCGGCCTGTGGTCGACCTTCGAGAAAGCAATCCTCGGTGGCTGGGGCCCGACGTTACGCCTGGTCGTGCTCCTCCTCGCGGGTGGAATCATTCTTCACGCTCTTATGCCCGCCACAAACACCAATCTGCTCGGATTCGCACTGCGTACCCTCCTCGGATCATACTGAAGCTCGAGTCAGACCCTAGCCGCTCTACGTCAGTTCTCCTGAACAGAACAGATCTTTCAGCTCCCGGCTTCAACATCCGCGCCCCCACAGAAAACTCAAGTGGGAGCCAAAACCTGTCGGAGCCTCGTGGTGAACTGGTGTCATGAACATTTCGACGCCCGTCTTCCTCATCCTGGTGATCGCGTTGCCCGCCCTGGGCTTTGCGGTCGGATATTTCCTCGCCCAGGCCCGCGCCGCCACTGCGCCCCGCCAAGACGCTCAGGAAATGGCACAGATCCAGTCGAACGCCGCCGCGGCCATAGCGCGCGCCGAAAGACTTGAAGAGGAGAACAACGCCCTGATCGACCGAGCCAGGTCCGATCAGGACATCATGAGGGCTCTCGCCCCACTCGCGCAGCAACTGGATACCATGAATCGCCGGGTACAAGGACTCCAGGAGGTTCAGGTCGCCCAACGAGCCGAACTACAGGAACAGCTCGGCCAGGCGCATCGCACCCAACGCGAACTCGCACGGGAAACCAACTCGCTGCGCACGGCCCTCACCTCCAACTCCGCCCGCGGCACCTGGGGTGAGATCGAACTGCGCCGTATCGTCGAAGCGGCGGGCATGCTTCCTCATGTGGATTTCTCGGTCCAGCAGTCAACAGATCAAGTCTCGGAGTCTGGTTCCGGCTTGCGACCGGATCTCACCATTCACCTGCCCGGAGGCTCCCATCTTGCCGTGGATGCGAAGGTTCCCCTCAGTTCGATGCTGCGAGCTCAAGACATCACGGGCGAGGATATCGCCTCCCGTCGCGCGCGGGCCGAATTGCTGACGGAGCACGCGAAAGCAGTGCGCGCACACGTCAATGAACTGGCGAAGCGAGACTACCCGGCGGAGTTCCCCGGCTCTCCACGGATCACGGTCATGTTCTTACCCGCCGAATCTCTGCTCTCCGACGCCTTGGCACAGGATGCTGCCTTACTGGAGGACGCCCTTCGCCTGGGCGTCACCCCAACCTCCCCCAGCTCCTTCCTCGCGCTACTGCGCTCGGTTGCCACCATCTGGGCGTCGGCTCGGGTCACCGAAGAGGCACAGGAGATCATGATGCTCGGGCGCACTCTGGTGCAACGTCTGAATACCGTCGCCGGCCACCTAAATACGCTCGGCTCTTCCCTCCAACGTTCCGTAACCTCCTACAACCGCACGGTTGCATCCATAGAATCGCGCCTGCTGGTGACAGCACGCTCTTTCGAGTCCATCGATTCGCCGTTGGCCACTCCGAAGGAACTGAACTCCGAGAAGGCACAGGTACGTACCTTCACCTCTGGACTGTTGGACCCCGAGGCTCCCGCCGGAGACAGGCAGGCGGAAAGGAAAGGGTAGCAAGACACGGAACGGATAGCAGCTGTTGGGAGCAAGCCACCGGCCGCTAAATGTACCGGGTCATGAGGTTGGTCGCGGTGCGGGCCACCATGAAAGGAGCAAGACTACTCAGTACGGCCCACCAGCCGCTCGAGGCGGCCCACCAGTCACTAGAGTCGAGCCACCAGCTACCAGCTACTAGAGGCGGACCACTACCACTACGGAAGGTACTTGCTGCCTTCGCGCAGCGAGAGGCTGGCCATCTGAGAGCCGTATTCGGCAACGAAAGCCGCAACCCATTGGGGATTCGTCTTGGAGAAATCTCGCAGAGCCCAGCCGATGGCTTTATTGATGAAGAACTCTTCGGATCCGAGGTTCGCCACCAGAATCGACTTTAAGAGATCAGTGTCCGTGGCTCCCTTGCGGCCCAGTTGGTGGGTGATGGCCAAACGGCGAATCCAGAAATCGTCATCCACGGACCACTCGATCATCTGCTCACGCGCCGGTGCGGAGTCGGCGGCGATAGCACCCACAGGTTTCTGCAGTGCATCGATCGAATCCCACCATTGTTTCGCGGAGGCCAACGATTTGATCCGTGGAAGATCGTCGGCCCCAAGTCGTTTGCGTACGGCATAGAGATAGTCGCAGGCCACGTATTGAAACTCTCGCTGAGGCAAAGCCCAGCACTGCGCCACAAATGCCCAATCCGCATGCGGATCCTTGCGCGCCACCGCGAAGAACGGACGTTGGATCGGCTTGCGCGCACTCGACGGAATACCCAGGAAGGGGAACTGATCGCGCATGTACGCCGCCATCGGCCCCGCTTTTTCGGGATTTGCAGCAGCGAACAACTCGCCGATGAGGCTCGCTCCGTCCATTACGGTATCGAAGGGGTCCTCGCCGCCAAGCAGGTTTTCACCGACACCACTCAAGGTATGGGTTTCGGCTGCGTTTTCAGCAACGGCTCTGTTGCCCGCCACCGCAGTAGCCCCGTCTTCGTCGCTGCTCGTAGAGCTCGCTCCGGTAATACTTACGTCCACACGCGCCTCTCAGCGTTCGCGGTTCTCGCGAACCTTGTGCGGTCGATCGGGATGAGCACCGGTCGCCTTGAGGTCCGCACGCAGATTCTTGGGTAGGGAGAAACGGATGTCCTCGGTCGCCGTCGTCACAAGCTCGACTTCCGGATATCCAAGCCCACGCACGGTCTCGACAACCTCGCGCACCAGGATCTCGGGAACGGAGGCACCGGAGGTCAGGCCCACGGTCGTCACCCCATCGAACCATTCGGGACTCACTTCGCCGGCAGTATCGACTCGATAGGCGGTCGTGGCACCGGCCTCGAGCGCCACCTCAACCAGACGGACAGAATTGGAAGAATTGGCCGAGCCCACCACGATCACCAGATCGCAATCCGGCGCCATCTCCTTCACTGCGCCCTGCCGATTCTGGGTGGCGTAGCAGATGTCGTCCGAAGGAGGATCCATCAATTTCGGGAAACGCTCGCGCAACAACTCGACGGTTTTCAAGGTTTCGTCGACGGACAGCGTCGTCTGCGAAATCCACACGATCTTCTCCGGGTCGCGAACGGTCACCTTGTCCACTTCCTCGGGTCCATTGACCACCTGGATGTGCTCGGGAGCCTCACCCTGCGTACCTTCGACCTCCTCGTGTCCGGTGTGCCCGATGAGGAGGATGTCATAATCGTCCTTTGCGAAGCGCACGGCCTGCTTGTGCACCTTGGTCACCAGGGGGCAGGTGGCGTCGATCGTCTCCAGACGGCGCGCCGCGGCCTCCGCGTGCACCTGCGGGGAGACGCCATGCGCTGAGAACACCACGCGCGCGCCCTCGGGAACCTCATCCGTCTCCGAGACGAAGATCGCTCCGCGCCTCGTGAGGGTCTCGACCACGTACTTGTTGTGAACGATCTCCTTGCGCACATAGACGGGGGCGCCATATAGCTCCAACGCTTTCTCCACGGCGTCGACTGCTCGATCGACCCCCGCGCAGTAACCGCGTGGAGTCGCCAACAGGATCCTGCGTCCGTCCGGCGAAGGACTCGACGGAACGGTCGATGGGAAGGCCGAGGCCCCCGCCAACGAAACAGTGGGGCCAGAAGCAGATTCGAGGGCAGTCACCACTTCAGGGTACTTGGGTCGGCGCACCAAAGGCGAGAGTCGCCGGACACATCGCGCTCGCCCCACAAGGTCCCAAGGTCCACCTCACGAGCCTTCACAGCCGATCCAGCGACCGATTGTCATCTGGCTTTCTCAAGCGGACATTGTGGGCAGCGGAAACTCCGTTGGTCGGCGGGCCTTCTTTTATCCACGACACACCCCCACTTCGCCCCTCGCGAACCGGTTGGGCCGGAAAACAAGGAAAAACCTCCAAATAGCACGCCCCTACCCGCGAATAATCTCACGAAACGAGGATTGTTAGGACACAGGGCACAGAGTTTTCACGTTCTCCAATGTCAATATGGTTCCATGGCATCGAGAATTCCCGTGCCCGCTGAACTTCCTCAGCAGGCCGCATTGACATCCCCGGAGCGGCCCTGGCCGCTCCGCCTGCTGTCAGCAAAAATCAAGGAATACGTCGCCGCCATGTCCCGTCTCTGGGTCGAGGGCGAGGTCATCACACTTCAGCGCCGTCCCGGGGCAAAAGTCCAGTTCCTGACGCTACGAGATCTCGAAGCCAATAACTCGATCACCGTCAAGATCATGAGCTTCCTGCTTCCCGATACCGTCGAATCCGGCAGTCGCGTCGTCGTCTGCGCAAAGCCCGACTTCTACGAGGGCAACGGCTCCCTCTCCCTGTGGGCGGACGAGATCCGCCCTGTCGGCCTGGGGGACATACTCGCCCGAATCGAGCTCCTCAAGAAGCAGCTGGCGGGCGAGGGTCTTTTCGATGCCCGACGCAAGCAACCGCTGCCCTTCCTTCCTCGATCGATCGGTCTGATCTGCGGGCGCAACACGAAGGCCAAGGAGGACGTGGAAGTCAATGCCCGCATCCGCTGGCCCGCCGCACGTTTCGATACCCGAGAGGTCCAGGTTCAGGGCAACGGCGCCGTCGAAGCGATGCTCGACGCCCTCGCCGCGCTCGATGGCTCCCGCGAGGTGGACGTCATCGTCTTTGCTCGTGGAGGCGGCAGCGTCGAGGATCTCCTCCCCTTCTCCGACGAACGGCTCGTTCGTGCCGTGGCGGCAGCCCGCACGCCGATCGTCTCTGCCATCGGCCATGAGGGAGACAATCCGCTTCTGGATCTGGTGGCGGACGTGCGCGCATCAACGCCCACCGACGCCGCCAAACGCATCGTGCCCGACGTGGCCGAGGAATACGCCGGCATCGCCGATGCGCTTGAGCGCGGACGCCGCGCCGTCGCCGCCCGCATCGAGGCCGCCCGGCAAGACCTTGAGTCGTTGCGGGCACGGCCTGTTCTCTCACAGCCGGAGGTCATGGTTCAGGTGCGCCAGAACGATCTCGATGCCCTCGCACAATGGCTGTTCCATCACACCACTACCCGCCTGAGCAGCTCCCAAGCGGACATCGATTCCCTGTTATCCCAGCTCAGAGCCCTATCGCCTCAAGCAACCCTTGACCGCGGGTACTCGATCCTCCAAGACGACGCCGGCCGCATCCTCGCCGACGCTTCCGCCACAAACGTTGGAGAATCATTACGCGCTGTTCTAGCGTTAGGTTCTCTGAAACTCAATGTTTCATCCGTTCATCAAGGAGTACGTCATGGGTGACCCGGCTACAGCCCCCACCAGCCCTGACACAGAGATCTCGGAGCTCTCCTACGAGGAGGCCCGTTCCGCTCTGGTGGAAATAGTCGCCCGGTTGGAACAGGGTTCCATCCCTCTGGAGGATTCACTCGCCCTTTGGGAACGAGGAGAGGCCTTGGCACGTCACTGTCAGTCATGGCTGGACGGAGCTCGCAAGCGCCTCCAACGGGCCCAGGAGGCGCATTCTCCGGATAAGGCCGTTGCTTCCGAGGCGGGACCCACGCTGTCCGAGGCGGGACCCGCACTCTCCGAGGCAGAGTCCGCGCGCTCCAAAGCGCAAGCCATTGGCTCCGATGCCCGATCCGCCGACTCCGCGTCCACTCCTGACGATTCGGAGGACATCTCGTGAGTTGCCTCGTTATCGGTGAAGCACTCGTCGATGAGATCCATACGACTGACGGAGACTTCACCCGCCATCCCGGCGGCTCCATGCTCAACGTTGCCATCGGCCTGCGCAAGCTCGGCCGCACGGTCCGCCTGGTCACCGACTTCGGTCTGGACGCCGACGGCGCTCTGCTCTCCGAATACGCCGCCTCCAACGGCTTGGAACTGTGGTTGCGCAGCGATTCCCAGCGCACGAGCCCCACATCAACGGCGCGCGTCAATCTGGACGAACTGGGCGACGTCGATTACCAATTCGATTTCACCTGGGACATTCAGGACACCCCCAAGTCGGGGGCGTGCAAGCTCGATCTGGAGGTGCTGGCTCCGCAGACCGTCGCATTCGGTTCATTCGCCACACACGTCGAGCCGGGTGCAGGCAAGGTCCGCAACTGGGTGGAGCAACTGCGCGAAAGCGCCACCGTGTTCTACGACCCGAACATCCGCGAGGGGCTTATCACCGATCTGGCGCAAACACGAGAAGTCGTGGAATCCTCCGTCGCCCTCTCGGATATCGTCAAGGCTTCGCTATCCGATCTGCGGTCGCTCTACGGTGAGGACGTCGATCCCGCGCAGACCGCACGCTACTGGCTGACCTTGGGGCCAGCACTCGTCATCATCACCAGGGGCAAGCACGGGGCAGATGTCTATCCCTTCCAGGGTGGCTTGCTCCATCAGCCCGCTCCGCGGGTCACCCCGATCGACACCGTCGGTTCAGGGGCTTCCTTCTTCGCCGCCCTCATAGACGGCGTCACCCGCATATCCATGGATGGCGCCCAGTACCGCGAAGCCCTGAAGAATATGAGCGACGCCAGCCTGCGCACGCTCGTCGCATATGCATCGACGGCGGCGGCGATCACCGTGTCGCGGGCCGGGGCGAGCCTGCCCACGCGCGCCGAGTTGGTGGATCAGCACGAGCTCTATCAGACCAGCGGCCTCACCGGGATGGCGGTCTCCTAGTCTCCCAGGGTTGCGCTCCCAGCGGCACGTGTCCCAGGCGGCACGTGTCCCAGGCGTCACGTTCCCCAGGCGTCAGCGCCCCAGGCGCCTCTCGCGCTGTGCGTAGTCGCGTAGCGCACGCAAGAAGTCCGTGCGCCGGAAATCGGGCCAGTACACCTCGCAGAAGTACAGTTCTGTATGCACGGACTGCCATAGCATGAACCCGCTCATTCGCTGTTCGCCAGAGGTGCGGATGACGAGATCCGGATCGGGTTGGCCCTTGGTGTAGAGATGCGCGGTGATGTCGTCCAGGGAAATGGACTCGGCGACCTCGTCTATGGTTCGGCCTGCCGCGGCTTCCTCCCGCAGGTGGTCGCGCACGGCATCGGTGATCTCCTGCCTGCCCCCGTAGCCCGCAGCTATGTTGACGCGCATCCCGGCCACGTCCGCCGTGTGCTCCTCGGCTTTGCGCAGTCTCTCCCTCTCCGGCTGGGGCAGCATGTCCAGGTTTCCCACCATGGTCAGATGCCACTTTCCGGTGTCCGCCAGCGCCTCGACGGCGTCGCAAATGATGCTGACGAGTTCGCTCAGTTCTCCGACCTCGCGCTTGAGGTTGTCCGTCGAGAGCAGCCACAGGGTGACGATCTCGATTCCAGCCTCGTTGCACCATTCGAGGAACTCCGACATGCGGTCAGCGCCCTTGCGGTGTCCGTAGGCCGCGGGCTGTCCCAGTTCCCGGGCCCAGCGCCGATTTCCATCGAGCATGATGGCGATGTGGCGCGGAGTCTCAGATGAGGAAAGCTCACCTATGAGGCGACGCTCGTAGATCCGGTATAGAAATGTCGGAGCCCGCACGGTTTTCCCCTCTCGTCGTCGTCTCATCAGATTAACCCCTGAAGGATACTTCGGAGGAGTTCATTCGCGAGTTTCGTACCCTTGGGGGACCAAGCCCCATTGCGGGTACGTTCATTCCACCTCACCGGTTTCGCGCGCGTCTTTTCCCGCGAGAACGTCTTGTCCGGTACGTCCTGCGCAGGGATTTTCGGCGGATCGGCGGCGACGACGTCGACACATGCTCACGTACGTGACATCGCCTACCTCTGGCCTCTGTCCCTTTCTTTCCCCGAGGCTGCCAGCCCTACAATAAGACTGCCCACAGAACCGTTTGACGATTTTGCCAACGCCGAGGAGAACACGATGTCCGCATCTGTCGATGATTCGAGAGCGATCCAGGACGAGCATCCGACTGCGAAGAACAAGATCTCATCCCGCAAAGCTCGTCTCGATGCCCTTCCCAAGCCAAAGGCTCGCGGCTGGATCCACGCCATCACCGCACCGCTGGCACTGGCCAACTCCATCGTGCTGGTGGTTCTGGCACCCACGGCCAGCATCCGAGCCGCCTGCGCCATCTTCGGAATCTCCGCTGTCGTACTCTTCGGCAATTCGGCCGTCTACCATCTTGGCCGGTGGTCGGTGAAGGTTCACTCCATCCTGCGCCGCATCGATCACTCGAATATCTTCCTACTTATCGCGGGGACATACACGCCGCTCTCCGTGGCGCTGCTGCCGGCCAGCACCGCCGCACTCGTACTCACCATCGTGTGGGCGGGCGCCCTGGGCGGCATCTTGCTTTCCGTCTTCAAGCCCGAGGCTCCCCGCTGGCTGTACACGCCGCTGTATGTCGCGCTGGGATGGGTCGCCTTCTGGTTCCTGCCGGACTTCTGGCAGGCAGGCGGCCCGGCAATCGTGTGGCTGCTGATCGCCGGAGGCCTTTCCTACACCCTTGGTGCCCTGTGCTATGGACTGCGCTGGCCCAATCCCTGGCCCAAGGTATGGGGGTTCCACGAGTTCTTCCATACCGGTACGCTGCTCGGTTATGCCTGCCACGCCGTCGCGGTCTGGCTGGCCGTCATGAGCGTCGCATGAGGCGCACATAGGAGCCGGCCTCTTATCGGTCCACTATCGGTCAACAGACTGCGGGGAGTGAGCGATTCACTATTGCCCACTCCCCTATTAGAATGGGTAGCACAGTCCGTTCCCGTTCACTGGCCGCTCAATCACGGCGGTTAATAAAACGACGCAGCGCTGGTATCGTTGCCAGCAGTACAGCATGCCCGTCGCTGCGGGCATGATTTTTTTGCTTAAAGGTCGTATTCGCGGCCCGCCACACCCTAAGGAGCGCCATATGGCAGAGGAAACAAAGGGCACCTGGCTGTCCCCCGAAACCTATGCTCGTCTGCAAGCCGAGCTGGAAGAGATGACCACGGTTCGCCGTGCGGAAATCGCCCAGAAGATCGAGGCGGCGCGCTCCGAGGGAGATCTGCGTGAGAATGGCGGGTACCAGGCGGCTCGCGAGGAGCAGTCCAAGATGGAGGGCCGCATCGTCGAGCTCACCCACCTTCTTGAGAACGCTCACGTTTCCGAGCCGCCGGACACGGACGTCGTCGGCCCCGGCACCGTCATCACCGCCACCATCGCGGGCGAGGAAGAGCGTTTCCTGCTCGGCTCGCGCGAGGCTGCTGACCTGGTCAATGTCGAGGTCTACCCGGAGAACGCTCCGCTCGGCAAGGCCATCATGGGTCTCAAGGCCGGAGACAAGGCCAAGTTCACGGCGCCCAATGGACGGAAGATCCCGGTCGAGATCGTCAAGATCGAGGCTTTCGAGGGCTGAGCTCGTAGCCACGGCTCGCCCCTCAACCACATGAATCCCGCACTATCTGGGAGTTGAAGATGTTCCTGTGGGAAGAATCGGATAAAACGAAGATGATCGCCCTGGAGGATGCCCTGCCAGGTCGCGACGAACCCGTCCTGCCCGACCCGAAGCCGCACACGGTTCTCGGGACGGACATTCTGGCGGATCCCGAAGACGATCAGGAGGTCATCTATCTGGCCTCGGGTTGTTTCTGGGGAGCAGAGAAACTGGCGTGGGAACTCGGCGCGGATTCCACGGCGGTCGGTTACATGGGCGGGTTCACGCCGAACCCCACCTATGAAGAGGTGTGCACCGGTAAGACGGGCCAGGCGGAGACGGTGCGAGTGCTCTACACTCCGTCCAAACTGTCCACGGAAAAGCTGCTGCAGGCCTTCTTCGAGTCGCACGATCCCACGAGCCTGAACCGCCAGGGCGGAGATGTCGGAACCCAGTACCGTTCCGCTATCTTCACGACCACGCAGGCCCAGGAGGACATCGCGCATTCGATGCTTCAGGCCTACCAGGAGGCTCTGACGCGGGCGGGGCACGGCGAGATCGTCACCCAGATCCTCTCGGTTCTGGTGTCCGGGCCTTTCTATCCCGCCGAGGACTACCATCAGCAGTATCTGGACAAGAATCCCGGCGGCTATCAGTGCCACTCCCGCACGGGCGTTGCCTGCCCGTTGCCCGGCTCCGGTCCTCTCGGCCAGGCTCCCGCTGTGGGAACCGATTCCGCCGAGTCTCTCGATTCCACGGAGGCCGCTCATGAGGGCGAACACACCAAACCCGTGGAACCGATCAAATACGAGACCGAGTAATTTTTCAGGAAGTCGCCGTCTTTGCCGAACTCGTCTGGTCTCCAAAGGCGGCGGCTTCATTTCTTACTATCCCAAGTTGCTCACTGTTGGAACAGCAACAGCTGTAGGGGCGATTGACGAGCGTGCATCGATTCAGGATACGCCCGCCCGCACAAATCGATTCCGTGACCTTCTCTCAGGCACCTATGACATCTTGTGGGGTTCGACCCTGAGCAGGTGGGGAAGAAGTTCGCCATCCAAACCGGATGGGATGTCAAATCAAATGCCATCGATTTTCGTTGGAGAACCCAAACTCGTGGAGAATGGGCATCCGGGGTTGACAGTTTTCAGTGGGGTGACAACGGACCTGTAGCTTTGCGTCGGTCATGGACATCTGGCTATCAAAACACAACTCAGGATGCGCCGTCAGGAACCTACTATTATGGTCGGGTCACTTCAGGTACTGTTTTCTTGGTTAACGGCGGGATATGCGTATCGGGATATCCCAGCGCTGGGAAGACTCTCTACACTTGGTAGCCTGCCAAGATTGCCACGGAGAATACTATGGACGGTAGCAGAATGTATGGTGACTGGCAGGCTTTCATAGTTCCTGATTCCGATGCAATCCTCTGGTGGTCATTCTTGGTCGAGCAAAGGAAGCCGATATCGCGAAAGCAATATACAGACCACAAACTGGGGTTCACCAAAACAGCTCTCCGAGAACAGCCCAGGGCAACGCTGGTATCAGTAAGAGATCGACGGGAGAAACTAGAGGCGGACCTGCGGGCGATACGTCCAAGAATTGAAGTTGAATTCGGATACGACATCGTTCAAGAGGACGTAGTTGAAGGCGCTTCTGTCAAGCAAGTGCAGGTTACGGAACTCCCGCGCCTTGCGTCTTTTTCCGAGGAAACCCAGGTCGAAGAGGAAGTGATCCAGGTGGACGGTATTACGTATTCCGTCGTCGTCAGGCGTCCGCATCACGGCTCGACCATATCTTGGGAAATGACGAGCAAAGTGAAGCTACCCATAGACGGTCATTCCCGAGAAGTCTCGATGCTCGCTCGGGCCTTCGAGGTCGACTCACTTGTGCGTACGTGGACCCGGGTTCCCTCTGAAACCTTGTGGAACAACCGCAATAGGTGGATAGCCACCGTGACAGACAGGTAGATGAGCTCTTCATGCGGTTGGTTCTGGCCCAGGTTCAACCGCATGAAGAGCTGCGCCGCAGGCTCGGCGACGAACCGTCGAGATTGAGCTTTCGCGTGCGAAGTCGGCGTTCTAACCCGCGAGTTCGTGCTCTAACCCTCAAGTTCGAGAGAATTCCGGCGGCCGGGGCGCGAGTAGCATCGCAAACTCGGCTCGGAGTCTGCGATGCGGCCCGCCTCACCGAGTCGCGGCTTACGAGATCGGGCTAGCCTCCCGAGCTCCCACATAGGCGGCCAGATACTCCCCCGTGCGCGTGGAACCGTTGGCAACCAACTCGGCAGGCGTCCCCTCGAAGACCACCCGGCCGCCGTCGCGCCCGGCTCCCGGACCCATATCGATGATCCAATCCGCATGAGCCATGACAGCCTGATGGTGTTCGATGACGATGACGGACTTTCCAGAATCGACGAGGTGATCGAGCAGTCCGAGCAATTGTTCGACGTCGGCAAGGTGCAGGCCCGTCGTCGGCTCGTCCAGAACGTATACCCCGCCGTTATCCGCCATGTAGGTGGCCAGCTTGAGACGCTGGCGCTCACCACCGGACAGGGTGGTGAGCGGCTGGCCGAGGCTCAGGTAGCCCAGGCCGACGTCGTGCAGGCGCACCAGGATCTTCTGCGCCGCAGGGATCTTCGACTCCCCCTGCCCGAAGAACTCGAGCGCCTCGTCAATGGGCATCGCGAGAACCTCGCTGATGTCCCTTCCTCCGAAGCGGTAGGTGAGCACATCGGGTTCGTACCGCTTGCCCTCGCATACCTCGCAGGTGGTGGTCACGCCGGCCATCATGCCGAGGTCGGTGTAGATGACGCCGGCTCCCTTGCAGTTCTGGCACGCACCCTCCGAGTTGGCGCTGAACAATGCGGGCTTGACCCCGTTCGCCTTCGCGAACGCCTTGCGGATCGGCTCGAGAAGCCCGGTGTAGGTAGCGGGATTGGAGCGGCGCGAACCTTTGATAGCCGTTTGATCGACGACGATGGTTCCGCTGTCCGAGGGCAGGGAATCGTGCATCAAGGAACTCTTGCCCGAGCCGGCCACTCCCGTCACGACGGTCAGGACGCCCAGGGGAACGTCGACGCTCACGTCCTGGAGGTTATGGGTGGTGGCATGCTCGATCTTCAAGTGCCCCTTGGCCTTACGCACCTTGTCCTTGAGCCGGACACGGTCCGCGAAGTGACGCCCGGTCAGAGTGTCTGAGCCCCGCAGTTCCTCCACGCTGCCCTCGAAACAGATCTCGCCGCCACCGCCGCCGGCACGCGGGCCCAAATCGATCACGTGATCGGCTATGGCGATGGTCTCCGGCTTGTGTTCGACTACGAGAACCGTATTGCCCTTATCCCGTAGCTTGAGCAGCAGCTCATTCATGTGCTGGATGTCGTGGGGATGCAGGCCAACCGTTGGCTCGTCGAACACATACGTGACGTCGGTGAGGGAGCTGCCCAGGTGCCTGATCATCTTGGTGCGCTGGGCCTCGCCACCCGAGAGCGTTCCCGCCGGTCGGTTGAGCGAGAGATACCCCAGACCGATGTCCACAAAGGAATCGAGGGTGTCGATGAGGCCTGCCACGAGCGGGGCCACGCCGGGATCGGTAACGGTCCTCACCCATTCCGCCAAATCGCTGATCTGCATGTCGGTGGCATCGGCGATCGAGACCTTCCCGATCTTGGAGGCGCGAGCCCCCTCGCACAGGCGGGTGCCCTGGCATTGCGGGCAGATCTTGAAGGTGACCGCACGTTCCACGAAGGCCCGATTGGCCGGCTGCATGGACTCCTGATCCTTTGAGAGCAGCGACTTCTGGATTCGCGGGATCAACCCCTCATAGGTGATGTTGATGCCCTGGAACTTGATCTTCTGAGTCTCGGCGTACAGCAGATTGTGCAGCTCCCGCTTGCCAAACTTCTCGATAGGCTTGTCCGGATCCACCAGGCCCGAGGTGGCATAGATCTTCCAGTTCCAGCCGTCCTTCTTGTAACCGGGGATCTTGAACGGATCCTCGTTGAGCGACTTCGAGGCGTCGTAGACCTCCGTGAGATCGATGTCGTTCACCCTGCCCAATCCCTCGCACTCCGGGCACATGCCGCCGAGCGCGGTATAACTGCGCTGCACGGGCTGGGTTTTTCCGCCTCGATCCACCTTCATGGCACCGGTTCCCGAGACCGTGGGAACGTTGAAGGAAAATGCCTGCGGCGGACCGTAATGGGGCTGGCCCAGGCGCGAGAAGAGGATACGGAGCATGGCGTACACATCCGTGGCGGTGCCGACGGTGGAGCGCGGATTGGCCCCCATCCGCTCCTGATCCACGATGATCGCCGTGGTGATCCCTTCCAGCTGATCCACATCCGGGCGATCGAGGGTGGGCATGAATCCCTGTACAAAGGCCGAATAGGTCTCGTTGATCATCCGCTGGGATTCCGCGGCGACGGTGTCGAACACCAGAGAACTCTTGCCCGAACCCGAGACGCCCGTGAAGACGGTCAGCCGACGTTTGGGGATGTCCACGTCCACGTTCTTCAGGTTGTTCTCACGCGCACCACGAACTCGGATCACATCGTGCGTGTCAGCGATCGGTCGAGGTTTGCCACCGTCTTGTTCTCGTGCCTGTGTGAGCAAGGTACCGCCTTACGTCGTTTCATACGCTCTAGGTTGACGTCACCCGGCCCTCCCCGTCTGCTGAGAAAAGCCGATCAACCTTTCCCCACAGAACATGGGGAGGATCGAGAGTACTCGATGCCGATCGTGGATACAAGGGTTTCTAGGACGTGGGACCCAGACCACCTATGCAAGCGGGCCCGAGAAGACTCCCATTGGGGCGCACCCCGTAGAATTGGGCCATCATCGAAGTACATCGTCGAAAAGAGGATACTCATGGCAGCAACACTTCCCGAGGTCTCCGGGGCCTTCGGAGAGAATCCAACACTCACGTTTCCGGAGAGCGCCCCACCCAAGGGTCTGCATGTTTCGGTTCTGAAGGAAGGCACGGGTCCCACAGTCCAGTCCGGTCGCGAGATCGAGGTCAACTACCACGGTCAAGTCTGGGGCGGCGGGATCTTCGATTCCTCCTTCCAGCGCGGCGCACCCACCTCCTTCCCGATCGGTGTCGGCATGGTGATTCAGGGCTGGGATCAGGGAATTGTGGGGAAGAACGTGGGCTCGCGCCTGCTCATCTCCATTCCTCCGGAGAAGGGTTACGGCCCCAATGGCAACCCCCGTGCCGGCATAGCCGGCACGGACACGCTGGTCTTCGTCGTGGACATCGTTGGAATGAAGTAGGTGGCGCTTTGGCGGCATCGGATCTGCCAAGAGAGCGCCAGCGGATCTTCCACGGGAGCACAGCGTTGAGCGGCGCCTTTATTGGCGCGGCTCAACGCCACACGCCCGCTTGACCAACGAACACCGCCAAAGCCGATTGCCACCACCCTGAAAACGCAAGTGAGGGGACATCCTAGGATGTCCCCTCACTTGATTCGTCTTTGCCGCCGGTAAACCCCGCTCAGCGCCGGATACTAGCGGTCCGAGGCCAGAATGGCCGCGATGCGCAGTACCTCAACGTAGATCCACAGGATCGTCATGACGATGCCGAAGGCACAGGTCCATGCGAACTCCTTGGGGGCGTTGTTGGCGACCGCCAGCTTGATGGTCTCCAGATCGCCGATCAGCATATAGCCGGCGATGGCGATGATCACGAGGCCCAGAATGATGCCGAACGGGCCTTCGCGCATGCCGAAACCGGACAGCACGCCCGTCCACATCAGGATCAGGTTCACGAAACCGAACACGATGTAGGAGATCAGCACGACCATGACGATCTTGCGACCTTTGGGCGTGGTACGAACCGCACCGGACAGATGCAGACCCACCGCGACGGCTACCACAACGGCGGTGCCGAGGACAGCCTGAAGGCCGATCCCGGGGTAGAGCATGTTGAGAGCGCCGGTGAGCGCACCAAGTGCGACGCCCTCGAGAAGTGCGTAGCCGATTGCCAGCACCGGCTTGACCATGCGCTGGAAAGCAGCGATCATACCGATCACGAAGGCGGCGAGCGATGCGCCGATAGCGACCGGAAGCACCATGTTGAAGGGCAGGAACGCAATGGTGGCGACACCGGAGAGAATGGCGACGGCCAGCAGGACCAGCGTCTTGACCATGGCATCGTCGTAGGTCATGCCGCCGGGGGCAGCCTGACCGCCGAACGCACCCTGCTGCGGGTACTGGCCCTGGTACTGAGCCTGCTGCTGCGGCGGGTAGTACTGGCCACCGGCCTGGTACTGTGCCTGGCCTCCCTGGTACTGCCCTTGCTGAGCGGCGGGATCGGCGTATCCGTAGCCCTGGTTCTGGTAACCGTAAGGAGCCTGCTGAGGGGCATAGCCCGTGTTGGGTGTCGTCACATTCCCGTTGAAATAGGGGTTGCGATTCATGACAGGATTGTTGCTCACTAGTTCCTCCTTAGGCGGATGAGCACGTTCGAGCACTGCAGAGCATGAAGCTGCAGAGCAATGTTCTGGGACCATTCTAGTGGAGACGGTTACCATGCCGTAACCCAGTATCTGCGCAGAGCACAATATTTCCATTGTGAGATCCGTCCGCATGCGGTCAAACCCAGCAAACCCAAGGGTACGGAATCTCACTGCCGTGCTGGGGAGTAGTCCACGCGAACGAACCATCGCGTGTCCAGCGAAACTACGGTCCGGTAACGTTGGGCCCGTCAATGAAAGGATCCCCCATGATCACAGTAGAGAATCTAGTCAAGCGATATGGGAACACAACCGCTGTCAGCGACCTGAGCTTCTCCCTCAAACCGGGGCAGGTCACCGGCTTCCTCGGACCCAACGGTTCCGGCAAGTCCACGACGATGCGCTGCATCGTCGGCCTCGACCGCCCCACGAGCGGGCGCTGCACCGTCAAGGGTGTGGAGTACAGCAAGCTGAAGTCTCCTCTGACCAGCGTGGGGGCACTCCTCGATGGCAAGGCGTTCCATCCCGGCCGCACGGCCCGCCAACAACTCCAGATCGTTGCCGACACCCACGGTATTCCCTCCCGTCGGGTCGACGACGTCCTCGAACTCACCGGTATCACCCAGGTGGCCAACAAGCGCCTCAAGGGTTTCTCGCTCGGAATGGGGCAACGCCTGGGAATCGCCAATGCGCTGCTCGGAGACCCCGATGTCCTGCTCTTCGACGAACCCGTCAACGGCCTCGATCCCGACGGTGTTCGCTGGGTTCGCCAGCTGATGCGCACGCTGGCATCCCAGGGGCGAACGGTCCTCGTCTCCTCGCATCTGATGAGCGAGATGTCCGTGACGGCTGACGAACTCGTCGTCATCGGACGCGGCAGGCTCATCGCCGCCGGACCGGTCAAGAGCTTCACGGAAAGCGCCGCCCACACCGTCGTCCATGTGTCCGGTCCCGATATGGAGAGCCTCGTCCGCGTTCTCGGCGCCGCCGGTACCCCGGTTCAGCGCCAACAGCCGAGCCCGGAATTCCCGCACGGCGTGTTGAATATCAGCGGCGGTGACAAGGCGCAGGTAGGCCATCTCGCGCACGAGAACAACCTGGAGTTGCATGAGCTCTCCGATTCCCATTCCTCGCTCGAGGACGTCTTCATGGAGCTCACCCAGCAATCCGTCGAGTACGGCTCCGGAGCACCAGTGCCCGGCATAATCCCCATGGGCTATGGCCAGCAATCGGGTTTCGGCCATCCTGGCAGTCCCGGCGGGTTCGACCAGCCTTCGGGCTTCGGGCAGCAGCCTGGCCACAACGGCCAGCAGGGATTCAACCAGCAGTACTCGCCTCAGAACTTCGCCCCCGGCAGTAATCCCGCGGGCGGTTCCGCACAGTCCTACACAGCGCCGTCCGCGCAGAGCCAGGAGGATGCCCGATGAGCGTCGCCCCATCCCGAGCACGGGTGCTGGACCCCCAGCGTTATCACGCCTCCTTCGTGCGGTCGGTGCGCTCCGAACTGCGCAAACTCACGAACCTCCGCTCCTTCTGGATACAGAGCGGCGCCATGGTGATCATCTATGCCCTCATCATGTGGGCCGTGGGAGCCTCCCAGAATGTCGTCCTCGGCGGTACGAACCTGCTGAGTGCACAGGCGGTCACCACCGGTATATCGTTCATCATCATCATCCCCATCGTCATCGGCGCGGGGGCCGTGACCAACGAGTATTCCTCCAACACGATGCGCACCACAGTGTTGGCCGATTCCAGCCGTTCACGCTCCTACTTCGCCAAGCTGGCTGCCGTCGGTATCGTGACCGGAGCACTGAACCTGGTGGTCACGGTGGTCTCAGCACTGTCCTACATGATCGTGGTCGGAGGCCGCTGGGACTTCGGCGACGGCAATGGGCGCGCGCTCGTCATGTTCTGGGCGATGATGACAGTCGGCGCCGTCATGGCGACCTCGCTCGGATACATCATCCGGTCGACGGCGGGCACAATCACCGTGGCGATGCTCTTCCTGTTCGTCTCGCAGGCGATCGTCATCATCAACCTGGACTGGGTGCGCGAGACCCTGGTCCACTACATGCCGGTCAACGTCTTGACGTACGCGACGAGCACCGGCTCGTTCGGTAACGGAGACGGGCTGTCCTGGTCCACCGCCGGAATAGCCTGGGTCGTCTATGCCGTGGTCATCGGCATCCTAGGGTTGATTCGCTATCGCCGTTCGGACATCTAGCTTCCTGCCCGGCCTGCGGCGTGCACTCTGCTCCGGTAGATGGCATGCTCCCCCTCTCGATGAGCCGGGATATCTCGAGAATATCCAGCTCATGAAGGTAGACGGCAACCGATGCCCATGGCGTAGGGTGTTCTCATGAGCGAGGAAAATGTGCCCTATAAGGATGGAACGCCCGACGCGACGATCGATTTCTATGGTGCCGAGTGGTGCAAGGATTGCCGCAGGTCCAAGAAATTGCTGGACAATCTAGGCGTTGCCTACGTCTATCACGACCTTGAGACCGAAGAGGGAGCGCCCGAGAAGGCGCACGAGATCAGCGGACAGAAGCACATCCCGGTGCTCGCGTTCTCCGATGGGACCTTCCTGGTCGAGCCAAGCGACGACGACCTCCAGGAGAAGGTGGTCGCGCTCGGCCTCTACGTCGAGTGACTGCTTTAGTACTGCGGGGCGTATCTCCACCGGACGGTGAGGTACGCCCCGCAGTGCTACCGGCTAGGCTCCTAGCTCCCCGTCAGGCCGAGTTCGGCGAACGCTTTCGCCAGGCCTTCCTCGCGGGGGCCGGGTGTCACCATGTCCGCGACCTCGAGGACCCGGCTATTGCCGCCCTGGATGGCGACGCCAGTTCCCGCATGGGCGAGCATCTCGATATCGTTCATGCCATCGCCGAAGGCGATGGTGTCTTCCATGGAGGCTCCTAAGTATTGAGCGACCAGCTCCACTCCGATCGCCTTGTGCACGTCGCTGAGCTGCAGTTCTCCCGAGGCCCCGTGAATCTGGTGGGTGGAACTCGGCAGGGCTTGGACCTCATCGCCGATCTCCGCAGCCAGCTCTTCGATCGGCTTGCGCGAGGAGACGATGGTGATCTTGCTGAATGGGATACCCCGCACGTCGGCTTCGACTTTCAGGGTCTGGATCATATCGACATGGGTGGTGAACAACTTGCGCAGTATGCGTTCTGACGCCTCCGGCACGTAGATCGCTTCCGGAGTCTCCAGGATGAAGACGGCGTCGTGCTCCTCGAGAACCGCCAACGTGCGCTCAGCGAGCTCCGCGGGAAAGCGCCGGTCGAGCAGTACCTGCTCGTCCACGAAGACGTAACCGCCCGCCGCGCAGACCAGTCCATCGAATCCGACCGCGAGCGCGTGCTCGCCCAGTCCGCTACGCGGACGTCCGGTACAGAGGAAGACCATGTGCCCATTCGATTGAGCCTCGCGTACGGCCGTCACGTGCCCCGGAGGGACGACGCCGTCGTCGGCATAGGTACCGTCGAAATCAAGAAAGATGACCTTCTTACCCGGCTCGTATCTGCTTATTGCCGAACTCACTACGCGATGCTCCCTTCAGCGCCTCGACACCGGCCGAAGCGACTTCCCGATAACGGCGTGACGACTTGAGATCCACCCCGTCTCGCGCCCCGGACCTACAAAGTGGAACCATTCCGATGGCGCACCAGCCCTATCCTACGTCGTTCGCCACCCGGTGCCGCCCGCTCTGATGAAAGACGGCTCAGAAAAGACTCCACCCCGCCACCGGCGGCTCCATGCGCTGCCGGTGGCGGGGCTTCGAATCCTCCTGTGTCAGGCCTTGCGCAATGTGATCGTCCACGAGGCGTCGTCGAGCTGACGGAAGTCGGTCACGGCGTGGCCTTCCTGTGAGGCCCACACCGGGATGGAATCCGTGGCCTGGGTGCAGTCGAAATCGATCTGCAATTCATCACCCGAGTCCAGGCCGGCAATGGCCTTCTTGGCCTCCACCAGAGGGAAAGGGCAAACCTGGCCGAAGGTGTCGAGACGGAATCTCCTACCGGTCCCCCTCTCGGATTCGACGGTGACGGTTTCCGGTTTGGGCTTATCCACGCGGATGAAATCGAGGAAGCTCATTTTTCTCCTTTTGCTATGTGCCTGGTACGGCTTGCTATGTGCCTGGTACGGGTTGCTATGTGTCCGCTACGACGGCGTCTTGGGAAAGCTTCGGCAGGAATGCCCGATGCGATCACTCAGCCGGATAACTTGGTTGACGTTTCGGTTCGGTGGCTCTCTCGCCGCAGCTCGCTGCCGGGATGCTTAGAGCGAAGCCCCGGACTATTGGATCTGCACCAGGCTCGCGGAGGACCGCTGTCCGGCCGCCGAGCCATGACCCGCGCCGCGGTTGTTACGGATGAAGAAGTGCGCCGCGACGCCGACTCCGAGGAAGGTGAAACCGAAAGCGATCCATCCTTGCCAGGAGAAGAGCGCCGTCTGGACCAGCGAGTTGCCGATGGTGCACCCACCAGCCAGCGAGGCACCGAAGCCCATGATGCTACCGCCGAACACGGCCCGCACAGCGGTGGCGGAATCGGGAGCTCGCAGTCTGAACTCACCCGATGCCTTGGCGGCGATGTAGGAGCCCGGGATCAATCCGAGGACGAAGGCCACACCCCAGTCGATGAGGTCGGTCTGCCCGGTGGTCAGGTACTCGACGATGTTCGCCGACGGCGTCGTGATCCCGAGGCCCGAATTGCGCCCGGTCGCCTGCGAGAGCGGATAGGCCAGCGCGGCCACCGCTCCCACGATGATGGCCGTCGTGTTGGGGGTCCACCTCTTCTCGAAGAGGATATGGGCGAGGCCCGTCTTCTTGGGAGGCAGGGCGGCAAGCGGCGTGGTGGGACGTCGGTTCTGCCGCACAAGCAGATAGCCCACGAAAACCGCGAAGGCGAGGACGGGCACCCATGCGGAGATATGCAAGGTGTCCTGGATGGTCGTGGCATCAATGGTCTGGCCGCGCAATCTCTCCGTGAAGCCGGCACCGACCCCGTATTTCATGACGGCCGAGACGAACGCGTAGAGGGCCAGCGCAATCCACGAGCCGATGAGACCCTCCCCACTGCGATAGTAGGTGCCGGTGGCGCAGCCCCCTGCGAGAACGATTCCGATCCCGAAGAGGAAGGAACCCGCCGCCACAGCGGTGATCGCAAGGGTGGGGACCGAGGGACTGATCGCGCCAGTGCTGATGAGGGTCTGGACGAGGACCGCCTGTACGGCGATGGCCAGCAGGAATGCCGTCAGCCAGCGGGTCGATCTGCTGAGCCAGACATCGCGGAAAGCGCCGGTGACGCAGAATCTTCCTCGCTGGAAGATGAAGCCGAGAACGACTCCTAGGGCAAAGCCGGTGATGATCATGGGATTCTCCATATCGTCAGGAAAGGGGGATGGCGGTTGTCGCACGGTGACAATGGGCGTGCGCGCCGGGTGGCGGGGCAGTGAATAGGACCGTCCGCCGCCGGAAAAAGGTACGCGGACCTTTGGTATGTCGATCCGTCAAGTGGTCTGTTGGCCTGTCAAGCCTTTGGTCTGTCGGTCTGTCAAGCGGGTCGCCGCGGCGCCCCGCAGAAAAAGGCAGGGCACAGACGCGGAGAGCCGGTGGCTGACGGGGTTTGCCAGCGCGGTTACGCTGGAGCGAGCCTGTGACGGTTCAGTGGTGGAGAGGTTTCCCGTGGACGAGGCCTCTC
Source organism: Actinomycetaceae bacterium L2_0104 (assembly GCA_047501485.1). GTDB lineage: Bacteria > Actinomycetota > Actinomycetes > Actinomycetales > Actinomycetaceae > Ancrocorticia. The sequence goes on along the minus strand of JAZDRN010000001.1, from coordinate 188,256 downwards.
GGGTGCGTCAGCTTCGCTGCATCAACACATTCGACAACACGCCGCAGGCACGTGGGCAGAACGCATCGACATTCGCACGCGGGGCGTCGTGTTCTCGACGGTGGTGCAAAATCGCGGCAATACGTTCATGCTTAGTCCTCGTATTCGAGTGATCGTGGACGTCCGGTTCGATCAACCTACTAACCTATTCACCTTCAGGTCAATAGGTCTCACCCAGCGAACAGCCATCCTTCGCTAGACGTACTACGACAGACATAGTATGTTTGACGTAGATATTCGAAGTTGCGGGCGATCCGCCCACGCACAGAGGAAGGAGACCGCATGATCAGCGCGGATGCTATTCGTGGCTACATCGACATCATGATCCTGTCGATTCTGCGCGGACAGCCTTCCTACGCCTACGAACTGGCCAAGACAATCGCCGAACTCTCGCAGGACCAGTACAACATCAAGCAGACGACCCTCTATTCGGCCGTCAAACGCCTTGAGGCCTCCGGATGGGTGGATTCCTTCGCCGGAGTCTCCGAATCGGGCAAACAACGCACGTACTACAAGCTGACCACAATTGGCGAGGAAGGCCTCGTCGCCAAATGCCGGGAATGGGAGGCGACAAAATCCGTCGTCGATCAATTCGTGAAGGGAGTCCTCTAAATGGACGTCATCAACGCCTATCTCGAGACCATGTTCTCGCCCTATCCGCAGACTCAGCGCCTCCTCGAGGCGAAAGAGGAATTGCGCGGAATGATGGAGGACGCCTACAACGAAGCCATATCCTCTGGACGCTCCCACAACGAGGCAGTCGGCCAGGTCATCACCGATTTCGGCAACCTCGACGAGCTCGCGCCGGTCCTCGGCATCTCCGCGGATATTCACCCGAGCGCACCGCAGGGCGAATCCGAGGGCAACCCTTGGGCCACCGAGCCTCCCGCTCCGGAGGCCTCCTCTCCCCCTCCAGCCGCCCAAACCGCCTATCCGCGGGTGAGCATGCAAGAGGCCATGGAATTCTCGCGGGCACGGTATGCCACACGCTCGCTGCTCGCCTACGCCGTCGCCCTCTTCGTCATCTCACCCTCGTTCCTCATCGGGCTGGCAGTATTCGGATCGAACCCCTCCTTCGCCTTGAGCGAGGATGTGGGCTCCTTCGTCGGCCTCGTCATACTCCTTGCGATCGTCGCGATCGGGGTCGGAATCATGCTGCACCGCTCTCGCATTCTGGCGCCCTTCAACCGCATATCTGAAGGGCACTTCGAACCCGACCCGGTGGTGACCGCCTGGGCTGAAGAGCAGCGCGCTCAGTATGAGGGTTCCCGGCAGCGCGCACTGCAGGTGGCGATCGCACTGTGGATCTTCTCCGCCATCCCCACTCTCGCCTCGGGCCTGCTCTCGGACTCTGTAGCGAACTGGGGCGAGCAGCTTCCGGGAATCGGCGTCCCCCTCACACTCCTTCTCGTTGCGGCAGGGTTGCTGATCTTCCTTCCTGCCAACTGGGCCTCGTCCGTATACGACGTCCTGAGCGATCCGGAAAACACTGTGCGAGATGAGATGGCGGCCGACGAGGACACCTTCCCGCGCCCCCTTCGCGCACTTCTCGCCGTAATCTGGCCCGTCACCTTGATCGTCTTCCTGCTGTGGAGCTTCATCGGCAATGCGTGGCACATCTCCTGGATCGTCTGGCCCGTCGCCGGCGTTCTGACCTGGGCGCTCTATGCCATCGGTGGCGCTTGGGGAAGCTCTCGCAACTGATCCGGCCCTGATGCACCCGGACATCCGACGTCATCCGCCGAGCTCCGCCCTCGCATTTTCCCGGACACAGTGGGAGGATCGAATGGCAAGCCAGACGAGGAGGCAGTGACATGACCGTTCAGATCAAGCGTGTGTACGAGGACGCCTCGCCCACAGATGGTTACCGGGTACTCGTGGATCGTCTGTGGCCGCGTGGTGTGGCCAAGGCTTCGCTTGCGATGGACGAATGGGATAAAGATGTGGCCCCCTCGGCCGATCTTCGCAAGGCCTGGCATCACGGAGATATCCCGAACGACGAGTTCTACTCCCGATATGCGGCGGAGCTCAACGGAAACCCCGGCGTCAAGAAGCTCGCGGAGCGAGCCCACGACGGTACCGTGACCCTCCTGATCGCCGCCAAGGATGAGAAGCACTCTCACGCCCACATCCTCGCGAAAGCCATCGAAGAGGCCTGAAGCCGAGGACAATAGCGCGACGAGTTTCCGAACGAGTCCAAGCGGCGTCTCCGGAGACGACCAACCCGGAGAAAGGGGTGTACCGATACCCTTGCCGCCGGAGAAATGCCTCCTGCTAATGTGAGGCACATGCTCCGCATTCTCTTTTTCATCGGTGCCGGATTCACCGCCGGTGGAATCATCGCGCTTGTCGTGGGACCACCGGGAGCCGGTGCCTGGGCACTCCCGGTCGGGATGACGCTCACCGTCGCCTCCGGCGTGCTCCTCAGCATCTCTCGGTCGATGCGCGGGCTTCAGTCGCGGCAGCCGGCAATCATAGATGCGGCGCGAAGCAAGGGACGGCTGGGGATCGCCCGCATCGATGTCCTGAACCAAACAGGTACTCTGATCAACGACCAGCCACTGTGCGACATCGAGATCACAGTACGCCCTCTCTCCGGTGCGCCCTACCGCACCGTCGTCCGGAAGATCGTTCCGTTCGTCCGAATTCCCGATTTCCAGCCTGGGGCACGCCACGTCGTCGCCCTTCCATCCGAGGGACAGCCGGACGCTCTGTTCACGGATGACGATCCGGACGATCCGCGCTGGGCTCACCAGACGGTACCTCCCGTCAGCTCCGCAGGAGAGCTTCAGCGCCCGGAATCCGGCGCTCTTCGTGCGGACGGCACTCGGCGCCGCCCACTTCTGGGGATCGGCAAGAAGGGACGGCCACCGCGCATCCTCCTCTATATCGTGGCGTTCCTTGCCGCTGGTGCGGCCGTCCTCTACCTCTATCGGGTAGCCGTGCAGCAGACCCTTTCATCGATCTCCGAAGGTCGCCTGCACGCGGATCTGCGCGAGCCGCAACATCTCGGGCCTGCCCTCCAGGCCGTCGAGTCGAAAACGGGACATGGCAATATCGTCAACGCCTACGTCTCACGAGATTTCATCATCGTCGACGCCCCGGTCTCCGCCGGAGCAAAGGAGACGGACACCTGGACCTACCGCCGCGGTGTCGTCACCCATGACGGTCCCGCGACGATCCAGCCCCGCAGTGAGAAGGAACAGTTCGCCATCGCAGACGTCTCGTGGGAAGCACTTGAGCCGTCCGCGGAGCGAGCCCAAGAACGATTGGGAATCACGGACGACGACGTCTCCTTCCATGTGCGCCGCGAGCCGGACGCCGACGTGGAAAGCGAGTACTTCGGTCAGCTCGTCGGGCCGGTCTTCGTGACTTTCTCCCTTCACGGCGACTACGAAGCGACGTACCTGCAGATGAATGCGGACGGGAGCGCTCTTCAGCCGAGCGGCGGTTGGTAAGGGACGGCAACCTACTGTCGCATCGCGATGCCTGCTGTGGCCGTTCGGAACACCCCCTTGAGAAGCGGTGAACACACGTTTACCATATAAACATGCGTTCACCCGATGAGTCCCCGAGCACTCGTGACAAGATCCTCGCTGCCGCCGTCCGGCGCTTCGGCACCGACGGATTCGGAGCGTCCTTGCGCGCGATAGCCACCGACGCCGGCGTGAGCGCGGCGTTGATCATCAAGATCTTCTCCTCGAAGGAGAACCTTCGGACGGCATGCGACGCATACGTCCTCGGAATCGTCGACGCGGCCAAGAAGGAGGCCATGCGATCACAGGATCTGCGGAATACCTTTCTCTCACAGATGGCCACCTTCGAGCAGTACCAGCCCCTCGTGCACTATATCGTGCGCAATTTCTTCGAAGGCGGCGAGATGACCCGCAGGCTGTTGGTCGATATGCACACCCAAGCCAGGGAATGGATGGCCGACGGCGTGGCTGCCGGTCATCTCAAGCCATCTCGCAACGAGAACCTGCGGGTCATGCTGACCTTCAGCATCTCGATCGGATGGATCATGCAGGCCATCGTGCTCAGCGGTAAGGATTTAAGCGATCTCGATGCGGGATTCTGGATCGATATGGAGCATGACATGATGCGAGCCGCCCTCGAGATCTACACCGAAGGGCTTCTCACCGAGCCGACGATGCTCGAGGAATACCTGCTCTACCTCGGCGATCCGCCACCGGGCGCCACCGGATCCGCAGATGCCGCGGGCGAATCCAGACCCTCCGGCCGACCCGAGGACTCCGAATAATCTGCCCAATAGTCTGCCCAGATACGGAGCCCGGAAGCACGGCTGTCCGTATCATCCGCGAACACTCACAACTTCAGCAAACGTCACACCCCCGCCAAGAAAGGGCCACCCATGCCCACTCACGGATCACAACAGAGAACAACCCCCGTCATAGATCTCCATAACGTCACCAAGAGCTTCGGAAAGATCACAGCACTGAACGGCATCGACCTGCGTATCGAACAGGGCGAGGTTCACGGCTTCCTCGGTCCCAACGGAGCGGGAAAGTCCACCACAATCCGCATCCTGCTGGGAATCCTGCGCAACGACTCCGGAACGGTCCGCCTGCTGGGTGGAGATCCCTGGCACGATGCCGTCTCGCTGCACCGCCGCCTGGCCTACGTGCCGGGCGACGTCGAACTGTGGCCCAATCTCACCGGCGGCGAGGCCATCGATCTCTTCGCCCGGCTGCGCGGCGGGGTGAACACGAAGAAGCGCGACGAACTCATCGAACGATTCGACCTGGATCCGCGCAAGAAGGGCCGCACCTATTCCAAGGGGAATCGGCAGAAGGTCGCGCTGATCTCCGCCCTGGCCTCCGATGTCGAACTTCTCCTCCTGGACGAACCCACCGCGGGGCTCGACCCGCTCATGGAAGCCGTCTTTCAGGAGTGCATTCGCGAGGTGAAGGAGGCGGGGCACACCGTGCTGCTCTCCAGCCACATCCTCGCCCAGGTGGAGGTACTCGCAGATCGCATCTCCATCGTCCGCAAGGGAAAGATCGTGGAATCGGGTTCGCTGACGGAACTACAGCACATTGGGCGTACGACAGTGACGGTGACCACCGCAGAGCCGATCGCCGATATTGGAGAGTGGGCCGGCGTGCACGACCTGCATCCGGAGGGCAGGAAAACCAGATTGAACGTCGATGCCGCTCACCTGCCCGAGGTGATGCGCGAGCTCGCGCGCCGGGGCATCCACACCATAACGGCCACTCCGCCGACCCTCGAGCAACTGCTATTGCGCCACTACGGCGATGAGTTGAATGGGCATCGCTCATGAGTACGACGACGTCGGACACCCACGTACATATCAACGGCACCATGCCCGAACAGTCCAACGCGTTCACCGGAACGCTGGACCTCATCCGGTTCATCCTTCGCCGTGACCGGGTCCGCTTCCCCGCCTGGGTCCTGGGGATCGCCCTGGGAATGGTCTACGTCGCCAACGCACTGGGTACGGTCCTCGACGAGGCCACCCTGCAGAGTTTCGCCATCATGGCGTCCAATCCGATCATGGGGCTCATCGGTGGCCCGGGCTACGGTTTCGAACACATCGATCTTCCCAAGATCATCGTCGGGATCTATGGGCTGTACTTCATGTTGGCCATGGCACTCATGAGCATCCTGACGGTTTCGCGCCACACCCGGGTCGAGGAACAGACGGGCAGGGCGGAGCTCGTGCGCGCCAATGTAACCGGAAGGCATGCCTCGCTGACGGCGACCCTCGTCGTGGTTGCCGCGATGAATATCCTGAGCTCTCTCTTGGTCGCGGTGACCTTCGTGGCCTCCTCCGCCCAGCCCGACTCCATCGCAGCCGTTCTCCTCTTCAGCGCGAGCATAGGTGCAGCAGGACTGGTGTTCGCCGGTATCGCCGCCGTCACGGCGCAGCTCTCCCCGTTCTCTCGCGCGGGCTCGGCAATGGCGGGCATAGTCCTCGCGATCGCCTTCGCGATCCGCGGACTCGGGGATATGTCCGCCGTTCAGGGCGGCGGCGGTACCTGGCTCTCGTGGCTCTCCCCGCTGGGTTGGTCCCAGCAGACGGCCCCCTTCGTACTGGACCGCTGGTGGCCGCTGTTGTTCTCCTTGGCCCTGACCGTCGTTCTGGTATTCGTCTCCTATATGCTGCTCGATCGCCGCGACCTCGGCGCCGGTATCTTCGCCGAGCGTCTCGGATCCGCCCGCGCCCCCGAGTGGCTCGGTGGAGCTCTCGCGCTTGCCTATCGCCTTCAGCGCGCCTCGATCACCGGGTGGGCCATCGCCTTGTTTCTCGCCGGGATAGTCTTCGGTGCATTCTCACAGCCGATGCTCGAGGCGATGGACGATCTCCCTCCAGAGATCGCCCTCATCATGGGTGGTTCCGCAGGGGTTGTCGAGGGATATCTCGGCTTCATGGGGCTCTACTTCGGCATCATGGTAGCCGTCTACGCCATCCTGTCCATCCAGTTCCTGCGCGGTGAGGAGCAGGGGCTTCGCACCGAGCCGATTCTCTCGGCCGGCGTGAGCCGATCCCGGTGGCTGGGTTCGTGGGTGCTCGTGACAGCGCTGGGCTCTCTGCTTCTCCTTGTCCTGGCCGGGATCGGTACGGCACTCGGAGCCGCCATTACCGGGGTGGGCGATTGGGCGTTGTACGGCCAGACACTGCTCGGCCACACAATCCAGGTGGCGCCGGTCTGGCTGCTGCTCGGCCTCGCGGTTGCCTGCTACGGCCTTGCGCCGCGCCTCGTGGGGCTGGTGTGGCTCCTTTTCGGCTACGGGATGTTCATGAGCTTGTTCGGGCAGATGCTCCAGCTCGGCGCACCGCTGCAGAATCTCTCCCCCTTCTCCCATGTGGGGCAGTATCCCGGCGAAGAGATCTCCTGGACAGCATTCGCCATCCTGGTGGCCGCTGCCGGCGCTCTCGTGGCCGCTGGCACCGCGGGCTTCAGCAGGCGGGACCTCACGACAGCCTGAGATTCTCCACTCGCCGCAGACTGTTTCACCGCAGGATGTTTCCTATAGGTTGTAGGAAACATCCTACGTGCTTTAGGATGACGATATGCCCCGCGCAAACCTCAATGAAAGCGCAGTCGTCTCTGCCGCTCTTTCCATCGCCGATCTCGAAGGCCTTGATGCCGTCACCGTCTCCTCAGTGGCACGGAAACTCGGGGTCAAGCCCGCGAGCCTCTACTCCCACGTACGCGATCGCGCCGGCCTTTTCTCCGCCATGCACCGCAGAGCGCTGGGCGAGCTGTCCGGCAGGGTCTCCGCAGACATCGCGGGACGGGCAGGCAAGGACGCGCTCGTAGCGCTTGCCGATGCGCATCGGACTCTGGCCCACGACCGGCCGGGCATGTGGGCACTCCTCCAGCGCCCCGCACCCGCCGAAGTGGTCCGCTCATCCGAGGCCGAACGAATCGCCTCCCTGATCCTCGCCGTCCTGCGCGGCTATTCGCTACCGGACGGCGAGCTGGTCAATGGGGTTCGTTTCGTGGGAGCCACCATCAACGGCTATCTCGCCCTCATGCACACGGAAGCGTTCTCGAACCGCTCAGAATCCCACGATGCATCGTGGGAAGCAACAATCGCCGCCATCGATCGCGCTCTGCGTTCCTGGCCCCGGGAAGGAACCTCCCTATGATCTCAACTCCGATGTCGCTCGACCTCGTGCGGGGTGCCTGCGAACTCGAGCGGACGGCGCGCGGACTGCGGCCGCACCGCCTTCCATCATGGATTCGCCAGCAGTTCCCGGACAGCCAACTGCTCTCCATGGAAACCCAATCGGCGGGCGTGCGGATTCGGATGTCCACGACCGCCTCCCGCCTCGAACTCGTCATCCACTCGACCTACGTCGGCTACCACGGTATCGAGAGGCCTCGCGGGCAGATAGACGTATATATCGACGGCGAGCTGATTCAACGCGAGCCTCTGACCGGCGGGGACCACGTCGACGTCGACCTGCAAACCGGACGGACCGCATTCGAAACCGGACCCTCACACCACCTGAGGATCGCCGGACTACTGCCGCAATCGAAGACCGTAGAGATCTGGCTTCCCCATAACGAGAGCCCCGAACTGGTCGAATTGCGTACGGACGCCCCCGTCGAACCCGTTGCCCACCGCCCGCTGTGGGTCCACCACGGCAGCTCCATCAGCCAGGGCTCCAACGCATCGGCCCCGAGCGAGACCTGGCCCGCCATCGCCTCCCGCCGCGCCGACGTCGACCTCGTCAACCTGGGATTCGGCGGCAGTGCGTTCGCCGATCCCTTCATGGCTCGCTTCATCCGCGATAGCGCGGCTGACGTCATCAGTCTCAAGTTCGGCATCAACATCGTGAACCTCGACGGCATGCGGCTGCGGACCTTCATCCCCGCTCTACACGGTTTCCTGGACACAATCCGCGATGGACATCCGGACACGCCGCTCCTTCTCATCTCTCCGCTGTACTGCGGCATACACGAGGACACTCCGGGGCCGGGAGCTTTCGATCCCTCGATGTTCACCACCGGTCAGGCTCGCTTCATGGCGGCGGGCACGCCGGGCGACACGGAGTTGGGACGGCTGACCCTAGGCGTGGTCCGAGAGGCGATGAGAGAGGTCTTCGAGAACCGGAGCAGCGATCCCCACCTGCATTACCTAGAAGGCACAGACCTGTACGGCGAAGGCGATGCCCGGCGCCTGCCACTGACGGACAACCTGCACCCCGGCCCCGAGGCCCATCAGCTCATCGGCACCCGATTCGCCGCTCGGGCGCTGGCGGACGGGGGAATCCTCTCGGGGCTATGACCGGCACATGGAGGGAACTCCCACGGGTGGCGGCAAGAGGCCTGGCCGGCTGGGAGCCCTCCATGTGCCGAACGAGCTAAACGAGCTAGTCGTGGCGAATGGAATCGGGCTCGTGATCGCGAATGCTCGAGGGTTCGATCTGGAAGGTCGAATGCTGGATCGGCACCGCGAAGTGCTCCGCCACGCACTCCTTGACGCTCTCCAGCACCTTGGCGGCGTGCCCATCCGTGAAGCACTCGTCCTCCAGGACGATGTGCGCGGTGAGGGTGGGCAGGCCGGTCGCCACGGTCGAGGCGTGCAGGTCGTGCACCTCGCGCACGTGATCGACGCCGAGTATGTGCTCACGGACCTCGTCCAGATCGAGCCCCTCCGGCGCGAATTCCATGAGTACCCGGGCTGTCTCCCGTAGCAACGTGAACGCCCGCGGGACAATCAGGGCCGCGATGAAGAGCCCCGCGATGGAATCCGCACGCTGGAAACCGGTGGTGGCAATGACGATTGCAGCCACGATCACTCCCACGGAACCGAGGGCGTCGTTGAGGACCTCGAGGAATGCCGCGCGCATATTGAAGTTGGAACTGCGACTGGAAGAGAGCACGGCGATGGCGCTCACGTTGGCCACCAGACCGACGATTCCGAAGATCAGAAGCTCCATCGCGGGAACCTCGGGTGGCTCGAAGAGACGCCTGATACCCTCGATAGCCGCGTAGGTTCCGACCACCAGGAGCAAGATGGACTGCAGCAGCGCGGCGATGACCTCGATACGGCGGAAACCCCAGGTCCGCTTGGAGGTCGCGGGGCGCAGCATGAGGTTGGCGGCGATGAGGGCGACCAACAGGCCGGAGGCGTCGGTGATGGCATGGGCCGTATCGGTCAACAGGGCGAGGCTCCCGGTGACGATCGCGCCCACCAGCTGGGCGACGACGATCGTGGCCGTGATACCGAAGGCGATCCACAGCTTCTTCCGATGATCGCCAGGAGCACCGGCTCCCCCACCGTGATCGTGTCCGGCACCCATCGGTTCTCCTTCGTCTCAATAACATCTCGCGTGCCGCAATCCAGCGGGCACGCCGTTAATTCATCGGCATTCACCGATGTTATCGGGAAATAGGTGTTTGGTCCAGGCGATTCGCATGCCGAGCACTCACGATAGCCTAATTAGTCAGCAATCAATGTATAGTCAGCATATGCTGACCATTGCTTCCAGGATCGATGCCATGAATAGGCTGGGGCGCGCCATGGCCGACCCCACTCGTTCCCGCCTCCTGCTTTGCCTTCTCCGAGCCCCCGGCTATCCCGCCCAGCTCGCGCGCGAGCTCGAGCTGACGCGCACCAATGTCTCGAACCATCTCGCGTGCCTACGCGGGTGCGGGATCGTGGTCGCCGAGCCCGAAGGGCGCCGTACCCGCTACGAGATCGCCGATCCGCATCTGGCGGCCGCGCTGACGGCACTCGTGGAAGTCACGTTGGCCGTCGACGAGGACGCGCCCTGCGTGGATCCGCACTGTCGTATTCCGGGCTGCTGCAACGACACCGCTACAGCCGACAGGGTGGACAGGGCGGAGCCCATCGCATGAGCAGGGAGTGCTGCGATCCGGACCACTCGACACGCGTGGTCGCCGCGGCGACTCCGGTGGCGGCTACCCCGATCCGAGTCGAGGATGACGCATGCTGCGGTGGAAGCACCCGGAAAGGGGCCAACGGCGTTGCGGAGGCCCGCCCTCCATTTTGGCGCGACATGGAATTGCTGCCCTCAGCTGTCTCGGGGCTCGCCCTCGCCGGCGGATACGCCTGCGCCTGGTCGGATCTCCAAACCGCCTCTCTCGCTCTCCACTGGGTGGCGCTGCTGGCTGGAGCTTGGACATTCATTCCCGGAGCCCTCAGGAAATTGTCCAATGGGCGACTGGGCGTCGGCCTTCTCATGACCATCGCGGCCGTAGGAGCCGTTCTGCTGGGGCATGTCGGCGAAGCCGCCGCCCTCGCCTTCCTATTCTCCCTGGCCGAGACGCTCGAGGACCGCGCAATGGATCGCGCCAAGGAGGGGTTGCGCGCCCTGCTATCGCTCATTCCGGAAACGGCACGGGTCACCGGGCCACACGGCGACGTCGCCGTACCCTGTGCCGAGATAGAACGAGGGGATATCCTCTCGATCGGCGCTGGTGAGCGCGTCGCCACCGACGGCGTCGTGACGGCGGGCCATTCGAGCATCGACACATCGGCCGTTACCGGCGAATCCATTCCCGTCGTCGTGGCTCCCGGCGATACCGTGCCGGCCGGCGCCATCAACGGTTCCGGGCGCCTGCTGGTACGGGCTAGCGCAGATGGCCGGGACAACTCGCTGACACAGATCGTGAACCTGGTGGAACAGGCTCACGCACGCAAGGGAGAGCGAGCCCGCCTGGCAGACCGTATCGCCCGGCCGCTGGTCCCTGCGGTCCTGGCCGTCTCGCTCCTCGTGGCCATCGTCGGGTCGCTCCTGGCCGATCCCACCCTGTGGATCGAACGCGCTCTCGTCGTCCTGGTGGCGGCTTCTCCCTGCGCTCTGGCAATCGCCGTTCCGGTCACCGTCATCAGCGCCATCGGCTCCGCCTCCAGATTCGGCGTGATCATCAAGTCCGGCCAGGCCTTCGAGCAACTGGGAACCATTCGGACAGTGGCTTTCGATAAGACCGGCACACTGACCCGGAACCGCCCGGCGGTGTCGGAGATTCGGACCATCAAGGGTATCGCACCCGAGGAACTGCTCCGGCTGGCGGCCGCCGTCGAGGCCGCCAGCACGCATCCGCTTGCCACCGCGATCGCCTCTGCGGTACCGGGGGTCTCCCCCGCCGGCGACGCTCGCGAGGACGCCGGCCTCGGGGTGGCCGGGATGGTCGGCACGCGGCAAGTCAAGGTCGGAAACCCGCGCTGGTTGGATCCGCTGTCCCTGCGCGAGGAGGCCAGGGAGATAACCGAGGCGGGGATGACGGCCGTCGTCGTCGAAATAGACGGACAGGCAGCCGGAGTCATCGGTATACGCGACGAATTGCGGCCGGAGGCTGCCGAGACCGTGGGCATGCTGCGAGAGCAGGACATCGATTCGATCATGCTCACCGGAGACAATTCCCGGACGGCCCAGGCATTGGCAACCCGGGCGGGTATCGCGCAGGTTCACGCTGAACAGTTGCCCGTGGACAAAGCCGACGTGATCGACACTCTGAGCAGGGAACGGCCAACGGCGATGATCGGCGACGGAATCAACGACGCCCCCGCACTCGCAACCGCGACGGTTGGCATCGCCATGGGAGCCACTGGCTCTGCGGCGGCGGTCGAGTCCGCCGATATAGCGTTCACCGGTCACGACCTGCGGCTCATCCCCCTGGCCCTCGCCCATGCCCGTCGCGGCCGCAGGATCATGGGGGCGAATATCGTCCTCGCTCTCATCATCATCGCCGGGCTGTTTCCCCTTGCCGTGTCCGGGACGCTCGGTTTGGCGGGCGTCGTGCTCGTCCACGAGGTAGCGGAGGTCGCCGTCATCCTCAACGGCCTTCGAGCGGCGCGACGGCCCGAGCAGCGAGGTTCACAGGACGCTCGCCCACGTAGAATGACCGCGTCCCTTTGACGCGATCGCCCTTCGGTGGTTGACGGGGTCGGCCTTCGGTGGTGGTGACGCAGACGTTGGTCGAACTCATCGTGATGGTCGTGTTCGTGCGGCTCATGCCGCGCCTGATCCGGGCATAGGAACGGCGAACGGCCCGGGAAGATACCGTCACCTTCCCGGGCCGTTCCCGCAGCGCTGTTCCAGGTTCCTCCCCAGATGCCTCGCTTTCCTACTCAATGCTGTCGAGCAGGTCGTGCATCTGCTGAATCTCATCGGTCTGGGCGTTGACGATCTGCTGGGCGAGGATCACGGCGTCGGCGTTCTGTCCCTCGGCAACCTCGGTCTGGGCCATCTCCACTGCCCCTTCGTGGTGAGCGATCATCTGCTCGAGGAAGAGGCGGGAGGCCTCTTGTCCTGACGCGGACTCCAAGGCGGCCATGTCCTCGTCGGACATCATGCCGTCGCCATGATCCTCGTGACCCGATGTCTCGCCATCTTGCTCGACTCCCCAATCGTCGAGCCATTCCTGCAGCTGTTCGATCTCCGGCCCCTGGGCGTCCTTGATCTCCTCCGCGAGCTTGCGAACGTCGCCGTCGATATCGTCCTTTTCCAACACCATGTCCGACATCTCGATGGCCTGTTCGTGATGCGGGATCATCATGGTGGCGAACATGGTGTCCGCGTCATTGAATTCGACTTCGCTGGAGTTGCTGGAACTGGTCGCGGGACTGGAGCTCGCCCCCTCGTTCGGCGTCGAGTTGTCCGAGCAGCCGGCCAGGGCGAGTCCGGCAGCCAGAAGCAATGCGGCAGATGTGCGAATCTTCATGAGTTCTCCCCGATGGTTTTATTGGAGCGTCTGGTCAGATTTCTCAATGCACGCTGCGCCAAATCTTGGGTGGCAGATCATCCACAGCTCATGGATCGATAGACGAGTCATTCCAGTCTAGGCCGACTCTCGGCGATCAGTCAGGAGCCGAAGGGCCCAGTGGATAGGAAGTTCACGCAGCGCGCATTTCGACGGCGCCCTCCAGCTCGACGCCCTTCAGCTCCTCCCTCCAACTCCACGCTCCCCAGCCCCACACGAGAGAGCGGCCGCATCCGGGTGCGGCCGCTCTCGATGCTGCGGATCGTCTATTCCACCTGCCAAGTAACCGAGAAGCCTACGCCTCGACGTCTGCCTTCTCTGCCTTGGCGGCATCGGACTCATCGTCCATACGGGAATTCCTGTAGATCATCTTCTTGGATGCGATCCAGATGACCATGCCCGCCAGCACGATGATGCCGCCGATGAAGAACACATTCGCATAGGTCGATGCCGCACCGGGCTCGGTACCGAAGAGGCTTCCACCGCTCATCGAGCCTGAGGCCATCATCTGGCCGAACACGGCGACGCCGATCGAACCCGTCACCGCCTGAATCAGATCGTTGAAGCCGAGCACACGGCCGGACTCCTCTGGCTCCACCGTCAGCGTCGCGCTGTCGACGATCGGCGAGTAGAAGAACGAGGTGCCGAAGTAGTAGATGCAGGGAGCGATGGCGAGTGCCAGGACCGGTCCGTGCGGGATGAGCACGGCCACGGCTATGAGGCCGAGCCCCATACACGCGAGCGCCATGATGATGGAGGCCGAACGGCCGATCTTGCGAATGATGAGACCGGACACGAAGCCCAGAACCGCGGCCAGGAGAATCGACCAGACCAGGTAGTTTGAGACTTCCGCCGAGTCCATGCCGAAGAGGTCCAGGCCGATGGCGTTGATCCCGGCGTTGAGGGTGTAGCTGAAGAAGTACCCGACGAAGATGACCACCATGACCATGACGAACGCGCGGTTCTTGAAGAACGCGGGCGTCATGAACGGATCCTTGGCCTTGGAGATGTAGACGATGAACGCAACGAGCGCCACCGCGGCTGCAGCCAGCCACACCCAGTTCATGCCCGTGAAGTACATCGTGATGGCACCAGCCAATGCGCCGATGAGCAGGAAACCGATCCAATCGACCCGTGAGCCCTCGACGCGCTCATCCGGAAGGTTCTTCGCCAGGGTCGGGATGAAGAAGAGGCAGATGACCGGCAGCAAGAACATCCAGCGCCAGTCGATGCGCGAGACGTAACCGGCCATAAGAACACCCGCCGCGGCTGCGAAGCGGAACACAGCCACGAAGATGCCGTAGTAGATCACGCGGTTGCGCTTGGTGATGTACTTGGAGACCAGCACCAGGAAGATGGAGCCCGAGACCTGCCAGCCGGCAGTCTGGATCACACGTCCGATGACCACCCACCAGACTCCCAGGCCGCCAAGCGCGAAGCCCACGATCGATCCGATCACAAAGAGTAGGGTACCCAGGATCATCATCTTCTTCAGAGAGATGAAATCGCCTAGCGAACCGTAGATCACGCAGACGATTCCCAACGTGATACCCGGTAGGGAAGTGATGAGGGAGGCCAGATGCGGCTGTCCCAGATCGTTGCCGATATTGACGAAGATCATGCCGAAGGCCTGCTGCATGAGCACGCCCAATGTGAAGATCACGAGCACGATCGGAACGGCGACCTTCGCCATTTTGTTGAGGCGGGCGAACTCCGGAGTCCCTTCGGCGGGAATCGGTACGCCTTTCACCTTTTCCGTGTTTTCTGCGTTAGCCATGTGATTTTCCTTTTCTGTCGCATGGAGGTGTTGGGTGTTTCATGAGAGTTGGTGTTGAGTTCTTCTGAGGAGCCGCCGCGGGGCGCGCATATACTCCGCGGGGCGGACGGGTCAGAAGGACCGGGTATAGATCCACCGGCATTCCTCCCTTCCCAGGCGCGAGATGCTGCCGATTGCCTCGTCCGGTCCGAAGAACTCGATATTGTCCAGCATCGTCTCCACGCCGTCGCTGGGGATGTCCATATCGGCGAACGACGTCGGCATACCCAATGATTCGAAGAACGCCACGGTGGCCTCGATTCCGCGTCGGGCCACGTCCAGCGCATCACCGTCGTCGGATACCCCGAAGACCTCCCGCCCGAATCGCGCGAATCGTTCCGGATTGTCGGCGCAAGCCGCTTCCATCCACGCGCCCATCACGATGGAGAGCGTCGCACCATGCGGAGTGTCGTACAGCGCGCTCAGCTCGTTCCCGAGGGCGTGAGTCGCCCAGTCCTGCTCGCGGCCCACGCCCAGGGTGTTGTTCTGGGCGATGGTCCCGGTCCACATGATCTGGGCGCGGTAGCCGTAGTTCGTCAGGTCGTTCATGAGCAACGGGGCCACCGCGACGAGCGCGCGCAACGCCCCCTCCGCCATGGAGTCGATGACCCCGAAGTCCGTGTCGGGCGCGAAGTAGCGTTCGCAGACATGGGAGAACATGTCCACGATTCCGCACGCCGTAGGGAAAGCCGGTAGGGACACTGTCAGTTCCGGGTTCATGAAAGCGAAAGCCGGGCGGCACACCGGATCGCTGATCAACAGCTTGCTGCTCTCCTCCGCATTGTTGACGACGACGACCTGGCTGGACTCGCTCCCGCTCGCGGGGTTGGTGACGATGGCGGCGACGGGCAGCGTCCGTGCGGGAGCCTGAGCTCCCGTGAACAGGTCCCACACGTCGCATTCGGCAACGGCACCGAGTCCGATCGCCTTGGAGGAATCGATGACGCTTCCTCCACCCACGGCGACGACGGCGTCCACGCCCTCGCTGCGCGCCAGAGCGATTCCCTCGCGGACCAGGGTCAGACGCGGGTTGGGGCGCACCCCGCCCAGTTCCACGTACGAGATGCCCGCGTTCTCCAGATCCTGCTTCAGCGAAGGAAGCAGGCCCGTCGCACTCAGGTAGGCGCCGCCGTCGTGGTGAATGAGCACCTTCCGGATTCCAGCGCTACTCAGTTCTGTGCCCACGCGGTGCTGAGCGTCCCTGCCGAAGATGAACTTCGTCGAAATGCACAGGGTGAAATCTTCCAACATGTCATATCCTTTCCAGGAGGTGATCCCGGAGTTCAGCCGTATGGCCGACCTGCCCGGTCCATCGCTGCCGTAGCAGCCGATCCGTATCGCCATCCCCGTACGTTGCAGCAACGAAGTCGATTCCATTCGCATGGGCGGCCTCGCCGTCGCTCCAGCTGTCCCCCACCAGGACACACTCCCTGGCAGAGACCCGATAGCGATCAAGGGCTTCGGCCACCATCAAGGCCTTGCTCCGCTTTTCCCCAGCGTCACGGTCGGGTGTATCCCATCCCGAGAAGAGGTCTCCCCAACCTTTGACGTCCAAGATCCTCACCAGCGCTTCCTTCGGTTTCACGGTCACGATGTGGCTGGGAACTCCATCGTGGCGAAGCTCTTCGAGGAGCCGACGCACGCCGGGGTAGAGCTCCGTGGCTGCGTAGTCACTCAGATGGCGATAGTGCGCGGCCACCAGGTCCTCGAATTGCCTTTCATTCCGCTCCCCTGGGAAGGGAACCGTGTGGCGGAAGATGGCACCGATCGGATCGGCGAGATTGCGAGGATCGCCCGCGTACGCCTCCGGCAGGGCGGCACCGAACTGTGCGGCCGCATATGCCAGAGACGCCCAGACGTCATCTTGGCTGGAGACAAGGGTTCCGTCGAAGTCCCAGAGGATCGCCTTGTATTTCCACGTTTCTGGCATACCGCCCGTCCTCGATTCGTTACTTGTAGTTCTCGAGAGTGCTGTACAGCAAGTCGAGGAAGCCCGGGAAGTCGAGCTCCAGTGCGCCCTCGGAATTGGGATCCTCGCCGCGGAAGCCCATCTGCGGTTCGCGGTACAGGTCGATGGCGGGTTCGACTCCGCGCAGGTGGCGGTAATCGCACACGGTCATGCCGCGGGTCAGCTTTCCGTCGAGCTCGATATCGATATGCATGGGTGCGGCCTTGACCAGACCGGGATCGATGACCCATGCGACGGCGCACGCATCATGGATATTGGCACCAGTGAGCTCAGCCGAGCCGACGGTGGCGTCGATGAAGAAATCCGTCAGATCCGCGGCCAAGTGTGCCGCGGGAGTGGCGATCTCGCGGAAGTGCTTGACGTGCTCCGACGTCAAACAGCACTGCCTGGTCAGGTTGACCCCGGCCATCTTGACGTGCAATCCGGAATTGAAGACGCGGTAGGCCGCCTCCGGATCCACGAAGATGTTGAACTCAGCGGCGGGAGTCCAATTGCCGAACGTCACGGAACCACCCATGATGGCCAGTTCCGTAACCCGCTCGACGATACGCGGCTCACGATTGAGCGCCGCCGCAATGTTGGTGAGCGGACCGGTGGCGATCAGCGTGACGTCGTCGTTCTCCATGACGGTGTCAACGATGAAATCCACGGCGTGCTTCGCCTGCGGCTTCGCGGCAGGCTCCGGCAGCACCGGGCCGTCCATGCCGCTTTCGCCATGGAACTGCGGGGCCGTGACGAGGGGCGCCACCAGCGGTCGCTCGTGGCCTGGATGAACAGGGATATCCGTGCGTCCCAGGACCTCGAGGACCTTCAGCGCATTCGTCGTCACTTTGTCCAGCGTGCAGTTGCCGCCGATGGTCGTGATGCCGAGGACATCGAGATGCTGGACTGCCAGCATTATCGCAAAAGCATCGTCGTGTCCGGGATCGCAGTCGAGAATGACCTTCTTCATAATCGGGGAATCTCCTTCATGTATAGATGTAGTGAGGAACTATGAGTTCATGGCCGGCGTGTGATGGGCGAGGAAATCACGGAGCTGGGCCGGATCAGGTGAGTTCTGGGGCCCCTTCTTGGCGACCGAGTATCCCGATATCGCGTTGGCTTGCAGAAGTGCATCACCAAGGCTCCGGCCGTCCAGGATCGCGGCGATGAAACCCGCGTTGTAGACATCGCCTGCACCGATGGTGTCGACGACGTCCACGGTGAAGGCGGGCACCGAGATCTCTCCGGTGGCGAAGAACGCGGATGAGCCTCTCTCGCCGTCGCGCGCGATCACCGTACGATCGCCTGCCGCCAGGGCAACGGCGTTCTCGCGCCATCCGCCCCCGCCCAGGTACTCGAACTCGTCCGGGCCCGACCCCAGGAGATAGGTGGTGTAGGAGATGATCTCCAGTAGCACCGCCTTGAACTCGGGGTCGAGGTCCCTGTCGTCGCAGCGCGAATTCAGATCGAAGGACGTGGGAACGCCCGCCGCGTGAGCCTCCTTGAAGATCGCGAGAATCGTCTCGCGGGCGGAGGTCGGATAGGTCATGGTCATACCGGAGGAATGAACCCATCCCGCCTGACGCACCCTTTCCATCGATATACGGGACCGATCGAGGTACTTGAACGACTGCTCCGTCCGCGGCCAGCCCCACAGGTAGCGTTCCCCGTACTCGTCCACGAATGCGAAGACGCCCACGGTGTTGACTGTCGGGTCCACGAGCAGATCTTCGACGTCGATGCCGTTGAGCTGTAGGACCTGACGGGCGTACCGACCATACTGATCATCGCCCACCGTGCCGATGAAGGAGGTTGGGACCGCCAGTTTTGCCAGTGCAATCGCTGTGTTCGCGGCGGTTCCACCCCCGTGCATCTCGGGCTCGGGGTACTTCACCCGGGTACGATCCTCGTTGAGGAACACCGGGTAGGGCACCACGATGTCGACGTTGGCGTCACCGACGACCAGGACCTCACGCATCTCTGGCCGCCTGTATAAACGCCTTGACCTTGGCCGGGTCCTTGCAGTCCAGGGTGTCGGCGCGTTCGTCGTCGTAATTCGTCAGGCTGAACGAATCGACGCCATACGGATTCGTGATGGCGATGGCCTCGGCGACGTTGCTGGCATCGAGGCCTCCGGCGATGATGCACGGGACGTCGGTGGAGTCGATGATCGCTTTATCGATGAGGAGATCATGGGTCATGCCGGTAGCGCCGATGTCTCCAGCCTGCGGAGCCTTGGTGTCGATGAGGAAGAAGTCGGCGACTTCCTCATATTCGCGCACGTACTGGAGCACCTTCTGGTCCTCGAGCGCCACGCCGGGAAGCACCGGGATCGGCTGCATGATCCGCAGGCCGGGGAAGCGACTCTTGAGATCCGCGATCTGTGCGGGTGTGATGCCCTCGATGTCGCCGGACAGATGCATGACGTCGGGCATGACCTGCTCGATGTTGCTGACGATCTCGTCGATATCCTCGGACACCGTCAATCCGATCCTCACCGCCTCCGGCTGGACCCCCTCGAAGATCTCCCGCGCCTGCTCGAGCGTCAACTGGCCGGGGGTGCGCTTGATGGCGCCGTATGAGACGCCGATGTGCTTGGCACCCATTCCCACCACAGAGCGTGCGGTTTCGACGGTACGGATTCCGTAGATCTGGACAATGACATCAGCCATGTATTCGATTCCTCTCATGTTGGATACCGTGGATCAGTTCTTCCACGGTGAACGGTGTTCCCCGCACGCCTGCCGCCTGCGCCACCCGCGTGATCGGCGGTGGCGAAACGAACGATTCCTTGAGAATCTCGGGGTGGGCGAACACGTCTCTAGTGGGACCGTCGATCAGGACGTTCCCTCTGCTCATGACGATGGTCCGAGCGAAATTAGCGGTTACGAACTTCATATCGTGCGAGATGGTGATGCAGAGTTTGCCCGCGGCTTGCAGTTCGGCCACGATCCGCTCCAGCCGCCGGTTTCCGGCCACGTCCTGACCGCAGGTCGGTTCGTCGAAGATGATGACCTTCGGGTCCATCATGAGAACCGCGCCGATGGTACAGAACTTCTTCTGCGTGGAGGTGAGGTCATAGGGATGGGTATCCAGCTTGTCTCGCAGGCCCACGAGTTCGGCCACATAGTCGAGGCGTTCGCCGATCTCACGCTTTCCCATCCCGATCTGCCGCGGTCCGAACACGAACTCTGCCTGCACGGACTCTGAGAAGAGCTGATCATCAGGGTTCTGAAACACGTATCCGACAGTCTTCGCCCACTGGGCGGTCTGCCGTTCCTCGATGGCGACGCCGTCAACGGCCACTCTGCCGCGCGAAGGATGCAGGATCCCATTGAAATGCTTCACGAGGGTGGTCTTGCCTGCGCCATTCTGCCCGATGATCGCCACCGGCTGCGTGCCTTGGAATGTCAGGCTGACTCCAGCCACCGCACAATCGCCAGTGGGATAGGTATGCTCCAGATCGACCAGTTCGATGGTCATAGCAGCGCCTTCCTGATCAGTTCGACAGTCGGTTCCTCTGTGATCTCGATGCCTCCGGTTCCCAGGCCCTCTGTTGCCAGGGCCCGCGAGACCTTCACATAATCCGGCGCGTCGACGCCGGCCACGCAGTGAGCTGCGTGCGCAAAGATCTCCCGGGGGCTGCCCTGGGCCAGCAGCCTCCCGCGGTCCAGGACCAGCACCTTGTCCGCGTTGCGCGCTACCCGCTCCATGTCGTGGTCCACCATGATCACCGTCACACCGGTCGAGTTGAGTCGCTTGACGATGTCGATGAGTTCCTCGCCGCCCAACGGGTCCAACTGCGTGGTGCACTCGTCCAGGACGAGGATCTCCGGCTCCATGATGAAGGCGGATCCGAAGGCCACGCGCTGTACCTGCCCTCCAGACAGCTCGAGGGGGTTCTTCTCCAGAATGTGCTCGATACGCATGATCTTGGCGACTTCTGCTACCCTTCTGCGCATCTCCTCGCGTGCGATTCCCTGGTTGCCCAGCCCGAACGCGAGTTCCTCCGCCACCGTCTCAGCGGTATAGGACAGCTGGTTGAACGGATTCTGAAAGACCAGGCCGATCGTCTTGGAGAGCTCGGCCACCGACGACGAGGCGACGGCGACGCCGTCGACGCGAATCATCCCGGCGTACTTGCCGACGAAGTAGTGCGGGATAAGACCCACCAATGCGTTGCAGAGCGTGGATTTACCGGAGCCATTGGAACCCACGATGCACACGAAGGAACCTTTCTCCACCGTGAAGGTCAGATCCCTGACGGCGCGTCGCTTGGCTTCGTTGTATTGGAAGGAATAATTCTCGACAACCACGGCGGGACCGGCCGTTCCGTCGATGAGGGCACCTGTTTCTTCGTTCATGAGTGCACCTACTTCCCCAGGAAGATCGCGGCGAGGATCGCCCCGATCAGGATCAGAGCGAGAACGAGGCAGACGACGGCGTCGCCCGTGGTGAACCGGACCTCGACGTAGGACGTTGTCCTTGCGCCCCTGATTCCGAATCCCCTGGTTTCCAGCGTCATCCCTCTCTCTTGAGCGTCGAAGAGCGAGGACATGACCACCGGGCCGAGTAAAGGCACATAGGCCTTCATGCGGGATATCAGACCTCCTCCGGTGGAAAGTCCGCGGGCCGCCTGTGCCTGGCGGATGACGCCCATGCGCCGCTGCATCTGCGGAACCACATTGAGACTGGAAAGCACGAGGTAGCCTGCCTTGGCGGGCATTCCAGTGGCGGACAGGGCGGCGACCAACTTGCTGGGTGCCGTCGTCTTGTTCATGATGTAGAAACTGCCGAGGAACACCAGCACCGTCAGAATGATCCGCAGCGCATACAGGGTTCCTTCCAGGCCCACAGTGAGGGGGCCGATCTGCGCCAATACGGTCCTATTGCGATCGGAGAATCCTCCCTGGATGAAGACGAGCATGAGCGTGATGGGGGTTCCGAAGCTCAGCATGAGCACCGTGAAAGGACGCAGCAGCCGCGCAATGCGTGACACGGCGAACAAGACAGCCAGTGCCCCCACGCCGAACCACAGGCTGGGAAAGATCATGACGGAGATGCCGAGCGTTAGAACGGCCGCGAGCTTGTCGAGCGGGTTGAGCCGCTCGATGAGATTGTCATTTCGCTTGGACAAGGCGCTCACCCTCTCATTTCCATTCGGAGTCGTCGTTTGATTCGGCGTCGTCGACGTCGTCAAAGTCATCGGGATCAGCTGCCCTATGGGCTTTGGTGGCTCCCATGTACTGGCTGATGAAACGGCGGGGGATCTTGCGGACGATGACGTAGGCAATGGCAAGCGAGATTCCCTTGTCGATGAAGTTCTCCAGAAGCGCGGACGTCATCACGGACAGGAAGATCTCGCGGGTCGCCGCCACCAGCGAGGCTGTGAGAAACGATGTGGCATTGACCCCGGTGGCGCCGCCGAAAACGAAGAACGTCACAATACCCGCAGAAAAGGCGTTGACCAGCGTGAGGGCAATCCAGATCAGACACACGCCCCAGATCCTCTTGAACAATCCGGCACGCACCATATAGCCCACGGTCAGGCCGCACAGCACGCTGACGACGGCATAGGGCAGAAATACCGGATTCGCCACCAGCGCCAAGAAAATGCTGGTCAAAAGACCACAGAGAGCGGCGACCCAGGGGCTCGCCAAGCAAGCGATAACGACGGTTCCGATGGTGTCGAGGAACAACGGAAGCTTGAGGACCGACGACAGCATCCCACCGATAACGTTGATCCCCACCGCGATGGGGATCAAGACCACCACCTTCGTGGAGAACGGAGACCTCAGCCTGTCTCCAAAAGCAACCTTCTCTTTCACGTGACCACGCCTTCTTCACTCCGGACCCCGTGCCCGGGTTCCTCGTGACTGCAACCGACAACGTCGTCGGAGTGCATGGAACCCGCTTTCTCCCGCATGCGTCCCATCTGTGCTCACCACCCTGTGTATCTACGAAAGTGTTTGCCTAAACTGCTTTCGTAGTGATAACCTTACACATATTGATCGTGGTGTCAAGGAGTGACTTGGGCCACGGCGAACGTTTACCGCTGGGTCCCAAGCACCGGAGCTGACGCATGAAACTCAAGGACATAGCACGGATTGCAGATGTCTCTCCCTCAACGATCTCCAAGATCGTCAACGGCAAGGATGCCGGTATCAGTGCGGAGACGCGCGAACGCGTGCTGAGGATCGTGCGGGAGTATCACTACACCCCTTACGCCTCCACCACCGCCAAGACGAAGACCTGGACCATCGGGGTTCTCTTGCGTTCCTCAATCTCCCTCGACACCACACTCGAAGGCATCATCCATCAGGCCCAGGCCGATGGCTACGCAACCCTGGTATTCAACAGCCGTGCCGACCGCACCCAAGAACGGAAGAACATCGCGGCGCTGTCCAAACACAAAGTCGACGGCATCATCTGGGAGCCGGTCGCCACCGCCAGCCTGTCCGGCGAACCGGAACTCGAAGCCCTGGCCGTGCCGATCCTCAAGATCGGAAGCTACGGCGGGGATGAATCACTCTTGCTTCCCTACGAGGACGCCGCCTATCGCATAACAGAGGAGCTGGTGTCGCGGGGACATCGAGGCATCGGGTGCCTCGTCACCCCCGGCCGCCGCTCAGCCGCATTCTTGGCCGGATACCGCAAGTGCCTATTCGAGCACGGCATGACGATAGACGACCGTTTGATCTTCACCGAACTGAACGATTCCCTTGCCGCGCGGATCGCAGACCACTCCATAACCGGCGTTATCTCCTCGCACTACCGAACAGCACTGGAATTTCACCAGTTCATGAACTCATTGCGTTATCGTATCCCCGATGACGTCTCACTGATCTCACTGAAGAACGACAACCGCGAGGCGCTCGCCTACCCCGGAAACGTCAAGATATCGACGTACACCATGCGCAATGCGGACTTCGGAACCTACCTGTGCGAGAAGTTGGTGAATTCCGTGGAAGATAAGAAAGCATCGCTTCATTCGTTCGTACAGAAATTCCAGCTGGACAACACCGCCACCTTTTCCGGGCCTCCCGAGGCGAATCAGCGCAAAGTGGTGGTTGTGGGAAGCGTTCACCTGGACGCCTATCTCCGCGTTCCACGCCTGCCCACGGCGGGCACGACGGTCAAGACTCAGGCCTCGACATCCCAGGCGGGTGGCAAGGGCGTCAACCAGGCTGTAGGTGTAGCGCGCCTCGGGCACCGAGCCGCACTCATTGGCAATGTCGGAGCGGATTCCTCGGGCGATCTGATCTACCGCGCCATGGAGAGGGAGAATGTGGACACCACATACCTCGAGCGCAAGCCAGACGAAAGCACAGGCAACTCCTTCATCTACCTCGACCGGCTGGGGGAATCGATGATCTCTGTGGTCTCGGGGGCCAACAGCAGCCTGACCGCGGCAAGTATAAGGGATCGATCCTCGATCTTCGTCGGGGCCGACTGCGTGATGGTCCAAACCGAGATCCCGCTGGACGCCGTCTACGAGTCTCTGCGCATCGCCCGAAAGAACAAAGCTCTCACGATCCTCAAACCCGCATCTTGCGGCCCATTGTCCGATGCCCTGCTCGGCTTGGTTGACATCCTCGTTCCCAACCGCCAAGAGCTCGACGACCTGTGCCCCGGTGCCGGAACCCTGGAGAGCAAGGCCGAGGCGCTGCTGGAAAAGGGGGCCGGCGCGGTCATCGTCACGTTGGACGCGGACGGAAGCTATCTGCGCACCCCCAGCTCGGAAGCGCACTTCCCCGCCGACGACGTCACCGTCATCGACACAACCGGCGCCTGCGATGCCTTCATCAGCGCACTCGGCTCGTACCTGCTCTACGGCAGCGACCTCGACGAATCCATTCGAATCGCCACCTACGCCGCCGGCTACGGCGTCGCGCACGAGGGCGTCGTGGACGCGATGATCAACCGCGCGTCTCTGGAGAACCGCGTCGCGCAGGTTGAGCCGCAATTGCTCCCCGAACTTCGGGCGCCTGTTCTTTGACTCCGCGAGGGGATAGCGGTAATGGCGGGAGTCGGGGGAATCAACGGAGGAACCCTCGCACGGCCGCCATCGCCGCCATGGCAAGCCCTCACCCGACGACTTACGGCACGGGGATCCCGCGCCAAGAGAATACTCAGCGCATGGCGCCACAAAGGAGGAAGAAATGGATAAGGCTGTATTGGTGGTTGGCTCGGCGAACCAGGACATCGTCGTCAGGGTCCCCCGGGTTCCCGGGGAGGGCGAGACCATTCTGGGCTCGAGCCTGTCCCACCTATCCGGGGGCAAGGGCCTCAATCAGGCCTGCGCCTGCGGAGCCACCGGAGTCACGACGGTCTTCCTCGGGGCTGTCGGACGTGACGAGGCGGGCGAACAGCTCCTTCAGACGTTGAAGGAGAACGATGTCCTCACCTCGCGCGTTCAGCATATCGAGGAGATTCCCACGGGAACCGCTCACATCCTGGTTTCCGACGAGGGCGGTAACCAGATCGTCGTCGTCGCGGGTGCCAACGGAGAAGTCGATTCCGGCTACACGAAGCAGGAAATGGCGCAGCTGCCGGACACGGCCGTCGTGGTGCTGCAAGGCGAGATCCCCTTCGACACCAATCGCGAGGCGGCGCTTTTCGCCGAGGAGCGGGGCATCCGCACCGTCTTCAACCTGGCTCCGGCCGCGGAGGTTTCTCCGCAGCTGCTCGAGCTGGCCGACCCGCTCGTCGTCAATGAATTCGAGGCCGGCCTGGTAGCCGGAGTCAATCCCCCACGCAACGCCCAGGAGGCGACCGTCGCTGCAGAGCTGCTGGCACAGAAGTGCCGGTCGGTCATCGTTACGCTGGGGGCCGCGGGGTCTGTTGTCATGGAAGGCGGAGAATGCACCTACATCGCCGCTGACAAGGTCGAGGAGGTGGTTGATACGACGGGCGCCGGTGACGCCTTCGTCGGCGTTCTCGCCTCCGAGCTCGCAGGCGGAAGCAGCCTGGTTGAGGCGGCTGAGCGCGCCTCCCATGCGGCCGGCCGCACCGTCACCCGTTCCGGCGCTGCCACCTCCTACGGAGTCATCCGGGATCTCTACCGGGCCTAAGCTCACTACCTGGCGGGGTTACTCGCGAGAGGCCACACATGCCGCGAGAGGCCACACATGAGACAGCGTCCTATGTGTGGCCTCTCGCGCGGACCGTCACCTCTCCGACAGTCCGGCGGACACCCAACCATTGCACGTGGCCGGTTGCACGCCAACCCGGCTATTCTTATCAGGTGACTGATACGAAAGAGCCGTTCAGCCTGCCTGAACCCCGCCATGGCGCTCAGGAGTTCGCGCAGGACTCCGCGGCACGACTGGGTTCCCATATCAAGGCGGCCGAACAGGCCATGATGGCGGCGAAGGCTGAAGCATTGCGTCCATTTGGACTCACTGTCGCCCAGTACGCGGTGCTGATGGCTTTGTTCTATGTACCCGGACAGTCATCCGCACAGCTGGCGCGGGCGGCAGCCGTCACCCCGCAGACGATGAACTCCATCGTTGACAAGCTGGCGGACAAGCGGCTGGTGGAGCGCACGCCGTCGCCCATCCACGGGAAGGTCCTCGTGACCACGCTGACCCCGGCCGGGCAGAAGCTCGTGCTGAGGGCGGACCAGGCTCCTCGCACCATCGAGGAGCGCCTCGGCAACGCGTTCAGCGCCGAGGAGCGCGAGACTCTGCGAGCCTTGTTGCAGCGGGCCGCGGCCGCTCTGGCCGCGAAGGAACCGGGCACCTCCCCCGAGGGGTAACCCGAGCCGGAGTAGATTCAGTAGCGGGTGCCGAATGCCGCAGGAAGGCCATCGAGAGCCGCGCGCTCCTCGGCGGTCAAGCTCAGCTGCGTGGCCGCAAGGTTCTCCGCCAGGTGGGTGCCCGCTGCGGGTTCCGGGAATGGGGATGATGTTGTCCGCGAGTCCGAGTAGCCACGATAGGGCGACCTGGGACGAGGTAGCCCCGTGCGCGGCCGCGATTCCAGCGACGCGATCGCCGATGGCGCGATTGCGTGCGAATGCTCGGGCCGTGAAACGCGGGTTCGAAGCCCGGAAATCGTTGGACTCGAAAGCATCCGGAGTGAGGGTTCCCGTTAGGTAGCCTCGCCCAAGAGGCGCAAAAGGCACGAAGGCCGCGCCATGGTCCCAGGTCCAGGCAACCAGGTTTCCATCTGCGACAGTCCCTCCCCCGGCACCTCCATCCCTCTCGGATTCGGAACCGTCGGTTCGCGTGCTCCCACTCCAGGCTGACGCGGCACGCCCCAACGGGTCCCGCGTCCACAGGGAGAGCTCGGACTGGATAGCCGCCACGGGATGCAGCGCATGCGCCAGATCGGCCTGGGCAACGGTGACCTCCGAGAGACCGATCTCTGCGATCTTCCCCTCCTTCACGAGGGCGGCAAGCTCACCCCAACTCTCCTCCAGGGGTACGCGTTCATCGACTCGATGGAGATAGTACAGATCGATGCGTTCGACCCCGAGGTTGGTCAGACTCTCCTCAACCTGCCGCCGCAGGGTGCTCGGCCACCCGTCACGATGCATGCGGCGATGCTCCAGGTCGTCCACGACCAGGCCGCCTTTACTGGCGATGACGACATCGCGCCGGCCTTCGATGGCGCGACCCAAGAGACGCTCGTTGTGTCCGTCGCCGTAGATGCGGGCGGTATCGAACAGCGTGACACCCTCGTCGATGGCCTGGCGGACAACCCGGACGGAGGCTTCGTCATCGCGAGAGCCTTCCGCATATCCCCAGCTCATCCCCATGCATCCCAACCCTATGGCGGTCACCGCCGGGCCCTGCGATCCAATTCTGCGGCGCGGCGCCGCTTGAGCGTTTGCCATGTTCACTTTCTCCATATAAGGTTCCTGATACAAACTATAAGACTACTGATAATTAACAGGCAACTGATATTGGAGACGCTCGATGAAGGCCATGCAGATCACCGGCTACGACGGCCCACAAGCAATGAGCTACGAGGAGCTTCCCGCCCCCGAACCGCCGGCCGGGCACGTGTCCCTGAACATCGAATTCGCCGGGGCGAACTACGTCGAAGCTCTCTTTGCCGAGGGTTTCGGTTCCGTATCGCTACCCTCGATCCCCGGCATCGAAGCCTCGGGGACAATCCGCTCCATCGGTCCCGGTGTCGATGAGATAGAACCGGGGGCCAAGGTCGCCGCACTCACCATCAATCTGGGCGGCGCATACGGGCAGGTGGCGGTGACGAACGCGGGGCTGGTGGCGCCACTGCCCGCCGGAATGGACCCCGCCCTCGCAGCGGCGGTACCGTCCAACACCACCACGGCCCTCATCGCGCTGGAGCGAATCGCCCATCTGTCGCCAGGCGAGGAGGTGCTCGTCCACGCCGCGGCGGGCGGGCTTGGATCGCAGTTCGGGCAGATAGCGCGCCTGCTCGGCGCGGCACGCACCGTCGGAATCGTGGGATCTCCGAAGAAACGGGACGCCGCGCTCAAGCTGGGCTACGACGAGGTGTGGCTGCGCGGGGATCTGCCCGAAGCCGTAGCAGGACAGTTCGACGTCATCGTCGACCCCGTTGGCGGAGCGGGACGCCAAACCAGCCTGTCACTTCTACGGTTGGGCGGCAGGTTGCTCGCGGTGGGCGACGCCGCGCAGGAGGGAGATCAGCTCATCAGCAGCACCGAATTGTGGATCAACGGGATCGGCGTCCTCGGCTTCAATCTTGGGGCCCTTGCCGCATCCGATCCGCAGCTCGTTGGAAAGTATCTGCGCAGGGTGCTCTCACTGGTGGCGAGCGGCGACGTCATCATCCATATCGGCGAGACGGCGCCGATACAGGAGGCGCCGCGGATCCTCAGCGCACTGCGTGATGGAACCACGGTCGGCAAGGCGATTCTCGTGCACGAGAGGCCGGCGTCTGAAGGATGAGCCGTACCGGACGAGCAGCCCAGCCCCGCGCGTACATATCTTTCCCTATTCGGGAAGATAGAGCCTCACAAGCTCGAAAAAGCCCGTTTTACCGGTTTTGTGCACGCCCCGAAAAAGCGAGACCACCTCGAAATACCGGCCAACAAAAAGTAGGCCGCGACATCGCTACGGCTGGCACAACCGCCGTGCCGCGAGGACGACGGCAGCGCGGCGGCGCGCGTGCTCCGCTTCGTCCGCGGGCCCGGTGAGCATCCGGGCAACTTGCGGGACCGCGGACCACCAGCCCGCGAGCGCAAGGACGAGGAAGACGAGATGGCCGGAATCGATGTCCGCGGTGACGGCCCCATGTGCTTGACCATCGGCAACGGCGTCGCTCTTGTAGCCGTAGTACTCGCGGCGCTGTTCCTCATCCGGCACTTCCGAATCGAAGGCGAGACCCTCCCAGCGAAGCAACCGGGTCAGTTCGGGGTGCTCGCGATGGTAATCGTAGACCTTGCCCGCGTACTCCCCCACGTCCTCGCGTGCGAACGACGTGGCGGGTACCGCCTGTGCGACCTTGGCGAGTTCCTCCCGCAGAACCCGGGAGAACACCTCTCGTTTGCCTCCGAAATAGGAATAGATTCGTTCCTTGTTGACCCCCGCGCGCATGGCGATCCTGTCCACGGTCGTCCCGTCGGGACCGAACGCGGCGAACTCACTCGCCGCGGCCTCGAGGATCTTCCGCTTCGTTCCTTCTGTATCCCATGCCATCGCCACTCCCTTTCTCGACGCCGGACGCGCGACCACAGCCCAGCTGAGGTCTCTGCGTGACCCTTCGCAACCGAATCAACAATTCCAACGAACGAGTTGGAATACTGCTCTCACTGTACTACAGTCATTTCCAACGCTTTAGTTGGAAATGAGGTTTCCATGTCTCCGCTCCCCACCCGCACACCACCATCGCCGCCCCGGCACACCGCGGCCACCCGGTTTCCCGCAACCTCCCCCGCAATAGCGCTGCTCGTTACCACGGCACTGTTCGTTCTCATGCAGCTGTACGCGGCCATCCCTCTCGCTTCCGCTATAAGCGCCGAGTTCGAGGCGGACGCCACCTTCGCCCTCTCCACGATGTTCAGCCTCTGCTACGCGGCTGGTTTTCTGCTCTGGGGTCCGATCTCAGACCATGTGGGGAGAAAGAAGGTCCTGATCACGGGCATGCTCGGCCTCGTGGCGACGACGATCGGCTGCGCCTTCGCGAGCTCATTGCCACTCCTGGGAGTATGGCGGGGCCTGCAAGGCCTGACGGCCGCGAGTTACGCGCCGGTGGCGCTCGCCTATCTGAGTGAGGCGGTGCGCCCCCGGCTCCGCCCCACGGCGATAGGAGCGATGTCCACCGCATTCCTGGTTGCAGGTATCGCGGGCCAAGTGGGAGCTCAGGCCCTGGCACTGAGCGCGGGATGGCCGTCGGTGTTTCTCGTCAGCGCGGCCCTCCTGGCCCTCTGCCTACTGGCGATCGCATTCGTCGTCGTCGAACCCGGTCCCTCCCACCCCGCAACCCCAAGCGGGCTGGGCCAGCGCTTTGCCGAAACCGCACGCCTCATCACGAAGCTCCCGATGGCATTGCTCGCATTCGCTCATCTCACACTTCTGCTGTCCTTCACGGCGATGTACACGGCCCTTGGCCCACATCTGGGAGACCTTGGGCTGGAGCCCTCCGATGTGATCTGGCTGCGGCTGATCGGATTGCCGGGCATGTTCGCCTCCCTGTTCGTCGGACCCGTCTCCCGGCGCATCTCCATGCCCGGCGTCGCCATCGCGGGATTCGGACTGGCCGCGGCGGGCCTGGCCCTAGAGTCGCTGCTCGCGGGCAGCGTCGCCGGAATTGCGCTCGCCAGTCTCGTATTCGTCACGGGTGTCGCCCTCGCAGTGCCATCGATGATCACCCTTTTCGGCGAGACCGCCGCTCCCCATCGAGCAGGCGGCATGGCGCTGAACGGATTCTTCCTATTCCTCGGCGCCAGCATCGGCCCGCTTACCGCGGCCCTCCGTCTCGATTTCTCGGTACTCATGATCGCCCTCGCCTGCCTGCTATCCCTTGCCGTCGTCTCGATGGCATTCTTCCGAAGGCTTGGCCGTGTGCCAGCACCACAGCGGAACGAAGGAGAATCCCACTGATGCGCATACTGATCCTTGGCGCCACCGGACGAACAGGTTCAGCGCTTCTCGGCGAACTGCCACCGGACGTCGATGCGGTGGCGGCACTGCGTAGGTACGACGACGTCGTCCGCCTGCCCCGTTCCTCGTGCGGGCTCACGCACGTCGTTCTCACGTTGGAGGACGCCGCCACTCTGCGCCGGGCGGTCGATGGGGTGGACGTTATCGTCAATGCCATCCGATTGCGCGAGGACATCGCCCCCGCCGCCCTCATCGGCATCCATCTGCGCCTGCTGAACGCCGCTGCCGATAGGGAGCCAGACCCGCTCATCGTCACCGTCGGGGGCGCGGGTTCCCTGCGACTGCCGAACGGCACACGTTTCTGGCAGCATCCCACGTTCCCGGCCCGTACGTTGCCGCGTGGCATCGCGCACGCGCACCTGCGCGACTACCTGGAATCAGGGCAGGCTGGGGATCGCTGGGCCTATCTGGTCCCTCCTCCGGCATTCATTCCAGAGAGGCCGCGCCACGGCTCATTTTCGATGCTACCGCCGGGTGGTGACGAAACCGCGTTCACCACCCGGTCAATCGGATACACCGACTTCGCGTGCGCACTCGCGGCATCCGCCCAAAATGAAACCACCGGAACGTGGCTCGTCTCAGAAAGGAGCGACGCCGACTAATCGCTCAGCCATGCACGTTCGCGCGGATCGAACATGCCGCGCGGGGAACTGGCGCTATCGGGACATTCTCGACTCAGGCGGTGGCAGGCCTTCTTCGGGACGAGGATTGCGGCGCAACCACACGGCAACGCCGATCAGCGCGGCGGCTGTCAAGGCGGCGAGGGCGTTGGGAACGATCAGGAAGGCGTCCGCTGTGGCGTAGCCATGGGCCACCCACAGCAGGAATCCCGGGATCAGCAGGGAGAAATACCCCAGAGAGACGTCACGGGAGGAGCCCTGCCTGACCATGCGCTTGATTTGAAGAATGGGGGCGAGCGCCATCACCAGCCCCCAGGCCGATGCAGCTGACGAGATGATCCAGACGGGCACTGTGGGCCTCCTACGCACGTGTGACGGTTGACGTGCGCTCTGCAAAGGCCTCCGCTACGAAGATACACAGGAGCGCTCGCGTAGGCGGCAACCAGTCTACCCATGTCTCTTGCATGGGGCCAGAGCAAGTATCCAATTGGCGCGAGCAGCCAGTGGATTGCGCTTCTTCTCGCGATCGCTCCGCAGCGTTCGCCGGCGATCGTCTCGTGCACGGAGCCCTCCCGATATGCCCGTCCTGTGTCTGCCACACTTGGTGCAGAAAAGTAAGGGAGTGACGCAATGACAGAAGACGAAGACTTCCTCGATGTGATCGAGAACGAAGTGAAGGCAGACCCGCAGAACCTGGCACTGCGGGAGGACTTCATCACCCTGCTGTTGCAGAAGGATCCGGATCGCGCCGCCCGCGAGCTGACGGAGTTCGAGGCGGCCGGCGGCGAACCTGCTCGCGTACGCGTGCTGAGAGCACGGGTCATGGCGGCCAGGCTTCGCGGTGGTCCCGCCACGAAGGCCTCCGAGCCCTCGACTTCCCCCACGCCTCCTACAACGGCTCCCGAGCACCCGCTGGTTCCCTCGGCATCCTTACATGACGATGACGATGAGAACACAGACACGGCCTCGGCCAGCGGGATGTGGGACACCGAACGCCCAGCGATCACCCTCGCCGATGTCGCCGGCCTGTCGGAGGTCAAGCAGCACCTCGATTCCACTTTCCTCGCGCCGCTGCGCAATCCGGAACTCGCCGCCGCATTCGGTCAGAAGCCAGGTGGGTCCCTGCTGATGTACGGACCGCCCGGATGCGGAAAGACCTTCATCGCCAAGGCGATCGCGGGCGACTTAGGCGCCTCCTTCATCCATGTGACGCTCGCGGATCTGTTGAGCAAATGGCTCGGAGATAGTGAGAAGGCGATTCAGAGCGTGTTCCGCGACGCGCGGGCCGCCGCTCCCTGCGTGATCTTCTTCGACGAGTTCGACGCGCTTGGCGGTCGGCGCACCTCGGGAAGCGGCGGGTCGGAAGCGATGCGCACGATCGTGACGCAGCTCTTGGAGGAACTCGACGGCGTCACGAGCCACAACGAAGGAGTCTACTTCTTGGCCGCGACCAACCGCCCCTGGGACATCGATCCCGCCCTGCGCCGCCCCGGTCGCATCGACAAGACGGTACTCGTGCTCCCGCCTGACACCGTCGCCCGCGCAGCCATCCTGCAAGGCGAGCTCGAAGGCAAGCCCGCTGAGGTCGACGTCGCCGCCGTCGCCGCCACGACCGAGGGTTTCTCCGGCGCAGACATCGCCCACGCCGCCAAAGCGGCGCTCCAGCAGTCCCTCACGGCTTCCATGGAGGCAGCGCGGATCCTACCGGTGACGACGGAATCGCTGCTCGCAATCGCGGCCACGATCACCCCGTCGACGACGTCTTGGTTCGATCAGGTCGCCCCGGTCCTCGAATACGGGGTCGACGACGGCACCTTCGCCCAGCTGCGCTCCTATCGTGTGAAGCGCGGCATGCGATGAGCACGGCCGAGTTCGATCCGGTTGAGCACGACGCGGACCTCGCCTGGGAGCTGTATGAGGCACAGCCCACCCATCCGGAGATTCCCAGGCTCGCCCAGCGCGTCCTGGCAGCCCGCCCGGAGCGCAGCGGCATGCGCATCCTGCTCGCGCAGCATCACGAAGCGCTCGGCGATCTCGCCGAGGCTCGCCGTATCCTGCACGATCTCGTGGGCCGGAACGACCGGCAACTTCTGAACGCCCTGCGGGATCTGCGGGATCTGGAGATCGCCGCACGCGACTTCGGCGAGGCTCTGCGGTGGGCAGATGCGGTTCTGCGGAAAGATCCGGAGAATTGGCACGACCATTTCCAGTTCGGATATGCCATGGCCTTCGCTGGCGATCTCGAAGGCGGCTGGCAGCAGATGGAGGAGGCAGTCGCGATGTGCGCGCGCACCGATGTCGACTCGTTGCCCGAGGCACTCGCCCTGCACGCCGTACTGCTGCTGATGAGCTTCGCTCCCCCGGCAGAATTCATTGAGGCGGCGGAGAAAGCCATCAGAGCCGACCCCTCGAACGAGCACTTGGCGACGCCTCTCGCATATGCCAACCTGGCCGAATACCGCTTCGACGAAGCCGAGCAGCTGTTGTTGCGCATGCTCCGCATCGACCCGACCGATGAGCTCGCCGCGGGCACGCTGGCAACAGTACGGGAGGTGAAGGCGGTTCTCGAAAAGGGCGCGGCAACCGTGGACATCTCGAAGGAGGCCCTCGTCGACGTGCTCCGCAAGGAAGGCTTCATGGAGATGATGTGGCTGCGGTTCCGTGCCCAGGAGACAGGGACAGACCTCGGTTCGGCGTTGGCAGCGCTGGAGCCCCTCTTGCCGGACGAACTGCGACGCACACTGCATCCACCGCTGGATCAGGGGATGGACGTCATCTCCGGTACGTCGGAGATCCTGGCCTGGCACGATGGCCAAGACCCGGGCACCGGAGGATTATGGGGAACGATAGAAGCATTTCGCCTGATGACGAATGCGGAGGTCGCGAAGATGGATGCGGCTATCGAACGAGATCCGGAACTCTACCCGAATTGGGATGCCGACGGCTCCTACTACAAGCAGGTGCTCACGGACGATAACGGCACCTACCTCATCGAGGGACCACGAGGGTGTCTGTACCGTCGCGGGCCTGCGGGGACCAGTGACGTGGAAGTCGCACCGAGCCTTGCCGACTGGTTCTGGGACCGGGTGGCGGCATTCGGCGGAAGCGACCCGCGACCCACGCGCTCCACAACCTAGAGGAGCCCAGAGCGTGGACCGACGCGAAGTCTCGCCACTGGTCCTGCGCGGCCATGGGAAGATGCTCGCATGACGCAAGATCCCGATGCGGATGTCCATCCGCTCGACCAGTACTGCGATCCGTCCGGGGCAGCCCTCGTCCGGGGCTTGGCCGATCGCACCCTCGCCCGGGCGGAGAATAGAGACAAGGCCCGAACCCCAGTCCTTGTTTCCAAGGGCCAAGATTCGAGCCTTGTGCCGTCGGTGCTCCTGGTGCGACAGGGTTGAAACCCCGTCGCACCATTCGACAAACTCAATCGGCTCGGAAGTACGAGCAAGCTCCTACTTCTCTCGCCTCAATCGCTTGTGCCCCCAGTGGGACTCGAACCCACACTGGGCCGATTTTAAGTCGGCTGCCTCTGCCGATTGGGCTATGGGGGCGGTGCATCGGATTCCATTGGCCTTACCGGAGGTGCCAGTACTACGAGCATCGCCAGTTTGGCCGAAACCACCGGAAACACCGGCATCACCAGCCTTGCCGGAAACGCCAGTCTTTCCAGCCAGGCCAGCATTCATTCTAGAACACCGTTTCTCAAGGAAACGAATCGGCAGTTGAAACGCAGCGCGCCGAAGAGAACCTCGTGTTTCTCCATCCTTGATCGTCTCCGATCCGACGCATCCGCCCCGGTTATAATTACCGGTGATGCGTCCGAAATCCCACCATCTGACGCATGGCGATCACACGTGTAGAAATGGCAGGCAGTATGAAGCTGATCGGACGTTACCGCAGGGCTCTCCAGAACGAATCCTTCGCGGGAATGCTTCTGGTCGTCGGCGCGCTCATCGCCCTGTTCTGGGCGAACTCCCCGGTACGCGAATCCTATTTCACGATCGCCAATACCGTGGTCGGCCCGCATGCTCTCCACCTCGACCTCACGATCGCGGACTGGGCAGCGGACGGCCTTCTGACGCTGTTCTTCTTCGTGGTGGGGTTGGAGCTCAAGCAGGAGTTCACCACGGGTTCACTGCACGATCCTCGAAAGGCCGCCGTTCCCATTATCGCGGCCGTTTGCGGCATGGCCGGGCCGATCGGCGTCTACGTCGTCGTTCAGCTCATCACCGGTTCGGCCGAGTACGGAGGGTGGGCCATCCCGGTGGCGACGGACATCGCCTTCGCACTGGCAGTCCTCAGTATCTTCGGCAAGGGGCTGCCCGCCGCCGCACGAACCTTCCTCATGACCCTCGCCGTCGCCGACGACCTCGGCGGAATCATCGTCATCGCCATCTTCTTCTCCAGCGGCATCGATTTCCTGTGGCTGGCCATCTCGATCGCATGCATTCTTCTGTTCGGCTTCCTCACCAAGAAGCGCATCATCAAATGGTGGCTGCTGTGGCCTGTGGGCATCCTAGCCTGGTACTTCATGCATGGCTCCGGCATTCACGCCACCATCGCGGGCGTGGCGCTCGGCATGATGGTCCCGGCCCGCGCCGCCAGTGGAGAAAAGGAAAGCGTGGCTCACCGCCTCGCCCACAAGATGGATTTCTATAGCGCGGGTTTCGTCGTTCCCGTCTTCGCCTTCTTCGCGGCCGGCGTCAACATCATCGATTCCGGCGGCTTCCTCGGAATGCTCGGCGATCCGGTCGCGATTGGCATCTACCTCGGCCTACCGTTCGGCAAGCTGCTCGGCATATCCGGAGGCGTATGGATACTCGTCCGCATCTTCAAGCTCAAGTTGGAGGAGGATATCTCCATTGCAGATATCGTTCCCATCTCCCTCGTCGCAGGTATCGGCTTCACGGTTTCGCTGCTCATCGCCCAGCTCTCCTTCTCCCCGCTCGATCCGCACGAGGCGCACGCCCGCGTCGCCGTGATTCTCGGCTCCCTGCTCTCGGTGATCCTCGGAGCGATCACCCTGCGCCTCCGTCAGGCCTCCCGGCTGCGGGAGATCGGCGAGTAACCGACTCAGTTTGTCGACGACGTCGTCGTCCTCCCGCAATGATGTGGTTCGGCCAGCAGCCTCGAACGCATCGCCTCGAGAAGCTGCTCGTATGAACGATGCCTCGGGATCCCACACCGCGAGGCGCACCTCGTAGTACGGTTGGAGTAGGCGGCCACCTGGCCACGGACGAACCGACACTGGGAGGCACAGTTGGCAGCAGACAACATACAGCGAGACGTAAATGTCCGCCCCACCCTTGCCATATCCGCATCTCGAGCGTCGGCGAGCCTCTTCCACCCCTCGGCCTCCCAGCCAGCGCAGTGACTGCGGCAGAGCAGGATTCAGCCGATCCGGACTCCGACACATCCACGAGCCGCCGGGGCTTCAGGTGGGGCACAACCGCGGGGGTCGCCACCTTGTTCCTCCTCCTTCGGATGCTCGCCGTGTCGGATTGGAACTGGTCAACAGCTTTCGCCGTGGCCGAGACTTCTGATTTCAACGATGCTCTACCGATCGTTTTCGGTACCCTGTTCGCGGAGCCGATGTTGGCCGGGGCACTGTTGGCCGTGCTATTCTCACTGTCCATCGTCGAGCTGGTATGGCCCGTCATTCCCCGTAAGACGTGGTCGTTCTCTCTCCTGCTGTTTCCCGCCGCTCTAGCTGTCGCGGCATTCACCTGGATTGTGAGTTTCCAGAAAGCCTGGTTCGTTCTCCTGATCCTGGGCACGGTGAGCGTCGTGGTCATACTGCGACTGTTCTGGCGCAGGGGCATCGGCCACAAAGCAATGATGGAGCTGCTCAGAAGGATCGGGTTACTCGCCGTCGGAGCCCTCCTATTTCTGGCTATCGCCGTGGAGACGCCGTGGATGTCCCGGGAAGAGATCGTGACGGTGGAGGAGACTCTACACGGTCACGTGCTCAAGGCCGAAGCCGGGTTCATTCGGGTGCTCACCGACGATCGTGAGGTCCTCATCTTCAACTCATCCGATGTGATCTCACGTCAAATCGTAAACTGACCTCCGCGGGCGCGGCCCGGGTCAGCCGATGCCCACGCCCGGCCATATCGCCCGCGCTTGGTTCCACAACGCCGTAGCCGGCCGGCGGCGTCGTCGTCGTCGAAAAGACTAGGCCCAGTCGGGGCGCTGTGGCTCGCTCGCGGCCCACAGCGCCATGCCGTCCAATATGTCATGTTCCGACGTGACCACGGAATCCAGCGACTTCCCGCGTTCGCTCATACGCTGGGCGACGCGCTTGACGACTTCCTCCCACACCAGGGTGCCGGCGGACATGACGTCAGACCGGCCCGGGTGCATGAAGCCCAGAGCATCCCGTTCGGCCTTCCTGGAGTGGATGAACCACTCGCAGTTCTCCGTGACCCGCGCGGGAGTCAAAGACGTTCCGTGGATGCGCGCAGCGTCGTACTCCTTCAATCCGATGGCTCGCGCAGTCAAAGTGGTGATTGTTCCCGCCAGGCCGACGAGCCCCTCCGTCGACCCGAAATCGATATGCTCCTCGGCCTCGTCGAGGGCGGCATTGACGTCGGCCCTCGCCGCAGCTATCTGCTCGGGGGTGGCGGGATCGGAGGACAGATGGCGTTCATGCATGCGCACGCACCCGACGTTCATCGAGAACTCGGATATCACGCCCGAATCGATATCCCCCAGGACCAGCTCCGTCGACCCGCCTCCCAAATCCACCGCGATGATCGGCGACGGACCATCCTTGGCCATAACGGACGACGCGCCCGCGAAGCTGGTACTCGCCTCCTCGTCCCCGGTGAGGACCTGTACCGGAACGCCCAGGAGGTCGCGCACTCCCTGCAGGAACTCGTCCCGGTTACTGGCATCCCGCGTGGCGGAAGTCGCCGCGAACCGAATGGATTCGACGCCGTGCAGCTTGCAGAGCGCCGCATACTCCTCGGTCATGGCCAGCGTACGAGCCAGGGCATCGGGAGCGAACTGGCCGGTACGATCGACCCCCTGGCCCAGCCTCACCACGTTCATCAGGCGGACGACGTCGTCGAGCGCACCGTCCCGCCCAGGTACGTCAGCGATCAGTAGGCGGATCGAATTCGTTCCGCAGTCAATTCCAGCAACTCTCACGGGTCCACCCTGTCATAGAGATCCGACACCAGGTAGGTGTTTCTTGTGCGATTCGCGCCGAGCTTGTCAGGACTGCCCGCAGCGGCACACCGCGGGATCCCAGCCGATCATATCGAGGGCGATGTCCCCGATGGGGCACACCCCCGGACCCGCACTGATCGAGTAGCCGACGAGGGCATGCAGGCATTTCACCCGATTGGGCATACCAC
Organism: Actinomycetaceae bacterium L2_0104; assembly: GCA_047501485.1. GTDB lineage: Bacteria > Actinomycetota > Actinomycetes > Actinomycetales > Actinomycetaceae > Ancrocorticia. Next base: position 149,117 of record JAZDRN010000001.1, on the reverse strand, counting down.
CAGCGCTGATACCTGCGATCTCGGGGACATCGCCGAGTATGCCCCGCCGTTCCACGTACGATTCGTGCGCACTGCGATAAGCCGCGCGGAGGTCGTCATCGTGTGCCAACTGCTCGTTGAACTCCCCCATGACTCCGTTGGCCTCCAGGCGGGAGGCCTCGCGCACGAGGTAAGGCAAGCTGAGGTAGAAGACCGTGGGGAAAGGAGAGCCTTCGGGAAGGCGCGGAAGCGTGACCGTGACAGCAGGTTTGCCACAGGCGCAGCGGGCGCCGACGCCGACGAGACCGCGCGGAAGGCGATCGAGCTGCTGGGCGAGTATCTCGCGATCCCCTTCTCGCAGCTCCGTGGCGTTACGGGCCACGTCAGTCAGTATCTCGGGCGTCACCGCGGATTCCGCCAGCACCCAGCCACTGCTGCCGGCGCCTTGGCGCTCCCGCGCCCCGTCCGTGCGCTGCTCCACAGATATGCGCTGCTCCACAGATTCGCCGTCCTTCGTCTTACTCATTCGTGTTTCCGCCCGCGGGTTCCCCGGCTTCCTCGCCACCCGCGGGAACTCCGGAGGCGCCCTCCGGGGAGATCGTTCCCTCACCGGAGGGATCGATGACGGGCGCATTGTTCGGGTTGTCGAAATCCGCTGCGCTTTGCCCAGCCACATCGATCGAATCCCACATGGTCATGAACCACGGGGTAGCCGCAAGGCGATCCCGATTCACACTCTCTATCCGTTGTTCGAGCTGCTCCTGCGCGGTCCCCTCGGAGGGATCGTTCACAGTGTAGAGCGTCTGGCCGGGCGCCACCCAGCCGAGGCGTTCGCGGGCCTGCGCACGGACATAGTCGTCGTCGTTCCACAGTTTCAGCTGGTTCTCCAGGTCTTCGTTGCGATCCCTGATGTCGACGAGCTCAGCTCGGGCCGCAGCCAGTTCCCTTTGGTGAGAGTAGTAGTTCGTCACGGTGGGGGTCACGATGATAGCCGCTACGATCGCCGTGAGAACGATGGCGAGGATGCGCAGGGAGAATTGCCGGCTCCCTCGCCGTCCCCCGATCACGACATGGCGTTGACTGGTGAAACGCTCCTTGCGCGGGCGCTCCGCTCCGCCATCGGTCGCAGACCTAGGCGCGTTACGGGGACCGGAACGATCCGGGGATGGACGGCCGTTCGCAGGGCGCCCCTGCTCCGGCTTCCTCTTTGCCGCCAGACGCGCCCTCTCCGAGGCCGCCAGATTATCCGAAGCCTGACGCGCGGCGTTCTCCGGGCGGGCAGGGCGCCGCCGAGCATCACGGTTTCCCGGACGCCCCGAGGGGCGACGTTGAGAACCTGATGGAGGGGTACGCCGGACACTCATGCGAATCAGTCTAACGTCCTTGGCTGTGTGTCCGGTGAATGGGGCGAGGTGTCGCCACAGGTGTGTGCTCCATCGAAAATAGGTGTGCCAGCCCTTGAAGAGCTGGCACACCTATTGATCTGAGCTCAGGTCAGCCTTGTGGCTTCCCTGACCTTCGCGTTTCGAGCTGTGTCAGCCCTTGAAACGGGGGAAGGCGCTACGGCCGGCGTAGACGGCGTCGTCGGACAGCTCGTCCTCGATACGCAGCAGCTGGTTGTACTTGTTGATGCGCTCGCCACGGGCGGGAGCACCGGTCTTGATCTGACCCGAGTTGGTGGCCACCGCGAGATCGGCGATGGTGGTGTCCTCGGTCTCACCGGAACGGTGGGAGGTCATGGACTTGAAGCCCGCACGGTGCGCACTCTCCACGGCCTCGAGCGTTTCGGTCAGCGAACCGATCTGGTTCACCTTGACGAGCAGGGCGTTGGCCGCCTTCTCATCAATGCCGCGCTGGAGACGCTCGGGGTTGGTCACGAAGAGGTCGTCACCGACGATCTGCACCTTGTCGCCGATCTCGGCGGTGAGCGCCGACCAGGCATCCCACTCATCCTCGGAGAGCGGATCCTCGATGGAGACCAGCGGGTACTTCTCGACGAGATCCTTGTAGTAGGAGACCATGTACTCGGTATCGCGGGCGGCACCCTCGAACTCGTACTTGCCATCCTTGAAGAACTCGGTCGAAGCCACGTCGAGAGCAAGAGCGACGTCCTTGCCCGGCGCATAACCGGCCTTCTCGATCGCCTCGACGATCAAATCCAGTGCCTCGGCGTTGGAATCCAGGCTGGGGGCGAAGCCGCCCTCGTCGCCCAGACCGGTGTTCAGACCGCGGTCCTTGAGCACCGCCTTGAGGGTGTGGTAAACTTCGGCACCCCAGCGCAGGGCCTCCTTGAACGAAGGCGCGCCGATGGGGGCGATCATGAACTCCTGGATGTCAACGTTGGAATCCGCGTGGGAACCACCATTGAGGATGTTCATCATCGGAACCGGCAGAACATGAGCGTTCGGGCCACCGATGTACTTGTAGAGGGGAAGGCCTGCAGACTCGGCTGCAGCCTTGGCAACGGCGAGGGAAACGCCAAGAATGGCGTTTGCACCGATCTTGCCCTTGTTGGGGGTGCCGTCGAGGTCGATCAGGGTCTGATCGATGAAACGCTGATCTTCGGCATCCATACCGACGATCTCCGGCTCGATGATCTCGGAGACAGCGGCGACGGCGTCAGCGACGCCCTTGCCGGAGTAACGATCCTTATCACCATCACGGCGCTCAACAGCCTCGAATGCACCCGTTGATGCGCCCGAAGGAACACCCGCACGGGCGAAGGTGCCATCGTCGAGCAGAACCTCGACCTCAACGGTCGGGTTACCACGGGAATCGAGAATTTCGCGGGAAGCAACAGCCTCAATGCTGGCCACAGGTACTCCTTTGGTTTCAACTACACAGCCGCGGCGCGGCCATACCTGCACGGGACGAATCCCGCCAACCCCTATTGTGTCCCACATCGACCCCCCGCGTCAGCTTGGATCACAATTACCTTGAGAATTTCGCGGCAAGCGTTTCCTCGTTAGCCCTCTGAGCGGGACTTCTGTACCTATCGAGAATAAGGGAAATTCGAGAATTCTCACGGCGTCCGCATTGCGGGCAGCAAAACGGATAGAAAAGGGCAGAAAAAGGGGTGGCACCCCGAGGCGCGGTTCCAACAACGCCAGGTCCCTCTCCCGCTCGGTTCCGATGCCCGGGCCTAGGTTCCGCCGCTGCGCACACGCGACCGGCGTCAGGGCTACGCTTGAGCGCCCCGCCTTGGCTATCTCCCCCGTCGCTATCTCCCGGCCGATTGAGTGCAGGGCGCCGGTCGAAATCGAAATCCACCGACTGAGCGCCCTCCATACGGAGCCCGGCTGACGCGGACACTACTGCCCGAGAATGTTCTCCTGCGGTGCGACGTTCTCCAGTGAGCGGTCCGTCGTCGTCAGATAATCCGGAAGGTTCGAGGTGACCGTGGCGTAGCGCGGGCTCAACTCGACCTCGGCGTTGGTCGACGCCTCATCGAGGGCCACCGCGAAGTCCTGGTCGAGCTGGCCCAACGTCAGTGCGTGGCACAGAGTCTTGATCTGCTCGGGGGAATCCTCCGTGATCTCTCCCAGACCAGCTGTCGCACTGCACTGCTGCAACGACTGCTCCTGGATCTCAGGTGTGAACAGCTCTGGGAACTCGTCGATCACGGGCTGGGCGATGACAGCGCTGAGGGCGAGGTTGAGCACCGACGGACGCTGCCCTTCGGTATCGACGTTCATCTCGCGGGCCAGCTGGTCCACGCTCTTCTCGCTGACTTCCTTGCCGTTGACGACCGCCGCCGTTCCCGGATGGGACGAGCATCCGGCGAGTAGTCCGGCGGCGAGCACTGCTGCACCGACGACGGCGCGCTTCTTGGTCATTACTCCTCTTTCCTTCCGGCCCGCGTGACCAGACCAGTCAGTCTCCAGAACCGGATGAGACAATCCTCTTGACTATGAGACCCAGCAGGTAACTCGGGGCCTTCGAACCTCGACCATCCTACTCGCTAAATCTGAATGCTTGCGAGGAAAACCGCATCGATGACCTGCTCGATCCAGTCCAGCAGTCTGTCGCCCTCGAGATGTTGCTGCTCCCCCATGCGGCCGCTGCCTCCCGGCGTGGGAATCATCAGAACACGAATGGCAGGCTTGAGCATCGACCCCGGATAGAGGCGCTTCAGCCGTGCCTGCCGTGAATCGGCGAGCTGCACGGGTGCGAAGCGGACGTTGCGCCCAGCCTGCGTCACCTCCGAGATACCGGCACGGCGGCAGATCTCGCGCAGATGCGAGATGCGGAAGAGACGCTCCGCCTCTACGGGGATCGGGCCATAGCGGTCCACCAGCTCGGCGCGCACCTCGTCCCGCTGCGCCTCATCGGCGCTGGCGGAGATCTTGGTGTAAACCTCTAGACGCAATCGCTCCGACGGCACGTAGCTCTCGGGCAGGAAGGCGTCGATCGGGAGTTCGATGCGGACGTCGGCCGGGCCGTCGTCGTCGCCCTCGGGCACCTGCCCACGCAACTTCGCAACCGCTTCGGACACCATGCGCACGTATAGGTCGAAGCCTACACCTGCAATCTGGCCCGATTGCTCTCCACCCAGCATGTTTCCGGCACCGCGGATCTCCAGGTCCTTCATGGCCACCTGGATACCCGCACCGAGATCCGTGTTGGATGCGATGGTACGCAGGCGCTCCAGAGCTGTTTCGGTCAGAGCCCGATCCGGATCGTAGAAGAAGTAGGCGTAGGCGCGCTCGCGTCCCCGGCCCACGCGGCCGCGCAGCTGGTGCAGCTGCGACAGGCCGAACTTGTCCGCGTTCTCGACGATCAGGGTGTTGGCGTTCGAGATGTCCAAGCCGGTCTCCACGATGGTGGTGCAGACCAGGACATCCAGCTCCTTGTCCCAGAATGATTGGATGATGCCCTCGAGCTGGTGCTCGCTCATCTTGCCATGGGCCATTCCCACGCGAGCCTCGGGGATCATCTCCTGCAGGCGGTTCGCCACGCGGGACATGTCGCTCACCCTATTGTGCACGTAGAAGATCTGGCCGTCGCGCAGCAGCTCCCGCCGAATCGCAGCAACGATCTGCTTGTCCTCGCGCGCACCGACGTAGGTGAGCACCGGGTGGCGCTCCTCGGGCGGGGTTGCCAGGGTCGACATCTCGCGCACCCCCGTCACCGCCATCTCCAACGTGCGCGGGATCGGGGTTGCGGACATGGACAGCACGTCCACCGTGGGATACAGCTGCTTGAGCGTCTCCTTGTGCTCCACGCCGAAACGCTGCTCCTCATCGACGATGACGAGCCCGAGATCCTTGAACCTCACGTTGCCGGTCAGCAAGCGGTGCGTGCCGATGACCACGTCGACGCTGCCATTCGCGAGACCGATGATCGTCTCCTCCGACTCGCGTTCCGATTGGAAGCGCGAGAGAGCCGCCAGCCGTATCGGGAATCCCGAGTAGCGCTCCTGGAAGGTATCGAAATGCTGCTGCACCAGCAGGGTGGTGGGCACAAGAACGGCCACCTGCTTGCCGTCCTGAACCGCCTTGAACGCGGCGCGCACCGCGATCTCCGTCTTGCCGTAGCCGACATCGCCGGAGATGAGCCGATCCATCGGAACAGGCTTCTCCATGTCGGCCTTGACCTCTTCGATCGTGTGCAACTGGTCCGGCGTCTCCACGTAGGCGAAGGCGTCCTCCAGCTCCCGCTGCCACGGAGTGTCCGGAGAGAACGCGAAACCCTGTGTGGCCTGGCGCTGGGCGTACAGGCGCACCAGCTCGCCGGCGATCTGCTTCGTGGCGGCCTTTGCCTTCGCCTTGGTCTTCGCCCAATCGGCGCCGCCCATCTTGTTGAGGGTGGGCGCGTCGCCTCCGGAGTACTTGGAGACCTGGTCCAGCGAATCGGTGGGAACCCACAGCTGATCCGGCGGGGCTCCGCGGCGAGTCGAGGCGTACTCCACCACGATGTACTCGCGTTGGGTCTCGCGGTTCGAGCCGATGGCCCGCTTGGCCATCTTCACGAATCGGCCTACACCGTGCTGCTCGTGCACGATGAAGTCGCCGGGCTTGAGCGAGAGCGGGTCCACGCTGGCCTTGCGGCGGGCGGGCATTTTGCGCATGTCACGCGTGGAGGAACCACCGCGACCCATGATGTCCGCGGCGGCGTAGACCGCGAGGTTTCGGGATTCCATGAGGAATCCCGACGCGATGGGAGCCGCTGTTACGTAGCAGACGGCCGGTTCTAGATCGGCCGGCAGGTCGTCCACGTAGAGGGCCGCGACCTCGGCCTCTTCAAGCTGATCGCGCAGACGCCGGCCCAGGCCCGGGCCCTCGACGGCGAGCACGAGGCGCCATGATCGGCGGGCGTAGGTCTTGATGTCCGCGATCGCAGCATCGACCTTTCCGAGGTAGCGCTGCGGCTCCTTGGCTTTGACCGAGGAGGCAAAATCCGAGGTCAGGGTGTCCTGGGCGAAACCGCCCAGGCTCCACCACGCCTGACCGCGGCTTCTGGCGTGCTCGCGGGTCTCGGCAAGAGTCGCGAAGGATGCGGCATCGACGTTGACCGGGACTTTGCCACCGGCGGCAGCCGCCGACCACGCGGCGGCGAGGAATTCCTCCGTGGTGGCGATCAGCGATTCGGCTCGCTGCTCCACACGTTCGGGCTCGACCAAGACGATGCGAGCTTCCCGCGGCAAGGTCGACACCACGGGGACCATTGCGGGCACGAGAGCCGGGGCAAGGGACTCCATACCCTCGGGAGCCATGCCCTCTGAGATCTGCGCGAGCATATCGGTTGCGCCGGGCAGGACCGACATGAGGCCTCGGGCTCGCTCACGCACGTCCTGGGTCAGCAGGATCTCTCGACACGGCGGAGCGTAGACCTCATCAACAGCCTGCATCGAACGCTGATCAGCCACGGAGAAGGTGCGGATCTCGTCCACCTCGTCGCCGAACAGGTCCACGCGTAGCGGATGAGACTGTGTGGGCGGGAAGATGTCGATGATCCCACCGCGCACGGCGAACTCGCCCCGACGCTCGACCATGTCCACCCGAGCATATGCCGCAGCAACGAGATCCTTTTCAAGCTGCTCGATGTCCACGAGATCGCCGATCCTCAGGCGCACCGGCTCCAGTTCGCCAAGCCCCTCCGTGATCGGTTGCAGGAGGGCGCGCACCGGCATGACCAGTACGGACAGTTCCGGGAACTCCTCTGGGTGGGCAAGGCGGCGCTGTACGAGCAGGCGCTGGGCAACGGTGTCAGAGCGCGGGGACAACCGCTCGTGCGGCAACGTCTCCCACGATGGGAAGATATCGACCGACTCACGAGGCAGATAAGCACGCAGAGCGCCCTGAAGTTCCTCAGCGCCACGGCCCGTCGCCGTCACGGCGACATGTAGCGGCGTGGGTCTCCCGGATGACGCTGCGGGGCGTGCAGACGTGGCGGGGCGTGCAGGAGCCGCGGGGGGTGCACCTGGTCCGGATGCGAAGAGAGCCATCGCCGGGGGAACCAGCCCGCGAGGCATCGAGATATCGCGTTGTGCTCCGCCATCACCGTAGGCCTCCGCCAACGCCGAATCGGTGGAGATCAGGGGAAGAAGTGGGCGCAAATCCATGAATTCCTATCGGCTTCCAGCTCGCGGGGTACAACGGTGAGGACATCGAGCCAACAGCTCATCTGGACACATCGATCCAGACGTGCCGATCCAACCAGAAATGCCAACTTACCCGCGTATGCCTGCGGTGTCACGTACAGGTTGCAGGATTCACAGTAAACGGCGTGAACGGCTTGTGGTTTCCTACATGGGCACCACAGCGTTCCGTATGCCGTCCACGGCACGGAGAACGCTGTGGTGCCCAGTTAGGGACGTGCAGCTGCTATGACCCAAGAATCGGACGCATAAAACGATGCCTCCGCGCCGCGATGATCGCTTCCAGGCGTGCTTTTGTAGACTCCCAACGCAGGCAGATATCCTCCCAGGTCAGATGAAGCGGCAAGTACCCCTGTTCGATCAGCCGTAGATCTCGGCGACGATCGTTGTGGTACTGCTTCGGATCCGTGTGGTAGGCGACCGAGTCGCATTCGATGACGAGACTCTCCCCGACCACCATGTCAACGCGCCCGACATCCGCGATCGGCACCTGGGCACGGACCTGGACTCCACGAGATTCCAGAAACCAGCGCACCATGGTCTCAGTGCCGGACTCCGCTTTCGGATTGATGCGCGAGAGCTGTGCGCTTCGGTGATTCGGCAACTCATGGATGATCGTCAGCGCGTCACTCAGCCGCAGTCTTCCCCGATTCACAGCCGATTCGAAGAGAATCGCGGCCTGCGGCACCGGTAAGCATCTGCCAGCATGAAGCAAGGCGAGATCGAGAGGAGCTACAGGGTTTTTGTCAGGCCATCTACGTATAGTCGGAATCGGGTGGGCAACCAAAGAACGTGGTAGATGCTCATCCCATCCATGAACTTTGAAAACATGAAGTGCGTGATGCAATGGCGTCCACAGACCGTGGTGTTTGGCCGCACTGACGCAGGTCAGCCTTACACCATGCCGAACCGCCAGGACGACATCCGCGGGGGCACCCGGCGATGCATACCAGCCCCTGCGCAACCGGATGAGCCCGCCGTTCGCCAAGGCGGAGTTGACCTGCTTCTTGGTAAGACCAAGCTCGTGCAGTCCGTGGAGGTGGAACACGCGATTCTCGAACATGGAGAAACTTCAACACGAGCCGCCATGATTTTCTCAGCCGGCACCACCGTTGTTGATGGGTCACGCACGAAGGCCCGCTGGGGAAATATTGATGATGCTGCCTACGTGGGCATCACAGCGTTCTCCGTGCCGTGGACGGCATACGGAACGCTGTGATGCCCAGTTAGGGCCGGAGGCACCGATATCACTCCCGTCACGCGGAAGGTGCGAAGTTCTCGATCACCATCCGCTCATCAGCGAGGCCGGCATCCTTGGCGATCTTGCGCGCGGCCGCAACCATTCCAGGCGGACCGCACACATAGATATCCGGAACGTCGGGTGCATCGGCGAGATCGGCGGCCAGCGTATCCAACGGAGTCCCCACGGAGCCCCGCCAACCGGACGAGGGCTTACCCAACACCACGTCATAGCGGAAATCGGGAAGCTTGCCCCTCAGGTCCTCGAGGACATCGCGGGCAAAGATCTCCACCTCCGTCTCGACTCCGAAGTAGAGACGCGCAGGATGCGGCTCCTGCCAGTCAGCCATCCGTCGCAACATCGAAAGCAAAGGCGAGAGACCGGTGCCGCCCGCGATGAACCACCGTGGTCGAACCCCGGTGTCCTTCACCCCGAAGGCGCCCTGCGCCCCGCGAACCTCCAGTTCCTGCCCGAGGCGGGCATCGCGCAACCATTGCGAGAACGCACCGCCTTCGCGCAGCTTGATGAACAACTCGGCAACGCCGTCCCAGTTGGGGTTGTTCGCCAAGGAATAGGAACGGCGCGTCTGTGTCCCAGGGATGACGAGTTCCAGGAACTGGCCCGGGTCGAATTCGCAGCCCAGGGCGCCACGCTCGTCGGGCCCGAGCTGGAGTTCCAAACGCACGGTGTCGGCGGCGACGGTATCGATGCCTGTGATGGTGGCCTGCCGGCTCGGGATCTTGCCGGAGATGATCCGGCTGCTCTCGTAGGGCAGGGTGATGTTCAACGCACCCTGCGGGTAAGTGCAGCACAGCAGGACCTCGCCGGCTGCCGCAGCCTCGTCATCGAGCACCGTCTTGCTGTGGTTGCGCATCTCGTACGCGCCCTCGGCGCGAGCGTGGCAGGCGCCGCAGCTTCCGGCACGGCAGGAGGAGGGCAACAGCAGGCCGGCGGCCTCAGCCGCCTCGATGATGGATTCGTCCGGACCGCTTTGCACCACGAGGCTATCGCCATCGGACGTGCTCAGAGCGTGGGTCCAGGTAATGGTGGCGGCGGGGGCGCTCATCGTGCACCTCCGACCAGCGCGTCGTGAAGATCCTCAACCGGATCCTGCCCGATGAGGCTCAACCCGAAGCGTTCCACCATGATGTCGATGGCCGCAGGTGTGAGGAAGGCGGGCAGGGTCGGGCCGAGGTTGATGTTCTTTATGCCGAGAGCCAGCAACGTGAGCAGCACGGCCACGGCCTTCTGCTCGAACCAACTGAGCACCATGGTGATCGGGAGGTCGTTGACCTCGCATCCCAGCGCGTCCGCCAGCCCCATCGCGATTCGCACCGCGGAGTATGAATCGTTGCATTGCCCCACGTCGAGCAGGCGCGGCAAGCCGATGAGCTCGCCAAAATCGAGATCGTTGAAGCGATACTTGGCGCAGCCCATCGTGAGGATGAGAGTGTCCTCGGGGGTCGCCTGCGCGTACTCGCGGAAGTAGTTGCGCCCCGGAGATGCGCCGTCGCAGCCGCCCATGACGAAGATGTGGGTGAGTTCGCCTTCCCTGACGGCCCGCAGCACCTCGTCGGAAAGCTCTAGCACCGCCTTATGCCCGAAACCGACCATCGCCTGCCTCTTGCGCGCCGTCTCGGTGAATCCGGGCAGAGCCTGGGCAGCCCGGATCAGCTCCGAGAAGTCATGCGTGGCCAGATGTCGTACGCCGGGCCACCCCACCGGGCCGTTTGTGAAGATCTGATGCTTGTATGCCTGGCGCGGCTCGATGATGCAGTTGCTCGTCATGAGGATCGGGCCGGGGAAATTGGAGAAATCGGTCTGCTGATCCTGCCAAGCGCCGCCATAATTGCCCACAAGGTGGGAGTACGCGCGCAGCTCGGGGTAACCGTGGGCGGGTAGCATCTCACCATGGGTATAGACGTTGATACCCGTCCCCTCCGTCTGCTCCAACAGCGCCTTGAGAGCCGGGAAATCGTGGCCGGAGACGAGGATCGCCTTGCCCTCCACCGGGCTCATGCGCACGCGCGCGGGCGAAGGAGTTCCGAAGGAGCTGCTATTGGCCCGGTTCAGCAGGTCCAGCACCGCGAGATTGGTGCGACCCAAAGCGAGCGCGTGCTCCAGCAGGTCCTCGATATCGGAGGGATCCGACCCCAGGTACACCAGGGCATTCTCCACATCGGCCAACACCGCTGAATCCCTGTAGCCCATCACGGACGCATGGTGGATGTATGCGCAGATTCCCTTGAGCCCGTAGAGGTTGAGGGCCCGCAGGCCGACGACGTCCGGGCCGACCTCGTCGATTCCCGCCAGGATTCCCAGCGAGGTAGCCTGCTCCACCAAGCCGTCGGTGGTCTCGGCGGGCACGAACTCGGCCGGACCGGTCAGCTGCTCGGCCGAAATTCCGGCATCGGCGGCAGCCCGCTGATAGCTCGCTCGCACTCTTTCCTTGACCAGCTCGGTCTGTTTGATGAGGGAGACGAATCGCGTCGGGCTGAAGTTCACGTTGGTCAGAGTGGTGAACAGCGCGAAGGCGAGGAAATCGGCGGCTTCGTCGTCTCCCGCGCCGAGCGTGCGCGCACGCGCCGCGTAATCGGCAACTCCCTTGAGCTGGTAGATGAGTAGATCCTGAAGCGCGGAGGTGGTCTCGTCTTTCCCACACGTACCACGGGTGAGTGTGCACCCCAGAATCGGTCCTGATCGATCAGCCTGTTCACATTGGTAGCAGAACACTGTCTTCTCTCCTATCCCCCAGTGGCTCGTTCGACTGGGGTTCTGGATTCTTCCCGGATTGCTCGCACATCGGAGTCGGCGAAGGCGCGGATCGCTGCCGGAGCGGTACGTGAGAAAGACGACGGCCTCCCCCGTCCCGCGACCCAACGCGAAACGGGTGTACACACCCTTTTGCCAACCGCCCTTGCCTGGTCGTCGAGAGCCGTATGCGCAGCCTGGAGGCAACGAGGTAGCGAGCTCCAAGCGGCACATGCATACGCTCACGTGCTAGCTGGATCAGCCTATGAGCGCCGTCCAGCTGGGCCTAGGACGTTTGGGACGTTCTGGGAAGAGCAGAGTGGGACGGCGTCGTCCGACTCCGCAAAAAACACTGATAATCCCGGTTAAAATAGCGATATGCCTCGACATGCCTGCCCGGGGCAGTAAATTCGGAACCCCGGCGTGTCGCGAGAGCGTCGATGCATCTGGGCTGGTCAGCCCGCCGTGTGCAGACGCATCGTGGCCTTCTCCAGGCCGTTGGCCAGAACATCCTCGACGGCATCCGCGGCCCGCTCCAGGAGAAGCGGAAGCTCCTTGCGCTCGGAGGCCCCGAACGGACGCAGCACGTAGTCCGCCGGGTCCTGTTGGCCGGGAGGTCGCCCGATGCCGAAGCGCAGGCGAATGTAGTTCTTATTGCCCAGCGCCTGCGAAATCGACTTCAAGCCGTTGTGTCCTCCTTCGCCGCCACCGCGCTTGAGCCTCAGGGTTCCAAACGGCAGATCCAACTCGTCGTGGATCACGACGAGATCCGAGGGAGGGACATCGAAATAGCTGATCAGCGCCTTCACGGGGCCGCCAGAGGTATTCATGTACGAGTCCGGGGTCGCGAGGATAAGGCGCTCGCCAGGCATCCCAGGGGCCACGCCGATCCGCGCGGACATCGCGTGCGTGCGGGACGCGCGATGGGCCGAGAGCTTGCCACCAACCCGACCGGCCAGGACATCGATGACCATGTGTCCGGCGTTGTGCCGAGTCTGCGCGTACTTCTCTCCCGGATTCCCGAGGCCGACGACGGCGTACATCGCTTCCTTTCCGGCGACTTCCGGTCGCACATGCTAGATCGCTCACTGAGAGAGCGGTGTCTATGCGGATATGAAACGAGTGTGGCGCCCTCATGGGCGCCACACTTCTCTGTCATCACTGGGGGCGCATCGCACCCGTCATGAAAACGCAAGTCCGGCAACCCAGACTATCTCCGGGCATCCCGTGCACGTTCTCGGGCCGACGGGGCTCACTCCCCCACCGAATCACGTCACTCAGCGTTGGCCTCTGCAGAAGCAGCCTCAGCGGATGCGGCTTCTGCTGCGGCGGCGTCAGCGGCCTCGAGCTCGGTGTCGACCTCGGGGACGGAGACAACCACGACGACGGCCTCGGGATCGACCTCGCACTCAACACCGGACGGGAAAGCGATGTCGGCGACGGTAACGTGGTCGCCTTCTTCGCGTCCCTCGACGTTCACCTCGATGACATCGGGGATAGAGGTTGCCGGAGCATTGACCAACAAATGCATGATCTCAAGGGTTGCGAGCGTGCCGGGTGCCGGTTCGCCGACGACCTCGACCGGAACGTCGACCTCGACCTTTTCGCCACGCTTGACGCGCAGGAGGTCAACATGGACCAACTCGCGCGACAGCGGGTTACGCTGGACATCCTTCACGAGGACCAGCATGGAGTCGCCATCCAGATCCACTGTGACCAGAGCGTTGGCCTGGCCCTTGATAGCCAGGAACAGCTCATGGGCGTCAACGGAGAAGTGAATCGGATCGGCTCCGTGGCCGTATGCGACGGCCGGGACGCGGCCTGCGCGGCGAAGCTGACGGGCCGAACCCTTGCCGAATTCGGTGCGTGCGACAGCGGAAAGCTTATCTACCATAGTGGATCTCCTATTCTCTGTACGGTGCTCTGCCAAACGGAGGAGCATTGTTGTCCTCTCAGACCGTAGGTACAGACCCTGGGATCGACCCACCGCGTCGATAACGGAGCTTCACGGTTGTGAACTCCCTCGCCGAGGCAACCCCATTATCTTAGCGAGGCCTTTTCCCGGCTGCCAGTGCACGGCGGCGAAAGGTGCCGCAAATCGCAGACGGGCACCCAGCGCAGGCAATCTCGCGGCTTGAGGTCCTGACAGTCTGGTTGTCTAACAGTTCGGCGTTCCGGCGGCCCGGTGGTCTGACGGTTCGGCGGTTTAACAGTCCGGTGGTGTGGAGCTCAGCGTACGAGCAACCAGATGGTGAGCACGATTCCACCGACGGCGACGAGCCAGCGCATGAGACGCTCTGAGATGTAGCGCTGGATGACGGGCCCGAGGTAGCCGCCGACGAATGCTCCGATACCGAGGGTGACCGCCGCCCACCACACCACCGATCCCTGACGAGCGAACACGATCGCCGCAGAAAGGTTTGCCATCAGAATCATCGGAGTTTTTATGGCGACGGCTTGATGGATCGTCATCGTGGTGCCGAGCACGCACATCGCGAAGAACGGGATACCCGCACCCGCCCCGAAATATCCCGCATACGACGTGATGAGCAGCAGGCCGAGCAGGAAGGCCCAGAGCGGCATCGTCCGCGCCGTCCTGAAGCGGCGGATCATAGGACTGATGAGGACCAACATCGTACCGCCCAGCACCATCCACGGCACGACAGCCTCAAAGGTCTGGGGATCGAGGTAGAGAAGGAGCAAGCCGCCGATCACTCCGCCGATCGTGGAAACCAGCAGTTGGGGCCACAACGGGTACAGCTTCACCTCCTGGATGAGCTTTCGCGCACCCGTTACCGAGCCAGCGCCCGAGCCAAGAAGCGCGACGGTGTTCGTCGTGTTCGCGATGACCGGGGGCAGGCCGATCGCCAGCAACGCCGGGTAGCTCACCAGCGATGCAAGACCCATGAGGTACCCCACGGCACCGGTTCCGATTCCCGCCACGAAGAGCAGTACGTATTCCCACACCATTCCACCCTATGCCCCGAAACAGGGAACGGATGCCAGCGCCTCCAGGCCCGGGCGTCGAAAACTGCAGTTACCAGCGGATTCGCTGATTGGTGACTGTGCGCAGTGTTCGCTTTCCGGACCGGTAGTCCTATAGGCCGGTCGTCTTGCGGTAGAGCATAGATGTACGGGGAGCAGCCGGGGTCGGGCAACATCGAGAAATCAAGCAGAAGCCGTACAAAACGCGAACACAAAGCAAGTGCCAGGCAAGGTCCGAACACCAAGCAGAAGCCGGGCACGTTCGGGATCGAACTCGGCCAGCCGCATCACCGAGTACCATCGATCTAGAAAAATGGAACCGGCCCCGGCTCCACATATCGTCCTAGTCGGCACGGCGGTGAGCAACAGCCGACGCTCGCCTGGTGCCGAATGCTCGAAACTCACGGAGGGATGGAGTGCGATGAACACAGCCTTTGATCGCGACGACGAGGTCTTCATGCTGGAGACCGATCGGCTCTTGCTACGTGGCTGGCACGAGGACGATCTCCACGCCTGGATCGAGATGAACGCGGATGCGGATGTCCGCCGCTACTTCCCCGACCTGCTCACACCAGAAACGGCGATCGACCGCGCTCTCTCCTACCAGGAGGAGTTGATCGAGAACGGCTTCGGGCTGTGGGCGGTACAGACAACCACGGCGATCGCCTATGCCGATGCCGCCGATCGCCCCAGTCTGCTACCTCCCAACAGCTTCATCGGATTCATCGGGCTGCATCGGATGGACCCGGATGTCCCGAGACTGGAGGACGGCACCGCCGTCGCTTACGAGCTGGGCTGGCGTCTCGCCAAGGAGGCATGGAATCAAGGGCTGGCAACCGAGGGGGCCATGGCCGCGCGCGACTACGCTTTCGGTATCGAGCGCTTGCCGGTGGTCGGCTCTTTCACCACCGCCGAGAACGCGCCCAGCCGCCGGGTCATGGAAAAGGTTGGAATGCGCCTTTCCGTCGAGTTCACTCATCCGGACCTGCCGCAAGGTTATGAGAACTGCGTCCTGTACTCCATGAGCGCCCAGGATTGGAACCGCACGCACGCCAGCGAGGACTAGGTGCGCGCCCCTGAGACGTTATTGCCTAACTCGCGGTTGATTTGCAGGCAGCAAGTCCGCGTGAATTCTTTCGTGGGCGTGAGGCGTTGAGCTCTGCCAAATAAGGCGGCGCCCAACGCCCTGTACCCACGAAATACGAGTATCGAGCATCCGACCCGGCTAGCGTCACCGGCCGGGCGCATGAGACTCAGCCCGCGTCCCCGTCGAAGATCTTCGCGACGGAATCGTCCTCGAACACCGCATCAATGGCCTTGGCCAGCACGGGCGCGATCGGAAGGATCGTCAGCTCGGGGAAGATCTTGCTCTCGTGGATCGGAAGGGTGTCGGTGACAACAAGTTCCTTCAGACCCGACGCCTGAAGACGCTCGACCGCGGGATCGGACAGCACGCCGTGGGTGGCCGCAACGATCACGTCCTTGGCACCGGCTTCCAGCACCACGCGAACCGCGCCGCAGATGGTCCCGGCGGTATCGATGAGGTCATCGACGATGACGGCCGTACGCCCCTTGACGTCGCCGACCACGCGATTCGACGTGGCCTGATTCGGCCGGGTGACGTCACGCGTCTTGTGCACGAATGCGAGTGGCACGCCGCCGAGGCGATTGCCCCACTGCTCGGCGACCTTGATGCGGCCGGCATCCGGGGACACCACGACGGTCTCATCCGGGTCCACCTTGGACTTCACGTATTCGACGAGAGTGGGCATAGCCCACAGGTGGTCAACCGGACCGTCGAAGAAGCCCTGCGACTGCGCGGCGTGCAGATCCACGCTCATAATGCGATCGGCCCCCGCCGTCCGGAACAGGTCGGCGACCAGACGGGCCGAGATCGGCTCGCGCCCCATATGCTTCTTGTCCTGGCGAGCGTAGGGGTAGTAGGGAACTACGGCGGTGATCCGCTTGGCCGAGGCACGTTTGGCGGCGTCAACCATGATGAGCTGCTCCATGAGCCATTTGTTGAGCGGTGCTGGATGCGATTGCACGATGAACAGGTCGGCACCGCGGATCGATTCGTCGAAACGAACATAGATCTCGGAGTTGGCGAAATCATAGGCGGTGACCGGGAGCAGTTCGATGCCCAACTCGTCGGCGATCTCCTGCGCAAGCTCGGGATGGGCACGGCCCGTCACCAGCTTGAGCCGCTTGTCGTTGGCTACTTGCATTCCCGTCATGGAAGGCTCCCTGTCAGTTTTGCCGTGCGGCGGGCACTTCGCCGTCCACGTCTGAACCACCAGCGGTCACCTCAACCACTGGGAAAACCGAAAATGGCGGAAGTGCGGTTCCCGCCGGTACCACACCACCGTAAGCCACAACATGGCTCGCGGTGGCCCCGGAGCTCACAAGTGTGTCCGTCAGCTCACCCGGACCGACCACGGCTCCCCTCTCAACACGTGTGTCGCCGTGCAGCGAGGTGCCGGGGAGGATCGTCGAATCGGGCTCGAGGGTGACGCCGACGTCGATATAGGTGGTGTTCGGATCGATGATCGACACCCCGGCGCGCATCCACTCGCCGTTGATGCGCCGGGTCATCTCGGCCCGCAGCACCGCGAGTTGCGCTAGATCGTTGCACCCTTCGACGAGCCAGGAGTCCTCCAGGACCAGATCGCCGACCCCGTGCCCGGATCGGTAGGCGGCGGCCACCACATCCGTCAGATACATCTCTCCCTGCGCATTCGAGGTTCCGAGATCGGCCAGGCTCTCGCGCAGGAAGGCGGCGTCGAAGGCGTAGGTCGAGGTGTTGATCTCGGGGATCTCCCTCTGTTCCGGCGTCGCGTCGCGGTGTTCGACCACGGAGGTGATCTGCCCGACGGCGTCGCGCACGATTCGGCCGTATCCGGTCGCGTCGGGGACGTTCGTCGTCAAGACGGTCACGGCGTTCTCACCGTGACGCGAGACCATTTCGGCGAGGGATTCGGTGTCCAGCAGCGGGACGTCGCCCGCCATGACGACGACGGCGCCCTCCAGATCCTCCGGGAGAGCCTCGAGTCCGCACCATACGGCGCGCCCGGTTCCCTTGATCTCGTCCTGGTCGGCGATGATGAGATTCGCATCACATTTGAGTGCGTGCTCGGCAACGGCGTCGCGCTCGTGACGAACGACGACGACGAGGTGTTCCGGATCGAGTCCCCGCGCCGCCGCGATCGCGTGTCCGAGAAGTGAACGCCCGCACATCTCGTGCAGGACTTTCGGGGTTGCCGACTTCATGCGGGTACCGGCGCCCGCTGCCAAGATTACGACCGCTGCAGGGCGAGTCACCAACACGTCGGACCCCTCTCTTGTGGCTGAGACAAGCCTGTACAACACCCTTCGCCGGCACGGCGACGATGTTCGACTTGGCTCCGCCTCCAGGACTCGAACCTGGACTAAAGGTTCCAAAGACCTCTGTGCTGCCATTACACCAAGGCGGATTGGTGAACGGGATAGAGTCTAGCGGGCAATCGCCTCCTGTCATAATGGGTTCCATGGACGAAATCGCACCCGACGCTCACATCACCTCCCCCAAACGGGTGCGCATGACGCGCGCTCAAAGGAGAGAGCAGCTCATCCGAATCTCACGAGAACTCTTCAGCGCAAAGGGATACGACGCCGTATCCATCGAGGAGATCGCATCCGCCGCGGAGGTCTCCAAACCCGTGGTTTACGAGCATTTTGGAGGGAAGGAGGGCCTGTATCAGGTGATCGTGGATCGCGAGATCACGGTTCTCTCCGAGATGCTCTCCGCACAGATGAAGCCGGGGCTCAATCCTCGGGTGATGCTGGAACGCGTCGTCATGTCTCTACTGGATTACATCGAGGCCAACGCGGACGGATTTCGGCTTTTGTCGCATCAGTCACCCACTGCCCTTTCGGGAGGGACGTTCACCACAATCATCGCCGACGTCGCCGAGCAGGTCGCCGATCTGCTGGCCCCCGTCCTTCAAGAGCAGGGGCTGGATCCCAAAACGGCGCCGATCTACGGACAGCTCCTGGCGGGAGCCATCGGCCGCATCGGCCAGTGGTGGGTGGAAGCACGCGAACCGGCAAAGGAAGTCACTGCCGCTCATGTGATCAACCTGCTGTG
Organism: Actinomycetaceae bacterium L2_0104; assembly: GCA_047501485.1. Classification (GTDB taxonomy): domain Bacteria; phylum Actinomycetota; class Actinomycetes; order Actinomycetales; family Actinomycetaceae; genus Ancrocorticia. Next base: position 130,436 of record JAZDRN010000001.1, on the reverse strand, counting down.
GCTGGGACTGCGCAGCATGGAGCGCGATCCGCGCCTCATCTCGCTCTCCACGGACACGGACGACGGCGACGCCCTCACAGCTTCCGGGGACTGATAAGGCAAACGACGGGGTGGGTGAACTGTCACCCACCCCCGTCGGCTCCCGGTGTTCGGATGATCGGGCTGATCATCCGAACACCGTCGCGAGGGGGATGCCGGCCGGTGCCTACGAGCCACCGGCCGGGCCCTCGATCAACTCACGATGTCCTGCGCCTTCACTCGCTCTTGCGAGGCAGCGCTGTCCGTGTCCTGTTCCTCGGCAGCCAGCTCGGCAGCGATCCGCGCACGGTAGTTCTCCTTCTCGTAAGCGGTGCGCCCCTCGTCCCAGCCCAGGACCTTGGCGGCGATCTCCGCCACCTCATCCACGGCTGAACCACCGCGGTCTCGTGCCTCGGAGTTCAGACGTACGCGCGCCACGAAGATATCCTCCAGGTGCAGGGCGCCTTCGACGGCACAGGCACGATGGACCTCGGCCCTTAGGAACTGCGGGGCCGCCTTGAGGGGCTCGCCCAGACTCGGGTCGGCGTCGATCGTGGCCAGGAGATCATTGACCTCGGCGCCATAGCGCGAGAACAGGTGCTTCATACGATCCGCGTCGAAGCCGTACTTCGCGCCGATCCGACCGGCCTGGTTGAGCATCGCCTCGTATCCGGCCGCGCCCATGAGGGGCAGGTGGTCGGTGATCGATGGTTTCTTGGCGGCCAACTCCTTCCCCAGCGCGAAGTCCACGGCATCCTCGGCCATGACGCGATAGGTGGTCAGCTTGCCGCCGGCAATGGCCACCATCCCGGGAATCACCTCGGTGACGGTGTGCTCACGCGAGACCTTGGTGGACTTGGACTCGTCGAGCACCTTCGGCTGCAGCAACGGGCGCAGCCCGGCGTATGTGCCGATGATGTCGGCACGGGTGAGCGGCTTATCCAGCACCTCATTGGCGTGCTCTAGGACGTAGTCGATGTCCTTCGATGTCGGGACAGGATGCTTGAGCTGCTCATGCCAGGCGGTGTCCGTGGTCCCGATCACCCAGTAGTGCTGCCACGGGATGATGAACAGGACGGACTTCTCAGTGCGCAGGAACATACCCGTCTGCGCCTTGAGCCGCTCGCGGGGAATCACGATGTGAATACCCTTACTCGCCAGCACCTTGAGGCCACCGGTTCCACCGGCCATATCCTGGGTTTCCTCAGTCCAGATCCCCGTGGCGTTGATGATGCGCTTGGCCTTGATGGTCAGTTCCTCACCGGACTCCAGATCCTTGGCCTTCACGCCTGTCGCACGGCCGCGTTCGTCCTTGAGGATCTCCGTCATCTTGACGCGGCTCGCAGCCTGAGCGCCGTACTTGACGGCGGTGCGGATCAGCGTCACCACGAGGCGAGCGTCATCCACCCGCGCGTCGTAGAACTCGATGGCTCCGCGCAGCGCGGAGGACTTGACCTCGGGGAAACGACGCATCGCCCCCTTCTTCGAGAGGTGCTTTTGAACGGGAACCGTCTTGTGGCCGCCCGCTCCGAAGATCGCGAGCGCGTCGTACATTCCAACGCCGACGGCGGAATAGCTTCGTTCGATGACCGGGGTCTTAAGGGGCCACAGGAAGGGCTGAGCCTCCACGAGGTGAGGCGCAATAGTGGTCAGAAGGCGACCGCGTTCCTTCAGCGCCTCCGCCACCAGCTTGAAATCCAGGTTGTAGAGATAACGCAAGCCGCCATGCACAAGCCGTGAGGACCGCGAAGAGGTACCCGAGGCCCAATCTTGCCCCTCGATGACAGCCGTGGTGAGCCCGCGCGACGAGGCGTCCAATGCGATACCGGCGCCGGTCACGCCTCCACCGATCACGAGGACGTCATAGGTGGTTTCCTGCATTGCCTTCAATGAGGCAGTGCGTTGCTCAGGAGTCAGTACAGACATGAGTGGTCCTTTACTGTAAGGCTGACACTCCCCCGCATACGCCTGGTAAGACTCCGCTACCCTGCGCGTGCGTATCCTTTGGTTGCTTGACACTGCGCCGTAGAAAGAATCTCGCACCTCATCGGGCTACGGATTTCCTTCATCCGACACTCCGAAAAGTATATATCAGCAGGTAATCGCTCACATGAAGATGAGCAATCTACCGGCTCCGTTCACACCGGGAGAACATCGTCCCGCTCCGGCCAAAGGTGCACGCCAGGTGAGATGATGGCTGCCTCGCGGCGCCCGCTCGCGCGGCGGACGCCCGCTCAATACATCCAACGAAGGCCTGGAAGCACTCTTCCGGTCACGCGGCTGGTGCTCTATCGTCGGCCTCAGGGAACCTCAACGGTCCGGCGAGCGCTCCCCCGAGCGCCGCAGGCGCCCGACCACCACATTCTGTTATTGTGATATCACAATTTTCACCGAACAAGGAGGAACCGATGCTCAGCATCGATACACTCAACAAGTCATTCGGTAGCCTCAAAGCTCTCGACAATCTGAGCTTCCATGTGAATCCCGGCGAGATCTTTGGTTTCGTCGGTTCCAACGGCGCAGGTAAGACGACGGCGATGCGCATCATGCTGGGTGTCATGTCAGCCGATTCGGGAACTGTCTCGTGGAACGGCACCCCGCTGGATTTCACCGCACGGCGCGAGATCGGGTACATGCCGTCCGAAAGAGGCCTCTACCCCCGGATGCCTGTCGGTGCCCAGTTGGAGTATCTGGCGCGGTTGCATGGAATGGACAAGGCAAGCGCCCATGACCGCATGGAGTACTGGACGGACAGGCTTGGCCTGGGATGGCGTCGGGAAGACAATGTCCAGAAGCTCTCCCTTGGAAACCAGCAGCGCGTCCAGCTCGCCGCAGCATTGGTGCACGATCCGAAGAGTCTGGTGTTGGACGAGCCGTTCTCTGGGCTGGATCCCACCGCCGTCGAAGTCATGAGCAACGTGCTGCGCGAAAAGGCGGATACCGGAGCGCCGGTGGTGTTCTCCTCCCATCAGCTCGACCTCGTCGAGCGCCTGTGTGACCGTGTGGGCATCATCTCCCAGGGGCACATGGTGGCCGAGGGAACCGTCGACGAGCTTCGACGAACAGAACGGCCGCAATTCGCTATCGCCATCGGTGCGCCCATGGCGAGCCTGCGCCAGCAGCTTTCGCCGCTGGGCGTCGTGGTCCAGCCCGACCCACTGGAGGGGACGGCGGAGGCACCCTCCCGCGAGGGCGTCGCGCGCATGGTGTTCGACCAGCCCGTCGGCGTCTCCGATCAGGACATCCTTCGTGCGAGCATGAATGCCGGGCCGGTTCACGAGTTCACGCCCCGCCGCCCACATCTATCGGAACTCTTCAACAACGTCGTCGTCACCCCGCAAGACGAACCGGAGGAGAAGCCCGCCAAAAAGAGATGGTTCTCCTTTGGAAAGAAGGGAGCGGAGTAATGCTCGGACTGGTTATCAAGCGCGAATTCACCACTCTCCTGGGCTCGAAGGCCATGAAGATCTCCACGACCGTCTTGGTGATCCTCTTCCTGGCTGCGGGAGTCCTCGGTCGCTTTCTTCTGAACGACGACGACGGCGACGAGACCGCTCCGGAGCAGGTCACCATCGGTATCACCACCGAAGCCGCTCCACTGACCCCCTATCTCGAATCCGGTCCGAATGTCACCGTCGAGAGCATCGGGGACGAGGACCCGAGAACCGCATTCAACGCCGAGGGAGCCGACTTCGAGGCGATCGTCTCCGGCGATCCCGCGGCTCCGGAGATTTCCTCCAGCAACTCGGACACTCCGGTGCGGGAGATGACGATCCTCGCGGCCACGGAGTACCTGGTCGATGAGACGGGGGCACTGACGCCGGAGTTGGCGGAACAACTCCAGACGGCCTCCCACGTGTACGTCGTCGACGTCTCGGAGAATGCCATCACCAGCAATCCCATCGGTTACGCGGTGGGCATGGCCTCCGTCATCATCCTTATGATGATCACCATCATGGGAGTATCCGTACTTTCCGCGGGAGTTGTGGAGGAGAAGTCCAGTCGCGTGGTGGAGATCCTTCTCACCACGGTGCGTCCCCGCACACTGCTACTCGGCAAGATCCTCGGTATCGGATCGGGAATGCTCGTCATCTTCCTGATCTACGTGGCGGGAATCTTCGGCGGTCTTTGGATCTCCGGCCTACTCGAAGGAGCCGGAGCGGTGGTGACGGCTCTCGGCACACTCGGGGTGTGGGGTTACGTGCCCATGCTGTTGCTGTGGATCATTCTGGGCTACTTCACCTTTGCCGCCCTGACGGGCGGACTGGCCGCCACGGTCTCGCGCCAGGAGGACTTGGGCGCTGTACAGACGCCGATCATCTTCCTGCAGCTCATCCCGATGTACGTGGCGATGTACCTCGTCCCCTACCTGCCCGACGCCACCATCACCAAGGTGCTGTCCTACATACCGCTCCTGTCCCCTTACCTCATGCCCATGCGCTCGGCCATCGGCGAGGTGCAGATGTGGGAACAGGGTCTGGCGATAGCGCTGACACTCGTGACCATCCCGCTGCTGGGGACCCTTGCGGGCAAGATCTATGAGCGTTCGATCCTGCACGTCGGCGAGCGCATGAAACTCTCCAACATCTTCGGGAAGGCTTCGTAGAACTCGGCACACCGTCAGTTTGGTTCGTGGATAGCCGCGAACCAGCCGAGCTGGTAGCCGGATGACAAAGTGCCCGCCGATCGGGATCGTCCCGATCGGCGGGCACGTTGCTTTCTCAAGGTCTAACCAGTGCGTTCGGGTGTGGGCGATGCTGGCTGGCGACTCTCCGGTCCGTGAGGGGCACGTGCGGGAGACCCGCGGGTGTGCCGCGGCTTCGTGGGCGTGGAACGTTGAGCAGCGCCTTATAAGGCATCGCGCAACGGCCCGAGCCCGTCACATCGAGGGATAGCAGACCCGGGCGGGAGAGGGGGCGGGCCAGGGCAAGAAATGGCTAGTCAGTGGGAGAAGACTAGTCAGCGGGAGAAGACATAGCGAGCTACGGTTGCACGGTTGCGGTTGGCGGCCCGATGATAGATAGCGGCCCGACATCCGGAAGGCGTCTCAAGCCTCGCGCTCGAAATGTGAGAGCAGCTCGCGCAACAGGTTGGCCAGTTGACGCTGCGATGCCTTGTCCAGATCACTGAGCTGATAGCGCTCCGCATCAAGCAGATCAGCCATTGCAGCGTCCACCAGAGCCAGCCCTTTCTCAGTAGCCTGGACGTGGATGACTCGCCGGTCATTCACATCTGGGATCCTCTCGGCAAAGCCGTGTACAACCATTTTGTCAACACGGTTGGTGACCGCTCCCGAGGAAACCAACGTCTCTTGCATGAGCCGACCCGCAGTCAGACGATAGGGGGCACCCTGACGCCGTAGCGCGGAGAGCATCTCGAATTCCCACGGCTCGATGTTGTGGCGGGAGAAGGTCTGCCGCCGCATCCTGTCGATATGGCGCTCAAGGCGTAGCAGACGAGAGAAGACAGCAAGAGGTTCCGGATCGAAATCCATCCTCTCGCGTCCCCACGCCGCAACGATTCCGTCGACTTCATCGCGAGGCCCATACGCACTGCACATGCGACAAGATTACTTGATATCAAGATAACTCCCGCAAGATGTTGCCGACTATCACCGAGATTGTCATATCGAGAGGCGGTCCTGCCCTCCCAGATGTTGCGTAAGCGGGCTTCCGGCTAAGATAACCGGGTACGGCCAGCGCGGCCGCAAGCGCCAAAGTGAGGAGATGTAGCGGCCTTGGCTATTCCGCCCCCTGAACTGCATGTTCGAGTTCGCGAGCTCGAAGTCTCTCCCGGCAATCTCCTCGACTGGGTTCCGGAGGCGAACGGGATTCTCACCTGGCTCGGCGCCGAACAGCAGATCGTGGGCTGGGGTGAGGCACTACGCGTCGAGGTACAGGGCGACCATGCCATCCGCGAAGCATCCGCGCAATGGAATGCCATCGCAAGCGCCGCTACAGTCTCCAACGAGTCCTCCCACGCGTGGGCCGATCGAGCCCCCTTCGCACTGGCTTCCTTCGGTTTCGCGGCCAAGACTCCCGGCTTTCTCATCGTTCCCCAGGTGGCTCTCGTCCGGCGCGGCGACACCACAGTGCTGGTTACTGCCTCCGCACGTCTGGAAGCAGAGCATCCGGGAATCGGGACCGGCTCGAATACGTCGGCCAATCAGCGAATCGAGGAATTCCCCGAACTACCGGAAGCGGCGGACGCAACCATCCCTCACGAGGTTCCCAACCCCGCGAAAATGCGGACCGGGCCCGGCCGCATGACGCAGAGCCAGTGGCGAAGAGCCCTGAACGAGCTCATCGCCTCGTTAAGAGTGGGAGCCGCATCGAAGGTCGTGCTCACGCGGGACATCGTCGTCCATTCCGACGAGAACATAGATGAACGCTTCCTCACCAAACGCCTCGCACAGCTCTATCCCTCCACCTGGGTCTTCGCGGTCAACGGGCTCATAGGAGCCACGCCCGAGATGCTCGCCGCGCTCGACGCGGGAACGGTCACCTCTCGGGTTCTAGCGGGAACGGCAGCACCGACCGAAGGTGCCGACCTGTTCGCCTCGATGAAGAATCGCAGCGAGCATCACTTCGCCGTCGAATCGGTCGCCAGGGCGCTCGCCCCCCTGGCCGACACTCTCGAGGTTCCCTCCGAGCCCTTCCTGCTGCAGCTCCCCAACGTCATCCACTTGGCCACGGAAGTCACTGCAACGGTTCCCCATGCGAATGTGCTGGATATCGTCGATGCGCTGCATCCCACCGCGGCAGTATGCGGCACCCCCACCAAGTTCGCGTTCGATCTGCTGGAGAAGCTCGAGGGAACCGAACGGGGCCGCTATTCAGGGCCCGTCGGGTGGATTGACGGCACCGGTGCGGGCGAATTCGGTATCGCATTGCGTTGCGGGCAGCTCTCTGAGAACCACCGGGAGATACGGGTGTTCGCGGGTGGTGGGATCATGCCGGATTCGATCCCGGACGTCGAACTCGCGGAGACCCACGCCAAGATGCGTCCGATCCTCGATGCGCTGGGCCTGGACGACGCCGACGATACCTCTCTCGAGGGTGCCGCACTCTAGAACGTCAGTCGAGTGCTCCAACGGGCCTGTTGAGCACCGCTGAAACCCACGGACCCCGGTTCCCGGTTGAGCACTCGATCTACCGGTCGAGCAACCCCCAAGGCGTCGGTTGCACACAGTCGAAACCATGACGCGCACCCAGCTCACCCAAAGGCGCCTCACTACACCAAACAAACCTACCAAGATGGCGGGTATTTACGGACAAAAGTCCTATGTACATCACCCTCACCACCTCCTCTCCGACCAATAACCCTGTAAATTCGCCACATTTCCGCTCACCTTCCCCTGCAGATAGAGCCATTGATCTCAAACCGTAAAACCCGCTTTGCTTATATGTATTAAGGAAGTAATCTGAAGTCATGTCACTAAGCACCATGGCTCACCGGACGGAACTCGACACTCACCCGGCGTGTTGTTCCATGCGCATGATGCTTGCCGGACACTGTTGTCACTAAGTCCCTCACCGGCACGCCAAGGTGATAGCGCCTGACAGCGCCCGCGCCTGAGCAATAGCGTCTGGCACAGAACCACTCGCGCTGAGCGTTGGAACAGGCGCTCGCGAGCGCCTCTGCCGCAAATTCCCGACTCGCGGAAGGCATCAACCGCGCGAATCCCAGGTCCGCGCTCACTCAACAGGCCGTCTCTTACTCGATGTGTCCGACCTGTTCGACGTGCTCGTCATAAATCCGGACATCCGGAATGACTTTCTTTCACCATAGTCAGCAAACCACTACTCACAACGAGGATCACAACATGAGCCTGTCACGATTCAGCAAGGTGGCCGCAGGTTTGGCCGCCGCAGCTCTCGCTCTCTCCGCCTGCGGCTCCGAAGACGGAGAATCCACCACCAAGGGCTCGCCGGCTCCCGGCAACGGCCGCACGGTGGAGGAGATTCAGGAGGACGGCACCATCCGCATCGGTGTCTTCTCCGACAAGTCTCCCTTCGGCTCCGTCGATTCCAACGGCGATTACGTCGGCTACGACATCGAGTACGGCACCCGCATCGGCGAGGACCTTGAGGTCGACGTCGAGTGGGTTCCGGTTGATGCCGCCTCTCGCGTCGAATTCCTGGAATCCGATCGGGTGGACATCATCCTGGCCAACTTCACGGTAACGCCCGAGCGTGCCGAAGCGGTCGATTTCGCCAACCCCTACATGCAGGTCTCCCTGGGCGTCGTCAGCCCCGAAGACGCCCAGATCACCTCGAAGGACCAGTTGGAGGACCAGCCGCTTCTCATCGTGCGCGGCACCACCGCCGAGTCCTACCTCGACGCCAATTACCCCGATGCCGACGTACAGAAGTACGAGCAGTACAACGAGGTCACCAACGCTCTACTGGACGGCCGCGGCGCCGCCTGGGTTACCGACAACACCGAGGCTCTGGCCTGGGCCGCGAACAACCCCGGTTTCACCACCAGCATCACCTCGCTCGGTGAGCCGGACACCATCGCTGCCGCCGTCAAGAAGGGCAACACCTCCCTGCTCGATTGGCTCAACAACCAACTGACCGAGCTGGAGCCGGAGAACTTCTTCCACAACGCCTACGAGAAGACGCTCCTGCCGGTTTACGGCGACGAGATCAGCCCTGACGAACTCGTCATCGAGGGCGGCGTCGTCCCGGACTCCGACCAGTAAGTCTTACCCGACATGCTGTTGCCCACCGTGCCGGTGGGCAACAGCATGTTCGCGAGCAGCGCTCATGCGCTGGAACAGGCGAGGCGATGAGCCCAGGAACGAAAACTCGAAATGAACTTTGACCTCATCGGGGAGTATCTCCCCCTCTACGTCGATGCCCTGTGGCTGACGCTGCGCATCGCCTTCTTCGGAATCGTCTACTCCCTGATTCTCGGCTTGGTGTGCGCACTCATCCAGTATCTACGAGTGCCGCTACTGCGCCACATCGTCGGCTTCTACATCGAACTCTCACGCAACACTCCCCTGCTGGTTCAGCTCTTCTTCATCTACTACGGGTTGCCGAAGCTCGGGATCGTCTGGTCCTCGGAAACGTGCGCGATCGTGGGCTTGACCTTCCTCGGTGGCTCCTACATGGCAGAAGCATTCCGTTCGGGCTTCGATTCGGTTGAGAAGATCCAGATGGAATCGGCGTTGAGCCTGGGAATGAAGACGGCTGTGGCCATAAGGCACGTCCTCATTCCGCAGGCGCTCGCCACCGCTTTCCCGGGAATCACCGCCAATATCATCTTCCTCATCAAGGAGACATCGGTGGTCTCCATCATCGCTCTGCCGGACCTCATGTTCGTGACGAGAGACATCATCGGTTCCGACTACAACACGTGGGTCGCGCTCGGCATGCTCGTGTTCTTCTACATGATCATTCTGCTTCCGATCTCGCTGATCGCGGCCCGCATCGAGAGGAGGCTGCGCCATGCAGGATTTGGGAATTAGCGTCCTCTTCGAAGGCCAGAATTTCCTTCGTTTGCTCGGGGGGCTCTGGGTGACAATTCGGATCGCCGGGATGTCATTGATCTTCGGTAGCGTTCTCGGAGTCTTCGTCGGCATCGCCATGATGTCGAAGAACCGTCTCGTGCGCTTCCTCATGCGCGTCTATCTCGAGTTCATCCGGATCATGCCGCAGCTCGTGCTGCTCTTCATCGTCTACTTCGGTCTCGCCCGCAGTGCCGATATCCACCTCAGCGGCGAAGTCTCGGCGGTCGTCGTCTTCTCTCTGTGGGGAGCAGCCGAAATGGGAGATCTGGTCCGAGGGGCCCTCTCCTCGATTCCGGCGCACCAGTACCAGAGTGCAGCGGCTCTCGGTCTGAGCGTTCCGCAGCAGTATCGCTACATCATCCTGCCGCAGACGATTCGCCGTCTCACACCGCTTTCCATCAATCTGGCAACCCGAATGATCAAGACGACCACGTTGATAGCGCTGATCGGCATGGTCGAAGCACTGCGGGTGGGCCAGCAGATCATCGACGCAAATCGCTTCGAGGTCCCTGACGCAGCCCTGTGGATCTACGGTGTGATCTTTCTGCTCTACTTCATTGTCTGCTACCCGCTTTCGGTGGCCGCCCGCCGCCTCGAGAAGAAGTGGGCCCAATAGCGCGGCGCATGACGATCCTTCGAGCATGAACAATTCGAGCATGAACAAAACGAGAAAGAAGCAATCATGAGCGATTTCACGGTTCTTGAGCTGAAAAATGTCATCAAGATCTACGACGGCGAACGCCTGGTTCTGGATGGCATCGACCTTTCCGTCAGTAAGAAAGAGGTCCTCGCCGTCATCGGGCCATCCGGATGCGGCAAGTCCACGATGCTGCGCTGCATCAACGGACTCGAAGAGATTCAAGGCGGAACGATCTCCCTCGACGGCCAGGTCATCACCGACGGTTCACAACCATGGGACAAGGTCCGCCAGCGTGTGGGAATGGTTTTCCAGAGCTACGAACTCTTTCCGCATCTGACAGTAATGGACAATCTTCTGCTCGCCCCGCTCAAGGTTCTCAAGGAGGCCAAGGACGAGGCGCGGGCTCGCGCGCAGGAACTCCTGGACCGGGTAGGGCTGGGAGATCGCGGCGATTCCTTCCCCCGTCAGCTCTCCGGAGGTCAGAAGCAGCGCGTGGCCATCGTGCGCGCCCTCATGATGCAGCCCGAGGTTCTTCTTCTCGATGAGGTCACGGCCTCCTTGGATCCGGAAATGGTTCGCGAGGTGCTCGACGTCGTCGCCGGGCTCGCCAAGGAAGGCATGACCATGTTGATCGTCACCCACGAAATGCAATTCGCATCCGCGGTTGCGGACAGGGTCGTCTTCATGGACGCTGGCAAGATCGTCGAGCAGGGGCCCGCCACCGAATTCTTCTCGAACCCCCAGACCGAGCGGGCACAGAAGTTCCTCGATATCTTCACCTTCGAGCGCGAGAAGGAAGACAGGGGCAGCTACGAAATCTAGCAGCGCTGCCGCCCGAAACCGCTAAATTCATCACGGTAGCCCGACGGCGACGCTGCGCTCACAGGTCCAGCACGCCCCCAACGGCCTGTCTCGCCGCGTTGCGAGCCGCATCCAACTGGGCCGCCGGACGCGGAATCCTGACATGAAGTAGCGAGCGCCCGCCAATCGGAGCGGCAAGTGCATCACGGAGTTCGGCAAGGGTGGCGATACGGCGTGCCTGCCACCCGCAGGCACGAGCGGCTTGTACCGGATCCACATGCGGCGCCACCGCGAAAAAGCGTTCGTAGACATCGGGCTCAGCCTCTCCATGTTCCAGTGAGGCGAAGATCGAACCGCCGGCGTCATCGAGAACGATGACCTGAATGTCCGGCGCCTTCGTATTGGGCGGCTCGGGGCGTTGTGCCAGCGTGGACAGGTCGTAAGCGAACGTCATATCGCCCATGACCGCGCGCACCGGCCTGTTCTCGGCCATCGCCAGGCCGAGGGCCGATGCGATCGTGCCGTCGATCCCCGCCAGGCCCCGATTCGAATGGACGGCACCGCGTCCGGGCCGATTCGCCACCAGGTCAAAACCCCGCACAGTGTTGGAGGCACCCAGCCACAGCAGCGCGGCGTCGCTGCCGTGCCAGATGGCACGACAGGCCGCAAGCAGGGAGAGCGAATCGGCTTGCTTCTCCTCGCCGATCGCGTCATCACCGAGCACCCTGTCGACAGCCTCGGCCGCGCGACGCCATACCGCAAGCCATCCGTCCGATGAGACCGCCTCCACCCCTGCGGTTCCGGATCTCCGGTTCCGTACGGTCGGCACCGCAGGAGACTCCGCCACCCGCCTATCTTCGGATTCATCCGCCAAACCTGCCACGACGACGTCGACGGTTTCGTGCACGTCCACCCACTCGGGATGCGTGGCCACCACGACCTTGCGAATGCGCGGCTGTGCGAGCAGCTGAGTGACAGGGCGCGACAGTGTGGGCCGGCCCAGGACGACGATCTGCTCCACCAGTTCGCCCAGATCCGGGACCAGCCATTGCTCGTAGGGAATCCACGTGTCCAGATCGGCGACATTCGCGGTGGGTTCCGCAACGATCGGGAGGCCCCTGCGAGCCGCGGCTGTGGCGACGGCGCGGTCGGCGCCGTCGCCCGCAACCACCAGGGTACGCAGGTCGCGATCGACGATCTCGTCCCAACCGGGATGCCGCACCGGGGAGAAGTGAACCTGCCCCTTTTCAGGGAAGGATTGCCTTGCCTGCTCCGCGGTTTCTACCCTTTCCCCGGCACCAGCCCCGGCCTTCTCCCGCGAGGGGACCAGTGGCTCGCGAAAGGCGACATTGAGGTGCACGGGCCCGGCCTGCCCGAGGAAACCCTTGGCGGCGGCAACCATGCGCCGCACCCGGCCGCGTACTCTCGGCAGGACGCCGTCGTCGTACGAAATATCGGCCGGAAGCTCCGCTGACGTAACGACGCTACGGCCGAAAATTCCAACCTGGTGGGTAGTCTGCGAGGCGCCGACGCCCCGCATCTCGTGCGGGCGGTCTGCGGTGATCGCGACGATGGGCAGCGACTGGAACCAGGCCTCTTCCAGTGCGGGGTGCAGCTCGGTCGCGGCGGTACCGGAGGTGGTCACCACGGCCACCGGTTCGCTCGTTGCTCTCGCGGCACCCACGGCCCAGAAGCCCGCGGAACGTTCATCACTGAAGGCGGCGGTGTTGATCCACCCCTCCCGCTCCATCTCCGAGAGCACGTAACCGAATGGGGCGTCCCGCGAACCAGGGCAGTAGGCCACCCATCGGACGCCCTGCTCGGTCAGAGCATGCAAGACCGCGCGGGCCAGCCGGATCGAAGGATTCTCCTGGGCATCCGCGATCATTTCCTCGACCGAACGCACTCGGGTCTCAGCCTCCCGGTCCGGGTCGGTGCCGCCGCTGTTCACCGCAGGGATTCTTCCAACCATGTTCGATTCTCTTCCCGTGTTCAGGGCATCTCCTCGCTCCACCGCGCCGCGACCATATCCTCGACCCGGTTCGTCCAGACATCCACCAGTTCCGATGATAGATGGCGCACGATCGCTCGCCCGTCTCCGTTCGGTGGGTTCGATTCCCGGGACTCACCGAAGAGCAGTTCCCCAGCCGCGACAGCACGGGCCTGCGAAACCCGGAGGAATCCGTCGCGGGAGAGCAGCGGCCCTGCGGTGTCCTCCACCAGCAGTCGCTGGGTATCCAAGCCGCAGGCGTACGGCAGCTCCGGCAGCGCGGCCGCGAGCGCGACACCTGCGGACAGGCCGATCGATGTGTCCACCGCCGAGGAAACCACCACCGGGATGGGAAGCTGCGAGGCGAGTTCGAGTGCTCTGCGCACACCGCCGAGCGGCGCCACCTTGACGATCGCGAGGTCTGCGGCCTCGAGTTCGATGACGCGGAATGGATCATCCGCACGCCGGATCGACTCGTCCGCGGCAATCGGTACCTTCACCCTCCGCCGCACCCACGCCAGGTCCTCGACCCCCATGCATGGCTGCTCCACGTATTCGAGGCCTCCAACCGGCGCTGCAGCCTCGCCGAGTCGCGCGATCGCCGCAAGAGCTTCCTCGCGGTCCCACTTTCCGTTGACGTCTATACGCACACGGGCTTCCGCACCGAAATCTCCGGCCAAGGCTTCGGAGACCGCCCTGATCCGTTCCCAGTCGTCGCGCAGGCTGGACCGAGGATCCGCCACCTTGACCTTCGCGGTGCGGCATCCTGCCAGGTGGGCCCGGGCCGCCGCGTCATCGGGGCTCACCACCGGAATCGTCACGTTAACCGGGACCGAGGGGCGGGCAGCGGGCAGATCGATGCCCTCGCCGGCTGCCTCGACCGCACTTTGCAGCCACAGGGCCGATTCGGCCGGGCCGTACTCCTCGAAGGGTGCGCATTCGCCCCATCCGGCGGGGCCGTGCAGCAGGATTCCCTGCCGTGCTCGGACTCCCCGGAAGGTCGTGGTCAACGCGACCTCGAACACCACAACGCGGTCGATCGCCCGGGCTGCCAGCCACGACCGCGTGCCCTGCGACCAACGATCGCCTGGAACCTCGACGAGTATCGGTGCCTGCTCTTTCTTCACGCATCCAGCTTAGTGCCCCGTCGCGAAATCGCGCGTGTGCCTGATGGTTCCAGTTCTCCACCGGTACCGCCCACGAAGGCCTGATCCATTAGGGCGAGCTTCGAGTGGCAATCTGTGCTTCAAGTGACGGGCCGCACCACGAGTGGCAGTCCGCACCATGACGCCGCGGGAGACGATGCATGCCATGAGTGACAGCCCGCGCGATCAGTGACGAGCCGCGCTACGAGTGACAGCCCGCGCGATCAGTGACGGTCCACGCTACGAGTGACAGCCCGCGCGATCAGTGACGTCGTTGGCATTGGCATAGGCGTCACGCATCGCCAAGAGCGTCACGTACTGCCAAAGGCGTCACTCATTTATCGGGACATCCGGTTTTCTCTACCAGGATGGGTATGCCAACCAACGCCAACACGAAACCAACGCCAACACGAAACCAACGACAGCGAGCCGCCGCCTGGGTTCCACCGCGCCTTGTCTCGGGCAACCCCGCCACACCAACCCCGCCACACCAACCCCGCCCAAACCACAACTGCCCAAACCACGAGTGCCCAAACCACGAGTGCCCAAACCACAACTGCCCGGACCACGAGTGCCCAGACACCGCCCGGATCGAGTACTCGGATCACGCGTGCGCGAACCACGAGTTCCCGAACCATAACGGCCGAGATCGAGTACCGGGATCAAGTGCCGGGATTGAGGCTGAGATTATTTTCAGCCGTTCAATGAGAATACTTCCAGGCCCAAGTTTCACAATTTCGTTGTGGAAATCAACAATTTATTTGATACTTCTAGTGTCAGCGTAGTTCGCGTTGACAGTGTCGATTCAAAGTCGAAGAGAGACACCATGACAAATGAAACCGTAAATCCAGCTACCGGCCCTCTTGTCGTAGCCATCGATTCCTCCACGACCTCCACCAAGGCCATCGTCGTCGATGCCTCGGGTGAAGTGCTGGTCACCGCTAAGCGCAACATCCAGCTCCACACCCCGGCGATGGACTTCTACGAGCACAATCCAGCCCGTTGGTGGGAGTCCACCCACGAGACGATCACCGAGGCCCTCGCCGCCCTGAGCCCGGAGGACCGGGCCCGCGTACAGGCCGTGGGCATCACCCACCAGCGAGAGTCCTTCGCCCCATTCCTCGCCGACGGCACCGCCATCGGCCCCGGCATCCTCTGGCTCGACGGCCGCGCCACCGAACAGATCCGCAAGTACGGCAGCGATCACGTCCATGAGCTCTCCGGCAAGCCCGCGGGCGTCACCCCCGCCATCTACAAGATGGCTTGGGTCTCCGAGAACAACCCGGAGTACTTCGAGAAAGCGGACAAGATCGTCGACGTCGCCTGCGCGATCACCTTCAACCTGACCGGCAAGTGGGTCTCCTCCACCGCGTGCGCCGATTCCCTGGGTCTTTTCGATATCGAGAAGCGCGATTGGTCCGACGAGCTGTTGGACATCGCCGGTGTGCGCCGCGAGCAGATGGCCGACCTCGTTCCCCCGGCAACCATCGTCTCCACGGTGCTTCCCGAGCTGGCTGCGGAGTGGGATATCTCGCCCGAGGTCGTCGTCGTCTCGGGTCTGGGTGACGGCCAAGCGGCTGGCATCGGCGCCGCCGCCGTCGAACCGAATGTCGCCTACCTCAACCTCGGCACCGCGGTGAACGCGGGCGTCGACTCCGCGAAGTACATCTACGATCCGATCTTCCGCACCCTCGACTCCGGAATTCCCGGGCACTACGTGTTCGAGGTCCTCCAGTCCTCCGGCTCCTATCTTGCCGGCTGGTTCCGCCAGTCCCTGGGCGATCCGAAGCTGCTGGGCGAACCCGATCCCGAGCTGGACAAGGCCGCGGCCGAGATCCCCCCGGGCGCCGAGGGCCTGATCACCCTGCCCTACTGGAATGCGGTGCAGTCTCCCTACTGGGATTCCGTGGCACGTGGCGCCGTCGTCGGCTGGCGCGGCACACATTCTCGCGCCCACATGTACCGCTCCATCCTGGAGTCCATCGGCTTCGAGATGCGCAATAACCTCGACGCCATCGAGCGCGGCACCGGAGTGAAGCTGACCTCGCTGCGCGCTATGGGCGGTGGAACCCGCTCCATGCTGTGGCGCCAGATCATGGCCGACACCACCGGCGTGCCGATCACCGTCTGCGTGGAGGACGAGATCTCCGCGCTCGGTGCAGCCGTCCTCGCGATGGCCGCCCTCGGCGTGCACGCCCCGGTCGTCGACGGCGTCGCGGACGTCGCCACATCGGCGCGCGCCATGGCTCACTTCGGAGAGACCATCGAGCCGGATATGCAGATGCACGAGCGCTACCGCGAGATCGCGGCCGTGCAGGGGCGTCTCTACCCGCAGCTCAAGGATGTCTTCGAGGAACTCCACCAGATCGCCGAACGCTACCCCTCCACCAAGCCCGAGTCCCCGAAGGCCGAACTCTAAGAAGTCGTGACGGTGGTTCCGCGCGCGCCCAGCGGCTCGCCGCGGAACCACCGGACAGAACTACACAGAAAAGAGCAAGATACATGTCGACGATTACCGTCCTAGGTGCCGGAGCCATGGGCTCGGGCCTGACCCGTCCGCTCATTGACTCCGGTTGGGATGTCCGCCTCTGGGGAACCTGGCTCGACGATCACCTCATCGATGCCATCGAGGCGGGTAAGCCTCACCCCCGCATTGACGTCGTCATCTCCGAGAAGGTGAAGACCTACCGCTCCGACCAGCTGAAAGAGTCCCTGGAAGGCACTGACGTCGTTGTCATGTCGGTATCCTCCGACGGCGTCCCCGGCGTGGCCAAGCTGGCACTGCCCCTTCTCAAGGACGTCAAAGCGATCTGGATGACCTCCAAGGGCTTCAGCCCGGATCCCGAGGGTAATATCCAGCTGCTGCCCGATACGCTGCGCCGCATCGCGGGCGAGCTCGGCGTCGAGCTACCGCCCGTCGTCGCCATCGCAGGCCCGGTCAAGGCGAACGAGTGCGGCGCGGGAATGCCCACGGCCACGATCTACGGCTGCCTCGATCTCGAGGTGGCCAAGGAGTCCGCTCGCGGCGCCCGCACCGACGTCTACGCCGTCGCGGCAACGGACGATGAGGTCGGCGTCGAGATCTGCGCTCCCATGAAGAACGTCTACGCCATCGCCCTCGGCATCGCGGACGGCCTCGAAGAGGCGACGGGCATCCCCCATCACAACCTCAAGGCCGCTTCCTTCGCGCAGGCCGTGCGCGAGATGTCGCTGCTCGGGGTGAAGTTGGGTGCGAAGCCGGAGACGGCGTTCGGGCTGCCCGGCGTCGGCGATCTCGAAGTGACCGGATTGTCTGGACGTAACAAGGTCTACGGTGTGCGGATCGGCCGCGGGGAGACCCCGTCCGAGGCACTCGAAGAGATGAAGCGCCTGGAGCAGACCGTGGAGGGCGTGCCCGCCACCGGTCTCGCCGTCACGCTGGTAGAGCAGCGCGCATCGGACATCGCGGATCAGTTGCCCCTTCTGGCAACAATTGACGCTATCCTCAAGGGAGAAGTGGAAGACGTGAAGTCCGCACTGTCGGGTGCCGTGCTTCCAGCCCGCCCTTAAGTAAGTAGCAATGGGCGGGGGACTTTCCAAGGGAGGTCCCCCGCTTTCCATCTCGGGGTACCCCTCGCCTCGAAAGGTAACCGCGTGTCCAGCAGCTCTCACCCGCATAACGCCTCACCCAACCTCGATCTCGCCACCGCCGACGACTCCTTCAAACGCACTCCCCGCAATCGCAAGGCGCGCCTGCGTAAAATCGTCTCCCTCGTCATCGAGGAGGGCGTCACAACGGTGGAATGGCTGGCCGAGCACCTGGACGTCTCCAGCATGACCGTCTACCGTGACGTCTCGGAACTGGTGGATCAAGGACTGCTGACCCGCTCTTACGGCGAGGTCTCCGCGGCATCCTCATCCCTCGTGGAGTCCTCGTCCAAGCTGCGTCTCGGTACCAACCGGGAGCTCAAGGACAAGATCGCCAAGGCCGCCCTCGCCTATGTGCATCGCGGCGACGCCGTGCTCCTCGACGATTCCACCACCAGCGCGCATCTGATCCCGGGCCTGCGCGAGCTGACACCGTTGAGCGTGGCGACCAACGCCCGCTTCATCGAGGAACTGCTCATCAACGAGCCCCACATGCGCCTCATCCACCTGGGCGGAGACTACCTGAACTGGGCAGACGCCTTCTTCGGCCCGATGACCGTGAACAACATCGAGTCACTGGGTATCGACATCTGCCTCATGTCCACCACGGCGGTACGCGGGGCGCACTGCTATCACCCCGACTCGAATGTCGCGGATACCAAGCGTGCGATGATCCGCAGCGCCCAGCGCCGCGTCCTCATGGTGGACCACTCGAAGTTCACCCGCACGGCACTGCACCGCTTCGTGGCACTCTCCGAGTTCACTGCCGTCATCACCGATTCGCTCACACCGCTCGACGAAATCAGGCGGATTCGCGAGTCCGGCGTCCAGGTCGTCGTCGTCGACTAGCCTCGGATTCCCCTCGACCAGAACGGACTCTTTACGTGACATGTCCCACAGATTGGGCCGGTTCGACGGCGAAATGACGCTCGCGGTAGCGTACGTGGGACGAGACATTTCGGATCCGTACCTCACTTGAGCAGGCAGAAGGCCCGCCAGCAGAGGCGACAGACATCGAGCAAAGCTGCAACGACGCGCGAAGACCACGCGCGTATCCGAGAAAGGACGAATGCTGATGGCGGACGACCACAGGACCATTCAATCGAAAAAGGACGACATCCTCGCCGGGCGTACGTCTCTGGGCATCGAATTCGGATCCACCCGCATCAAGGCATGCCTCATCGCGGATTCGGACCCCAACACCGTGCTGGCCGTCGGCGGCCACGCCTGGGAGAACTCATTCGTCGATAGGCTCTGGACCTATTCGTTGGAGGAGGTCTGGGCCGGCTTGCAGGGCGCCTACGCCGATCTGGTCGACGACGTCGCCCGCCAGTTCGGCGTCCGCCCCGAGAAGTTCGGCGCCATCGGCATCTCCGGCATGATGCACGGCTATCTCGCCTTCGATGACGACGACGAGCTCCTCGTGCCTTTCCGTACCTGGCGCAACACGAATACCGGCAAGGCAGCGGCAGAGCTGACGCAGCATCTGGGGGTCAATATCCCGCTGCGCTGGTCGATCGCCCACCTGCATCAAGCGCTGCTCAATGACGAGTCCCACATCCCCGACGTCCGCTTCGTCACCACGTTGGCCGGTTATGTGCACTGGCGGCTCACCGGACAGAAGGTGCTCGGCGTGGGCGACGCCTCCGGCATGTTCCCGATCGACTCGCAGACGGGCAGCTATGATGCCGAGCTCATCGCGAGATACGACGAGCTGGTGGCGGGACGTTTGCCCTGCGCCACCGTCACCGATCTGCTCCCCCGGGTGCTTTCCGCGGGCCAGTCCGCGGGCGAACTGACCGCGGCCGGAGCCGCTCTGCTCGATCCGACGGGCGCACTCCAGGCAGGCATCCCCCTGTGCCCGCCGGAGGGCGACGCCGGGACCGGCATGGTCGCCACGAACTCGGTTGCCCCACGCACCGGCAACGTCTCCGCGGGCACCAGCATCTTCGCCATGGTGGTGCTGGAGCATCCTCTGAGCGAGGTACACGAGGAACTCGATCTCGTCACCACTCCCGCCGGGGACGCCGTGGCCATGGTCCACTGCAACAACGGCGCAAGCGAGCTGGATGCCTGGGTGCGCCTGTTCTCCCGCTTCGCCGAAGCAGCGGGGCATCCTCTGGATGCCGACACCGTCTTCGGGACGCTATTCCACGAGGCCTTGAAGGGCGCGTCGGATGCCGGCGGGCTTCTTGCCTACAACTATCTGGCCGGCGAACCGCTCACCGGTCTTCAGGAGGGTCGCCCGCTCTTCGTGCGCACCCCGGACAGCACCTTCGACCTTGCGAACGTCATGCGTTCGCAGATCTACGGCGTCTTCGCAACACTGGCGCTCGGCATGAGGGTGCTGGAGAGCGAGGGCGTTGCCCTGGAGCGCATGTTCGCCCACGGTGGCCTGTTCCGCACCGCCGGTGTGGCCCAGCGTTTCCTCGCCGGCGCACTGAAATCGCCCGTCGCGGTGGCGCAGAGCGCGTCCGAAGGCGGGGCCTGGGGAATCGCCGTTCTGGCGTCCTACCTCTCGGTGGAATCCGGGCTCGATCTGGGTGAATACCTCAACAAGACCGTCTTCGGGCACGCACAGATCGATATCGCCGCTCCCGATCCCGACGACGTCGCGGGCTTCAGCGCGTACCTGGACCGCTACAGCGCCGGGCTGGCAGTGGAGAGAGCCGCCGTCGAGAATCTGTAACCGCCTGTAGCCGCAGAAAATCCTCTCTAGCCGCAGGAAATCCTTTCCTGCACGGTGGCCTTGCCATTGCCTTGCCGGCTCCTCGGCGGCATGTGGCCGGCTGCTTCCGCGGCAGACCGCATCGCCGAAGTGGGCGGTGCTCGGACTTCTCGCCGGGTACCGCCCACTTCTCCCACGCAGGAATAAGTCGTCCAACTGCACGGTTCCTCATATAAGGAAGCAAGGCAAGGAGGCACTTCATGTCAATAGAACCGGCGACCAGCCCGACCCAGGCGGATTCCAACGGCTGGAACGATCCCCGTGAGGAGATCGAGATCGGCGTCCTCATGGCCAATGGCCAGCTCGCACCGCGTTCCTTTGCCACCTGGGCCGAGGCCGAGGACTGGGCGTGGGAGGGCGAGCAGGTCGTGACGTACAACCGGATCTGCTCCTGCGATATCTGAGCCGCCGTGACGGTATCGCTCGCTATTCGCGGCTATCAGCCCTCGACGGACTCGGAAAGCTCCAGCCACCGCTCTTCGAGCGTGGCAGTCTCGTCCTCCAGCTGACGTAATTTCTCCGTGAGATTCTGCAACCCCTCGAAATCGCTCTGGTCGTGCTCGGCCATTCTCTGATGTACGCCCCGTACCTTGGAGCCGAGTTTGTCCATGCGCCGCTCCACTGCGGCCAACTCCTTCTGAGCCGCGCGCAGCTGCGCACCGGATAGCCCTGGCTCAGTCGCGACACTCTTCGCAGCCGTCGTGTTCTCGGGGCCAGAAGCCTCGTCGGACTCTTGGGCGGCGCGCAGTCGCAGATACTCGTCCACTCCCCCGGGCAGATCGCGCACCTCTCGGTTCATGACCGCCATCTGGCGGTCGGTCAGCCGTTCCAGAAGATAGCGGTCATGCGAAACCACCACTAGCGTTCCCGGCCACGAGTCGAGCAGATCCTCCACCGCGGCGAGGGTGTCGGTATCCAAATCGTTCGTCGGCTCATCGAGGAGCAGCACGTTCGGCTCGGCCATGAGCAGGCGCATGAGTTGCAGGCGGCGCCTCTCTCCGCCGGAGAGCTCGGCGATCCGGGTCCACGCCCGTTCGCGGGTGAAGCCCAGCCGCTCCACCAGCTGGCTCGCGGTGATCTCCTTCTTACCGACCTTCATATGCCCGGCAATCTCCTGCACGGACTCGACGACCCGCTTCTCGCCGATGGCGTCCAGTTCAGAGGTGGCCTGGGTGAGAGTGGCGAGCTTGACCGTCTTGCCTTTCTTCACCCTTCCACGCTGGGGCACCAGTTGACCTGACATCAACCCCAGCAGTGAGGATTTCCCCGCTCCATTCGCTCCGAGAATCCCAAGGCGTTGGCCGGGACCGAGCCGCAGCGTCACATCCTCGAGGATGTTGGGGCCGCCCGGGTAGGCGAATGTGACCTCCTCGAGGTCGACGACGTCCTTGCCCAGTCGGCTCGTCGCCATCCTGGTGAGCTCAAGGGTGTCGCGCGGGGCAGGCTCATCGGCGATCAGAGCTTCGGCCGCATCGATACGGAACCGTGGCTTCGAGGTTCGGGCGGGAGCTCCTCTGCGTAGCCATGCCAGTTCCTTGCGCAGGGCGTTGTTGCGCTTCTCAATCGCAAAGGCATTCTGCCGCTCGCGCTCCGCTCGCTGCAGAACATAGGCCGCGTATCCACCCTCGTAGGTCTCGACGTGACCGGGAACCGGCTTGCGGCCTCCGGGGCCGTCGTTTCCCGGTACCACCTCCCAGAGCCTGGTACACACAGCGTCGAGGAACCACCTGTCGTGGGTGACGACGACGAGCGCCCCACTCGGCCGAGCACCGCCGAACCTCTCATTCAAGTACTGCGCGAGGAAGGTGATGCCCTCGACATCGAGGTGGTTCGTGGGTTCGTCGAGGATGACGATTCTGGAGTCCTCGCACAGCGTGGCGGCCAGTGCCACGCGCCGCCGCTGCCCTCCGGACAATTCGTCGACGGCTGTGGTCAGAGCGATCTCAGGGATGAGGCCCGCGTGCAGCCTGCGGATATGTGCGTCACTGGCCCATTCGTGTTCTGCCGTCGAGCCGTGTATCGCCTCCAGAACCGTCTGCCCTGTCCGGAACGAATCGGACTGGGACAACCGTGTCACGGAAGCCTCGCCCAGTTTGGTGACGGCGCCGTCGTCCGGAGAGAGCTCACCGGACATGATTCGCAGAAGAGTGGATTTCCCTCCGCCGTTCGGGCCGACGACGCCGATGCGGTCGCCGTCCTCGAGGCTCACCGAAACGTCGCCGAGAATAGGGCGATTGCCCAAGGTGATCCCTACATGCTGGAGGCCGAGAAGATGTGCCACGCCTAAACCTCTTCCTTCACATGGGTTGCCCCCGCTGGCCCCATCGCCCGGAGGACACCGTGACGTGGGAAAAGGAAGTGGAACTCCTTCTCCAGGTCGGCGGCTTGCTCGGGGCTTTCTGCCAAAACGGCGATCGTGGGGCCCGAACCGGATAGGAGAGCGAAGTGCCCGCGCGAGCGCAGGACCCGCAGCGTGTCGCGCAGATCCGGACGGAGTGAGAGTGCAGGTGCCTCGAGATCGTTGATCATGTGCTCGCGCGCCAAGTCGCGATCGCCCGATTCCAGGGCTGCTCGCAGTACCCGGGTCTCGGACACGAGGGTCTCGGGTACCCGGACATAGCCCATGAGATCGTCGAACTCTGTGAAGACGGCGGGAGTCGATAACCCCTGCGAACTCGTGAGGAGCACCCAATCGTGGCGTACGTCAGCCGCGATGCTCGTCAGCCGCTCGCCGCGGCCGACGCCGTGAGCGAGCCCCCCGAGCAGACTGAACGGGACGTCCGAACCCAACTCCCCTGCGAGCTCCAAAAGATCGTCACGATCGATATCGAGCCCCCACAGTCGCGCGCAGGCAACCAACGTCGCGGAGGCATCCGCGGAGCCGCCGGCCATTCCCGCCGCAACGGGGATCCTCTTGCGAATCTCAAGACGCACCCCCTCAGCAACTCCGAAGCGTTGCTGCAGAAGCAGCGCCGCACGGACCGCGAGGTTCGTCTCGTCGGTGGGGAGGTCCGGGCCCAAGCCGGTCATCGTCACGGATATATCGTCTGCTGGTTCGGCGACGACGTCGTCGTACACATCGAGTGATTCGAAGACGGTATCGAGCGGATGGAAGCCATCGAGCCTCGGCGGGCCCACCCGCAAGGCCAGGTTCACCTTGGCGGGGGCGGAAACTAGGACTTTATGCACGGTAAGAGTCTAATAGCCCAGATGTTTCCGCCCCACTCGCTTCGGCCATCAGCACACCAGAGGCGGAGCAATCGCCAAAGGTTGTGTTTCCCGCTGATGAGGGATGGGATTCGGTTCTGATTTCTCGGTTGAAGGAGTACGGCTACGCTGAGATGATCCGCGACTTGAGGACATCGTATTCCTCCTGAGTGATCGCACCATCTTCGAGCAGCGTGAAAGCGCTGGATATCTCGTGGGAGACGCTATTCCCGAACAATCCGTACGAATTGCTGCTCGCAAGCCGAAGCTCTTCGGCAGCCGCCTCGCGGCGCCTCTCCTCCATGCCGCCTCCACGCAGGAGGAGGTATGTCAAGGCCGAGACAAGCGGCACAGCGATGAGAACGATCATCCAGAGGGCTTTCGCTCCGCCTCCAAGAGATGTGTCGCGCAGCAGGTCGCTGACAATCTGAAATAGAAAGATCAGGTACGCCACGAGGAGGAAAACCTCAACGACAAGCCAAAATATTTGCCAAAAACTACCCATATCGGTCGCTCCGGTCCATTAATAAATGCGTGAATAAGGACCCATAGAACAGTCGGCTCGGATTTCCGTCCATTCCTGAACCCTGAGAACCTCCAGCGTGTGGAGGTAGCCAAAACTCCTAAGAAATTTGGCTTGATTGATCCTACTGCAACAAAAAATTACAAGTTCTCTGAGGTCTGTGGATCTAAGAATTAATACAAGACGGAAGTACTATGAAAAATAGGCGGAATTGTATGACCTTTCCGCACGGAACGCAAACCCCATTCTGGAATCAGTAAAATCTAAAACCTTTCTTCGCCCCGACCGCAGAGCAATGGATACGATCGCGTTCAATGTGGCGAACAAGATAAAAGCCCCGGTGGAAGGCCCTGTTGTACTCCAGAATGAGTCCAGATAAGAGTGTCACCACCCACAGAAGGGCGGCACCGCAGCTTTCTGACTTCTTGATTTATTCAAGTACTGGTCATGTGGCGGGAGCTATTATTCATAGAATCGCATGCTTATCGTCGAAACCGAAACTTCCACAGGGTGGGACATCACCCAAGCGAGAAACCTTAGGGAAATTAAAGTGATATGTATCACTAAATTAAAGGGAGAATAAGTGTTATATTGCGGGTGACTTTGCCTACCTTTCTTCGCACATCTATACCATTTCAATCGTCCGCGGAGAATAATGGGATGTCATGCCCGACCACAATGAAGCCCTAACCGGTGCGGCCCGTCAGCGAATTCTCGTTGTACTGCTCTCCGCACTCTTCCTCTCCCTCATCACTGTCAGCAGCGTCAACGTTGCTTTGCCGTCTATTCAGCAGGGGATAGGTGCCTCATCCACCGAGTTGCAGTGGGTGCTTTCCGGGTATTCACTCGCCTACGGTGTGGTCCTCGTTGCGGCGGGGCGGGCCGGGGATCTTCTTGGACGTTCTCGCTTGTTCCTCGTGGGCGTCACCGTCTTCATGCTGGCATCGATCGTGGCCGCCTTGGCTCCCACCGCCTTGGTGCTCAATCTCGCCAGAGCCGTCATGGGCATCGGCGCGGGCATGTACAGCCCACAAGTCTCGGGGCTTATCCAACAGCACTACCAGGGTGCCGAGCGCGCACGCGCCTTCGGCATGTTCGGAGCAGTGGTGGGCTCCGCGGTGGCAATCGGTCCCGTCATCGGAGGGCTGGTGCTAGGAGCACTACCACCCGACTTGGGCTGGCGCATGACACTGGGGATCAACGTCCCCTTCGCTTTGACGGCCGTCATCCTCGGCTATCTCTGGCTACCGAGACCTCCCCGTGGCCAGCGCGAAACCGATGCGCCGCGGCAAAGGCAGGATCTCGACCCTATCGGCGCACTGCTGCTGGGCGCCGCGATCTTCCTCGTCATGCTCCCCTTCATGATCGCAAGCGACAACGTCGCAGCGTGGTGGTTCCTGCCAGCGGGGCTCATCGTGCTTCTGGGATGGCTCGCCTGGGAACGAGGCTATCGCGCACGCGGGCGCTCGCCAATGGTTGACCTGTCGATGTTTCGGATTCGCACATTCTCCATGGGTGCGGCCATGATCACCGTGTTCTTCGCAGGCTCCACCACCATCTGGGTGCTTATAGCACTTTTCGCCCAGAACGGCATGGGAGAGAGCGCGTTGGTCTCGGGGCTCCTGGGTCTGCCAGCCGCTCTCGTCTCCATATACTCCGCTCCTCTCGCGGGACGCCTCGTGGTGCGTTGGGGACGCAAGATCGTCATATATGGGCTGATTCTGAACCTCATCGGTCTCGGCCTCACCGCCTGGGTGAGCGTGCTCATCGCTGACGGGGCGAGCATCTGGCTCCTCTCACTCTCCACCCTGCCCATCGGCTTCGGCGGAGGTTGGATCACCTCGCCCAACCAGGCCCTCACACTACGCGATGTCCCCGTGGCCAACGGTGGAACCGCCGCCGGAGTCATGCAGACCGGCCAGCGCATCGCCACAGCCGTCGGCACCGCTGCTGTCACCGGGATCTTCTTCCATCAGCTGCCCAAGGGATACGCCAGTGCACTCGACGCCGGGTATCTGCTGATCGGTTTCTTCGTGGTCGTCGCCTTGATCATAGCCCTGGTGGACGCAGCGAAGGACCGGCGCTGAGAGCACACCGGGCTACTCCCCGGCGACTAGTGCAAGGACTCCGCCCGCTCAGTAACCGGCACCCATCCTGCGATCCCCCGCGATGCCTGTTCGTGCAGGGTGGAGACGCAGCCCAGGGAATCGTTGGCCCAGGGAACGTAGTGGAACTCGTCGCCACCGGCCTCCATGAACGTCTCCCGGTTGAGGATATTGATCTCCTCCAACGTTTCCAGGCAGTCGGCCATGAAGCCTGGGCAGATGACGTCAAGGCGTTTGACGCCTTCCTTCCCGAGCTTCTCCACCGTGTCGATCGTCGCCGGACCGATCCACTGTGCCGGCCCGAAGACCGACTGGAAGCACACGAGGAGCTCCTCTTCCGCCAGCCCCAGCCGTTCGCGCAATAGGCGCGCCGTCTCCTCGCATTCGAAACGGTAGGGATCGCCCGCCTCGTGCATCGCCTGCGGAATTGAGTGGAAACTGGTGATCACCTTGTCTCCCGCCGCGAAGTCCGGGCGCCCGTCGCGGGCCCAGGATTCCTCCATGGCGCTGGCCAGAGCTTCGATATAGAGAGCTGAATCGGGGAAGGAACGCACCGTCCGAATCTCCAGTTGATCGCGTGCGGCAAGGGTCCACCGGGCCACCTCGTCGATGACGGTTCCGGCTGACGACGCGGCATACTGAGGATAGACGGGTAGCACGAGAACCCTGCGGAATCCTTCCTCGTACAATCGCGTCAACTCGCTTTGCACTCCCGGCTCGCCGTAGCGCATGGCGATACGGACCTCGACGCCTTCCCCCAAAAGCTCTGCCAGTTCCTCACGCTGACGCAGTGTCCAGTGCATGAGCGGTGACCCCTCCTCCAACCAGATAGAGGCGTATTTGTGCGCGGAGTCTTTGGGGCGGACCCTCAGGATGATCCCCTCGAGAATGGGACGCCAGAGGGCCGGATGGGTCTCGATGACCCGGCGGTCACTCAGGAACTCGCGAAGATAGGGACGCACCTTCTTCGCCGTGGGCTGCTCGGGAGTCCCGAGATTGACTATCAGTACGACGGGACGCGGATCGACAACCGGCGCCCGACGGGCCCCCGACGAGACAGATGAGGAGGAGCTTGCTGACGGATTCACCATGTTTCCAAGCCTACAGCGCAAACCCTCCAACCTTCGATTCGTGGCCGGGAGCTGGCACGGCTCGCAACTCACACGATGTGGAAAGCGACACGCATGAGGCCCCAGTCAACGGCAAAGACCCCGAATTCTTAGCGACACATGTTGCCAACTGACGGACGTCGCCAACGCTCGCCTGAACAGGCACAGGTCCTCCCAGATGCGGGTATCGCTGGTATCCGGCAAAGCCTGGCCGACGCTTCAGGACGCACAAACATATCCGGGACCTAAGCCCCTCGTTTTGCCGGGAACGCAGATAGACATGATCTTTCAGCGAGGGAAATGCCCTTCGAAGGGCCGTAGGTGAGCCTTTCCCTGTCCACCAGCGGAAACGGATCCTCTCGATCTCGGCGAATTCAGTAGGCTCGTGGTGCTCTTGGGCCTGTCCGGTCTTTCGGGCTCGCTCTCGAGCAGGTCCGTTCCGGATCCACATCCTCCATCTCCGGAGGTCAGTTCATCCAGGAGAACTTGGCGTCTGCGAGCATCTCACCCGGTTCCGCACGACGCCATGAGCAGGCTTTCCCCAACGCCAAGGATTAACCATGAATGCCGTTCTCATATCGGTCATCGTCATGCTCGGGCTCGCGCTGTCACGCGTGCATGTAGTGCTGGCGCTGTTCATCGCCGCACTGGTGGGTGGATTGGCTTCCGGAATCGGTCTCGATGCCACGATGGTCGCTTTCCAGGACGGGCTGGCGGGCGGAGCGAAGATCGCACTGTCCTACGCTCTGCTCGGAGCCTTCGCCATGGCCGTCGCTCATTCCGGTCTGCCCCAACTACTCGCGGACTGGTTCATCAAGAAGATGGATAGCAACGACCGTACCGCTGCACAGCGGGCCAGGCAGGTGACCAAGTGGGCGTTGTTGGGCGGCATTCTGGTTATGGCGGTGATGAGTCAGAACTTGATTCCCGTTCATATCGCATTCATTCCTCTTCTCATCCCTCCCTTGCTGATCGTGATGAGCAAGTTGGAACTCGATCGCCGCGCGGTCGCCTGCGTCCTCACCTTTGGACTGGTCACCACCTACATGTACATCCCCATGGGCTTCGGGCGGGTCTTCCTCTACGACATCCTCTATGCGAACATCAACTCCTCCGGGCTCGATGTGAGTTCTGTGCCCGTTATGCAGGCGATGGGGATTCCGGCTCTGGGGATGCTGGTGGGCTTACTGCTTGCCGTGTTCGTGACCTACCGTAAGCCGCGAACATACCTCGTGACCGAGGTGACGGAGAGCAGAGCCCCGTCAGAGATTCATCCCTACCGCATCATCGTGGCCGTGGCTGCCATCATCGCCTGTGTCCTCCTGCAGACCGTGCTGACGCTCTCCGGCTCTCTCGCCGATCCTCTTCTCATGGGATCCCTGACCGGACTTGTCATTTTCGTGGCAACCGGCGCGGTGAAATGGAAAGATGCGGATGCTGTCTTCTCCGGCGGCATGCGCATGATGGCCATGATCGGCCTCATCATGATCTCTGCCCAGGGTTTCGCGGCCGTCATGAACGCCACCGGGCAGATCGAGAGCCTGGTCACCAGCTCGACCAGCCTATTTGCCGGATCGAAGGCGATCGGTGCTCTCGTCATGCTGGCAGTGGGACTGCTCGTGACGATGGGGATCGGAAGCTCTTTCTCCACCCTCCCCATCATCAGCGCGATCTACGTTCCTCTCTGCATGTCGATGGGTTTCTCGCCCATGGCCACGGTGGCGATCATCGGAACGGCCGGTGCCCTGGGAGACGCCGGCTCTCCCGCCTCCGATTCAACGCTTGGACCCACGGCGGGCCTCAATGCCGACAACCAGCACGATCACATTCGCGATACAGTCATTCCCACGTTCATTCACTTCAACCTGCCGCTGCTCGCAGCCGGTTGGATAGCCGCCATGGTCTTGTGACAATGACGAAATCCGAAGTGTGCAAGCTTGCTTGCATGACTGAGGATGAGGAAGTCGGCTGCCACCGAAGGTGCCCAATGACGAAGGACGAAACGTGAAAGCCACGCTTTCATAGTTGAGTTCCAGGAAATTGGCTGTCACCGCAGGTGCACGACGACGAAATCCGAAGTGTGCAAGCTTGCTTGCATGACTGAGGATGAGGAAATTGACTACGGGCTTCAGCCCTAGTTCGAGGAAGTCGGCTGCCACCGAAGGTGCCCAATGACGAAGGACGAAACGTGAAAGCCTGCTCCTCCGCCCTCCGTTACACCGGTCAGAAGACCTTCCACACCCGATAGACGTAGGCCAGGCAGGTCCCCAGCAAGATCGCTGCCACCGCGCCATGGTACGGCGTCCCGGCGTATCCCATGAATGAGAGCAGCAGAATACCGCCGGTCGCGGCGACGATGACCAGCGCGAGCACGAGGTCTTTACGGGGGTGACGCAAGACGTTGGCGACGATGTCGACGTCGACCTCATCGAACTGCGACGGCGCAGCCCCGTTTCCCTCCTCGAAGGACGCCGGTGTCTTTTCCGCCGTGACACGATCGGGGACGAGATCTTCCTCCGGCAAGGTCTCGAACAATGCCCGTGCCTGCACATGATTGAAGAGCCCCTGGCCCCGAACCGCGCGGGAGAACCATGCCAGCCACAGGGCGATGAGCGAGAGAGCCACCAGAAGCACGATGATTCCGAGGATCACGTACACGAAGGAAGTCATCGTCGGCGAATAGACCGCTCGTGCGATCTCGTTGCTACCGAAGATCAGCGCCAGCGAGCACAGCACCGCCCCGGCGGGAACAGCCCATCCCACCAACACCAAGGCCCAAAGTTTCGCTCGGGAGGTCAGTGGAGTCGCCAGCGCGATGGCCCCCAATCCGACGCCCGCTCCCACCAGGAGAATGCCGAGCGTGTAGCCGCCCATCGCGCGGTAGTCGACCTGGGGCAGCCGTATGACTGCCAGCGCAACGATATAGATGCTGACCGAGGCGATGACACAGAGCATCGGGTAGTGGTCGCGGTGCAAGCGCTGACGAAGAAGCCCGGGCTCTCGCGGCGGCGTGCCACTGCTGCGCCAACGCGCGAGCTCTTCCTGATCACGTTCCTCGATCGCCTTGACCACGCGCAGCGTCGAGAGAAAGAACCCGACGAAGACGATCGCCACGGGGATGGCCACCATCAGCGCCATCGAGAACTGAGAGTTCCAGGTGAGATCCGTCAGCAGGACGGTAATGGGCAACGCAAGAAACCACAGTGCGCAGAAGGTGATCCCGGCAAGGGCACCGTCAATACGGCGCTCGGCCGCCAACCAATGGCGGTGCATTGCCTGATCCATGGAACCCCTTCCCCCGCGGCCCTTCATCGCTGAGGGTGCTGAGGGCTCGCTAGCCTTCAGCCTAGTCCGGCGTGCCGACAGGATTCGAGAGGTTCCACGCCGCGTCCGCGATGGCGATGTATTCCTCAATCTTCAGCTTCTCGCCACGTGCCTGCGGATCGATCCCGGCATGCACCAGGATCTCCTCCGCTCTCCCGGGCGAACCCGCCCAGGAGGCCAGCGCCGCGCGCAACGTCTTGCGCCTTTGGGCAAAGGCGGCGTCGATAACAGAGAAAACCTGCGCGCGCGGGGTCTCCGTGAGGAGCGGGTGTCGATGAAATGCCACCAGCGCGGAATCCACGTTGGGGACGGGCCAGAAGACGGTGCGGGACACCTTGGCTCCTCTGACGGCGTCGGCATACCACGCGGCCTTCACCGATGGAACGCCATACGTGCGCGATCCGGGGCCAGCCGCCAGACGATCGGCGACTTCAGCCTGTACCATCACCAGAACGGTCTCCAGGCTCGGCAGCTTCTCGAACAGGGTGAGCAGCACCGGCACGGCGACGTTGTAGGGCAGATTCGCGACGAGGCGCTTCGGCTCGAAGTCCTCCCTTCCCTCCCGCTGCGCGTATGCCTCCGGCACGGCAAGGCAGGACGGCCCGGAGATCTCCATGGCGTCCATGAGCCGGACCGCAAAATGTGGCGCGGCCTCCGGCATGCGTGCGGTCACGGTGGCCGGAAGCGCTGCGGAAAGGACCGGATCGATCTCCACTGCAGAAACGTCCGCACCCGCTTCAAGAAGCGCAAGGGTCAAGGACCCGAGTCCGGGCCCCACTTCCAGAACGGGGTCCCCTCCCATTACTCCAGCGTCACGCACGATACGCCGGACTGTGCCGGCGTCGTGAACGAAATTCTGCCCAAGGGTCTTGGTGGGGCGCTTATTGAGAGCCGTTGCCAGCTGACGTATATCTGTAGGACTCAGAAGACCGAGGTGCGCATTGTCTGAACCCCGCGGCATCAGTACCAGCCGGTGGCCTGCGAATGCGACCACGCACCGCAGGGATTGCCATACCGGCCGGCGATGTAGTCCAGTCCCCAGCTGATCTGCTGCGACGGCGAGTTCATCCACTCAATGGCCGCCGGGTTGGACTGCCAGTTGGCTCCGAAGTGCACGCTCATCATTGCCTGCGGAATTCCACGGGCGGAGCTGGTGGGATTGGCGGCGTCCGAACGCCAGCCCGACTCGCGCTGCCAGAGTGGAACCAGGCAGGAGAACTGGTCGTCTCCCCAGCCGTAGCTGGCCATCATCGAGTGAGCAATGCTCTGGGCATCCCCGGAAGGCACCGCGCGGCCTACTGCCGCGGTCTGGCTCGAGGAAGCCGTGTCGGGAGCTTCTGCGGCTGCGGTGTCGCCAGCCGTTTCCTGCGCGGCGGGAGCCTCAACGACCTCTTCCTTCGTGCCAACGCGAACGACCTCGTCCACTCGCTGTTCCTTGGAAACGCTCATGGTGCGCTCACGGGCGACTTCTTTGCCGTCGTGCAATGTGACGTCGAACGTATCGACGGACAGCCCATCGACACCTTCCGTCTCCACGACCCGCTCGCCCTTGGGGAGCTCCGCATCCTCCACCTCTGTGGTTGCATGGGCGTCGACGATGTCCTTCGAGACGGACGTCGTCGTGACCCGCACGATCGTGACGGTGGCGCCGTCTTCAACCGGCTCGGTCAGAGAACCGGAGACCTTGTCATCGGCGCCGAGGACGACGTCGGCTTCCCGCAACGCGTCCGCCAGAGTGGGCTGTTCCGTGGTGATCTCACGCGTCTGCCCATCGACCTCGACTGTGAACGTCGCACTCTGAGTGACTTGCGCCGTGGCGCTATCCAGAGTCGGGACGTTCAAGGTGTTGAGGGAGGCGGCGTCGTCGCCCTTGAGGTCGGTCGCGTGATTATCGGAAGAATCGGCGGACACGACCGACGCCGCACCGAGCATCGAAGCGGCGGCGACGACCATGGCGGCGGCGAAACGCGAGTTCCTCACCGCGGCACTGTGAGAGCGCTCGTAGGGGATCTCGAGTGTCAGGGCATCGGAAGTCTGCTCGGAGAAAGGCGGCAGCGTGAAGGAACCCGCCACCTCGGGCGCCGATCCGCGCGAATCGCTTGAATGAGAAGCGGAAGCATCTTCCGTTGCGGAGGAAGGGTTCGATACGCCGAATGCGGCACCGGCGGGCTGAATCGCCCGGGAGGCCGACTGCGCGGAAGCTTTCTGCCGATCGCCGTCCTGATCGGCTACCGCAAGATCGGCACTATCGAAGGCCTTCGAGGCCGCTGCACGCTCGGCCAAAAGGGCCGCGCGCCGGGCGCCTACTCGCCCCTGTTGTATTGCCTCCGAGACGGCCTGTGCCGAATCAGATGCTCCACTGTGTCGCCCCACGTAGTCCTCCGCATGAGTGTTGGCTAAGCAGTCGGATCGCTGCTTTATAACAAAACTATATCGAGTGTAACCAACACGTTATATTGACACCAGTGGGAAGGACCACACGGTACATCAACTCGTCGACGGAGGAAAACCGTACCGCACTGGGGACCAAAGTCCAAAAAGATTGTACTCCTTATGTCCATGGGCTGTTAGTGTCATCCTCATGAGTACAAATACTCCATCCAACAGCTATGGTCAGGGACCTTACGGAGCACCTACGCCACAAGGTCAACCCTACGGAGCACAGGGTCAGCCGTTCCCACCGGGCCAGCCGGCCCCGCCGGCCGGTTATTTCGGCCCTCCCCGTGCGCTCATCTCCTCGAAGGAAGCCATCACCAACCTCGTGATGTGCGGCATCCCGATCGTCATCGGATTCATTGCACTCTTCCTGCCCTACTTCTCGGTCGAGGCCGGAATGTATGGCAGCGAATCGGTCTCGTGGGCGAACGCAGGTTCGGACGGCCCGTTCATCTTCGCGCTCATCTTCCTGATCGTGGCGATAATCCCGTTGGGCATGCAGTTCATTCCCCGCATCAATCCTAAGCAGATGCTCTCCGCCTCGGGCCTCGTCACCTCCGCAGGAATCGTTCTCGCGATCAACATCGCCATCAACCTCTCTCCCGATGGCCTCGACGACACAGCGGCGATGGAAGCCTACGGAATCACCGTTTCTCGCGGAATCGGCTTCTGGCTGCTATGCGTTTCTGCCATTGCCCTGATCGCCACGGGCATCCTCTTCACGATGCGGGTCAAGAAGGCCGCGGACAACGCCAGCCGTGCCGCCTCTGCCTTCGGTGGGCCCTACCGCGGCCAAGTCCCCGGCCAGGGAGCACAGGGGTACCCCGGCCCCGGCGGCACGCAGCAGCCCTTCCCGGCACCCGGCCAGCAGCCGCCGGCTCAGCCATGGGGCGGACAGAACAATCAGTATGGGCAGCAGGCTCCGGGACAGCAGTCCTTCGGCTCCCAGCAGGGTCAGGGTTTCCCGGGCCAGCAGGGCAATTCCCAGCCCGGCAACAACGGACCTCTGTCCAATCCATAGAGACCGCGAACTCGGGTGCGTCTAGCGATCTCCGCGTACGAAGTGCAAACCGGTTTACCGGCTGATCACGTACTCATTCGAAGAACGCATTCACGATGAAGGGGCGGGTGCCAGTTCTGAACTGGCACCCGCCCCTTCATTTCGCCCGATCGCAGCCTGGATCTCACTACACAGCGTAGACGACCCGCGTATTCGTATCGACACGCTCACACCATTCCTCCAACGAGACTTCCCGCAACTCCGCCTGATACGCCGCCGTGTAGGCGACCGCATAGGGAGCGTTCGGGTGGCCCCGCCAGGGAACCGGGGTCAGATAGGGAGCGTCGGTCTCCGCCAGGAGCAACTCGGCCGGAAAAGCCAGGAAGGCCTCGCGCAGCTCCTCGTTGGCCGGATAGGTCATCGTGCCGCCGAAACTACCGAACCACCCGTTCTCCGCGCAGATCTCGGCCATCTGGCGATCTCCGCTGAAACAGTGGAAGACCGTCCGTTCCGGCGCTCCGCACTCACGCAGGATGCGGACGCAGTCGGCGTGAGCCTCCCGGTCGTGAATCTGCAGCGGTAGGTCGAGTTCCTTCGCAAGCTCGATATGCATGCGGAAAGACTCTTCCTGGGCCCTTCTTCCAGCTTCAGCCGTACGGAAATAGTCCAGTCCGGTCTCTCCGATGGCGACGACACCGGGTTCGCGCGCGAGCTGCGCAATCAACTCCACGGCATCCCGCAAGGAGTATTGGCGGTGCCACGGATCGAGCCCGTGCGTCATACCATCCGGCGATTCCTCGGTGATACCGCAGTGCAGTGGCGCCTCATTGGGGTGAATCCCGATGGCCGCCGATAGCTGACCCGGGAACGACTGGGCCAGCTCTACCGTGGGCTGCAACGTCGGTATCTCGCAGCCACAGGTGATCGCATGACGTACGCCAGCGCGCTCCATACGTTCCAGGTGACCGGGAATGGACAACGGTCTGCCCGCCCCCTCCTCCGGGTCCACACCGAAGTCGTAATCCCTGTCACCGCGTACGGGAAGGTGCGTGTGGTTGTCGACGATGGCGAAAGGAAGCGTCTCCGGGACATCCGGGTAGACGTGCCGCTTCTTCTTGTTGTTACCCAAGCTGTTGTATCCCTATCAGGCGTCTCGGCTCTGTTCGTCGTCGTCCTGTTCAGCTTCCTCGACCGTGCCGCGCAGGCGGTCCAGTTCCTCCTCGACCACCGACTCATCCAGCTTCTGGAAAACGGGCTTCGGCTTCGCGATCGGGGTGCCCGGTTCCACCGGAACAGAACCCCACGGACGCAGATCGGAATAGTCACCGGTGATGATCGGGTAGGGATCACCGCCATCGAGATCCTCGACCTCCACGAGACGAGGCATGGGAGCGAGATCTCCGGTTCCACCGATGACCCGATCGATCGCATTGGAGGAGTGGGGAAGGAACACGGACATCATGGTGTTGAGATCAGAAACCACCTGCGCAAGGGTGTTGAGTACCGTGCCAAGGCGCTCCCGCTGCTCCGGGGCCTTCAACTTGAACGGCTCGGTACGGGTGACGTAGGCATTGGCCTCGCCCACGAGACGCATGACCTCACCCAAAGCAGCACGCTGGCGATGGTGCGCGATGGCCTCGCCCACGGTCTCGAAGCCGGTGCGCACCGCATCCAGCAACTCGCTGTCGATCTCCTCGAGGGCGCCCGAAACCGGAATCTCTCCGAAGTTCTTCGCGATCATTGCGGCGGTGCGGTTGACGAGGTTGCCCCATCCGGCCACCAGCTCCGAGTTGTTGCGGCGCACGAACTCGGCCCAGGTGAAGTCCGAGTCCGAGTTCTCCGGGCCCGCAATCGAGATGAAGTACCGCAGCGCGTCCGGCTGATAGCGAGAGAGCACGTCGCGCACGTAGATGAGTACACCCTTGGAGGAGCTGAACTTCTTGCCCTCCATAGTGAGGAATTCGGAAGCCACCACTTGGGTCGGAAGATTCAACGCCCCGAGCTCGCCGGGTTCGCCGCCCTTGCTTCCCTTACCGTTATAAGCCAACAGCTCCGCGGGCCAGATCTGGGAGTGGAAGACGATGTTGTCCTTGCCCATGAAGTAATAGGAGAGCGCGGCCGGGTCATTCCACCATGCACGCCAATCGTCGGCGCCGCCGGTGCCATCAGCCGCACGGCGGCGGGCCCACTCCACAGAGGCGGACAGATAGCCGATGACCGCGTCGAACCACACGTACAGCCGCTTATTGGGCTGATCCAGCCAGCCTGGAACCGGGATGCCCCACGAGATGTCACGGCTCATCGCACGCGGACGCACGTCGTCGAGCAGGTGCTTGGAGAACGAGATGACATTGGGGCGCCACTCGCCGGTGGCCTCCACCTCGTCGAGCCATACTCCCAGGGCATCCGCGAGCGCGGGTAGATCGAGGAAATAATGCTCTGTCACCTTGAATTCGGGAGCCTGGCCGGAGACCTTGGAGATGGGGTCGATCAGGTCCTGGGGGTCGAGCTGGTTTCCGCAGTTGTCGCACTGGTCTCCGCGGGCGCCGGGCGCGCCGCAGATGGGACACGTTCCCTCGATGTAGCGATCGGGAAGGGTGTTCCCGCTGACGGGATCGATGGCGACGGCGGTTTCTTCGATGATCATATAGCCGTTGTCACGGCAGACCTCGAACATCTGCTGCACGACCTGCTCGTGGTTCACCGTCGTCGTACGGGTGAAAAGATCGTAAGAGAGCCCCAGGGCAACGAGGTCCTCCACGATGATGCGATTGTTCTTGTCCGCGAGTGCCTTGGGAGTCACGCCCGCTTCCTCAGCCGCCACCAGGATGGGCGTGCCGTGCTCATCGGTGCCGGACACCATGAGGACATCCTCGCCACGCATTCGCATGTAACGGGAGAAGACATCGGAGGGCACGCCGAAGCCGGCCACGTGGCCGATATGGCGGGGGCCGTTGGCATACGGCCAGGCAACTGCGGAGAGAATATGCGACATAGGTACAAGACTACTTCCCCGTGCGAGTACCGGCACATTCGTCTAGCGGAATCGCGCTGTTATCTTGCCGATCCTTTATCTCGCCGATCCTCGGCGGGGATGCCGTTGGGGGCGGAGCTCGGGCGGTGACCACGGGGTGAACCGAAGCGTTTTCGTAACGAGGCAACGGTCGGGACTTTCCCACAGAGGCAACCGTTGGGGACTCTCCCGCAGAGGCTACCGTTGGGGACTCTCCCGCAGAGGCAACCGTCGGGATTCAGAGGGCGGCGTTCTCGCGGAAGTGGAGAGGCCACAGATCTGGCGAGAGGCCACAGATCTGCCACTGTCCCAGCTGTGGCCTCTCGCCCAAAGTGTTACCTCTTCGGGTTACGGGTTACCGGTTGCTGGCTACCGGGCTTGCCCGCCACCCACAAGAGAAAAGGAAGAGGCCCCGCTTCGGCGGAGCCTCTTCCTCAGGAGTCAGATGGCTTCAACGCATTCGACTCCTTGAATCTCTGAATCCGGCGCTCAGGCGTCCAGATCTGTCTCGATGAGAGAAGCGATCTTCTCCACTGCCTCTGCGTTGTCGGACTCCACGGTCACAACCGCGCCCTTCTCAGCGCCGAGGGTCATGATGAGCATGACTGACGAGGCGTCGACACCCTCGTCGCCGTCGACGCTCAGCAGAATCTCGTCATCATACTCGGCGGCGGCTTCGGCGATCACGGATGCGGGACGAGCGTGCAGACCTACCTGCGAGCCGACGACAGCGGTACGAGTAGCCATAGTGTTCTCCTTATTGAACTGGGGTATCGATTTAAATGCTAAACCAACACCGTGCATTTGTTATCGAAATGGATGGATTGATGGAAGTTCGGTGGAATATGTCCACCTGATGGAAGCACTCCAGATCCTTGTTATTGCCAGATCCTTGCTGCTGCCAGATCCTTGTTACTGCCAGAGCCGGATCACCGCCCCGCGCCGGGTACGAGGTGGCACTTCGTCAGAGTGTAAGCCTCGCACAGACTCGGCACTCACTCAGGCTGCGACAGCCTCCTTCTTGGCAGCTGTGCGTCCCTTGAGCAACGTGACGAGCAGCCCCGCCACCACAGCGCCGACGACGACCGCCAGGACGAAGAAGATGAAGTTGTCGATCGCGAAGAACACGAAGAGTCCACCGTGCGGGGCGTGCGAGCCCGCACCCAAAGCCATGATGAGGGCTCCTGTCGTCGCACCGCCGACCATGATGGAGGGGATGACACGCAGCGGATCGGCGGCGGCGAACGGGATGGCGCCCTCGGAGATGAAGGCAGCACCCAGCAGCCATGCGGTTGTGCCGTTCTCCCGCTCGGCGTTCGTGTAAAGCTTGGGACGAATCGTCGTGGACAGCGCCATGGCCAGCGGAGGAACCATGCCTGCGCCCATAACTGCCGCCATGACCTGCCAGGAAGCCTCGGTGCCCTGAGCAAGGCCAGCCGTCGCAAACAGGTAGGCCGCCTTGTTCACCGGGCCGCCCATGTCGAAACACATCATGAGGCCAAGGATGACGCCGAGCAGAATGATTCCCGATCCGCTGTCCGCCAAGCTCTCCAGACCGCTCTGCAGCGCCTCCATGAGAGCTGCCACCGGCCGACCGAGCAGCACGAGCATGACACCGCCGACGATCAACGTGGTGACCAACGGGATGATGACCACCGGCATGAGACCAGCCAGCCAGCGCGGCGGTTTCAAGGAGGCGAGCCACATGGCGATCAGTCCGGCGAAGATACCGGTGATCAGGCCGCCGAGGAAGCCCGCGCCGACGAATACCGATACCGCACCGCCGATGAATCCGGGCGCGATGCCAGGACGGCCGGCCAGGCCGAAGGCGATATATCCGGACAGGGCGGCGACGAGGAAGCCCATACCGAAGCCACCGAGGCTGTTCAAGACAGCTCCGAGGTAAAGCAGAAGCCCTGACTGCTCGGTCATCATCTCGACGCCGTTCTGCACGTAGGGCTGGGCGTCCGGGAGATTCCACAGCGAGTAGTTCAGAGTCACATCGTTTGCCACGAAGGCAACGTCGTAACCTCCCACGAGGAACGCCAGCGCGGTCAACAGACCACCGGCCGCCACGAACGGGATCATATAGGAGACGCCCGTCATCAGCGCCTGCTGGATGCGCTTGCCCCAGCCTACCTTCGCGCCGCCGTCGCCGTCTGACGACGAGGATGCCCCACCGGTCGCTTGAACCTTCTTGGAGTTGGGATCCTTGGCGGCGGCGACCGCCTCGTCGATCATCTTCTCCGCCTCGCCCTTGGCCATCGGCCGCTTGACGCCGGACTCGATGAGCGGCATACCTGCGAAGCGCTCACGCCCGGAGATGCCGACATCGGCGGCGATGATGATGGCTCCCGCTTTGGCGATGACCTCTGGGCTGAACGGGTCGATTCCACCCGAGCCCTGCGTCTCGACATGTAGCTCAATGCCCTTCTCCTTGGCCGCCGCCTCCAGCGATTCGGCAGCCATATAGGTATGGGCGATGCCCGTGGGGCATGAGGTGATGGCCAGCAGGACGGGCGCGTCCGAACCGGCTGCCGGGGAAGTCCCGTGCGCGGCGGGTGAGGCGGTTGCGGTACCTTCCGCAGCCGGAGCTGCGGCAGCGGGCTTGGGCGCGATGACGCCCATCACCAGCTCGGCTACTTCCTCCTCGGAACCTGCGGCACGCAGTGAGTCGACGAATCCCGGACGCACCAACGCGCGTGAGAGCTGTGCCAGCAGCTTCATGTGGTCGGAACCGGATTCGTCCGGGGCTGCGATTCCGATAACGATATCAGCGGGGCCGTCCTTGGCGCCGAAATCGACCGGGGTGTCCAAACGGAGAAAGCCGAGAGAGGCTTGGTTCACGGCGGTGGTCCGGCAATGCGGGATCGCGATTCCGCCGGGCATTCCGGTGGCGAACTTGGCCTCGCGGTCGAGCATGGCCGCTTCGAGCCCCGCCTTCTCGGCCCTTCCGGTCGCAGCAATCACCTCAGCCATCTGTGCTATGACGGCGTGCTTGTCGCCGTCGATCGCGACTCCGAGCCGCACGAGCTCTGGAGTCATCATGTCATTGGACATGGCGTTGTCCTTTCTGAGATTTCTGTGGTTTGTGTTTCTAGAGGACGACGACGGCGTCCACATCGGGTGTGACCTGGTCCGGTCGAGGAATGGTGGTTCCGGGAAGCGAGACGGCGACCGAGCCGTAGGCGATGGCGTTGGCTAGACGTTGCGGCGCCGGCAGGCCCGCTCCCCTCGCGATGAGGTAACCGGCGGTGGCGGAATCTCCCGCCCCAACCGTGGAGATCACCTCAACCTTGGGAGAAGGGGCGTACCAGGCGCCCTCGGAGGTGGCGAGAACAGCTCCTGCTCCACCGAGTGTGACAAGGACTTCCCCTACCCCGCGTTCGCGCAATGCCAAGGCGGCATCGCGCACAGCTTCGAGTTCTCCACGCCCGGCGGCATCCTCGAGTTCGAGCCCGTTGCGCCCGGTCAACTGTCCGAGTTCCTCGGCATTCGGTTTGAGGAAATCGGGGGCGGAGGTGTCGAATTCGGCCGCGAGCGCCCTGAGCGGAGCATCTGAGGTGTCCACTCCCACCCAGGCCTTCTTCTCCCGCAATTGCCGGACGAGCCGAGCGTATTCGTCGTCGGGCAACCCGGGCGCTAGAGAACCGGAGAGCATGACGGTGTCCCCTTCGCTGACGACGTCGATAAGCGTCCGTTCGAGGGAGGCAACCTCCTCCACAGAGAGGCTCTGCCCCGGTTCGTTGATCTTCGTGGTGATTCTGCCGCCGAGCACCGTGATATTGGTACGTACGAGGCCATCGATCGGACTGACGCGGCATGGCAGGCCGGCCTCGTGCAGCAGAGCCAGCAGGGGGTCAGCCTGAGAGCACTGGAATACCGCCAGTGTCTGCAAGCCGGCCTGCTGGACGCCCAGGGCGACGTTGATTCCTTTACCGCCCGGTTGAATGCGATCCGTTTCGATCCGGTGTACTCCACCGGGAACCAATTCGGATGACAGCGTGACCGTCCGGTCTAAAGATGGGTTGGCTGTGAGGGTGATAATCATACGCAGATGACCTCGATTCCATGCTCTTTCAGGTGTTGGACGTAACGGGAGGAGAGCTCGGTGTCACTGATGAGGATGTCGATCGCATCCAGCGGCGCAAAGCTCGCGAGGTGATGGGCCCCCTGTTTGGAGGAGTCCGCCAACATCACACACAGGTCGCTCTGCGCCACCATCGCCGTCTTGACCGCGGCTTCCTGGGGGTCGGGAGTGGTGAAGCCGGCATCGTCCATTCCATTGCAACCGAGGAAGGCGATGTCCGGGTGGTAACCGCGCAGGGAATCGACGGTCACCGCACCCACTGCCGCGTGGGACAGTTCGCGAAGATGACCCGGCAGTATGTAGACCTCGTGTCCCCGATCCAGAACCGCCTGCGCGATAGCCAGAGCGTCGGTGACGATCGGGCCCGCGCCATGGGGCAGGTTGGGGACAACGGCTCCGGTGGTCGATCCGGCGTCGATCATGATGGCGGCATTGGGACGGCGTTCCAGGAGGGCGGCGGCTGCTCTCCCGATACGCCGCTTCGCGGACATGTTGGTCCGCATCCGAGTTACCAGATCCGGTTCGACCGCGCCGGTTGGAGTGAGGATCGCTCCTCCGTGCACACGTTTGAGAGCGCGCAGCTTCCCGAGCTGATCGAGGTCGCGCCGAATCGTCTCGGTTGCCACGCCGAATTTCTCGGCCAACTCGGTTACGGAGACTCGTCCGGAAAGACCCAGCTCATCGAGGATCATCTGGTGACGTTGCTCTGCGTACACATGACTCCTATCCAACGCTGCGCACCGATGCATGTAAGCGGCTGACAAAAGTCCGGAAAGGGGTTCACCACCCCGCTCCGTACGACGGGTTCATCTTCGTCGATCCGCCGTTGCAGCAGACATTACACCAGGGATAAATCGATTCCCACAGTTTCTTCATGTGGCTTTATGTGGGTTTTCCGGTCTGGCATAGGAGCTGCGAATCCGGGCCCGTGCGATCGATCACCGCAGGCGCATCGACGCCACTGCTTCCATTATTTCCGATTCTCCTGCCAACAACAGCACATTTTCGGAATGAATCCACCCTTCACCGTGATTCCTGCTTCCGATGCCACCTGCCCGCAACCCAGATCGCACGGCGGAGCTCCCACTCTCCACGACGAAATACCACGCGAACAACAACGAGATCCACACCATCGCAATAGGTCTCCCACATGGGCTGAGCCCTTCCCTATACCGCATGCCACTCGAAATCAAGCTCGGCATCGTGTTTTTGCCGACGGTAAAGGGGCTACACATCCGGCCCCATTGCACGCATACTCGAAGTGAACCGAACCAATCCACCCGGCCAACGTCTATCAAGGAGCCCAACATGGAGGAAACCGCCCGAGCGCTCATCATCGTGGATGTCCAACCCACCTTCTGCGAAGGCGGAGCCCTGGCCGTTGAAGGAGGGAACGAGGTTGCGGAGCGGATCGCCGATTTCACGACCGACAATCTCGACGAGTACTCCCTTATCGTCACCACCCAGGATTGGCACGTGAACCCCGGCTCACACTTCTCCGATACCCCGGATTACGTCGACACCTGGCCTCCTCACGCGGTTGCGGGCACCGCTGAGGCCGAGCTGCACGACGCGATCGCCTCGCTGCCCATCGATGTCGAGGTCAAGAAGGGCGAGTACGCTGCTGCTTACTCCGGTTTCGAGGGCGTGGACGCCCAGGATCGCGGTCTGGAGGACGTGCTCCGCAACGCGGGAATCGAGGCAGTCGACGTCGTCGGCATCGCCGAGTCGCATTGCGTCAAGGCGACGGCCCTCGACGCCTTGCAGGCGGGCTGGCCCGTCCGAGTTCTGTCCGACCTGACGGTGCCCGTCAGCCAGGAACTCGGAAGCGAGGCGCGCCACGAGATGGACGAGGCCGGAATCGAGCAGATCCTCTCCACAGAAGCCTTCGGGTTCTACGAGGAGGGCGAGGACGCGGAAATCCCCGGTGACCCCGATTCCCTGAACGAATACGGCGGCGAGCTCGACACAGCTGAACTGGACGAAGCCGAGTTCGGCGATGAGGACATCGAGGACAATTACGACGACGACGCGGACGCGGACAACGAGACCGACGACGACTTCTCGGAGGATTTCGATTTCGGCGGCGCGGTCAGCGCTGGGATTCAGGCCATTGCGCAGCGTGAAGGCGGCGTGGAAGAAGAGGACTACGACCTCGAGAGCCTAGGAGACTTCGACCTGGACGGCGAGGAGCTGGACTTCTCCGATGAGGTGTCGGACGAGGATTTCGATTTCTCCGACATCGACTACAACCCCACCAAGGAGTGAGCTCGAAGAGGTCACAGTACGCGCGAGAGGCCACGCCTAGGACATTGTCCAATGTGTGGCCTCTCGCCGAAAGAGTTACCTCTATGCCCTGACGACATCGAAAT
This sequence comes from Actinomycetaceae bacterium L2_0104, assembly GCA_047501485.1. Taxonomy (GTDB): domain Bacteria; phylum Actinomycetota; class Actinomycetes; order Actinomycetales; family Actinomycetaceae; genus Ancrocorticia. The sequence goes on along the minus strand of JAZDRN010000001.1, from coordinate 86,788 downwards.
GACAACGGAGGGCGGACGCCTTCGCCCGGTCAGCGAGCGGCCAGCGCCGCCTCGTACAGGTCCTTCTTGCGGAGGGAGGAGCGGGCGGCCACATGCGCGGCGGCATCCTTGAGGCGCAGTCCCGCGCGATCGAGCGCGAGAACCTCGTCGACAGCCGCCTGGAGATCCACCTGCGCGCCCTCCGCTCCGGCGACCACGATGGCTATCTCCCCGCGCACATCCGCCGCAAAGCGTTCGGCAAGCTCGCCCAGCCCGGCCCTCACGACCTCTTCGTGGGTCTTCGTCAGCTCACGACACACGCACGCCTGGCGCTGCGGCCCGAATGCGGCGGCCATGGCAGCCAGCGAGGAGGGCAGCCGTCGCGGCGACTCGAAGAAGACCATCGTGCTCTGCTCACCGCTCAGCTGGGCCAACTGCGCCGTCTGCTCTCCCTCTTTTCGCGCAAGGAAGCCCTCGAAACAGAACCGGTCGGTAGCGAGCCCGGAGACGGCCAAGGCTGTCAACACCGCCGAAGGCCCCGGTATAACCGTCACCGCCACACCCGCCTGATGAGCGCGATCCACCAACCGGTATCCCGGATCCGAGACGGAGGGCATTCCGGCGTCGGTCACCACCAGGACTCGCTGCGAGCGGGCCAGATCCAGCAGGTAGGGCCCGCGTTCCGCCTCGTTGTGCTCGTAGTAGGACAGCACTCGCGCGGAGATCTCGATGTCCAGACGCGATGCAAGGTTGAGGAACCTCCTGGTGTCCTCGGCGGCGATGACATCTGCCCGTCGCATCTCGGTACGCAATCGCGGTGAGGCGTCTGCGTCGTTACCGATGGGGGTAGCCGCGAGGATGATCATTCCAGCCATGCACCCCACTTTGGCATAGGTCGGTAGAATTTGCGACGTGACCCCACAACCCACTCCCCTGCCAGAGGCCAACGAGCCGGTGCCGGCCGCGCCCGTCGCATCATCCCCGGACCTGTTCGGCGATCGGTACACGCCTGCCGACACGAGGTCGCAATCCGGATCCGGACGGCGTGCGAAACTGGGAGACGAGCCTCTCACAGCCGCCGGTGCCCAGCGATGGGAAGTGGAGTTGCGCGGGCGGCTCGGGATCACCGGGCGCCTTCCCCGCACGCTGGTGCGGCGAGGATGGATTGCAGCACTGCTAGCCGGCGTGGTGGCATTCGTGACGCGGTTCTGGAACCTCAATCATCCTCACGCCCTCGTCTTCGACGAAACCTATTACGTCAAAGGAGCGTTCTCGCTCCGCACCCAGGGGTTCGAGGGAAACTGGACCGGAGAGGAAGCCAACGAACATTTCCTGCGCGGGGACTACTCCGTGCTTTCGGCCACCGAACCGGACTACGTTGTTCATCCCCCGCTTGGCAAATGGCTGATGGCCGCCGGGCAAGCCCTCTTCGGCGGTGACAATGGCGTCGGGTGGCGTTTCACCACGGCAATCCTCGGGGTGGCCTCCGTTCTACTGCTTGTCTACATCGCTCTTCGCCTTTTCCGTTCCCCTCTCCTCGCAGGCTTCGCCGGCCTCGCCATGGCCCTGGACGGGATGGGAATCGTCATGTCGCGCACCGGCATCCTCGATAATATCCTGGCGTTCTTCACCCTCGCCGCCTTCGCCACGCTACTGCTCGATCGGGACAGATCCCGATCCGCGTTGGCCCACCGCGTGGCGCATGGGAGGCTGCGCGACGATGGACGGACCGCCGACCCCTGGGGCCCGAGGATCTTCTCTCGTCCCTGGATGCTGGCCACGGGGATTCTGCTGGGGTTGGCGTGCGGGGTCAAATGGTCTGCCATCTACGCCGTCGCCGTCTTCGGGATCGTCGCATTCGTCTGGGGCGTGTGCGCTCGCCGGACGGTCGGCGTGCGGCTGTGGTTCGGCAGCGGCGTGTTTCGAGAGGGCGTGCCAGCTTTCATCGCGCTCGTTCCCGTGGCGCTGATAACCTACCTCGCCACCTGGTACCCGTGGTTCCGCAACCCCAACGGCTACTTCCGTAACTGGGCGCAGGAGGCACTCGAACGCGGTGAGGACCTCCCGCTATCGTGGGCCCCCGATGCTCTCAACTCCCTTATTCACTACCACCAGACGATGTGGACCTTCCACAACGGACTGTCCACGCCGCATGACTACCAGTCGCAGGCCTGGCAGTGGCTCGTTCAGGCGCGGCCGGTGTCCTTCTTCTGGACCGGCCGCGAGGAGATGACCACGCAGTGCCCGGACTCCGAATGCGTCCAGGCGATCACCTCGGTCGGCAATCCAGCGGTGTGGTGGTTCGCGCTCATCGGGTTGGCGATCGTTCTGTGGGCGGCGATACGCAACCGTGATTGGCGGGCATGGAGCATCCTGGCAGGATACCTCGCACTGTGGGCACCGTGGCTGATCTATGTGGGCCGGACGATCTTCCAGTTCTACGCGGTGGCCTTCCTGCCATTCGTCGTGCTCTCGCTGACCTACGGCCTTGCCTTCCTCACCAACACCCTGGGTCGGTCCCGCGCGCCCATGCGCAGTTGGAAGGAGGTCACGGCAGGACGCTCCGCCGATTCGCCACTGACCCCGCCTCCCTCCCTTCCGAGCACCTCAGATTCCGGACAGGACTCGCAAGAGGCTGCTCCCTGGTGGCAGCCCCCTGCCCTCACGAAGTCCGCCCGTGTCATCATCGGGTTGGCCCTGGGAATCATCGTGGCCGCCGCGGCGTTCTGGATGCCTCTCTGGTGGGGCACGACCGTCGATTACCAGTGGTGGCAGGCGCACATGTGGTTCCCCAGCTGGATCTGAGCTCCCCGATTCGGCTCCGCTGCGCAACCACCGCGCCCCGGATCGCATTCGCTTGAGCCTCAGACCCGATTCATCGCCGCTCAAGCCTCCAATTCATCGCCGCTCAAGCCTCCATTTTCACGGGCCACATGAGTAGATTGAGGAGTGGAAAGTGAGGCCGACCGGACGCGCGTGCTCGAAACATGTATTCTACGTCTCAGGTCTTCCAAGATCGGACCAGACTGCACAGGGCTCATCCGCCACCATACATAGAGGAGGCAACATGACAGACGTCGTGTTCCACATTGACGAAGAAAACCGTTGGGAACAGCTGCTCAACAACCTTGAGTACTACTCGGCGAATTTTGGCACGGAGTCAGACATCGTCGTCGTCATCAACGGTTCCGCGGTGCGTTCGTTCAACGGATTCGACGTCCACCCCGAACACGGCAAGCGGATGCTCGCCCTGCACGAGGCCGGCGTCCAGTTCAAGATCTGCGGCAACTCCCTCTTCAACCGCCAGATTCCTTCGGAGAACATCCCCGACGACGTCGTCGTGATCGTTCCGCAGGGAATCGCCGAGATCGTGGCCTGTCAAGGCCGCGGTTTCGCCTACATCAAGCCGTAGTCGTCCGCTAATCAAACCCATTTGGAAAAGCAGGCCCAACGGCCTAGAGTGTGATGAGCCGCACGCCATGGACAACGACGTCCATGCGTGTCGGCCATGACGCCGCGTCCCACAGTTTTTTCCCAGGAAACTCCCCGTTTTCGCTCCACGAGAGGTTGTTTGATCATTAGCAGGAATTACGACAGCCTTGTTGTAAGAGGAGCTTGCTATGACCAACGATAATTCTCAGACACCGTTCGACGGTCGGCGTGGAGAGAACACGCCCTTCCAAAGGGGAGAGACCACTCCCTTCCCTGACGGCGCCTACAACCCCTCCGAGGGTTCCAGCGGGCGTGATCAGCAGCATCCCTACTACTCGGAGTACGGGCAGGCGCCTATGCCCGGCAGTTCGCCCTTCGCGCCACTTCCCGCTGGCTCGCAGGCGCATGCCTCCGCGTCGTCCGCATCTGCCACTCCACCTCCCTTCGGAACCCAGCAGGGCGCCTATCCCGACTATCAGTCACAGCCGGGCGGGCAGCCGTGGGGCTACGCCCCCATGTCGCAGTCCACATTGCAGCAGCCGAGAAAGCCCCGGCAGCGCTGGTCCACGTCACTACTCGGCCTAACCGCTTCCCTGTCGCTGATTCTCGGTGGAATCATCGGCCTGCAGCTCGACAACATCTTCGGCGGCGACGCCGCCTCGGGGCCCACGCAAACCCAGGACAGCCAACCGCGCCAGGACCCGCAGCTCAACCCCGGTGGCAACGACCAGCAGGAAGACGAGCCCACGGACCCGGGGCAGCAGAATTCGCCCTCGACGGGCCTGGACTCCGGGACGGTCGTGGATTCCGCACCCGGCGTGGTCCTCGTCAACACCACCCTCTTCAACGGGGCGGGTGCCGGAACCGGAATGATTCTGGACTCCGATGGACTGGTGTTGACCAACTACCATGTGGTTTCCGGTTCGGAGACGGTGCAGCTCACCCTCGCCGATACCGGTGAGGAATACACCGCGCAGGTTCTCGGGCACGACGCCACCCACGATGTGGCCGTGCTCCAGATCGAGGGAGCGGAAGATCTCCCGACGGTCTCGACGAATACGGACGACCTCCAGATGGGCGATGCCGTCTCCGCGGTCGGAAACGGTTCCGGCCAGGGGTATCTCACCCAGCTCGACGGTTCGATCACCGGCCTCAACGAGACCATCACCGCTTCGGACGCCGCCTCTCCCACCGACGGCGAGGTTCTCACCGGACTCATCGCCACCGATGCGGATGTCGTGCCCGGCTACTCGGGCGGCCCACTGTTCAACAGCGACGGGGAGGTCGTCGGTATAACGACGGCGGCATCGCGCGGCAACACCTCCGACCAGGTCAACGGCTACGCCATCCCGGTTTCGACCGCGCTCGATATCGCCGATCAGGTCGTCTCCGGCAACCCCACCAGCGACACCGTGATCATCGGGCGCAACGCGGCCCTGGGGGTCACCGTCGCCTCGGGCAACACACCCGGAGCGCTCATCGTGGAAGTTCTGGAAGGCTCCGCCGCGGATGAGGCGGGCATCGTCGCCGACGAGACTGTCGTGGCTTTGAACGGCACGGCGATCACCGATCCCAGCATGCTGTCCGGCTTGGTCAAGGAACACAAGATCGGCGACGTCGTCACGCTGACTGTCGTCGGCCCCGACGGCGGCCAACGCGACGTGCAGGTCACCCTGGCGGAGTCCACCGTGAACTGATCGCGCCCGGTGCGGTCTCGTGCCGCGCTCCAGATGAGGGATGCCCCGGACGTTCAAATCGTCCGGGGCATCCCTCATCCTGGGACTCTCTCAGTGGCGGGTCTAGTTCCCTTGGCGGGACTGGTCGGCCTGGTACACCCGCCCATAGCGGATCAGCACCGTGGTATCGGCCAGATCGCGGGCATCCACCGGGTCATGCGTCACCAGTACCGCCGTCGCCCCCGAGCTGGCAAGGCGCTCGCGCAGCAGGAGGCGAACCCTGTTCGCGCTGGTCTCATCCAGTCCCGCCATCGGTTCGTCCAGGAGGACGACGTCCGGGGTGACGGCCATGGCACGCGCGATCGCGACCCGCTGAGCCTGCCCACCGGAAAGCTGGTCCGGGCGTCGATCGGCCAGATCGCGGCAGCGCACCTCCGCCAATTCAGCAAGGGCGCGCTGAGAGGAGACGCTTCGGCTCATCCCAGCGCAGCGCAACCCGAATTCCACGTTCCTACGGGCCGTCATATGCGGGAAGAGCAACGCGTTCTGCTGCAGCAGCACCACTCGGGGATCCTGCTTGCCCACGAAATCCACGCCACCCGCCGAAGGAACGAGGGTGCCCGCAATAAGGCCGAGCAGGGTGGATTTTCCCGCACCGTTGGGTCCCATGACCGCGGTGAGTTCTCCACCGTTCAGGGTGAGTTTGAGTTCGACGCCCCGCTCGGCAACCTCGGCATCGACCTCGATATCCGGCCCCGGCCGCACCGCACCGCGTCGAGCGGGCGTCGTCGCGGAACCGGCTCGCGTACCCCTGCCCGGCGCGGCGGCGCCGGGCAGGGCGTCCCCCACTACCGCGGCACCATCTTCGTCGGGCATTCCCCCATGCTGGGGAACCGCTGAACGGTTCTGGTCGAGGCTTCCTCCTGGCAGGCGCCCTGCCAGGGCGTTGGCACCCATGATCGCCACAATGGCCAGCACGATGAGCACCACCGCGAGTGCAAGCGCCTGATCGGTGTTGGATTCACGCTGCAGGTAGATGGCCAGGGGCATCGTGCGGGTGACACCCTGCAACGAACCCGCGAAGGTGATGGTGGCCCCGAACTCGCCGAGTGCCCGGGAAAAAGCCAACGCGGTGGCCGATACGAACGCCGGGAGCATGATCGGAAGCGTGACCTGGAAGAACGTGCGCGTCTTGGAGGCGCCCAGCGCCGTCGCGGCCTCCTCATACCGGAACCCACGCGAGCGAATGGCTCCCTCCAGAGAGGTCACCAGGAACGGCATGGCCACGAAAGTCTGCGACATGATGACGGCAAGCGTCGTGAAGCCGACCTCGATGCCCATGACGGATAGATGACTGCCCAGCATGCCGTTGCGCCCCCAGGTGAGCAGCAGAGCCAGGCCCGCCACCACCGGCGGCAGCATCATGGGGAGCGTCACGACGGTGCGCAGCCCCCGCGCCCACCAGTTGTCCGGCATCCGCGCCAGGACGACGGCGAGCGGGGTTCCGAACAGGGCACACACCGCCGTCGTTATCAGACACGTGCGCACGGACAGCCACAGGGCGTCCAGGCTTTCCTCGGTGGAGATCAGGCTCCAGAACTCCGTCCACGGGGTTCGCGCGAGGATCGCCACCAGCGGTATGACGAGGAAAAGCCCGGCGACGATGCCGGGACCCAGCAGCCAGGGTGCATACGGCAGGCCGGACACTCTCGTCGCGCGCCCTCGGGACATGCGTAACCTCCACGAAGGTCCGGGCCAGAACGGAACACCGTCCTAGCCCGGATCTTCACATAGTCGTTTAACTGATCGGACCGGCGAAGCCGTAGGACTCCAGCAGGCTCTGACCGGTATCGGCGAGGATCAGGTCAAGAAAAGCCTGGGCCCCCTCCGCGTTCTCGGCGTCCTTGAGGACGGCCGCGCGGTAATCGTTGACGATCTCGTCCGCATTGGGGATCTCGATGACCTCGACGGCGTCGCCGGCACCCTTGGCATCGGTGGTGTACACGAGACCGGCATCGGCTTCACCGGAGGTCACCTTGCCGAGGACGTCCGTCACGGACTGCTCTTCGGAGACGGGATTCAGGGTGATGTCGTTGAGTTCCTCGATCTGCTTGGTGGCGGACCCGCAGGGGACCTCCTCGGCGCAGATGACGAGCTTCTTTCCATCCACGGAGGCATCCTCGATACCGGTGACTTCACCCGGGTTTCCTGCGGGCACCACCAGGACCATCGTGTTGGAGGTGAAGCTGACCGAGGAATCGACGAGGCCCTGCTCTTCCGCCGTTTCCATGGTCTTGGCATTGGCCGTCAGCAGCAGATCGGCGCTGGCACCACCGACGAGCTGATCGACGAGCCCGGAGGAGCCGCCGAAGTTGTAGGTGATCTCGGTCCCCGGATACTCCTTCGCGAGCTCTTCTTCGATCTCGGGAAGGACGTCGACGAGCGAGGCGGCGGCGAATACGTTGATGGTGCCGAGGGGTTCCGCCTCCAAGGAGGCAGAACCCGACGCGTCGGTGCTCGGGGAATCGGTTCCCGCGGAATTGTTGCCGCACGCGGCAAGTGCCAGACAGGCAGCCAGTACCATTCCGGCACGGTGTAGCTTTCTCATGATCGACCTTTCGTGCGGCCGCGCGCCGCTCTACTTCTCCTTGAGGGTGATTGATACGTTTGTGGCTTTGACCTGCGCAGAGGCGACGACACCTGCTTCCAGGCCCAGCTCTTCGACGGCCTCGGTGGAGATGAGGCTGACGACGCGGTAACGGCCGCATTGCACGACGACCTGACTCATCACCTTGTCCTTGATGACGTCGATGACCAGGCCTTCGAAGAGGTTTCGGATGGAGGCGTGCCCGTCGGCCTCGTGGGGATTGGCTTCCTTGACGTAGGAGGCGAGGGATCCGCCGTCAATCTCGATGGGTGAGGTGCCGGGAACTGCGGCGAGTCTGCCACTGTCCAGCCACCGGCGAATCGTGTCGTCAGACACTCCGAGCAGGCGTGAGACTTCAGAGATGCGATAACTGGCCATGCGCATCAGCATACCGTAATAGCGGTATTTCAAGAGCTTAAAATCCGTAACTGCTACAAAATTCTGCGAGAATTACGGCATATCGGTTTCTGATCATTGTTTACTGAAGGCGGCCTTCATCCGCGGTCCACCCACGGCAATACCAGCCGGAGAGATGATGAGAAACTGCGAGAAGTGGCGAGTCGTCAACGCACCGCGTCAGCGCGGTACCGCCCCGTGGGGCGCCTCCTCGCGAACCTTCGGACGGAGAACGGCCAGGCAGGGTTCCTCGGGATAGCCGATGTACAGATCCGCGTCCAGATGATCGGCGGTCAGCTTGCCGAGCATGGAGGAGATCATGCCCGAGTGCATCTGACAGATGAGGGGGTCAGGAGCTTTCCCATCGCGGGAGAATGGGCAGACGGTCAGGCTGATGGTCTGTTCCTCACCGCCGGCGACAGCGCCGAAACCCAGGATCGAGAAGAGGATGCGGAGCTTCGCGATCGGATGCCGCAAACCGTTGTTATCGACCATGGCGGCGATCTCGGCCTCGTGGCGCTGTCCATGATCTCCGAAATCCTGGACCAGTTCCTCCCCCCAGAACATTCCGATCCGGCGTGCCTCGAGCGAAGGATCGGAGCCGCTCGAACGCAGGTAGTGGCAGATCGAATTGGCGAACCCGGTGAACTCTTTCATGACCGCGGTGATATCCGCGGGAACCGAAGTCTCGTACTCCCAGGCAGGCCGGCCGCGGCTTGCGGAAGGCACCTGGCCTCGCCTGACGAGGCCGGCGTCCATGAGAACCGCAAGGGTCTCGCGTACCGAGTTGGCATGAAGGCCCGTCTTCTCACTGAGCACCTGTATGGTTGCGGGTTCGCCCAGATCGGACAGAATAAGCAGCATGGAACGCTGACCGGGGGTCAACTCGGTCAGTCCGGCGGTCAGTCCAGAGAAGGAATCGACGTTACCTTTGTGGGTCGTCTCCGACTTTCTCGTGGCCATGTGATTCCTCGATTTTCCATTTCACTTGGTTAACCAGTGTGGTCAGCGTAACGTCAGGTTTCGGGTGGCACGTAGGACTGAGGTACGACGACGTGTCAGAGGGGGCCTGCACGTCTCGCCGTCATCCAGAACTCCTTCCAGTCCAAGAATAGACTCCCTGCGGTTGAGGCTACGCTCCCTCCGAGGGTTCGTCGTCGTGAGAGGGTACCTGATGCAGCGGCTCCCAACCGCGCGCGCGAGGAGCTGCGGCCACGGATTTGCCGCGCGAGCGGTACACGACGTAAGGACGCGTGGTGTAACCGACCGGTGCGGAGAACATGTGAACCAGACGTGTGAAGGGAATGATCGCGATGAGCAGCATTCCAGCGATGACATGCAGCGTGAAGTCCACCGGTACGTCGGCCATGAGTTCGATCCTCGGGTTGAAGACGAAGAGGGAGCGCAGCCACGGCGCAATGGTCTCGCGATAGTCGTAGCCGTGCCCGCCGCCGAAGACCTGGTGATGGAAAGTCGCGTACGCACCGAGCAGCATGGGAATCGCGAGCAGCAACAGCATGATCTTGTCGTTGCGGGTGGTCTTGCGGCGCACGCCCCGGTACTTGAAGCGGCGAACCATGAGCAGGATGAAACCCACGATGGTGAGCACGGCCGCGAAACCGCCGGCACCGGTGGCCACGAGATGGTACATCTCCTGACTGATGCCCACGGCCTGGGTCCACGACTTCGGGATGAGAACACCAATGATGTGTCCGGCCAGGACCATGAGAATGCCGACGTGGAACATCGGCGAGGCCCAGCGCAGGATCTTCGACTCGTGCAGCTGAGAAGAGCGGCTCGTCCAGCCGAACTGGTCCGTCCGCCAGCGCCAGATCATGCCGCCGACGAAGACGACAAGGCAGATGTAGGGGAAGATCCCCCAGACGAAAGTGTCGAGAGTGTTCACGTGAGCGCCTCCTGAACGGTTGGGAAAGGTAGGTCCGCAATGCCCACGAGTTCTCCCGGCGGTCCCTGCCGGATCAGTTGCTGATAACGCTCTCGCGTGGCGTCGTCGATTTGCGGAAGGACCTCGCAGATGGCCGTAACCACGCCGGTCCAGGGGGAATCTCGCTGAAAGAGGGCCGAACGCAGTACTTCCAGCCCCTCTCGGTGCGAGGGAAGGACGTTGTCGACGACGACGTCGTCGGACTTCGCACACAACTCCAGAATCGTCGGCAGATAGTCCGGGAGCTCGTCGTCGGTCTGTTCGAAACCGGCGGCCTTCAACAACTCGCGGAAGGCCAGGAGCGCCTGACCGCGCTGGCGCGTGTCTCCCGCCGCATAGTAGGAGAGCTCCAAGGCGCAACGGCGCTGCTCGTCGAAGGTGCGCACGTACTCCTCCTCGACGTGGCGCCGCCCCGCCTGGCCTGCCCAGCGGCAGAAAGAGGCGAATTCCCCCGCCAGAGGTTCCGGCAGCTGGGAGGTCGCTTGAGCGACGGCCTCGACGCACTCGTCGAAACCCTCGCGAGGATAGTCGAGCATCAGCGAGGCCGCCATGTAGACGGTTTGCCGCTGCTCGCGTGAAACCCGGACGGGCGTGACCTCGGCCGGCGCACCCCGGCGGGCGTTGCGCGGGCGCCCCGGGCCCATGTTGAGATGAGTCATCGTGCTCCGCCTATTCGGGCCTGCGCGGCATGAGTTCGACGACGACCTTGCGGCCCGAGTACTGGGGGCCTCCCATGCCCACGCCGCCGGTGCCGTCGAGCGAGCAGCGGAAATCGTCCAACGAGCGCTCGATCTCCGGATGGGTGGTGGGAATGACGTAACGGTCGTCGTATTTGGCGATCGCCAACAGACGGTACATCGCTTGCACCTGCTCGCCGGACATCCCGACCGCGGACGCGATGTTCTCCTGCGGCTCCTTGCCCAGGTGGATGTCCCGCATGTAGGAGCGCATGGCCGCCAACCGACGCAGCGAGCGCTCGGCCGCCGCCATATTTCCGCCCGTGAACATGGAGGCGATGTACTCCAGCGGGATACGCATCCGGGAGATGGCCGTCAACAGGATCTTGGCGTCCTCGCCGTCCGCGCCGTGGGCCGTCACCTCGTCCACGATGGGCGAGAGCGGCGGGACGTACCAGACCATGGGAAGGGTGCGGTACTCCGGGTGCAGCGGGAGGGCCACGCGGTAATCGTGGATCAGCTTGTAGATCGGCGAGTTCTGAGCGGCCTCGATGTAGTTGCGGGGCACGCCGTTGGCCAGCGCGTTCTCGATGACCTCGGGATCGCGTGGATCCAGCAGGATCTCGCACTGAGCTTCGTAGAGGTCCTCGTCGTTCTCGGTCGCAGCAACCTCGCCCACGCGGTCGGCGTCGTACAACAGCACGCCGAGGTAGCGCAGGCGACCCACGCAGGTCTCCGAGCACACGGTCGGTTCGCCGATCTCCAGGCGGGGATAGCACAGGGTGCACTTCTCCGCCTTGCCGGTGGTGTGGTTGAAGTAGACCTTCTTGTACGGGCAGCCGGAGACGCACATGCGCCAGCCGCGGCACTTGTCCTCGTCCACCAGCACGATGCCGTCCTCCGAGCGCTTGTACATCGCTCCGGAGGGGCAGACCGAGACGCAGGTGGGGTTCAGGCAGTGCTCGCAGATACGCGGCAGGTAGAACATGAAGGCCTGCTCGATCTCCGCCTTCACCACGGCGCCGGACTTCTCGATGACGGGGTCCTGGTGCATGGTCTCCAGCGAGCCGCCCAGATCGTCGTCCCAGTTCGGGCCCCATTCGGGAGCGTCGATGTATTCGCCCGTCATCTGCGACTTCGCCCGCGCGACGGGCAGCGTCTTCGAGTCCTTCGGGGCCGAGAGCAGCTTGTCGTATTCGTACGTCCACGGCTCGTAGTAGTCGGCGAGCTCGGGCAGGTTGGGGTTGGCGAAGATGTTGGCCAGCCCCTTGAGGCGCCCTCCCTGGCGGGGAACCAGCTTGCCGTTCGTCTTGCGAACCCATCCGCCCTTGTAGTGCTCCTGGTCCTCCCAGCGCTTCGGGTAGCCGACGCCGGGCCGGGTCTCCACATTGTTGAACCACATGTACTCGGTGCCTTCGCGGTTGGTCCATGCCTGCTTGCAGGTGACCGAGCACGTGTGGCAGCCGATGCACTTGTCGAGGTTCATGACCATTGCGATCTGAGCCATGACTTTCATCAGAACGTCACCTCCTGGCTGCGGCGGCGAATCAGGGCGACCTCGTCGCGCTGATTGCCGGTGGGGCCGATGTAGTTGAATGCGTATGTGAAATGCCCGTAGCCACCGATGAGGTGCGAAGGCTTGATGAGAATGCGCGTCAGCGAGTTGTGGGTGCCGCCACGCTTGCCCGTCGTCTCGTTGAGCGGGGTACCCATCGTGCGTTCCTGGGCGTGGTGCATGAACACGGTGCCCTCGGGCATGCGATGCGAGACGATGGCGCGCGCGCTGACGATTCCGTTGCGGTTGTGCACCTCGATCCACTCGTTGTCCCGAACGCCGACCTTCGCCGCGTCCTGCGGGCTCATCCATACCGTCTGGCCACCGCGGCCCAGCGTGAGCATGTGGATGTTGTCGTAGTACTGGGAGTGGATGGCCCACTTGTTGTGGATCGTCAGGTATCGCACCGCCACCTCGGTCTGGCCTCTGCCATCCTCGAGGACCTGCCCGGGGGCCGCTTCTCCGTAGAGGTGCATGACGTCCACCGGGGGCCGGAACACGGGTAGCTGCTCACCCATCTCCCGCATCCAATCGTGGTCCAGGAAGTAGTGCATGCGTCCCGTCAGGGTGTGCCACGGTTTGGACTGCTCCAGGTTGACGGCGAACGCCGTATAGCGGCGGCCGCCGTGCTCCGAGCCGGACCATTCGGGCGAGGTCACCACGCCCACCGGCGCCGAGACGATGTCCGGGTAGGTGATGAGCTTCTCCTCATCGCCCGCGGCCAGCTTCGAGGCATCGTGCCCGGTGCGCTTGGCCTGGTTCTTCCAGCCCTGGACGGCGACCTTGCCATTGGTGGTTCCCGAGAGGGTCAGCACCATGTCGCAGGCCTTGATGGCCGTGTCCAGTGCCGGACGCGCACCGATGGAGGTCTCGATCAGTCCATTGCGTTTGCCCAGATCGGCGATCTGCTCCGCCGGTTGGAAGGGCACCGCTTTCGTGGCCATGCCCATCTTCTCCGGGAGTGGGCCGATGGCATTGAACTTCTCGGCGATCTTGGAGAAGTCGCGCTCGATGGGGATGATCTTCGGCATCGTGACGCCCGGGACCCATCCGATCTCCTCGCGAGGGCGGACCACACCGCGGGGAGTGTTCAACTCGTCCGGGGTGTCGTGGTTGAGGGGCGCTGCCACCAAGTCGGTCCTCGTGCCCAGGTGCTTCGCTCCCAACTGCGAGACCAGATCGGCCAGCTCCTGGAACAGTTCGAAATCCGTGTGGGAATCCCAAGGGGGCGCGATAGCAGGGTTGAAGGTGTGGATGAAAGGATGCATGTCCGTGGAGGAGATGTCGTGCTTCTCGTACCAGGTCGCCGCAGGGAGCACCACGTCGGAGTGCAGCGTGGTGGAGGTGTTGCGGAAGTCCGCCGTCACCATGAGGTCGAGCTTGCCGCGAGCGCCTTCCTCCCGCCAGCGCATCGTCGCCGGGCGCAGCTCTTCAGGCAGCTCCTCGGCCTGCACGTCGTTATCCGCGCCGATCATGTGCCGCAGGAAGAACTCGGTGCCCTTCGCGGAGGAGCCGAGCAGATTGGTGCGCCAGTTGAAGAGCACCTTGGGGTGGTTCTCGTAGGCATCCGGATCCTCGATGGCGAACTCCAGCCTGCCCGCCGCCAGTTCCTGCGCGACGTACTCACCCGGTGCCATGCCCGCGGCCGCCGCCTCGTCGCCCAGAACGAGCGACGACTTGTTGAACTGGGGGTAGCCCGGCATCCAACCGCGCTGGGTGGCGTCCACGAGCGTGTCGGCGAAGGTAGTCTCCCTGAGATCTCCGCGCGCCAGCGGCGAGGAGATGCGCTCGGTGCGCCCGGCGTCGTAGCGCCACTGGTCGGTGGTCAGATACCAGAACCCCGTGGCGATCATCTGGCGCGGTGGGCGGTGCCAGTCCAGGCCCATGGCGTACTGCTGCCAGCCCGTGATAGGACGGACCTTCTCCTGGCCCACGTAGTGCGCCCAGCCGCCGCCGTTCTTGCCCTGCGTCGCGCACATGTTGGTCAGTGCCAGCATGGTGCGGTAGATGGTGTCCGAGTGGAAGTAGTGGTTGGTACCGGCTCCCATGAGGATCATCGAACGGCCACCGGATTCGAGGGCGCTCTCCGCGAACTCACGGCCAATACGCTCCGCGGCGCCGGCGGGGACTCCGGTGAGTTCCTCCTGCCAGGCTGGCGTTCCGGGGGCCGTGGCGTCGTCGTACCCGGTGGGCCACTGGCCGGGCAGACCCGCACGTTCCACGCCGTACTGGGCCAGCAGGAGGTCGAAGACGGTGGTGACGAGTTTTCCGGCAACCTTGCGCACCGGAACGCCGCGCTTGACGACGCCGGCGCCGATCGCGCCCGGTCCGACCTCGCCCAGCAGATCGAAGCGGGGCAACGAGACTTCGACGCTGCGGCCCCCTTCCTCGTACAGGGACATGAGCGGATCGACGCCCGCCATGTCGAGGTTCCACTTTCCGGCGCCGTCGGGGCCGTAGCGGTCCGCCATGGTGCCGCCCGGATCCTTGACCGTGCCGTCCTTGTCCATGACGAGCAGGCGGAAATCGGCGTGCTCGGTCTCCGCGAGGTCTCCCCCTATCGCCTCGCCTCCCAGATCCGAGGCGACGAGGAACTTGCCGGGTGTGATCTGCCCGTCCTCCTCGGTCTCCAATGTGATGAGGAACGGGGAATCGGTGTTGCGACGCATGTAGTCGAGGAAGAACTCCTCCTGCCGCTCCACGTGGAACTCCTTGAGGATCACATGCCCCATGGCGAAGGCGAGTGCGCCGTCGGTCCCCGGGTGGACGCGTAACCACTCGTCGGCGAACTTCGTGTTGTCCGCGAAGTCCGGGGAGCACACTACGACCTTCTGGCCGTGGTAGCGAGCCTCCGTCATGAAGTGAGCATCCGGGGTACGGGTGAGGGGCACGTTGGAGCCCCACATGATGAGGTAGTCCGAGTTGAACCAGTCGCCGGCCTCCGGGACGTCCGTCTGGTCCCCGAAGACCTGCGGGGAAGCCGGGGGAAGATCCGCATACCAATCGTAGAAGGAGAGCATGGACCCGCCCATGAGTTCCATGTAGCGTGAACCAGCACCGTAGGAGACCATCGACATGGCTGGAATCACCGAGAAGCCGGCAACGCGGTCCGGGCCGAAATCCTTGACGGTGGAGGTATGGGCGGCCGCCACGATCTCCACGGCCTCCTGCCAGGTGGTGCGTACCATGCCGCCCTTGCCGCGCGCGGATTTGTAGGCGCGTGCGGTCTCCGGATCGGAGATGATCTCGTGCCAGGCCTCTACCGGATCGCCCGTGCGCTTCTTCGCGTTGCGGTATGCGTCGAGGAGGGTGCCGCGCACGTAGGGATGCCGGATACGGGTAGGCGAGTACTCGTACCAGGAGAACGCCGCTCCGCGCGGGCAACCGCGCGGCTCGTATTCGGGCATGTCGGGGCCGGTGGTGGGATAATCCACCTCCTGCGACTCCCACGTGATCATGCCGTCCTTGACGTACACCTTCCACGAGCAGGAACCGGTGCAGTTCACGCCATGGGTGGACCGGACCACCTTGTCATGGCTGAAGCGCTGACGGTAGAACACATCGGCCTCACGTCCGCCGGACAGGAAGATCTGACGGGCGTCGTCCGAGGCCTCACCTCGACGAAGGTGAGCACCCAGTGTGAATAGCGACGAATCCTTTGGGGCCGCCATATCAGCTCCTTTTCATTGCGTCGGTGCGCATGTGGTGATGGACAATCACGTATTGGTTTGTTGGATGGGATCTCACGATCGGCCGGTGTTCCCTTCCCCCTACGGAGATGGCGGCCCGGCCACGTACTATCCCGGGAAAGGCGCGTTCTTCCGGGCATACATCACCCAGCAGAGCACGGAGCACGCGACGCAGTAGACCACGCACGCGATGAAGAAGGACTGCACACTGAACGAGGCCAGTGCGATACCGACGAGGAACGGACCGAAGGCCGCGATGGCCGCCGTGAAGCCGATGGCGCCACCGGCCTGACGCTTCGGCATGATCATGGGCATCTGCTTGAACGTGCCCGCGTTGCCGATTCCCGCGAAGAAGAAGAAACCGAGCATTCCCCACAGGAATGGCGTGAACTGGGAAGCGGAGGTGGGGTTCAGGTTGAGGGCACACACTGCCAGCGTCACAGCCATGCCGATACCGGAGACGAAGGTCCAGATGGCACCGCCGAACTTGTCGCACAGCGGTCCCCACAGTGCTCGGACCACGGATCCGATGAGCGGGCCGAGGAAGGCATACGTCAGGCCCACGGGAAGGCCCGTCACCCCCTGGGCGGCGAACTCGGAGTCTTTCCCGAAGCTGTTGTTGATGATCAGGGCGAACTGCGCGGCGATACCGGAGTAGATACCGAAGGTCATGACGTAGAGCAGGGTCATGTACCAGGTGTTGCGGTTGCCGAAGATATCGAGCTGCTGGCGGATGTTCGCCTTGACAGGCACATCCTTGAGAAGCGCGAAGGAGAGGAATGCGGCGATGAGCGCCCAGGGCACGAAGAAGATGGCGGCGTTGAACACCCACAGCGGCCCATCGCCCGCGCGCATGGGAGCGAGGAAGGTGATCCCGAAGAGACCGAAGCCCATGAGCCACGGGCCGACGATCTGAATGGCGGACATGCCCAGGTTTCCGATGCCGGATTGCAGCGCCAGGGCGGTACCCGAGAGTCGTTTGGGGAAGAAGTAACCGGTGGAGGGCATATAGCCCGAGAAGGTGCCGCCTCCGATACCGCAGAGTACGGAGAGCATCATCAGCACACCGAAGGAGGTGGTGGTGTCCTGCACCGCGAAGAACCACCCGATCATGGGGATGATGTACAGCAGCGAGGACACGCCGACCAGCTTGCGCGTCCCCATGATCGGGGGAAGCAGCATGAACACCAGACGCAGGAGGCCACCGGACAGTCCCGGCATCGAGGTCAGCCAGTAGAGCTGCGCCTTGGACAGATCGAACCCGATCTCATTGAGTTTGGGAGCGATGGCCGAGACCATGAACCAGACGCAGAAACCCAGAAAGAGGGAGTAGGTGGAGACGATGAGCGTCTTCCACGCTATCTTCTTGTCCCAATGCGCCGGGTCCTCGGGGTCCCATCCCCTGATGACTCGGCCCGATGTATCGAGCGCAACGGCACCCGAGGAGTTTTCCTCAAGAGTCTTCTTGTCTTCGCTCACGCTGTCTCCTGTGGTGAGATAGACGGGCGACACCCGTCACTTAGTTTCATTTACACGGAATTAAGCGTGTTTTTGTTACTCTCTAGGGTAAGACGGAACGGTTTCGGAATTCATCTCTATTTCGTGGTTTTTTCGCGAAATAACGTGAGACTTTTGTGCCTTAATTCCTTCCGGAGGGGCACGCTTCGCCGGACCCGGACGGTGATATTCATCCATGGATGCCGCCTCACCACGGTATTCATTTCACATAAGGACTCAGCAGCTATGGCTAAGCAAGAGCGTTCGATGCGCCAGATGGACCGCGACCTCCTCGGCGCGGTGGTGGTCGTCAATGACAAGATTCTTCGTGGCAAGCGCGAGGACACCGCCGGTCCCCTCGCCGCAGAGATTCTCGGCGGCTATCGCGTTCGGGTATTCAGCCGCCCCGCCTCCATGAACAAGCCCATGCACGACGGCGCACCCGCCTCCGACCCTGAGGACGGCAGGCTCTATCACTGCGCCGAGAAGTTCGACGATGTCACCGCCACGCTGAACCTCGCGGTGTCCGCGGGTGCCCGCGTGATCGTCACCGTGGGAGGGACGGGCATCACCCTGGGCGACATCGCCCCGGAGGCGACCGCACCATTGCTCGAAGTTCGCATGGACGGGATCGCGCAGCAGATCCGCGAACACGGGCTCTCCGTCACTCCCCTGGCCTCGCTGTCGCGCGGGCTGGTGGGGATCACCCATCGCGGCCCCGGCGGAGTCCTCATCGTCAATGCGCCGGGTTCGCGTGGTGGGGTCAAGGACTCGCTCGACGTGGTGTGCC
This sequence comes from Actinomycetaceae bacterium L2_0104, assembly GCA_047501485.1. Lineage (GTDB taxonomy): Bacteria > Actinomycetota > Actinomycetes > Actinomycetales > Actinomycetaceae > Ancrocorticia. The sequence goes on along the minus strand of JAZDRN010000001.1, from coordinate 68,505 downwards.
CGCTACTGCCCCATATCTTCGAGCAGCTCGACGATCAGATGGATTGAACGCGAGCACCGACTATCGCCACTCCCCGCCGAAACGGCGAGCCCCTGCGTCGAGCTAGCCCAGCAGCATCCGCAGGTCGTCAGCAGACAACCGAGCACCGCCGACGACCGAACCGGAGGCCTCGGCGCCGTCGTCGGACGAAAGCACCCCCGCGATCAGATGGCGCTTCGAAGCCTGCAAAGCCAATACCTTCTCCTCGATGGTGTCCTGGGAGACGAGCCGATACACATGCACGGAACGCGTCTGTCCGATGCGATGGGTGCGATCGACGGCCTGATCCTCGACCGCGGGATTCCACCATGGGTCGGTGAGCACGACGTAGTCGGCCATCGTCAGATTGAGGCCCACGCCGCCCGCCTTGAGGCTGATGAGGAAAACCGACTGGCTGCCCGTGGCGAACTCCTCGATGACCGCGCGCCTGTTCGAGGTGGAGCCGTCCAGGTAGGAATAGTCGATCCCCGATTCCTCCAGGCGGGAGGCGATGAGGCGCAGATAGCGCGTGAACTGGCTGAAGACCAGCGTTCGATGGCCCTCCTGGCTCGCCTCTTGCAGCAGGGGAAGCAACGTCTCCAGCTTCGAAGAGGGGGCTTTCGACTCCGGATCCAGCAGCGCCGGGTCGATGGAAAGCTGGCGCAAGCGGGTCAGCGCGCTGAGGACCTCCACGCGGTTGTGATCCAGATCGTCCGCCAGATGCAGGACCCGTTGCCTCTCGCGCTGAAGCTGACGATCGTACATGCGCCTATGCCCCGGAGCCAGTTCCACGTCGATGACCTGTTCCTGTTTCTCCGGCAGCTCGGAAGCCACGGCGCTCTTGGTGCGGCGCAACAGGAAGGGAGAGATCCGGCGCCGCAGCAGGGCGAGGACCTCCTCCGTGTTCGAGGCGTCCTTCTCGACCGGTTTCTGGACGTTCTCCCGGAACTGCTTGGCATTGCCCAGCAGCCCGGGCGCCACCAGCGCAAACATCGCCCACAGCTCTCCCAGATTGTTCTCCATCGGTGTGCCGGTGATGGCGAAGGACACCGGCGCCCCGATCTTCACCAGCGAACCGAAGGTCTTGGACGCCGGATTCTTCGCCTGCTGGGCCTCGTCGAGGATCATTCCCGCAGGTCTGAGTGCCGCGTACTCCTCGTATTCCAGGCGCAACAACGTATAGGAAGTGATGAGGATGTCGACGTCGCGCGCCATGTGGGTGAGGTTCATCCCGCGCCGCTTCTTCGTGGACTCGATCGTCGCAACGCGCAAGCCCGGCGTGAATCGGCGTGCCTCCGCCGCCCAGTTGGCAACCACCGAAGTCGGGGCGACGACGAGCCACGGCCCGGTCGCATCAGCCTCGCGCGAGTCTTCGCCACCAGGTTCGCCGGGCGCTTCGCGGTCGCGGTGGGACGCATCGCGGCGGGACGCCCGTTCCTCTCTCTCATCCTGGATCATCGCGAGGGTCTGGACGGTCTTACCGAGGCCCATATCGTCGGCAAGGACTCCACCGAGCCCGGAGCGCCGCAAGTGAGCCAGCCACTCAAAGCCCGCCTGCTGATAGGGGCGGAGATTCGCAGTGAGCCCCGTCGGGATCGAAGCGGGCCGGGGCGGGGATTGGACCGCGCCTCTGATCGCCTCGAACCAGGCGTTCGTCGAGCTTTCGACGACGTCGAGGGACAGCAGGTCTTCCCACCAGGAGGTGCGTACCTTGGGCACCCGCAGGCCCGACCTCTTGCGATCGTTGAGAAGCCGAGCCTCCTCCAAGAGCTCGCGCAGTTTGGACAGCTCAGGGATATCCAACCGCACGTATTCCCCCGAGGGGAGGAAGAGCGCTTCATCCCCTCGGGTCAAAGCCGTGAGAAGCACCGGCATGGCGATCTCGTGCTCGCCGACCTTCATGGTGACGTTCAGATCCAACCAGTCCCGGGTGCCGCCCTCCCCCGGTCCGACACTGAGCTGCACGGACGGAGTCTGCGCCGCCTGGAAACGCGGCATATCCCCCACTTCCTCGACTGTGACCCCCAGTTCCCGGATACGTGGGAGGGACTCCTCAAGGAAATGCACCACCTCTATCCCGTGCAGCTCACAATCCTGCAACGGGAAGCGCACATTCGAGGCCCCCTCCTCGAGCGCCATGGTACGCGCGGCCCACGACGCGGCCGGCGAGCCGTCCAATGCTCGCGGTACCGCCTCCAAGGCTTCTCCCACATCGGCGAGCAACCTCATCTCGGTCGCGACGCTTCGGCGCGGGTCCTGGGAGGCTGGTATCAGGCGGTGCCTGGCTCTCTTGCGGCGCTGTTCCTTGCGAAATCGCTCGTTCTCATCTTCGATGGCCCTCAGGATAGGGCGGATCTCGGCCAGTTCCGGCCCGACAGCGGCCGGAGGAGGAAGCTTCGTGGCAGTCATCGTTCCACCGGAACGGATCAGCTCTACCGCCGCGACGTCCGGACCCCACGACCAGTGCAGCAATGCCCGCGGCGCCACGCCCGCCTTGCTGGCGGGCGCCAACCCCAACACGAGGTGCAGGCTGGGATCCTCCGGCGGTGGCGCGATGTAGCTGCGACCCGGAGAGGTCCAGCCGACCTGCGAGATCAACGGCAGCAGTTCTTTCTCGAACTGTTCGCGGCCCTCTGCCGGAACCCGTACACCCTCGCTCTGGTTCGCCAGGCGCAGCCACTGCGAGGCCACCGGGGCCTCCAGACGCGCAAGGTGAATCGTTCCTTCCTTGCGCCAGGCCAAACCGTGGAACGGGTGGCCTATTCGCACCGCATCGGCGGCGCTCTCCAGCTCAGGATGCGTCAATTCCGCCTTGATCGTCAGGCTGTTGCGCCGAGAAGGATCCGCCGTCTCGGGCCGCGTTGACGCGGATGGGCTCGGCGGATCCGGCAGTGCGGAAAGCTCCTGTGCCGCGGTCATTGGCTCCGCCTCCGCAGCCTCCGGTTCCGCGGTCACTGGCTCCGTGGTCACTGGCTCCGCTTCCGCGCTCCCGTGTGCCGAAACCGTCGAGGACTCACCCTCGAGCAGGTTGATTCCGGTGGCGTCCTCCCGGATGGTGACATCGGCACGCGCCATCTCCTTCTCAAGAACGACGGGCAACCAGGTTTTGTCCTCGATGAGCTCGACACCGGAATTGACGATCTCCTGCAGGGCGGGCCACAGTGCGGCGCTCGTGATGTCGGAAATCCGCACCCATGTGCCGTCGAAACCGTAGGGGCTCGCCGCGGTGTAGAGGGCCAGCAGGGCTTTGAGCGCCTCGACCTGGCGATCGTCAGCGCGGTAGACGCCGTAGCTGCCGAGCTTCTTCCACGAGACATCAGAGGTGATCCACGGCGAACGCTTACCGGGGCTCATAGGACGCATCCGCACACTCCCCGACGTTCCGAGCTCACGCCTTCCCGCAGGCGCGAAAGAACCCCGCCCGGCTCCGCCGTCGGCACTGAACGGCTCCACTAGATCGACGGCGAGAGCGATACGCAGCGGCTCGTCCTTCTCACCGAATATGCTGCCCAGGGTCTCATGCCAGGAATCGCCGAGGTCGTTCGCGCCTCCGGGCTCCGCGCCGCCCTCGATGTCCAGGATGAGCAGCGAGACGGCGTGCTTGCAGTTATATCCCACCGGACAGCTGCACCACCCGTTCATCCGCTTGACGACGCCGTGACGAGAGAGCTGGTATTCGACCTCCACCGAGTAGTTCTGATCCCGCGAGCCGCGAGAAACACCGGAAGCCCAATACGTGCTTCGCCGGTCTCGCTGGCCCGGATAGGGCACCTTGGCATCCGGGTTGGCGGGCTCGGATTGCAGGATGACAGTCTTACGCTGTTCGGCGTAGCTCAGGCCGCGCGCATAAGTCGGAGCACCCACAAGTCCAACGAGTTCAACCGGTCCGCGCATGGTCGCCATGGTACGCAGGTACATCAGGTCAGTGGTAACCGTCGCGGCATCCTCATGCCCCCAACCGAATTCCTTCCCACTCGGCACCCTCCGCCGGATAATGGTCATAGCAGAGAAAACAAGAAGAATCGGAGCCCACGATGTCTGAGCAGCAACAGCAGAACGCCTCCCACGAACCGAACTCATCGAGCCCGGGCGGAGAGAATACGTCGTCCGCACACACCTCGTCCGCATCCGACAACGGGCAGACCTCTTCCGACGGCTCCTCGTGGACCGAACGGATCGAGGTGGCCTCGGCCGAGGTGCTGGAGACGATCAAGTCCCTCATCCACGAGGGCAACGTCCGCCGCGTGAACATCAAGAAAGCCGACGGCAAGCAGCTGCTCTCCATTCCAGTCACGGCGGGAGCCGCCATCGGAGGCGTCGCCGTGCTCGCCGCGCCCACGATAGCGGCAATCGCCGCACTCACCGCTCTCCTGACGAAGGTCACTCTCGAGATTGAGCGGACTGATAAGAAAGCAGATCCCGGCGCGAAGGACGCCGGCGACTCGATCGTCTCCGCTGAGGTTGTGGACGACGCCGAGGTTGTGGACGACGAGTAGTTCGTCGAGCCGGAGGCGTTGTGGCGGCCGGTGCCGCCGCCCCGGCTAATCGGCAGCCGGTTTCAGCCTACTCGGCAGTCAGCTTGAGGCCGATAACGCAGCCGATCAGCCCCGCCAGCAGCAGCACGCGAACGATACTGACCGGTTCCACTCCCGTGACCATCGCCCAGACCACGGTGGTTGCGGCCCCGATGGCCACCCACACGGCATAGCCGGTCCCCACCGGGATCTCCTTGAGCGCCCACGCAAGGCCACCCATGGAGACGACGACGGCGCCGAAGAAGATCACGCTCGGAACGAGCTTGGTGAATCCCTCGCTGCGCGAGAGCGCCGTCGCCCATACCGCTTCAAAGAGGCCGGAGACAGCCAGAACAACCCAGTGCAACATACGTATGCATACCTTTCGGGCCGTCCCACCAGAGATACGCGCATCGGGTCGTCCCAGTGCGGGGAGCTGCGTTATCGCAAATCCTCAGCAAGTCTCTCAACGTCGTCGCACTCTGGCAACTCCTGGTGGCCGGTCTGACACTCTGTTCTGCTGCACCTCCCACCGCTGTTTGCACCCGCTCCGGCAACTTCCACGGCGCGAGGAGTTCCACCGGCCGTGTCTGCTACGACGGTCACAGCCCGGTTTCGGCACGCGTCACAGTCTGATCCCTCTGTGAGCCCACTACGATGAGACCGTGAGCATTCCAAAGATCCTGCTGTATTACGTCTTTGCTCCGGTGTCGGATCCGGAGGCCGTGCGCCTGTGGCAGCGCGAACTCTGCGACGGCCTCGGCCTGCGCGGCCGAATCATCGTCTCCAAACACGGCATCAACGGGACCGTGGGTGGAGAGGTCGACGCCTGCAAGCAGTACGTCAAGCGGACCAAGGAATACGAACCCTTCCGCAGGCTTCCCGACTTCGTGAAATGGAGCGACGGCAGCGGTTTCATCGAGGAGCACCCCCAGATCCAGCGCGGTCAGGATCGCAGCGTTCCATGGCGAAAGATCACCGATTTCCCACGCTTGTCCGTCAAGGTCCGCGACGAGCTCGTCGCGTTCGGTGCCCCTGATGAGCTGAAGGTCGATGGTGACGGCGTCGTCGGTGGCGGTGTCCACCTCAGCCCCGAGGACGTGAACAAGCTGGTTGCCGAACGTGGAGAAGACGTCGTCTTCTTCGACGGCCGCAATGCCCACGAGGCCGCCATCGGACGTTTTCGAGGGGCTATCGTACCCAAGATATCCACCACCCACGGCTTCATCGACGCCATAGAATCCGGCGAACTCGACTCCATCAAGGGCAAGGCAGTGATCACCTACTGCACCGGCGGCGTACGCTGCGAGATCCTGTCCGCCCTCATGAAGGACCGCGGATTTCAGGAGGTGTACCAGATCGATGGCGGCATAGTGAAGTACGGCGAAGCCTTCGGCAACGACGGCCTGTGGGACGGATCCCTCGCGATCTTCGACGGCCGCGAAGCGATCGACTTCGCGCCGGGGGCCAAGGTGATCGGGCACTGTTCCGTGTGCGGCACACAGTCCTCCACTCTCGTGAACTGCGCGGATCCAAGCTGCCGCGCCCGCTTCGTCGCCTGCGAAGAGCACACTCTCGGCGAGAAGTGCGTGGAGCACGGCGGTCGGGCGGATGTCAGCCCCGCCTCCTTGGTCAACTGACCTTCCGGTACACCTGAAAGGCGATACCCATGGGCTGGTTCGGTGCGGCTGCTGCCGCGATGCTGCTGATCATGGTCGCGGTCCTCGGCAGCGTAGCGGATCTGCGCGGCCGCAGGCACCCAAACGAAGCGAAGGACCACCCAGGGCGTGTGCGCCTTCCCCGCTTCGTCGCGTTCATCGCCCTGGTGGTCATAGGGTGCGGGATTGTCGGGGCCTATTCGACCATTGCACATCCCGTTCCCGATGAGGTTCTGCCCACTCGCATGGGAGCCCTCGCGATGGTCGCCATCGGGGCTTGCCTCCTATGGATCTATCGCAATTGGTTCATCGAGGTGCATCCGAATCGCATCGTCTTCCGTCGCTTCGGACGGTGCACCCAGACGATCTGGTACAGCCAGATCCGCGAGTACCGTATCGAGGACGGCAACGGAAGTCGCAGCCTCATGATCAAGAGCGTCGACGGGACGGTATTCCATCTCAACATTTCCGTGTTCGACGCGGAAGCGCTCGTCCAGTACCTCGCTCGGCTCGAGGAAGAGCGCCGCCTCCGTGCCGAGTACGAGGAGCAACAGCGCGGCGCATGGGGCAGCCAGCCGGGCGACGCGCTCCAGACCAGCCAAAATAGCGGCAAGCCCGAGGCTGTCTCACAGAAACCCGTCTTCATCGAGGGGCGGGTGCCTCCCGGGTCTCCCGAATCTCCCGGATCCCCCGGGTCTCCCGAATCCCCCGAACACGCAGCGGATGGAGATACCGGCCCGTTCTATTCGAGCTAGTTACTCGTTTCCGACCAATGCGCGAGGGTCAAGCGCGCACAACTTTCCCTATATGGCTCGACGTGCACGAAATATGCCCGATTCGGTCGGTTTTGGGAACTTTATGCGCGGACGCCCCGCGCCGCCGCTTCCTCCCAGCACGTTCGCAACCGTCGCAGGGAAGAATATCTAGGCGGCAGCGCGCGCCCGCGCGACGAAGAGGCGGATCAACTCGCTGTCCTTCTTCCCAGGTGCGGATTCGACACCACTCGAGACGTCGACGCCCCATGGCTGGGCGACAGCGATCGCTTGCGCCACGTTCTCCGGATTCAAGCCGCCGGCCAGCAGCCAGTTGCCATCCGGTCGTGATGTCGCCAGCGCACTCAGGTCCCAGGCCTCACCGCTGCCCGCCTTGGGAGCGTCGAGCAGGATGAGTTCTTCTCCCTGGGCTCCCACGTGCAGATCGGGGTTCTTCTTGAGCGAGGTGGCCCTCCAGATCCGCGAGAAGTTCTCGCGGGCATAGGCGAAATCGGCAGCGGCATAGTTGCCATGTAGCTGCAGTACAGAGACTCCAAGCTCCCGGGCCATCTCCACGGCCTCCAAAACCGGGAAGGTGGCCACAACGAGAGCTGTGTCGACCCGGCCACGGGCAGCCGCGATCACCTCGCGGGCGGTATCCATGTCCAGGTGGCGCGGGCTACCGGCAGCATGTACGACACCGATGGCGTCGGCTCCCGCGCCGATGGCCACCTCGACCATCTCAGAGCTCTTGAGCCCGCACACCTTGATGTACATGTCTCTCCATCCGTCCCTGCCGGCCCAACCTTCGTGCCCCAGCCCCGCGCGTATAGCCCAGGTCTGGGCCATCCGCCTAGGGCTGGACTATATACGTAATCCTTGGCTATTCGGAAGAGGTGATATCGCGCAGCTTCCCGTCGAGCACACATCCACCTCGAGCACACATCCACCTCGAGCACACATCCACCGGAATTCCTCTGATTGGAACCTAGGTGGCGAGCATCCGCTGACGCCGAATTCTCCCGCCCTAACCTATCCAGCCGCGCACCAGTTCCGCCGCAACGTCCAGACGCCGCGAATCGTCCGCCTCGTCGATGACGTGCAGGTTCTTCCCATAGTGCTCGTACAGCCTCCGCAGCTCATCGGAGGTGCGGAGGCGCTCTCTTTCGTCATAGCGAAAGCGGGAACCGTCGTCCGCCAAGGGATGGCGTGGTTCGAGGAAGATCCACTCGTCGATCTGGTCCGCATTGGCCTTGATGAGCTCGTCGAGGGCAGGGTGGAGATATCCGAAGTCCTTCAGATGGTAGAACTGCGTGTACACGATATCGGTATCGACGCACAGCGCCTTGCATCCGCGAGCGCCGTGCAGCGAATACAGGTGCCCCGCCACGGTATTCAACGCATCCTGGCTTTCGGCGATGGCCTCGTAGCCGTTCAACTCCTCGTAGTAGGTGCGCCCGTATTCCGGCACGTAGTCCGCCACTCCACCCATTTCTTCCGCGACGCGTCGCGCGGTGTACGACTTGCCAGCACTCTCCCATCCGCAGAACGCCACACGCTTGGTGAAGTGGCGCCGCACCGGTTCGGGCAGATGCTCCCAATGAGCGAAGGCCCCATCCCGCCTGATGTCGGAAGAGTGTACGGAGCTGCCTGAGGCTGCGACATCGAGTACCACGTGCTCGGCCTCAGGCAGCCACACGTCGAAGTAGGGCGTGTAGCTGGCATCGCCGGAGAAGACCGTATCGATATGGTGGCATCGTCCCGCCAGCTCCCGATGGATATCCCTCAGATCGGGATCCGTGAGCCACCGTTCCGTCCGTTTCTCATAGGCGGAGAAGACTCGGATATTCTCGCTTTCCCGGTAGATCTCGGAAAGCCAGCGCTCACGCAATCGCGGGTGGAGCGGCTGAAAGCCGGTTCCGTCGCATAGCGCGGCCTCATGAGCCTCGTCGTATTGGACGACGACGAACAGCACGTCCACCTGTTTGGCCGCTTCCGCAATCATGGCCAGATGGCCGTTGTGGGGCGGAAAGAACTTTCCTCCGAAGAGGCCGACGCGTTTGCCCTCGTAGGTACTGATATCCGGTCCGAAATCCATACCGGTTCCTACTGCGCCTGTGCTGTGCTGGCGGCCTCGGTCACGTTTCCGGAACCGGCGGGCGGACGGGCACTCACGGGATCCGCACCCTCAAGGCGCTCCGATTCCTGTGAGAGTTTGCGCCAGTTCACCCAACCGTACGTCGAGTTGACGAGGTAGGCGCACCACATGACGAAGATGGCCCAGTCCCCACCTCCGGAGGAGGTCAACGTGATCACCCAGAGGGCGATCGTCAACACGTTGACCACGATCCACATGATCCACTGTTCGGCGTAGCGCAGGGTCATAAGGATCTGGGCAAAGATACTGACGACGACGGCAACCGAATCGATGCGAACCTGCTGTGCTCCGATATTGGCCAAGAAGAGAGCATAAACCAACGAGGCTCCCGCAATGACGGGGATGAGGATCGCCCACTGCTTTCGCGTCAGGCTCCTGGCGTAGACGTCCTCGCCGTGGCCAGCGCGTTCGGGATTCTTGCGGTGCCTGTTCCAAAGGTACAGGCCGACGAATTGCAGCGGGAAGAAGAACAGTCCGTTGAGCATCGCTTCGCCGTAGAGCTGGTAGGTGTAGGCGATGTAGGCATACGTCAGGGTCTGGATTATCCCGAAGAAGTAGTTGGCGATCTTCCCCTTGGCGACGAGGACCACGCACAGGATGCCGCTGATCGCGGAGACGAAGCCCAGCCAGTTCTCCCGCATGATCACGGATACCACTGTGATGATGAGCGTGGCCGAGGCCAGCCACACACGTTCGAAGGGGGTCCATCCCGTCAAGAGGGAACCGAGGCGGCCACGACGAGCGCGAGTGAACGGAACGGATGAATTCGCTTCGGCTCGGACCACCTCTGCGCGTGTGCCATTCGATCCTTGGACGAGGTTTTCGAGGTTTTCGGTGCTACTGTTTCCACGCAGATTGCTCATTGACGAGCCCTCCTTATGTTTTGGTAGAGCAGGCGATAGGGATAACCCTGCTTTGGATGGCTTCGACTATAGCGGCTCGTTCCATACCACCGGTACCCCGATCTTCGGTGACGCGCAGCACATAGCAGCTGACTCTCGATGCCGACTGGGAATTCTCGAGGTATACCGCTGTGGATCAGAGGTTGCGCATGGCCTTGACCAGCGCGATCTCCAGCCGCAGCGGCTTCATCGTCCGCACGCTGCCTGCGGCGTCCGTGCCGTAGATCCTTCCCCGGTTCCCACCGTTCCAGGGGCTCCAGCCTGGTTGCCCGGTGGTTATGAAGCGCACCCAGTCCGAGTGCATATTGGCCGCCAGAGTCCGTGGCGGCTGTGCCGTGCCGAAGATCGCCGCGACGTTCTCATCGTCGATGCAGTTGAAGACGAAGGGAATCTCCGCGCAGTGATCAGCGAGCCCGGTGCTGGGCTTGGGCCAGGCGAACTCGTACACCCACGTGGGCGCCTTCTTTCCCCGCACGGTCACACCTGTCTCGATATGAGGATTCGCCGACACTCGAGCGTTCACACGCGCCTGCACACGCCGGATCAACGGCAGGTGGAACAACCCGGCGGTGACCAATTGCCCGATCGCGAGCGCGGTGTCGTTCTTCAGCTCCGGGTGCTCGCGGACGAAGGCCCACGCAGCCAGCTTGGGGAAGCCCGCCTCGTTCAGCACGGCCCGCGGGTCGTAGTCGCGCCAGTATTCGCTCAAAGGCCGTGTGAGCAGCGTGAATTCGTTACGAGTGCATCCCATGAGCAGCGGGATCTCTGCGTTCACTCCTCTGGCGAACGCTTCCGTGACCGGGATGGGGACGACGTCGCCGTCGATCACCGGGCCGAAATGCACCGGCGGTTCGGGAGTGCTGCTCGCCCCGCTGTTAGCGACGAACTGGCGGACCAGCTCGACCGGATCGCGCGGGAGCGTGGAGAACAGATCCGGCATACCGGCAACCAGTTCCGAGATCCGCTCATCGCTCAGCCCCTGCCAGGAGGGGAGCTTCGGGGTTATCCCGGCGGTTAGCGCGAGTTTCTCCGAGGTTTCCCGAGCCGCTTCCATGGAGCGTTCGAGCGTCGTGGCGCTTTGCGCGATGACCTGCTGAAAAAGGCCCTGTGCTTTCGGGCTCGCCAGGAGGCAGAGTGCGGAACCAGCGCCGGCGCTCTGGCCCGCGAGGGTCACCCGGCCAGGATCACCGCCGAATTCGGTGATGTTCTCCCGCACCCATTTCAAGGCCATGATCTGATCGAGGAGCCCCCGATTCACCGGCGCGTCGGAGCCCTCGACATAGCCGAAGCCTTCGAATCCGAGCCTGTAGCCAACGGTCACCGTGATGACGCCACGCGCGTTGAAGGACCGCCCGCCGTACCACGGGCTGGCTGGCGAACCCGCCATATACCCGCCGCCATGAATCCACACCATGACCGGCAGTTTCGCGCGGCGACGGTTGGGGGCCGGCGTGAAGACGTTGAGGACGAGGGTATCGTCGCCGGGAATCGATGGCTCAGGAATCAAGGTCTCCGTGCTTGGCGCCGAACGTTGCGAGGTGGCTCCGTACCGTGTGGCATCGAAGATCCCGTTCCAGCGACGGCGGGGAACCGGGGCCATGAAGCGGAGTGGCCCCACTGGCGCCTCGGCATAGGGGATACCCAGAAAGGCGACGGAGTTCGTACCCTTTCCCCGCACCGGGCCGCATCGCGTTTCCACGACCTCACGGCTTCGTTGGTGCATAGGAGCTCCTCATGTTCGTCGACGACGCCGAACCCACGTTGGCCCGGCCTGACCATGGCTACATTGCCAAGATCGTCTCTCCCCCGTACTTTACAAGCTCGCAGTCACCTATGTAGCGAAAATACCAAAATCACTGGTCAACAAGTCGTCTCCCGCGTTTCCACCTAACGTTAGCAGGCCTGCCAACAGGACATCTGTCCCAGATCCATATAAATGTTCTTTCAATAAAAAATTCATCTCTCAGCGGAGTGAGGATCTGGGCGGCGCAGTTTCGTGCCGCCACCCAATTTCGACCGAAGTAAATCAGGTACTTGACCACTTAGTCAGGTACTTGTATATTTAAGTCAAGCACCTGACGAAAAGGTTTGTCCACGAACTCGGTTCCGCTGATAATCGTCCGCTCACCTTTCTCCGCAACGAGGCCCGCCGCAGTTTTCTCGGCGGCTCACACGAAGCCGCGGGTGCCATACAACCACAACCTAGAACGAAAGAGGTGGCATGCACATGCATGAAACTCAACAACAACTCCTCGAACAATTCATGCGCTTCGAAAGAATGGCGCACCGCTACCAACGCCATAGCCTTCGAGGCAGAGGTCCACATCATGGCCCGCTGCATAATCCCCACCGCGGCCAGGGGCGAGTCCTCTCGATCCTGAAGCTCCAGCCGGAGATCGGCCAGAAGGAACTCGGATACCTGCTCGACATGAGCAAGCAGGCACTTGCGGAGATCCTCGGTAAGCTGGAGCGCGCCGAGTTCATCACCCGCACCCAGTCCGAGAAGGATCGCCGCGCCTACATCATCACCCTGACCGAAAAGGGCAAGGAGGCGCTCGACGAGGAATCGGCGGAATCGGATAACGACGACGAAGCGACATCCCTGGCGAACGTCTTCGACTGCCTCTCCGAAGAAGAGCAGCAGACCCTCAACGAGTTCCTCTCCCGAATCCTCAGCCACATGGAGGAGAACTTCTCCAGCACCGAAGCTGACGAGCTGGCCGAGCTCTACCGAATGCGGTTCTTTGCCGATCACGGCTTCGACGAGTTCGACGAGCGGCGCGGCCCCGGAGGCCCGCGTGGCTACGGTCGCGGCGATGACCCTCGCGGCTTTGGCCGTGGCCGAGGTCGCCGTGGGCCCGGGCCCCGGGAACGATTCGAGGATTTCGACGACGACGGCCGCCCGGCCGGTCCGAACGATCCCGAGTTGCGTCGCTGGGTCGGCCGGCTCCGAGGCGGATACTTCGGCTTCGAGGATCGCCACGGGCACTGCTGACCCTCCTCGCAGGAGTCAGGTAACGCCATGAATATCTCGCACGGTGTGGGGTGGATCGCGACTTTCGCGGTCCACCCCACACGCTTACCTCACCAGCCCCGGCCGCACGGGCTTTGAGCTCACGGACTCGGCCGCGCCGGTGTCCGGGCCGTCATCGTCGCAGAACCATCGCCCCCGGATTCCATCACCGCGGACGGCGCACCTCGACGAGATGACGCGTCGAATGCGCCACGAACACTCCTTCGGCCTCGATCAGCTCGTGAAGGTCGCGCAGCCGGGCGCGATACCTCTCCACCGAGAAGTCCGGCACCCACCAGACGACTTTGCGAAGCAGGTAGATCACGGCGGCGACATCGAATATCTCGATCTTGAGCGTCGCCTCCTTCACGTCCACGACCTCCAGGCCGGCGGCTCGCGCCTCTGCCATCTCCACCTCGGGATCCCTCGCTTTGCGCGCCTCCGGCTGTGGACCGAGGAAGAACTCGATCAATTCGAACACGCTTGCGGGACCGACGTGCTGGGCGAAGTAGGTGCCTCCGGGCTGCAGCACTCTCGCGATCTCGCCCCACCAGACGGTGGCCGGATGGCGACTCGTCACCAGATCGAAGGACTCGTCAGCGAACGGCAGCGGCGGCTCATCCCGGTCGGCGACCACCGCAACCCCGAGCGGGTGCAGCAACCGCGCCGCCTTGGCAACGTTCGGCGGCCACGACTCGGTGGCCACCGCGACTTTCGGAAACGAGGCCGCCTCGGCCAGGACTTCCCCTCCGCCGGTCTGGATATCCAGTGAACTGGATGCGCAGCTCAGCCGGTTCGAGAGGAGGCGCGCATATCCCCACGCCGGCCGCTCCTCGGTGGCGTGGCCCTCCAGCCAGGAGAAATCCCACCCCGTCACATCGGCTGCCGAACCGAGTTCCACCAGCTGCTCGAAAGTCTCCCGCATAGCATGTTCCTTCATTCACGATCGGCATCGGGCGCCGACGCATACGTCCACCCTAGGCTTCGTTCCCCTCCCCGGCCGGCATCGCCCACGCCGATACCGACTCTGGCGCAACCCGTCGTGACACGGCGCAGGGCGTACAGCGCCTCCGCTCACCGGTGCTCACGCCCGATCCCAAAGTGTTAGCGATGTCATGGCCAGGCCGGACCAGGGCGGACATACCGACTAGACCACGCACCGTCGTCGTCCTCCCCTCTGAGGCACACACTGCGATACCTCGGTCTGACCAATACCCCGAACGTGAACACAGACCAAAGTCCTACGCGTCGCGCACCCACTTTCACCAGTAAACTGAAGAACTTCCGGAGAGCACAGTCGGTTACTATGGGCCCTATGTCCGACGTCAACTCAACACCGGCAGCTGCTCTGGGAGAGCGCATCGATTCGGAGCGGGGACTGCCTGAGCAGTTACGCGCCGACGTCCGTCTCCTCGGTTCGCTTCTGGGACAAGTCCTGCGTGAAAGCGGCTCCCCCGGCCTCTACGAAGATGTCGAAGAATTTCGACAGGCAACCATCGCCGCCTATGCGGACGAGTCTTCCGAGGCCTTCGACAGAGCCGTCTCCATCGCCGATTCGTTCTCTGTCTCGCGAGCGGACGAGGTAGCACGTGCCTTCACCGTCTACTTCCACCTCGTGAACCTGGCCGAGGAGTTCCAACGCGTTCGCGTGCTGCGGCAGAAGCAGCCCGAAACAGAGGACCGCACCAATACCCTCTACGGGGCCTTCACCCAGCTGAGCGAGGAGATCGGCGAAGAAGCCGCTCTGGAACGCCTGCAGAAGCTCGAATTCCATCCCGTCTTCACCGCTCATCCGACCGAAGCCCGGCGTCGCGCGGTCTCTTCGAGTATCCGCCGCCTCTCGGAACTCCTGGACGAACGAGAACACTCCCAGGCCAATCCCGTCGCGGAGCATAGAATCGAACGCCGCCTGCTCGAGGAGATCGACACCCTCTGGCGCACCGCCCCCGTCCGTCCCAAGAAGCCGGAGCCCACGGACGAAGTGCGCGCCATCATGGCCGTGTTCGACGAAACTCTTTACACCACCGTTCCCCAGGTGTATCGCCGGGTCGACGACGCCCTCCAGGGCCAGGATTCCGGTAAGAGCGCGCCCCTCGTCAATCCTTTCGTCCGGGTCGGAACCTGGGTGGGAGGGGACCGCGACGGCAATCCATTTGTCACGGCTTCCGTGACGCAGAAGGCCGTGGCCATCGCATCCGACCATGTGCTGCGCGGCCTGGAGCGCACCTCCGATCGCGTGGCGCGCAAGCTGACGCTCGCGGCGCAGACCACGCCTCCGAGCAAGGAGCTGCTCTCCCTCTGGCAGAATCTCGCCGTCGCGGACGAGGAGGGTGCCAAGGATGCGGTCAAGCGTGCACCCGACGAGCCGCACAAGCGCGTCATGATGCTGATCGCCCGCAAGATCAAGGCCACCCGCAATCGCAACGCCGATCTGTCCTATCCCGACCCCAGTGAGCTGATCGCCGAGCTGCGCGTGGTGCAGGACTCCCTGGCGCGGGGAGGTTCCCCGCGCCAGGCCTACGGCAGCCTGCAACAGTTGCTGTGGCAGGTGGAGACCTACGGCTTCCACCTCGCCGAGCTCGAGGTGCGCCAGCATTCCGCCGTCCACGCCAAGGCCCTGGCCGAATGCGAGGCCGGCGGCGAACTGAGCGAGCAGACCGAAGAGGTGCTGGAGGTCTTCCGCACCATCGCCCAGATACAACGCCGCTATGGCCCGCGTGCCGCGGGCCGCTACATTATCTCCTTCACGCA
This sequence comes from Actinomycetaceae bacterium L2_0104, assembly GCA_047501485.1. GTDB lineage: Bacteria > Actinomycetota > Actinomycetes > Actinomycetales > Actinomycetaceae > Ancrocorticia. The sequence continues at coordinate 52,739 of JAZDRN010000001.1, read as the reverse complement.
GTCCGCCCAGGATCTGGTGACCGTCTACAAGCTGGCGCATCATGCTGTCGGCAGCACCGGCAAGATTCCCGTCCTCGACGTCATCCCCTTGTTCGAGACCTATGCTGACCTGCAGGCCGCGCCCGCCATCCTGGCAGAGGCCGTCACCCATCCCGAATTCGCCGAGCGACTCCAGCAAACGGGCGGCAAGCTCGAAGTCATGCTCGGATACTCGGACTCCTCGAAGGATGTGGGCCCGGTTGCCGCCAACCTCGCACTCTACGAGGCACAGGCGAAGATCGGCGCATGGGCCCGCGAGGTCGGCTACGAACTGACGCTCTTCCACGGCAGAGGCGGAGCCCTCGGCCGTGGCGGCGGTCCCGCCAACACCGCCATCCTCGCCCAGCCACCGCATTCGGTGGAGGGGCGGTTCAAGGTCACCGAGCAAGGCGAGGTCGTCTTCGCACGATACGGCGATCCGACGATCGCGCTACGGCACATCGACCAGGTCGCCGCCGCGACTCTTCTGGCCGTGGCACCCTCTATCGAGGAACGGAACCAGAAGGCCGCCGAGCGCTACGCCGAGATCGCCAAGACCATGAACGATTCCTCCAGGGAGCGCTTCGACTCGTTGGTCAACGCCAAGGGCTTCGCCCCCTGGTTCGCAACCGTCACCCCCCAGGAGGAGATCGGCCTGCTCGCACTCGGCTCCCGGCCGGCGCGCCGCGGGCTCTCGGTGGAATCGTTGGCGGATCTGCGCGCGATCCCGTGGGTGTTCGCCTGGTCTCAGGCCCGTATCAACCTCGCCGGCTGGTTCGGCCTCGGAACGGCGCTGGCCGCCGTCGGCGATGAGGAGTTGCTGCGCCGCGCCTATGAGGAGTGGCCGCTGTTCCGCACCGTCATCGACAACGTGGGCATGAGCCTGGCCAAGGCGGATCCCCGCATCGCTCGCTGCTACCTCGATCTCGGCGATCGTCCCGATCTCACCGAACTGGTCATGGATGAGATGCAGCTCACGCGCGATTGGCTGGTCACCATCACCGGAGGCACCAGGCTGCTGGACAACAAGGCGGTGTTGCAGATGGCGGTGAAGATGCGCAGCCCATACGTGGATGCCCTCTCGCTGCTGCAGCTGCGGGCACTGCGTGTGTTGCGCTCCGAGGGCGGCACAGCCCAGGCTCCAGAGGAATGGCAGCACCTCCTGCTGCTTTCCGTCTCCGGGGTTGCTGCCGGCCTGCAGAATACCGGCTAAACCGCCTCCAGCGGGTTCTACGTTTTCTTCGTGGGCGTGGGGCGTTGGGGGCTGCCAATAAAGGCAGCGTTCAACGCCCCACGCCCTTCTGTGCTGGAGCCAGGCTGTTCGCCGCGTCGCGTATGCGCTGCCAGGTGGGGCAGGTAGCAGGTCCCGAGACCGTCGTAGACAGGGCTCCGGCCACGTTTGCCCAGATGAGAGCTGTATGCAGCTCCTCGCCGCGCGCCAGCGCCGCGCAGAGCACACCCGAGTGGGCGTCTCCTGCCCCGTTGGTATCCACCGCCTCCACCGTGATCGTCGGAATATGGGTCGCGCGCTCCCCCGCCGCGTACCAGGCGCCGCCGGGGCCGGTGCGAAGTACCACCTGACCCAGCCTGCGGGACAGTTTCTCGGCCAGAAGAGCAGCGAAGCAGCTACCGGCACGGGCATCTTCGCCGGCGCTTCCCAACGCGGTGGTTTCGCTCCCGTCGCTGTTCTCACCGGCCCCCGCCGCACCATCGTCCGCGCCAGCGGCACCTATATCTTCGCCACCGTCCGTTCCATCCGCCTCGTCGATGACGCCGAGGCGGCGCCCCAGCACCAACGCCTCGCGTTCATTCATCGACCAGATCGGATCCAATGCGCTCAGCTTCTCCAGCGATTCCAGCGGGATCTGCCCGATCATAGGCGACACGTCGAAGACCGCGCGCACCGGTGGTCTCAGACGCCCGGCCAAGCGCTCCAACGCCGAACGGTTGGCTGCATGGGCGAGGGAATATCCGGTGAGGTACAGGACGTCATCTTCCCGCAACTCCACGTGATCGAAGGCGTCGAGGGGGTCGCGGGTCTCAGCGCCGCGGGTGGAGATGAAGGTGCGTTCGGCGGAGGCGTCCGTGATCGCCACGCAGTACCCGAGGTCCTCGGGAAGCGTCATTCCCGTGTGCGTCACTCCGATTGCCGCCAGGCCTTCGATGGCGGCGTCAGCGAAAGGCCCACTGCCCATCGTCCCCGCGTAGAGAGTCTCCACCTCCAACTGCCGCGCCGCATACGCCACGTTGAAGCCACCGCCGACGTGGATCCCGGATTCGTCGGCGAAGACGTCACCACCCGGTTCGGGCATGGCCTCTACGCGCATCGTGAGATCGACGATCACCTGCCCCGTGTGGATGACCCTCCCCCGCCTGCGCCCCTCTTTCGCGGAAGTGGCGACGGCGTCCGGCGTTCGGGGCATCATGGCCGTCCCACCTCATCGCCCTCCCTCAGTGAGGAACCGGCCGCAGGAAGACGCGCCCCGCCGAGCAGTCCGTATAGCAGCGCACCCACCGTGAGGGAGACGAGCCAGGCGAGGCCGTTCTCTCCGATGACCGTTCCCGCAAGGGGGCCATGGAACCACACCACCTCGTCGGAGACGCGGGCGGTGACGAACAGGTAACCCACGGCGAGAGCGACGATCCAGCTCATCAGCCCACGCCACTCCACGCCGCCGCGATACCAGTAGGCCGATGTCGGCGTCAGATCCAGCAGCCCGTCCGAGTCATAGACGCGCCGTTTGATCATGTCCACCAGGAAGATGCCGATCCAAGCGGTCAAGGGTACCGCGAGCAGGGAGATGAACGTGATGAAGGGACCGTAGAACCCATCCGAGATGAGCATGAAGTACAGCGCGCCGAGGGTCGTCACGACCACATCGAGCACCACCGCCCAGACTCGCGGGATGCGGAACCCCAACGTGATGGTGGTGAGACCCGCCGAGTACACCGACAGGTGGTTGGAGAGCAGCAACCCGCCGAAGGCGGCCACGAGGTAGGGAACCGCCACCCAGGCGGGCAGCGCCTCACGCACGGCCGCAATGGGATCGCCGGCTGTTGCGATGGCGCTGTCGCCCGCCGTGAGCGCGCTTCCGAGTCCGATGACGATGACGAGCGGAATGCCCGCCCCGGCCGCCGCCGTGAGGATGAGCGATCCTGCCGAGACGGACTTGCGCTGGTAGCGCGCCATATCCGCCCCCGATGTGGCCCAGCCGATTCCGGTTCCGGAAGCGATGGTTCCGATACCGATGATGACGGCGCTCATGGGCCCGGCCGAGGCGCCGAGGAAGCCGGACCAATCGACGGTGGTTGCGAGGTAGATGGCCACCAGCAGGGTGAGGCCGCCGAATATCCACGTGGCCCATTTCTGCACCTTGAGGATCGTGGCATGCCCGGCGGCCGCCACGATCACCGTGCACGCCACGAAGATGGCGATACTCAGGAGGGTCAGCGCCGGCACGGACTTCGCGTTCGCATTGGTTCCCAACAAGATGGTGGACAGTGAGAGCAGAGCGAACGCGCCGGTCACGGTGTTGACCGTCTCCCAGCCGAGTCGGGACAGCAACGCGACCAACGTGGGGCCGATGTTGCCGCGCACTCCGAAGATGGCTCGAGAGAGCGTCAGCGACGGCGCTCCGCCACGCCTGCCGGCCACCGAAACCATGCCCACCACGGCGAAGGAGCCGAAGGCCCCGATCGCGGCTACCAGGATCGCCTGGAACAGGTTCAGTCCCAGCGCGATGAGGGTGGCGCCGAGCGGGATACCCAGAATCGAGATGTTGGCGGCGAACCACACCCAGAAGAGCTCGCCCGGCCGTCCGTTCCTCTGCTCCTCGGGCACCGGCTCGATGCCGCGCTGTTCCACGCGGGAAAGGATGTGCGCCTGCGCCCCAGAATCCCCGGGAGCTTCGTTGCTCGGATTCGTTGTCATTGATGTGCCTTTCACTGCTTTCGTAGGTCGAGAAGGCTTTCCGCCGTTGTTTCGAGGTCGAGGCGGGAGACGTGGCAGACAGTGCGCACGTCGTCTTCGGGCAGGCCACAGGTTCCGTTCGTCGCCCCGAGAACGGCTCCCGCCATGGCACCAATGGTGTCGGTATCTCCGCCCAGGTTCGCGGCTGCGCATAGGCCCTCCATCGGCCGCTCGGCGAACTCGCGCGCGATGATGAAGGCCGCCGGGACGCTTTCCGTCGAATCGACAGAAGTTCCGACAACCTCGCGCAGGTAACGGAGAAGGTCCTGCCCGTGCAGGTGGGCGGTCTGTTCCAGCTCGTGACGGGTGCGCTGGAGTACCGAGGCTTTCGCACTCCAGTACCCGCGGACCGGAAGATCGGCGACGACGTCGACCGCCCTGCCGATCGCCCCGGCGGTCCCCTCCCCTGATACACCGGCCGATACCGCGGCCGCGACCAGCGCCGCCGCGTGCCACCCCTGGTGGGTGTCATGCGTGACCATGCAGGACTCGTGAACCGCCCGCGCAAAACCTGCCGGATCGTCGAGCCCGAATGCTATGCCGACGGGAGCCACCCGCATCGATGCTCCGTTGGTCGTCCCGAATCGTCCCGTCGTCGTGGGATCGGCTCCCGCACGGACCTTCTCCAACGCCGCCTTGGTGGAGGGGCCCAGGAGGTCGTGGGAGCCGCGGGCGATCATATCCCGTTCCCAGTCCAGAAGCGCGGTGGCCAGAGACATAGCCTCGATATGGCCTGCGCCGTCGATCAGGAGGTGTGCGAGGAGAAGGGCCTGCTCGGTATCGTCCGTGATCGACCCCGCAGGCATGGAAGGTGCGATCTGCTGAGCGGGGACGGCGTCACGCAAACCATCTATGGTTCCGTAGTGATGTCCGATATCCTGGGGGCTCATCGATTGCGTGGGCATCCCGAGTGCGTCACCGAGTGCCAACCCTTGCAGGGCCGCGAGCGCACGATCATGTTGGATGCTCCGCATCTTCGCCATAGACCCATGGTAGGGGCTGGGCCAGCCAGAACACAGTACGGACATCGATGTTCGGATCGTCATCTTCGTTAAACCTATGTTAAATCGCTGAGACGAGGCATTCTCGGGCACCGCGCTTGGTTAGTCTGGCAACGGAAACCTCAGCCACCGCGCACCCACTCACCCGTCGCGGCTCGAGAAGGAAGAGATTATGACCGAAAAGATCCAGGAATTCTTCGAATGGCTCAGCGGTATCGTCTGGGGACCGTTCATCCTCATCCCTCTGCTCCTCGGAACAGGTATCTACCTGACGATTCGGCTCGGCGGCATTCAGATCGCCAAGCTGCTGCCAGCGCTCAGCCTCGGCCTGATCAGGCGCCGCGATGACGGCTCCGAAGGCGATATCTCCCAGTTCCAAGCTCTCACCACAGCCCTTGCCGCCACCGTGGGTACAGGGAACATCGTCGGCGTGGCAACAGCCATCGGTATAGGCGGGCCGGGGGCTCTCTTCTGGATGTGGGTGACCGGCCTGTTCGGCATGGCATCGAAGTACACCGAGGCGTTCCTTGGCGTCCGTTTCCGTACCGCCGATGCGGCCGGGGAGCGAAATGGCGGGCCTCAACAGTATCTGGAACGTGGTATCAAGGGCCCGCTCGGCAAGGTGCTGGCGTGGTCGTTCACGATCTTCGCGATTCTGGCCTGCTTCGGCATCGGGAACATGACTCAGGGCAACTCGATCGCTGCGAACATGGAGAACAGCTTCTCCGTACCTGCGTGGGTCACCGGGATCGTGCTGACCGTGGTCGTCATCGCGGTCCTCGTCGGCGGGATCAAATCGATCGGGAAGGTCACAGCCGGATTCGTGCCCATCATGATCGTCTTCTACGTCGTCTCCGCCCTGTATATTCTCGCTGTCAACATCACCGATGTCCCGGCGGCCTTCGCCACCATCTTCCACGACGCCTTCACCGGCAGCGCCGCGGCCGGTGGCTTCACAGGTTCGGCGCTCATCATCGTCATCCAGTACGGGATGGCGCGGGGAATCTTCTCGAATGAATCCGGTATGGGTTCGGCCGCCATCGCGGCCTCCGCGGCACAGACCAGTCATCCTGTCCGCCAGGGCCTTGTCTCCATGACCCAGACCTTCATCGACACGATCATCGTGGTGAGCATGACCGGTTTGGTCATCGTCACCACGGGTGCCTACACGTTCGTCGACGACGCCGGCGAACAGATCTCTGCCTCGCTCATGACGGGAGAAGCTTTCTCCCATGGGCTTCCCGGCCAGTGGGGACATTGGGTAGTCACCATCTCCCTGGCGATGTTCGCGTTCTCGACGGTTCTGGGCTGGTCCTACTACGGCGAACGCAACATTGAGAAGCTGCTGGGGCGCAAGGCGGTCCTGCCCTTCCGTCTGGTCTTCTCGCTGGTCGTCTACGTCGGCTGCACAACCGAGCTCGGGGTCGTGTGGGCCTTCTCCGACGTGATGAACGGTCTGATGGCGATTCCGAACCTCATCGGTCTCATCATCCTCTCCGGCCTCGTGGCTCGCGAAACGAAAGAGTATCTACGCCACGATCCCAAGCTCATTGCCACCACCGAGGAAGTCGAGTCCTTCATGGCGGACGATCCGGGGTATCAGGAGTGGAAGCGCAGCGAGGCCACGATCCGCGCCGGAGGCTGAACTCGCTGCTAAAGAGACCTGAGAGAAGGCTCCTTCCTCCCTCCGGGGACGTACCCAGATCACGAGACGGTGAATTCGGTCAGGTGTTCAGAGTGCCCCTAGCCGCCGCCGAGACAAACGCCTATCGTGGCGGTTATGGACTCCATCGAAATTCTCAAGGATTTGGCAGACCGTCCCCGAGCAGCGGCGCAGGCGCTGCGGCCAAAGCTGACACCCGAGCTGTTGAACGCCCATCCCCAGCACGACAACTCGATTGCCTGGTTGCTGTGGCATGCGGGACGCGAACTCGATGTCCAGGTAGCCGATCTTTCCGGTGAGGAACCCGTGTGGACCGCCCAGGGTTTCGACCGCCGCTTCGGCCTCGGGATCAGTCCCGACAACATGGGCTACGGGCATACGCCCGAGCAGGCTCGCGCCATTGCGATCGACGATCCCGACCTGCTCATCGAGCATCTGGAGGCCGTGATCGACGCCCAACTGGCGTACCTCGACGGCCTGAACGGGGATTCTCTATCGGAGATCATCGATGAGCAGTGGGATCCTCCGGTCACGCGCGGTTCCCGGCTGATCAGCATCTCAGTGGACGCACTGGAGCACGTCGGACAGGCCGCATACATCACGGGGATCGGTCCATCCGCCTTCGAATGAGTTCGGAGTGCGCGATCTCGCGGCTATCCGCCGCCGCGCTAGGAATTCAAGCCGTCTCCCATTCAGGGGATCGTGGGGACCTAGCACAGGCGAGCAGATATCGCCGACACCTCACTATCATAAGGGCAAATTCTAAGCAAAATTCTCATCATGTGGACACTCTGAGCATGCCAATTTGCCTGCATTTTTCTGAGTGAAAAAGGCGGCGGAGTTATCGGGGAGCTAGCAACGGATAGCGCCGGTGTCGCGAACCTCGTTTTTGCGCCGTTTTCTATGCCTCGGGTCACATCACCTAATGAATTACAGCCTTATTGCTACTACCATCCTGGAAGGGCCATGAGAGCCATGGCCAAATATGACGACAGGATGTTGTATGACGGCAATAGCCGACTTCTTCACCTTCGTGTCCGAGCGCTGGTCCGTTTTATCGTTCTTGGCCTACCAGCACATGAGTCTCGTGGTCCAGAGCTTGGCAATCGCCGCGGTTCTGGCGATCATCCTCGGGATACTGGCCACCCGCGTCTCATGGGGCCCAACTTTCGCGCAGACTTTTTCCGCGATCGGCCTGACTCTTCCCTCGTACGCGTTCCTCGGACTTCTCGTTGGTATTTTGAGCATCGGAGTTCTTCCGTCTGTGGTGGTGCTCGTGTTCTACGGTTTCCTGCCGATCCTGCGCAATGTCGTGGTCGGCATCAACTCCGTGAACCCCGCCCTGATCGAATCGGCCCGGGGAATGGGCATGACCCGGATGAGCACACTATGGCGCCTTGAGCTACCTCTGGCATGGCCCGTCATCATGACGGGAGTCCGAGTCTCGGCCCAGATGCTCATGGGCATCGCGGCAATCGCGGCATATGCCCTCGGTCCGGGGCTGGGTGGATACATCTTCTCCGGCATTTCTCGCATGGGCGGAGCCAACGCGACGAACTCAGTGCTCGCCGGGACCCTCGGCATCATCGTGCTGGCGATCATTCTCGATATCGCGCTGAACCTGCTGACCAGATTTACTACTTCCAAGGGGATTTCTCGTGTCTGATACCACGCCCACCGTCGGCGCCCGCATCCTGCTCGACAACATCACCAAGAAGTACGGTGGTCAATCGACGCCGGCGGTCGACAACGTCACCCTCGAATTTCCCGCCGGGCAGATCACAGTTCTGGTCGGTCCATCCGGATGCGGTAAGACGACCACCATGAAAATGATCAATCGCCTGATCGAGCCCACATCCGGACGCATCATGATCGGCGAAGAGGATGTCACCAACGTCGATCCGGACAAGCTGCGCCGTCGCATCGGATACGTCATCCAGGGTGCGGGGCTCTTCCCGCATTTCACGGTTGGCGACAACATCGCGCTCGTCCCGCAGATGCTCAAGTGGGACAAGCAGAAGATCTCCGACCGCGTCGATGAACTCCTCGATCTGGTCGGCCTCGAGCCCGAGGAATACCGCGATCGCTATCCGCGGGAGCTTTCCGGCGGCCAGCAGCAGCGCATCGGCGTGGCCCGGGCGCTCGCCGCCGATCCTCCGGTCATGTTGATGGACGAGCCCTTCGGCGCAGTCGATCCGATCACGCGCCAGCGGCTCCAAGACGAGCTGCTCCGGCTCCAAGACGAGCTCCACAAGACCATCGTTTTCGTGACCCACGACTTCGATGAGGCGCTGAAGCTCGGAGACAAGATCGCCATTCTGGACAAGGGCTCGGAAGTCGTTCAGTTCGACGTCCCCGAGCAGATCCTGACGAACCCCGCCAACGAGTTCGTCGAGGGATTCGTCGGCCATGGCGCCGCACTGAAGCAGCTCTCACTCGCCCGCGTGCGAGATATCGAATTGCACGAAGCTGCCGTGGCGCATATCGGCGACGATCCGGAGGAGGCGAAGCGTCTGGCCCGCTCCATCGATCGCGAACACGTGATCGTTCTGGACCGCTTCAATCGTCCGCAGCGCTGGCTGTCCCTGCGCGAGCTGGATCGGCCCGGAGCGCTGGAGAACGTCCGCAGGGATCCAGAGCTGGAGGTCGTCTCGCTCGGATCCACTCTCAACGACACCCTCGACGAGATGCTGACCTCTTCGCACGGCGTCGTCGTGGCAACAGGACGGCGCAACGCCTACGAAGGCGTTGTCCGAGTGGAGACCGTCATGGATGCGATGCAGCAGTTCAGGGATGCCGCGGCAAAGACCGCGGCGGACAATGAGCAGGTGGGTGATCGCCTATGAGTACGACCACTGAATCCACGACCGATCCCAAGGCTGAGCCCACTGTCGATACAGCGACCATCGCCTCAACCCAACAGGCGGGGCGCGCTCGTTTCTTCATTCAGCCTTTGGCATGCGTCCTGTTGGTCATCGGCTGCTTCGTCTTCGTCCAGGTTGCCAACGTCTCCTCCACCGAGGCCCGCTCGCTGTCCATCTCAAACCTTCTTCCTCTCGTGAGGCAGCATCTGCAGATCAGTCTCATCGCCACCGCGGTCACCGTGGTACTGGCTGTGCCGATCGGCATCCTGCTGACCCGCGGAAAGATGCGCCGCTTCTCCAAGCCGATCATCACGGTGGCAGGTTTCGGCCAGGCTGCACCCGCCATCGGCCTGATCGCACTCGGAGCGGCCATCTTCGGCATCGGTTCGTTCGGCGCCATCGTGGCGCTGGTGATCTACGGTCTTCTCCCCATCATCGCCAACACCGTCGCCGGAATCGATTCCGTCGATTCCAAGCTTGTCGAGGCAGGCCGAGGTATGGGCATGTCGTCGTTCTCGACCCTGGTGCGGGTTGAATTGCCCTTGGCCCTTCCGATCATCGTGGCCGGGGTCCGCACCGCCCTCGTGTTGATCGTGGGAACCGTCTCACTGGTGTCCTTCACCGGAGGCGGCGGACTGGGCGAGCTCATCACATCGGGCATCAGGCTCCGTCAGAACGTCGTGTTGGTAATCGGAGCCCTGCTCATCGCGGCCCTCGCACTTTTCATCGATTGGCTGGCCCGAGTCGTGGAACTCGCGGCAGCACCGAAGGGAGTCTGACGTGAATCGACGCAAGCACTCACTTAGCCTCGCCGCCGCGGCCTCCGCCCTGCTCCTGGCAGGATGCGGCCTGGAGTCGGCTTCCGGGGCCGTACTCTCCGCCGAACCCGGGGAGATCGAACATCATGAAAGCCTTGAAGGCGTTTCCATCACCATTGTTGCCAAAGACTTCACCGAGCAGCTCATCCTGGGAAATATGTACTCGACGATCTTCGACGTAGCCGGAGCAGACGTGACGAATATGTCCAACACGCCGGGTTCGTTCGGAGCCAGGCAGGCCATGCTCGACGGCGACGCCGACATGTCACCGGAGTACACGGGCAACGGCTGGGTCAACTACCTCGGAAATGACGAGCCCGTCAAGGGCGAGGAGGAGCAGTGGCAGGCGCTGGCGGAGGCCGACAAACCGAACGGCATCACCTGGCTTGCTCCAGCTCCCATGAACAACACCTATGCCTTCGCCATCCGTGAGGACAAGGCCGAAGAGCTCGGCGTTGAGAAGTTCTCCGACGTCGCCGCCCTGCCTCCGGAAGAGCTCACCTTCTGCGTGGAGACGGAATTCGCCAGCCGTAACGACGGGTTCGAGCCGATGCTCGAAACGTATGGGTTGGCCACCGGCGATCTCGCCGATGTGCTGACCCTCGATACCGGCGTCGTCTATACCGCGACCGCGGAAGGACGCTGCAACTTCGGCGAGGTGTACACCACCGACGGTCGCATACCGGGCCTCGGCCTCAGGGTGCTGGAAGACGATCTCCAGTTCTTCCCGCTCTACAACCTCTCGATGGCGGTGAACACAGAACTGTTGGAGGAGCATCCGGAGATCGAGGAGATTCTCGATCAGGTCACTCCCCGCATCACCAATGAGGTGATGCTCGATCTCAACGCTCGCGTGGACTCCGGCGGCGAGGACCCGGCGATCGTGGCACGCGATTGGCTGGTCGAGGAGGGACTGGTGACATTGCCCTGACGGGCATGGCACCACGGCTGACTTGCCTTGTGGGCCGGGAACGCTGCTTCGGCGGTGATTCCCGGCCCACATTCGTACGCCGGGCAGAGCGGTCTTGGTTTTCTTCGTGACCCGAGAGTACAAGAAGCCGTCCACAGAGTGCGGTATTTCAGGAAAGCAGAGGCGCCCGACGACGAATTTTCGAACGTGCAGAAGTTCTTCTCTAATATCCATACAAAATCTAGAAGCGCGTCTAATCTAGAAAATACAATTGGTCAACTTCAAGAGAACCGAGAGGAAACAAATGCCCTAAGGAAAAATGAGCACCGCATTGCACAGCAGCCACAACATCGACCAAGGACTTCAGTGATCGAGAAGCTCATTGCAGCAGCAGCTCTGGTGACCGCCGTCTTCGTGGGAGTGCTGACGATCCAAACCAGCGAGGAGATCGATTCCTCCTACCCGCTGGATACAGATGTGTCCTTCTCACTCACGAGCGTGGATTCGTCGGCAACAAAATCGGAGTTGATCAACGGACTGAATGAGCTGGCCTCCTCCACCGGCACGACCATCCTCAAGGTCGCCGCAGACCCCAGCGGCACCCAGAACAGCCGAGATCTCGTCTGGTTCGGCCTCCAACCACCCCACGGTGCCTCGTCACCCATCTGGTTTGATCCCTCCACGCCCGGTACCTTGATCCCGTCCTCCGATCTGGGAGATCGTCCACTGGACGGCTACTTCACAATGTACGACTCCCCGAACGGTGGAAACGAGCTGGGACAGTGGGCACGGGACAACTCGGTGAGCATTGACGGCATGAGCTTCAAGGACGTTTCAGGAACCACCAGCACACTCATCACCAACACCGGGGCCGGAATGGCCATCGTTGCGATGTTGCTGCTGTGCCTCACTCTTGTGGTGTCCTGGCTCACCGTGAAGTCCAGATCCAGAGCCATTCGGCTGCAAGCGGGCCAGCGCCCGGTGGCCATTCATGCGTGGGATGTCTGGCGAATAATGCGGGCCTTTCTCACCGGTGCTCTGGCCGGTTGGCTAGTGATGACAGGATACACAGCCTTCCGCTTCGGCGTCGGCAACGTAGCCTCCTTCATGTCGTGGTCCTCCCCTTCGCCCTCATCTATACGGACTCCGCACGGCAGGCCCAACACGAAGCCATCCGCTGGGCCGCGGCAAAGGGCACAGTTCGGGTCTCCGTGTCCGCTCAAACCCTCGAAGCCGGGCACGCCGAGGAGTACGAGAGCAGGCTGTCAGAGCTCCTCACACAATCGGATGCCGCGGGTAATCTGGCGCTGTCGTTCTCTCTCGACCAAGTTGTCCAGCTCAGTGCCCAAGAGATGGGGCCATATGACCACATCGTCGTCACCAACCCACGGTTCCTCACGCTGTTCTCGAACGACGGCAGCCCCGGGTCCGATCGTTCATCATCCATCACGAACGATCTCGTTCCCCTGAATGCCCAAGAGATCGCCCCCGCCGTCATGAATTCTCTCGAGGAGAACATGAACATGTGGTCCGCCCCGGGCGCTGACGCTCTCGCCGGCGCCCACCTCTACACCACGGCATCCGGTTCTCCCGCCTTCCCAGCCATCGGGGATCAACGCGACGCAAGTAATCCGGTACAGGCCGAACGTCCTCTCATCGTCGTCATCGACAAGCCCGCCGATGCCCTCGCAATCGAGGGTGTGCTCGAAGCCTTCGTCGCAAACGGACAGATCGTTTTCACCGACGCCGACGAACTCCGGAGTGCGATGAGCGAATTCGGCCTCGAGGCATATTTCACGTCCATCGACAACGTCGCGGACCAGATTCTGGACTCTGCCCACCTGTTCGCCCAGCAGGCGCGTCTGGGCATCATCTCCATCGCCCTGGCCTCTGGCACGCTGATCGTTGCACTCGTTCAATCCGCGGGAATCTGGGCGGAGCAAAATCGCCGGACGATATTCGCGCGCCACAGTACGGGCCACACCTACCGCAGAATCACCGGGCACAGAGTCACGCTCGAAGCACTTCTACTCACCTTCACAGCAGGCGTGGCAGGGGGCGCAAGCATCGCCGTGTTCAACGTGCAACCCATTACCACCGCACTGATCATCACTGGCCTGCTCACCATCTACATCACCGCTACGTACCTCAGCTATCAGGCAGCCACACGCCGTTCATTCCACAAGGCAGTCCTCAGGGAGCGATGATCACATCGAATGTCCAAGTACGCCCCAGCGATCCAGGAACCAGAAACCAACCACTCGCCGCAAACAGCCCTCCCACCAGCGACCAGCCGTCCATACACACTCAACCCAGCACATTGAGGACATCCATTGAACATCCGCATTGAGAATCTCGCATTGGCAATTGCTGGCCATCAGATCTTCAAGAACGTCTCGTTGACCTGCGAGGCCGGCGAGATGCTGGCACTGGTGGGACCTTCCGGCTCGGGCAAGACATCCCTCCTCAACTGCCTGGGTCTCCTCCAAAAGCCCACGGGTGGTGACGTCTACGTGAACGGTACCGCCGTCGCACAGTGGAAAGACCGTGACCGGTTGAGATTCTGGCGCGACACCGCGTCGTTCATCTATCAGGATTACGGCCTCATCGACGAGGAGAGCGTCGCTTACAACATCACTCTGACCCCGCCCGGACTCCTTCGCAGGAAACCACGCATCACTCCAAAGATCGCGGAAATCCTGACGACCGTCGGACTCGAAGGGCGCGGACTCGACTCCGTATCAGTGCTCTCCGGCGGTGAGAAACAGCGAGTGGGAATCGCGCGAACGATTTACAAGGATGCCACCTGCATCTTCGCCGACGAACCCACCGCCTCGCTGGACCGAGCGAATCGCGATATGGTCACTGGCCTGCTGCGAAACCGTGCCGACGCAGGCGCCTGCGTCGTCATCGCCACCCACGATGAGCGTCTGGCCAGCCAAGCGGATCGCGTCCACACACTGCCGTAACATCACCCGCAACTTCGCCCTGCACCAACACCGCAACCCAGATAATCCTGTTGCCTCATGCGCGGAGTCAGCCTCAATGCTCCTCCTCGGCAGAACCTCGTTCGGCAAAGAAAAGGTTGGCGAGGAGTAGCGCCGTCTGGGTTTGGGCGGTACGCTCAACGATGCTATGCCCGAGCATCGTCTCGATCCGCTCGAGCCGATGGATAAGAGTGTTCCGGTGAATATGGAGAAGGTCCGCCGCAGGTGCGATGCGCATTCTCCTGGCGAAGAAAGCGCGGAGCGTCATCCGCATCTCCGCCATCTCGGGAGAGTCCGCGCCGAGCTCACCCAGCTCGGTGTCCACGAACCAACGCGCTCGTTCCTCATCCCGGGTGAGCAGAATCGCAAGCGAATCCTCCTCGTAGGAGACGACGTTGTCGGCACAGTCACGGATCGCGAGCTGGAAGGCGTCGTCGGCCTCCACGAAACTGCGCCGAAATCCTCCCGGCCCTCGATGCGGGTTCCCGAGACCGATCGCGACTGCTTCGGACCCGCGAAAGCCGGTCAGACTCGTGATGGCAATTCTTCGTTCTGTCGTCGCCCACAGGCAGAGCGTCCCCATACGTGTCTCGTACTGCAGCACACGCTCCTGTCCCGATATCCGAGTGAACACCTGAGCCATCGAATCGAGCACTTCGCGTTCCACCCTCCCGCCGACCGGAACCCCGACCACGCAGCAGGTGTGCCAACCGGACATCGATGACCCCAGCAGTCGCTGGGCGGTCTCGGGGCTGACGGGTGCACCGGTCAGCAGCTGCTCGATGACGGCGCGAACGCGAACCTGCTCGGTCTGGAGCGCTCGGCGGCGTTCGTTGCCGATGGCCTCAACCACTACGGCGGTCCAGGTATCCATCGTCCTACTCACCGAGGCGACGACGGACGGTACTGCTGCTACGCCTTCCGGTGACGTCCGCATCGTCGCGGCGATGAGCAAATCCAACCACACCTGCTGCATCGCGCGGATCCCCGCAGTGATCTCAGCCAGTTCGACTCCTCGGACGACGATATCCTTGACAAGCTCGGGGGCTACCTCATCCGGGTGGACCGGTTCGCTGTTCATATCGGCGAGTTCGAGCAACGCCGCAGTGAGAGCGTGAGACGCGAACGCACGGATCGATGGCCGGGGTGCCAGAGCATCGTGTGAGTCGGCTTCCAGGGTTGCAAGTGCCTGTTCAACGGCCCCGGCAACCCACCGCGTGGGGCCCCGACCAAAGGGCTCAAGCAATCGCCGGTCGTATGCTGGAAGCAGGTCGGCGTTGGCTCCGGCGCAGTCCAGGCCAGTCACGATGCCAATCACACGGTCCAATTTTCCCATTCGTCTACCATAGCGCCGCTGGGCAGTGTGCACATGAAGTAACGACTCATAGGGAAACAATGCACGATGCGTGGTGCCAGCACTTGTGAGAGCGTGGGACCACAGTGCCCGTCGAAGATGGCGGCACCATTTCGAATCAAGGACTACCCGAGAGGCATCATCATGGCGGATTACAACGTTCTCGCAGCGACATTCGAGGATGACAGCAAGGCCTACCAGGCATTGAGCGAACTCAAGGGCGCCGGGCTCGAAGGACGAGTCGAAGTCCGTTCGGCCGCTATCGTGAGCCGCGATCAGAACGGCGCCCTCTCCGTTCCCGAAGCGACCGACAACGTAAGCGGCTCGTCCACTCTCGGTGGCGGCCTGATCGGTCTACTCATCGGAGTGCTCGGCGGTCCCATCGGAATGTTGTTCGGGTGGACCACCGGAGCGATCATCGGAGGCGTCGCCGACTTCAAGCGCGACGACGACACGTCCGACGTCATCAGCCAGATCAGCAAGGCTATCCCCGCCGGAACCACTGCGGTGGTAGCAGAGTTGAACGAGTACACACCCGAGGTCGTGGACGCTCTCATTTCCGGCCTCGGCGGTACCATCCACCGCCGTCCCGCGATCGAGGTACTCACACAGCTCGAGGCCGCCGAAGAAGCGTACGAGGCCGGGCAGCGGGAGGCCAAGAAGGTCGCCAAGGAGCAGCGTAGGGCCGAGCGGCGCGAGAACTTCGATGAGCGCAAGGCCGCACTGAAGGAGAAGCTCGGCATCGAGTGAAGCACGCGTCACCAGCCATATCGAGAAGAGGGATCCCATGGCATCCGAGTACACGAACGGACAGGATTTCTGACGCGACTCAGCGACATACCGACCCGGACTTTCGGCGCGCTGC
The DNA here is from genome assembly GCA_047501485.1 of Actinomycetaceae bacterium L2_0104. Classification (GTDB taxonomy): domain Bacteria; phylum Actinomycetota; class Actinomycetes; order Actinomycetales; family Actinomycetaceae; genus Ancrocorticia. The sequence continues at coordinate 36,289 of JAZDRN010000001.1, read as the reverse complement.
GATCCGGCGGCGTGCTCGAAACAGTGCCCGGGCCGACGTCGGCGTCCACGCCAGCAGCTCTACAGACAGCGTATGCGAGGGATCGTATTCGGCGGTATGGGTAAGACCTTGGGGCCGTCGGTGCCGAGCTCATCTCGGCACCGACGGCTACTTCTTGTCATAGAGACGCGAGGCGGCCACTACGAGGCGAGAGATCTCGGCGCGGTTCTCCTGAACGCTCACCGGTTTGCTGAGCCGGATATGGCGCATGACTGCCGTCCCTTTCAAGAGCCGCTCCGGATCCTCGAGCTTCGAGCCCTGCAGCAGCGTGAGCGACACCCATTTACCGAAGGGAGTCAGTGCCGCCATCCCCCAACCGTTGTAACCATACTGGCGGGCCCCGTATCCGACGGCGGCGTCGACGGTGTCCACGGAGAATCTCACATCAGGTAGCGCGGTCACGACGAGCTCGTGCAATGCGAGGTACACCTGCACGAGGAGCCCCGGGCGTCCTTCCAGCAAGGAACGGAGCTGGAGGGCAGTCGGCGAATCGATGTGGGGATGCGTCTTTGCCATGCGGGGAGTCTATCGAGTACACGATCCCCATACCTGACAATGAGACGTGACCTCATGTTACGCGGCGTGACATGACGATCTTCATACATCCAGACCGGATGGAGAAAGCGCCGTGGAGGCCACTGGCTTGGAGCAATTTCACCGTCACAAAGCCGGGCCACCGGTGCAGTCCTCCGCGGATAAGCCACACCCCAATCGGGCCTTTAGTCCATTGCGAAATACGAATACGGAATCTTTCAAGTTTGACGTACGTCACAATACGTTGAAAGAATACCGAGGAAGCCAGCATCCGCGAACGGATGCGGGAACCGCCTCGAGAAGGACAAGCCATGGATTCATCCGCACACGTCGCCGTCGACTTGCCCGTAGCACCCGCCCAGGCCCATCAGGCCGTTGAGAAGGTCATCGCCGAGCAGAAGCACAAGCTTCACGAGTCCGTGCCGGAGCAGGGCGTCATCCGATTCATCACGAAGAAGACGATGCTCATGTGGGAGTTGCACGTTGAGGCACACATCACCCAGACCGAGGGAGGATCGCGCGTAGATCTCGTGCTGGACACCGATCCGAACCGCCCCAAGGCGCTGCTTGACGGCAAGAAGAACCAGAAAGCTGCACAGAAGCTCGCGGATCAGATCCGCGCCGCCGCCTAAATCCTCCCCGCCAGGAGTACCGAACAGGCACTGGGACACCATACGTGAGCTCGCCGTCAGGCGGAGTTCGAACCGCCGTCCCTTCGGGTTCCACGGCGGGACGTTTCCACACTGCGATCGCTGATTCCAATCGCCGGCAACGTATCGCGAACACACTCTGAGCCTGCTCCCACACCCATTTTCTTGAGTTACTCCATTAGGATGAACCTGATATGAGTGAGGAGCATCACAGGATGAGTATTCACAAGGACAACGAAGCGATCGAACCGGAAGCTGCCGAGAACGGCCCGCCTCAGCCCTCCACGGCCAGGACTGCGACCGTCTGGCTCCTGTCCACTATCGGGCTGGCTCTGACCTTGCGTGCGCTGCCCGACCTCCTGCAGGGCGACGCCGGTGAGTTCGAGGATCAGCTCGAATTCTTCAGTCGCGGGATCGCCATTGCCTGGACGATAGCATCGGCTACAGCGGTCATCGCCGCGAGTACGGCATACTCGATTCGAAAATCCCCCTCGGGGTTTCGGCTTCTCGCTGCGCTGGCCGTCATATCCGCCCTGGTGTCTTTCGCACTGTATATCGTGATGCTGACGAACTACCGCGACGTGGGCCGGGAGCATGCCAGCATCCAGGCGGATGCCGTACGCGAGTGCGCGGCCACCGGCGGAAGCTTCTGCCTCCAGAGTGTGCGGATGCCGGATCTGACCTTCGCGACAACGGCGATGGTCATCGTCGCTGCGGCGGTTGGACTTGCTCTCGTTTCCGGCAGGTCCGCGTGGCCGGTCAGCGCGATCGCCGCGGCGATTGCTGCAGCACCGGGTTCCCTGGGCGGATACGCCTTCATCACGCAAGACGACACCGGCATCACTTTGACGTGGTGGAACCTACTGACCATCGTCTTCGTCCTGGTTGCATCATGGTGCTGGTGGATGCGATCCAGGGGCAAGCAGATATGGCTATGGTACGGGGTTGCCCTCCTCGTGCTCATCGGCGGCACATTCGCCACGGATGCGCTCGGCGATGCAACCACCACCGAACCTCCGGGCGAACTGGATCACTCCTACCTCAACGACGGGGCAATAGGTCTAATCATCGCACTGTTCTGGATTGTCGTTGCCTTGACCGGAACCCATTTCGCGTGGAGGAACCGCGACCGGGCCGAGGAGGTCGCCGTCGGCGAGAAACGCGAGTGAAGAACGTCGGTTCTGCACGACGACGTCGCCCCCGCATTCCGTCCGGATCGCAGGCCCCAACCTCCGTACGAACAATGTCTAGGAAGATCTCCGCTGGCGTATAGCTGCCAAGAAGTCCCGCGCGCCGGGCATCGGCGTACTCCCGGCCCAGACAGCCGTGAGAGGACGTTCGATCCGCAGGTTCACGATCGGAACGCGAGCTAGGCGACCGGAACGAATGTCTTCGGAAATCGCCAGGGAACTCAGTGCGCCGGGGGCCGCGCCCGCCATGATAGCGCTGCGCACACCCAAGGTCGTGGACTGCACGGAGGCCGGCTCCTCCCGCAAAGGATGCCCTTCTTCGCTCAGCGCCGTTTCGAGTGCCTCCCTCGTCCCGCTTCCTGCCTCACGAAGCACCAAGGGCTCTCGTGCCAACTCACTGACCGACACCGCCCCCTGTTGCGCCCACGGATGACCGACCGGCACCACCACCTCGATGGTGTCCGAGCCGACGGCAACCGATCCAAGGTCCGAGGGCAGCGCCGGCGTCTCGATGAAGCCCAGATCGGCGGCGCCCTCACGCACCGCTTCGATAACCGCACGGCTATTGGCGGCGGTCAGTCTGATCACGGGACCCTCGTCTCCAAGCCGCGAGCGCCAACGTGCTATCCACTCAGGAAGCAGATGCTCGGCGATCGTGAGGCTCGCCGCGATGTTCAGCGTCATCCCCTTGTTGGCACGAAACGATTCGACCGCCGCAGCGAACTCGTCCGCTGCGGCGAGCAACGGCGCTGCCCAACCGACGACGACCTCGCCGGCGGGTGTCAGATGAGACCCGCGCGGGGTACGGGCGAGTATGCGCACCCGAAGATCGGCCTCCAGAGAGCGAATCCGCAACGAAACCGCCTGCTGGCTAACCTGTAGTTGGGCGGCCGCAGCGGAGATGGAGCCTTGCTCGGCGACGAGCTTCAGAGCTCGCAGTGCCGCAAGATCGGGTTCTTGGCGCATTCTCATCCTCCCTCGCCTCGAATCAAGGCCACAATGATCGCTTGTAACCCCGGCGTGATTCGACTCTACTCTTTCGGGGAAGCGCAGAGAGAGCATGGAGATCATGAGTCACACGCCACCGATAAGCGATCGAGTTCCAACGCCATCCGCCCACAAGGAGAGGAGCCGGTCCGCCCGCATCCGCGCGCTCGTGCCGGGATTGTCCCTCGCGATCGGCGCCGCGGGTGTCTCCTACGGGCTGAGTCTCGTGGTTCCCGTCATGAGCCCCCTCATCATCGCGATTGTTCTGGGAATTCTTATAGCCAACGTCGTCTCCTTGCCGTCGTCGACGGCGAAGGGCATCGATTTCTCCGCAAAGAAACTATTGCGCGTCGGCATCGTATTCCTCGGGCTCCGCCTGGTGCTGTCCGATATTGCCGATCTGGGTGCGCCGATGCTGATCGTCATCTTGTGCATCGTCGCCGGAGGGATCCTCGGGACCATACTCCTTGGACGTCTACTGAGAGTTCCGCAAGGACTGACTCTGCTCATCGCATGCGGTTTCTCCATCTGTGGCGCGGCAGCCGTGGCCGGAGCCGCAGGAGTCACCGATCCCGACGACGAGAATGAGGAAGACACCGTCACCGCCGTCGCCCTCGTGGTGATCTTCGGGACCCTGATGATCCCCCTGATTCCTTTCCTCGCAGATCTTATCGGCCTGGACACCGAGACAGCCGGAATGTGGGCCGGAGGCTCCGTGCATGAGATCGCCCAGGTGGTGGCAATCGGCGGGATCATCGGCACAGGGGCGATGACGGTCGCCGTCGTCGTCAAGCTCGCCCGCGTATTGTTGTTGGCTCCCGTCGTCGCCGTTCTCAGCATCCGCCAGCGCCGGCAAAGCCTTGCGCCACACGGCACGGCACCGCAGTCAGGGTCCGGCGCTCAGGACGCAGGCAAGCGAGGAGCCGCCAAGCTGCCGCCCCTCATTCCTCCGTTCATCCTCGGATTTCTGGGGATGGTGCTGCTGCGCTCGTTCGTCAACGTGCCGGAAAGCCTACTGACAGCGGGAGAAGTTCTACAGACCGGTCTCTTGGCGGCCGCCATGTTCGGGCTCGGTTGCGGCGTCAAGATTCGCAACCTCTACAGGGTAGGGCTTCGCCCCTTTGTCCTTGCTGCGCTCGCGACCGTGCTTGTCGCAAGCATCGCATATGCTGGCATCACGCTGGTCCACTGAGCGAGGAACCCTCCTCATTGCGCCGAAGCGAGGGACAGCGCAACGGCTCATCGCTCCGGCTCATCCACCCGGCTCACTCCTCCGGCTCATCGCGCTCGCGTAACGCATCTGCACAGCTGGCGAGGTAGCGCCACAATACATCGGCCTGTTCGCTTGTCAGGGTGCTGACCATCTGCCGTTCGATGACGCCCACTCTTTCCTTGCCCTCAGCCAGGAGAAAGGAATCTTTCATGGCGGTCACCGGCCCAGATTTCATCGCCCTACAAGTACGCGATCTCAACGCATCAGCACATTTCTACGAAACACAGCTCGGCCTGCGCCGTGTTCCTGCGGGGCCTGAGGGAGCGGTCGTCTTCGCCACGAAACCGATCCCATTTGCCGTGCGTGAGCCCTTGCCCGGCGTCGATCTCGATGCGGCCGAGCATCCAGGTCTCGGAGTAGCACTGTGGCTGCATTGCGACGCCGCCGCAGAGCTCCACGAAACGCTCTCGGCTGCGAAGGTGCCGGTGCTACGCGCTCCCGAGCCGGGGCCATTCGGCTTGACGTTCGCCTTCTCCGACCCGGATGGCTACGTCATCACCGTCCACGATGGAGACTGAGAGGGATCGCAGGCCTTCCACTGGCCTGCGAATGGGGCATCGACTCCAGAGATAACGATGCCCGCCCCTCGCTCATCGTGGCGGGTCTTATTTGAAGTACTGGACGAATAGGACGTTGAACTGAGGGTGGCAGCCCCAAAGGCAAAACGGTGGGGGTTGAGCAGTGTAAGGTCAAAAGAGCCAGCCGAGACTGCGAAGGCTAGTCCCGGCGAAGGAAGCCACGATTGACGAGGGGAACCTAATCATGAAGGACACGACCGTCGTACTGAATGCCGGCCTAGTGAACTACGACGGAAAAGTCGATTACAACCGGATCGCCTCACAGGTGACGATCTACGACGAAACGCCGCAGGACAGCATTCTGGAGCGCGTGGATGGTTTTACGATTGTCGTCACGAAGGAGATGAGGCTCGACGGCGACACCATCCGCCGTTTCCCCGACACCGTCAAGATGATCTGCGAAGCCGGCACCGGCTACAACAACATCGATCTGGAGGCCGCGCGGGAGAAGGGTATCGCGGTGTGCAATATCCCCGCCTACAGCAGCGAACGCGTGGCGCACACCGCGATACTCCTGATGCTGGGTCTTGCCAGCTCACTGCAGAAGCAGATCCGCATGCTCGCACAGGGAAACCACGACAATTTCCGCAAGCACCTCATGGTCGATCACGTCGAGGTCAATGCAAAGACGCTCGGTGTCATCGGCTATGGGAACATCGCGCAGCAGATCATCAAGGTTGCCCAGGCGCTGGGTATGAACATTCTGGTCGGTACCAGAAGCCCGAGGGATGATGTGGACGGAATCCATTTCACGACCAACGAAGAGGTCTTCGCAAAGAGCGACTTCATCTCGCTGAACTGCCCGCTGAACGATTCGACCAGGCACATGATCAACAGCGAGACATTGGCGACGATGAAGCCCACCGCCTATCTGATCAACACGGCGCGGGGCGGACTGGTCGACGAGGACGCCCTGATCGAAGCGCTGAACGACGGCGTGATCGCCGGCGCCGGGTTGGATGTCCAAGAGGTCGAGCCATTGGACGATGCGAGCCCCCTGTACACGATGGACAACGTCATCATCACCCCGCACATGGGCTGGCGCGGCCTGGAGACGCGGCAACGCCTGGTCTCGATGATCGGCGACAACATCCGCGCCTTCGCCTCCGGGAACCCGATCAACCGAGTGGACGAGGCTAAGAGGTAGTCACACAACAGACATCGCGCCCGAAGAGGCCACAGTCCTGGCGAGAGGCCACAGTTCTGGCGAGAGGCCACACATAGGGCACTGTCAGAACCGTGACCTCTCGCCCGATATGTGGCCTCTTTGCGCCCACCTAGCGCAGCTCGGGGTTTCGAGCCCATCTTCACTCGAAACATCCGGGTGGTATCCGGAACAAAGCAAACGAGGCACCCCTAACGGGGTGCCTCGTTTGCTTGTGGAGCTACGGGGATTCGAACCCCGGACCTTTTCATTGCGAACGAAACGCGCTACCAACTGCGCCATAGCCCCAAGACTTGATTAGCTTAGCACCGGTGGAAAAGCGATGCATCTTCACAGCCCATACAGAGAGCGTGCGCCTCGCCACTTTTGCGAAACGCACGCTCTCAGCTCGGTATTCAGTCTTTTGCCTGTATCAGCCTCGAAGGCCTGTCAGCTATGCCCTGTCAGCTATGCGCGGCGGCGATCCAGCAGTGCGTCCAGCGCGCTGCCACCCGACAGACCATCGGAGCCTGACTGCGGCTTGCTGGTCTCTGGATCTTCTTCGAAGCGCTCCCCAACCTCCTTGGGACGATACGGTACGGCCGCTTCGGGTTCCTGCGGAGCCTCATACGGAGTGACGACGCGGCGCTCGACCTGGCGGGGCTTCGCCGTGTAGCTGGGCACGGATGTATCAGCAGACTGGGTGGCGTCCTGGGAAACCGCCTCCGGCTCCGCTCCGGAAGGTGCCGGGGAAGAACCTGGACCACCGTCGGTCGTCGTCGCTGAGTAGGCCGCGGCAACTTCACGCGATTCGCGCTTTTCGTCCGATATCACGTCGATATCAGCCGAATCCTCAACGATCTCCGGCTCCAGAGACATGGCGAGACCCGAACCTCCTCCGGCAGCCGCGTCCCCGGCGGTCGTATCCCCGGCGGCCGCGCCGCTGGCAGCTGACTCGCTGCGGACAGTCTGCGCCTTTTCCTGCGTTTCTTCCTCGCTGTGTCCCTCGGTCACGGTGGACTGAGAGGTCTTCGGCCAATTGGCGTTCACCTTGGAGCCGGCCTCCATGCCGGGCTGTTCGCCCAGCAACTTCTTCACCGATTCCTCAGCACGCCGCTCAACCTGCGCCCGGTCGTCCGCAGCCTTGTTGTTCGCACGTTGCTCCGAGGAGTTCCGTGCTTCCTCGTGCTGTGCCAAGGAGGACTCACTGGAAGATGCTGCCGCCGCACCAGCCCCACGAGCACGCCCTGAGCGATCGGCCTCCGGGCGTCCGCTGGACGGCCGGTTCCCGGTCTTGGGCGCCACCGGACGCCGCGAACGCGCCAGATGAGCGGCTCCCTTACTGGACTTCAGCTTGCGGTCGATCTTAGCGATCGCTTCCTCATCGGTAGCCGTGGCTTGAGCCATCGCGTTCATGATGTAACCGAAACCGGCGAGGTAAACAAGGGAGAGTCCTGTGCCGACGCCCGCCACCACAGCGGAAAGCGATGTCACCCCCACGAGCACCCACAAGACGACGCAGAGTGCTACAAGCACGCCCGCGCCGAGGATGCCGCGCTGGCGGTTGGCCTGGCGCTTTGAAATCCGGGCGCGCCTACGTGCCCGTTCCTTGGCAAGTGCGCGCACGTCAGAAGGACTACCGGCCTGTGCCGATGCAGCCTTCTTGACTCGGGCCTTATCGTTCTGGCTCATGATGACCTCCGGCTGACGAAAGAAAACCGTTCCGTGCGAACCCACCGTGTGCGCGTTCGCACGGCCACTCCGCGATTCTGGGACTTCCAGCATTCGCAGATCTTCGGCGTAGCGTTCTTCAATTCTCGCGTCAGAGAGAATCTTTCGACGACGGTAAAGATATGGCACGACATAGGCCACGAGTAAGATCGTGGCGAATCCGAGCGCATACCCATGCAAGTCCACATACCCAAGGTAGCTGGCCCGGTGCTCTCCACCGCAGAAATACGACCGTGTGTTGCCTGAGTCATGCCAACTCGCTCGTATTTCAGGCGCGGTCTCACGTACTTCAGACCCAGCCTCACGGAAGTTCCGGCGGAATTCCACCGATTGCCCGGTTCCAGGGATCCTGCTGCGCGCTCTAAGCTCTGTGAGAACGTAACGCAGAGCTCCTAGACTTTGAAGATCATGCACTCCAGCTCGTCGCCGGGGCTGACACGCGTGACATCCTCCGGCACGATGGCGAGCCCATTCGAGCGCGCTAACCCACTCAACAGGCTCCGATCATCATCCTGAGCCGCCGTGAAGTCGAAGGTGCCGTCGGGCTTCGGTTCGATCTGCACTCGGACGAAATCTCTCACTCCTTCATCCGAATAGAGGGTGCTCCTCGCCGTCGTCCTGATCGTCCTGCTCGCGACATTGGCGTAGCCCGCCATCTTCCGCAGAGAAGGACGCACGAACGCCTCGAAAGCCACCAGCGCCGCAACAGGATCGCCGGGCAGGCAGAAGATGACCGTCCCGTCTTCCAGCTTGCCTACCCCGAGTTGCTTGCCCGGAGTCATGGCGACATTGTCAAAACGGACCGATCCCAGCGGGAGCAGTACCTCCTTCAGGGTGTCACCACCTCCGTAGGAAAGACCGCCCGTCGTGATGATGACGTCCGCGCGCAGAAGCTGATCCTCCAAGGCCTCTCTGAGAATCGCCTTGTCGTCTGAGATCGCGGGAACGCGGTAGGCGACTCCCCCGGCGCTCCTCACGGCGGCGGCCAGTGCGTGACAGTTGGCGTCGTAAACTTTGCCCGGCGGTACGGCGCGGCCTGGCGCCACGAGCTCATTGCCCACGCTCATGACCACGACGCGGGGAGCCGGATTGACCACGGCTCCGGCCCAGCCCGCGGCGGCCAGCAAGGCGATGTGTCGCGCTGCCAAACGCGTCCCTGCCTCGAGAATCGTCTCGCCGGCGCCCAAATCCTCGGCACGCTGGCGCACGTAGTCTCCCGAGCGCACGCTCTGGAAGATCGTCACGTCCACCTGGTTCTGATCGGTGGAGGCAAGCGGGACGACGGCGTCGGCCCCTTTCGGTAGTCGGGCACCGGAGGCGATCCGGACGGCTGTCCCCTCCAGGAGACTGAAGGTTTCGATCGTATCCGCGAATACCTCGTCGGTGACCCGCAATGTTCTCGGCCGTTCCGGGGAAGCTCCGAGAGTGTCCGCTCCCTTGACGGCGTATCCGTCGCAGGCGGCCATATCCGCAGCCGGGACATCGAGGGTCGATCTCACATCCTCGGCCAGCACGCACCCGATCGCGTCGGGGAGTTCGGCATCGAACCTCTCCAATGGTTGAGCGAGCTCGAGACAATCCTCAAGATGGGCGGCGACACTCTTCATGGACATCCTCCTAGCCGGTACTGTCTCAGCGTACCCGGGGAGAAGTGCCCCCACCTAGCCGATCAGAATTCTTCTCCGCACCCGTCGTCGAGCGTGGGTATTCTCGCCAACACCGCGACTCCCAGCACAAATACCTCCAGACCTCTGTGGCGCGGATTCGGCACGGAATTCCTCGGCGATTCTCGGGGAGCGGAATCTGTGCGCTTGCCGCTGACATGGCCGCGACCACATGAAACAATGTAAGCATGCAGACACAAAGGGTGACACTTCCTGATGTCACCGGCCTGGATGTCGAAGACGCCAAACAGGCCCTCAGAATACAAGCCCGCGCTCAGCGAGAACGCCGTCCGGAATCCGCGCGCGAACAACTGGGCGAGCAGTGGGTGGCCACCGCCCTCGATTTCATTGGCGATGCCACAGTCGTCGCCTGCTACGTCTCGGTCAACAATGAGCCGCCGACCCACAAACTCTGCGAGGCGATCGCCGAGAGCGGGCGCAAGCTGCTCCTCCCGAAGCTCGGCCCCGGCCTGGCTCGCGACTGGGCCTGGTACAAAGGAGCGGACGATCTTTCCGTCAATGCTCCGGGTCGGCCTCCGGAGCCTTCAGGCGAGGCGATTAGTTCTCACATTCTCGGAGAAGTCGGCGTGCTCCTCATGCCCGCGACCCTCGTCGATCGGCAGGGCCGCCGTATCGGGCAGGGCGGGGGTTGGTATGACAGAGTCCTGAAGCAGGTGAGTCCCACCACCAAGGTCGGTGCCATGGTTTTCCCTGAGGAGTATGTGGATATCGACCTGCCCCAGGATCCCATGGATCGCACCGTGCCGTTCGTCGTACTCCCCGATCGTTGGATCCCCTGTGGGAGCCACCTGAGCATCCCTCAGGCGAGCTAGCGTCTCACCGTTCGCCGCCCGAGAAGTAACGCGATTTCACGGAGTTATCCGGTTTTCCCTGGAACCGCCCAGTCCGAGTGTGATTCTCCCGGCTGACGCTCTCTCCATCTGGCTCACGTCCCACACCAGGAGTAAAGTTGGCACTCGGAAATTGTGAGTGCCAACGGAAGGTCGAAGCGTGCCTACTTATTCATATCGCTGTACCGCGTGTGGGAACGAGTTTGACGTTCGCCAGTCGTTCAGCGACGAACCGCTGACGATATGCGAAGAGTGTGGCGGCAAGCTGCGAAAGCTGTTCAATTCCGTCGGCATCGTCTTCAAGGGCTCCGGCTTCTACCACAACGATTCGAAGTCGAAGTCCACTCTGACCTCGTCCTCCGGCTCGAACGGCACGTCCGCAGGAGATTCACCCTCGGACTCCGCCGCTTCTTCGGATTCCACTTCTCCATCCTCTTCCGCAAAGGATTCTTCGACGACGACGAAGCCCGTCACCAGCGCACCAGGACGCTCGGCTTAATCAGGACGCTCGGCTTAATCCGGCACGTGCCGCTCTCACGATATCGGCCACGGTGAATCGCTCACCATGGCTCCGGTTTTCTCAACCAGGGATCCCACATACGATTTTCTCCACAGCTTTCGTTCCAGCCGAGCCCATCCACAGGAGAAGAGCGAACACTCCGCATGCGGCTAAGCGGCTCCTAGTGTGAGGACATGCTTCTCACACGGGTACGCTCCTTTCTTTGGCGGGGACGCCACATGCTTCTAGCGATCGTCTTGCTAGCGGGACTCCTCAGCATCGTGCAGGCTGTCACCGGGATTCAGCCTTCCACTGTCCCCATCGTGGTTGCCGCGAAGGAACTCCCTGCGGGAACCCCGCTGGGGACCGCCGATATTCGCATCGAGAACGTCCCCGAGGAACTCGTGCCCGAGGACTCCATCCGGGATATCGCCGAAATCGAGGGGGAAGTACTGGTGACCGCGCTCCCGCGTGGGATGCCTCTCCCCCGTTCGCTCATACTCTCTGCAGATTTTCTCGCGACGGCCCCACCGGGTCAGGTGATCATGCCGGTCACGATAATCGCCGACGGCACCGAGGATCTCGCCAGTTCGGGGGTGTCAGTATCGTTATTCGCACCCCCGGACGAGTTCTCTGAGAACATCGAGGCTGTTCTCGTTACCGACAGCGCGACCGTCGTCGGTCAGGGCAGGGTTCCTGAAGGGGACGGTTTCTTGAGTGATTCCGACAATACTCGCGTACTTTTCCTTGCCGTTCCCGAAGACCGGGCTACGCTAGTTCTCGGATATGGCACAAGGACGCCCATGCGGATCGTCCTGAACTCCGTGTGAGCATGCCTTTGCCGATTCGATATTCGATACGTGTGGCGCAGCACAGCCCTGTACCTGGAATCTCGCAGCCGCAACGGATGCGAAACCTGCTACCTCGCCGGCCGTCACGATGCAATCTACAAAGGAGACATACCATCATGATCAAGGGATTCCGCGAATTCATCATGCGGGGCAACGTCCTCGACATGGCCATCGGTATCATCATCGGTGCCGCCTTCACCCCCATTGTCGAGGCGATCAGCAACATCCTCCTGGACATCATCGGCGCGCTCTTCGGCGCCCCTGAGTTCGCGCAGATCTGGACGGTCACCATCAACGGCACCGATATCCTGCCCGGCACCATCCTGACGGCCTTGGTCAACTTCCTGCTCGTCGCGGCAGCGCTCTACTTCTTCGTCGTCCTACCGATGAACAAGTTCAACGAGCGCATTCACCGCAACGACGATGTCATCGAAGAAGCCGCCGATGCAAACACCGAGCTGCTCACAGAGATCCGCGATCTCCTCGCTCAGAGCAATCAGCGCTGATCTCGCCCTTTCCTCGCCGCCGTATCACAGGTTGCCGAAATGTGGCGGCCTATCCGACAACAGCCGCTGCTCATTCGCATCGCGAGCGCGTACGCTCGGCGCCACCTCACGCGGAGCGGACTCCGTGACCTTGCGATCGTTCAGGTGCAACGCATCCGTCGGATCCGCGATCTCGCCCCGTTCCAGCCGTTCACGGTCCACCCGCGAGAGCCTGACGACAGCCCTGTGTTGACGAGAGGGGTCGCTCACCGATCCTCCTCGTTCTCTCCGTCCTCGGCGTCCGGCCACTCGGTCGAATCGTCGAGATTCTCCAGGGTGTCGCGTAGCGAGGTGGCCGCCGAAACCGGCTTCGACTCCGTCTCCTGCGCCTCGGGCAACGTCGTCTTGTTGGAGCGGCGCACCACATTGCGCAGCACAGCGTCCACCTGGCCTCCGCGGCGATGAATATCGAGTTCCTCCCGCAGGTTCTGCACGAGTTCCTCTTCGTCCCGCGGCAGCTCGTCGCTGACGATCCACGCGATCATCTCGTCGAGCTGGTCGTCCGAATAGGCGGCCAGCGGCAGCCCGGGGGTGAGCTGGGGACGAGGGCCGCGAGGCTTGGCATCGTCCGCTCTCTTCCATGCGGAATCGCTGCCCGCTGTCGTCTGCACGTAGCGTTGCTCCTCCGGCGTCAGAACCGTCGGTGCCGACCAGTCCTCGTCCAGCACCGGCACCTGGATCGGCTCCAGCGGGAGGACCGCGGCACCCAGCTCCGAGGAACGCATCTTCTCCAGTATGTCGATGACTTCCTGGGCCTGCCCCTCAGGATCGATGAAGAGCGAAGTGGAGAAGGTCCGGAACACGGCCCACCCTCGCGCTTCCAGCCGCTCGGCCCAGTAACGATCGCGGCGGCGCAGCGAGTGCTCCTCCACGTAGGAATGATCATCCAGCAGGACCGCTACCCGCCAGGTTCCCCGCAGGCGGGGGTGGCCGACAACCAGCGGGATGCGCACGCCGTCGTCGTACCCGAAATGAGCGGCGGTCGCCCAACCGGCCTCACGCAAACGATGCACGAGATCGGCGAGGAGCGGCTCCACCGGTTCGCCGGACTCCGTCGGGTCGAGCTGCACCACAGCGCCACCGGCCCGGTCGATCAATCGCGCCAGGAGGCGTGGCCCCGGAGACGTGATCTTCTCGACCCCGATCTCGCCAGGGCCAAGCGCGGAGACGATTGTGAGTTCCTCGCGGGCCGCCTCAACGGCGTCCACAAGGCCCGCGACCCCGACGGGGCTGGACAGCGCACCGAACGAGTGCAGAACCCGACCATGCACCGTCTTGCCGTAGCCGACCGAGAGAATGATGGAATCGCGGCGCAGCCCCGCGCAACGAGTGATGTCGAGAACCAGGAACGGCTCGTGGACATCTCTTTCGTTCAGGGCATCCAGCACCGTGGATTTGGCAACGGTCTGGCGAATGGCTTCGCGCACCCGCGTCGCGTGATGCTCGGATACGCACACCACAGCCAGGGACTTGCCCGGCTGAGCGAGGGTGTGGTCCACCACCATGTCGACGACGGCGTCCACTTCGGCCTGCGTGCCCTCCACAGCTCCTGTCGCCGGGCTGGGAACGCCTCGCCCATTGACGACGACGAGCCGCGCACGGTCCGAGCGCGGCACCGCGGGAATCATCTGCAACACGTCGGCGTAGCCTTGCTCGCGCAAAGTCTGAGTGGCCAGCTCGTCGTACTTGGCACGCAGCGTGGGAAGCTCGCACACGGGCAGAACCTTCGCCAACTCGGCGATAGCCGAGCCTTCCGGCGCGCGGCGCAGATCCCCCATGACGACGACCTGGCTCCCGCGCATCAACATGGAGATGGAGCTCGAAAGATCGGCGGCATCCATCTCATCCATGATGACGACGTCGGCCCAAGGCATCGGCGGCACGAACTCCGCCGTCATCATCGAGGGAATGGTCCACACCGGACGAGCGACCTGAACCAGTCGCGGGTACTTCGCGATCGCGTCCCGCAAGCCACCCGAACCGTAGCGAGCCAGCTGGCTATCGAAGGCCATGGTCTCGTCACGGCGCTTGGAGATGGTCTCGCGCATGATGCGCACCACCGCGCGACGCACCGGGTTGGCCAGCGTCCTGGTGTGTTCCTTGTCGTAATGGCGCAGCTGCTCGCTCATTTGCTTCAGGTCGGCCGGTCCCACATTGGCGAGCGTGGGAGTACGCACCACCAGCTGCTCGAAGACCGAGTTGACGTAGATGAGGCTCAACTCATCCGGCACCTGGCTGACGGCGACATGACGCGCGGAGAAGTCCTCGACGATAGCCTCGAGTCCCAGCTCGCCGATCCTGGCGATCATGGCGTTGCGGCGCGGCAGAGTGGCCATCGCATCCTGGCCAGAAGCCAATTGACGCACTAGAACCAAGAGATCCTCGAACCTCATGTTGACGAGGTCGGTGCCTGGGGCCAGCGAAGCTTCCAACGCCTTGACCTCACGGTATACTTCTGCGGCGGTTGCCTTGATCTGCCCCATTCCGTCCGGGAGGGTCGGCCAGCCGCCCTCCGAACTGTAGCGTCTCCAGGTCTCGCGCAGGCGCTGGACCTTCTCCAGCTCTTCGTTCAGGTCGGTGACGGTCGCGCCCGGACGCACCATGTCCCGGGCCTGCCTGGTCAGGCGCCGCCGCTCCGAACTCTTCATGTTCAGGCCCTGCTCCTCCCGCCATTCCTTGGAGGCGGTGGCTGCGACGAGGTCCGCGACACTGCGTTCGTAGACCTGAGGCAGGAACACGTCGAGCGTCTTGGAGATGCCGTTGAGCATCCGGATCTGCTCGATCCAGTCGTCGAGCGTGGCGGCACGCTCTAGCGAGGATTCTCCGGCGACCCGCTGGGACTGCGCCATCGCCACGGGAAGGGTCTCCTGGGCGATACGGGTGGCCCGCGCCAAAGCCTTGCTGGCCTCTTCGACCGTGTTGATCTTCGATCCGGTCCAAACAGAGACCGCTCCGTTCGCCGAGAACGTCCCCAGAGAGGCGAGCTCCAGGAGATCGTTCTGAATCCGCTCGTACGAATCGCGGAGGGTGCGCAGCGCCTTCTCATTCAGTCGGGTGCGGCTCGAAGGGCCGTCCTCCTGAGCGGTGAGGCTGGCAAGACGCTCCAGAAGGGAGTAGACGGACTCGTTCCATTCGCCATCGACCTTGTGCAGGGACTCCACGTAATCGTCAAGACCCTTGCGCACCTTCGTCAACCGTGCGCGAATCTCGAAGATCTCATCGTTCTGCGGCTCATCGTGGCGCAGTCGCAGGCCCGTCCGCAGACGCGTGGGGACCGAGTCCATGTCGGAGAAGTCCAATACCAGGTCTTCCAGCCCCAGGTCCTGCATCTGATCGATAAAGGTGCGCCCGGCCGTCGCTCCGCCAGGGATGTAGAGTACCGAACGGCCGGAGGCGGCGGCGTCGGCGACGATACCCGCCAACGTTCCCACTTTCTCCGAACCGGGAGGCGTATCGATGGCCACCGATCTGCCGGAGGCCACTGCCTCGATGGCGGCCAGCTCGGCGACGTCGCGGTCGCCGGCGCCGCGCTCGGCCTCCGGCGCGCGATCATGCCGTTCGGCGGGCGGCAGCGGAGCCGAAGCCAAGCGTTTGGTTGCCTCGTCCCCCGCCAGGGCGGCCATGATTCCCGAGCCTTCGATGTAGGGCTTCATCGCCTCCAGGTCCGCCAGCAAGGCCTGCCCGGGATGGATGAAACTGCCGAGGAGCACACGGGGCTCGTAGCCGAATTCGTGAAGATTGCGCCGGCCGAGCTCGCGCACGCGGGCCAGCACCGCCTCCTCCTGGGAGGGAGTGGCCGCCATCTGGCTCAGCTTGGCGATTTCCTCCGGTAGAACGCCCGCATCCAGAAGGGCACGCACAACAGCCGGGTTGACCTCGCACTTGGCGGTCAACGTTATGGAGGCATCGTCCTCGCCCGACGGCTGCAGACGAACCGTGCGCAGCAGCACCGCCTCCGTGCGAACCTCGGCGGGAATGGTTGCGTTCTCAGCCGGGCCCTGCCGGGTGGCGGTGGCCGATAGCGTGTCCGGCTCGGCTTCGGGAGGATTTGCCTGCGCCTCGGAGGATGAGGATACGGTGCTATCCGTTTGCGCTTCATCGGTTTCACCCGCCGCCGCATCACGCTGTGGGGCCTGAGCGGAACCATCAGAAGACTCGCCCGCTGCGGCCGGCGACGATGCCGCAGCGGTCGCGGATTCTGCCGGGGTTGCTGCGGAAGAATCCGGCGCGACTTCGGGCTCTTCAACCGCGGAGGCTTCCTCGGGATTCGCCGCGGAGCCGTGACCCGCTTCTGAAGAAGACTCAGAGCCGGGGTCGCTCTCAGCGGAAGGCTCAGAGCCCTCTCCTTCATCCGTTGCGTGCGCCGCGTCGATATGCGAGATCGATTCATCGCCGACCGCGTCATCGCCACTGGCGAGCACGCGATTCGCTTCTTCCGAGTGCTGCTCGGTGCCGGCGGTGTCGGAAGTCTCCGGCGTTTCTGCAGAAACGTTTGCGACGACGTCGTCGTCCGAACCCGGACCACGAACCGCGGAGGCGCCGGAGGAGACGCGGGCCGCATCCGATTCGGAGGGCGAGGTGGACGAAAGGGAAGCATCCGCCTGCTCAGCGCCCTCATCCGCGGTGACAGCCTCATCTGCTTCTGCCGCGGGTTGGGGTTCCAACTGCCACGAGATCTCGCCGATCGCGAGCGTGACCGGAGCATATCCGTAGCTCTCCGAAAGCTGACGCATCTGGTGGCGCAGATTGTTGAGGCGGCCGCGAGCGATGCGTTGCGCACTCTCCTCCCGCACCAACGACGAGAGCAGCGTGGGCATGCCGGAATAGAGCTGGGCACCACCCGTGGGGTGCGGGCTCGACAGGTCGACGACTGCGGGGTCCAGCGCGCTCAAAGGCCGCGCGGAGGTTCGGGCCGTCTGGGAGAGATCGGCCCACCATCCCTGGTAGGCGTTATCGACCCGCTGCTTGGCCGTCAGTACTGGCGGCTCGTGGGAGGTTGCCTCGTTGGCCGTGGACTGGCTCGAGGCTGCGTCGATGGTGTCGGATTCGTTGGCGCCACCGAGGGCTTCGGTACCTACACTGTCCGCGGACGATGCCGAAGGTGCCGAGGCGGGAGAAGCCGGGGAAATAACCTCGGCTGCTTTGCGGCGGCGACGATTGCGCTTGAAGAAGGGAGTCACATTCCCACGTTAGCTGTCCAGGTGTCAACTTGATACTATCCGCGCCGTTTTATTCAAAAACACGGTCCAAGCAGATCCCGGAGTCGCGTCGGGATCGGGATTCCAGGCCAGGCCGTACCGGATGCGTACCAGGGCCGTTTGGAGAGGGTATCGGCCGCTTGCGTGAAAATTCGGTTCCGTCGCAGGTGTGCGGGGCTGTCAGAAGCTATAACATGACCTCCAGAGACGCAACCTGCCCTCGGATTTCGTCCACATCACACGAGATCATTCTCCTGAAACCAAGGACCAACGATGAAGTTGAGAAAACCACTGACCGCCGGCGTTCTGGCTGGGGCGCTCCTGCTGTCCGGCTGCCAGAACTCCTCGAGCCCTTCCGATTCTTCGGCAGATGCCTCAGGTTCCGCTTCGGCGGCCTCCAGTTCCGAGGCTCCCAGCTCCAATGCGTCAAGCGCCCCGGCGGAGTCCAGTGAGGGCACTTCCGTTGAGACCAAGACGACGATCGACGCGGACACCCATGAGATCCCGGCCACCGTGGTCATTCCCGCCTCTGCTTCGGAGGACCAGCCCGCCCCGGCCGTCCTGTTGTTGCACGGAACCGGATCGCAGAAGGATGAGGCCGGCGACGGCTACGTCCGCCTCGCCGAGGACCTTGCGGAAGCCGGGATAGCCTCGATTCGCATCGATTTCATGGGGAGCGGCGAGAGCACCGCCCCCGACGAGGACTTCGACCTGGAGAACGCACTCAGCGACTCCGAGGCCGCCCTCGATTTTCTTGCCGAGCAGGCTGAGATCGACGCAAGCCGCCTCGGGGTACTGGGGTGGAGCCAGGGTGGTCTCCATGCGCTGCGCGTAGCTGCCGACGATGACCGTATCACCTCCCTCGTCACCTGGGCCGCGCCATCGGAGCCGATGGACGTATCCGAGGAACAGCGCCAGGAGGCCGCGGAGAAGGGCTACTTCACCGAGGAGTTCGATTGGCGCGATCCGATGGACACCGGCCAGGCCTGGATCGACGGAATGGACTCGCTCGATGTCGCGTCCGTCGTCTCGTCCATCGACGTGCCGATGCTTCTGATCAACGGTGCGGACGACGACGTCGTCCCTCCTGAGAACGCCGATGCCATCGCCGAGAACGCAAACGACGCCGAGGTGCTGATCATCCCGAACGCCGACCACACATTCAAGGTCTTCACGGACGACGGCACCCCCTTCGAGCAGCTGTCCGAAGCCACGGTGAAGTTCTTCAGCGACAATCTGCAGTAGGCACCCGCGCGGGATCTTCTCCGAGGCCGGTTGCGTCACGGTCGCGGCTCCCGGATAGAGAACTCGATCATCGATCACAATCTCTACTCGGGCGCAGACTCGCATCCGGCCAGCAGCAACGTGCCCATGGTCAGGGCCATGGCCACGGGCACGCGGACTCCGATGTGCTTCATGATCGAACGGTCAAGGCGTGCCGTCGTGTTCCTCAACTGTTTCCTTGTCCTCGTGGTGCGTTCTGGCTCCCATGAGACAGGCGGCGACGATCAGGCCGGGTTCGATGATGAGGTTGACGCCGGTGTGCGCGGCGATGGCGGGCAGGGTGCTGCGGTCGGCGGCGAGGTAGAGCACGGCGAGCGCGAGACCGAGGGCCGTCGTGGACGCGACCACGGAAACGATGACGCGCCAGTCGCGGGCCATGAGCATCCACAGCGCGTGCGCCGCGCCGAACACCACTCCGGAGACGAGCACCTGGGTGAACACCGAAAGGTCCAGATCGGCGAGCCAGTCCATGAGCCGGTGCCGGAACAGCACCTCTTCGAGGATGCCCGAGACCACGGCTGTCCAGATCGCGACCAGTCCCAGGGCGTCGAAGCGGACCACGTAGCGGCGGGCATCTGGTACGACCCACAGCGTGTAGGCGGCATAGAGCGCCGTGATCGCGAGGGCTGGGAGCCAGATCCATCCGGCCACGTCCACGAGATGCCCACCGAGGCCGAGGCTCCGCTCGACGTAGCGGGCGGGATCGGCGATGAACCCCCAGGCTATCCATGCCGTCATCCATACCGACACCGTCACCAGGACCCAGAGGGTCTGCCGCTCGGCGGCGGCCCGCTGATCGACCGATCCCATGTTTCCTCTCTCACCCGCGGAGTGCGACGCATGCTTTGCCTCGCTCGTACGATCGTACTAGATTTGGCCCGTGCGAACAGACAGTAATGCGGGCGAGAAGGCCCTTCGGTCTCCGGCGGCGCGGGCTCGACGCGATCAGATCATCCAATCCGCGGCCGAGGTGGTGGCCGAGGTCGGGTACGCGAACGCCTCGACGGCGCGCATCGCCGCGCGGGCGGGGATCAGCAAAGGGGTGATCACGTATCACTTCGAGAGCAAGGACGAGATTATGCGCCAGGTCGCTCTCCGGCTCTTCGAGCGCTGCGCCGCGCAGGTGGAGACACGCGTCAGCACCGCCGCGACCCCTACCGACCAGGTGCGGGCATGGGTTGGCGCGGAACTGGAGTTCTTCGCCGCGCACCGGGTGGAGTATCTCGCGATGAACGAGGTCATGGCCAACCACCGTGACACCGACTTCTCCCGCACGTTCGAGGACGAAGTCGTCGCCGAGACACGTCACCTCGCCGAGTTCCTGGCCCAGGGTCAGCAGTGCGGAGAGTTCCGCGCCTTCGATACCGAGAGCGTCGCCTACATCATCCTGCGATGCAAGGACGGCGTGCTGGACTTCTGGGCCCACAACCCCGACCAGCCGCTGAGCGCGCACGCCGAGACGCTGCTGGACTTCATTGACCACGCGATCACCGCTCGTAACAGGCCGATGCACTCCTCCTTGCCGAGCGCGTGACCGCTGCCGGGCGGCAGAACAAGGCCGCCCAGGCTGCACAGACCGAGAGCTCGCACACGGATGCTCGCCCTCTGGCCGCCCTCCTACCGGGGGCGCACTTTGTCGCATCCGCCCAAGCCTGGTACCGGACCGAGCAATAGCGCAGCTGGGCGATCTCATCGACGATCTCGGATATGCTCAACGTATGTCGAGGATGCGCGAAGAACTGACGGCTGGGCGGCCTGCGTGGAGCACGATCCCGGACGAGTTGGAGCGGGCTTGGCTGTGGATGGAGGAGCAAGGTTTCGGCCAGGAGGCTCCGGCCGGGTACGTGTTGACGCCGTACGCCGGCGACCGCGTGCTGGGCCCCGTTGTTCACGCCGGGCCTGTCGCTGGAGGGCTGGTTCGACGAGGGCACCTTCGGCTACGAGCGGTTGCTGCCCATCGCCGAGGCCGCGGGTGACGGCTCGATCGCAGCTCTTTGGCTCGATGACGAGGACCAGGCCCGCGTCGTCGTACTCGCCTCGGACGGCGACGGGTACGTCGTCGCCGAGAACGCCCGGGATTTCCTCACCCTGCTTTCGATCGGCTACACCGAGTTCCTCTCCTTCCTGATGTACGGTCCGCCCGAAGACGACGAGGCGGTCGACGCAGTCGCGGAGTTCCGGGCCTGGGCCGAGGAGACCTTCGACGTCGAGGTTCCCGAGGAGTGGCCGCCGGTCGGCGACGACGATTTCTCCGCCTGGCTCGACGCCCAACTCGGCCGTGAGCAGGCCGCCGAGAGCTCCGCGACACCCGAGGTGCGGGGCATCGAGGTCACCGGCGATGTGTCCTCCCTGCTGACGGTCCTCGGCGAGAAGGACGGCGCCGACGTGGCGGCGCGGATCGCCGACGCCGTCGGGATCGAACTAGGCGACAGTCTCCGTTCGTCGGCCAAGGCGCTGCGGGCTGCGGGCATCGAGGCGGAGAGCGATCGGCACGGGGTGGCGACCATCTGGATCACGGTCGGTGCCTATCCGCGTCCGGCCGACCTCGTCGGCGGGATCGATGCGTCGACCACGCTGGAAGCCGCGCGCGCACTGCTCGGCGAACCCGAGAAGCAGAATGAGCAGTGGGGCTGGATCCGCTACGTCGTCGACGGACGCTATATTAACCTGACCTTCGACGACGGTGCCCTCTCCAGGGTCACCCTCATGGTCGACGCCCCCTGACCCGGGAAGCCGATATGACCTGTCAGCGCCTCGGCCAGGTCGGAATCGGTGCCATCGACCTCAGCTAAGCTCGCGACCACGCTAAGACGAGGTGAAGGCGCGGAGATCCATGGCATCGGAGCCGTGCAGGGCGTGCGCGCTGATGATGCTGGCGAACAGTACGACGCCACCGACATCGGCTCGCTGTGGGGACCCTTCTATAGATGTCAAGCCGTGATCGGTGTCGGGGTCGTGGAGTTGAGTGTTCGGTGGACCCGTCGAGCGAGGTAGCGCTTGCCGCATCGGCGTATCTCTTCGACGGTGCGTCCTTCGGTTGCTCGTTTCTCGACGTAGGCGCGGGTGTCGGCGTCGTGGGCCATCCGGTTGATCGAGACCATGTGCAGAGCCTTGTTCAGGCGGCGGTCGCCGCCACGGTTCAGGCGGTGCCGGATCGTGTTCCCTGACGATGCTGGGATCGGGTTCACGCCCGCCAGCGGCGCGAACGCGGCTTCTGAGCGCACCGGGCCGAGGCGCGCAGGAAGTCGCCGAGCAGATTCTCGGCCTCCGGCGCGATGACACCGGCCAGCCTGCCCCTGCCAGTGGTAGGGGCGAGACGGGGATGGCTGTTTTCTCCGGTGCCGAGCACTCTGGAGAACAGGCTCAGACGACCCGTGTCTCGCGGGCCGCAGCCGTCCAGTTCACCGAACCGAAAGATACAAGAAGTACTCGCGATGACCTCTCCAAGTAATACCTCAACGAAGCCTGCACGGGTTGACGACCGGCCAGCCATCAGTAGTGGCAAGGCGCGTCTGGCGCTGCTCGCATTGAGCATCGGCGGGTTCGGGATCGGACTGACCGAGTTCGTGATCGCAGGTCTGCTCACCGAGGTCGCCGGCGATCTGGACGTCAGCATCAGCGTCGCCGGCCACCTCGTCGGCGCCTACGCCCTGGCCGTAGTTCCCGGCGCGCTCATCCTCACCCCGTTCCTGATGAAACGGCCCCCGAAGTACGCCCTCGTGCTGCTGCTGGGGTTCTTCGTGCTCGGCAACATCCTCTCCGCGTGGGCGCCGAACTACGAGATCATGTTCACCGGCCGGATCATCGCCGCCCTCGCCCACGGCGGCTACTTCGGCATCGGCGCCGTGCTCGCCTCTTCGCTGGTATCGGAGAACAAGCAGGCCTCCGCGGTCGCCGCGCTCTTCGCCGGCCTGACGATCGCCAACGTCCTCGGCGTCCCGGCAGGAGCGTTCGTAGGCCAGCAGCTGGGGTGGCGCATGGTGTTCTGGATCATCAGCATCATTGGTGTCCTCGCCCTCGCCGGGCTCATAGCCCTGGTGCCCAAGACCAAGCCGGAACAGGATCAACTCCCTGTCGCACAGCAGTTCCGCGCCCTCGGGCGACCCCAGGTGCTCGTGTCGCTGCTGACCACCGCGATGGTATTCGGCGGCATGTTCGGCGTGTTCACCTATATCGAACCGCTGCTGCGCGACGTGACCGGCTACTCGGCCGGTGCGATCCCGTGGCTGCTAGTACTCTTCGGAGTCGGCCTGTTCCTCGGCAACATCGTCGGCGGCCGGGCAGCCGACAAGAACGCCGACAACGCAGTACTGGTGCTCTCGATCCTGCTACCCATCGTGATCCTGATCCTCGGTGCCGTGGCTGGGATGCCGGTGCCGATGGGCGTCATGCTCTTCCTGCTCGGCCTGGTCGGGTTCGCCACCGTGCCCGGCTTGCAGGCCCGGGTGCTCCGCCACGCGCATGGAGCCGCCACCCTCGCGTCGGCGACGAACATTGCCGCGTTCAACCTCGGCAACACCATCGGCGTCAGCCTTGCCGGTGCCGCGATCGCCGCCGGATACGGACTACGCAGCCCCGCCGTAACCGGCGCCGCGCTGACAATCATCGGTCTGATCCTCATCGTCGCCGCACGCATCGCCGTCAACCGCAAGAAGACTCAGGAGGCCTGAGCAAACTCGCTCCGCACCGCTCCGAGTGCGGGGAGTACGTGGCACCCGAAAGCATACGAGACAGACTTGATTGCCCGAGCTGGTGTTCATTGGGTCAGAGGTTACGCAGTCACCACGCCTGCCTTCCTGGGTGAACGACTCTGAGTCGCGAGCACGATCGCAGCCAACACCGCGAGTATGGCACCCGTCCACATTGCGATTCCAGGGTCGTCGTTGCCGAAGGTGCTCATCGCCGCACTGCTGACGACAGAGCCGAGGGTGACGCCGGCAGAGATGACGGCTGTGTGGATCGTGGACACCATCGTTCCGGCTCCGCCGACCTCAGCGACTCGGGTAACGAGAGCTGGGTTCATGGTCACCCCAACGAAGCCTACGACGATGACCATTGCGAGGGTGAGCGGCTGGATGTAGTTGAACGCCGCGAGCAGGACGAGGGAGACGAGCAGCAGGCCGTGGCCAAGGCGCAGTACCGCGATGGCGTGCCGGTCGGCGAACTTGCCAACGATCATGTTGCCGATGTAGGCGCAGACACCGTAGACGAACAGGATGATCGTCGTCCTGTTCGCGCTGAACCCAGCGTTCTCCTCCAGTAGTGGGGTGAAGAACGAGAACGAAGCGTACGCTGCACCGATGGTGAGGAGGCTGACCAGGTAGCGCGCCCAGAGCCTGGGCATGCGCAGGTTGCGCACGTCCTGCGCCGCGGCGTCCTGAGTGGCAGCATCGCGCTTCGGCAGGATCGCGAGGCTCGCGAGGAACAGCACAAACGTGATGATGCCGAGGACATAGAAGCTCGCCTGCCAGCTCCAAAAGTTGGAGATGAAGTTCGACAGGGGCAGTCCAAGGACGGTGCCGGCCATGATGCCTCCGAGCACGATCGAAACGGCCTCGCCGATCTTCTGCGGTCTCTCGGCGAGCGCAGCCCCGTAGGCAACCGAGAGCCCGAACGAGGCTCCGGCCAGCGCCCCGGTGATGACACGGACGACTGCCACCCACCAGAACGCGTCGATGGCGGGCACGAGCACTTGGGCCACGGCGTAGAGGGCGACGATCGTCAGTAGGGCGCCCTTAGGTGGGCTGTGGCGGAGGAACCACGCGAATAGCGGGCCGCCGATCATCATGCCGGCGGCGTAGACAGAGACCAGCAGGCCGATCTGTCCGGTCGTCACGCCGAGGTCGGCGGACATGGCCGGCATCATGCCGGCCACTTGGAGCTCGCTCATGACGGTGACCATGATGGTGACCATGAGCAGGTAGAGGTATTTCTTCACCGGGAACCTTTCTGGATTCTTAAGTACAAAATGAGAGCATAGGAATAGCCCACAGTCAGGCCTGCGGCCCAAGGAGCTAGGGGCGGAGTCCGTCGAGGCTGAGCGTGGCAACACGTCTCAGCTCATCCAGCCGAGTTCCCGCCTGGGCGAGTACGCGAAGACCTGAGATGGTCGACACAACAAGCAGGGCGGCCTCGCGGGGGGCGATATCGACGCGCACAGTGCCGTCATGCTGACCGACGGCGACGGCGTGAGACAGCAGGGAGAGCTGACGATCGAGACTCTGGTCGAGCAGGCGCCCGATACGCTCGTCACGATCCTGAATGTCAGGGGTCATGCGCGAACTGACAACCATGCAGCCAGCCGCATGCCCATCGGCAGCAGCCTCCTCCTCTTCGGCGAGGATGAGGTCAAGCACTCCCCGTAGACGAGCCATACCGTCGAGGTCTGCATCTTCGAGTATCGCGGCCTGTGCTGCGCCAGTGGTCTCGGCGTAGCGTTGAAGTGCGCGCACGAACAGCTCGTCCTTGGAGACAAAGGTCGCATAGAGGCTGCTGCGCCGCAACCCTGCGGCCCCGCAGAGCTGTTCGGTGGATGTGTCGGCATAGCCGTGCACACGGAACTGCGCGGCGGAGGCATCGAGGACGGCGGTCTCATCAAAGGAGCGAGTTCTGGCCATAACTCAGACCCTAGCAGATTCTGTATTTTATAATCCAGAAATGGTTGACCCACCTTCTTGAGCCGGGCTGCGTGACTAACGTCGCGTGTGCTCCCGCCAGTGTCGATCCATGTTCCGCTCAGTTCCCGGCGTGACCTCGACATGCCCTATGTGTCCAGAAGCCCCTTCAAGAGGCCGACTACTTTCGCTATCTGGATGGCTGCCTCGTTGTAAAGGTGTCAGGCGTTGATGGTGCTTCCAGCGTCGACCACGTTGCGGATCGCATCTCGCGACACGGTAAGTGCTTCGATGGACGCTTCGATGCGGGCCTGTTCGCGTTTGAGGTCGTCGATCGTGTCGGCACAGATCGGGGTGAGGCGACCTGCGCGTTCGGTCAGGCAGGGCAGTACGGTGCGGATGGTCGCGGTACTGAGTCCGGCGTCGAGGAGCTGCCGGATGCGGCGGGCGATCTCGACGTCCTGGTCGCTGTAATCGCGGTACCCGGAGGCGTTGCGTGCGGGTACGAGGAGTTCTTGCTCTTCGTAGTAGCGCAGCAACCGGGCCGGGATACCGGTGCGGTCGGTGACGTCCGAAATGCGCATCTGAGCGTTGCCTCCTCCCTTACGATTTGCCTTCACATTGATGTGAAGGTTCAGCCTAGCAGGGTGAACGTCGAACAGTCTCCTCCCACTTCTCCTCGCGCCCTGCCCATCCTGGTGCTGGCCGGGTTCGTGTTGCTGGTGTTCTGCACCGGCACAGCCGAATACCTCGTCGCCGGTGTCCTCCCGCAACTCGCTGCCGATCTGTCGGTGAGTATCGCGACTGCCGGGCAGACGGTGACCGCCTACGCCCTCGGCGTCGCGATCGGCGGCCCTATCGTCACGGTGTTGACCGCCCGGCTTCCACGCAAGGGCCTCGCCCTCGCCTTGGGAGTGGTGTTCATCGCGGGCACAGTGCTGACGGTGTTCGCACCGACGTATGCGTGGGTGATCGTCGGTCGAGTGATCTCGGCCTGTAGCCAGGCCACGCTGTTCGCGATCGGGCTGACGACCGCAACCGGGTTGATGGGGCCCGCACGTCAGGGGCAGGCGATCGCGATCATCAGCTCCGGCCTCACCGTCGCCACCGTCCTCGGCGTGCCACTCGGCGCCTTGTTGAGTGGAACCACGAGCTGGCGGATACCGTTCGTCGTCGTCGCTGCCGCTGCCGCCCTCGGCGTCATCCTGCTGGCAGCCGCGATGCCGCGCACTGCCGCCCCGACCACCGGGGTGAGTGACGAGATCCGCACTCTGCTGCGCGGCCCGGTACTGCTGGCTGTGGCGACCACGGTGATCGGGTTCGCCGGGGTCAGTCTGGTTTTCACCTACCTCGTGCCGCTGCTCTCTGACGTGACCGGCATCGCCGCCGGGATCATCCCTGCCCTGCTGCTGGCCTACGGAGTCGGCGGCTTCGCCGGGAACCTCATCGCGGGACGCCTGGCCGACCTGTCGCTCGGCAAGACCCTCGTCGGAGTGTTTCTCGCCCTCATCGTCACGCTGGCGGCGTTCCCGCTCGTAGCAGAGTTCCCGATCCCAATGATCGGGCTCGTGCTGATCCTGGGCCTGCTCTCCACCGCGACCATCGCCCCGCTGCAGTCACTCGTGCTCCGCCACGCGGGAGCAGCCCCCACGCTGTCACTGGCGGTCAACGTGGGCGCGTTCAACCTCGCCAACGCGATCGGCTCAGCGCTCGGCGGCCTCAGCGTCGCCGCCGGGCTGTTGCAGTGGGGCGGCTTCGCCGGCGCAGTCTTCGCGATCCTCGGCCTGATCCTCACCACCCTCGCGCTGCGAGCCACCCCGAGAACCGAGAACTCCACCACTGATATCGACACGAAAGAGATGAGCCGATGAAGACCGCAGCCATCACCGCTTACGGCGGCCCCGACGTCCTCACCATCCGGAATGCGCCGCTTCCCGTGGCTGGCCGTGATGAGGCGTTGGTCGCGGTCGTCGCGTCCACGATCAACCCCGTGGACGTGAAGACGCGCACGCCCGGCACATCACAGCAAGTCGAGCGGTTCCCGGCCGTGCTGGGCTGGGATGTCGCGGGCATCGTCATCACCGCACCCACAGGTTCCGGCTGGTCACCAGGCGATCGGGTGATCGCAATGCACCCACCGGCACCGGATGGGTCGGGAAGCTGGCAGCAGTACGCAGCGATCCCCGCCGCACTCCTCGCCCCGGCACCGGAGACGGCCGACCTGGCGACCGCTACGACCTTACCGCTGGCGGCGCTCACCGCTGACCAAGCACTCGCACGCCTCAACCTGCGCGGCGACGAGCGGCTACTCATCACCGGGGCTGCCGGTAGCGTCGGCGGTATGGCCGTACAGCTCGCCGCACTCGCCGGGGTCGAAGCCGCCGGGCTGGTCTCCCGCCCGGAACACGAATCAGCGGCGCTCGCCCTCGGAGCCGCCTCCGCGAACTCTCTGCCCTGGTAGACGAGGGCAGGCTCGAGCTGCGCGTCGCCGCACAGTACCCGCTCGCACGGATCGAACAAGCACACAGAAAGGCCGAAGCCGGAGGACTACTCGGCAAGGTCGTTATCGCGATGTAGGACAACACTGAGCGAACAACGCAATCGCAGCAAATAGGTTCAGAAGCCTGAGAACACGCCATCCAGGACGTTTGAACATTTGCGTACGCGCGGGGTCCTCAGTTCGGTGTGTTGTCCTGTATTGGCGATCCGGTGAGCCAGTTCGTGATCAGCTCAGGTTCGATGACTAGGACGACGCCGGCGCGTCTCGCGTCCGTCCTTCGTCGCGGACTCGCTCATATCGCTCGTGAAGAACGGCAGGTTCTTGAATCGTGAGCTTGTGCAGGTGCCGATCACGGGGTTCATTGCGGCCTGGTGTGCTCGGCATCCCCGCCTGGCAGGGGTCACGCTATCGAGCATGCATCTGCCGTGGCCGGCCCCCGCCCTGGCTGAGCTGGCTCCCAATCTGATGCTGTTCGATCCGGCAGATGGCGTTGTAGCCGAGTTTTCTGGTGGCGACGAGGCCACCGGCTCACTTGACCGGCGATAGAGGGAGGTCGTCGAGGAATGCCTGTGCTGCCGGGGCTGGGTTGAAGCTGCTCCACGCGAGGTACTCGACACGGGTCGGGCCTGCTGCGACCGGGATCGTACGCAGATCGTCACTGGCGGTCGGGATCACAGCTGGTGAGAGCAGCGCGATCACGAGCCCCTGCCTGACCAGGTCGAGGATGAGATCGGTACTCATGGCCTCGAAGGTGACTTCGCGATGCACCCCGGCGGCTTGGAACGCGAGGTCGGAGGGCACCCGGCCAGGGGTGCCCTCGGGGAAGTCCACGAATGCTTCATCGCCGAGATCCTCCAACCGGAGTCGGCGCCGTTCGGCGAGCGGGTGCTCAGCGGAGACGACGGCGACCAAGCGCTCTCTGGCAAGCACTCGCGTATTCACACCTGTCGGCGGCGTGCTGTCGGGTAGTCCGAGGATGGCGACGTCCATGCTTCCCGCGCTGATCGCGGCGATGAATTCGTCACTGCCTCCGCCCCTGAGCCTGATCCGCACGGCCGGGTGGGTGCGGTGGAACTGCCCGAGAGCGGCGGGGATGTCGATCGCGGTCACGGTGGGGATCACGCCGACGGTCAAGGTGCCGCGAATCTGTCCATTCGCCGCTGCAGCTTCCGAGATGGCACGCTCGGCAGCATCCAGGCTCGCCCGCGCCTGCACCAGAAATGCTTCGCCGGCGGCGGTGAGTTCAACACGACGGCTGCTGCGCGCGAACAGCGTGACGCCGAGCTCGTGTTCGAGCGCCTTGATCTGGTGACTGAGTGAGGACTGTACGACGAAGCACCGCTCAGCCGCGCGGGTGAAGTTCTTCTCCTCCGCGATGGCCACGACGTACCGCATCTGCTGCAACTCCATACACCTATGGTTTCAGTTCATTCTTGGTATGGCAACAATCTGTTGGACTCATGGCCGGAGATCGGTCGATGATGGGTGCATGACCACCACGAATCTTTCCTCGCCGCCGCAGAGTGCCTTGGCAGAGACTCCGAATCGCGTGGGATGGACGGCGCTGACCGCGATCGTTCCGATGGTGTGGGGCACAACCTACATCGTCACCACGCACATGCTGCCCGATGGCCATCCATTGTTCGCGGCGATGATGCGCTCCCTCCCGGCAGGATTGATCGCGCTCCTGATCGCCCAGCAGCTGCCACGCGGTTCGTGGTGGTGGAAGAGCATCGTGCTCGGCATCTTGAACATGGCCGCGTTCTTCCCGCTGCTGTTCCTCGCCGCCCAAGAGCTTCCCGGAGGTGTCGCCGCCACCCTCGGAGCCGCGCAGCCCATCGTGATCGCGTTCCTGGCGGTGGCGATCCTGCACGAGAAGCTGTCGGTCTGGCGCGTGTTCTGGGGCGTGCTCGGCATGACCGGCGTCGCCCTCGTCGTCCTCGGCCCCGACGCCGCGATGTCACCTATTGGCATCCTCGCAGGCCTCGCCGGTGCCGTCTCGATGGGCACCGGCGTCGTGCTCACGAAGAAATGGGGCCGACCCGAGGGAGTCTCTCCGATCGGTCTCGCCGGATGGCAGCTCACCGCCGCCGGTCTGGTGCTCCTGCTGCCCGCCCTGCTCATCGACGGCGTGCCGCCCAGCATCGACGGCACCGCCTGGCTCGGCTACGCCTGGCTCGGCATCGTCGGGGCGCTCATCACCTACACGATCTGGTTCGCCGGGATCCGCCGCCTCCCGGTCACCGCAACCGCGCTGCTCGGCCTGCTCTCCCCACTCGTCGCCGCGATCCTCGGCGCTGCAATCGCCGGAGAAGCCCTCACCCTGATCCAGCTCCTCGGCTTCGCCCTCGCGCTCATCGCGATGGTCGCTGGCCAACTCCCCTCCCCGAAACAGAAAGCACACGCCCCGTCATGAGAATCGCCGTACTCGGCGCCACCGGCAGGGCCGGAAGCACCGCTGTCCCCGAAGCCCTCAACCGAGCGCGCCGCATCCTGACCTACACCCCATAGCCCTCCTGTCCGAGAGATGAACGAAGAACCGGTCATGACCACAGACTCGACACAGCCCAATCACTCCACGCCTCCCGAAAGCACGTCGGAACCCGGCAGTGTGGTGGCGCCATCGCTGCGCCTGGTCACGATCGGGTTGCTGGCTTCGGTGGGTATCATCGCGTTCGATGGGCTTGGCGTCACTACCGCCCTCCCGCGCATTGCCAGCGAGCTCGGGGGCCTGAGCACGTACGGGTGGGCGATCTCCGCGCTGATGCTCGCCAGCGTCATCGGCACCGTCGTCGCCGGTGCCGTCGCCGACCGGCGCGGGCCCCGTGCTCCCTACCTCACCGGGCTGATCGTCTTCGCGGCCGGGCTGGTGATCTCGGCGGTCGCAGCCCAATGGCCGGTCTTCCTCCTCGGGCGTATCGTCCAGGGCCTTGGCATGGGGGCGATCATGAGCATGGCCTACGTCGCCGTCGCGATCGTCTACCCGCCCGTCCTCCAGGCACGAGCACTGGCACTGCTGTCGGGGGCGTGGACGGTGCCGTCACTGATCGGCCCCCTGATCTCAAGTGTCCTCGCGGAGGCCGCGAGCTGGCGCATCCTGTTCTACGCCCTGATCCCGCTCGTCGTGATCGCAGGCCTCGTCACCCTGCGCGGCCTGCCCGCACCGCAAGCGGCCGCTGCCGCCGAGCCGTCGCGTGCCAGGGGCGGGGTGTCGCGCCAGCTCGTGTTCAGCATCGGCCTCGCCGTCTCCGCGGCGATCGTCCTGGCGGGGCTGGAACAGCAGCAGAACCTGCCGCTCCTGCTGGGCATGGTCGTCGTCGGCGGCATCGTCATGATCCTCACGCTGCGCCAAGTCACCCCGGCAGGCACGTTGACCGCGCGCCGGGGCGTGCCGGCCGGGATCGCGACCCGCGCGATCTTGTGCGCGGCGTTCTTCGGGATCGAAACGTTCCTCCCACTGGCGATGACCGAGCTGCGCGGAGCGAGCCTGACCACCGCCGGGCTCGGCATCGCCGCAGGCGCGTTCGTGTGGGTCGGCGGGTCGATGTACCAGAGCCGCCACGAAGAGCGCCGCGGCACCTCCACCCGTCGCGCCGACTCGGTACTCGGCCTGCTCATCCTCGCCGCGGGCATCACGATCATCACCGTGACCGTGCTATCGACTGTGATCCTCGTGTTCGTTGCGATCATCGGCTGGATCATCGGTGGCTTCGGCATGGGCCTCGCGTACAACGCCAGTACCGCTGAGACGTTCAGCGAGACCGAGCCCGAGGCGATCGGGCAGATGAGCGGCACGATCCAGATGGCCCAGACCCTTGGCACCGCGATCATCGCCGGCGTCGGCACCGCAATCCTCTCAGCCCTGCAACGTGCGGGCGAGAGCCCCACGGCAGGCATCGGAACCTTGTTCGCACTCACCATCGCGTTCGCCCTCGCAGCGATCCCGCTGGCGCTGCGTATCCGCCGCCGATGACTCGGGTAGGCAGGTCAGAGTGAGGTGCGGCCGTGCCGGAACTTCGCTTTCTTGGCGCGGTTGCCGCAGACGTTCATCGAGCACCAGCGGCGGCTTCCTGCCTGGCTGGTATCCACGTACAGGCCACGACAGTCGGGGTTCTGGCAGGTCTTCACGCGGGGTCGATCCTCACCGCCGAGCACGACGATCGCATCGCGGGCGACCAGACCCAGCGCCGACCGCACCGTCTCACCGTCGCTGGGTATCCAGCGCAGGCCGGCAGGCACTAGTTCCGGGAAGGCGACGTGCTCGCGCGCGGCAGCGTTCACTATCGCGAGATCGTCAACGGCGATCGCGGTGCCCTGAGCGACGGCGGTGCCCGCTCGATGGATCGCTTCCCGCAACGACAGCGCCACCTGGTGATCCTGCTCGGTCGCGCCCGTGCCGGACATTTGGAGGCCGTTCGCACGCAACCACGCATCCAAGCGCTCCGCCGTCGGGAGGCGTTCGACCGGTGTGCCGTAGCGATCGCTGAGCGTAGCAGTGAAACGGAACGCCAGGCGCTCGTTGTCCAGCCGAAACACAGGCACATCAGCGCCCGCGCCGGTCATCGCTGTCTCTTTCGAAGTACTCATGGAACCAGTTTAAGTGGTTCCACCCGGATAGAACATGTAGAGTGGAACTTGTTCAACTGGTTCCACGTGAATGGGGAATGAAGATGACTGCTGATGTAACCGTGGTCGGTATTGGAGGCATGGGGTCGGGTATCGCCGCGAACCTCATCAAGGCCGGCTACCGCGTGGCCGTGTGGAATCGCGACCGGGAGAAGCTGGCACCACTCCTCGACGCGGGTGCCGTCGAGGTCGAGCATCCGCGCGAGGTATTCGTCTCCGCGCCGGTGGTGTTCTCCGTGCTTGCCGATGACGCGGCTGTGCGAAAGGTGATTCTCGACAGCGGCGCACTCCAACAGGCCGGCAAGGGAGTGGTGCACGTGAACCTCGCAACGATCAGCCCCGACCTGGCCGAAGAAGCCGCAACCGTACATGCCGAGCAGGGAGTCGGATATGTCGCCGCACCCATGTTCGGCGGTGTGCCGGTCGCCCAAGCCGGCAATCTCAACATCGTCACCGCCGGTGACCCCGCCCTCATTGAGCAGGTGAGGCCACACCTTGACGCGGTCAGCGCCAAGGTGTGGCCGGTGGGCGACCAGCCGCGGCAGGCGAACGTGGTCAAGGTCGCCGGACAGGTGCTCATCGCCTCGGCGATCCAGTCCATGTCGGAGGCCGTGAGCATCGCCGAGCGCGGCGGGATCGATACCGGCACGGTCGTGGAGCTGTTCACCTCAACCATCACGCCGGGCCCGGTCTACACCAACTACGGCGGCCTCATCGCCTCCGAGAAGTACACACCGGCCGGCTTCACCCCGGTACTCGGACGCAAGGACGTCGACCTCGCACGCACCCAAGCCGCCGCGGCCGGGCTGCGGCTCCCCGTGGGTGATCTGCTCTCGGGCCTGCTGACCGAGGCGATCGAGGCCGGGCACGAGTGCGACGACTGGGCCTCGCTCGCCAACATGCAGCGCCACCGCAACACCGCCGAGAACAACCGGTGACCGCAGATACCGCGCCTACGCGCGTGTCAGCACCGGCGCCTCTGCCCTGGACGGCGCTGCTGGCGCTGGCCGCGGCGGGGTTCCTGGCGATCTTCACCGAGACCATCCCCGCAGGCCTCCTCCCGCAACTCGCCACGGGGCTCGGCATCTCCGAGTCCGCTGCCGGGCAGCTCGTTACCCTCTACGCGATCGGCTCCGTGGCCGCCGCCATACCGCTCGTGGCCGCAACGCGGCGGGCGAGCCGCAAGAAAGTGCTCCTCGCGGCGGTGGTCGCGCTGTTGGTGTTCAACACCGTCACGGCTCTCGCCCCTTGGTATGCGCTGATCCTCGCCGCCCGGTTTATCGCGGGTGCTGCGGCAGCACTCGTGTGGGGCGTGCTCGCCGGATACGCCCGCCGTCTGGTCGACCCATCCTTGCAGGGCCGGGCGCTCACGGTCACCGGGATCGGGCAGCCCATCGCCCTCGCCGCGGGCGTTCCGTTGGGCGCGCTCGCCGGCTCGTTCGTGGATTGGCGATGGGTGTTCGTCGCGATCTCCGTCGCCGCAGCCATCCTCGCGGTCTGGATCGCCGCAGCCGTGCCCGACGTACCCGGTCAGGCTCCCACCGAGCATCTGCCGCTGACGCGGGTGATCCTGTTGCCGGGCATCCGCGCCGTGCTGCTCGTCGCGCTGCTGTGGGTACTCGCGCACAACATCCTCTATACCTACATCGCTCCCCTGCTGGCGTCGACCGGGCTCAGACTCGACATCGGCCTCGCCGTGTTCGGCATCGCCTCGTTCATCGGGATCACCGCGACCGGCGTCATCATCGACCGAGCACTCCGCGCGACCGTCCTCGGCGCACTCGTCCTCATGGGGGCCGCGAGCCTCGCACTGGCCAACCCCGTCATCGGAGCCGTGCCGATCGCCGTGGCGATCGCAGTCTGGGGGTTCAGCTTCGGCGGCGCACCAGCCCTACTCCAGACCGCGCTTGCGGATCGTGCGGGCGAGCACACCGATGCTGCGCAGTCGGTGTTCGTGACCGCGTTCAACGCCGCCGTCGCCGGAGGCGGCATCATCGGCGGCGCCATCCTCGCCACCGGAGCACCGGCACCTGCCCTGGCCTGTACAGCGCTCGGGCTTGCCGTCATCGCGATCCTCACCGTCCTCGGAAACAAGCGCGCATTCCCGGCGGGCCGCCGCGAATCCTGAATAGTACGCCCACGCCTCCACATGCCCGTGCTGATGAAGACGTGAAAGACGAGAAAGAGAGACAGACTGGTGTTGAGGAAGTTGTGGCCGTTGGTGCTGTCAGCGGTGGCGTTGGGGATCAACTCGTACGTGATCGCGGGCATCCTGCCCGACATCGCCGCCTCACTTGATGTCGGCGAGGGACAGGTCGGGCTCGGGGTGACGACCTTCACCGCCGCCTACGCGCTCACCGCGCCGTGGCTGCCCGGCGTCCTCATTCGCACCGGCACTACTCGCCGAGCGCTGCTGATCACCCTGGTCGCATTCGTCGCGGGAAGCGCGATCACGGCGGTCAGCCCCTCGCTGTGGGTGTTCCTCGCCTCACGAGCCCTCGCCGGGGCCGGGGCGGGAACGCTCACCGCGCTGGCGACCGGAGCCGCCGGGGCCATGATGCCCGAGCGACGCGCCCGCGCAATGGCGATGGTCACCTTCGGGCTCTCTCTGGGCACAGTTGCCGGCGTGCCGATCGGGATGCTCATCGCCGGGGGTATCGGTTGGCGAGCGACGATGGGCCTCATCGTCGCCCTCGGTGTGATCGGCCTCATCGCCATCACCTCTCGCGGGGCTACGATCCCGAGCCTCGCGCACCCCGCACCCACTGCCAAGGCGGCTCCTTCCAAGACCAGTTCAAGCGGCGCTTTCGGGTTGCTGGCGGGCGGGATCGTATTGGCTTTCCTGCTCGGTATCGCCTCGCTCGGTCTGTACACCTACCTGCTGCCCATCACATCCAGCGCGGGCCTGGGCGCATGGGGCTTCGCGTTGGTCTGGGCGTGGGGTATCGGCGGCGTCGCCGGCTCCTGGGCAGCCGGACGACTCCTGGATCACGTCGACGGACGCCGCCTGCTCATCGTCTCCCCGGTGCTGCTGACGGCGGCATTCCTCACGCTCTGGCTCACCCGCGCAGCAACCGCATGGCTCGTCGCGACCCTGATCTGGGGTGTTGCGGGATGGGCATCGGTCGCGATCGGGCAGGCGGCCTACACCAGCGTCCGGCCTGAGCGATCAGTGCAAGTCGTGGCCTGGCTCATGTCTGCGATGTACATCGGCTCCGCTACCGGTTCAGCGCTCGGCAGCGGAATACTCGCCACAGGCTCGCCTGCCGTTGTCCTGCCTGCCTGGGCGCTGGTCGCGAGCGGGGGTGCCGCAGTGCTCGCGACCATAGCAACGATTACGCTCAGGCGGCGCCCGGCCAGCTCGGAAGTGCGAGTAAGCTCCCACTTCTCTCGCCTCAATCGCTTGTGCCCCCGAATGGATTCGAACCATCGACCTACCGCTTAGGAGGCGGTATAATCACAGTGTCACACCCCCAGAAAGTGGCGAGATAGCAACGATTGCTATATGGTATGGGTATACCGGATACGTAC
>JAZDRN010000019.1:0-38543 GCA_047501485.1 Actinomycetaceae bacterium L2_0104 | reverse complement strand
ACCGCCTCCTAAGCGGTAGGTCGATGGTTCGAATCCATTCGGGGGCACACAGTGACTTTCGCCCGGTATCTCGCCACAAAGCGGGGGCCGGGCGAAAGCCGCATCGACAGCAAAAAACGTCCCCAGTCACACGATAAGTCACACATTTCCTTTTTGGACCTCATAGACGCGACTTAGCCCCCACGCGCGAACCAGCCCCGATTAGCTCCTGGAATCAAACGCGCACCCGCTCCCTCGGCGATACACTCGGAGTCATGAAACGCGCCGACCTTCTGCTCGCCATCCCTCTCACCCTCGGACTCGCCGCATGCGGAGGTGACGACCACACCAGCGAAGAGAAGTTAATTGATTCCGTCTCTGACTCCGTGCCTGCTGCAGAACGCCCCAGCGATGAGGAGATTATCGAGGTGGCGCAGCAGACGTGCGATCTTTTTGAGGAGACGAGCGTTTCCGAGGTCATTAGCTCCCTAGAAGCTTCATATCCCGGCATGGTGGATGCTGGGGGTGGTGCCATCATGCAGGCGTCGGCGGATGTCATGTGCCCGGAGTACTCGGATGAGGTTTCTGAGCTTCTCAAGTAGGAAACAACCACTACCCCCGGCATCGTCGCCGGGGGCTTTCTTTCTATGCGGCTGCTGCGAGGATCTGCTGATAGGCGGACACGAGTGTTGGCGTGACGCCGAGCTCACGTGCGATGCGGGAGGGAAGCTAGGACTCGTCCTGTTTCATCTGCTCTTCATGCCGCAATGCGTTCTAATGATCGACGGTAAGCCTTGACTACCCATTTGGGCACATCGAGCTCGGAAGCTATCGCCCCGCTATGCCAACCGAACCTCTCCTCCGCTTCCATGTATTTGGAGGGATCTATGAGTGCAGCCGCGACTTTCTCGTTGATACCCTGTTCAACTTTAAGTGGTTGGTGTCCGTCGTCTCCGCGTTGCACATGGTGCGCTTCATGGAGAAGTACCGCTAGTTTCTGTGCGTCACGGAGTCTAGGCGCTATGATAACAAGCCCATAGCGGAGATAGTATCGTCCCCAGTCCTCACCACAGTCGCTGACAATAACAGTGATGCCCTGCTCCTCGAACCATTGGAGCAGGGCATCTATGCTCAGACTCTCCATGATGGAAGACTATCCGTCAGCACCGACACGATTTCAATCCCCATAATTCTCATCATCGGGCGAGTATCCCGGATTGAGCGCAGCGGGGTCGTAATCGTCCTGCTGTGGCACCGACCGCAAAGTCGATTCGGGGAGCCCACCGTTAGCAACGGCATCCCCAAGTATTTGCACCACTTTCCACATGACGACGCCACGCGTCTCACGAGGAAGATTCATAATGAGCGGCCTCATCACGGCCCACCATTCGAGCAGCCATTCAGGATCCTCTGAGTGTGGTTGCAGACCGAGAACGAGCATCGCAGCCCACAACTTCTCGGCCTGAGGGACACGCGAACCGTTCTCCATCGAGGCGTATGTATTGGTGGCGATGCCCGCCTGCTCTGCCACTTCTGCTTGTGTGAGGCGGGCCTTTACTCGCGCCCCACGCAGCTGCGCCGCATAGGACAAGCGTTCTTGCTCTGTCATATCCGGGGCGTGTGCGGATTCTTGGGTATCTCGTTCCTTGTTCACGCGTCAATACTAACCATTCTTGCGTATCAACCACAAGTCGAGCTGCAATAATTCGATTGTAGGTTGCGTTAATTACGCAAGACTGGCTATGCTCTTGGGTATGGGCAATACAAAGATTTCTCCCGGCGAGGCTCTCCGAGCTTTGCGTATTAGGGCCGGGCTGACCATCGAACAGACGGCTCAGATGGCGGGAGTATCGGCCACCTACCTAAGCCGAGTTGAGACCGGGGTAAAGACCGCTACGCCCTATTGGGTGGGAGCGGTTACCGAGGTAATCGCCAAGGCTTTGCGCGCCGATGGGCAAAAGGAAGCCGCCGCCTTAGCAGAGGCGACGGCAAGCGAAACAACAATTTGAAAGGCAGTTATTTCAATGACTGATGTTACCAGAATCCCTTTCCATGGCACACAGATCGTGGCGGCCGAGATCGACGGCGAGGTAGCAGCAGCATGAGTGGCAAGCAGGAGGAAACCGAAGTGTCTGAGAACCTCTCGAAAGATGATCTTACCAGTCGGCTTGTGGGTGCGCGTGGGCGTGGCGAGCGTCCGGTGGCTTCCGATGCCGACCTGCACGGGGCCGACCTGTACGGGGCCGACCTGCACGGGGCCGACCTGCACGGGGCCGACCTGCACGGGGCCGACCTGCACGGGGCCAACCTGTACGGGGCCGACCTGTACGGGGCCAACCTGCACGGGGCCGACCTGCACGGGGCCAACCTGAGCTGGGCCGACCTGCACGGGGCCGACCTGCACGGGGCCAACCTGCACGGGGCCAACCTGCACGGGGCCAACCTGTACGGGGCCAACCTGTACGGGGCCGACCTGCACTGGGCCGACCTGCACGGGGCCAACCTGCACGGGGCCAACCTGAGCTGGGCCGACCTGCACTGGGCCGACCTGCACGGGGCCAACCTGCACTGGGCCGACCTGCACGGGGCCAACCTGAGCTGGGCCGCGATCTCTGCCCGGATCCTGCACCTGCACGGACTCCCCTCCGGAGAAACCATCTTCATCCCCACCCCGCAAGGATGGCACCTTCGAGTCGGCTGTTGGGATGGCACACTCGACGAATTCAAAGCTTTGATTAGTCAAGATGAGGGCTGGCCCGAAGCTCGCGGCGATGAAGTCACCCGCCGCCGCCCGTCACTGGCAGCAACCGCCGCGTTGTGTGAAGCCCACATGGCACTGCACCCCAACATCATCGGCGACCTAGCAGGCAAGTGGCTACACAAGAAGGAGGTCGCGTGATGCGGTGGTTGACGGTGAAGCAGGCCGCGGATGTGGTGCCGTATGACCCGCAGACGATCAAGAAATGCTGCGCGAAAACTCAGGCCGTCGCGGGTGAGCTGCCGCCGCTGGAGGCCCGTAAAGATATGCGTGGTAGGTGGATCGTCACTGATGCTGCGCTTGGGAAGTGGATGGAGGCGATCCTCAATTTTTAGATCATTCTCCACACTAAGGCGGTCTTTTTTGAGCCGCTGACGAAGAAAAACTCTTAAGAAAAGAAACAGAAAAGGAACTTTTCAATGACAACGAATGCTGATTCTCCAGGCCGGGCTTTCTATAAGGGCTTCGACAAGGACATGCAGTGCCGAGGCTTCCAGTATGTCGAGGGTGAGACCTACGAGCAGGAACAGGAAGCAGTCCTGTGTGGCAGTGGTTTTCACGCTTGCGCACTGCCTCTGGATGTCCTCACCTATTATCCGCTGCGTGATGGAAACCAGTACCGGGTCGTCGATATCGAAGATTTCACTGAAGAATCTGGGGGCGACTCCAAGGTAGCTGCTCGTAAGATCACGGTCGGTGCGAGTGCGAATGTCTTCGGCCTGGTAAAGGCTCATGTGGAGGCGATTTGGAATCGTGTGACGGATGAGGCTGATGCTTCGGAAGGAGTGAAGGCCACCACCGGACGCTGGGCGAACGCCGCCACCACCGGATACGGGGCGCACGCCGCCACCACCGGATACGGGGCGCACGCCGCCACCACCGGATACGGGGCGCACGCCGCCACCACCGGATACGGGGCGCACGCCGCCACCACCGGAGACCGGGCGAACGCCGCCACCACCGGACGCTGGGCGAACGCCGCCACCACCGGACGCTGGGCGAACGCCGCCACCACCGGATACGGGGCGCACGCCGCCACCACCGGACGCTGGGCGAACGCCGCCACCACCGGAGACCGGGCGCACGCCGCCACCACCGGAGACCGGGCGAACGCCGCCACCACCGGATACGGGGCGCACGCGGTCACCACCGGAGACCGGGCGAACGCCGCCACCACCGGATACGGGGCGCACGCGGCCGCCAACGTCACCGACCCCAACGCCATCGCCGCCGTCCTCGGCATCGGGAAAGCCAAAGGCCCAACTGGCTCATGGCTCGTGCTCACCGAGCGCGATAGCAACCTCACCGTCCTCGGCGTGCAGGCAATAAAGGTCGATGGCGACACCATCAAGCCCGACACCTACTACACGCTCAAGAACGGCGAAGTCATGGAGGCGATTCTCAATGCCTGAAATCTTTTGGTGGATAATCATCGGCCTGCTGCATATTGTGTCGCTGCTGGCTATCCCGGCGATCCCGCTCACGGTGTGGGTGCTACGGGAAATGAACCGCCAGGACGTGGGGAAGGAAAACCATGGATAAACATTGGCGTGACCGTGCAGCCTGTGCCGGTGAGCATTTCCTGATGGAGGCACCGGCTTTCGAGGCTGAGGCGAAAGCACTCTGCGCGAAATGCCCGGTGATCGAGGATTGCCGGGCAGAGATGGACCGTATCGAGAAAGCGTGGTATGACCTGCCGGATAGTGTGGTCGCTGGCGAAAACAGGAAAGAG
Organism: Actinomycetaceae bacterium L2_0104; assembly: GCA_047501485.1. GTDB lineage: Bacteria > Actinomycetota > Actinomycetes > Actinomycetales > Actinomycetaceae > Ancrocorticia. The sequence continues at coordinate 34,074 of JAZDRN010000019.1, read as the reverse complement.
CGCACGGCTCGCCGCACCCGGGAGAAGCGCCGCCGCCCGGTAGATCAGGACCCGGAAGCCGAGATGGGGCGGATCCTCCTCGCGACCCCCACCATCCGGCGAGGCAGTGAGCCGGTCTATTCCGGCAAGCGCTGTCATCGGTGCCGGAAGGTGATGCGTGCACGCTCCAATCCGGATCATCCGGAGAGGCCCACCCACTACTGCCGGGGCTTCTGCCAGAAATGTTTTTATCGCGCTCGACAGGCAGCAGAAAGGCTGATGGCGGCATGAACATTATCGACAAGATCGCCGCTACACATGCGGTAGAGCTGCGGAAAGCCCGCGAGGAAGCTTACCGGGCGGGCCTACGAGATGGGTATTCGTCCCGGGTGCTGGATGAGGACTCTGCCCGCCAGCAGCGGGAAAACCAGGGGCGGGCGCTCACGGATGCGGGCGGATACTTCGTCGGACCTATCAGCGTGGAAGCATGCGGCGACCCCGAAGACTGGGACGTTGTGGTCACTTTCGGAGCAGACACTTTCAAGCTCCGCCGGAGCGACGCCATCGCCGTAGAAATCGACGCCCAGACAGCCATATACGACGGACCAGAGCCACCAGAGCCGGACCTGGATGCCGCCCGGAAAGCACTCATTGAGGAAGAAAAGGAACTTTCATGAAGATTGTTGAATTGCAGGCCGAGAACGTGAAGCGTTTGAAGGCCGTGGAGATCCGCCCGGATGGGACACTCCAGGTGATCGGCGGACGGAACGCCCAGGGCAAGAGCTCGGTGCTGGATGCTATCTGGCTGGCTCTTGGTGGCGGCAAGGCAGCGAAGGAAACGACACTGCCGATCCGTGAGGGCGAATCGAAGGCGTCTGTGCGTCTCGATCTCGGGGATCTGGTGATCACCCGCTCGTGGACGCGGAAGGGCACGAGTCTCAAGGTCACCAACGCTGAGGGCGCCTCGTATTCCTCGCCGCAATCTATGCTGGATGCTCTCGTGGGCAGGCTGTCGTTTGACCCGCTGGAGTTTACGCGGCTCTCGGCCAAGGATCAGCGCGAGGCGCTGCTTGGGCTGGTTGATCTGGGGATCGATATTGACGAGCTTGCCCGCCAGCGTGCTGTGTTCTTTGCGGAGCGGTCCGAGGTTGGGCGGCGCGGCAAAGCCATCGGAGACGTGCACGTGGATGATGACCTGCCTGTGGAGGAGACGAGCGCGCAGGACATCATCCGTCAGATCCGCGAGGCGGAGGCGCAGAATCGCCGGGCCGACGACGCGATGAGCGACTACGAAGCGACGACGCGCGAGGTCGAGCAGATGGAGGCGCACGTGGATGCGCTCCGTCAGCAGCTCAGTGATGCCGAGGGAAGCCTGTACGCGGCCTCGCAACGCGCGGAGATGAAGCTCAAGGCCATGCAGAAGTTCGTCAAGGTGGATGTCTCTCCACTGGAGGACGAGCTGGAGGGCGTGGAGGAACTGAACCAGAAGATCCGGGCGAACAACGGGGCGCGCAAGCAGGCGAAACACAAGGACGATATGCGCCGGGATTACGAGCTGCTGACGGAAAAGATCAGGAAGCTGGACGAGCACAAGGAGAAAGCTCTCGCGTCGGCCACATTCCCCGTCGAGGGACTTGGTTTCGATGACGCGGGCGTCACCTACAATGGCGTTCCATTCTCGCAGGCATCAAGCGCCGAACAGATTCGTGTCTCAGTCGCGATGGCGATGGCTATGAATCCGCGGCTGCGTGTCCTGCGCATCAAGGACGGCTCCCTGCTAGACGACGACGCCATGACGGCGCTGCGTGAGCAGGTCGCTGAAAACGATTTCCAGCTCTGGATCGAAAGAGTCGGTGACGCCGACGAGGGAGCGATCATCATCAGCGACGGAGAGGTAGCAGCATGAGCCTCAAGATATTCGAGGACCTGGAGCAGGGCAGCCCGGAGTGGCTGGAAGCACGGCGCGGGATTATTACTGCATCAGTGGTTGGCCAGCTGATCACGCCATCGACAGTGAAACCAGCGGCTAATGACAAATCGCGTGCGCTGATCTTGTCGCTGGCTGCGGAGAGAATCACCGGCATTATTGAACCGGTTTTCCCGAACAGGGATATGGAGCGCGGCACCTACGAGGAGCCGATCATTCGAGGCCTGTATGCGGAGCATTATGCGCCAGTGAAAGAGATCGGTTTCATGACCCGTGAGGTTGACGGCTACAGGATCGGCTATTCACCCGATGGGCTGGTGGGTGAGGACGGTCTGATCGAGATCAAGTCCCGCCGCCAGAAGAAGCAGATGCAGACGATCCTTACGGACAAGGTGCCGCCCGAGAATATGGCTCAGCTTCAATGCGGGCTCCTCGTATCAGGCAGGAAATGGATTGATTATGTCTCTTTCTGTGGCGGGATGCCCCTCTATGTGAAGCGCGTGACGCCAGACAAGCGGTGGCAGGACGCGATCCTCACCGCTGTCGAGGCTTTTGAGGAGAAGGCTTCCCTTATCGTCGAGGATTTCGAGCGGCTTACCGCGGGGATGCCCGACACTGAGCCCACCAATTTTGACCTGATGGAGGGAATGTCATGGTAGATGTGACGAAGGCCTTGGAGCCACGCAGTGACCAGCTCAATGCAGATGACGCACTGGCCGGGCCAATCACCATTCACGTGACCGGCGCTGGTATCAGCGCCGAGGGACAGCTGGTCATCACGACCAGCGAGTACCCGCAACGCCCATGGCATGTCTCGAAGGGAATGGGCCGATTCATCGCCGCGATCTGGGGCAACGAGTCGGATGAATGGACCGGTCAGGCACTTACCCTGTACCGGGACCCGGATGTGAAATATGCAGGGCAAGCAGTGGGTGGGCTACGCATCGAGTCGATGTCCGGGCTCGATGCACCTTTCACCGGGCCGCTGCGCCTGACGCGTGGAAAATCGGTGCCATTCACGATCCAGCCGCTCACCGAGAGATCGGCAATCCAGCTCACGGATGCGGAGATATCGGCCTGCACCGATGTCGAGACCCTGCGCGCCATGTGGAGTCGCGCATCGACCGTGCAGCAGGAGCAGATCACCGCCCGAGCCAACCAACTCACCGGGGAGGTGAGCGAGTGATGACTCTCGATCTTGAGCCAATCAAAGAACGGCTGGAAGCGGCAACGCCGGGACCGTGGCGTGCGGATGGAAAATCGCATACACACAGATCGTCCAGCAGATCGGCGAAGGGAAGGCAGCATGACTGAGCCTTATTATCAGGATGATTATGTGACGCTCTACCACGGGGATTGCCTGGAGCATCCCGAGTGGTGGACCGGAGCTGATGTGCTCGTTACCGACCCGCCATACGGAATCAAATATAGGTCCAGAGCTGCGAGCGGCTATTCAAGGCGGCTGGAATCTCAACCTCTTTCCAACGATATAGACACAGCGGTGCGTGATTTAGTCGTCATAATGTGGGGTGACGAAAGGCCAGCCATAGTATTCGGAAGCTGGCGTGTCCCTAAGCCTGAAAACGTGCTGTCCACACTCATCTGGGATAAAGGAGAGCAGAACGGGCTTGGCAGCATGCACCTGCCCTGGTCTCCGACGCATGAAGAAATCTACGTGATGGGCCAGACCGTTGCTCGTGGCGGAAGTCCTAAAGGTTGGAAGCAAAATGGTAGGCATCCTCGCCGAGGAAGTGTGATCAAGAACCGCGAATGCCTTTCTAACCCCCACGGGCTTGTAGCTACTATCGGCCACCCGACACCAAAACCATTAGGACTGATGGAGCATCTAATCGATAGGTGCCCGTCTGGAACCATTGCGGACCCATGTGCAGGTAGTGGCTCCACTCTCGTGGCCGCCAAGCTACTCGGGCGACGCGCTGTCGGTGTCGAGCTCGAAGAGACGTATTGCGAGATCGCGGCACGTCGCCTCTCGCAAGGAGTGCTCGACCTATGGGGAGGGGAGACGGCATGAGGGCGCACGCACGTAGCACGGACCCGGCCACGAGTCATGAGGCGGCAGCGAGTGTGGGGGAGGGCAAGATGTACGCGTCCCAGCAGGCCGTGCTCTCGGCTCTGAGGGTGCGGGGACCGATGACTGACCCAGAGATCGCTCGCGAGATACAGATTCATGGCGATGGACAGACGCACTCCGAGTCCAGGCTCAGGACAGCCCGCAAAGAGCTTGTGGATAAGGGTATGGTCCACGCGGCCGGGATCGACAGGACAGGGCCCAGAAGAGTCACCATCTGGGAGGCCACCCAATGAACCTACTACTCGCAACCATCACCCTCGGCGGCGTCATACTCGCCCTCGTCGGCATCGCGGCATGGATCGATTCGAGGCCGAAAAAGTGAGCCAACATATCATGATCCCGATCGATCCCAGCACGTGGGTTCTACAGAACAACAGGCTGCACTACCAGCAGGTTGCGAAGCGGAAGCACCAGATCCGGCATGACGCGATGATCCTCGCCCGCCAGAATCTGGAACCAGTGATCGGACCGGCCGCGATCTTCGCCCGCGCCTACGTCAAAAGCGGAGTATTGCCGGATGCTGACGCGATAGCCCCGATGGTGAAAGCCGCCATCGATGGCCTCGTTGACGCCCGGATCCTACCCGACGATTCCAGCGAATACGTGCACCTGATCGGCTACGGCAGACCAGCACGAGACCGCACACTCAAACCCCGGATGCGGGCCCTCATGCTCGTCATCACCGACCAATACGTGCCCTTCTAGAAAGGAGGCGAGATGGCAGACAAGCGTCCGTGGGCGAAGATCGATGCTGGTTACATGATGAACCGGAAGTGGTTCCAGATCGAACGCTCAATGCGAACCGCAATGCCAAACGCATTGCCAATCGCAATGCGAACCGCAATGCGACTTGCGAGAGAGTGCCATATGGCAAGCATTTTGTACTGCGTCCAGGGGAGCACTGACGGCGAATTTCCAGTCTCAGCAGTCAAGGCCATCGTCGGCGTCACAGAGCCCGACGAAGAGGTCGCAATCACTGCGCTTTTTGAGTCGGGAATGTGGATCAATAAACCGGGCGGAATGGCGGAAGTAAAGGACTTTCTAGACCACCAGACACCAAGCGACAAGGTGCGCCAAAAGTCAGAAGCAGGGAAGAAAGGAGCCGCCGTTCGATGGGGAAAGAATGCGAACCGCAATGCGAACCGCAATGCGAACCGCAATGCGAACCGCAATGCAGAAGAGAAGAGAAGAGAAGAGAATATAAGTAATAGTCGCGTTTTGCCCGAGTGGGCAAACCGGACCGACATTCAAGAGATTCTCGACTACCTCGATGCAGCCCTCAAAGAGGCGGAAATCCCACTCCCCTCCCGGACCAAAACCAACCTCACCGCTGCACGCCTCCTCCTCGACAAAGACGGGCACGCAGTCGATCAAGTGAAGGCTGCTATCGACTTCACTTTCCAGGACGAGTTTTGGCGGACCAACATCCGATCGATGTCCAAGCTGCGCGAGAAATGGGTACAGCTGCGCGGTGCCGCTCAACGCAAGGCACCACAAACCGGGCCGAAGCAAACCGTAGCCGATCCCTACGCGTATCTGGAGGTTTCTCCTCCACTGCCACGGGGAGGTAGCAATGGTTGAGCTTGTGAACCCGGACCTTGAACGTGCTGTGATCGGCTGCGCCATGGCAGGCCGCACCGCCCTCCTCGACCTCACCGGCATCTTCCCGGAGCATTTCACCGACCTGCGTCATGCAGCCCTATGGCGGCTCATCACCCAAATGGATGAAGCCGGCGAGCTCGTCACCGTGCAGACCGTGGCCGCGAACCTGGCCCGCATCCCCGAGGTGGAGCGCCGCCAGATCGACAGCATTTGGCTGTTCGACGCCTACCAGGCGGGCTCACCCGCGGTGATGGCACCCCAGCTGGGGGACCGTCTCCGCAACCTCGCCCAAATGCGTCGCCTCAATGACGCCCTCACACGCTCGCACCAGATGCTCGAATCAACCGATGACGCGGGCGAGGCACTGGAGCTGGTGCGGGACCTGATCGATTCAGCCGAACCGGATGGGCCGCAGGGGCACATGATCGGTGACGAGATCGACGACACCGTGAATAGCTTCGCGGAGCGGTCAGTGATCTACGAGACCCCATGGGGATCACTCAATGACAGGCTGCAAGGCTGGCGACCCGGCGGACTCTACGTCGTCGGTGCCCGTCCAGGTGTGGGCAAGTCGATCCTTGGGCTACAGGCCGCGCTTTCTCTGGCCCACATCGGCCCGGTCGCAGTCAACTCGCTGGAGATGACCCGCAAGGAGCTCCACACCCGCGTCCTCGCCCAATACACCGGTGTCCCCCTCCAGCACCTGACCGGATCGTCACGAAATTTCAGTGGACCGTCCGAGCTGGAATGGCAGGCCATCGGGCGTGAGCTTGACGCCATCCGGGCGCTGCCGGTGTCGATCGATGACCGGTCTTCTATCACTGTGATGGATGTGCGGGCGCATGCCCGGAGCCTGTCACGGCGTGGCAAACTTGCCGGTGTCGTGGTGGATTATCTCCAGCTCATGAGTGGCGGGAACTCGCGCCGCCCACGTCACGAGATCGTGGCCGAGCAGTCCCGCCAGCTCAAAGTGATGGCCAAAGAACTCGACTGCCCCGTGATCGCGCTCTCGCAGCTCAACCGCGCCAGCGAGGCGCGTGACGGTGTGCCGTCTCTGGCTGACCTGCGTGAATCCGGGTCCATCGAGCAAGACGCCGATGCGGTACTGCTGCTGCACGTGCCGCAAGAAACCGGCCCAGATGGCGCCCTCGTCCCCGACAATACACGCCTGGTGGTCACTATCGCGAAGAACCGTCAAGGCCCCCAGGGCCGCGTGATTCTCGCCCGCGACGGCTCCACCTCCTGCCTAACCGACCTCTACCAAAACGAAGGAATCTGAACCATGGCAAACGAACCGGTAATCACTATCGTTGGTAATCTGACCGGCGATCCCGAGCTGCGCTACGTCAGCTCCGGCACTCCTGTCGCGAGCTTCACCGTGGCGTCTACGCCCCGCAGCCTGAACCGTCAGACCAACCAGTGGGAGGACGGCGAAGCCATGTTCGTCCGCTGCTCGGTGTGGCGTGAGTATGCGGAGAACGTTGCCGAATCCCTCACGAAGGGGATGCGGGTTGTCGTCACTGGCCGCATGACGGTACGCAGCTACGAGTACAACGGACAGCAGCGCACGTCCATCGAACTCCAGGTCGATGAGATCGGCCCATCACTCCGCTATGCACGCGCCCAAGTCACCCGGGTCCAAGGCAGCTCACAACCCTCTCAGGCTCCGCAGTCGGCGTTCTCCGGGTCTAACAGCCAGAATCCGGGTGGATTCACTACCCCGGCCATGAACAGCCCCCAGAACGGCGCACAAGATCCTGCCGGGAATCTTGGACAGTCCGGACTCTGGGGACAGCCCGACCCGCTACCCCCGTTCTAGGAGAGCGTTCCCAGAGGCAAACTCTCGCCGGGTAGGCACAGGTACCACCCGGCCCCCCAAATTCTGAAAACACACAGTAGTACTCGACGAAAAGGACCAAGAAATGGACGCTACAGCACCAGACGGAGCACTGGAACGCGAAACCATCATCACAACCTCAGATGGTGACCACCTTGGCACCATCGAAACCTTCCAACGCGGATACCTCGGCAAGCTCCGCCGAGATCCACGATTCACGGAGAAGCCTGGAGGAACCGAAGCCCACGGAATCTTCACCATCGAACGCAACCGGTGGGCACCAACCACAGGGGCCAAGCGAAACGTGCAACTCAGTGACGCTCGTAAAGCCGAACTAGCCGCCCGCCTGAACGCACACCGGGCCGCTACTGTAGCAAAGGAAAACACGAAATGACTGACCATATGGAGGCCGCGATAGAAGCGGCTAACAGGGAGCTGGCCACCTACGGCGCGGTGTGCCATGTCCCCAACGACACGGCATATGTGGAGAGCATCGACAAGGCGGATGAGGGGGATGTAGCAAAGTGGATGATTGAAGCCGCTGAGCCTCACCTCCGACGTAAGTGGGCGGACGAGCTGCGAGAGAACTTGAACCCACCCAGCAACCAGAGCTCCGAAATCTGGAGGAGCGGATTCATCATTGGCGTACTCCAGTCGGCACGATTCATAGAAGGAGACGGAAAATGAGTATCGGTCCACTCGAAAGATTGACGATCATCATCGACAACGCCAAGGACGACAGCCTGACCAGCGAAGAACTCGCCCAGACCATCATCGACTATGGCTTCATAGACCTGTACGGAAACATCGGCGAACAGATCGTCCGGTATCTCGCTGACCGTGCCGACGAACTAGATCACAACGCCGACATCTGCGAATCCGCCGCACACGTCGAAGGAGAGACCGGCCGACAAGAGGTGATCGAACGGCGCGATTGGATGCACGAGGATCCAGGCCAATGGATGAGGGACATGGCCGACTGGATCATCAAGGAGGACGGCGAATGAGTGACTACACGCCAACCACCGAGGAAAGGCAAGAAGGATGAGTAGAGCCATGGGGTCGCATCAGTCAACACGGGCGAAGAGCACGACATGGCTGACACCTCTGGAGGTCACCGAATCGCTCGGACCGTTCGATCTGGACCCGTGCGGTTACCCCGGATGGAACACCGCCCGACAGCTAATCTGCCTGCCCGATGATGGACTCTCCACGCCGTGGGAGGGACGGGTGTGATTGAACCCGCCTTATGGGCAAGAAGTCTGGCAATGGCTGGACAAGCTCGCCGATCACGGACACGGAACGGCGCTGATCTTCGCAAGGACCGAGACGGAAGGCTTCGTGGAACAAGTCTGGAAGAAAGCCACCGCCGTGAGATTCCTATACGGGCGACTCCACTTCCACCACCCGGACGGGACACGAGCCAGAGCAAACGCGGGCGCCCCCTCGGTGCTCGTCGCGTACGGGCCGGAAGACACCGCGCGTCTCGCTACCTGCACCATCCCCGGCAAATTCATTCAACTCAGAAAGACCCAGTCATGACCCAGATACCAGAAGAAGCCATCGAGAAGAATCCGATCGGCCTTGTCGGCGACCACGTGAAGGTCATCATCAAGAATCACACCACGATCAACCTCACCCCTATGGTTGAGGAAATCATCGACACGGTACGCCCGGCCATCGAGAAGCAGATCCGGGCACAGGTCGCCGCCGATATTAGACGCAAGAAGGATCAGATCGATCCAAAAACATATGGTCGTCTCCCAGCTGATCACCACGAAATCGGAAGAGTAGCGGCCTATGAGCGCGCCGCGCGTATCGCGGAAGGAGGCCCCAATGCCTAGTTTCCCGTACAGAGCCATCGACAAGATCGTCCTCTTCACGTGGGGACACTGGCCAGCCAGACTCCTCACCTGGCTCACCTGCGACTGCCGGTCCACCTCGACCATCGTGAGCTTCCACGGTGACGGAAACGGCGGCTGGATCTGCGACGTATGCGGAAGAAAGGACCAGCCATGACAACCTATGCACTACCCGCCACCGTCCTCTGGGAGCCCGGAACCTAACCACACCACCAAACCACGATGACGCCCCTACCCTGCACGATCCCAAATACTATTGCGGGGTAGGGGTATAATCGAGACCAGACACACCACCCCCGACCAGCCACAAGGGGAGAACCTTGGACACCAGCCAACAACTCGCCGAGATCACCGAACGCGCCCGTCTCATCCCTGACGTGCTCTCCACGATCATGGGAATCTCGGGAATCACCTACGACCCTGTGAGTGCCTCGGCGTCGCTCAGCCTCGACGGTCCATCAGAGCGAGCCGTCACACGCGCAGAGGGCGTCAACGGCGTTCTCGAACCATTGGTTGACCTCGTCCACGAATGGGCAGGCGTGCGCGGCGAAACCGTCACACGATCCATGACCGGACAGCCCGCCACCTGGCTACGGGGCCGCGCCGCATGGGCCGAAAAGAATTATCCCGGCTGGCGTGACGCACAACAGATCATCTCCACAGTGCACCACAAAATAGCGTGCATGACCGGCTACGGACCAGACCGCTCCGACCGCAAATGCCCACACTGCAACACACATATCGAACGCCACCCCACAAACTCTGGTCTCCCCGACCTCTGGACCTGCCCCACCTGCCACCGCGCCTGGATCATCACCCCCACCCACGACGGACTAGCCGACACCCAACGCGAAATACTCAGCCAACAACACATCCTCGTCACCCAAGCCCAAGCCGCCCACATCACCGGATGCAGCAGACAAGCAATCCACAACTGGATCACACGCGGCCACCTCACCACCCACAACGGACACGTCTACCTCGACCACGTCACCCAACTTGCAATACCCCTCAGGGTATAGTACTGTTTACACATCTGGGGATGGAGTGTGCCCAGACGCCGATACCCCAGTCTTAGCCACCGGCTAGCAGCTGGGGTATCGCCACGTCCAGGGAGGTGCACGCCATGGCATGCACACACCCAGCTTGGGTATGCGAGACCACACTGGCATGCTCATGCGACACCTACATGTGCACACGATGTGGACACCGCAGACGCGTCCCGATAGCACAGGAGACGGCAACGCCCCGGACAACCACCACACCCAGCCACCAGGACACACCATGACCCTCCGAGTATGCTCCACACCAGGCTGCCCCACACTCCACACCGGACGAGGACAATGCCCAACCTGCCGCACACAAGCAGACAAAGCACGCCGACCCCACGGCAACCCCTACGGCACCAAGGGCCACCAGGCATTCCGGGAGACAGTCCTCACCCGAGACCCAATCTGCGTTCTCTGCCGAACAGCACAATCAACAATCGCAGATCACTATCCAATCGAACGCGTCGACCTCATCGAACTCGGACTCAACCCGAACGACCCACAACGCGGCCGCGGACTCTGCAAACCATGCCACGACAGACACACAGCCCGCACCAAACCCGCAGGCTGGCACACAACATAGCACGGGCTTTCAATATAGCACGGCCACTATAGCACGAGGGGGGTGACCCCCGGGGTCATGATAAGAGGACACCGCCGGTGAGGTCGGAAAACTTCGGACAGGGTTCAAAAGGTTTCAGATTTCTCGGCTTTGGCCGTTTCTGGCTCTGCGCAAGGCGGGGCTTTCGATGCTGCGCAAGGCGGTGACTTGGTATGACTTCTGGTGGTTCGCGTTTGCGTTCTGGTCCGGCTCCTGATCCTCGTTCTGGTCGTTCTGAGGGGCGTGGTCTCTCGCTGAGGCAGCTTCCGGCGAAGGGTTGCAAGGGTCGTGCTCCGAAGTTTCCTCTCTCTCGACCGGTCGTTTACTACGAGTGGTGGGATCAGGAGGAGAAGCGCAAGGTTCGCGAGGTTGACGAGGCTGCTACTGAGTCTCGCGAGGATCGTGAGCTGGAGCTGTGGAAGTGGGCGTGGCGGCAGCCGCAAGCTGTCGTGTGGAGGGAAGAACCTTGGCGGCAGTATTCTGTGGCTTTGTGGGTTCGGACGGCTGCTTTGTGTGAGTCGCCAGATGCGATGGCTGCGGATAAGAATTCTTTGCACCGGTTTGCGGATCAGATTGGTTTGACTCCGGCGGGGCTAGCTCAGAATGGGTGGATGATTGCGCCTGCTGATGCGCCGCCGATGGCGGTGGTTCCTGATCACTCTGCCGATCCGAAGGAGAAGCGGCCTCGTCGTTTGCGGGGTGTCTAATGTCGGAGTTCCTTGTTGATTTCCCGACGTTGGGTGATCTTGGGGATGCGTGGATCACTGCCCATATGTTGGTGCCGCAAGGTTTTACTCGCGGTAAGCCGTATGAGATGGCGGATTGGCAGTTTTGGTGTCACGCGAATCGGTACAGGGTTCGTGAGAATGCTGAGTTTGTTCATCCTGAGGATGTGGGGCCGGATAATCCCCCGATCTTGAATCAGGCGTTCTACTATCAGCGGACGTTGATTGTGGGGCCCCAGAAGACGGGTAAGGGCCCGTATTCGGCGTCTCAGGTGGCTTTTGAGGCTGTTGGTCCTTCGGTTTTTGCTGGGTGGGCTCGTGGTGGCGAGAAATACCGGTGTGAGGATAACGGCTGCTTGTGTGGGTTCGAGTGGGTGTATGAGCCTGGTGAGCCGATGGGTATGCGTCATCCGTCGCCGTTGATTCAGATTGGTGCTTTCAGCCAGGATCAGGCTTTTAATGTGTATCGTCCGCTGAAGTATTCGGTGGAGAATGGGCCGCTCAGGCATGTGTTGGCGACTCGTAAGGGTTTCATGCGTGTGCTCGGATTGAGTGCGTCGGATGATGCTGACCGTATCGATGTGGTGACTTCGGAAGCTAATTCGCGTCTCGGTAATCCGATTTCGGATGCCGAGCAGGATGAGGCTGGTCTCTATACGAAGTCAAATTCGATGATCGAGTTTGCTGATACTCAGGCGCGTGGCGCGGCTGGTATGGGCGGGCGTTCGCATTTGACCACGAATGCGTGGGATCCGACTGAGAATTCGTATGCTCAGCTCACCTATGAGGGCGGCAACGATGACACGTTTGTCTTCTACCGTAATCCGGATCTGAATCCGGATCTGCTTGATGATGATGGGCGCCCGATTAGTTTCACGTTGAAGGCGAACCGTCGCAGGATCTTCAAGTATGTGTATGAGGGCTCGTGGTGGGTGAATCTTGATTCGATCGAGTCTGAGGCTGCGAAGCTGATCAAGCGTGACCCGGTGCAGGCGGAACGGTTTTTTGGGAATCGGCTGGTGCAGGGTCAGGGCGCGTGGCTTCCTGAGGGGGCGTGGGCTGGTGCGTACGCAGGTTTGGTTGCCTAATCCTCCTGACGGTACCCCGGTATGTGGTGGTTTTGATGGGTCTGAGAATGATGATTGGACCGCGATCAAGCTGGAGACACGCGACGGTCACATTTTCACACCTCGCTATGGCCCGGATAAGCGTCCGACGATTTGGCGTCCTGAAGAGTGGGGCGGGCGTATCCCGCGCGATGAGGTCAATGTTGCGATGGGTGAGGTGGCGAGTAGGTTTAAGATTGCTCGTTTCTATTATGACCCGGGTTTTCGTGATGAGTCCTCGTGGGAAACCGAAGGCGAGACCTGGGATCAAGAGTATGGGCCCGGGATCTTTATTCCGTGGCAGATGGCTGGGAACTCGCGGGTGAACGCGGTGTATGCGGCGCTGCGCAGGTTCGAGTCGGATCTGGCGAATGGTCTGATCTCTCATGACGGTTGTCCGATCACGACTACTCATATGGGTAATGCGCGCAAGATCGCCAAGACGATGGACAGGTATGGGATCGGGAAACCGTCCCCTGTTCAGAAGATTGATGCGGGTGTGACCTCGGTTCTTTGTCATGAGGCTGCGTGTGATCAGCGCGCGGCGGGCTGGGTTGATGATTCCCCGGCGTACGTGTATTTCGCTTGAGAGGTGGTGTGATGCTGGATTTTAAGCAGGCACTTTCTCGGGTGGAGAAGCTGTATGCACAGTTGGAGAATCGGCGCCCTGAGATCACGGAGTTTGATGATTTCTATGAGGGCAAGCAGCCCCTGAAGTTCGCCTCACGTGAGTGGTCTGAGTTTCATAAGGATCGTTACCGCGGTTTTTCGGATAATTGGTGTGGTGTCCCGCCTGATGCTTTGAATGAGCGTCTGCGTGTCGTTGATTTCCGGGCCGGTAAGAAGCGTGCGAAGTGGGAAGACGACCTGTGGAGAGCGTGGGGTGTCAACAGTTTTGAGTCCCAATCGTCTCAGGGTTTCCTCCAGACGATCATCGCGAAGCGGTCGAATGTTTTGGTGTGGCCGGATTCTGGTGATGGCGACCCGACGATCACGTGGGAGCATCCGTCGACGTCGATTGTGCAGCATGATGTGGCGAATCCGCGTCGTCGTCTTTTCGGTCTGAAGTCGTGGGTGGATGACGACGAGGTGGAGTACGCGGTGCTCTATGACTCGGAGTATGCCTACAAGTTTTCCCGGCGAGTGTCGCAGATGATCACCTCGAAAGGTATTTCTGCGGGTGGTGTGATTATCCCGGGTAGTGCCCATCGGTCGATCTCGCAGGGAGGTGGATGGCAGCCGTGGCAGCCGGGCACTGATGATGGTTGGCCGATCCGTCATGGATTTTCGCGGGTCCCGTTGGTGGAGATCCCGAACCGTCCGCGTCTGGGGCGTGGACCTATTTCAGATATTCATGGCACGATTGCGATGCAAAACGCGATCAATCTCTTGTGGGCGTATCTTTTTGGTTCGGCTGATCATGCTTCTTTCCCTGCCCGTGTGGTGATGGGTCAGGAGCCTCCGAAGCTGCCGATCCTTGATGATGCTGGACAGAAAATTGGTGAGAAGCCAGTCGATATCAAGGAGCTCCAGCATGGGCGCATGCTGTGGCTGACCGGGCAGGATACGAAGATCGGGCAGTGGGACGCCGCGAAGCTTGATGTTTTCACGCAGGTTATCGAGATAGCTGTGGGTCATATCGCGTCACAGACGCGTATCCCGGCACACTATTTCATCCAGAACTCGGGTCTGTCGAACGTCAACGGTGAAACGTTGACAGCGACTGAGACTCCGCTGGTGAAGAAGAGTGAAGATTTCGGATTGTTCACCTCCGGGTCTCTGGCGGAGGTCGCTATTTTGACGGCAGAGGCTCAGGGCAACGGTGCATACGCGCCGTTGATTGTTCCTTCTGCTATCAAGTGGTCGAATTTCGCGATCCGGTCGGATGCTCAATTGGCTGATTCGTTGATCAAGAAACGGCAAGTCGGGTACCCGTTTGAGTATCTGATGGAGGTAGAAGGTGTTCCGCCTGAGGATCGTGCCCGGATTCTGGAGATGCTGAAGGCCGAGCGTGCGGACCCTGATGTGGCGGCGATCGTTGACCGGTTGGGTAATAACGATGCTTTTGGCGGTTGAGCGTCACGCTGACACGGTAGCTGCGGCGCAGACTCTCGCAACCAAAACAGGTTCTAAGCTTTGGCGTCAAGTCAGCCCGGCTAACATTTCTGGTTCTTGGCGGTTCCTGCTGCGTGAGCTTGTCCCGGCTGTGTCTAATGTGCAAGTCCGGGTCGCGGAGTCCGCGTCCGAATATGGGGCGGCCGCCCTGGCGGAGCAAGGGGTTTATCAGGCTACGGAAGCGTTTGTTAACCCCAGTGCTTTCGGTGGGGTTGCCCCTGATGGGCGCAGCATGGAAGGCCTCCTGTGGTCTCCGGTGGTGCGGTCTAAATCGCTGATCGGGCAGGGCGTCCCGGTGGATGCGGCTTTGGCTTCTGCCGGTAAGCAGTTGTCAACGATTCTGCGTACAGTGGTGGCGGATACGGGGCGGCAAGCCGAGTCGGTAGATATAGCTTCCCGGAAAAATGTCGGATATACCCGTGTGATTGTGGGTGAGACATGCCCAGATTGCGTGATCCTCGCAGGAAGGTTCTACCTGTGGAATAAGGGATTTGCGCGGCACCCTGGCTGTGACTGTATCCATGTGCAGACCACGCGCGGTCTCTCGGAGAAAACGATCACTGACCCGTATGCTCATTTCGAGTCACTGTCCGAAGCTGAGCAGAACCAGTTTTGGGGAGAATCTGACGCGCAGGCAATCCGGGACGGCGCGGACATCTACCAGGTGTACAACGCGCGCCGACGGACCGCGAAAGATGGTCTCACCACACTGACAGGCACCACACGGCGTGCTCACATGGGTGGGCTGGATGTGCGTCTGACCCCGGAAGGTATCTACCGTCAGGCAAAAAATCGGGGTGAGGCCCTCCAGCTACTGGAAGCCAACGGATACATCCTCCCGGGAGGTCAAACCCCTGGTGGGGTGCTGCGTGGGAACAATGTCGGTTACGCCGGATATATGGGTCGCGGTGGAACCCGGCGCGGGGCAACACAGGCTTTCCAGGAAGCTGTCCGTACCGGGAATCGTGACCCGAATGTTGTCGCAACAATGACTGCCGCCGAGAGGCGGCTTTTTGATGCCCAGCTCCGATGGGATGCGGTCCGTCAAGGACGCAACCCTTATGGGGGTCCACTCACACCGAAGGTCGCCGCGAAAGTGGAGACCGATTACCGCCGCTGGCTACGTACTGGCGGAAACATTTTCTAGCGTCCCGGCAATCGCGGGCGCTTCGAATCTCGCAAGGAGAAAAGATGAGAAAGTCAGCCCGCCAATTCTGGATATCGCAAATCACCCCGGAGGAACTTGGTGGTGGTGATGGCGAGGAAAACCTCAACATCCAGCCAACAGAACCTGACGATGATGGAGACGAGGGCGAAGCTCAGGGAACTGAATCTCTGGGGGATGCAGGCAAGCAGGCCCTCGACCGGATGAAAGCCAAGTGGAAGGCGGAACGCGATCGCGCGAATGCGGCCGAGTCCAAGCTTTCTAGTCAGACATATACCGATGATGCGCTGGCAAAGATCAATGCCCGGATGGTGCGGGCAGAAGTGAAAGCGGCAGCGAAGGGGAAGCTTTCTGACCCTGCTGACGCTTTCCGTTTCCTCGACCTCAAGCAATTTGAAGTCGATGAGAACGGTGATGTGAGTGAGGACGCGATCGCTTCCGCGATTGATG
Organism: Actinomycetaceae bacterium L2_0104; assembly: GCA_047501485.1. Classification (GTDB taxonomy): domain Bacteria; phylum Actinomycetota; class Actinomycetes; order Actinomycetales; family Actinomycetaceae; genus Ancrocorticia. Next base: position 17,564 of record JAZDRN010000019.1, on the reverse strand, counting down.
ACCTGCTCACGAAGAAGCCCTACCTGGGTGCGCAACGCGCGCGGGCGGAGGGCAGTGGCGAAGGCGGAGCCCGCACGGGGCAAGGCCTGCCGCAGTTGACGCGTGCCGATCTGGCACGCATGACCCCTCAGCAGATTATGGCGGCCAAGGAAAAGGGCCAGCTCAAGGATCTGCTGAATCCGTCCTAAAGTAAGGAGCAGCCAAGATGGCTATTGAGAATTTTGTCCCTGAGCTGTGGGCCGCCGAGGTCCAGGTTCCTTTTGAGAGGGCTCTCGTTTTCGGTCAGCCGACCGTGGTGAACCGCAAATATGAGGGTGAGCTGAAGCAGAAGGGTGACACCGTCAATATTACGTCGGTGAGTGATCCGACTGTGAAGGCTTACGACAAGAACTCGGATATTGAGATCGAAGATCTTGATGACGAGAATCTAAAGTTGCTCATTGACCAGGGCGATTATTTCGCTTTCCGTGTCAATGATGTGGATCGGGTGCAGGCCGCTGGTAATTTCCAGTCTCCCGCAACTCAGCGTGCCGGGTGGAAGCTCAAGGATAAGGTAGACCGCTACATCGCGGGCCTCTACAACCTGTCCGCCACCAATGGTGGGCCTCAGACCGCGAATCGTCTCGGCAACGTGTCCGTGATCAACGGTACTGGTACGGGCCGTCCTTCTGAGTCTCAGACCACCGCATACAACGTGCTGGTGGATCTTGCGAACCGTCTCAATAAGGCGGACGCGCCAACCGATGGCCGGTATGTCATCATTGACCCGGATTTCCTTTCGGCACTTCAGAACGATCCTCGTTTCTCCCGCGTAGATGCTTCCGGTTCCTCGGAGACTCTGCGTAACGGTATCGTTGGCCGGGCCAGTGGTTTTGACATCCTCCTGTCGAACAACATCGTCAAGACCGGAAACCGGTCCCTTGTCTGTGCGGGTATTCCGGAGGCGCTGTCTTTCGCGAATCAGCTGACCGAGATGGAAGCTCTACGCTCCCAGAACCGCTTCGCGGATATCGTGCGTGGTCTCAACATTTACGGCGCTAAGATCCTCTACCCCGATGGTTTGGCTACCGCAAGCTGCGAATTCGTGGCGGGCGCTGGTGTCGATACCGTGGTGGTGAATTCCCCGACTCCGTGATGTCTGGGTGAGAGGAGGCCATCATGGCGACTCTTGAACCGCTGGCCACGATTGAGGACCTGGAGAATCTGGGGCTTCCGGTGGAGCCTCGCAGTCTCGCGGATTCGCTGCTAGATAGTGTGTCTAGTGCGGTGCGTGAGGCTGCGGGGTGCCCGATCACGCGGGTATCGGCTGATATCAATTTGGCGGGGACGTGGGAGCAATTCCTGTCACTACCGGTTGGGCCTGTCACTGCGGTCACCGCTGTACAGGTGGATGGTAAGCCTGTGTCTGATTGGAAGCTTCGTGACGGTCGTCTCTGGCGTGCCAATGGGTGGGGAGCCCAGCACCGTGATATCACGGTGAATCTCACCTATGGCTATGCGACTGTGCCCGCCGACATTGTCACTCTTGTGTGCTCTTTTGTGGGGGCGGGCATGATCGCAGCTCAAGACGGCTATCTTGTGAAGGATCGTTCCCTTGCCTACACGTCGATCGATGATTTCCGAGAAGGCTACCGTACCGGAGATTCGGAGATTGTCGATGTGACGGAGCTTCCAGCCCGGGTCAAGAATTCTCTGCGTGCCCGATTCGCCAGCCAAACTTATGTGAATGGCGGGTACTGATGGGTATCGGTCGCGTCATTTATCGAGGACGCCGCGCTGCTGAGTCGATTATGCCCACGACTGTGCGTGTGCGTCGCTACGCGGGTAAGCCGGTCACTGACCCGGAAACAGGTCAGGTGACACGCTCATTTTCGGTGGTTTATGAGGGCAAGGCGAAGATCGCAGCGTATGAGGCTTTCGAGCAGGTGAAGGATATTGCTGGTTCACAGCAGACGCTTTCCCGGACGCGCGTGGATTTCCCAGTCGGATCATTTGCGGTCCTGCCGGGGGATGAGGTGCATGTGGTTTCGGATAGTGCGGATCCGATGCTTGCGGGCAAGGTTCTGCGTGTCACGGTACCGGCACCCTACAAAAGCCACGCGACGGCGTTGCGGTGTTTCGTGGAGGAGGTGTCTAAAGGTGGCTGATATCAGCATGGACATGGCCGAGGTTCGGTCTCTTGCTGCGGATATGACCGCCGTGGATGGCCGCCTGAAGCGTCATTTGATTCCCGTCGTCCGTAAGGGCGGCGTGAATATCAAGAACCAGATGCGCGATGAGGCTGCCCGGTCCCGGCATTTCAAGTTCGCTCCGCTGATCTCTTTCGATGAGATCGACGGCGGCTATGGTGTCGAGGTCGGCCCGGAGCCGGTGGGTGCCGGAAAGCTGGAGAATATCGCGTATTTCGGTGGCGCGCGTGGCGGTGGTGGCACGGTCCCGGACCCGAAGGGGGCGTTGGAGGCTGAGGCCCCGAGGTTTCTGGAGGAGTTGGGGAAGGCTGCGGAGGGGTTGATTTTCGGTGAATGAGATCATCTCGCGGCTGGCTGGGGCTGGGGTCCGGGTTTTTGATACAGATGCGTCGGAGGTGGATTTCACCGCTGGATCGGTGGTTGATCAGCTGCCGTATGTGCTGGTGATGGGCTCGGAGGGTCAGCCGAGTGCGGATGTGGCGTTGGCGTGTGCTGATGCGACGGATTCACTCATGGTGCGTCATGTGGGTGGTTCGGCTGAGTCGGTGCGTGTGTTGGCTCGCAAGACACGAGGAATCCTTAACACTACCCGTGTGCATGGCTCCGGGTATGTGTCTGATGTGGTGTTTGAGTCCACGGGCCGTGTCTATTTTGACCCGGATCTTGTGATTGAAGGGCTCGGCACTCACCCACACATTTTGAATGACGATTACAGCGTCTGGACACAACAATTTTAGGAGGTGCCTGATGGGATTCATCAGGGTACGCAACAAAAACACGGGTCAGGAGCAGAGGATTCCTGAGCATTGGCTGGGTCACCCAGTCATCGGGGCCGATTTCGAGGAGATCGACACGGCCCCTTCCACTCACGGAGGCAAGCCCTCCACTACCAAGAAGGCGGTGGCCAAGTGAGAGTCAAGAGTCTCGCTGATGGCAAGATCACGCTGTGGGGTCTGACGACCGAACCTGCGGATCTCAAGAATTTGAAGGCGACAGATCTGGCGTCTGCGACCAAGTTGTCGTGCTCGATCATGAAATCGGATTACGCGCTCGGCCCGACCGGGTCATCCACCGTGAATGAAGTCGAGATGTGTGTGCTGGGTGAAGGCAACGCTTTCGGCCCATCCGCCGCGTCGGGGTCACTCACGGTTTTCTGGTACCTGAACGAGGACGGAACCATGACCGCTGCGGACAACGCAGTCTGGGATCTTCTCAAGGCCAAGGGCACCGAGCTGATTCTGGTGGAGCGGGAGGGTGTCGTCGAATCGACGGCGGCCGCCGCGAAGCAACTGGTGTCGATCTACCGCGTGACGACGGATTCCCCGCAGCCGCCGTCGGATCGGTTCAGTGGCTACAGCAAGCGGACGATCCCGTTGGCGGTGCAGATCGTGGCTCTCAACGTGGAGCTCGCGGCGTAGCAAATCTCGGTGTGGGGCAGGTTCTTTCTTGGTTCCTTTCTCCCTGCCCCACACCGTCACCACTCGAGAAACGAACCACATAAACTTTGAGAGAAAGAGGACCACATGTCTGTCGAGGATGAGATGAGCATGGATGAGATCGGGCAGCCTGAAGAGGCTGAGCGCACACCTGAGGAGGTTGAGGCCGAGCTTTCCAAGAAGGCGAACGCTCTCGATTTGGAGGCGTGGATCAATGGCGTGACTGGGATCGAGAGGGCTGTCACCCTGTATGGGAATATGGCGGTGACCGCTGAGATTGATGTGGCCAAGACGCGTTTGGCGGAGCTGAATCAGATGCAGGGTCCGTCCGAGGATCGTGCACGGCTGCGTGAGCAGCTGGCGGAGCTGACCAAGGCTCAGGTGGCTTCGGCTCTCGATGTGGTGATCGATGGCGTGTCGGCGGAGGCTTTGGCACGCAGGTGGAAAGCAGTCGAGGATGTCAAGGACGCGGCCGGTAACAAGCTCTCCAAGGAGACGCAACTCTGCCGGGTGATCGCGCAGCAGATCAAGGAACCTGCCGGGTTCAATGCGGAGATCCTCGAAGTTCTGAATGAGAAGTCGCCGGGTCAGTTCGGGAAGATTCTCCAGGCGTGGAAGTCGGTGCTGGAGGAATCGAATGTGCAGGTTGCGGGGATCACGGCCCCTTTATCGCGAGGTGCCTAGAGCAAGGCCGGTGGGGCAGTATCCGGGTCGCGGTGCAGACCGCGAAAGAATGGCGGCTGCCCCCACTCCATCTACTAGGTGTCACAGAGGATGGGCAGTGGACTGACGTCGATCGCCTGCTGGCTCTCGGCCTGACCTATATGGAACGCGATTTGTGTCCGTGTGGGTGTGGTTATCCGCGCAGGGTCGCCCAGGATCCGGAGAATGAGGATTGGTTTGAGGCCACCGAATCTACGTGTTTTGTGCGGCGTGTGTTGGACAAGGCTCGTGATTCGGAGAAGAAGCCGGAGCCGGGCGTGGTCCTGGGCATCGACGATACCCGCCCCATCGCGGCGATTCTTGAAGGCCGCGCACCAAACCGCGACGACAATTAGCCCGCTACGATCGCGAAAAACCCAGCGACGAAGAGGATGATCAGCGGGACAGCAAGGAACCCGGCGACGATCTTCCACGGCAGGAGTTGGCGTTGACGCGCCCGATACTCCTCTTGGGCATACGCACGCTCGGCCTGGACTTCTGCTAGGTCAATCTGGCGGCGGTCATTCTCAGCCCGCTGTGCCCAATACTCATCCTCAGTCATGCACGAATTATCTCACGAAGCCAGCCTCTAGGGGCTGGCTTTTCTCATAAATACATAGAGGAGGGTACCTGTGTCCAATCGCTCCGTCATGGTGACACTCAGGGCCAACGTAGCCGATTTCACCAGCAATATGCGGCAGGCTTCGTCCTCGCTGGAAGATCTGGTCAAGAAGGGTGACGCGACCGGGAAGGTCGCAGAGACCGGACTGGGCCGTATGGCCCAGTCGATGCAGCTACAGCGGGCTGAATGGGATCAGCTTGGTAACACGATGCTTGGTGTGGGCACTGCCGGGACGCTCGCTTTTGGTGGCATGGCGAAGTCGGCTATCGATTATGAGTCTGCTTTCGCTGGTGTCAAGAAAACTGTCGATGGAACGCCTGAGCAGATTGACGCCCTGAATACGTCGATCCGGAATATGGCGCGTGAGATGCCGGCGTCGCATGCGGAGATCGCGGGTGTGGCTGAGGCGGCGGGCCAGCTCGGTATCGAGATCCCGAATATTGAGGGCTTCACGCGGTCTATGGTCGCGCTCGGATCCTCCACAAATATGAGTGCGGATGAGGCAGCGACTTCGCTAGCTCGATTCGCGAATATCATGGGCACGAGCCAGACCGAGTTCTCTAATTTGGGCTCGTCGATTGTGGCGCTCGGCAACAATTTTGCCACGACGGAGTCTGAGATTACCCATATGGCGCAGCGGCTTGCGTCGGCGGGTAATCAGATCGGCCTCACCGAAGGGGATGTCCTCGGTATCGCCACGGCGCTTTCCTCGGTGGGTATCGAGGCCGAAGCTGGCGGTACTGCTTTCTCGACGGTGATGATCGAGATGCGCAAGGCCGTCGATGAGGGCGGGTCCGCACTCGATATGTTCGCGCAGACGGCGGGCATGACCGGCTCCCAATTCCAGAAGGCTTTCAAAGAGGATGCGGCTGGGGCGATTACGGCTTTCATTCAGGGTCTGGCTCAGATGGAGGCCTCTGGACAATCAATACAGCCGGTGCTCGATGAGCTGGGCCTGACCGATGCTCGTGTGGGTAATGCGCTGCGCTCGTCTGCTGCTGCTGCGGATCTTTTCACTGGTGCTATCGAGATGGGTAATCAGGCCTATCAAGAAAATACCGCGCTCATGGATGAGTACAGCCAGCGCGTGGGCACCACGGAATCGCAGCTCCAGATCCTCAAAAATTCGGTTGTTGATGCCGGGATTTCGATGGGTAGCATCATGCTGCCCGCGATCAATTTCGTAGTGGGTGCATTGGCTGATTTCGCTGGTTTCATTGCGGATCTGCCGACACCGATCCTGGCTGTGATCACCACCCTGGGTGGCATCGCCACTGCGGCTACCCTGGCCGGTGGCGCATTTTTCACCCTCGCTCCCCGGGTCATGGATACGTGGGCGGCTTTCGGATCACTAGCAAACTCGATCCCCGGTGTATCGAGGGCTCTCGGTGCTATATCGGGGCCGCTCTCCACCGTGGGTAAGGGTCTCGCTACGGTCGGGAAATGGGCAGGGATACCGGCTGCTGCCGTCGCCACGGTCGGGAGTCTCACCAAGGGTTTCCTTGAAATGGTGGGGGCTATCGACCGTAATGTGACCGGGGCTGAGGAGCTGCAAAATAAGCTTCTCGGGATGTCCGGCGCTGGCACGTCATTCTATGACACGGTGATCAAGCCAATCGGTGACATCAACACGGATCAATTCTCTAACCTTGCTGATACCTTCGATCGGATCGCGAATGTGCGATGGACGGATAAGCCTGCTGATTGGGGCTGGGGGTGGATGGATTCCACCGGCTTCACGGAGGTATCCGAGCAGCTAGAAGTCTTGGATCAGCAGATAACTTCGTTGGCGCAGACTGATCTTTCCGCGGCCACGGGCCAATTCCGGGCGATGTGGGAAGAAGCTGGCGGCACTGAAAAAGCTTTCAGTGACATGATGAAAATTTTCCCGGGCTACCGGGAAGCGATGTTGGGCATGGCTAATTCTACTGGCCGGGCCGTCTCTGAGAGCGAGCTTTTGGCTCTCATGACGGGGCAGCTGAATGGGGAAATGGGTGGTGCTGCCGGTGCCGCGTCTACTCTGGATGGGAATGTCACCGGTGTTGCGGGTGCTTTGGATGGGGTAATCGGCTCGTCTGAGGCTGCTGAGGAACATCTCGCCGAGATGTTCGAGACCATCGCGAATTCGGACACAAGCTTTATCAGCCTGATCGATGGCTACAACTCCGTGGTGGAGGCTAGCAAGGCTTGGGCGGAGGAGACCGCCGGTGCGACCGCGTCATCGAAGGATTCCTGGGAGGATTACTACGATGGCGTGAGCGTCAAGATGGATGAGTGGCTTGCCGCGCTTGAGGAGCAGGTAGCTGCCCAGCAGGCGTGGGAGCAAAACATGCTGCTACTCTCTGGGAAAGTTTCTCAAGGCGTGCTGGATGAGCTCTCGCGTCTGGGCCCTGAAGGTGCGCCGCTTGTGGCTGAGCTGGTGGATGCTTCGGATGAAGAGCTTGCCCGCATGGAGGAGCTTTTCGCTGAGGGCGGGTCAGATGCGGCTAGCACTTTTGCGGATAATCTCCAGAATTCGGGCCCTGTCATCGCGGAAGTGATGCGGGTCGCGGGTGAGGATGCTGCGGCTGCCGCGGCTGAAGCTCTAGCATCCGGTGAGACCACTCTCCAGGAAATCATTGATCAGTATGATCTTGATATCACGCTGAATACTGATGAGGCTGAGGCCGGGATCGACTCGGTAAATGAGGGACTGGCTAGTATCCCGTCTGAAACCACCACGAACGCAGTATACGAAACAGCTGAGGCTGTCACTGCGCTGATGGGCTGGCACCAGAATATGGATCGTACGCCGCCGACTACCGATACGGATGCGGTGTATGAGACGGCGTCGGCAGTGTCGTCGCTTTTCGGGTGGCACCAGAATATGGATCGTACGCCGCCGACTACCGATACGGATGCGGTGTATGAGACGGCGTCGGCAGTGTCGTCGCTTTTCGGGTGGCATCAGAATCTTGATCGGACCCCGAAAAAGACCGACACGACTGGTAATTATCACACGATGGTGGGTACGGGTAATGCCCGGGCTTTCCAGGGCGTGCTTGGCCGGATACCGAAGGCTACGAACACTAATGCGAATGTGCATGATCGTGGGTCGGGCGTGATTGGTGCTATACGGTCGGGGCTCTCATCTCTGCGTGACAAGACTGTGACGGTCACGGTGCGGCAGGCGGGTGTTTCTCTTGGTGGTATCGCGGCTTCGGCGGCTTCGCTGGCGGGTTTTGCTACGGGCGGCTATACGGGTGATGGCGGCAGGTGGGAGCCCGCGGGAATTGTCCACAAGTCTGAGTTCGTTTTCTCGAAGCCTGCGGTGGATCGTCTCGGCCTCGGCTTCTTGTCGCAGCTGCATAGTGGTGCGATTGCTGGTCACGCGTATGGTGGCCCGGTTGGTGCTGTGTCTCGGCCTGCGGTGGTGGTCCCGTCGCAGCAGGCGCGCGTGGTCCAGCAGGTCATTCGTGTCCCGTATCCGGCGCGGGTGACTGTGGTTGATTCGGATCAGCGGTTGACGGGCTCGATGCGGGTGATTGCGGTGGAGGAGGCTACGGGTGTGGTGGCGGATTGGGAGGATGTGCGGTGATTGGGTGGATAGCGGCACATACAGGGCTTCCCAGCTTGAAGCTCGTCGATCTTGGCCCGGTCTATGCGGGTGACCGGCTATTGATCAACCCGACACGGCTGCCCGCGCTGATATCTGATCCGCTCGCCCCACCCGGTGTCCCCACCGTCTACAGGCAGGGTGAGCACCACGTGACACTCGTGCGGCCCGATACCGGGTTCCATATGGTCACTGACCGGGATGGGCGCACTGGTGTGCGGATTGCTCTTCTGGGGGATGATGCGACCGACCCAGACACGGGACTCTCGCTTTTCGCCCCGGATACTGGCGGGCCTTCGATTCCGTCGTGGCGGTATGGGATTCTTGATACGACGGGCACGCTGGAAGCTCGGACAGCCGGGGCAGACACTCGGGTAATGCTGGAGCTGGTGCGGGCCAAATGCCCCATTATCCAGCTGCATTCTCCGCGGGCCTGCCAGATCCCAGAATGCGATATTCCACCGGTGCGGGTGATCCTCGCCCAGTCTGCACGGTATGCGCGTGACGGCGTGGTGTCGCGGGCTCGCCGTGAGTGGTCGATCCCGTGGACCGAGTATCGCGGCGAGACCGGCGCGGCCCCGGTAGTGACCTGGGGCGAGTATGAGGCACACTCCGACGGCTGGACCGAGGAGTCCTATGAGGATCTGTGTCGGCGGATTGCTGGCATGCCATAGAAAGGCGGGTAGACCATGCTTCCAGGACCCTCAGAAAAGGCGCTGACTCAGGGTGTCGTGGTGGGTGCACGGATCTCGGTCATGCGCGGCGGAGTCGTCCTCGCCACCGATGTCCCGGCCACGGATATCCAGCTGGATATCACGGCGGACCGTGTGGTTCCCGAGCAGCTCACCTATCTGGCACCGTCGTCGTGGATCCCGGAGCACGCCTATAGCCCGCTCAATAGCTTCGGGCAGCGGTCGCATCTGTCGATCATTCAAGAGATCGACGGGCAGCAATTCATCACGAAGCGGGGATGGTTTACGCACGGGTCGGCATCGGCACGCGGCTGGGAAGAAACCACGGGCGGGGTGAAGATCACCGCTTATGGTCTCCTCCAGCTGGTGGAGGACAATCCGGCTGCGTGGCCGTCGAGTCCGCCCCGGTGGGGCACTGTGTCGAGTGAGCTGCAACGCCTCTCGGACATGCCCATCATCCTGGAAGGTACCGATGGTAAGCCGCCGCGCACGGCACAGTGGGGGACCTCCCGTACTGAAGCAATCCGTGATTTATGCGAGTCTTTCGGACTGGATTACGCGGTCAAGCCGGACGGGTATCTGCACGCCTGGCCGCGCCGCGACATCCTACGCGAGCCACCAGTGGCCCGCTACACGGATGGGCTGGTTTTGGATGCTCCACGTTCTGGTGTGCCGCGCCGGGCAAACCGGATCGTCGCCGTCGGCTCCGGGGAGAACGAACAGCGGTACACGACGACGGTGGAATCCACGGCCCCGCCGTACGATCGTGCCGGCTATGGGCTGATTACTGAGCGGATCGAGCTATCCGGAACCACGAACTTAGGAAGGGTGCGTGAGGCGGCCAATGCACGCCAACGCATGCTCACCATCTCCACCCGCGTTCGTAGCGTGGAGATTGTGCTGGATCCGCGCCTGGAGATCGGGGACGTCATCACCGTGGTGACAAGCGCCGGTGAGCACATCACCGGACGAGTAGTGGCGCTGTCTATGACCGTCCGGAAGGGCGAGGGTATGCGGGTAGATGTGGAGGAATTTGTGTAATGACACGTCGTACACCATGGCTGGACAAGAGACCGGGCCCGGGTAAGTCGTCATCCGGGCAGTTGCAGGGTCAGCATTGGGTGACCGGCACCATCACGGAGCATGTCGCGGGTGCTTTTGTGGCGGCCCGGATCGACGGCGCGGAGGATGATGTGGTGGCCCCGGCCACCGCCGGCGTCACCTACCCTGGCGCCCGTGTGCGGATGCGTCTCGATGATTCCGGGCGTGTCTCCGAGGTCGCGGTCCCGGATGATCCTCCACCGGCGGATACGCCACCGGTGTGGATCGGGGCGACCGGCGAGTATGTGGAGCAGGTCGCGCAGGGGCAGGAAGAGCTCGCCGAATCAATCATCGGGCTGGGCGAAGATATCCAAGATTCGAAGTCTAAAGCCGATCAAGCGGTCAGGGATGCCGCAGAGGCTAAGACCTCTGTCGATGGTGTGAACGCGAGTATGACTCAACGGGCCGCACCCGAGACTCGTCCCAATGGTGCGGCTTTGGTGCAGGGTGACCAGTGGCGCGTCCTCGACGGAAACGACCGGGTGATTGATTCCCGGGTCTGGAACGGCACCCAGTGGGTACCGTACAAGCTTCTCCTGTCTTCGCTGGCCGTACCCGGGTCGGTCGGCAATATCCTCCTCGAAGATGGGGCCGTGACTGCCCCGAAGATTACGGCGAGTGAAGAGCTGTCGGCGAAGGTCGCGACTTTCCTCCAGGTCACGACGGAAATGCTTTTGGCCGGGGATGCCCGTATCACGGGCACCATGCTCGCGAATACGATCAACCTGGCTAGTGAGCTGATCGCCGGTGACCCACAAGGGATACATACGGTGCTTGACGGTGCTGGTCTCCACGTCAACAACGGCGCTTCCCGGCTCATGGACCTCGGCGTCACAGCCGGGCCCACCGGTGTGTCTATCCGTAACCCTAAAACCAATGCCATGCAGTCTTTGTCCGGCATGGTGTTCGGCGGTGAGTTTTTCACCCGCTCCGACGTGATTGAAATACGCAGCAGCGGGACTGGATGGACGGGGTATGTCCACGAGTATCTTTCGCCCGAATTCGTAGCCCAGAGCGAACGCTACGCGGTGATCTTTACCTTCCATATGGGTAACTCTGATGTCGGCGCCCAGATAGAAGCACCTGTCGATATGCGGTGGCGTCGAGGCTCGGGCGGCTGGGATGACCCCACCGATTACACGAGATTTTTTGTGGCGAGCGCGTACACAGTGCCCTTAGAGAACCGGGGCGACTTACGCATGTCCGTTGTCTCCACCGTACCGGGGAGAACCTATCGCCTATTTAATGCTTTCCGGGCGCGGCGAAATGACTCCTCTGCTGGGATCTACCGCATCGCCTCCCGCTCGGCCCTGCTGCTCCCCATCTAGCCTGTCCGATCTTCTGGCCGCCCTACGGGGCGGTTTTTCATACCCACCTACAAGAGAGAAACTGCTCATGTCTTGGATCAACCACCGTGGCATCCCGCTCCCATCCCCCGGCGACGATGTCCTCCAAGGGCTTTTCGGCGCGTTCAATGCGGCCGGGGTGTTCACGCAAGCCGATTCCATCGAGGATGCCCGAAGCCAGCTCTCCAGCGCCGAAGCCGCCGGCGTCACCCCCACACCCACCAACCCACTGCTTTTCCTGATCCATAACAACACGTATTTGTCGGATGGGTCGAAGGGCACGGGTGGGCAGTGGCGGCTCCTCAAGATGGACGAGGTAGAAGGCGTCGAAACCTTCTACAACGACGGGGGCCGGATCACCATCGAATCCGGGAAAACCTACGTGATCATGCGCTCGGGTCTCCCGGCTCGGCCTTATGACCGGCTCGTGGTCGCCTGGTCTATGGGTAACGCGCAGGTGATCCAAGGCGTGGCCGGGCTCGTGACCTTCATTAATGGAACTGACGGGCAGGTGGGGCGGTGGACCGACACCGCCGCGATGGAGTCCCAATCCTCGTTCAACATGGGCATTGTGCGAGCCAACGCTGACCCGCGGGTTGAGACCGGCATCCAAGCCGGACGCGCCTCCGGTTCCTGGTCGATTATCCAGATGTCGGCCTCCGGAAACTCGAACAAACTCGCTGTCTTGGCTTTCCCCATTTCCATGGGCTAGCACAAAGGAGAAAACATATGACTTTGACTTCCCAGCAGCAACGTGAGGGGGTGCTCGCGTGGCTCCAGAATCGGCTTGCGAAATTCTGGTATGGCAACGCGAAACCCGCAAAGCTCAACCCGGACCGGTCCGGGTTCTCGGACTGCTCTGGCGTGATCGCGGCGGCTTATGCCAGCGTCGGAATCAGTATTGGCGACATGTCCTACAAGCAGGCAGCAGGCGGCAAGCTCATCGCTCAGGGTAGCACGGTCGCAGAATTCAAGAAGATAGAGCACCTGCTCCGCGGTGGCGACGTCGTCGGCATGGCCCTGGTAACCGGCTCTTGGAATTCCGGGGCCGACATTAATCACGTCGAGGCCTGGTCCTCCCCGGGACTGTCCTACGGCCACGGCGGACTACCGGGCGAGGCCTACGGTCCGCGCCTGCACTCCATCTACGGGCGCTGGCTTCTACAAGATGCCCGCAAATGGGTCGTCCGACGGTACATCGACGACACCCCAGCACAAGCAACAAAGAAAGAGGAAGAGGAAGAGGATATGACTCCTGATCAGGCAGCCAAGCAAGACAAGATGTTTTACGCGATCGACCGGCTTATTCTCCCGGCACTAACGCGCATGGAGAAGCGCACTGCGGTGGCTGAGAAGAATACTGCGGTCATGAAGGGTCTTGTCACCGCGCAGGGTAAGGCCATCGACCAGCTCGCCGGTGGTAGCCCTATCGACATGGACGAGCTTAAGAAGGTGGCCGAGGAGGCTGCCGAGAAGGGTGCCCGTGAGGGTGCTGCCGCGGTCGGTGCGGAGGAAGTCGCGGACCTGCTCGAAATCCGCAAGATAGAATCCTAAGGAGGCACCATGAATACCAAACGTGTTGGACGTCTCCGCTCTCAGCGGGTCGCTGTCACCCAGACCGGGGAATCCCGGATCTCGCCAACCCTCCGCAACCGGATCTACGAGGTGATCCCCGCGGTGATCGCGCTCGTCACCTTCTACGGGCTCATGAGCGATGGTGAGGCCCAGCTGTGGGCCGCACTCATCGTCGCGGTCCTCGGAGGTGGCGGTACCCTGCTCGCCCGGGCCTACACCCCCAGCAGCAAGGGGTAGCCCATCGTGCCGCCAGAAGTTCAAGCAGCGGTGACCACACCAGAGATTCTGACGGCGATCTCGACTCTGATCGTCATCTTTTTGGGTGTGGTCACCGCAAAACTCACATCCAAGCTGAAGCAAATTCAGGAGGACACCGCCGAGGCAAAAGAGCAGGTCACCAATAGTCACTCGGTAAATTTTCGTGATGAGGTCACGCAAATAGGATCCGATGTGAAAGTCATTTCGGCCACCCTCAGAAAGATAAGCGAGATCCAGCGCTCTCAGGGTCATCAGATTGGTGAGATCAAGGATTATCAGATCCAAGAATCTCGTGACCGGCAGGCTGTCGATGCCCGCCTCCAAGCCCTCGACAGGCGTGCCCAGTCCGAGCACGCCTCGATCTGGGAAGCACTCCGCAAACAAAACTCATAAGAAAACGCCCCACGCCCGGCTGAAAGAAGCCCGGGCGTGGGGCGGCTTTTGTGTTTAAAGGTCGGTGGCGGGCAATATGTCACCGGATCTCCGCCGCGATCACTGCTGCGGCTTCCCCGTATAGGTCAGGGTTTTCCGCTGCCATACGGGCAAAATTGCATAGGCGAGCTGCGCGCCATTCACGCTCACGCTCTGACGTGAAGCGCCATCCCCAAGCACTAGAAGAGTAGGAAAGCTCTGCGTAAATACAAGTGGCCAGGTCGTTCGCGCGGACGCGGACACTGTAGCTGATGGATTTGTCTCGGACGATCTCCGATAATGCCGCGGCAAGCTTCTCGCTCCCCGCAATGACGTCATCAACACTCATTTCGGCATCCGGGATCCAATTCAGGTGCGGAAGGCCGAGATGGCTGGCAGCATTAGCCATGATATTTTCTCCTTGATCTACCTGCCGGGGCGGGCCGTAGTCGGCCCGCCCCGTACATGGTTTGTTACTTGCCTGCGCCTTGGGAGAGGGCCTTGAAGATGCGGGGGAAGCTCGTCTCTTCGCTGTCGACGTGCTCCGTGTAGTAGGCGGCCAGGCGGTCGTGGCGAGTTCGTTGATCTTGGTATCCATATCGAACATTTCAGTGGTCCTTTCTGACCTTTGCCGGGGCCGTTCCCCTTGCGTACCTACAGTCTACCACACCATTTCCTAATTTAGGAAGTAAAACGTGGAGTAATCTGTGTCACTTCCACTCGATGATGATGCCCGGATTGGCGCGCTGGAGCTGAGCAGCGACAGCGAGCGACCAGCCGTCTCCGCGTGAGACCGTGATCCGCGCCGGGCTCCCCAAGGATTCGACTTCCTCGACGTGCTGGGACAGAAGATCTAGGGCGTCTTCAGCGGCTCCGGAGCGGATGACCTGGTCACCGGATTCCCATGAGCGGACGGTCCGCGATGCCACGCCCAGCTTCTCACCCATCTCCTCACCGGTGAGCCCGAGATTGGCGCGGATGGCCGCGAAGGTCGCTCCGGGCATGATTCCGGCGGCGGTGCGATGCTTGACGGGCACCTGGGCGATGCCACCGCGACTGATCTCTGCAGCTTTGATGTGGATGAGTCGCTTGCCGGTGACCCCCATGAGCTCATTGATTGCGCCGCGCACTTCACCCCCTCGCACGCCCAGCTGGTCGGCTTCCTCCGTGTTGACTTGGTAAATGTAGCTGTCGCCTTTGCGTACCCGGGTGGTGCGGGCAATGATCTCACCCTCGCGTGAGACGATCGCACCGTGCCACAGGTCGGCTTCGTCGTCGGCTTCCCTCAATCCCTGTGCCCATGCTGCGAGAGCGTCGGCATTGTCGGGGTCGCCCCCGGCCCGTGCGAAGACCTCGCGTGCCTTGGCCTGAAAATACTGTGCCTCCATGTGTCTTTCTCTTCTCTCACGCTAGGAGGCGGGGCCGAAGCCCCGCCCAAAGGTTTGTCTAGATGAAGCGTCCCGCGTCACCGGCCGCGATGTACTTTCCGCAGGTATAGCAGATCCCATTGTTGTCGGTGTCGTGCTTGCCGGAGGGGCATGCCGGGCGGTAGGTGGGCTTCTCGGCCGCCATCCGTGCCAGCTGCTCCTCAGTGAACATCGGCCGACTCCGGTTGGCTTCAATGTTGGCGAGCTCGGTAGGGGTGAGGTCGCGCTTGGCGGGCTTGAACCGCTTTCCTCGGGGTCTGATTCCAAATTCCATGATGTCCTCCTGGGACTTTCCGCCGGGGCCGTTCCCCTTGCGTACCTTAAGCATATCACACTATTGCCTATTTTAGGAAGTGTTTGTATGGGGTAATTTTGGAGACAAAGAGAGGTGGGTCCCACTTTTCCTCCCACAGTGTGCTACCCTGAAGATGCCGTCAGACACTCCCCTCATATGAGGGGATGACCCATGTGTAGGTTTCCGTATGAGGGTGCTCCCCGCCACGTGCGGGGGTGACCCACAGTATGATTCCGTTTACGGCGATCATAGAGGGCTATAACTGAATTGGTCCCCGCGTATGCGGGGGTGAGCCGAATTTCTGTAACAGCGATTCGAGCATTCACATAAAGCCCCGCGCACGCGGGGGAACGGAAGGGCCCCATCGCTGGGGCTTCTTACATGTTTACGGCTCGATTACCGGCCCACGAGCACAGCGAGCGCCGCCATAACCTCAGCCCGCCGCTCCTGCGGTACACCATCGAGCAGGCCTGCTACAGGATCAGCCACCACCTCAGCCTTGACTATCTCCTCCAGATGCTCCTCCGACTCCGGGGATTCGAGCCCGAGCAAATCCCCCACGGCCTCGATAGCTGCGCGCTTCTGATCCTCGCTCACAGTCATATAGCCCTCACTGGTGACGATCGACGCGTGTCCGAGGATCTGCTGAATCACGAGGGGCTCAACTCCGGCTGCCAGCAGGAGGGTCGCCGTTGTGTTGCGGGCCTCGTGGAGCACGTACTGCTTCTCGCGGTTCCCCGGCAGTTTCTTTGGCGGGACCTCGGCGGCTTCAAGGAGCCGTATCCATCCGCGCCGATCCTGTGTCTTCCCGCACGGGCCACCACGTAGCCCCCATGGCCACACGAGATCATAGGGAGAATCCGGGCACTTTTCTCGCCATGCGAGCAATGCATCCCGCATCGGGCCGATCATCGGTATCACGCGTTCACCATCGCGACTCTTCACCGGGGAAAGGTAATAGTTGCCTTCGAGATGCTCGTAGTTCACTCCATCGGGAATCACGATCTGACCGTGGACGCGCGTGAGTTCCTGTAGCTGTCGGTCAATAGTAATGAGGTCGCGCTCGAAATCAACGCGATCCCAGGTTAGGCCGAGTGCTTCTCCTTGTCTCATGCCTTGGAGGAGGGCTGCAAGCCACCGTGAGCCATCTTGAATCCCCGATGCGGGGTCGCCTTTGATCCGGCCCGCCATGACGACCATGCGTTTTGCGTGGGGGAGCGGGATTGCTCCGCGGTCTGAGTTGTCCTGCTTGGGGCGCTTCATCATGACGACGCCGGCTGGGACACGATGCCCTTCTCCAAGGGCCTCTTTGAGGGTCTGCTGAAATATGCGCTGCGTGTAGGCGATATAGCTGGAGGAAAGATTCTTGGCGCGCATTTTCTTGTGGACCTCGCGAATGTCGTCGGCGGTGAGTTCGCGAAGCTTCTTGTGCCCGATGGTGGGGATGACATGCCCTCGCAGTGCGCCGTTCTCGGCCTTCCATGTCTTGGGGCGTACATCGTGGGCACGCGCCTCTAGCCAGGTATCGACCCAATGCTTCACATTGGGGTCACGGCGTGAGTGTGCACTGACTCCGGCGAGGTTGACCTCTTGCATCTTGTCGTGGAGGCGCTTCTTGCAAAGCTCTTTGGTAGGAGCAGTGACGGAGATCCGCCGACGTCCACCGGAGGTGGTGTATCCGACTTCGAAGCTACCGCGCCATTTGCCGGTTTTGAGCTGGGTGATGCTGCCCTGCCCCTTGTCGCGCATCGCCACACTCTCCAATCACACATTCAGTCACACTATCCGGTACGTATCCGGTATACCCATACCATATAGCAATCGTTGCTATCTCGCCACTTTCTGGGGGTGTGACACTGTGATTATACCGCCTCCTAAGCGGTAGGTCGATGGTTCGAATCCATTCGGGGGCACA
>JAZDRN010000018.1:0-41913 GCA_047501485.1 Actinomycetaceae bacterium L2_0104 | reverse complement strand
CTTCCCGAGCCGGCGCGCCAACGCCGACCCTGATCAGAACTTGTATGGGCTTCAGATCTTGCTCGGGAGGTACGCCACATTCACGTCACCCCGCCGAGGGCCATCCACAGGTTCTGATCATTGCTCCCCGTCCTCGGAGGGCACCCTCAGTCGCTCATCAACTCTCAGGGGGTTGACGAGTCGGACATCGTCTTCGCGTTGTTCGGGAGCCGTCTCGGCTCCCCGACGCCTGACGCAGTGTCCGGCACCGTAGAGGAGATTGAGCGCGCAGTAGAGAGCGGGAAGCCCGTCCATCTCTACTTCTCTACGGCTGCGCTTCCCAATGATGTCGATACGCGTCAGCTCGACGGACTCCGTGAGTTCCGCGCCGAGATCAGTCAGCGAGGGCTTCTTGGTGAGTTCGCAACGACTGCTCAACTGGGACACGAAGTGTGGAAGGCGATTGAGTACGACATCGTGCAACTCGACCTTGGAGTGGCGGCCTCGCCATCACGGACCCGTGGCGTGCGGTTCTCGGCCCAGCCGAAGCAGGAGCGAGAGGTCAAGAGCTTCGACAACAAGGGCAAGCCCCGCTACTCGAATCGTCACTGGATCGAAGTCACCAACAGCGGTGATGAGGACGCGACTGATGTCGTCTTCGAGTCCGTCGGCGACAACTCCAGCATGATGCTTGCCGGGGCTGACGCTCCCACCGTCATCCACGCCAGCCAGACGCGCCGTCTCAATGTCTTTCACCATATGGGCGGCGGCGACCCGGACATTCTCCGCATCCGCTGGACCGAGAACGGGGAATCGAAGGAGCAAGACTTCCACGTTGGCTAGCTGTACTGACCGGACACGTTGGTCAATCGCGTGAAGGGCGGCTGGTTGGTGCACGCAGTGTGTGGTCGGTGATGGTTGTAGTGGTGCAGCCAGCCTTGTAGTGCTTCGCGGCGTTCGATCTCCGACCGGTAGCAGCGGGCATAGGCCCACCCATCGGCCATGGTGCGGTGGAAGCGTTCGACCTTCCCGTTCGTCTGGGGCCGGTATGGGCGCGTCCACTTGGGTGTGATCTTGAGAGCCTCACATGTGTCGCGCCATAGGTGGGATCGGTAGGCCCCGCCATTGTCGGACAGTACGCGTTCGACGGCGATGCCCCGCTGCGAGAACCACTTGACTGCGCGGAACAAGACGCCGACGGCCGTCACGGCGGTTTCGTCGTCGTGGACCTCGGCGTATGCCACGCGGGAATGGTCGTCGATGACGGTGTGGACAAACGCGTGCCCCATCATCGCGCCGTGCCATTTGCTCTTCGGCTTCTCGGGGGTTGCGGTGCGGTTGCGGTGGCCTTGCTGGCGCCCGACGTATCGCCAGCCACCCCCGTCGGGGATGTTGCCCAGCTTTTTCACGTCGACGTGTACGAGTGATCCTGGGTGTGGGTGCTCGTAGCGCCGGATGGGCTCGCCGGTCGCGCGGTCGACGTGGGAGAGGCGGTTCATGTGACAGGTCCTCAGGATGCGATGCGCCGTCGATGGCGCGATGCCCAGGCGGGCGGCGAGCTGAACGGGTCCCTCCCTCAGGCGCATCCTCAGGCTGATGCACCGCTTGGTGATGGCTGTTGGCGTTCTGTTCGGCGAGGTCCGCGGACGTGAGGATCGGTCATCCATGGATTCTCCGGCCAGGTATCGGTCAGCCCATCGCTTCACGGTGGGCCAGGAGACCTGGAACCGGGCGGCGACCTCACTGATCGGCCACCCGTCATCGACGACGAGGCGGGCGACGATGAGCCGGTGCTTGGGGGTGAGTGCGGCGTTGGCGTGGGACATCGTGATCTCCTTGACAAGAGGAATGGCCTGGTCGCGCCGGTGGGCACGTCGTTCGATGCCGGCGTCGACGGGAGTGCGCGGTCGCTGGTCAGCGGTGAACTCGGTAGGTCGCGTGGACCATCCCACTGTCACTGGCGTGCGTGGAGGTGAGGGCGAGCTGAATGTCCTGGTTCAGGGGGCCGAACAGGGCAAGGCCTTGCCCGATGAGCACGGGCGCCCACCCGATGGTTATCTCGTCGATCAGGCCTTGGCGGAGAAAGGTCTGGATGACCTGTCCGCCGTCGACGTAGACCTGTCGTGCAGCACCGCTCTGCAGGGCGTGCAGTGCATCATCCAGGGTGGGGGCGATGACGATGTTGGGGTCATCTGCGGTCAGGGTGGTGGACAGCACGATCACGGTCTTGCCGGTGTAGGGCCACTGTCCGAAGGTCAGGACCTTCTCGTAGGTGCCCCGCCCCATCACGAGGTGGTCCACGCCTGGGTAGAAGGTGTCCCAGTCCAGGGCGCGGTGGCTGCTGGTGGGCGGAGTGTGGTTCGGCCCCGGGATGGCGTCGGTCAGCCAGTCGATGTCACCGTTCGGACGGGCGATGAACCCGTCCAGGCTGGCGCCGATGAAGACGCGGCCGGTCCAGGTGCGGGTCTCGTTCATGTCCATGTCTCCAAGAAGTCGTCGAGGACGCTGGTGGGGGTGAGCGGGGGAAGGCGCGCAGCGTGGCGAAACATGGCGCCGTTGAGCGCGTCGAAGAGCAGGCGGGCTCCACGGTTGGCGTCGTTGAGTCGCGGCGGGTTCATCTGGTGCAGCAGTGCTGCGAGGTAAGTCATCTCCTTCGCCCAGCCTTCTGCCAGGTGGGCCCGAAGCTCCTCGTCTGCGAGGTCACCGAGGAGGTCGACCAGGCCGCGGGCCACACCGTGGGTGCCGGCGTGTGCGAAGCGCTGAGACACCCACGCGCGTAGTTCGTCCTCGGCGGGCTGTTGGCCGACCAGGGCTACGGGCACCGAGTCGATCCAGCGCCGACTCAGGGCGAGGAGGACGCCACGGCGGGAGCCGAACCGCTTGAGAAGACCAGCCGGGCTGAGACCGACCTGTCCAGCGATCTCCGCAAGAGTCCATGGCGTCAGGCTGGAGCGCTGCTGCAGGGCGTCGGCGACGCGCTCCAGCAGCGCATCGTCGTCGAGGCGGCGGGGTCTCACCATGAGATTAGTAAACCACGATTCACTAATCCCATGGCGCGGGCTCGCCCGGTCACCTCGTGCGGGCGGCCCTGCTGGACTCGATCGATCTCAACCAATGTCCCCGGTCAGTACAGCTAGCCGTCACACGCGGCGACACAACGGCAATGCCGCGGCCGTGAATGCTGCGGCTTGCTGGCCGACGAGCAGCCGGGTTTCGCAAGATGCTTGGATCGCGGCTTGCTCGATGGCGGCCACGGCTGCGTCGAGTTCCTCGATGGTGGGTGCGGAGACGGCGATCAGGCCGGTGTAGCGCAGGATGCCGTGACCGGCGGTGAGGTCGGCTTCTTGCTGGAGCACGTCGTGGTATTCGGCGGTCTGGGAGGCGTCCTCGATCTGGCCGATCTTCGCGCGCTGGGCCTGGTCGGAGATGTGCTCGACCTTCTTCTTGCGGATGTCGCGGGCGGCCTGGTCAGAGCGCATGGGCGTGCAGATCAGTGAGAACGAGCGCTGGATGCCGGTGGATAGTAGCAAGGGCGACAGGAACCCCGGATACACCAGCGACCGCGGCCACTCACTGACCCACAGCACCGCATGGTGAGCGGAGTCGGTGCGCAGCCGGCCCCAGGTCTCCGTGACCGCGACCGGCCCAGCAGTCGCGAGGGACTGGCCGAGCCTGCCGTGGCGTTCCAGTGTGGCGGCGATGGCGGGGTCGTAGGCGGAGCGCAGCATGACCGCGATCTGCCCCGGTGTCAGCCATCCCGAGGGTGACAGGTCGGCCGAGCGGAGCGCGGCGACGAGGGTGTTCATCTCTTGCCGCAGAACGGCGGCGGCACCACGTATCCCGCCACCGGCGGTTCTGATCTGACGGGCACTGGTCTTCATGTCCAGTGACAGCGAGAGCGTGGTGGCGTGGCGTTCGCCGGCGGGACCGGCACGCTCGATCAACTCTGCATAGGTGTCGGCCGCCCACGATCCGTCGGGGGTGCCGTGGGTGGCCCACCATTCGGCGAGGCCGGTTCCTGAGTCTGGGAGGGTGCGTTCGAGGACTTGCAGGGTCGCGATGCGCCCGGACCGGCAGACGGTGGCCAGCACGCGGCCCCAGGAGCTGACGCGGCGTTCCTGCTCGCCGGGATCGAGGAGCACGAACGCGGGATGGGTGACCTCGCACACGACGGTCAACGTGGCGGCGTGGGGGTCGTGGATCATCCCCGCTCCGGTGTCGGGGTCGGTGTACTCGCGTAGTCGGGCCATGTCGCCGGGCAGGGCGAGGGTGCCGACGGGGCGCGGGACGACGATCCTGCGCCGGTACAGCAGTTGCCCGCCGGTGGTGCGCCACAGCCACCAGCAGGCGATGGGCAGCCATTCCACGATCGGTCGGCCCGCGATGGGAATCCAGGTCAGTGCGGCGGCGAGTACCCAGATCGGTGCGGTGTAGGCCAGCAGCATCCCACCTCCGGCGTAGAACGCGCCGATCAACGTCGCTCCGCCGATGGCGAGGGTGATGAGCTGCGTCAGCGACAGGCCGAGGAGGACACCGCGGCGGGTGAGGCGGGAGAACTTCATCGGCACCAGCTCGCCCGCAGTCTGCCGGTCGTTGTTCGTGCTGCTCATCGTCTACTCCTTCGTCGGGCGTGGCGCAGGCGGCGGGGGCTGCTTAGGCGGCGGCGGTGACGGATCGGCGCTTGGCGGACGCGGCGCGAGGCTCGACGGCGGTGCCACCGCTGGTGTTGCGGGCGGTGGTGGTGTCTGCGCGGCAGCGTCGGCGGCGTGCTCGCCCTGGGCTCCCAGTGCCGTCCCGGCCTTCGGTCCGGCTGTGGCGGCGCCCTTGGCGACGCTCGCTCCAATCACCACGCCCGCGGCCACGGGGCCGGCTGCGGCTGCTCCGCTTCCGCCGGCTGCGGCACCTCCACCGCCTGCCGCGCCTCCGCTGCTCGCGGCAGGTGTCGGCACCGGGGTCTTCGGCGGCGGTAGCGCGCTGCTCCCGCTCCCTCCGCCAGCGCCCCCACCGGAGTTGCCGCCGCTACCTGCCCCGTCGAGTACCTTCTTCGGGTCTCCGCCGCCTTGCGGCTTGGACGGGACCGGGATCGGGCGGTTGAGCGCGCTCTTGGCGTCCTGTTCGGAGCCGATCGCGTGGTACATGTCGAACCCGACGAACGCGATGAACTTGTAGGTCAGATACGGCGCGAACGCGGCCATCGCCATCAGCACGATCCCGGCGATGGGATCACTGACTGACGCCAGGTCCGCGTCGATGGGTGCGGAGACCTGGGTGATCGCGACCAGGAACATCACGACGAGGACGAGCTTGGAGCAGATCAGGGCGACGACGAACATCGCCCATTTCCCGACCCATCCTCGGCTGGCGTCCCAGGATGCGCCGCTGAACGCGAGCGGAGCGAACACCACCGCCACCAGCAACAGTGCCTTCCTGACGAGCAGGGAGAGCCACACGATGGCTGCGGCGGTGATCGCGAGGCCGGCCATGAAGATAGTAATGATCGCGCCGACACCGGGGGCGGCGATATTGATGCCGACCAGTCCCGCTGCGAGGAGGGCGATCTTGTCGCCCATCGACTCAGTGGTCTCCCCGGCAGCCTGCACGATCCCGATGCACAGCTGATCGACGACTTCCAACAGCAGCGCCGTCAGCGTGATGACGACGAACGATCCGAGGACGGATTTCGCCAGCCCCAATGCGGCGCGGGTGAGCGCGGTGGGGTCGCGGCGAACCAACCCGGTGATGAGTTGGAGGCAGAAGAAGATCAGCATCACGAAGACCGCGATGCCGAACAGCAGGTTATAGACGGCGACGTAGCCGGGCTTGGTGACATCCACCAGCGTGGTGGTGTCGAACACCGACCAGACCGCCTCGAACAGCCACCCGGCGGCGGCGCCCATTGCCTGGGCGAGCCAGTCGAACGGGGCCGCCACCAGAGAAGCGGCCCCTTCGCCGACGGCATCGCACACCGATGAGATCACGGGAACGTCGCACACGCCCATCTCGAACTCCAGCTCTCGACGACCGGCGGCTCAGACCTGCTGGCCGACGTTCCAGAAGAAGTTGATGAGCGTCACCGACGCGCCGCAGATCACGGCCGCGCCGCAGGAGACGAGCACGCCGATCTTTCCGCGTGAAGCGAGGTGCGGGTTGCTGCTGTTGGCGCCGAAGCCCCACACGATCGCGGAGACGATCAACGCCAGGACACTGAGGATCAGGCCGATCGTCATCACCGCGCCGACGATGGTGCGCAGCTGGTTGATCCCCGGCAGCCCGTTGGTGTTGGGGTCGATGTTGATGTCCATCGGCACCAGCAGCGGCGCGGACATGACGTTGGCGAGCAGATCGAACACGGTAGGTCTCCTTGGCGACGGGCGGCCCGCCCACGAACTCGCAGGCGGGGTACACGCGACAGGTGCGCCCGTCCTCCCGCCCTTGTCAGTGGCCGCCCGTAGCCTTGAAGGTGTCCGGGCGTCGCTCGTCCGCACGGGATCGCGGGATCGAGAGGTGCAAGGAACATGAGTCAGTACGGGGTGGGCTACCTCCAGCGCCTACGCACTGCCGTCGAGAAGTTCGAGGAGGCGTTCAACGCGTGGATGAGCACGCAGGTCGAATCGGACCACATGTCCGCACGCGGCCTCTTTCCGACCGTCTGGACGAAGGAAGGCCAGGATCGGAACGAGGTTCAACGTCTCGAACTCGCGGTCGCGGAGGCTGCCGGCGTGGCAGCGAGCGCGGTTTCGGTAACTGGCGCCTACATTGCGATCGCGGGCATCGGAGCGATAGACCCGATCTCCAACTGGTCGTTCATGTCTGCACCAAAGGCTCCGATTGCACCTCGGGACATTCGCACGACGACCGCCAACGTCAAGGGCAGACTGGACGCGATGATCGTGGACGCAGAGTCCCGCACCGACTCTGACTTGCCGACTTTCGCCCCCGCGCAGTTCCACCCTGTGGTCTGGTCCGGCGCTTCCGCACACTGGACTACGCACCAGTACCGAGTGGCAGTCCGCGAGGCAGCCGAAGGCCTCACAGTCCACTGGAAGGAACGGCTCGGCCGGAACGATGTCGATGACACGGTCTTCTGGCAGCAGACGCTCTCACCCGGTGCGCCGGAACCAGGCAAACCGAAACTCACCTGGCCAGGAGCGTTGGACGACAAGACGGTGAAGAGCATGCGCGGCGGTCTCGAACCGCTCGCGAAGGCACTCGATTTGCTGGCCACCGGCCTGAACCTGACGGTCCGCAACGTGACGACGCATACGCGCACTGAGCTGTCAGAGCAAGAAGCGATGGAACGCCTCGCCGCCTACAGTTATCTCGCGCGACTGCTCGATCGGTGCGAGCCCTCAAGCGCCGACGAAGACCAGCCGGGCGAGTAAGCACAGCCCTTCAGCTACAGACTCGACCCGACTGTGAGGAGCCAGTTCATCCAGGCGACGCCGCCTCCGGCGAGGACGGCGGCGCCGAGGGAGACGAGGACTCCGGTTCGGCCTTTGCCGGCGGTGGCGTAGTTGCCGTGCGCGGTCGCGATGGCCCATACGATCGCGGAGACGATGAGCACGAGCACGGCGACGATGAGGACGAAGGTCAGGAGCGCGCCGACGATGGCGCGGAGGTCGCCAATGCCGCCGAGGCCGTCGAAGTCGGGAAAGACGCCCATTACGCACCAACCTTGACTGTGACGTGGAGGTGGTCGAAGTGGCCGCCGGTGATGGAGGCGGGGTCGTGCATGCCGCCGCCGTTGTAGGGCCGCCAGCCATCAGCGTCGCTGGCGAGGGACCAGATTTGGCCTTGCCAGATGAGGTACTGGACGCCGAGCACGTCGGCGTTGTCTTTCATCCAGTTCGTGACTCGCCAGCCGGCTTCGAGTTGCGCGGTGTTGGGGCGTTGGCCGATCTTGTTGCCGAAGGTGATGTCGCAGGCGCGTCCGAGAGGATGCTCGGACTTCGTGCCGGGACGGGGTGAGTAGCAGCCCCAGCCGGTGTCGGGGAACGCGGCGAGGGTCTGCTGGTAGAGGTGCTGCATCCGGGCGGTGATCTTGCCGTTGCTGGTGGGATCATCGACGAGTCGGTCGGGGTCTCCGTCGACGCCGTCTGGCGCGCCAGGCGTGCTGGCGGTGTTGCAGGCGGCTGGTGATCCACTGGTCGCGGTGGGGAGGTTCGCGGCTCCGTGCTGGTTGAGCCAGGCGGCGGCGTCGATGGCTTCGCCATTGGTGCCGCCGGGGCGGACCTCGAAGTGCAGATGGGCTCCGGTGCTCATGCCCGAGGAGCCGACATCACCGATGTGCTGCCCGGCGCTCACTCGGTCTCCGGCGTGGACATGGATGCCGTGCTGCCACATGTGCGCGTAGGCGGTCGCGACGGTCTGGCCGTCGATGGTGTGCTCGATGACGATGAGCCCGCCGTAGCCCCCGGAGAACTCCGCAACGGTGACCAGACCATCGGCGGCGGCGAGGATCGGGGTACCGTCGGGTGCGGCGAAGTCGGTGCCGGTGTGCAAATTCTGTTCCCCGGTAATCGGGTGCGTCCGCATCCCGAACGGAGAGGTCAGCACCCAGGTGCCTTCCGGCAATGGGAACACCACCCGCGACGACGCGGACGCTGGACCACCTGCTCCGAGTCCAGGCCCGCTACTACTGGTGAGGGCGGTGAGGATGCTCTCGGCGACGGGTTCGTAGTTGCGGTAGCGGTCGGGGTAGGCGGAGACTTCGACGGCTTGGGCAGCTTCGCCGGGGTCCATCTGCTGCCAGCCGGGGATGTCGAGTAGGCCGCGCGGTGAGGGGTAGTTCGGGCCGGTCGGGCCGCCGAAGAACGCGCGGGCTTGGTAGGTGGGGTCCATGAGTTCGGCGACGGTTCCCCAGCCGGATTGGGGGCGCATCTGGAACAGGCCGAGGCTGTCGTGATCGGAGCCGTTGCCGTCGTTGGGATAGTTCGCCGACTCTGGGTAGGCGCCGGTGTTGGTGAGCATCCGCAGCGTGGACTCTGTGAGCGCGGCCATGAGCGCGACCTTGATCCCGGGCCGTCCCACGTCGCCCTGGCCGTTGCCGATGGCGATGATCGTGGCCGCGTGCGTGAGCTGCTGACGGTTCAGGGTGAAGGTCTCCCCGTTCGCAGTGGTCACGGTGAGCGAGTCCGGGACGGGGCCGAGGTTCACCGTCCCGGCGGGCGTGGCGCAGTGAGCGGCGGCGGGGTTCATCAGCGCTCCGATGCCGAGCAGCGCCGCGGCGGGTGCGAAGAACATGAACGCGAGGGCTGCGATGGCCAGTTTGCGGAACACGACGCCACCCGTCAGCGCAGCGGGTTGTCGAGCTGCGACAACCGCAGCAGGTGGCAGGTCAGATACGTCGGTGCGCAGACGACGAACACGGTGAACGCCACCTCGTGCTGCGAGGTGACCGGCTGCCCGTTCCAGACGCCTTCACGATGGCGGGTGCCCTCGATCGTGACCGCCACCGTCCCAGGGGCGAGCTGTCCTGACTGTGCTTGCTCGATGGCATCGGCCCATGCGTCGGGGACGTAGGCGGTGTCGATGGTGAGGTGCTGGCTGGTGGCGTACTGGCGCAGTTCGATCCAGGCGTCGCGGTTCGGCAGGTAGGTAGCCACGTCGGAGGCGAGCCCGGCTTGTTCGTCGCCAGAGGGGTCTCCGACCGCGAGGATCGCCGAGGTGTAGTCCAGCGGCCACAACCCCGAGGCGGTATCCCAGGCGAAGAGCGTGCTCGCGACACCTTGGGCGAACGTCGCCGGATCGGCGGAACGCGGAACCGCCGGCACTCGCGGCGCTCGGGGCGTGCTCGGCGACACCGGGGGCGGTTCCGTGGTGACGGACGGGCCAGGTTTCGGATCGTCGGTGCTCGTGGACGTGGTGCGGGGGCCGGTGAGGAGTCCGTAGATACCGACGCCGGCCAGGAGCAACAGGACGATGCCGACAGCGATGAGGGCGACGAGTCGGCGGCGGTGGCGGGGATCGGTGGGTGCAGGGCTCATGCCGAGCAGGTGCGCACCATGCACCGGGTGTTGTCGTCAGAGTGCGCGGAGGCGTGGCCGCTCCGTCATGCCTTCGCGGGCGGCTCGGAGTGCGTCGGCGAATCGGAGGGTGCCGTCGGTGGTGGCGAGGAAGTTCTCGAACTGCTCGTCGGTCAGCTCACGCGCGAGTGTGTCGGCGTCATAGTGGGTCCACCAGTTCGTCAGTTCGCCCCAGGTCTGGACGAACGCGCGCAGGGGGTAGCGGACGGGTTGCCCGTCACCGCTGACGAGCGGCAACGGCTTGGGTGGGGTGCGCTTGCCCTTCTTGATCGACTTCGCGTGGGCCACGGCGGCTTCGGCGCGGGCGTGCATCTCGGCCTCGCGCCGCTCCCGTGCGGTGGTGTCGGCATCGCGGATCGCTTGATAGATCGGGTGCACCGGATCGCCGGCCTCGATCCGCTCCAGCCCTGCAGCGGCCTCCGCACGCAACGTCTCGGGCTGAGTGGGGTTGTTGGCGATGTCTTCGAGGTAGCCGATCTTGTCGAGTGTCTTGTACGACGCGCCACCGGGAATCATCGCTGCGGCTTGCTCGTCGGCTCGCCCGCGCGGGGTGTCTGACGGTGCGGGAAATTTTCCCGCACCGTCGTTTCCGGGCTGGTTCTCGCTGCTGAACTGCGTGGCGGACTTCCGTCGGGCGGCGTCTTCGGCCATGACCTGCTTGAGTTCGCGGTAGAGGCCGGCGGCTTCGAGCTGGGTGTAGGGCTTGTGGAGCATGTTGTCGTCCTGCTCGGCGAGGAGCTGCCCGAGCCGGTCGGATAGGCCGCTGCGAACCCAGACGTTAACGGTTCGCCAGCCGAGCTTCTTGATCGCGGCCAGGCGTCGTGCTCCGCACACGAGCACGCCGTCGATGGTGATCGTGAGCGGTTGCAGCAGGCCGTCGCGTCCGATGGACGCGGCGAGTGCGTCGATGTCGCCGAGGTCGGCGCGGTGCCGGGTGCCGACGAGGATCGACTCGACGGTGCGGTCGAGCTGGATGCTGCCGATCTGGGGCTCGGTCACGACGATTCACCGCCTCCACTACTCGGAGCGGCCAGAGCGAGCGCGAGGATCAGATCGTCGTCGCGGAGCAGCAGGTCGAGGGTCTCGCCCAGCAGGAGCCGGAGCAGGATGCCGCGACCGCTGCTGGTTGCGACGTAGGCCGGGTGCGGGTTCCCGAGTAGCGCTCTCAGCAGGGCGGCCCAGGAGCGGCGCGGGAGGTCGAGCAGTGCCCGCGCGTGCCGGTCGCGGCGAAGCGTCTCGTAGGCGGACTGGCGGGTGCCGGCCTTCATCAACGCTCCACAGATGTGCTCGACCGCGGCCCGTGCGGTGTCGGTCGGCCAGTCGAGCAGGCACAGCATCGCGATTGCGTCCTCGGCCGCCGACCCGGCGGACATGCACGCCTGCGCCGACCCGAGACTGTCGCGCGGCTCCGGTTCGAGGTCACTGGGACGCAGGTCGGTGGTGTGGAACGCGGGGTGGTAGTCGGCCAGTGCGGTATCGCGTTCGGAGAATCGTTCGGGGTCGTGGAACGCCGAGACGTGCGCGCGGCGGGCCTGGTGCACCGAGCAGAGCAGCCCTTGGGCGCGTTCCTCGTAGACGCAGGTGATCCGCACGGCGTGGGTGATGATCGCCCACGGGTCGTTGGCCTCGCGGGTCGAGCGGTTCTGCATCGCGTCGAACGCCGCCGTCACTGCTTCCCAGGTGTCGAGCTTGTGCTTCCTCGCCAGAGCGCGGTACTTGTCGGCGGCGAACTCCATCAGGTCGCGGGCTACCGGGTCGTGAACCCAGGCATCCTCGCCGCCCTCGGCGAGGCGGTTGAGCAGGGCGCGTAGGCCCTCGCCGGTGGTGAAGTCCTCAGCCCCGTCGGCCATCGGAGCGGTGTTCGTGCTGGTGCGGGTTGGTGTGGTCATGGTGTCGGCACCTCCTGGCAGGCAGGTGCGCACTCGCTCCCACGAGCGCGTCTCGCATGCCGATGCCTTCGCAGCCATGACCTGTCACCACCATCAACTCATCGAGACCCCAGGGCGGGACATCTGCGACGCCGGTGCGGTGCTGCGTCCGAACGCCGAGATCGGCGGCAACCGCCGGGCACGATCCCCGAGACGACGAAAGCCTGCCCCAATCGGGGTGCGCGTGCGGCGTGCTAGCTCGGCCTGAAAGTCGAGGCCACGACCGGCCGCGTGCGCCGAGTGCCGGGCGATCAGGTCGGTGGGGCGCACCCACTCCACGCCCCGCCCGCGAACGATCGCGTGCTGCTTGTCGTCGCGGGCGACCTGCGCGGCCCGCACCGCTTCCGGCGTACTCGTCACCTCGACGGGCTCGGGGCGCTCCCGCGTCTCCTCGGACAGCAGCCGTGCCGGATCGGGCCTCGCGGGATCGATGTGCTGTGGGTTGTCGGTGGTGTTCATGGGGTGGTCTCCTCCCGCTCGGCGGCGGTGTCGGTGGTGTCAGTGAGGTGCGCGACGGCGAACCAGCGGCCCACGGTCGAGGGATGCACCCCGAGCTCGCGGGCGATCCGCTTGTTCGACCAGCCCGCCTCTCGCAGCTCCCACCCCATCGCGCGCCGATCCGCCACACCGTCATCGCGACCGGTGGTCTCCGGCTCGCCAGCGGGCAGCTCTGGCATGGACTCGACGGTGACGGCCCCGCTTGCGGCGGCGGCAGATTCGACGTCGGTGGTGCGGGTGAGGATCACGGTCAGGTGCGTGATGGCCAGCAGAACGACGGGCGGCACTGCGGCGACCGAGGCCGCGAGCATCCTTGGCACGTCGGCGTCTGCGGCGACGACGGCGTGAATGGCATTTGCCGTGACCGAGACGAGTGCGCCGCCGACCAGCAGCGCCCACGGGTACCAGGCCGAGCGTTGCCCGGCGAGGGCGACGACGGCGACCGTGGCGACGACGATGATGCCGTCCACGATCAGCGGCCACGCCCACGCCTGCCCAGCCCCGATCCCGGAGCGAGCGGCCAGATCGGCCAACGACGTGAACGATAGCCAGAACGCTCCGGCGGCGATGAACACCGTCCCCGCGGCCGCTGTCATCGCTGCCCAGCGCCGCCCGTCCGATTCTCGCCTCACAGCGCTGCCCTCCCGAAGGCTGCGGACGGTGGGCTCGCCGCGCGACCGAACCACCGCCCCGCGCTCCGGGTCTGGCCGCCTGACGTGGCCTCGTGCGCGGGCTGGGTGGCTCGGTAGGCCGAGCGCACGGTCGTGGTGATCTCGCGATCGCCCAGACCCGCCGACTGCGCCGCAGCACCCAAGGCATCGAGCGCGTCGGAGGGCGAGACGCCGTTCTCGGCGAGGCGGCAGGCGGCCCAGAACAGACCCCGGTTCCGCTCGCCCTCACCCCGTCCAGCGACCCAGGCCGCCAACCGCTCAGAATCCACATCCATCGAGCCGCTGCTCGCGCGTGGTGGAGCGACGGGACGCGGATCGATGAAGTCCCGCAGCCGGGCCGCATCCACGGTGCCGACCGAGTGAGCGGCGATGTCGGCGACCTCGTAGCGGCGGACGTTGCCGTCGATGATTCGCCGGGAAGGCGGAGCGATGATGTAGCCGCCGTCGCCCCGAAAATCGACACCCGCAGTGGCTGCCTGCCACGACCGCTGCTCCCGGCCAGGTGTTGCCGGGAAGTACACGTGCGCGCCACCGGTCGGTGTGCGCACCAGCAGCCCCGCCCCATCAAGGAACCCCTCTTGGGTGGCGCGCCGATATGCAGCGCGGCCATCGTGGGGGCCGTGGACATCGACATCGACGACGACCACGCCGGATGCCGCTCCTGTCGGGATGCCGATGTTCGCGCTCGGGGTGCGCGACCACCACGCCGCCACTCGTGCCGGGTCGCTGCTCGCGTCGAGGAACCCACGGCGGGTCAGCGGACGCTTCCCCTCGACGACGCACGGGAACACGGGCACGCCAGCCGCCGCAAGACTCCGCGCCGCCACCGCCAGGCTTGGGGAGCGATCCACGCGAATGAGCGCCGCCAGAACATCGAACGCCTCGGGCATCACAGCCCCCGCCCTGCCAGCGCCGGCGCCGGCACACCACGCGGACGATCCGCCTCCACCGCAGACGCAGCGGTGCGGGAGGTGCGCGGACTGGGGGTGTCGCGGTCGAGGCCGGGCGGGGTGCCGTCGCCGACCTGGAGCGTGTCGAGCTGGTCGAGGATCGCCAGTGCGGTCTTCCGTACCCGTTCGCCGGTGGCCTGCACCACCTGGACGGGCTCTTGGCCGTCCACGCGGGCGGCCCAGGTTGAGACGTACGGGATCGTGTACCCGGCGGTGTCCATGCCGTGCGCGGCACCGATCATCAGCGCGACGGACTCGGCTTCGACCTCGCGGATGCCGCGATGCTGCCGGGCTTCCTCGTCGTCGGGATCGTGCATCACCACGTGCGCCAACTCGTGCGCGAGCGTCTTGACCTGCGCGGCAGGGTCCATGTTCTCCCGCACCGCGACCGTGCGCGCCTCGTAGTCGGTGACGCCGTTCGCGCCGAAGATCATGCCCTCGTGCTCCACGTGCAGCACCTCGAACCCGGCAACCCGAATCTGCCCGGCCAGCCCCTCCCACAAACCGGCTGGGGCTTCGCCTTCCAGCAGCGTCGGCGTCGGAGTGACCGGTAGTGGTTCGCCGTCGGTCTGGGAGGCGTCCCAGACGTAGGCGGGGCGGGCGCCGACCATCCGTGAGCGCACCACCTCGCCGGCCTTCGGCTTCTCCCGTGGCCCGAGCCGACGCCACGAGCCCGCATCGGCAGGCGTGGCCGTGGCGAACCGGCCCGTGACGGGAGCGAAGATCATGTACCCGGCCTGGCCCTTCATCACCTGTCGGCCCAGGCTCTGCCACTGCCGGTACCCGGCGACCAGAGTCGGGAACGGCTCCGGCACCCGGCCCGCCTCGAACGCGGCCTCGTGTTGCACCCAGATCAGCATCGTGTTGTTGAACGAGCGGCTGCGGAACCGGGCCGCGAACGCCAGCGCCTGCCGCCAGTCATCGCCCGAGACCAGTGCTTCGACAGCGCCGGTCAGCTTCTCGTGCAGCTCGTCGAGCTTCGCCTCCCGGACCGCCCGGGCGTCCTCGTTCGATGCCATGATCCGGCCTCCTCTTCGGTGGGCCGCGACGCGAGTGCGCGCGGCGGTACACCTTCCAGGTGGGCGGGAACACCCGCCGCTATGCCGTGAACCAGGCATCGTTCACCTCCTTGAGGCAGACCAGGCGAAGAACACGCCCCGCGTTGAGCATGCTCAAAATGGCCTGGAGTCCTGTTCTAACACCGACCGTTGAGCATGCGCAACCCTTGATTTGTGCATGCTCAACGAGTAGGTTTGAGCATGCACAACCACCCGCGAGGGTGGACTACATCGATGCCTTGCCCGTCGCGAAGGGAAGGGGGTCAGCCACCATGACCGAAGACGAGAGCCAGGCTGCGGCCGAAGACCTCGCCAAGCGCCTGCGGCTCCTGATGGACGTCGCCGTCGCCGAGTCCGGCTCCGAACCCACCTACACGCAGATCGCGGACTACCTCAAAGAACGAGGAACCAACCTGTCCCGGTCGCGCTGGACCTACATGGTCAACGGCCATCGCTACGTCCAAGACCCCGCCGTCTTCGAAGGACTCGCCGCGTTCTTCGATGTCGATGCCGCCTTCCTGATGGGTCAGGACGGCGCCGCCACCCCCGAGAAGGTCGCCGCTCAGCTCGACCTCGTTCGGTCCATGCGGGCAGCGAAGGTGAAGTCCTACGCCGCCCGCACCCTCGGCGACATCTCGCCGAAAGCACTCCACGCCATCACCAAGTTCCTGGACGAGGAAATGAGCCACATGCCCGAGCACTGACGGGTGTCGCGCGACACGGTGCCGATACCGGTCCCTGCTCCCCACAGAGAGGGGCGAACCGTGAATATCGAACAGACAGTATCGGCGGCCGTCGCGGGCCTACAGCTCGGCAGCACCTTCACCCTCGACGACCTCCTCACCGCCGTACGCGCGCGCCGAAACCGCCGGCTCCGCGTCGTCGAGCTCGCCGATCTCGACACCAGCGACGGCATCTGCGCGGTCTGGCTCGTCACCGACACCGACGACATCGTGCTCCACGCCCGCAGCGACTCCGCCCTGCACCGCCAGCAGTTCGTCCTGCACGAGTTCGCCCACATGATCCTCGGCCACTGCGAAGGCCAAGACTGCGCCGCCGAGGACGTGCTCCTGCCCAACATCCCGCCCTACACCCGCGGACGCCTCCTCAAACGGCAAGACATCGACTGCGAAACCGAGATCGCCGCCGAGTCCCTCGCCGACCGCCTCGCCGCAGGCATCCGAGGATCGGTGTTCGCCGAAACCCGCTACTCGGAGGTCTTCGGATGATCCAGACCCTCGTCGCGACGCTCATGTGGGCGCTCGTGGCGAGCCTGCTCATCTTCCGCCGCAAACGCGCCGACCGCAGCATCACCTACGCCGCGATCACCATCGCCATCGCGATGACCCTGAACGTGGACACCATCTACACCGCCGTCGACCCGCTCCTCGGCGGCACCAACATCGCCACCCTCATCGCGGACGCGCTACTGATGACCGGGCTGTTCTTCCTCGGCCGCGGCGTCATGAGAACCGGCGAATGCCGGCCCCGCCTCGTCCGCGCCGTCGTCAGCATCCCCATGCTCGCAGTCTCACTGCTCGCGATCACCGTCACGTTCCTGTTCATCGACCGCGGCACGACCACCACCCAGTTCATGAGCGACCTCGGAGACGAGCCCGCTGCCGCGGCCTACTCGATCATCAACTTCGTCTACGGCGGCATCGTCATCGCCACCATGCTGACCCTCGCCGCCCGGCAGTACCGGAACAGCACCGGCATCCAACGACTCCCCGCCGGGCTCCTGACCCTGGGCTCGGCGTTCGGAGTTGCCTTGTGCGTCGCGGTGATCGTCATGGACATCGCCCACGTCACTGGTCACCTCGACCTCATGTATGCCGTCCAGCCGACCTACGGGCCGCTCTCGCTGCTCACGTTCCTGTTCCTCTGCGCCGGCTTCGCCGTCCAACCCGCCGTCCGCCGCGCACAGCACTACCTACGCGACAAGCGCACCGCCGCCCTCGCCGCCGACCTGGAGCCGCTGTGGAACCGGGCGACAAGCGTGCGGCCCGGCCTCAGCCAAGCAGACCCCCTTGCCACCAGCGCCGACGATGCGGAAGGACGCCTGCACCGAGAGATCGTCGAAATCCGCGACGCCATGATCGACCCCCGCATCACCTTCGACACCAGCCGAACTGAGATCGCTCTGCTGGAGCGAGCTGAGCGCCACCTCCTCGGATACGACCGAACCGTGGCCACCCCGGCCTCGCGTGACGAGGACGGTGTGCCGTGATCCGCCGCCTGACTCTCGGGATCGGCATCGCCGCCGGAGCCGCCTCAGGGGTCGGCTGGACCATCACGCGACGACTCACCGCGCCCGTCAGTCCACGTGCGTTCGACCTCACTATCCGCGACATCGAGCACGACAATGACGGCGACTTGATCGTGCTCGACCGCACCGACCAGACCACAGCAGACGGTACCTACAACCTCTGGTTCGAGCATGGAGGCTGGGCACAGCTCTCCGCAGACGTGCGCGATCGCGGGCCGGCCCGTGTTGCTCGAAGGATCACGGGTACAGCACTTGGCCTCGCGCCGAAGGCTGGCGATCGCGCCTCGTGGAGCGGCATCTACAACGCGGCCCCGCACGAGGCCGGCCTCGATGCACGCAACATCACCATCACGACCCCGACAGGACAGTGCCCGGCCTGGCGCATCGACGGCGACCCATCGACCTGGGCAATCCACATCCACGGACTCGGCAGCACCCGCGCCGGCACCCTCCGCGGCGTCCTCGCAGCAACCGACCTCGGCTACACCTCCCTCGTCGTTACTTACCGCAACACCGAAGAGGGCCCCCGCGTCGGGACCGGCCGATCCACCCTCGGCCACACCGAGACGACGGACGCTGACGAGGTCATCGGACACGCCGTCCGACGAGGCGCTCGACGGATCGTGCTCTTCGGCTGGTCAATGGGTGCCGCGATCGCTCTGCAGCTTGCCGACCGACCGCGACATGAGGGCTTGATCGCTGGGCTCGTGCTCGACTCGCCAGTCCTCGACTGGACCGAAGTCATCAAGACGAACTGCACCCGCAGCGGGCTCCCCGCAGCAGCCGGCCACCTCGCCGTCCCGTGGCTCACCATCGGCCCGCTCGCTCGACTCGTCGGCCTACCGGGCCGCATCCCGCTCCGATCCTTCGACTGGACCGCCCGAGCCGTAGACCTCACCACCCCCACACTGATCCTCCACGGCGTGCACGACGACTCCGTGCCGATCCGGCTATCACAAGCCCTCCGAGACGCCCGCCCCGAGCTCGTAGAGCTGGAGACCTTCGACGCCGGGCACACGCTCTCCTGGAACACCGACCCTGGCCGCTGGCAGGAGGCGGTGGCGACCTGGCTTCGGGCGCGAGTTCGGGGCTGATGGACCGAGCAGAGAGCCGCCCGTGACACCCACCCCGTTCGGCCACGCCCGGCTAAACCCAACTCAACCCGCACGTGCACCGGTATCATCGGAAGTGTTGGCCTGCCTGGCCATAGAGCGAGGGAGGACCAACGTGGCTGAGCCGTGGCTGTCCGCAGACGACATCGCCGCCCACCTCGGGGTCACCAAAGACACCGTCTACACCTGGATCGCCGAGAAGGCCATGCCCGCCCACAAGGTCGGGCGCCTCTGGAAGTTCCAAGCCAGCGAGATCGACGACTGGGTGCGCGCGGGTGCCGCCGCCAGCGACGAAGAGGCTCCGCAGCAGCTCACGCCAAGTGTCGGTGGTGGCTCCTACGATCATGACGACGAACACGGGAAGGGGAGGCGATGACGCTGAGTGAAGCCCAGCGCTTAGTGAAGTCCAAGCAACGCGTTGCCGATCACGGCGAGGTGTTCACGCCGGCGTGGATGGTTGAGGACATGCTCGACCTTGTGAAGCGCGAGTCCGAGCGGATCGACTCTCGGGTGCTCGAACCCGCTTGTGGCTCGGGCAACTTCCTTGTCTCCGTCTTGGCCCGCAAGCTCGTCACCGTCCAGCTTCGCCACGGCAAGAGCGAGTTTGAGAAGCGCCACTACGCTCTGTTCGCGCTCATGTGCACGTACGGTATCGAACTCCTCGTGGACAACGCCGAAGAGTGCCGCGACAATCTCGCTGACGTGTTCAACACGTTCCTGGGCATCAGTAACGATGACCAGTGGGCGCAAGCGGCACGCGCGGTACTGTCCGTGAACATCATCCAAGGCGATGCCTTGACCATGACCGTACCAAGCGGCCAGCCGATCACGTTTCCTGAGTGGGCCTACCTCGGCAAGGGAAAGTACCAGAGGCGCGACTTCCGTTACGACGACCTCACCCAGCGGGCTTCGTATGAGGGAACTCTGTTCGGCGAACTTGACGACGACGACCTGTTCGTCCCCGCGCAGACCTACCCGACGATGACCGTCAATCAGATCGCCGAGGTCGCCGCGTGACCCTTGCACCTTTCACCCTCCGAGGGCACAACCCGGACGTCTTAACCTGCATCGCGAACCTTTCCAACGATGAGGTCTTCACCCCGCCGGAGTTCGCGAACCAGATGCTCGACACCCTTGCAGCCGCTTGGGCAGACGCCAACGACGGTGCGGATATCTGGGCCAACCCCGACGTCACGTTCCTCGACCCGTTCACCAAGTCCGGGGTGTTCCTCCGCGAGATCGTTCGCCGACTCACCGAGGGGTTGGTCCTGACCATCCCGGACCTGACTGAACGTGTGGATCACATCCTCACCCGCCAAGTCTTCGGCATCGGGATCACACAGCTCACCGCACTGTTGGCGCGCCGCAGCGTGTACTGCTCGAAGTTCGCCAACGGGCCGCACTCGATCGCCGAGTCCTTCGCAACCGAAGACGGCAACATCTGGTTCGAGCGCACCGAACACACCTGGGGCGGTGGCAAGCGCGAGTTTCGGGCCGACCCCCTGACCAGTGAAGAGATCACGGTCTACACGAACCGTAAGTGCGTCTACTGCGGTGCGGGCGAAGACGACTACGCACGCGGCGACGACCTGGAAACACACGCCTACGCCTTCATCCATACCGACGACATCAAGGCTCGCATCGCCGAGCTGTTCGGAGACAACATGCAGTTCGACGTCATCATCGGCAACCCGCCCTACCAACTCAGCGACGGCGGCTACGGCACTTCTGCAGCGCCGATCTACCAGATGTTTGTCGAGAAGGCGCTCGGGCTCGACCCGCGCTTCGCTGTCTTCGTTACCCCGTCTCGCTGGTTCGCCGGCGGAAAGGGGCTCGACGACTACCGCAAGAAGATGCTCTCCGACCACCGCATGCACGACATCGTTGACTATCCGAAACTCTACGAGGCGTTCCCAGGTGTGAAGATCAGAGGCGGCGTCTCGTACTTCCTATGGGACCGCGAGTACGACGGTCCTTGCACAATCCAGACGATGTGGGACGGACAGCCTGTCGGTGAGAAGGTGACTCGCTTTCTCGATGCGTACGACGTGCTCGTGCGGCGTAACGAAGCTGTTCCGATCCTCGAAAAGGTCCGGGCGAAGCAGGAACCGACCCTCGACGTGCGGGTATCCAGCCAGAAACCCTTCGGCCTTCGAACGTTCGTGCATGGCAAGGAAACTAACCGTGGGCTCAAGAGTCCGGTGAAACTGTTTGGCTCGCGGAGAGTCACGTGGATCGACCGATCAGAGATACCGACGAATGACGCATGGATCGACGACTGGAAGGTACTCACGACCCGCGTGCAGGGCACCAGCGCCGCGATTGAGACAAAGTTCCTGTCGAAACCAATCGTTGCTGGTCCCGGCACTGCGTGCACGGAGAGCTACCTCGTCACGGGTCGTTTTGGATCGGAGGTAGAAGCGAACCGCTACGCCCTCTATCTCCGTACGCGATTCGCACGATTCTTGATCTCGCTGAGGAAATCGACGCAGGACGCGCCGCGGCATGTCTTCGCCTTCGTTCCGGATGTTCCCCTTGACCGCGACTGGACGGACGCCCTGCTGTACGAACGCTACGGTTTGACGGCTGACGAAATCGCCTTCATCGAATCCCAGGTCGCGCCTCACGACGACACTCTGTTCGACGATGACGGGGTCGACGGGTCCGATGAGTAGGGACATCGACTCGCTCCTCCCTGAGAAGCCCGAGGCGCGGCTGCGCATCTATGCATGGTCGCCGAACGATCCGCCGGCGGGGTACGCGGGTCTGCTCAAGGTCGGCCAGACGACGAAGCCGGATGTGAATGCGCGCATCCGTGAGTCGCAGGGGCAGATGCAGCAGGCGTACACGCTGCATGTGGACGAGTTGGCTGAGCGCGACGACGGGTCGGTGTTCCGTGATTCCGATGTGCGTCAGCGGCTGATCGACAAGGCCTTCGACAACCCCATCTTCGGCTCTGCCCGGGAGTGGATGCGTTGCTCGCCGGACGACGTGCGCACGGCGATCACCGAGTTGCGCACAGGCGTCAAACTCAGCGGCACCCATCACGAGACGTTCCGGATGCGTCCGGAGCAGGCCGCCGCCGTGACGAAGGCCGAGGACTACTTCGAGTCGATCTGGGCCGAGGACTCCCAGGCTGTGCCACGGTTCTTGTGGAACGCGAAGATGCGCTTCGGGAAGACCTTCGCCTCCTACCAGCTCGCGAAACGACTCGGGGCCAAGCGGGTGCTCGTGGTGACTTTCAAGCCCGCGGTCGAGGACGCTTGGCAGACCGATCTGGAGTCTCACGCCGACTTCGATGGGTGGCAGTACCTCTCCTCGGCGACGGGCGGCAGTCCGGACGATGCCGACAAGACGCGACCGCTGGTCTACTTCGGGTCGTTCCAGGACCTTCTCGGACGTGATCGGAAGACCGGACTCATCAAGGCGAAGAACGAGTGGGTCCACACCACCAACTGGGACCTCGTGATCTTTGACGAGTACCACTTCGGTGCCTGGCGCGAGTCCGCGAAAGAACTGTTCGAGGGCGAGGACGAGAAGGTCAAGCAGAAGGAGCTCGCCGCCGAGTATCACGATGGTCTTGTCGCCTTCGACGAGGAGCTCGATGAGCTTGGCAACGACGAGGACGACTTCCTGCCGATCACCACTCGCGCCTATCTGTACCTGTCGGGCACGCCGTTCAAGGCGCTTGCGACGGGCGAGTTCATCGAGGAGCAAATCTTCAACTGGACCTACACCGACGAGCAGCGCGCCAAGGCCGCCTATGCGGTAGCGCACCCCGACGCCTGGAACCCGTACGGCGCGTTGCCCGAGATGCGCCTGTTCACCTACCAGATGCCCGACGAGCTGATCGCCGTTGCGAACCAGGGCGAGTTCGACGAGTTCGACCTCAACGCCTTCTTCGAGGCCACCGGCACCGGCAAGGATGCCGAGTTCGTGCACAAGACCGATGTGCAGAAGTGGCTCGACATCATCCGTGGAGCCCACCTGCCCACCCAGGTCGACGCGATGCGGATGGGCACCCGTCCGCCATTCCCATACTCCGACGTCCGGCTCCTGCCATACCTCCAGCACTCGTTCTGGTTCCTGCCGAATGTCGCCGCTTGCGATGCGATGGCAAACCTGCTGGCCGAGAAGCAGAACGCCTTCTGGCATGACTACGAGGTCCTCGTCGTCGCCGGCCCCAGCGCTGGCATCGGGCTCGACGCGCTCCCGCCGGTGAGGCAGGCGATCGCCGATGGCCATGACACGAAGACGATCACCCTGTCCTGCGGGAAGCTGACAACGGGCGTCACGGTCAAGCAGTGGTCCTCGATCCTGATGCTTCGCAACCTGAACTCGCCCGAGACGTACTTCCAAGCCGCCTTCCGGGTCCAGTCCCCGTGGTCCATCAAGAACCCCGACGGCAACGACCCGAACGCTGAGGCCGTCCTCAAGCCCGTGTGCTTCGTGTTCGACTTCGCGCCGACCCGCGCGCTGCGCCAGATCGCCGACTACGGTGCTGGGCTCTCGCCGGAGACACCGAACCCAGAGCAAGCCGTCGAGGAACTGGTGAAGTTCCTCCCTGTCCTCGCGTACGACGGTTCCAACATGACCCAAGTCGATGCCGGCGGCATCCTCGACATCGCCATGTCGGGCACCTCCGCAACGCTACTCGCGCGCAAGTGGGAGTCCGCGATCCTCGTCAACGTCGACAACGACACCCTGCGCCGCATCATGAACAACCCCGACGCGCTCAACGCCGTCATGAACATCGAGGGCTTCCGCGCGCTCGGCAACGACATCTTCGAGACCGTCGTGAACAAGAGCGACGCGGTGAAGAAGGCCAAGAAGGAGAAAGGCGAAGACGCCACCCTGGCGGAGAAGAAGGAACTCACCGCCGAGGAGAAGGAGTACAAGTCCAAGCGGAAACAGATTCAGGACAAGCTGGTCAAGTTCGCCACCCGCATCCCGGCATTCATGTACCTGACCGACTTCCGAGAGAACACACTCCAAGACGTCATCACAAAGCTCGAACCAGGACTCTTCCGAACCGTCACCGGTCTGACCGTCGAGGACTTCCATCTCCTCGTCAACCTCGGCGTCTTTAACGCCACCCACATGAACCAGGCCGTCTTTGCGTTCCGTCGCTACGAAGACTCCTCCCTGTCCTACACCGGCATCGAGTCCCACAAGGGTCTGCGCCGCTACGGCCTCTACGACACCGTGGTCGCCATTGATGACGAGACCACCGCCTGACCGTCCGCCAGCCTGATCGAGAGAGACCGCATGTCCTTCCAGACCCCTCGCAGCATCGAGGAGATGCTCACTGCCATCCACAAGCGTGAGTACCTGATGCCGGCGATTCAGCGTGAGTTCGTCTGGGGTGCCGATCAGATCACCAGACTCGTCGACAGCCTCATGCGCGGATACCCAGTCGGATCGTTCCTGCTCTGGGATGTCAAGCCGGAGACCGCCCAGTCCTACACGTTCTATGAGTTCCTGACGAACTACCACGAGCGCGACAACCCCTACGCCGACAAGGCAACCGTCCCGTCCGGGAGCGGCACCACCGCCGTCCTCGACGG
Source organism: Actinomycetaceae bacterium L2_0104 (assembly GCA_047501485.1). Lineage (GTDB taxonomy): Bacteria > Actinomycetota > Actinomycetes > Actinomycetales > Actinomycetaceae > Ancrocorticia. The sequence goes on along the minus strand of JAZDRN010000018.1, from coordinate 17,856 downwards.
ACAGCAGCGACTCACCTCATTGAACATCGCGTTGTATGGCAGCTACGCGGAGAAGAAGAAGTACGCGTGGTGGAACAGCGCGGACGCCTTCCCCGTCAAGCGGCTCTATCTCAACCTCGTTGACGAGCCCGACGACGAAGAACTGGGAACGAAGTACGACCTGCGGTTCCTCACAGACCGGGAAGCGGCCCCGGCCGAAGGCGAGGCCAACAAGTGGTTCCGCGTCGGGGCGGTGCTCGACCTCGCCAACGCGGGCCCAGCGATCATGCGAGAACTGGAACAGCGTGGGATCGCCGGTTCGGCCGATGCCTTCCAGCGCCTCTACGACCTGTACGAGGCAGTTCGAGTCCTCAAGCCGATGAACTACTTCCTGGTCACCGATCAGGATGCCGACAAGGTGTTGGAAATCTTCGTCCGGGTCAACAGCGGCGGCACCACCTTGTCGTACTCCGACCTGCTGCTGTCGATGGCCACGAACCAGTGGCAGGAGCTGGATGCCCGCGAAGAGGTCCGCTCCTTGGTGTCGGAGATCAACAGCAACGCAGGCCGACAGTTCTCCTTCTCGAAGGATGTTGTGCTGAAGACGGCGCTGACGATCGCCGATGTCGATGTGCGCTTCAAGGTCACCAACTTCACGCAAGGGAACATGGCGAAGGTCGAGGCTGCCTGGCCTCAGATCAAGGGTGCCCTGCTGCGGGCCGCGACCCTGTTGCAGCAGTTCGGGTATAACGAGCGCAACCTCACCGCCAACAGCGTGATCGTGCCGGTAGCGCACTACCTGCACCTGCGAGGCGCGGGCGACTCCTATCTCGACTCCACCGCGGACGCGGCCGACAGGCTCGCCCTCCAACGATGGGTGACCCGGTCACTCGTCAAGCGCGGAATCTGGGGATCGGGACTCGACACCCTCCTGACCCGCATCCGCGATGTCCTCCGCACGAACTCGGATGGCGGCTTCCCGGTAGCAGCGGTCGAAGAGGCCATGGCAGCCGTCGGCAAGAGCTTGACGTTCGACAACGCTGAGATCGACGAACTGCTGAACCTCAAGTACGCCGGCCAGCGGACGTTCTCGGTTCTCTCAGTGCTGTATCCCGGGCTGGACCTGAGCAAGAAGTTCCACGAGGACCACATCTTCCCGAAGTCGCGCTTCACCAAGAAGAAGCTCACCGAGGCAGGTGTTCCCGCCGACAAGATCGATGACTACCTGGCGGCCGTGAACCTCCTGCCCAACCTTCAGCTCCTCGCAGGAACCGCGAACATCGAGAAGCAAGACAGCCTCCCTGCCGCATGGATCGAGGCCGCGTTCCCCAGCGAAGACAAGCGGGCGACGTACCTGGCCGAGAACGACCTCGACGGACTCTTGCTCGACCTGGGCGACTTCACTGCGTTCTTCGAACAGCGCAAGCAGCGCATCCGGACCCGTCTCCTCGCCGCTCTCGGGACGCCGCCGGGCACACCAGAGGACGAACCTCCCGCGTAGTCGCCAGTCGCTCAGGCAGTGAGCAGCGAGAGCGCGGTCACGGCCTGGAGCGGTAGCACTCCGTTGCCAAGCGCGGTGATCTGCTGGTTCTGCGTCAGTTCGTCACTGTCGGTGACCCAGCCGGTCGGTAGGCCCATGAGCCATTCGACGAACACTGGTGCTGGGCGTGGACCGTCGGCGTCGTTCAGGAACGCTGGCGCAGGCGCGGGTCGCCCGGTGATGTGTTCCCAGCGGGCGATGGCGTCGGCGTAGCGTCCCCAGCGCCGAAGAGTCCGTCGATCAGGGACCACAGGGTCTCCGATTCCGCTCTTCTGCTTGGTGAGCCAGCCGGTCCGTGGAGGGCGAAGTCGATGATCTGGTGCGAGAGCGCGATCGTCCCTCGTCTCGCTCGCACCTTGTCGAGCGTTTCCCCGCCGCGTGATGAGTCCGTCGCCAGTGGGGTGCGGAACAGTGCGCCGGGCGAGGGCGAAGATACGGAAGCGTTGGTGAGGAGCGCCGACAAGGGAAGCCGGTAGGCCGATCCATCGTGCATCCAGCCGCAGGTCGGCCAGATCGCCGAGAACGGTGACGGCGCCGAGAGCCCGTAGAGGTCGAGCTGCGTTGTCTCCCAGATGCCACGGGTCGGGTTCCAGGCCGCGAAGGGTTGCGCCGTCGGGGGTTGCATCGCCGGAGTTGCGTTGGTCATGGTCGTCTCCTTCTGCGGGTGGTCGTATCGCGGGTGAGGACAGCAGCCCGCGGACGTTCTCGATGACGACCCATTCAGGTTGGAGCGCGTCGATCGCTGCGGCCATGTGTGCCCACAGTCCCGAGCGCGTCCCTGGCGCGATGCCGGCGCGCTTTCCGACGGTGGAAACGTCTTGGCAGGGGAATCCGCCGATGAGGATGTCCACGGGCTCGACCTGGCTCCAGTCGATGGTGGTGATGTCGCCGAGGTTCGGCGCGTCGTGCCAGTGACGCGAGAAGACGCGGGCGACAGGCTCGTTGAGTTCGGAGAACCACACCGTCTGGGCGTTGAAGACGTGCTCGACGGCGAGGTCGAGGCCGCCGTAGCCGCTGAACAGCGACCCGATCCTGAGTCGTGAATCGCTGCTGGCGTTGGGTTCGTGCATGAAGAGTGCTCCGGCCGACAGGTCGTCCCCGACATCCGGTGCCTCGCGAGAACCGATGCCGGGCTGGTCACCTGTCAGGTGCACGACCCCGACACGCATCCGATGACCGCCCACGCCAACCTGAGTCACCCCGCCCAGCACACCCGTCGGCACCGCCGCCGAAGCCCCTTCCTCGGGCTTCCGCTCGGACCTCCTTCTGAGGCCACACGCCTCTTGCAGGTCGAGGGTCAGTGAGCTTTATCGCCGTAGAAGTCACCGGGCGCCGGTGCCCACCTGCCCGGCAGGACGGGAGGTGAGCATGACGGTTTCGATGCGCGTCATGTCGGCGGGCGACGGCTACAAGTACCTGCTCAAGACGATCGCGGCGGCCGACGGTGACAGGTCGCTGTCCACACCGTTGACTCGCTACTACGTGGAGGCCGGTACCCCTCCCGGACGCTGGCTCGGCGCCGGAGTCGCCGCCCTCGGCAAGGGCGAACTCTCTGTCGGTGACCGTGTCTCAGAACCACAGCTCCAACTCCTGATCGGCATGGGGCGAGACCCCGTCACCGGCAACCCGCTCGGCTTGGCGTTCCCGAACTACAAGACCCCGGCAGAGCGGATCGAATCGCGGATTGCCGCTCTCGATCCGTCGTTGACCGCCGGCGCGAAGGGCGAGGTTGTCGCGCAGATCGTGGCAGAGGAGACCGCTCGCGGCACCCGGCGGGCCGTGGCGGGGTTCGACTTCACGTTCTCGATCCCGAAGTCCGCGAGCGTACTGTGGGCTGTCGCTGACGCCGGGGTGCAGGCGCTGATCGGCGAGGCTCATCACCGCGCGGTTGCGGAGGTGGTTGCGTTCATGGAACGCGAGGTTGCAGCCACCCGCACCGGCGCAACCGCCGGTGACGGCGCGGTTGCGCAGGTCGATGTCACCGGCCTCGTCGCGACCGCGTTCGATCACTTCGACTCCCGCGCCGGCGACCCCCACCTGCATACGCATGTGGTCATCAGCAACAAGGCCAAGACCGCCTTCGACGGCAAGTGGCGCTCACTCGATGGCAGGCCGATGCACGCCGCCGTGGTCGCGCTCTCCGAGCTCCACGAAGCCGTGTTCGCCGACCACATGACCCGCACCTTCGGGGTCTCCTGGGAAGCCCGCGAGATGGGCCGCGACAAGAACCCTGCCTGGGCGATCACCGGAGTCCCGGAAGAACTGATCGCCGAGTTCTCCACCCGGGCCCGTCACATCGACATCGAGACTGACCGGCTCATCGCCGAATATGTCGCCGCCCACGGGCGGCGCCCAACACCGGCGGTCATCATGAAGCTCCGAGCCCAAGCCACCCTGACCACTCGGCCTGAGAAGCAGGTCCGGTCCCTGGCCGACCTCACCGCAGAGTGGCGCGACCGCGCCACGAAGACGCTGGGCCGGGACGCGACGACGTGGGCACGAGAGGTCACCGACAACGACAAGCCGCTGCTGCTTCGCGCTGACGACGTGCCGCTCGATGTGATCGGCGAGATCGGGCGCTCGGTCGTGGAAGTGGTCGGTGAGAAGCGATCGACCTGGCGACGGTGGAATCTCATGGCCGAGGCGTCCCGGCAGACGATGGGCTGGCGATTCACGACGATGCAAGACCGAGAAGCCATCGTCGCGATGGTCGCTGACGCCGCCGAACAGGTATCCATCCGGCTGACGCCTCCTGAACTCGCCACGTCACCGGTTGTGTTCCGCCGACCTGACGGCACGTCGGTGTTCCGCCCAAAGAGTTCGACTGTGTTCACCTCGGAGGCCCAGCTCGCGGCCGAGGACAGACTGCTCGAACGCGCCAGCAACCTGGCCGGACCGACGGTGGCGCTCGCGACGGTCGAGAAGATCACGCGTCGCGCCGACGCCGATGGGCGGCTGCTCGGCGACGACCAAGCCGACGCTCTGATCCGAATCGCGGCGTCGGGACGGATGCTCGATGTCCTCGTCGGCCCAGCGGGAGCGGGGAAGACGACCGCGATGAACGCACTCCGCCGGGCGTGGGAGACCGAGCACGGCTCCGGTTCCGTCGTCGGTCTCGCGCCGTCAGCGGTTGCAGCCCAGGTCCTCGCCGACGACCTCGGAATCACGACTGAGAACACGGCGAAGTGGTGCCAGAACCACCTCATCCACGGCACTACATTCGAGGCGGGTCAGCTCGTCATCATCGACGAGGCATCCCTCGCCGGCACCCTGTCACTGGACCGCATCACTCACCTCGCCCAAGACGCTGGCGCGAAGGTGCTGCTGGTCGGCGATTACGCCCAGCTGCAATCCGTGGACGCCGGCGGCGCGTTCGCGATGATCGCCAGGGACCGGGCCGACACCCCCGAACTGGTCGACGTTCACCGCTTCACACACGCCTGGGAGAAGACCGCCTCACTCGAGCTTCGTCACGGGCGCACGGCGGCTATCGACACCTACCTCGCCCACGAGCGCATCACCGGCGGCGACGCCGAGTCCATGACCGATTCCGCCTACAACGCCTGGCGCGCCGACCGCGACGCCGGGCTCGTCTCGGTGCTGATCGCCGAAACCCACGAAGACGTGACCGCGCTGAACGGTCGCGCCCGCGCCGACCTGATCCTCAACAAGACGCTGAACCCCGACCGTGAAGTCGAGCTGCGCGACGGCACCGCCGTCGGCGTGGGCGACACCATCATCACGCGACTCAACAACCGCGACCTCCGCACCTTGGCCGGGCGGGACTGGGTGCGCAACGGCGACATGTGGACTATCACCGCCGTCGGCGACGACGGGACCATCACCATCGCACGCGACTACGGGACCGGCACCACCGTCCGCGCCGATGGAACCATCAGTGCTCGGAAGCGCGGACGGAGGTTCGGCGGCAGCATCGTCCTCCCAGCGGCGTATGTGGCCGAGCATGTCGATCTCGGCTACGCAGTCACCGCCTACCGCGCGCAAGGCATCACGACCGACACAGCGCACGTCCTGGTCGAACCGACCTCGACGAGAGAGACTTTCTACGTCGCGATGACCCGAGGGCGGCACTCGAACCGCGCCTACGTGACGCTTGACCGCGCCGACGATCACGCGCAGCCGCACCCCGGTGACGACCCCAACGCGACCGAGCGCAGCGTCCTCTACGGCGTGCTCCAGCACAGCGGAGCTGAGCTCTCGGCGCACGAGACCATCGTTGCCGAGCAGGAGCAGTGGGGCTCTATCGCTCAACTCGCCGCCGAGTACGAGACCATCGCCGCCGCAGCTCAACACGACCGCTGGGCCACCCTCGTCCGCAGCTCCGGGCTCACCGACGAACAGGCCGAGAACGCCATCAAGTCCGAAGCGTTCGGCCCGCTCGCGGCTGAACTTCGCCGGGCTGAGGCGAACCATCACAATGTCGATGCGCTCATGCCGCGCCTCGTCTCAGCGCGTGGGTTCGGCGACGCCGACGACATCGCCGCCGTCCTCCACTACCGGGTCGAACGAGCGACCGCACGACCGACAGGATCAGGCAGGACTCGCAAGCCACCGCGCCTCATCGCCGGCCTCATCCCGCAAGCGCACGGCGTCATCCACACCGAAATGCGAGCCGCTCTCGACGAGCGAAAAGCACTGATCGAGGCACGCGCCGACGCAGCACTTGACGCCGCCCTCGCCGAAGACTTGCCGTGGACGAAGGCTCTTGGATCGCCACGCGTCGACCGACGACGCGCAGTGACCTGGCGCAAGGCCGCACGCGTGATCGCCGCCTACCGCGACCGGTATCGCCTCACCGACGACGCACCCCTCGGGCCCCCGCCCGAGTCGGCCGCCCAGAAGATCGACGCCGCACGGGCGCGAGCGGCAGCCGAACGCGCCCGAGACGTGGCGGAGGAGGGCGCGAACCCGGCGCGGGACCGACTGCCGCCCGTGGCGCGACCGCCCCTACATTTGTAGAAACATGCGCGAGCGTTCAGGGAGTGGGCTCAATACATGTATGACTCTATCTGTAGGATGGCCTCATGGTTCAGCCGCCACCAACGAAGCGAGGAGCGCAGGACACTGCCCCGCGCCTCGGCGACGTGCTTCGTGACGCTCGTCGGTCTGCTGGCCTGTCCGCTCAGTCTGTGGCGGAGGCAAGCGGCCTGAGCATCGACACGGTTCGCAGCATCGAATCGGGACGAACGGCGTCCCCCGCGTTCAATACGGTCGCCCGCCTGGCGAGCGTTCTCAAAGTGAGCCTAGACCGTCTGAGCGAAGCGACCCGAGTAGACGAGCGAGACTCCTGATGGATGCTCGGCACGCGAACCGGAGCCGCGTCGGAGCGATCCTCCTGAATCCAGCCAGGGAAGCGAACCGGGTGTCGAGGACTCACGTGGTTCTGGAGGACGTGCGGGTCGCGAAGGCTTGGGGGACTATGGAGATCGCCAACCTTGTCGAGACTCCGACGCGGAACTCCAAGGAGCTCGAACAGGTAGCGACGTCCGTTCAACTGTTCCTTGATGCACGAGACCGTCTGGACACAGTGCTCGCCAGCAGCGACACCCTGGTGTTTGCTTGGGGCATAGCGCCACTACGCGGTCTGACTGGAACGTATGTGCGTGACCAGGCGAACTGGGTGATCTCGCGGGCGCTGCAGCATGGCCATACGCACGCTTGGGTCATGGGTGGGCATCCCCGCCATCCTTCCAGATGGCGCCAGTACGTTGGTCCGCAGCGGGGCCTGTTTGACGGCGCGACGACAGTCGACCGGCTCACGCAAGGACTCGAGCGTTGCGCCGTCGAGATCGCTCGGCCACGCCACGGTGAACTGTCGGAGGGTGCTGGCAGGCTTCTTGCCAAGAGGGCAGGGCGAGCAGCGTGAGCGCACAACCGGCATTCCATCTTCACGAGGTAGAGAGCGACGTCGCGGACGCGCTCCGACGCAGGCTCGATGCGCGCACGTCCGCGAACCCCGACTTCTGGTCGTTTAGCCACCTCAGAAGTCGATCGGGAAATCACGCGCTGTTCCAGTACCCGGCAATGATGGTGCCCGAGCTGCAGGGCGCGCTGCTAGACGATCTGCGAGCGGTGTCGCCAGGGTCAGAACTGGTCTATGACCCTTTCGCGGGCTCCGGGACGGTGATGCTTGAGAGTCTCTATCGAGGGCTGGAGTTTCACGGCAGTGACATCAACCCTCTCGCGATCCTTCTTTGTCAGGTGAAGGCTAACCCGCCAACGGTCGCTGCCGGCGAGTCTGCCGTGTCCAGGGTTGCCGCAAGGACGGCAGCGATCAAGAGTCCCGCTGTGCCCGTGTTCGCGGGCGTGGACAAGTGGTTCAAGCCAGAGATCAAGACGGGTCTGGCTCAGCTACGCGCCGCGATCCTGGGCGAAGAGGAACTGGTTGATCGTCAGTTCCTTTGGGTGTGCCTTGCTGAGACCGTTCGACTGGTCTCAAACTCGCGCATTTCAACCTTCAAGCTCCATACCTACACCGCGGAGGAGATCGCGCGGCGCGAGTCGGACGCAATCAAGGTATTCAAGTCGGTTGGCTCCCAGAACGTCGCCCACCTCAAGCAACACTGGGCGCGTCTTGAGCTCCTGCCCGAATCCAGAAGGACACCGCGCGTTCTCCTTCTACCAGGCTCCGTCAGTGACCCCTGGGTGGCTCCTCGGCAAGCGGACGTGCTAATGACATCCCCACCCTATGGGGACAACAAGACCACCGTTCCATACGGTCAGCATAGCTACCTTCCTTTGCAGTGGATCGCTCACGCTGACATTCCGGGCGCATTCGATGAAACGCTGATGGAATCGACGCATCGGATCGACCTTCTAAGCCTCGGTGGTTCACTCAAAGAGGCTGATGCTGCCCGGGACGCACTATGCGATAAATCTGCGACCTTGAGTGAGTGGCTGCCAAGGATTGATGAAAAGCCAGCGCTAAGAAAGAAGGTCCTCTCATTTGTCCGCGACTACCAGCGTGCACTGAATGCCCTCAGTCCGCGCCTGAAGGATGGTGCCTTCTGCTTCTTCACTCTGGGTGAAAGGCGTGTCGGAAAGCAGACATTTCCGCTCGTTGACATCACTCGTGAGCTCCTCGTTGCAGATAACCACGAAGAGGTTATGACCATTGAGCGGGTGCTTCCAGGGTCACGCAAGCGGATGGCCGCCAAGAACAGCCAGGGCGCCACGATGGCGCAGGAGTGGGTCCTGGTGACCAGATCATGGAGGGCGGGCGAGTGAGCGAGTCTGCCGCAGACAGTCCGACGGTCGTGGAGACCCTTCAACTGGACGTCCATCCATCGGTTGTGTTCAAGCTCGGTGCTGACCTCATCACGGATGACATGCAAGCTCTGATGGAGCTGATCAAGAACTCCTACGACGCAGACGCGACTCGTGTGCGCGTCTCGATCGACACCCACGCACGGTTCGACCGGGAGACCGGAGAGCCTCGTGGCAGCGAGACGAGCTCATCGGACGACGCCGGCGGCCAGGACGACCTGGTCGGCGAAATTGTCATCGTCGATGACGGCAGTGGCATGGACCTCTCGACGATAAAGCGAGGCTGGCTCACGGTGTCACTAAGCCACAAGCTGGAGATGAAAGCGGCGGGTCACGTCACCGCAAAGAAGCGCACGCCTCTCGGCGACAAGGGCCTGGGTCGCCTTGGTGCGCAACGCCTCGGAGACCAGCTATCTATGACGACTACTCACCGGAGCGAGAGTCAGGGATCGGTCGCCCCGCTGAACGTGGTCATGAACTGGAGTGACTTCGCCGGTGCAGAATCACTGAGCAGCGTGCCCATTGACGTGCATCAGCTTGCCATTGGCAGCATGAAGCCGGGGACACGGCTGGAGATTCGCGGTCTACGCGATCCAGAGTTCTGGCGTCAACACGAAACAAACGACCTTCAGCGAGAACTCGCGTCAATGATCTCTCCGTATGAGGGAGTATCCGGCTTCAACATCGCGCTAACAATCGACGGAACCCCCATCAATCTCCGCGAAAAGGCCCAGGAAGTATTGGAAGCTGCGCCGGTAGCTTATTCCTTTGAGTTTGACGGCGAGAGGCTCGCGATCGCCGGAAGCTACTCCTCCCTGTTCCTGCGGCCTCAGCAAGGTGCAGAGGAAATCGCTGCCTACGATGAACTCATCGATCGCGACAACGGGTACGCGTTTTCAGAGTGGCTCCTCGCGAAATCTGACTCGACCCGTGCTCGCCCGCTCGGTATCACAGCTGGCGATGACCACTACTTTCTTCGAAGCGAGTCCACCATCGACCTATCGGCGCTGAAAGACGTCGAGCTTGTTGCGAAAGAAGTCGTGTCGCCCGGTCCCTTTCATGGTGAAGTAAGCGCCATCTCGCTGGCACGCGACACCACCAGCATCTTCGACCGCGCGTCGGACTATAGGGAGTTCGTCCGCGCGCTCGTCGGGATCAAGGTGTATCGGGACGGATTCGGCGTTCGGGTAGACGAAGACTGGCTCGGCTTGGGTGAGCAGTGGACCTCAGGCGGTTCCTACTACAGCCTTCGCCCGGGGAACGTCTCTGGATACGTGAGCATCTCGGCCAAGCAAAATGCCGCCTTGGAAGAGACCACCAACCGCGAAGCATTCCGGGACACTCCGGCGTACCGCAACTTCCTCTTGGTTATGAAAGCTTGGGCCGCGTATGCCGCGCGAGTCCAAGAGCACCTGCGGCGAGGGTACAACGAGTACAAACGCGAGAAGCTAGCCGAGTCGATCGACGTCTCACCCCGGATCACGCCCCACGACCTGATCAAGGACGTGAATCGGCGAATCTCAGAAGGTTCGGAACTAGCTGCTCAGGCTGGGGAAACCAAGCAAGTGCTGAATCAAATCGAGGCCGTTGCGTCCACCCTGGAGAAGCAGAAAAGGGCTGCCGATGAGACAGTCTTCCACGACCCGGCTCTCACGGCAGCACTGGACGAAACCGTCGCGCAACTCAAGGCGAAGGTTGCCGAGGCGAGGATGCTCATCGCTCACCTCGATGACCTCACCGAGGCGCACAGTCGGCTGCGCCTCGGTGTTGACCTGCTCGAAGAGCAGCTGCGGCTCGCCCAGGATCAGATCGGAGATGCGTGGGAGTCAGTGGCTCTCGGCCTGGGGGCTGAAGCGCTCGCTCACGAGGTTCAACACATCAGCGACGGGCTTCGCGGACGGAGCGCGCAGATCATTCAGTACTTGAAGGCCTCCGAGAGTACCGACCAGCGAGTTTGGACTTTCGTCGAGCATGTTCGCTCGTCGGCCAGTGGACTGAGTAAGCAGGTCGCGAGGCTATCGCCTGCACTCCGCTACATGCGGGAGCGTCGAGACGACGTGCGCATGTCAGAGATGTGTCAGAAGCTTGAGGAGTACTTCAGTTCGAGGTGGGGCGCGAACGGCCTCAGACTGGAGGTCGATGTGGCAAACGACTTCAGCGTTCGAGTGAATGAAGGCAAACTGACGCAGGTCTTCGACAACCTCATCCTCAACAGCGAGTACTGGCTTCTTCAACAGATTTTCGCCAAGAAGGCAGACGGAGGGCTCGTCAGGATAACGATCGACGCCCCGTTCATCACGGTTGAAGACGACGGTGTTGGCGTGGATGAGTCAATCGAGGAACTGGCGTTCGATCCTTTCATCACGATGAAGCCATCCCAGTCGGGCCGCGGCCTCGGTCTCTTTGTGGTTCGGCAGCTCCTCGACTCAATGAGCGCTTCGATTCAGCTTGCCCCAGACCGCAACAGTCGAGGCCGACGCTACAAGTTCCGCATGCACTTTAGGAATGCGGAGCTCGTGAAGGGAAACGAACGTGGACGGTGAGGTCGACGGCGGTGGATCGCAGACTCAGAAGGAGCAAATCCAAGAACTGTTGACGGCGCTTGGTATCACCAGGGTCGTCAACGTCGACGACGACCACGCGCAGGGCACGCAGCAGAGCAAGGAGGAGGTGCTCGGTGCGATCCGGGCGCTGTCCATCGACCTGGTGCTCGTCGCGAGGCTTGTCCTCCCCGACAGCGAAGACGAGCAAGCTGGAGAACTCAGCCAGGACGAGGTGCTCGACCTGGTCAGCACCTCCTGGGACGACCTCACCGACCGTCAGCGGGACGAGCTCACCCAAGCGGCGTTGCGTGCCCAAGCGTCGGGTGGTGACCCGGTTGGCGAGCAGCCCCAAGACGTTGCTGGTAACAACGCCGCACTGCTTGCGCTTCCAGAGCTTCTCGAAGGCGTTGCAGACTTCCGGCGGATGAGTCTCGCGGATTGGCGAGCTGCGGGCGAGGCCCTACTCGATGACCAAGTTCCAACTTTGCTCCTGTTTGACCGCAGCTTCGAACGAGAGGGAGGCTCGGCTACTGCGGGTGACGACCTGGTGCGGGGCGTGCTCGCGCGCGACGACCGCGACCACGTTCACGTAGGGCTGCTAACCCACACGGCCGCCGACGAGGGTCGCGAGAACGATATAGCAGCTGAGATCACCGACGGGTTGGCCACCAGTCGGCCGGTCATCGTGGTCGCCAAGCGCCGCCTCCAAGATCAGCAGTTCCCTCAGGCGCTACGCCTTGTCTTGTTCGCGTCGGAGATTGAGGCCTTCCGGTTGCATGCGGTCGAGAGCCTCAACCAGGCGAACAGTAAGGCCATTGAGGCGCTAAAGGGAGTCGATCGGTACTTGCTCCTCGCGGCATTCGAGGCGGCTCGCGAGGAGGGACTTTACGAGACGGACTATGCGATGCGGATTGCGGCGACCTTCGCACGCAAGTCGCTCGCAGCCTCGCTGCGAGACGCTAGTTTTGTGGACAACGTGCTCAAGAGGCTGCGCGACGCTGGAGCGGTCAAGCTGTATCTCGATGGTGTCCCTCGGCCCGCCCAGTACGACCAAGTTCAGTGGGATGAACAGTTCGAGGACGGAAAGTCACTCGCTTCGCTGGCGATGCCACTCGACGTCGGCGACATCTTCAAGTTCAACGATCTCTTTGGGAAGGGACGTAGCCAAGGCAAGCCCCGCTACTACATTCTCCTTACGCAGGCATGCGATCTCAGCGTTAGGTCGGGTGGTCAAAGAAGTAACGATCTGACGAGGGTTGTTCTCACAGAACTGAAGCCCGCTGTCAAGGGCGACCAAGGCGACTATCGTCCGCTCAAGTCTAATCAAGCCGATCTCGGCCTACTTCTGGGTTCGACCGGCGATCTGTGGCGTGTTCAGTTCGCCCGTCAGATTTGGGTTCCCGTGCTGGCGCTTGACGCATGCGTCACTAGCACAAACGGCCATGGTGTGATCAGCGGCGCCGACGTGGTGCACAAGAGTCTGCCTGCATCCTGGATACATCGCCACACGAAGATGCAGGCTGAAGTCCGAGGTCTCGTCTCGAAGTTTCAGGGCATGGAGTCGGCCCTGGAAACGGTCCAGGGCAAGGATGCTGAGGTTCGTCTTGCTCGCAGGCACGTCACCGCCGCGCTGCTCGGAACAGCCACCAAGCACAGTGACGGTCTCACGGCGACGATAGATGCGAAGGCGGCGAAGATCGAGTTCGGCGTGGAGCGGCTCGCGAGGGTTTCGGATACAGCGGCGCGGGGACTCTTGTCGCTGTTGCTCCAGCACCAGTCGCGCCCGGCATTCGACGGGAAGCTCCTCTATGACTCCGGCAACAGCTCTTGAGTCTCCTTCTAGAGCTGGGGGGACGTTGTGGATTCTGGCTTCCTACTCTCGACGACATCTCGTTTGAGCGATTCGCGGGTTCCGTGACGTAGGTTTCGCCCGTCAGGATCGAGGAGATCGCTCGCACGGGCAACCACCCGAGCGTGGCCCTCTGCAAGGAGTCGATGCGGGCCGACACTTGTTGCGCTGGTTATCTGTAGTAATGAACCATCACCCTCGACTGTCAACCACACGTCCGTTCTGCCTTGACGTGGACATCTCGGACCCGGTGTCAGTGGCTGTCGTTATGGTGCAGGGATGACTGGCTCTGGGGTGTTTGGGTTCCGCTGGGTTCGGTCGGCCGCGGGGGCGGATGTTGCCGTCGTGTTCGACCGGCAGCGCGGGGTGATTCATCCTGAGGCGTGTGACTGGCTGCGGTCGCTGGACGAGTCCGGCGCGTCGCCGAACACTGTGCGGACCTACGCCCTCCGGGTCGCGGGATTCTTGAGTTGGCTGCCGACGCAGGCGGTCGACTGGACTCAGGTGAGGCCCTCCACGTTGGTGCAGTGGAAGAACTATCTGCTGGTCACTCCGATGCAGCGAGGAAGCGGTGCCGCGTCGCCGCGGCTGCCCGCGACAGTTGCGGCGTGGTTGGTCGCGTTGGTCGAGTTCTACAAGTGGACGGCGCTCGAGGAGTTGGTGGCCAAGGACCTGGTTGCCCGGTTGACGGAGGAGCAGTTCGTGAGGCCGGGACCGCGGGGTGGGGAGCATGGTCGCACGCGGCGCGTCGCAGTGAAGGCGTTGCGGGTCCGTTCGGTGGAGGTGATGAAGGCGCCTGAGTGGCTATCGGCGGAGGTGGACCGGCGGGCGCTGCTGGATATGGCTCTTCGTCCGCGCGACAGGTTTCTGGTCGACCTGCTCTATTTCGCGGGCCTGCGTATCGGCGAGGCGCTGTCGTTGTTTCGGGAGGATCTGCATCTGCTGGCAGATAACCAGCCGCACGGGTGCCGGATGAAGGGCCCGCATGTGCATGTGGTGCGCAACCGATCAGCGAATGGGGCGCGCGCGAAGTCGCTACGGGTGGTCCCGTTGCCAGCGGAGCTCGCGTTGTCGTATCAGGAGGCGGTAGCGGAGCGTGTCGCACAAGTTGGAGATGACCGCAGCCCAAACGTGTTCGTCGCGTTGGAAGGTGCGACGACGGGGCAGGCGCTGACCTACGCAACGGTGATAGATCTGTTCCGGCGTTGGTCCACTCGGCTGGGCTTCTACGTGCGCCCGCATCTGCTGAGGCACACGCGCGCGACTATCTGGCTTCGTGGCCTCGAAGGCGACCCAATCGACCTCGATGTCGTGCGCGTGTTGCTAGGTCATAGGTCGATATCTTCGACGTTGATCTACACACATGCCAGCGACGAGTCTCTCAGAGCGGCTGTTGCGGGCGCCTCGGTTCAGATTGCAGGTGCCCAGGCGTGAGGATGCACAGCGTGGAACGGGTCGTGGTCAAGCCCAATCTCGAGGGTGGGTGGCGGGAGTTTGTGAGCGGAATGCTCAGCGACGACTGGGCGGTCGGCTCATGGGATGCCGGGTCGGGTGTGTTGACGATTGACCCGTTCAACGAGCTCAACGATTTCAGGGTCTGCCAGAGGCCGGGATGCGAGAATCCAGCGGTCACCGTTCCCTACTGTCAAGGCTGCGTGAGACGCGCCAAAGTGGCGGGCTTGCCTGTGGCGGAGTATGCCCGGACACATCCGAAGGTCGACCCGCTAGAGCGGCGGTCCACGCGAGGTTTCGTGCTGTGCGAAATCCACAACGAGGTGGGCGAGCGTTGCGGGCGGGCCCAGTCGACCCGTGGGCTGTGCCCCTCGCACTACGACCTGCTAGCCAAGCGGTGTCGTGACCGCGGGGTTCCGGCGACCGACGAATTGCTGGCGGCGTTTGTTGCTGACCGGGCGGGGAAGGTGTTGCATCCTTCGATTCCGTGCCCGGTCGACTCGTGCGAGCGGGTGCTCTCTTCGCTGCTGGCAAGCGGTCTGTGTGACTATCACGACTCGGGCTTTCGGGCGGCCCGCCGACTGGACCAGACGACCACCGTCGCAGCGTACGTCAGCTCAGACCAAGTGGTGGAACGGCACCAGTTGCCGTTGCGGTCGCTGCCGGAGCCGATGCGCACTGAGCTGTTGTTCGTGCTCCAGCAGTATGCCGCTCGCGGCTACGGCCGGGTGATGGTCAGCAAGCTGCGACCGTTCATCAACGAAGCCCGCCTGGACGAGCACGCCGACCTACTGGAATGCTTCCGCACCCACGACCACGCCGTGCGGCTGAAGGGCGTCCGGGCGACCGGAATCTTGCTGTTAGAGAAGGCGCAGCGTCAGTTCGCCGGGTACAACTCGTTGCGGGAGGACCTCGTCTACTTGCAGGACCTGCCGCTCCGGGTGACGCACGCGCACCGCAATCCCGACCTCAGCGGCAACCCGTTGGACATGCGTGAGATCACACAGCCGTGGCTTGCCGCCGCGTTTCGTGCGTGGCTCGGGGCGATGTTGGAGCCGAGGTCTACCGTTCAGCGGTGCTTCGCGGCCTGCGTTGAAGCTTCCACGGTGTTGCGCGCCAAGCGCAGCGACTCGGGGATGGACCCGACCCGGCTGGGTTATGACGACATGGCTGCGGTCTCGGCTCGTTTCGAGGCACGTTGGCCCGCCAAGACCGCAATGACTATCCATTCGCATTGGTGGGAGGTTTGCCGCGTCGCCAGAAGGCTCGGTATCTGGGATCAGATCCCGGAGAGCTTCGCCCAGCACTACGCCGCGCAGAAGCGGACGGCACGACGAGGTCGTGGTGACCAAAAAGTCGAAAGCGACCGAGTCACGCCCGCTGCTGTGGTTGCACACTTGCGCAACAACACCGGGCAGCTGCAGATCGGTCGGCACTCGGACATGTATCGGTGCGTGTTGGAGTTGATGATGGAGACCGGGCGCCGTCCTGGCGAGATCGCCTCCCTGATGACGGACTGCATCGTTCAAGATCGGCACGGCGGCTGGCTCCTGCGCTATACCGCGCACAAGACCGGCGGGGCCACTAAGGAATTGCCCGTCGAGAGTCCTGTGGTCGAGTCGATTCGCCGGTGGGAGCAAATCCGAGAGGAAAGCGGCGTCCGCTCCCAGTTTCTGTTTCCGACCGGGCGTCGCCGAATGCAGGACGGGAGCACCCCGCACATCTCCGAGCACTACCTGTCGAGGATCCTGCGCGAGTTCACGGCGTCGCTGCCGCCAGTTCCCGGTCCGGTCATGGACGTGGACGGGAACCCGGTCGACTTCGACCTGAACACAGTGCAGCCTTATGACTTCCGCCGCGCCTATGCGCAACGGCATGCCGACAACGGCACCGACCCGGACGTGCTGCGCCAGCTGATGGACCACGCGTCGATGAGCACGACTATGGGCTACTACCAGGTCAGCTCGAAACGCCGCCGGCAGGCTGTGAGCACACTCGCCCCGCTCGCGCACAATCGGCACGGCAAGCAGGTCGGTATCGGGGAGGGCCGGCTGCAGCTGAAGATTACGCCGGTGCCATACGGAGACTGCGCTGAACCAAGCAATGTCGCCGCGGGCGGCACCGCCTGCCAGCTGCGATACCAGTGCGCCGGCTGCGGGTTCTTCCGCCCCAACCCGTCACACATTCCAGAGATTGAGAAGGAGATTCTGAAGCTGCGGTCGCAGTTGCGCATCGCAGAAGCATCCGACACCGCCGCCTACTTGCTCGATGCGCAGCGGGGCCTTATCGCCGACTACGAGAAGGTACTCGTCACGATGCGCGCCCGCCTCGAGCAGTTGCCAGATGAGCAGAGACGTGAAATCGACACGATGTCCGAGGTGATGCGTCGTGCCCGCAGCGCCGCATTGGCAGGCAAGCACATTGAATTGAGGGAACTATGACTGTCACGGACCCCACCCCGCCCAGGGGAAACAGCGCCGCGTTGGCCCACGCTCGCGCCGAGACCGCGGCGCGTAAGCATCGTGACGTCGTGGCGACGCTGGCCGGCGCCTCGGGCCGGGGTGAGTCGCTCACGGTCTCGACCCTGGCCGCCGCTGCAGGGGTGAGCCGCCAGTTCCTCTACAGCCGCCCCGACCTGCTGGAAGGTCTACGCCGACACCAAGAACGACATTCGGAAGCTGGCAACACCCCACTCCGGGCGGCGCGCACCGCAGATTTGGTCAACGCGCACGACACGATTAGGCGACTCAAAGCCGAGATCCAGAATCTGAACCGGAAGCTCGACGCGGGTCTCGCCGCCCAGGTCGAACTGCGCGACGAGAAGCGTCTTCGACAGCTATACGAGCAACGCGGTCACGAGGTCGAGCGCCTGCTCTCGCAGAACGCGGACTTGGTCCGCTCGGTGGCTCAACTGCGCGAACTCGTCCGCACCCTCGAAGACGACCTCACGGTCGAACGCACTGCTCTGCACGCACTCACCGGTCAACCCGCCAACGTCACAAGCATCCGATTCGGGGAGTGACCTCAATTATTGTTTCGTCCGAGGCATGAAGCGCGAAACCTTCTCGGGCGGGTCTGTGGGTCTGCTGAAGCTTTACTTGACTCGGGTTTCTTCACGCCGCGAGTGCGACGCTGCCTACATTAACAACTTCAAACTCGACCGGGGTCAACTTCCCAAGCCCACGCTGGCGACGCTTGCGATGATA
>JAZDRN010000017.1:0-51599 GCA_047501485.1 Actinomycetaceae bacterium L2_0104 | reverse complement strand
AGCCGGGGATAGGCGCGAGATGCGGCTCAGCAAGAAAGTGCTCCCCACGCATGTGGGGATGAGCCGAAGGCCCTAGCCGATATCCCGAAGGAAGCAGCGTGCTCCCCACGCATGTGGGGATGAGCCGGGGATAGGCGCGAGATGCGGCTCAGCAAGAAAGTGCTCCCCACGCATGTGGGGATGAGCCGAAGGCCCTAGCCGATATCCCGAAGGAAGCAGCGTGCTCCCCACGCATGTGGGGATGAGCCGTATCCCACCATTTTCGAGGTGTATTGCCCCGAGTGCTCCCCACGCATGTGGGGATGAGCCCGGTATCACCCTGTATTTCGCCCCCCATCGCGAGTGCTCCCCACGCATGTGGGGATGAGCCCCCGGTGCACCTGTCGGAGATGTAAAGGTTTTCGTGCTCCCCACGCATGTGGGGATGAGCCGCCTCGGCAGTAGTGGAGAGGCCGCTCTGGGTGGTGCTCCCCACGCATGTGGGGATGAGCCGGCCTGGGCGTACAGCGGGGCGGTTGTGGGTTCGTGCTCCCCACGCATGTGGGGATGAGCCCAGTTTCTGTTTCCCCCGTGACACGGGCACGATGTGCTCCCCACGCATGTGGGGATGAGCCCGTGTACTACTGGCCCGACATCAGACATGAGAAGTGCTCCCCACGCATGTGGGGATGAGCCGCTGCCGGGGTGAGCCTGCTCATGAACGCCATCGTGCTCCCCACGCATGTGGGGATGAGCCCTCACCCGGTACAACACTCGCGTCCAAGATGGGCAGATCAAGCGATTGTTCGTCATGTCCGACGAGGGCCGCGTCTTCGAAGAGATCCTGCTCAAGTAGTGCACAAAGAAACGAGGCCTCAGCCCGCACGTTCCGACGGTCTGTTATTTCAAGACTTGTGCGGGGGAAGCCTCACTTCTGTCCCCAATCTATCACGAATCAACCCGTCCGGTGCTCCCCACGCATGTTGGGATGCTCCGTTTGCTCAGAATCCGCATTGGGGGATCCGCCGGTCCTCCCCATCTACGTGGGGCGTTACGCATCAGCCAGCCCGGCCAAGCTGGTAGCTCAGGCAAAGCGAAGGCCTCGGGAAACCGATCAAAGTTTCCCGAGGCCTTCCTCTTGGTACACCGTCTGGGACTCGAACCCAGAACCCATTGATTAAGAGTCAATTGCTCTGCCAATTGAGCTAACGGTGCGCAACAGCAAGTAATTTACTCCGCTTGCGTCCCACCGGGCAACTCAAAAGCACGCACTGTGCCTATGTGCTGCAACACATCTATTCGCGGTCCCCAACCCGTCACCACCCTGACCCGCCAACTCTCGCCATTCCGCCGCGTGGGTTGAGCTTCCGCGGCCCGAGTATGGCACGCTAGAAGAATGTCCTCCTCGCACTCCGCCCAACCGGCATCCTCGACGCCCCAGCCACCTCAACCTCCGCTGAATATCGCGTTGGACAGACTCGAGGATGCCTACGGCCTCAACCCGAACGACGACGTCGTCTTCGACGCTTTCACCGAGTGGGCAGAGTCGACGGGCAGGCCACTATATCCTCATCAGGAGGAAGCCCTGCTCGCTTCCCTCGAGGGAGATCACCTCATCGTGGCCACCCCGACCGGCTCCGGGAAATCAATGGTGGCGCTGGCCGCTATCTTCACCGGCCTTGCCCGCGGTCAGACCGCCTACTACACGGCCCCGCTCAAGGCTCTGGTTTCAGAGAAGTTCTTCGAGCTCATCAACGTTTTCGGTGCGGAGAACGTCGGTATGGTGACCGGAGATTCCTCCATCAACGCACAAGCTCCGATCGTTTGCGCCACCGCAGAGATCGTGGCAAATATTGCACTGCGCGAGGGCAACAGCTCAGGAATAGGCGTTCTTGTTCAAGACGAGTTCCACTTCTACGGCGATTCCCAACGCGGATGGGCATGGCAGGTCCCCCTCCTCGAGTTCACATCCACCCAGCAGGTTCTTCTCTCCGCGACTCTCGGAGATACCAGCTTCCTCGAAAAAGACATGAAGAAACGAACCGGGCGGGAGGTCACCGTCGTCGCCGATGCTCCACGCCCGGTACCGCTGCACTTCTCCTACTCGCTGGAACCACTGGGCGAAGTGGTAAAAGAGCTGACATCCACCCACCGTTCCCCCGCCTATATCGTCCACTTCTCACAACGCGAAGCCGCTGCGCAGGCCCAGGCGCTCCTTCCGATCGCTCTCGTCAGCAAAGAGCAGAAAGCGCGGATCACAGCCGCTATTGGATCATTCTCCTTCGGGCCAGGTTTCGGGCAGATTCTCTCCAAGCTCCTGCGCGCGGGCATCGGCGTGCATCACGCAGGTCTACTTCCACGCTATCGTCGCCTTGTCGAACGCCTCACCCAAGGCGGACATCTCCAGGTCATCTGCGGCACCGACACCCTTGGTGTGGGCATCAACGTGCCGATCCGCACGGTCTTGCTCACCTCACTCTCCAAGTTCGACGGCTCGCGCTCGCGTCACCTAACCGCCCGAGAATTCCACCAGATCGCCGGACGCGCCGGACGCGCCGGATTCGATACCGTGGGCGACGTCGTCGTCCAAGCTCCCGAATACGAAATTGAGAACGCCCGTTTAGTGGCCAAGGCGGGCGACGACCCAAAGAAGCTCAAGCGCGTACAGCGGAAGAAACCGCCGGAGGGCGTGGTCCTATGGTCGGAAAAAACGTTCAACTACCTCTGTCAGGCCAAACCGGAGACGCTCTCCTCGCAGATGCGCGTCAACCATTCAATGATTCTCAACATTCTGCAGCGGCCGGGGAACGCTGTGGAGGCAGCCGTCAAACTATTGACGGACAACCACGAGCCGAAAACCGACTCCAATCCGTTGATCCGGCGTGCGGTGGAGATCTACTCCTCGTTGCATCGCGCAGGAGTTCTGATCCACAACGACATGGAGTGGCAACGCGAGCACCCGTCACAATCCCCGGTGACCTTCGCGCACGAGGTGCCAGACGACTTCGCACTCAACTCTCCGCTCTCCCCGTTCGCCCTGGCGGCGTTGGAAATTCTCGATCGGGAGAACGAAGACTACGCCCTCGATGTGGTGAGCGTCGTCGAATCCGTCCAGGAGGATCCCAAGCCTCTGCTCTACGCTCAGCAGCGCCAGGCGCGCGGCGAGGCGATCAGTCGGATGAAGGCTGCCGGGATCTCCTACGAGCAGCGTATGCAAGAGGCCGACGAGATCACCTGGCCCCAACCTTTGGCCGAGGAGCTGCACGCGGCGCTGGAGATCTACCGTCAGTCCAACCCGTGGGTGGACGAGTACGACCTCTCCCCCAAATCCGTGGTTCGCGAGATGGTGGAGAACGCGCTGACGTTCTCCGAGCTGATCTCGCGCTACGACCTCGCACGGTCGGAGGGAATCGTGCTTCGCTACCTCTCAGACGCCTACAAGGCGTTGCGGCAGATGGTGCCCTTGGAGTACCGAACAGACGAACTCGACGAGATCACCGCCTGGCTTGGCGACCTCGTGCGCTCGGTGGACTCCTCGCTGCTCGACGAATGGGAGGCACTACGCGATGGCCGACTGACCGTGGGCGAGATCGCCCACTTGGAGGCCGATCCCGAAGGCGGCCAGCAGGAGCTGGCATTCGGGGCCGACGCCGACGGCCATGTCGCGTTCACTCGAAACCGCCATGCTTTCCGCACCGCCGTTCGCAATGCCATGTTCCGCAGGGTCGAGGCATTGCAGCGTGAGGACTACGACCTATTGGATGATCTAGCTGGCCCTGTACTGTGGCCCGGCGCCATCCGATGGGATGGGGATGCCTGGGCGGATGCCACCGATCCCTATTTCGACGAGTACGAGAACATCGGGATCGATACGGCGGCTCGCGGGTCGTCGTTCTTCGAGGTAAAAGACGCCGTCACCGAGGCGGACCTTGAAGCCGCCGGCGTGCCGGCGGACTTCGCACAGGACATGGTCGCCAAGCATCGCCACGGCCGACTCTGGCTCGTACGTCAGACGTTCGACGACGGCACAGGTGACGGCTCCTGGGGCTTTTGGGCGATAGTCGACCTCGACGCCTCCGATCAGGAGGATGCACTGCATTTGGACGTCGTTTCGGTCGGAGAGCGCTAGATTCGTAGGTTCCTTTTGTGGACGGTAGGCTCGTTTCGTCCGGCGGGCTAGGGGCTAGCGGTAGAAAGGCATTCCTTATGACGGAGATTCCCGGCGTCGCGGAAATCGCGGACCGTTTCAAGCGTCTACGCGAGCGGGTCTCTGCGGCCGAGTCAGCATCCGGCCGGACTCCCGGCTCCGTCCAGGTGGAGTTAGCGGCCAAATATCAAGCTCCGGAACGCGTACTGGCTGCCCTGAATGGTGGAGCCACGTTGCTTGGGCACAACATCGTCCAGCAGCTCGAGGCATCGGAGGTGGCATTGGCGGAGGCCAGGGCACCAACGCATCGTACTCATGTGATCGGGCACGTTCAGAAGAACAAGGCAGCGAAAGCGCTGCGTTACTCTCAATGCATCGAAACAGTTGATTCCTACAAACTCGCGGAACGGTTGAACCGTCTGCATGCCGAACGAATAGCCGGTGAACAGCCGTTGGGAGCGGTTGCTGGCGTCGCCCCCGAGGGAATAGTGCTCGATGCCGACAAACCAACCGGCCTTTCTAACAATATGCTCGGCCAGGCCACCGGACCGTTCGACATCATGATTCAAGTCAATTCCTCAGGTGCGGACTCACAGTATGGACGCGATCCGGAGGCCGTCATGGATCTAGCCGGCCGTATCGGCGAGCTGCCCTATCTGCGCATCGTCGGCCTCATGACGATTGGCACCCATACGGACGACGTTGCCGAAATCGCTCGTTCGTTCCAGGTGGTGCGCGAGCTGCGCGAAAAGCTGATCAGCGCTGGAGTCACGAGCGCCACCGAACTCTCGATGGGGATGACTCACGACATGGAAATCGCCATAGCCGAAGGCTCCACCATCATTCGCGTAGGCACAGCCGTCTTCGGCCCACGTCCGAGAGTGTAGCGAGGCCTGCGAGCGGGGGCGAGCTCCGACCCAACCTCTCTCGAGGGCAATTGCAGAATAATGTTCCCTATATGGCACGGCGTGTACGTTACAAGGCAATTTTGCTCGATTCTAGGAAAGTTATTCACGCTCGGCCCGCCTCTCAGGCTCAGCCCGCCTCTCACGCTCGACCCATCTCACGCTCATCACCTCTCCGCATCATTCGGCCCCGGCGGGGCGCGCCCTCTAATGGCTTATTCCTCCCAAATCCAGTTCGCGGGCCGTGTTGAACATCCCACGCCCATAGGCGACCTCCAACCCAATAGACTGGTGCGGTGACTCATCGCCACACTCCAAAGAACGAACCATCTATGGCTGCCACCGCGGAGCGTCAGACGACGACGATCGGAAACTTCATCCGTGGAGCCCTCATGGGCGCCGTTGAGACTGTTCCAGGCATGTCAGCCGGAACCATCGCTCTCGTCGTTGGCATCTATGGCCGGATACTCGACACCGCTTCACACGGCGTGACAGCAATCCGCCGCCTCGTGACCGGGCCAAATCGTTGGGCCTCCGCCAAGGAGTCTTTCAGCCGTATGGACTGGAAGCTCATCGTGCCGCTTCTCATCGGGATGATCGTGGCTGTTTTCTCCCTGGCCTCACCGATCAGTTACCTCGTGGATACCTATCCGGAACTGACCCGGGCGGTCTTCTTCGGCATGGTCTTGGCATCGACCTCCGTACCGCTGCGCTTGGCTGGCTTGAGCTATATCCGCTGGTATCAGGTCCTCTGCGGCGTGGTTGCTGGGATACTCACGTTTTGGCTCGTCTCCCTGCCGCCCGCATCACTCGAGCCGCAGCCGTTCATTATCATTCTGGCCGCAGCCCTGGCGGTTTGCGCGCTGCTGCTCCCCGGCCTTTCCGGCATGTTCGTGGTTCTGACATTCGGCTTGTATGAGACCACCCTGGACGCGATCTCCAACGTGGACCTTCAGTACCTTGGGCTTTTTGCCATTGGACTCGCTATTGGCTTGATCTCGATCGTGAAGGTCCTGCAATGGCTGCTGACCCATCGCCACAGAATCACGCTGGTGGTGCTCACCGGGGTCATGTTGGGGGCATTGAGGAGTCTGTGGCCGTGGCAGACGGAAGGCCGGGAACTGAAAGCTCCGGGCACAGATTGGCCTACCGTGCTGCTCCTGGGTATAGCGGGCTTCGCAGTAGTGGCGGTGCTCTCCTACGTTGACGCGCGTCTGACAAACAAGCAACTTGCAGAAAAGGCAGCCCAGGAAGTCCTCGGCGAATAAGGCAAGGCGTTCCGCTTGGTTCAGTTCTCCGCCAGATAAGAGTCGGGCGCGGATCCGTCGATCCAGGGAATCACACCGGCACGCATGAACCCATACTCGTAGCCCTCCGTCAGAGCCTCCCACGAGGCTTCAATGACGTCGGCACCGACGCCGACAGTACGCCACACTCCGCGTCCATCCGACAACTCGATCATGACTCGGGTGGTGGCCCCCGTCCCCTGGTGAGTGTCCAGGATACGCACCTTGAAGTCGATGAGTTCGATGGAGGCCAGCTCGGAGTACACGTTCTTCAGCGCCGTGCGCAGCGCCTGATCGAGGGCGTCGACAGGACCAACACCCTCGCCCACGCGCATGTAGCGGCGTCCGCCAACGAAGATCTTGACGGTGGCTTCGGCGAAGGTCTCCCCCGCCTCGGCCCCGCCGGGAACCGTCCGGATATTCGCGCGCCAGGCTTCGATACGGAAGTACGGAGTCCGCTCGCCCACCACGTCGCGCACGATGAGCTCGAAAGAGGCATCGGCGGCGTCATACGTGTACCCCTGCGCCTCGGCCGCCTTGACCCGCTGGGTAATCTCAGCGAGCGCCTCCTTGTTCTGGGAAAGGTCGATCCCGAACTCGCGCGCCTTCAACTCGATCGAGGCTCTTCCGGCCATGTCCGAGACGATCATGCGCATGTCATTTCCGACGGCCAGAGGGTCGATGTGCTGGTACAGGTCCGCGTTCACTCGAATTGCCGAAGCGTGCAGCCCGGCCTTGTGTGCGAATGCCGACGCTCCCACATAGGGCTGGCGGGCGTATGGAGAGATGTTGGTGATCTCCGAGGCGGCATGCGAGACGGAGGAGATCCGCTCCAACTGCTCCGGCGTGGCCACCTCGTAATCCGTCTTGAGAGCGAGGTTGGCGATGATGGTCAGAAGGTTCGCGTTTCCGGTCCGCTCGCCGTAGCCGTTGATCGTCCCTTGGACCTGCGCACAGCCGGCCCGAACAGCGGCAATCGAATTCGCGACGGCGCATCCGCCATCGTCATGGGCGTGAATGCCCAGCTTCGCCTCCGCGAAACCAGCGTCGGCCAACTTCTTCTTCAGTTCGACGACGACGTCATACACGTCATGAGGCAGGGACCCACCGTTGGTATCGCACAGGATGACGCAGCTGGCACCCGCAGCGAAGGACTCGACGACGACGGAGGTGGTGTAGTCGGGATCGAAGCGATAGCCGTCGAAGAAGTGCTCGGCATCGATCATGGCCTCGCGCCCCTGGGAACGCAGATACTCGACCGAGTCGCGCACCATCGCAAGGTTCTCCTCGCCGGTGGTGCGCAGCGCTTGCTCCACATGACGGATATCGGACTTGGCCACCAGTGTGACGACGGGAGCACCGGACTCCACGAGGCTTGTGAGCTGTGCGTCCTCAGCCGCGGGCACCCCTGCTTTACGAGTGGCGCCGAAGGCCGTCAGTGTGGACGATGTCAGCGCAACCTCATCAGCCCGGCGAAAGAACTCCGTGTCGCGTGGAATGGCCCCGGGCCATCCGCCTTCGATGTAGTCAGCACCAATGGACTCGATGAGCGGCATGAGCGCCAACTTGTCGGACACCGACAGGTTGATCCCCTCCTGCTGGGCTCCATCGCGCAGGGTCACGTCATAAACATCGATTTTCATACTGTCCCTCTAATCATCTCGCGTGAACGGTATTGCTTTCGCGTCTACCGTTCCCACGGTCCCCTCCAGTCGCCCGCTTCCTGGTTCGCCACGTGAAGCGATCGAGAACCGGGCGTATGGTTGCACAGCCTACGTTATTGATTCGTTCAATATGTGAGCTGGCCACTTTTCGAACTGTCACCGGAATCCAGATGGCCTCACAAGGTCACGTCCCGGCCCATCATCACGTCCCGGCCCCTCGCCACGTCCCGGCCCCTCGCCACGTCCCGGCCCCTCGCCACGTCCCGGCCCATCGCCACGTCCCGGCCCCTCGCCACGTCCACGTCATAAGTTCGAGCGGCAACGACAGCCATCGCGGACCCCCGAAGCGCGAAGCCCACAGCCCGAGCAACGGCGCCAGCCACAGCCGCCAAAAGAAGAAAGCTGGCACGTCCGCAATCACGATACGCGCCAGCCTTCCCCACAAGAAAAACCGATTACGCCAAACGATAGAGCCAGTTGAAGATATCCGGCGCCTGTCCCAGCTGAATGGCCGTGATCTGGTCGTAAATGCTCTTCGTCCTCTCTCCAGAGGGGATATCCACGTGGAAGTCCTCTCCGGTAAGCGATCCGATGGCCGTGATAACCGCCGCGGTTCCGCAGGCGAACATCTCCGCCACGTCACCCGATTCGATGCCGTCGAGAAGTTCTTGCAGCGAGATGGTCTCCTCAGAGACAGCCACGCCCTGCGAGCGCAGCAGCTGCATGATCGAGGAGCGGGTGCAACCGGGCAGGATGTTTCCGGTGAGCTTGGGGGTCTTGAAGGAACCGTCCGCCATCACCACGAACACGTTCATTCCGCCCAGCTCGTCGAGGTTCGTATCCGTGGCGGCATCGAGGAAGAGCACCTCGTCGTAGCCTGCTTCGTGAGCTTTGACCTTGGGCAATAGCGAGGACGCGTAGTTGCCGCCCGTCTTGGCGTCGCCCATCCCGCCGGGTCCGGCGCGATGGTATTCGCGCTCCACCCACAGGTTGATCGGTTGGTAGCCGTGCTGGAAATAGGGGCCGGAGGGTGAACCGATGACCAAGTATTCGTACTGGTGGGCCGCGCGCACACCCAGGAAGGGTTCGGAGGCGAACGTGAACGGACGCAGATAGTACGAGGATCCCGGAACATCGGGGACCCACTCGGAATCGGCTGTCACCAGTCCCACGATCGAGGCGATGAAGTCCTCGTGCGACAGGTGCGGCATCGCCAGACGTGAGGCGGAATAGTTTAAACGTGCGGCGTTGTAACTGGGCCGGAACGTCCAGATGGAGCCATCCTCATGACGGTACGCCTTGAGTCCCTCGAAGATTTCCTGCCCATAGTGCAGCACGGCGGCGGCCGGATCCATGACCAATGGACTGTAGGGCTCGATGACCTTGTTGTGCCATCCCTTCTCCTGCGTCCAGGTGGCGTGCGCCTGGAAATCGGAGAAGTCTTTACCGAAGAGGAGTTTATCCATCTTGGCCTTGCGCTCATCTACCGTCGCGATGTTCGGATGTGGCTGACGAACGAACGCGCCGGCTACTTCTGCGGCACTCGGAAGTGGTGCAGCGGCGGCGGTCTCAAGGGCCGTGGGTGTGTACGACGTTGTCATGACAGTCCCTTTCTCAGTGACTGAATCAAGTTTACCCAGTGACCCCGACACATGTCGGGACTACCGGGGTGGCGACCAATGCGAGCACCCGCTCCCCCTCGTTGAGAGAAAGCGGGCGATCTCAGACTGCTGTCCGCATCGTCGTCGTCGAGAAACTACTTTGTCAGTAGGGAGACGATAGCGTCTCCGACTTCGGAGGTGGAGCGCTGCAAGGGGTTGCCCGCAGCGGCGGCCTGCGCGCGATCCGCCATATCGGCGTCGATCGCGGCTTCGACTCGGCGGGCCTCGTCGGCCAGGCCAAGGTGTTCGAGCAGCAGCACGACCGATGCGATCGTGGCAATCGGGTCTGCGATCTGCTTGCCGGCGATGTCCGGGGCCGAGCCGTGAATGGGCTCGAACATGGACGGAAAGTTGCCCTCGGGGTTGATGTTTCCCGAGGCTGCCAAGCCAACACCGCCGGTGACGGCGCCGGCTTCGTCGGTGAGGATGTCACCGAAGAGGTTGTCGGTGACCATCACGTCGAAGCGTCCCGGGTCGGTGACGAGGAAGATCGTGGCGGCATCGACGTGCAGATAGTCCACGGCTACGTCCGGAAACTCCGCGCTCAGGGCCTCCACGGTGCGGCGCCACAGATGGCCGGCATTGACCAAGACGTTGTGCTTGTGCACGTATGTCAGCTTCTTGCGGGGTCGGGCGTTGGCCTTCTCGAAGGCGTAGCGCACCACGCGTTCCACGCCGTATGCGGTGTTGACGGACACCTCGGTCGCGATCTCGTGCGGTGTTCCCTCTCGGACGACGCCGCCGTTTCCGCAGTACAGACCTTCCGTCCCCTCGCGAACCACGAGGAAATTGATGTCGCCGGGGTTAGCCAACGGTGTGGGCACGCCCGGATAGTACTTGTTGGGACGCAGGTTCACATAGTGATCGAAGGCGAAACGCAGCTTCAGCAACAGGCCGCGCTCCAACACGCCCGAGGGAACGGACGGATCGCCGATGGCGCCGAGCAGGATCGCATCGTGCTTCTTGATCGCTTCGAGGTCCTCATCTGTGAGGGTCTCCCCCGTGCGGTGCCAGCGCTGTGCTCCCAGATCGTACGACGTGGTCTCGACGACGACGTCCGAGCCCTCCAGTACGGCTCCCAGCGCTTTGAGGCCCTCGGCAACGACTTCGGGGCCAATACCATCGCCAGCAATGACGGCGAGATCAATGGTGCGTGTCATGGATCCACCCTAACGCCCGTCTTACTTCGTGGGACTTTCCGTGTCACGATGTGATCGTTCGGGCAATGGCGTCGCGTTCTCTTCGCGAGGATCAATTCTGGGTTCATTCCAGAAACCGTTACCCCATGTTTTGCGCCCAAAACCGGCGCACGGACCGTGGAGGCGCCCCGGCAAATCTACGGCGCCGGGAGTCACACCCCCTGATCATGTGGTTTGATAGAGACACTGTGAGTCAACATATTATTTCTCGCCACGATAGTCACCATAAACTTGGAGACAGCCGTCGCTTCCCCGGCTGCTCTCCTCTACTCGCGGGCAGACACTCGACTATCGCGCGATGAGGCCGCGTTGGGAGCTCCGCGGCCAGCCGGCAAACCAGTCACGGGCCATGAACCCACCACCTTACACACCTTGACATGTTCGAAAGGGCGAAATGACGATCGCAGCAAGTCCTCTCTATCCATACAGCGCCGTGCTCGTGGCATCCTACGGCGGTCCGGACAAACCTGAGGATGTACTCCCCTTCATGCGGAATGCCACCGCGGGAAAGAACATCCCGGACGAGCGCCTGCTGGAGGTCTCCGAGCACTACATGCTATTCGGGGGCAAGTCGCCCATCAATGAAGAAAACCAGGCCCTAATGGAGGCGCTGCGGGGCGAGCTCACAAGAAGGGGATTGGAGGCTCCGGTGGTCATCGGCAACCGGAACTGGCATCCCTTCCATGCGGAGACCGTCGGGGCGCTCATCGCCTCAGGCCATACTCGCGTGCTCGGCCTACCCACCTCGGCCTACCACTCCTACTCCGGATGCCGCCAGTACGGCGAAGACCTCGAGAGAGCGATGGAGAGAGCCGATCACCGCATCCAGATAGACCGGGTGGCGCCGTTCGCGCAGAGTGAGGGCTTCATCCAGGCACAGATCGAGGTGGCTACACGGGCCTTCACCACCCTGCGCGAGCAGGAGCCCGAGGGGACCCTCCGGGTCGTCTTCACAACCCATTCGATCCCACTCACCATGAACGAAGCCTCCGGGGACGGAAGCCCGGGCTGCACCTACCGAGAGCAGCACCTGCGAGTGGCCTCGGCCGTTGCCGCCGGGCTCGAGCGCGCGCTGGGCGAGACCATCGAGTGGGACCTGGCCTACAGCTCCCGATCCGGCCCGGCATATGTTCCGTGGTTGGAACCGGACGTCAACGACCTTATCGCGCAGCTGCCGGAGGAGGGCGTGACCGGAACCGTCGTGGTTCCGATCGGATTCATCAGCGACCATATGGAGGTGCTGTTCGACCTGGATACGGAGGCTCGCGCCAGCGCCGCCGAGTACGGCCTCGCATTCATCCGCGCCGCCACGGTGGGCACCCATCCCGCGTTCATCTCCATGCTGGTGGACCGATTGCTGGAACGTGCGGCGGTGGCTCGCGGGGAGGGAAGTGCGGAAGCGCGCCAAACCTACGCTCATGGCTTCGACTGCTGCCATCAACGGTCCGTCGAGACGGCGGGGACGACAGCCACTCAGCGGCATACCTCGACGCACGAGCCTCACTGAGAAGACGGGACGAATCGTCCCCGTTGTGCCAATCAACTCGTCAAACACCAATCAACCCGCATCTCAACCAGCTCAGGAGAAGCCATGACCGGTTACGTACAGGATGAACGCGACGCCTTCGTCGACCCCGAGAACATCAATCAACAGTCCCTTTACGCCATGTATTCGGTGTTTTCGACGACGACGCCATTGCCCGCTTCGATCGATTCGCAGGCCGTGTCCGCCGCTATTGTCGCTACTGGCGTGGATGTGCGCGGATACTACGATATCGGTGGTTTCCGGGCGGACGCCGACTTGCTGGTATGGATGCTGGCAGACGCACCGGAGAAGCTTCAGGCGGCCTACCATGCGATACGTCAGAGTGAGCTGGGCCCCTGCCTGGAGCCGGTGTGGTCCGCGGTGGCGATGCACCGCCCCGCCGAGTTCAACAAATCCCATGTCCCCGCCTGTTTCTCGGGGGCAGCGCCACGGACATGGGCCTGCATCTATCCATTCGTGCGCAGCTACGAGTGGTACGTCCTGCCCGCTGAGGAGCGCTCCGCCATGCTGCGCGAGCACGGCATGGCGGCACGTGGCTTCGTGGACGTCAAGGCGTCCACGCTGTCCGGGTTCGCGCTCGGGGACTACGAATGGGTACTCGCCTTCGAGGCGGATGAGCCGCATCGCCTCGTCGAGATCATGCACCATCTACGTGCCACCCAGGCACGGCTGCATGTGCGCAAGGAGACGCCGTTCTTCACCGGGCCGCGTGTGGAGCTCGCCGAGTGGCTGGAGCGCCAGCCAAGGCGATAGGTAGGCGGCGGCTGCGCCTCGCTGCCCTCCGGGGGCGAGAAATCCTCCGTAATAACGACACGGTCCGTCGCGTCAGGTGGTAGAAATTGGGGAGACTCATTGACGCGACGGCCGTGAAGAACGACGCTGCCCCACGGCCGTGGAGGAACACCCGAGGAGGGACCATGGCCGCACATGCCGTTGCCGACGATTCAAGCGGACTCAACGTCCTTTCTCCGCGAGCGCTCTCGGTGTGGGCGAAGAGCAACGACTGGTCTCACGAGGACATGCAGTGGCTGCCACTCGCCGTGCATATGAACGACGCCGGATCGATCGCCTCCATTCTTTACACCACGTGGTTCTGCGAGTCGCAGCTTGCCGTCCTGCGGGACTGTCTCCGTCCCGCTTTCCCCGACTCCGAAGATGACGATCTGGATGATGTCGCGGCAAGCCTCGCAACGTTCATTACCGCGGTCCACGACATCGGTAAGGCAACCCCGGCCTTCAGTTCCAAGGTGGAATCACTCGATGCCGTGATGGCCGCGAACGGACTCCGGCACGGATACATCGATCAGATTGACCGGCGTCAGCTTCCACACGGCCTCGCCGGGGAGTTTGCCCTGAGCGATTGGCTCGAGAACTTGGGCTGGGATGGCCCACCAAGATCTGCCTCGCGAGCATCGCGTGACGCGCTCGGTTCAGTCGTGGGAGGCCATCATGGCGTTCCGGCGAGCGTGAGTGAGGTGATCCAGGGGCAGGACTCGGCCGTCCGCAGCCTCATGGGAGGCAGCGCGTGGAGCGGTGCCAGAAACGAGCTCCTCAATTTCTTTGCTAAGAGAACCGGGTTCTCGGACATCGAGGGCGAGGTCAAGAACGTCCAATGGACCAAATCCGCCCTCGTACTACTCGAGGGGCTCATCATCACCTCGGATTGGATCGCTTCGAATGAGGACTTCTTTCCTCTGTTCCCCGCGTCGGGTAGCCCCATCGATCACTTCCTCAGTGAGTCCTCCTTGGACGAAAGAGTGCGAGACGCTTGGATACGATTGGCACTACCCGCTCAATGGCGGCCGGAAGACACCGGTGCAGACGCCGATTCTCTCCTCGTCTCACGTTTCAACCTCCCCGCGGGGTCGAAGGCGAGACCGAGTCAGATCGCCGCAGTAGAGGCTGCACGTTCGATGGATCTGCCCGGACTGCTGATCATCGAGGACTCCATGGGAGCCGGTAAGACCGAAGCTGCGCTACTCGCGGCAGAGATACTCGCGGCACGCGCCGGGTGCGCCGGCGTCCTATTTGCCCTACCGACACAAGCCACCACCGATGCCATCATGCAGCGTGTAGTCAAGTGGATCGACAACCTCGCGAGCAGCGGAGCCCCGACTCCGCAGAACATCCGTCTGCTCCATGGGCGGGCCGCACTCAATCCTCTGTCTCGCAATCTTGCACGAGTTGGCTATCAGCGTCAGGACGCGGTTCGAGCTCCCGCTGTCTCGTGGGAAGAGGATCTCGTCAAGGGCTATCGGTCGCCCAATTTCCCGGACGACGCCACGGATGTGACCCGTGATGCCTCCGGCGGGACGGGCCGCCACGGGGCGAGATTCAGCCACCCATGGAGTTCGGGAAAGAAGGCGCTTCTCTCCGACGTCGTCGCCGGCACGATCGACCAGCTCCTCCTCACGGCACTGAAATCGCCTCATCTCGCCCTCCGCCATCTGGGCCTGAGCAGGAAAGTCGTCATCATCGACGAAATACACTCCTACGATGCCTACATGAACGAGTACCTCAAACAGGCATTGACATGGTTGGCCGCCTACGGGGTTCCCGTCATCGCTCTCTCCGCCACGCTGACTTCCGAGATCAAACAGGAACTGCACAATGCCTACGAGAAAGGATGCTCGGGCCGCAAGATCCAAGCCGAAACAGCGGACCAGCCGCTCTATCCTGCCATCACGTATCCCGAGTCCGGCCAGTTGCGAACCAACGCCGTCGCGGCCTCCGGTCCCGCAGTCTCGGTTGCAGTCCATCCCCTGGCCGAAACCGAGATCTCGTCGCGGTTGAATGATCTGCTCAGCGACGGCGGCTGCGCTCTTGTCGTTCGTTCGACAGTCAAGTCCGCGCAGGAAACGTATGAGGAGCTGAGGGAGTCATTTGGCGACGACGTCCGCCTCATGCACGCTCGATTCACCTCGTACGATCGTTTGGAGAACGACAAGTGGTTGCTGCAGAACTTCGGGCCACCGAGGAGTGCACGGAATAGACCGGAACGAGCGATAGTCGTTGCTACACAGGTGGTTGAGCAGAGCTTGGATATCGATTTCGATGTCCTCATCTCGGACTTGGCACCCGTCGACCTTCTTTTCCAACGCATGGGACGCGTCCATCGCCACAAGCGCGCCGTACGCCCAAGGAAGATGGGAACACCTCGGTGCTTCATCCTGGACCTTCCCGAGTTGTCCAGCAGCGATCCGAAGGTCGCCGGGCCAACGAAGGCCGTGTACGGCGCATATCTGCCCCTGCGCTCAGCCGCGGTTCTACACAGGCGTATCGAGAACGTGGGCTCGGTATCGATTCCCGATGACTTACCGGTTCTCATCGAACAAGTCTATGGATCCAACGCCGTTGTCCCGGACAGCTGGTCGAAAGCTCATTCTGCCGCACACAAGAAGTTCGATGCGGATCGGAAGAACTCCCGGAAAAACGCACACAAGTTCCTTCTGAAGGCACCGGGAAGGACCTCCCAGGGGCTGCTCGGGTGGCTGGACATGAACATGAACATGATCGGCGACGACGGCCGGGCCACTGTACGCGAGGGTATGGATTCGATCGAGGTGATCTTGGTTGATGAGGATATTGTCGGGGGCAGCGAGTACTGGAAAGTCCTGCCCTGGATCAGGCCCTGTGGCGGTCAGGATCTGCCGATGAATGACCTCCCAGGCAAGGAGCAGGCTCGAGCACTCGCCCTTTCCATGGTGCGACTTCCCGCATGGATGTCACGCGGGGACTTGTTTGACAAGGTGCTCTCGCAACTCGATCGCACGTTCATACAGGAATGGCAGCGCAATCCGCTCCTGAACGGGCAGCTGATACTTCCATTGCGCGAAAACGTGTCGGAGCTGGCTGGCACGATGTTCACATACAGCACCACAACAGGACTGATGGAGATAACCAATGGCTGAAGATACCTCGTTCAATCTCATCGACGAACCATGGGTACTCGTCAGATTCGCCGATGGCAAGTTATCAGAACTTTCCCTGAGGGACGTCTTTCTCAAATGGAAGGAGATTCGCGAACTCGTCGGTGAGCTTCCCACTGTCAATTTCGCTATCCAGAGGCTATTCCTGGCGATTCTTTATCGCGCCGCAGCGGAAAAACGAGACGCCGTTGTTGATTTCGACGCATGGTTCGACCTGTGGGAGAAGCCGGATGCTTTCGGCGCGGACGTCATCTCCTATCTGGAGGGGCACCGCGACCGGTTTGATCTGCGACACCCTGCCTCCCCCTTCTTTCAGGTTGCAGGCCTGCGCTCGGCCAAAAATGAGGTTTCCAGCTTGGAGCGGCTGGTTGTTGATTCTCCATTGGGAGGGCTCTTCACCATGCGTACGGCAGCAGGGCTCTCGCAGATCAGCTGGGCAGAGGCCGCACGGTGGCTCGTCCATGTCCACGCGTTTGACGTCTCCGGCATCAAGACGGGAGCTGTTGACGATCCAAGGGTCAAGGGAAACAGAGGTTACCCGATCGGCGTTGCGTGGACCGGGCAGATCGGTGGCATCGCTCTGAAGGGGAACAACCTCTTTGAGTCCCTTCTCCTGAACATGGTTCCTGTCCAGATGGACGATACTGGGCTCGACTACATCGATCCGGAGGATGATCTTCCCCCGTGGGAGTGTGCGCAACTCGGTCCAGCTATGCGAGATGACACTGATTACTTGGATCCCACTGGGCCGGTCGACCTCTACACGTGGCAATCGCGGCGCGTTCGACTTGTCGGTAACGACACGGGCGTGACTGGAGTCGTTCTTGCCCAAGGTGACCGCATGAGGCCCCAGGATAGGTACCTTTACGAGCCCATGACCGCATGGCGCTATTCGGAGCCACAGAGCAAGAAGCTCAAGTCCGATACCTACATGCCGCTTGAGCACAGCCCCTCGAGGGCCTTCTGGCGTTCGCTGCCGGCGTTCGTTCCGCAGCTCAACCTGACACCGCCAAAGAAGAGTGTGGACAAGAAATCCGAGGTAGATGCATTCCGTCCGCCGGAGACGATGAGGTGGCTTCACTATCTCACGTACAGGGAGATCATCGATTACGGTCAGCTGGTGCCGGTCGAGGTCTTCGGTATTGAGTACGGTTCCAACAACTCTGTGATATCGAACGTCATGACCGACTCGCTCTCCATACCCGCCTCGATCCTTGCCAATGATGGCGACGGAGCCAGGTTCAACCTGCGGCAAGCCTTGGAGCAATCCGAAAGAGTCGGAACCGTGCTCGGATTCTTCGCCAAGAATCTCGCGGTTGCAAGCGGACTCCCCAGCGGAGACGCCACCCGCGACAGTACTCGCGCAGCGTTCTATTCTCAGGCCGGACAAGAGTTCAGAGAATGGATTTCAACTCCGGCTCTGGACCGCGAGGAGATCCGCCATGACTGGGAGATGCGCATCGGCAGGATCAGTCTGAGTGTTGCCGAAGAGCTCGTGATCGATGCTCCGGAAACGGCGATTGCGGGGCGCGAAGTCAGCGAAGGAAACCGAATGGATCTGGGTACTGCGGACGTACGGCTCCGCCGTGCACTCCGAGCAGCGCTTCCGTCTTACTTCACACCAAGGAAAGCCACAGAATCATCGGATGGACAAGGAAGTGAAAGCGAATGAGTACTGGCAACAATGCAGAGAGTCCGAATGTGGGCTCCGTCGTCGCCGGGAGAATCGAGAGGCTGCAGGCATCCTTTCTAAGGGATAGTTCAACAGCACGTGCACAGATCGCCCAGTTGAGGCATGCAGCCCGAAGCGAGCCCGGTACGGTGCCCACAGTCTGGGATCTCACGTCGTATCCCGTCTCGGACAGGGCGCCCGACGAAGCCACGGCGGAGGAACGCGCCGTTCACGACGCCATGTGTCTCTACGCAATTTCGCAGCAAGGCAACTCGTACGGAGCCCATAAGCGTGGGAGCCAGACAGTTCGCGGAGGTTTCGGCGATGCCGTAAGGTCCCTCGCTTGGCAAAGCGGCCAAGAGGAATCGCGGTTCCGTCGGCGTTTCAATGCTGCGGTCTCGTCGGACTCATACGATGAACTCCTCGTCCATGTCACTGCGCTCATCCGCCAGATCTTCAGTTCAAAGCTCGCCATCACCATGGACTTCGGTGAGCTGGCCAAAGATCTCAGAACCTTCCACTACCCGGACAGTGCCGGTCAGGTTCGCCGCCGCTGGGCACGGCAGTACGCCACTCCCCCATTCGCTCAAGAAGAGTCGTCGGCTCAGCCGGATTCATCGAAGTAACCCTCGAAAAGCAAAGGAAACACCATGACCACTTTTGTTGACATCCATCTCATCCATTCGGTTCCGCCGTCGTGCATCAACCGTGATGACACCGGTTCTCCCAAGACGGCCGTCGTGGGAGGAGTCAAGCGGCATCGCGTGTCCAGTCAGGCGTGGAAGAAGGCAACTCGCGATGAATTCACGCATCTGTTGCCTGCGAACGAGGTGGGAATCCGGACCAAGAGGATCGTCAAGATCCTTGCTGATGAGATCATTCGTAGAAATCCTGAATTGGCTGACGAGGCCATCGCACTTGCGGAAGCGTCCTTCACCGCAGGCGGAGTGAAGGTCATTCCTCCGAAGAAGAAGGGCAACGACTCGGATGAACCCGTTGTTCCGGAGTCGGGCTATCTGTTCTTCATATCAAATCAACAGATTGAGGCCTTGGCTGAGCTTGCCATCGATTCCAAGGCCGCTGATCGGCCCATCGACAAGAAAGAAGCGAAGCTCATTCTCAAGAGCTTCAACTCCGTGGATCTAGCACTCTTCGGCCGGATGGTCGCCGATGCTCCCGACCTCAACGTGGATGCCGCATGCCAAGTGGCGCACGCCATTTCAACTCACAGGGTACAAACAGAGAGTGATTACTTCACGGCTCTCGATGAGGAGAAGGCAAGAACAGCAGATGAGGATGCCGGCGCAGGCATGATCGGACAGGTTGAATTCGTTTCTTCCACCCTCTACCGGTACGCAACCGTCAATGTGGATGCCTTGATCAGCAACCTTGGCTCGCGCAGCGTGGCCGACCGGGCAATCGCGGCCTTCATCGAAGCTTTCACTCGCTCAATGCCCACGGGGAAGCAGAACACATTCGCGAACAGAACTCTGCCGGAAGCGGTATTGGTCCAGATCCGGGATGACCAGCCGCTTTCCCTTGCGGGAGCATTCGAAGAAGCCGTGCCTCCCGGCCCCGACGGCGGATACTCCGCTGGCTCGGTGAGGGCACTCGTCAAGCGGCTGTCAGAGATCCAGGATGCCTTCGGGCTCGCGGCAGTAGAGACTGTCGCCGTTGGTACCAGCGAAGATACCCAGAACGAGCTCGCCAAGGTCGGTACCGTGACTTCTCTCAAGACCCTCGTGGCGGATATCGTCGAGGTCCTGTCCGGCAGAGTTTCGGAGGAATCGTGACAGTTCTTCTACTTCGCCTTGCCGGTCCTTTGCAATCTTGGGGTGACTCGTCTCGCTTCACGCAGCGCGCTACCGCAAATGCTCCAACAAAATCAGGAGTGCTGGGGATGCTCGCCGCGGCACAAGGACGGCGCCGAACCGATCCCGTTGAGGATCTGGTTCAGCTTCGCTTCGGGGTCAGAATTGACCAGCCTGGTTCTCTCCTGCGCGATTTTCACACGACGCACGATGTCAATGGGAAGCCGCAACCGCTCTCGAACCGCTTCTATCTGAGCGACGCTGTGTTCCTCGCCGGCCTGGAGGGAGACTCAGCAACCATCAACCTGATCGCCGATTCGATCAAGAGACCCAAGTTCCCTCTCTACCTCGGCAGACGAGCCTGCCCTCCGGATCAGCCCATGTTGCTGGGAATCACGGCGGACAAGCTCGATGTCTCCTTGCGGAGCACCGAGTGGCAGGCAGCTGCATGGTTCCGGAGCCGGCGTCAGAACCGCCGTGATGGTTACAGAGCAAGGATCCTCATTGATGCTCCGAACGTGTTCAACTCGGCCGAGTACGAGCGATATGTCGTTCGTGATGTCCCGGTTTCTTGGGATCCCGAACATCGCGAGTATGAATGGCGCGATATCGTCGAAACATCAGTCGAGCTTTTGCCACCATCGGTAACTCTTCATGACCCATTGGCAGTACTGGGAGAAGAATAGATAATGTATCTCGCTAGATGCGAACTCAATCCAAACCGGCGGGGAGCCAAGAAGCTACTCGGCTCGCCACAGGCCATGCACGCGGCTATACTGTCGTGCTTTCCCAGATCCAAGGAAGCCGACGCTGGCCGAATTCTCTGGCGCGTCGATCATACGGACGCGGGAGTATTTGTCTACATCGTCGCGAAGATCGCGCCCGATTGGACGGGACTGGAGGAACAAGGCGGTTGGCCGAACTCCTCGACTGGGGACGTGAGGAACTACCAGCCATTCTTGGACTCGCTCGAAGCGGGCAAGAGATATTCCTTCCGGCTGACGGCAAACCCTACTCACTCAGTGCGGACAAAAGCCGGAGGTGATACCAAACGACTGGGGCACGTCACTGTCGGGCACCAGGAGGATTGGCTACTCAAGAAGGCGCGGGCCAACGGATTCGAGATCCCAACGTTCACCACGTCGGACGATCCTGAAGTGGAACCGGAATCGGCATTCCAAGTCACGCGCCGTCAGGTCCTCTCCTTTTGGCGTGCAGACGATAAGGGGAAACGAGGGCGAGTCACTCTCACTCAGGCCGAGTATGAAGGTGTCTTGGTTGTCACGGACCACGACCGCCTGGTCAAGGCTCTTATCTCGGGTATCGGGCCCGCGAAGGGGTACGGTTGTGGACTCTTGACACTTGCGGCCCCACCAACAGGTCAGGTTCGAGTCCTGTGAGAGGTAGCGCTCCTGTTGGTCGCATCGCATTGCCTCGAGTGAGAGACCGTCTGACCTTTCTCTACGTCGAGCACTGCGTCATTCACCGCGACCAAAATGCCATCACGGTGAGGGATAGTCGCGGAGTCATCCATGTGCCGGCAGCATCGATTGCCACGATTCTCCTGGGTCCCGGCACAACGGTGAGCCATGCTGCCGTTTGCTTGCTCTCTGAATGCGGAGTCGGTGCACTTTGGGTCGGCGAGAGATCAGTACGTTTCTATGCAAGCGGCCGGTCGCTCGCCGAGTCCACCGTGCTTTTGGTGGAGCAGGCACGCAAGTCCTCCATCCGGTCAGAACGTTTGGCAGTCGCCCGCAAAATGTATGAAATGCGATTTGATGAGGACGTATCGGGCATGACCATGCAACAACTGCGCGGTAGGGAAGGCGCGAGAATGCGTCAAATCTATCGATCAGAGTCTCTCCGAACGGGTGTGACATGGAAGGGCAGAAGTTACGATCCCGAGGAGTTCGAGATGGGCGACCCGATCAATCAGGCTCTGTCGGCTGCCAATGCGGCTCTCTACGGCATGGTCTTCTCGGCGATCATAGCCTTGGGATGCTCGCCGGGACTCGGTTTTGTACACACTGGTCATGAAAGATCCTTCGTCTATGACATCGCAGATCTGTACAAGGCCGAGCTGACGATCCCTTTGTCCTTCGAGATCGCGTCAGAGCATTCGGAGCAGATAGGTCCAATCACTCGCCGCGCCGTAAGGGACAGACTGTTCGAGGCCAAGATTCTCGAACGCTCGGTGAAGGATATTCAAGTGCTTTTAGGCAAGGAGAAAACCTCCGAGGAGGAACTTGAGGTCAACCTGGTTTCTCTGTGGGATTACCAAGAAGGCGCGCTTGAGGCCGGCAAAAACTACGAAATGAGCAGCTGAAATGCTCGTCGTTATCTCCACCTCGGCCGTACCGGCCGGTTTGCGAGGCGAACTCACTCGTTGGCTCCTTGAAATCTCCGCAGGCACGTTTGTCGGCAATGTGAGCGCCCGGGTGCGAGACGAACTCTGGGCCATGTGCACCGAGCAAGCCGGAAACGGCAGTGTTCTTCTTGTGCATTCTGCACGACGGGAGCAGCGACTCGACTTCCGAAGCCATGGAACGAAATGGATGCCCGTGGACATGGACGGCTTGACCTTGATGCTGCGCCCCGAACAGCCATTGGCTCCGAAGTCCTCAGCTGGTTGGGAAGGCAAGCCTGCATCACCAGATATTCCCACTTCAACAAAACGTAGGAAAGAGGATATCCCGGCAGGGTGGAGCATCGCTTCGCGACGGCGGCGATTCCGGACACCAATTGAGCGAAAGGCTTCGAAGACGAATCAGAGCCAGCCCCTCTCTTTCAATGATGGTAACCTACCTGAGGATCCTGAGTTTTAGGCTGTGACTAAAGCTTTTCTTGTGGATTGATCATCGGTTTCGTTGAGAACTCGCCACTCTGCAAGTGTGCTCCCCGCGCATGCGGGGATGATCCCCGTGGCATTTGCGCTTCTAGAGTGGGATTATCGTGCTCCCCGCGCATGCGGGGATGATCCGGAGAACCTACCGTGCCCGATTCCAAGACCAAAAGTGCTCCCCGCGCATGCGGGGATGATCCCTGGTAGGTCTCCTCCTGTGGATCGGGGAAATGTGTGCTCCCCGCGCATGCGGGGATGATCCCAAGCCAAGACCCTCAACCAGCTCGCCGCCGCAGTGCTCCCCGCGCATGCGGGGATGATCCCGCGGTGCCGTCGTGGAAAACCTCAACGTCGATGTGCTCCCCGCGCATGCGGGGATGATCCCTAGCTGCCGCCCTCAACTACACCCCCAACCCTGTGCTCCCCGCGCATGCGGGGATGATCCCAATTTTGAGGCCCAATCGTCTCAGGGTTTCCTGTGCTCCCCGCGCATGCGGGGATGATCCCAAGTGATCTCCTCGGTGCACCACAAGATCGCGGTGCTCCCCGCGCATGCGGGGATGATCCCCGACCGACGCCGAGAAGCTAGAAACACTCCTCGTGCTCCCCGCGCATGCGGGGATGATCCCCGCAAGCTGCGAATTCGTGGCAGGTGCGGGTGGTGCTCCCCGCGCATGCGGGGATGATCCCGCAAATAAGGAAGAGCAGTGGGTTCCTGAGCGTGCTCCCCGCGCATGCGGGGATGATCCCACCTGAGTGCCGTCGCATGGCTCTTGTATGGTGTGCTCCCCGCGCATGCGGGGATGATCCCCTACTACTCGCCACCATCACCGCGGGCGGCATGTGCTCCCCGCGCATGCGGGGATGATCCCTGCTCCGGGACAAACGATGTCATGGAAAGCTTGTGCTCCCCGCGCATGCGGGGATGATCCCGTCGCCGATTTCAACAGCAACATGAGGAAAGCGTGCTCCCCGCGCATGCGGGGATGATCCCATGGTGGGTCCTGTGGTTCCGGAGTGGCGTGGGTGCTCCCCGCGCATGCGGGGATGATCCCATGACGAGCTGCAAAGTGGACCCAGGCTCGAGGTGCTCCCCGCGCATGCGGGGATGATCCCTGGTCCGAGATATTCAACTCCCGTACTGGCCGGTGCTCCCCGCGCATGCGGGGATGATCCCTCGGTCTGCTCTTCCCCTCGGCGAACGGCACCGTGCTCCCCGCGCATGCGGGGATGATCCCCGGCCCCGGCCCAACCTCTTGCCACCATTGCGGTGCTCCCCGCGCATGCGGGGATGATCCCGACAGGCTCATCGCAATACTCGGGCGGCTCGGGTGCTCCCCGCGCATGCGGGGATGATCCGCGGCGCGGCATGATCGTCGGATATGACCGGTTGTGCTCCCCGCGCATGCGGGGATGATCCCGGGAGCACGCCCTGGAGCAGGCGCTTACCTGCGTGCTCCCCGCGCATGCGGGGATGATCCCAGAAGAGATTTATGTGTGCGGCAAATCAATGTGTGCTCCCCGCGCATGCGGGGATGATCCCAGGAGGAAAGATCCCTGGCCGGTGCGCGGGCTGTGCTCCCCGCGCATGCGGGGATGATCCCCTGCGTGGTCGCCTGCTTGGGATGAGGCGATTGTGCTCCCCGCGCATGCGGGGATGATCCCATGCAATCCTGGATATCGATGTGCCCGCCGCCGTGCTCCCCGCGCATGCGGGGATGATCCCTCGACGTACCGGTGGACTCTCTCTTTTTGCCCGTGCTCCCCGCGCATGCGGGGATGATCCCTCCGGCAATACCAGCATCGCCAGCAATTCCCAGTGCTCCCCGCGCATGCGGGGATGATCCCGGCTTGGCCGGGCGGGGGCTTTTCTTTGGTCGGTGCTCCCCGCGCATGCGGGGATGATCCCAATCACATGATCCAGATCGACACAGCCAAAACGTGCTCCCCGCGCATGCGGGGATGATCCCCCGGTACACGTACAATTCTTTCTCTCCGGGATGTGCTCCCCGCGCATGCGGGGATGATCCCCGGTAGGCGAAGCCGTCGCAGGCATGGCCGCCGTGCACCCCACACTTTTATCCTACGCCCTACCAGATCCATCCGCTTGCCTCATAGTTCGCAGACACAGCTATCAAGGATAGTCTAAATGGACTAAAGGCAACGAAGGCTAGACTGTAACAGTAAGGAAGGCGGAAGTCATTACTTCTCTCATTAGAGAGATGAACCGTGTGTTGGTTTACGTATGACATGCTCCAGTGATGCTGAGCAATCCCCTCCGATCTCACTCTTACTATTTACTATATTTGGGAGGACGTATGGATAGCGTTCAATCAGGCAAAGGTGCCGCCCTCGAAAAACTAGTTCGCTTACATCAAGCCGCAAAAGATACCCATACGAATGCAATAAAGGTTTCCAACGCACGAAACGCAGCAGCTTACGAAGCCAATTTGGCAGGCGTCAGTGTTGCCCACATGGCCAAAGTCTTGGGTATAGGCGAGAGACGCGTGTACAAAATGGTGGAGAAAGCTCGTCCCACCACAAAGGACCATTCCAATCACGGGTACCTCAAGTAATGCGCTAGAGATTACCGTAGGGGAAAGACTCTTCCGACACTCCTTTCAGGTATCTCACGCCTCCTCGTCCACCTCCAAGAAATCAGGTCTCCATGACTCAGCGCCCCTCGCAAACCGCATCCGCTTCGCTCACCGGACCCGTTCTGGTCGCGATACTCGCGGGTGTCTTCGTGGCAGTTCAGGGGATCTTCAATGGAGCCTTCACTTCCTCGGGCGGCGGTCCCCTTCTTGCAAGCTGGGTTTCATACCTCGGTACCTTGCTCACTGTCGTCGTCATCATCGCAGCACAGCGAAATCTGGGGACTTTCCTCCGCATCCTTCGGGCTCAGGGTAAATGGTGGTGGTTCGGGGTCGGCATGGGCGGTGTCCCCATCGTGATAGCGATGGCTTGGGGTATCCCTCTCGTCGGAGTCACGATCAGTTCGGTATGCGCCGTGGCCGGGCAGACGATCATGAGTCTTCTTCTCGATCGAGTGGGAGTCGGTGTCCCCGCACGTATCCCCTTGTCGGGGCGGCGCATTGCCGCTGTCTGCGTTGTCCTGGCAGGCGTATGCCTTGCAATCGTTGCCGGTGGAGCCGGCGTTTCAGGTTTCTGGGCGATGGTCGCCGTCGGCCTCATCGTGTTCTTCTCCGGAGCATGCATCGCGGTTCAGAACGCTGGTAACGGCGCCGTCGTCGCCCAATCCGGATATCCGTTGATGGCGACACTGACCAGCGTTTTCGGCGGCACCGTCATCATGACCTGCATCGTAGCGATCGTCTGCCTGACCGGCAGCCTCGAAGGTCTGACCTTTCCCGGCTTCGCCGACTGGTGGATGTACCTCGGAGGGCCGGCCGGCACAGGAATCGTGTTCTGCGGCGCGTGGTCCGTACGGCGATTGGGTACATTCAGACTCACCCTCTGCATGGTGGCAGGCCAGATGGTCACGGCAATGATCGTTGACCTCGCTTCTGGAGTTCGGGTCTCGCCCGCCACCGTGATCGCTTCTCTCGCGGTCATCGTCGCTACGATCCTCGTGGTCGACCGGAGCAACCCGAGCGGGGAGAAAGCAAGCAGCAACGGCCCGGCACAGGAACATCCACCGGTCAAAGAGAAGGCAACGTAGCCCAGGACTTTCCCCGCATGAGCGACGGCACGAAGTACCGGGCCGCCCTTCCCGTTCTGGAGTCACCTGTCCAGGTGGCAGAAACACCCAGTCTCCGAACAAGAGGACGTTATCGGCCGCGCGAAAGCCGGTTCCATCAAGTTCGACGACGACGCCCAACCATCGACCAGCCACGTCTCCAGGACGGCGGTAGCGAGATAACGGCCGCCGTTCTGCCCACGGCTTCTTCGTATCCCCTTAGAATCGAACCATGACAACCGCAATCGACGTCCGCATTGCAGGAATGGTTCAAGGCGTTGGCTTTCGCTACTGGACCATGGAGAAGGCACGGGAGCTGGGACTGGCAGGCTGGGTCCGCAACGAGGACAACGGCGACGTCACGGCACACCTCGAGGGCGACGACGACGTTCTGTCGGAGATGGTTCGTGCCCTATGGCAGGGGCCGCGATGGTCGA
Source organism: Actinomycetaceae bacterium L2_0104 (assembly GCA_047501485.1). Lineage (GTDB taxonomy): Bacteria > Actinomycetota > Actinomycetes > Actinomycetales > Actinomycetaceae > Ancrocorticia. Next base: position 24,821 of record JAZDRN010000017.1, on the reverse strand, counting down.
ACGTGACCGATGTGAAGACGTCGCAGTCGACCGTCAAGGGGCTCACCAGTTTCAAGCTGGAGTATTGAATACTGGACGATCTTCCTCAGAGACTGAAAATTTGTCCCGTCTTTTAGGAAAGAAACTTCCTTAGATGCTAACAATCTTCTACACTATGAATTTATGGGAATCGAAGAAGATGCCAGCACTCCGGATCCGGAGACGCTACAACGCGGGAACATGAGTCTGGACCACAACGATGAGGGTTTGAATTGGTGGAACTCCATTGTCACCCACCTGTCGACCAACCTCGCAAGGAAGGTACCGAGCCGTTCCCGTTCCAAAGGACCGCATCCGCGCTGGTGGCTCGATGTGCCAACTGACAACGAGAACAAGGGTTCCCAGCTCATCGGGGTATATCGCGATGGTTCGTGGACCTACGGCGACCGTCGGACGACGCTCATCAGAAAAAAGCTCGTGCCAGCCGTTGCGAAAGTGGCACCCACGCTAGAAGGCCTTCCCTCCGCCGAAGACGATCGAGAAGAACTCGCGGAAAAGATCCGCAAACTGTTTGCCTACGTGATGGTGAGCGAACGCCCGCGAAGCCGCTCTCCCGAGCAGCAGTAAGGGTCATGTTCAACTTCGTTCGGTTCTCGGAGTAGGGAGGACGGCTCGCCGGAGAGGGTGGAGAACGATCGGGCTTCAACACACATTGTCCGCAACGAAACCGTTTCGCGGCCGTTTGCATCTTCGACGACCTCAGAGTATGCTAGAAGCACAACTGATTCTCAGTAAGGGCTGCCGAGTTTGCAGTTCCGAATGCTCCAATAGGCACCCCCAGGGTGCCTATTCTTTTATCGGGAATTGCTAACACTGGAACTGTTCTGAATCTCAACATTTCTGAGACTTTTCGGCTGTCATCTGCCATGATCAATCTATGACTAGTGTTACTAACTATCGAATTGGTATTGACGTAGGCGCGAATTCTGTCGGGTTTGCGGCGGTTCAGGTGCTTCCGAATGGGAACCCAGTTGTTTTATTAAATGGCGTCGCTCAAATCCATGACGCTGGGGTTGATCCAGACAAGAAGAAAGCGGCCGTCACTCGCCTCGCAAGTGCAGGCGGCGCCCGGCGCACCAGGCGACTAATCCAGAGACGTCGGAAACGTCTGAAGAAAATTGACGCTTTCCTTCTTAACTTGGGCTGTCCAATCAGTAACCCAGAAAGCTGGAGCAACCCTTACACGCCGTGGATCGCCAGAGCGCAGCTGGCAGAACGTCCACTCGACGAGCCGCTTCGAAGCGAATATCTTTCAATCGCGATTCGCCATATTGCTCGACACCGAGGGTGGAGAAATCCTTATTCAACCGTCAAGTCTCTTCACATTCCCTCGAACGACAGCGATCAATTGATCGACTTCAAACATCGCGTATCAGACAAGACAGGAATTTCTTCCTATGATGGATTTACAGTCGGTCAGGTGGTGAATTCATTAGTCCTCGCACCGAGTTTCAGATTGAGAGATGCTGGTAACACTACCTATAGCGAAATGTCTGTTCTTGATGGCGTTTATGTGGGGAAGCAGGAGAAGACTGGCATCTTGGGTGGCAAGCTGATGCAATCTGACAACGCCAACGAAATTCGTAAAATTTGCGATGTCCAAGGTATCGGGGAGGCCGTAACAAATCAACTGATCGATTTGGTTTTCGAGAGCAGATCACCCAAAGGCAGTGCAGGTAAACGCGCCGGAAAGGACGATCTTCCTGGCCAGCAGGCTCTCATTCGGGCACCGAGATCCCATCTCGCATTCCAGGAATTTAGAATAACAGCATTCATCGCGAACATTCGCGTCAAATCTCAAGAAACAAAAGAGAAGCGAATCCTCACACAATCGGAACGCTCCAAACTTAGAGAAATGCTTATGAATCCGCCCCTCTCTGACGTAGTGACTTGGGAGGACATCGCGAGTTGCCTCGGGGTGAACCGGGCGGACCTTTCAGGTGTCGCAGACCGAGCAGAGAATGAAGATCGGGTTTCCTCCTTTCCTCCTGTAAACGTCACTGCACAACGGATATTGCAGTCGGGAATTCAGCCACTGGTTAATTGGTGGAAACAAAACGATTCACTGGAGATAAGATCAGCAATGGTTACCGCCATTTCAAACGCTGACGAACTTGATGAAAACTCCGTTGGTGGCACGGTCGCAATAGAATTCCTAGAATCTCAATCGCCAGAAATACTTGAGAAGATTGACAAGCTAACGCTACCTTCTGGTAGGGCATCGTATTCTACAGATTCACTCGAACGGTTGACACGACGGATGCAGACCGACTGCATCGATCTTTTCGATGCTCGTATGGATGAGTTTTCCGTCTCTAAAAACTGGCGCCCTTCAACCCCTCCTATAGGAGAACCGGTGGGTAATCCAGCAGTGGATCGAGTCCTCAGGATCGTGGATCGGTGGCTTAGGATGGCAATTGCTACGTGGGGAGCACCTATTTCAATCAATATCGAGCATGTTAGGTCCGCATTTGGCTCCGAAGCAGCTGCTCGAGCTTACGAAAAGGAGACTGAGCGTCGGCAAAGATACAACGCGGCGGCAGTTGAGGGTATCGCGGCACAGTTTGGAATAGAAAGCACTCTCCGTCGAAGTGAGATCACCCGAGTCTTAGCGCTCCGACGCCAGAATTCTCAGTGTGCCTACTGTGGAACTGCGATAACGTTCAATTCCGCGGAAATGGACCATATCTTACCCAGAAAGGGGCCAGGCTCCAACAACTCTCGGGCCAACCTTGTTGCCGTTTGTCGTCGCTGCAATCAATCTAAATCAGATCTATCTTTTGCTGTCTGGGCGGCCAGAACCAGTATTGAAGAAGTCAGCTTAGAGTTAGCTCTAGAACGAACCCGATTCTGGCTACCAGATCCCGCCCTTGACAGAAAACAGAACGCCAATTTTCTGCGGGATGTCAGGGCAAGGTTCGAGAGAAAAGAAGATGACGAACCTATTGACGGTCGAAGCTTCGAGTCTCTGGCCTGGATGGCACGAGAGCTTCGGTCCCGAATCGTAGATCACTTCGAGCAAATCGGCGATGTCGTAATGGTCAATGTATTTCGCGGCGCTATCACTGCTGAGGCTCGTCGCTCTACAGGATTGGAGTTGCGAGTTGAGTTAATAGGCGACAGAGGGAAGACGCGTCTCGACAGGCGCCATCACGTGATTGATGCAGCTGTGATCGCCTTACTCTCTCCATCCGTCGCACAAGTCCTTGCTGAGCGGATTAGCATACGTGAATCTCAGCGTCTAACCATGTCTCATGAAACTTGGAAAGAATATTGGGGCGATAATCATGAAGCTCAGTCGCAAACCGCCCGATGGCGTGCCAATATGAATCAGCTCTGTTACGTCCTAAGAAGAGCCGTAGAGTCAGACAGTATTCCGGTGAGCCAGAATCTGAGATTGAAACTTGGGAACGGTGAAGCTCATGAAGCCACCATCCGTAAATTTTCCCATAAGGTCGTCGGAGAAAGTTGGACGATCGACGAGATTGACAGAGCTTCAACAGAACAGCTCTGGTGTGCGTTAAGTCAACAGGCAGACTTCGATCCTCGCACAGGCCTACCTGAGCTTTCGGATAGAGAAATTCGTGTCAAAAACACTTGGCTCAATGCAGCAGACACAGTCGCCATCCTTCCGAAGAAAATCGCCGCCATTCCTGTGCGCGGAGGCTACGCAAAGATAGGTAACTCTATTCATCATGCCCGTTTCTATAAGATTCAGGGTGGGACACAGTTTGGAATGGTTCGCGTCTTCGCACATGATCTTCACAAGGCAAGAAACGAGGACCTTTTCTCCGCAGAACTCAAGCCTCAATCGATTAGTCTCCGAACTGCGGATCCAAAGGTTCGAAGAGCCATTCTAGAGGGAACTGCGGATTATCTCGGTTGGCTTGTTTCCGGAGATGAACTCTACGTTCAGATGCCACCATCATTTCTAGAAGAAAAGTCCATCGCGCCATTCCTCGAAGACTTCCCAAGAACGGTGCACTGGCGGATAGCAGGATTTGAGGATTCATCTCGGATAAATCTTCGTCCTTCTCACCTTGCCAAAGAAGGGCTGGCGCGAGCCGATAAGGTCTCTTCCACTAGTCAGCAGATAATTGGCGATAAGACATGGAGAATCTCCGTCAACAAGCTACTCTCCAACTGTGAAGTACGAGCAGTTCGGCGCGATTCACTTGGCCGAGAGAGAGAATCTTCCACAAGCGGTCTTCCCGTTTCCTATTATCTTAATCCTTCAAGAGACCAAACACAGTGAGCCAACCTCGTCTAAAGTACCTTTTGGCCATTTGAGTCTAGTGTCCTGTGTCGTTAATTCGTTTCAGGTATCTCTGATGATGGAGTTGAGGATGTCTTCGGCGGTCTTGGTCCAGATGAAGGGCTGCGGGTTCTTGCTCCAGACCTTGATACAGCCGCGGAGATCTCGTTCGAGGACTTGGACGCCGCGTTGGTCGGAGCGTTGCAGGAGGTCCCGGGTGACCTCGGCGAAGAGCCGTTCGTCCTGGTTGATCCAGGACAAGGGGTGGGTGGAACCGGGGTGCTTCTGAAGCCGCGCCTTCACCGAGGGGTGCTTTTCTATGGAGTAGTTGTCGCAGATCACGTGCACCTCCAGGTGCTCTGTGACACTCTTGCCGAACTTGGTCAAGAACTTCTTGAACTCCACGGTCCGATGCTTGCGATGAATAAGGGATCACCGTCCCGTCGGCGACGTTGAACGCGGCAAACAGGCTCATCGTCACGTGCCGCACGTAGTCGTGACCGCTATGTCTATCGTCTCGCACACGCATCCGTTTGTCATCGGCGTCGATACCCGCGCCCGCAACCACGTCTACGCCATCATCTCCGCCGCAACGGGAGAGCTCCTGGATACGGGCGAGTTCCCGACCACCAGCGCGGGCATCACCCGCGCCATCGCCTGGGCCGGGCGTCGCACCGGCGGCGACCTCGCTACCCTCTGGGTGATCGAAGGCGCTGCCACCTACGGAGCGATCCTCGCCGGCATTCTCGCGGGCCCGGGCTACCCGGTCGTGGAGGCGGCCCGCATGGACGCGCGCAACCGCACTGGCGTCGGTAAGAGCGACACCCTGGACGCGCACCGGATCGCTACCGCCGTCCTCGGACTCGAGAACCACCAGCTGCGCAGGCCGCGTTTGAACGGGGGCGTGCGTGCCTCGCTGCAGGTGCTGGTCCCAGCGTGGGAGTCGATGTCTGCTGAGCCCACTCGCGCGATCAACGCGTTGACCGCGCTGCTGCGCTCCCACGACCTCGGCGTGGATGCCCGCAAATCGCTTACCGCCAGCCAGATCAAAGAAGTCTCACGGTCGCGCACCCGTGAAGAACCTCTGACGCTGGCGACCGCCCGAGCCGAGGCGATCCGCCTGACCGGGCGGATCATCAGTCTGGGCACCGACCTCGCGGTGAACATGGCCCGGATCACGGAGTTGGTCAAGATCAGCGAAGCCGCCCCGCTGCTGGAAGAGACCGGCATCGGGCCGGTCACTGCGGCAGGATCCGCTCCGAGGCCGCCTACGCATCCCTGGCGGGAGTGAACCCGATCCCAGCATCGTCGGGTAACACTGTCCGCCACCGACTCAACCGGGGCGGCGACCGACTCCTAAACCACGCCCTCCACACCGCCGCGCTGGTACGGACGACCCACCACCCCGAAACCCGCACCTACGTCGAGAAACGCCAAGCAGACGGCCGCACCACCAGAGAGATCCCCCGATACCTCAAGCGCCACCTCGCCAGAAAGATCTACCACGCCCTCAACTCCGCGGCCCCGCCCCCGGTCGAGACTTGACAGACATAGAAGGGTCGGCGGCGTCCTGTACTCCTAGCCACGCAAATACGAGACACGCCGAGTGATTCACACCAGCGATCACCACCGCCGTGCAATAACAAGCCACCCTCTCCGAGCGACCAAACGTAAATCAGGATGGCGCAGGACTTTAGTCCATCATCAAGCTATCTCCTCGCCCCATATCCCAAACTTCTTGAACTTTTATGCCGAATCTCACTCAGCCATCGAAATCGATTGCCATAATCGATGAGACGGTCATTTAAAACAGCTATTTCAGCAGGGCCAAACCTAATAATATCTCCGTTCTCTCTAGGAATCGATGTGGATGTAAATGTCAACGAGATGGCGAATTCTCGACTGTTCCAGTCTTGAAGGGCGGATTAAGGCCCGGCGCGGTGCTTTGTTCATTTGCCCTACTAATAATCAAGAAACTTTGCTCTCAACGGCGGACATTGCAGTTGCGCTAATTGGTCCACATGTCTCATTCTCATCAGCAGTAGTCCACAGGCTTATGGCCAATGACATCGCGGTATTCTTTTGCGATTGGAAGGGTGTTCCGGAAGGCGCAGCGTATGGGTGGCAGGAACATGGTCGAATCGGCGCACGCCATCGGGCGCAACGTAATATCTCCCTGCCACGACAGAAACATGCATGGGCCCAAATTATTAGGGCAAAAGTGAAAGGGCAAGCATATGTGTTGAGAGCAAAGGAATCTTCGGAGGCTAATGAAATCTTTGCACTGGCGCAGCTCATCAGATCGGGAGATCCACAGAACATTGAAGCGCGTGCGGCCCGTATCTACTGGCAAGCACTGTGGGGGCCAGAGCCTTTCATTCGGCTGCCAGGCACCGGCGGATCTTCACAAGACTCTACGAGGAACTCGCAACTCGACTACGCCTACACGGTCCTTCGCGGGCACGGAATAAGAGCCGTGCTCGCCGCAGGTTTGTCGCCAACCCTTGGTATTTTTCACCACGGCAGAGGCAATTCATTCGCGTTGGTCGATGACATTATCGAACCGTTTCGTCCTGCAGTTGACTACCAAGTTGGCAAACTCTCACTAGACTCCAGCATGGAGGACCCGGAAGTGCGCAAGAGACTGGTAGCAGCTTCCAGCAAGAGATTCTCATCTTCCGGACTGACGATTCCCAGTGCTCTTGAGGACTTCGCTCAGACGCTAGGCCAGTATTTCGAAGGAGAAATAAAGAAACTGCCAGTACCTCAATGGGAAGGCCCAGCTCTATGAGGAAAATTTTGAATGGCTGATGATCCGATGTGGTGTCTCGTCATGTTTGATCTCCCCACAAAGACAGCTGAACAACGCCGCGAATACTCGAACTTTCGAAACTATCTCCTCGACAATGGTTTTGTTCGGATTCAGTACAGCGTATACGCTCGATTCTCCCCGCAGGGCGTAACCGGTTCGCGCATCATCCGTGCCATTAAGGCTACGGTGCCACCTGGCGGAGAGGTACGTGCGATACACATCTCAGATCGACAGTGGGCTTCAGCGCTCCGATTTTTCAATGCCGCCGAGAAAAAACCAGAGGAGGAGCCTGAACAACTTGCTTTTTTCTAGTATTAAATCCAAAATTTTTGGCGTTAATTCAAGGAAAACCCTTCCCCCTGAAGCTTATCAAGGGGAAGGGCAACTGATTCCCAGCTCTCGGCAGGTGACGGCCTGATATGGGCGAAGCTTATCAAGGGGAAGGGCAACTGATTCCCAGCGTTGTCGGGCGGGGAGACCGGGGCCGGTGAAGCTTATCAAGGGGAAGGGCAACTGATTCCCAGCCGCGATCTCCAATGACGCCGACCACATGGAAGCTTATCAAGGGGAAGGGCAACTGATTCCCAGCCTCCAGCCAGTGGTCCACGGTGGTGGCGGAAGCTTATCAAGGGGAAGGGCAACTGATTCCCAGCGTGATGCCCTTCACCTGCACATTCGATTGAAGCTTATCAAGGGGAAGGGCAACTGATTCCCAGCGCTACCTGGATCTCAAGGCCGCCGCGATGAAGCTTATCAAGGGGAAGGGCAACTGATTCCCAGCCTTTGCCGGATGGATAGCGGATCTTCCAGAAGCTTATCAAGGGGAAGGGCAACTGATTCCCAGCACATACATGCGGGCCACGTTGTACCGGGGAAGCTTATCAAGGGGAAGGGCAACTGATTCCCAGCGAGGGTCTGGAGAGAGTAGATCATCTGGGAAGCTTATCAAGGGGAAGGGCAACTGATTCCCAGCTGTGTCCCGCATTAGTGGTGACTATGTTGAAGCTTATCAAGGGGAAGGGCAACTGATTCCCAGCCGGTCGCGAGGATGCTCGAGTAGGTCTCGAAGCTTATCAAGGGGAAGGGCAACTGATTCCCAGCATCGAGAGAATCGGTGCCTCAGAGAGCTGAAGCTTATCAAGGGGAAGGGCAACTGATTCCCAGCTGGTCCCGGCTGTGTCTAGTGTGCAGGTGAAGCTTATCAAGGGGAAGGGCAACTGATTCCCAGCCCCTCAGCCTTCGCTACGAATCCGCCGAGAAGCTTATCAAGGGGAAGGGCAACTGATTCCCAGCAAGGTTGTTGCGCCAGGCGTAGCTCATCGAAGCTTATCAAGGGGAAGGGCAACTGATTCCCAGCTCGGTCTACACCGAGACCCGGGACGTCAGAAGCTTATCAAGGGGAAGGGCAACTGATTCCCAGCCTAAACAGCAGGCGTCTCCCAGCGAGATGAAGCTTATCAAGGGGAAGGGCAACTGATTCCCAGCCACCCCACCGCTGCCGCTACCTGCTGGCGAAGCTTATCAAGGGGAAGGGCAACTGATTCCCAGCTGCCAGGATGACACCATGAAGCCCCTGGAGAAGCTTATCAAGGGGAAGGGCAACTGATTCCCAGCCTCATGAACGATGTGCATGCCATGGACGGAAGCTTATCAAGGGGAAGGGCAACTGATTCCCAGCGACGCAGGCAGCCGTCTCGGGCCGGTTTGAAGCTTATCAAGGGGAAGGGCAACTGATTCCCAGCCGGTCAGGTATGGGCTGATGCTTTTGGCGGAAGCTTATCAAGGGGAAGGGCAACTGATTCCCAGCGGGCCCGTATCGGTGAGCTGTGGTCTGAGAAGCTTATCAAGGGGAAGGGCAACTGATTCCCAGCGGCGTCGTCGCGCCATCAGCTCCGGCCTGAAGCTTATCAAGGGGAAGGGCAACTGATTCCCAGCGCCAGATTCTTGAATCGTTGACTGCCGCGAAGCTTATCAAGGGGAAGGGCAACTGATTCCCAGCCCAGATCACGGGCGGGCACGCCGTCGTCGAAGCTTATCAAGGGGAAGGGCAACTGATTCCCAGCTGCGCGAACGGGACCACGTGGGTGTCTGGAAGCTTATCAAGGGGAAGGGCAACTGATTCCCAGCCCGTAGGAAAAACCATGCTCGGTGTCGGGAAGCTTATCAAGGGGAAGGGCAACTGATTCCCAGCGGTCCGGCGACGTTGATCGATCCGGCAGGAAGCTTATCAAGGGGAAGGGCAACTGATTCCCAGCGGCAGAGACCGTATCACCCTGGGCGACAGAAGCTTATCAAGGGGAAAGGCAACTGATTCCCAGCTGTCATCACCTCCGGCGGCATCGCGGTCGAAGCTTATCAAGGGGAAGGGCAACTGATTCCCAGCCTGCATAGCCATGAACGCGCCTGTGCGGTGAAGCTTATCAAGGGGAAGGGCAACTGATTCCCAGCGTCACAGCACCGTCTTCCAGGAGGATATGAAAGTAGTACCCCGTAGAGTGGTGTAACGCACGGAGGCCCGACCGCGCAGATGCGGGCGCGGTCACCGTGTGATCCTTCGAGTCAACCTTCCACAGAATCCTCGAACGGAGTCACAACGATGACCGCTCCTGACATTATTGACCCCGCAGGCCTGCTCGGTGAAGCCCTCACAGAGGCCTCGCCGGACATGATGCGCACCCTGCTCCAAACCATCATCAACGCCCTGCTCTCCGCTGACGCCGACGCGGTCGCAGGAGCCGAGTGGGGCAGACCCTCCCCAGACCGGACGACCCGCCGTAACGGCTACCGCCACCGCGAGCTCGATACCCGCGTGGGCACGATCGACCTGGCCGTGCCGAAACTCCGCACGGGCACGTACTTCCCCGAATGGCTCCTCGAGCGACGCAAACGCGCCGAGTCCGCACTGATCACCGTCGTCGCCGACTGCTACCTCGCCGGGGTCTCGACGAGACGGATGGACAAGCTGGTCAAGACCCTGGGCATCAACGCGCTCTCGAAGTCCCAGGTCTCCCGCATGGCCGAAGACCTCGATGCCCAGGTCGAGGCGTTCCGTCACCGGCCCCTCGATCAGGCCGGCCCGTTCACCTTCGTTGCCGCGGACGCGCTGACGATGAAGGTCCGCGAAGGAGGACGTGTCGTCAACTCTGTCGCGCTCGTGGCGACCGGGGTCAACGCCGATGGGCACCGCGAGGTCCTCGGCCTGCGCGTGGCCACCAGCGAGACCGGCACGGCGTGGAATGAGTTCTTCGCTGACCTCGTCGCCCGCGGGCTGAGCGGGGTGCGCCTGGTCACCAGTGATGCCCACGCCGGCTTGAAGGACGCGATCGCTGCGAACCTGCCCGGAGCGGTCTGGCAGCGGTGTAGGACCCACTACGCGGCCAACCTGATGGGCATCTGCCCCAAGAGCATGTGGCCGGCCGTCAAGGCGATGCTCCACAGCGTTTATGATCAGCCCGATGCGCAGGCTGTCGAGGTGCAGTTCGACCGGCTGCTGGACGACGTGGGCCAGAAGCTTCCCGAGGTCCATGACCACCTCGATACGGCACGAGTGGACATTCTGGCGTTCACGGCGTTCCCGAAGGACGTGTGGTCCCAGATCTGGTCGAACAATCCTGCCGAGCGCCTCAATCGGGAGATCCGCAGGCGCACCGACGCGGTGGGGATCTTCCCGAACCGGGCCGCGATCGTGCGGTTGGTGGGTGCGGTGCTGGCCGAGCAGACGGATGAATGGGCCGAGGGGCGACGCTACCTCGGTCTCGAGGTCCTCACGCGGTGCCAGCTCACCTCTGTCGATGAATCCGGGGCGGAGGTGAGAGACGAGACGGAGAACAGCCTCGAACTCAGTGCCTGAACCCCTCACCGAAGGATCAGGCAGTTACACCACTACAAGGAACTTGACCGATATGAAGCTTATCAAGGGGAAGGGCAACTGATTCCCAGCTTGTTTCGTCTTCTTGGGTGCCCCTTGGGAAGCTTATCAAGGGGAAGGGCAACTGATTCCCAGCCCAGTTGTTTAATAACCAAGTTATTCGCAACATCCTACCATGTCCGAGTAAAATGCCTCGGCCAAAGAAGATAAAGCCAATATTTTGATTCTTTTGGTCCTCAATTCCGCTAAAACCATTATTCCGGTGGTTCATTTTGGTGGGTTGTCCACAATCCCGCATGTAGCCACCACCCCACACATATGCCGCTATATTGATGTCGCTTGTTGATGGTCTTCGGACACGCAGTAAAAACGCAACGAATGCAAAAATCATGCAGTTTTCCGCTCATCATCTGTCAGAACTGAACCCCGCCCCACGAGGTCGGGTTTGGAAGGACTGCTTGCAGGAGCCCTGGGATGGCCACAAAACGAGTGGCAGGAATGGATTCACTCAGTGACACTGACAGTGCGTTCCGATCGCCCCGGAAGCCGCATCGACGAGTATCAAACGATCAATCCGCGCGATGAGGATCTGAGATATCAGCAACGTGCATATTTGCTGACGTTTGGAAAGGGCTGGAGCAAACGTGCCCATTTCACACCAGATGGCCAGAACAAAACCTCAATCGTGAATCGAACCTACCTAGCAGATGCCGAGTTCATCGTAGAGATCCAAGATGCAGAGCACTTCACTGTGCTTCTGGAAGCCGTACACCAACCGTTCTTCACGACCTATCTGGGAAGAAAAGCGTTTGCTCCCACATTCCCTTTTATTCTTGGAGTTGGCGAACCCGGCCTTCTGGAAACGCTCCCAACGTCACAACGCATCCAACCTCCGGCCACCTATCGGAACGAGTACTTCGACGCTGTTCCTGACTCCGATGGAGCGCATCTGAGAATCGATAAATTCAATGCCCAGGGAGACAACTGGCACTACACCGACGTCGCCGAACTTCCTCGAGACGAATGGATGGATCACATATCGCGCACCCTCGACAGGGCTCGCTCACTCAACGTCTCTCCCTAACCCCTTAACACATCATCCAAAGCCCTTGGGCTCAAAGTCAGCAGCTTTGAGCCCAAGGGCTTCGTCCTCTCCACAAGGATCACGATCATCCAGCCCGCGACCACCAGGGCCCTGGATGCTACCGCCCGAAGCGTCATGCACCAGTACGGCGCCGGTATCGAAAGAAGAACTCAGCCCGAAGGTCTGCATCGCGGAGGCATTGGTTCGTGGAAGTCATGGCACTAGCCTCCGCTGCCTGATCCAGCGTGCACAAAGCCGGCAAATTGATCCGAATCAAGGCTATTTGTCCGCTTCAGTGCGAAATCACCGGTTTTGTACACGAGATTGCGCCCAACCCTCCTGTAAGGAGAGCTGGAGCTAGGGCATTCCCTTCGCCTCAACACAAAGAAGGTGGGACAACGGAAAACCGTTGTCCCACCTTCTTTGTGTCAAACTATGCCCGGCCTGCGCCGCCGCCTACGCGGCAATTGGACCGGAAAGCTAATCGACTCAGAGAGGCTGCACCTTGGAAGCCTGCGGGCCCTTGGCGCCTTCCTTGACGTCGAAGGAAACCTTCTGGCCCTCATCGAGGGAGCGGAAGCCGCGCACGTCGATCTCTGTCTGGTGAACGAAGAGATCGTTCGAGCCGTCATCGGGAGCGATGAAGCCGAAGCCCTTTTCCGAGTTGAACCACTTAACCGTGCCTGTTGCAGACATTCGATTCTCCTTAATAAAGTACGTGAACCCTTGGGGTTCTTGGAAAAAATCACGAATGCGCAACAAACCGTGCGGAGCGCCACTCTGGGTGAAAACTAATTACGTCCCATCGCACACGAAACAATGGACGCTTTCGGGTCCGCAGCTCTGGTGGAGCATTGGGCCGAGATAGACCCTAGCACACGGTCGCCCACACCCGCACAAATGTCAGAAAGGCAACTCCGAAAAAAGACGGACATCGAGGCATGTCCTAAGAGCTCTGGGGGCTGCGGTGACACCGACGTAGAAGGCTGCTACGGCCGCGAGACCGCCGGGGCCGCTGCGTCATCGACCCTCGCGCGCCCGCGCACTCGACGCCACATGATGGCCAGCACTATGAACCACAGCGGCGTCACCGCTTCCGCAATGGCGGTATCCGGGTCCTGCGTCAGTGCTATCAGGATGAACGCGAAGAAGGCCAGCACCACCCACGGCATGAACTTTGCACCCGGCATCTTGTAAGAGGACCTCTCGTGCGCCTCCGGGTCACGTCGCAGATACACGATGTAGCACACCAGGATCAGTGTCCAAACCGAGAGGAACAACACGGAGGAAACCGTCGTGATGATGGTGAAGGCACGCATCACACTTCCACTCGCCGTCAGCAACAGCGAGGCGCAGATCATGGTGACGGTCAGCACGAGCCCCGGCCACGGCACGCCGTGCCGCGAGACCCTCCCGAACAGTGGCGAGGCCATCATCTTGTGGGCCAGCCCATACATCATCCGGGAAGTGGAATAGATTCCCGAATTCGCCGAGGACGAGGCCGAGGTTAGAACCACGAAGTTCATGACCGAGGCCGCGGCGGCCAATCCGATCAGATTGAAGACCCCTACGAAAGGCGAATGCTCGGGATCCACCTGATTCCACGGGGTGATACTCATGATGGCCGCGAGCGCCACCACGTAGAACACCATGACGCGGACGGGGATCGAGTTGATGGCGCGCGGCAAGGTCTTCTCGGGATCCTTGGTCTCGGCAGCGGTGGTGCCCACAAGTTCAATGCCCACAAAAGCAAAAATCGCGAGTTGGAAGCCCCCGATGAAGCCCGTGAAACCGGTGGAGAACACCCCGCCGTGGCTCCACAGATGAGTCACGGAGGCTGGGACACCATCGTGCTCGAAGCCCGTGAACACCAGGACGAGGGCCACGACCACGAGTGCGATGATCGCCACCAGTTTGATGGCCGCGAACCAGAACTCGAGCTCGCCGAAGAGCCGTACGGTCAGCAGGTTCATCACCAGCAAGAGCAGCATGACGCCGATCGCCAGCGCCATCGACAGGGCCTTGTTGTGGACCCAGAAGTCCCAGTAGTCGACGATGGCGATGAGGTCGGCCATCCCCAGCACAACCCAGCACAACCAGTACGTCCATCCGACGACGAATCCCGCCCAGGGCCCGAGGATATCCGCCGCGAAGTCCTGGAAGGATTTGTATTCGAGATTATGCAGCAGCAGTTCGCCCATCGCGCGCATGACGAAGTAGAGCATGAAGCCGACGACGGCGTATACCACCATGATTGATGGACCGGCGACGTGTATGGACCGTCCCGATCCCATGAAGAGACCGGTACCGATGGCTCCCCCAATGGCAATCAACTGAATGTGCCGGTTGCTCAGGCTGCGACGGAGCTCATTGTGATCAGCTTCCGTGGCAGCCACCGCGTCATAGTCGGGGTCTTGTGACATCGCCTTCTCCTAAAGTTTTCAGGCGAAGACTTTACCCCTCGAGCCGGGCGAACACGGGGAGGTTCACGATTCGAGCAAAAGATCAGGACAAACGTCCCGCTATTTCCTTTTTCTACCGAAGAGCCGTGCGAAGAACCCAGGCTTCTTACCCGGGACATCCTCGACGGGAGGATTGCTGCCCGGCAGTTGCCCGTATTCGGTAGACCCACCGGCTGCAGGACCCTCCCAGGCGGATCCTTGCGCGAACATGTCGTCGAGGCCGTGCGGTGACGCCCCCGGCCCCGGCTCGCCGCCGGCGATCCCGGCCGCGGTGCCGCTCATATCCGGCGTCTGCGGACCACCTGCCAGCTGAACTCCCTGCACGGAGGAATCTGCAACCGGCTCTCCCGCCGCGAAATCTGGCACAGGACCGTCCGCTGCTACTCCGGCTTCCTCTTGCTCGTCGACGTCCGCCAGCAGATCCGGGTCCACAGCGCCCACAACCAGCAGATCGATGTGGATGCCCAACGTCCTGCCATCGGAGTCCTTGGTCACCACCACGGGATAGAACCCGTCTCCCCATCCTGAGTGCGTCAGGACGACGTTCTCGCCGTTGTGAGCGAGTGGCATCACGATGTTGGCCTTCCCAGCCTCATGCGGTTCATCGGCGTCCATGAGACCAAACCAGGACGTGTCCATGCCGTTGTCGAAGACGTCGTCGTACCAGTTGATCTCCTCGGACTCAGCCGGCATACATTCACCGATGGCCTTGTGATCCGCAAAGGCCACGGTCCCGGCGTCCACTCCCACGCCCCAGTACTCGCCCGGCTCTGGAACACCGCGCACGGAGGCGGCGGCCTCGACCGCGCTCACGACGCCCTCGCCCAAGACAAGAGAGAGATAGGCTTCGCGCTCGTGGGAACCGTCCTGTTCCGCGCTGACATCCGCGACGGTCACGAAAGCTTCATAGCTGCCCGGTGCCACCTCGAACACGGGACCGTCGCCGAGTGTCACGAAAGGATCGGAGGCTTCCAGGAGTCCCGACGCCACTCGCAGCCGACCCAGCTCGACCACCCGCAACGTTGCTGGTTCGCCGTCGAGTTGCGTGGCTACACCGGTTCGCATGGCATAGAAGTCGAGTGGATTCATGACGTGAGCATACCCAGATAGCTGCGGAGGTGTCACTCCGATCCGCCGATAGCCCTCACCGTATTCGCCATGTGGCGAGCCTTCTCAGTCCTGTCTCGACGTGGCTTCACCGCCACGGAGGGCGAACGAAATCGAGACGCGAACCGCTGCCCTTCGGTTAGTCTCCCGTACGGTCCTCCCACTCCGGCTTGCGCTCATCCGGCGAACGACTGGGCAGCAGGAGGCAGAAAAGAAGTCCCAGCCAGCCGAGGCCGGGAAGCAACAGAATCCAGCCGAGCGAGCCCGGCAGCCCTGCATCGTGCAATCGTCGCGTCAACAACGAGAGGTTCGGCTGGAGGGTCAGGCCGATGAAGACGATGAGCACCGTACCGAAAATGCCGGTCACAGTCTCATCCGGTGTGGCGTTCGGATCGGAACCCAGCGACGGGTCGGAGAGGAATGCGGCGAGAATCAGGATGAAGCTCCACACGATGCCCTGCAGTAGCACCATCCACCAGAACTCGCTGGGCGAGGCGAAACCCGAGAAACGGCGACGTTTCTTGATGAACCTCTGCAGTGATTGCCTGACAGTGGCCCCGTAAAGCGGTAGCGAGAGGTACTCGTCCTCGCCATCGACGACGCCTTGAGGGTATCTGGGAAGATAACCCGCCGATTCTGCCGGCGCCGGTGACCGCACCTCCAAGGGCATCGGTCGCGGATTGCTGGATCCACCACGGCCGGGCGGGTCAGACACCAGCTGGACTACCAGCGGGGGCGCAAACGGCCAGTGGTCCTCCTCCCACTCACCACGAGGCTTCGGGGCATCGTCAGCTGGAGGATGCGCAATCGGCTCGGACCAGGCCCGCACATCCCGGCCCGTGCCTGGCACACCGGGCCCCGCAGCTGCAACAGTCTCGGAGCCAATGCGAGAATCTGGAACTTCGAAGACTTCGGGACCTGTCAGGGGCTTGGGACGAAAGCGCTCGTAGCTGTCCTCGTTGCCTCGCGCCTCATCTGATCCGGAGGCGTCACGGGGGCCATCTTGCGCTTGTGCACCCATATCGACTCCTGACGCCGCGATAGACCCGCTCCGAGACTCCCATGATACGCAAGGAGGGCGGGAACCCGGCCACGATAGGTCCAGTTCCCGCCCTCCTCAGGGGCCGCAGCGAGCGGTTGGAGAACACAAGCATCTCCAACCACTCGCGCAGCGGCTCTCCCCGACTATCGCGGCGGTCAGCGAGCGGCGGAACCGTCCACGTAATCCTCGTCGAGATTCTCGGTGTTCCAGGCGAACATCTTGCGGATCTCCTGGCCGACCTTCTCGATCGGTGCGGAGGAGTGCTCCTCGCGCATCTTGTTGAACTCGGGTGCGCCGGCGTCCTGGTCCTCGATGAAACGCTTGGCGAACGCGCCGCTCTGAATATCGGTCAGGACTTCCTTCATGTTGTCCTTGACATTCGGGGTGATGACGCGCGGGCCGGAGACGTAATCGCCGTATTCGGCGGTATCCGAAATCGACCAGCGCTGCTTGGTGAGGCCGCCCTCGTTGATGAGATCGACGATGAGCTTGAGCTCGTGCAGCACCTCGAAGTAGGCCATCTCGGGCTGGTAGCCCGCCTCGGTCAGGGTCTCGAAGCCGTACTCGATCAGCTGGGTCACGCCACCGCACAGGACGGCCTGCTCACCGAACAGATCGGTCTCGGTCTCCTCCTTGAAGGTGGTCTTGATGACGCCGGCGCGGGTGCCGCCGATGGCGCGTGCGTAGGACAGGGCGAGGTCGAAGGCTTGGCCGGAGGCATCCTGCTCAACGCACACCAGCGCGGGAACGCCGCGGCCTTCGTCGTACTGACGACGAACGGTGTGGCCCGGGCCCTTCGGGGCGACCATGCAGATGTCGTGACCGGCCGAGGGCTTGATGTAGCCGAAATGAATGTTGAAGCCGTGGGCGAAGAAGATCGCGGCATCGTCCTTCATGTTGGGCTCGATGTCATTAGCCCAGATGGTGCGCTGGTGCTGATCGGGAGCCAGGATCATGATGACGTCGGCATCCTTGACGGCTTCGGCAACCGGAGCGGTGGCGATGCCCTGCTCTTCGGCCTTGGCGATGGACTTCGAGCCCTCGCGCAGGCCGACGATCACCTCGACGCCGGAATCGCGCAGATTCAACGCGTGGGCGTGACCCTGCGAACCGTAGCCGATGATGGCCACCTTCTTCGACTGGATCAGCGAGAGATTGGCGTCTTCGTCGTGGAAAATTTCTGCCACAGTATTTCTCCTTATACGGAAATGGCTTACGTAACTAGCTTATGACTTTGTGGAAGCGGACTGAACGGCCGTTCATTTTTCCGCGGTCCGCTTCCCTCGAATGCGGTCTACGCGCGGCGCAGCTGCATCTCGGCCGAGACCCGTTCGGACAGCGAACGGTTCCCACGGCCGATCGCGACGGCACCGGACCGCACGATCTCCTTGATGCCGTATGGCTCCAGAGCGGTCAGGAAGGCGCGCACCTTGTTGTCTCCTCCGGTGGCCTCAATGGTTACCGCATCGGGAACCATGTCCACCACGTGGGCGCGGAACAGATCCACCACCTGCAACACGTTCGCCCGCGTGGCATCGCTGGCGGAGACCTTGACCAGAAGAAGCTGGCGCTGGACTGAGAAATCGTCCTCCAACTCGACGATCTTGATGACGTTGATCAGCTTGTTGAGCTGCTTGGTCACCTGCTCGAGCGGAAGCTCGGCGGCATCCACCACAACCGTGATGCGCGAAAGATTCGGATCCTCCGTCTCTCCCACCGCGAGAGAGTGAATATTGAAGGCGCGGCGCGCGAACAATGCCGAAACCCGCGTCAGGACACCGGGCTTGTTCTCCACCAGCACGGATAGCGTATGACGGGTGCTCATAGCTTTTCTCCTCTCCCGTTTCAGTTCATCTCGCCGGCATCGAAGGATGGCCGGAGATCTCGTGCGTACATGATTTCGTCGTTGGCGACTCCGGCGGCAACCATCGGCCACACTTCCGAATCGGGAGACGTTATGAAGTCGACGACGACGGGACGATCGTTGATCTCCATCGCCTTGCGGATCACAGGATCGACCTCGCTGGACTTGGACACGCGGAAAGCCTCGCAATCGTAGGCGTCGGCCAGCTTGACGAAGTCAGGCACGTGAGCGGTGCCGTCCCCGGTATCCAGGTCGGTATGCGAGTAGCGCTCGTTGTAGAAGAGGGTCTGCCATTGGCGCACCATTCCCAGCGACGAGTTGTTGATGATGGCAACCTTGATGTTGATGCCGTTGAGGCGGCAGGTGGCCAATTCCTGATTGGTCATCTGGAACGAGCCGTCGCCGTCGATGAGCCACACGGTCTTGTCCGGCTCCCCCGCTTTGGCGCCCATCGCGGCGGGCACACCGTAGCCCATGGTTCCGGCGCCGCCGGAACTCAGCCACTGGCGCGGATGCTCGAACTTCAGGAACTGGGACGCCCACATCTGGTGCTGGCCCACTCCCGTCACCCAGATGGAATCCTCAGGCCCCACCACCTCGGCCAACCGCGAGATGACGTACTGCGGGCTCATCAGACCGTCCGTTGTCTCGCTCCATCCATCGGGATAGGTCTCACGCAGGTTGTTGAGGAGTTGCCACCAGGAGGTCAAGTCCGGCTTGCCGTACTGCTCATGGGCGGCCGCGAGCTCATCGACCAGATCCGCCGTCGTGATCTTGAGATCTCCCACGATCGGCACGTCGACCTCGCGGTTCTTCGAGATCTCCGCCGGGTCGATATCCACATGCACGACGCGGGCATTGGGAGCGAAAGCATCCAGCCGTCCGGTGACACGATCGTCGAATCGAGCGCCGAGCGCCACGATGAGATCGGACTTCTGCAAAGCCGCCACCGCCGGCACCGTGCCGTGCATTCCGGGCATGCCGAGGTTGTTCGGGTGCGAATCCGGAACTGCGCCCCGGGCCATGAGGGTGGTCACCACCGGTGCACCGGACAGGTCGGACAGTGCCACAACCTCTTCGGAGGAATCGGACCGGATCGTGCCTCCGCCCACGTACAGCACGGGCTGCGACGCCGTCGCAAGCAACCGTGCCGCCTCACGCACCTGACGGGCGTTGGGCTTGGACACCGGACGGTACCCGGGAAGGTCCATGACCGGTGGCCACACGAAATCGGTCTCTTCGATCTGGACCGACTTGGGGATATCGACCAGCACCGGACCGGGGCGGCCCGTAGAGGCGATGTAGAAGGCCTCGGCAATACGAGCCGGTATCTCCGCAGCCTCGCTCACGAGGAAAGAATGCTTTGTCACCGGCATGGTGATACCGACGATGTCCGCCTCCTGGAAAGCGTCCGTCCCGATGAGACTGGCGCCGACCTGTCCGGTGATGGCGACCATGGGGATGGAGTCCATATGCGCATCCATGAGGGAGGTGACCAGGTTGGTGGCGCCTGGGCCGGAGGTCGCGATACACACGCCAACCTTGCCCGTCGCCACCGCATACCCCTCCGCCGCATGGCCCGCACCCTGCTCGTGACGGACCAGGATGTGATTGACCTTGGTCGAATCGAGAAGCGGATCGTAGGTCTCGATAATGGCACCGCCCGGAAGCCCGAAGACTACGTCGACGCCGAGTTCTTCCAGAGAGCGAATAATCGAGCGTGCACCCGTGGACTTCTCCCGGATAGTGCGCAGCTCTGCTGCGGCCTCTGCCGGATCGCCAACGCGGCTGGTGGCCACATCGGCAGGTGTTGGAGCCTTTGCCATGTGATCCTCCTTCGTCTTCCTGAGTTGTGCCGCTATGCGGCGGGCAATAAAAAAGCCCCTCTGTCGAGGGGCGCGCAGCACTTAACCAGCAGGCCGTGCGGCGCGCTAGTTAAGTACCAGAGAAATCGTCATGGTTAGACAGTAGCCTCACCGGCCCGTCAACGCCAATCGAAAGCACTAACGTCTCACATCGTGGATCACGTTCTCGCTCTTTGATCACCTTCGCGGCGGAAAGAACGTGTGTCCGCGCCGTTTCGGGGATACCGGATTCCCGTCGCGTCGTCGGTTCTCGATCGGTTCTAGACTGGTCATATGACAAATCAGAACGTTCGCGATAGCCACTCCCGGTGGGAGATCTTCTATGACGAAGACGACGCCCCCATCGGATTGCTGTACCGGCGGTGGAGCTCGCGTGAGCTCCTCACCGACATCATCTTCGCATCCCCTGAGCGTCACCGCATCACCTGCAGGATCGAACTGGAAGGGCGGCGTTGGGTACGTTCGCGCTACATCGAGGACGGCGCGGAACCCGTCGTCGTCGAAGCTGTGGAACTCATCGAAGAGGAGGACGCGATCCCCACCGATATGGAGTACTTCCTCCTCAACGACGCCATCGCCAACGCCTCCGCGGACGATGAACACACTGTCAGCTACCACGTGTTCGCTCCCAACGACCGGCACGCCATAGCCCAGGACGCCTCCATCTGGTCTCCACAGGATGGCATCTGGGAGATCGAGGCCAACGGCGAGCTCGCCTCCTCCCACACGGTCGTCGACGGCGAAATCGTCTCCTCCGATTGGCGTGGAGTGCGTTCCCGGCCGGTTCCCGCGCGCCAGGCAGTGGATCAGTTACGTGGGATCGTCGACGACGACGTCCTAGACACCCTTCTCGCCACCGACCCAGTGGACTGAGACTCCGCAGACGATATAGCGGCGCGGACCGCGCGATAAAATGGAAGCGTGACAGACTCCGACAACCGTGAATCCGCCAGCTCCGATCCCTATCGCATTGCCGCCCACACCCGTCTTGCCCACCAATCCCAAGTGGTACTGCGCCTCGGCGTCATGATGCTGGCAGCCGGGGCATCGTCGTTCAGAGTGAAAGACGCCATGGCTAAGCTCGCCAAGGCGGTAGGCATCGAGGAACACCACGCCCAGGTGACATACACGGAAATCGTCACCACCGCCTACGCCAACGGCACCTTCCGGACGGAACTCGCCGAACAACGGGTCATGGGTGTCAATGCCGAACGTATCGATACCATCAACAACTTCATCAGAGCGCTTCCCCCGCACCTGCTTGTCGAAACCGCGGAAAGGAAACTCGACGAGATCGCGAAGAAGGACAGTCTCTATCCTCCCCTCCTGTCCGCACTCGTTGCCGGAGTCGCCTGCGCCGCCTTCTGCTTCCTCAACAAGGGCGGGCTCATCGAATGCCTATCGGTGCTCTTCGCAGCGCTCTTCGGGCAGTGGCTGCGAAAAGCCCTCATGAAAAGAAACGTCAATCACTTCGGGGTGTGGTTCGCGTGCGGAGCCGTCTCATCGGCCATCTACATCGCCATCGTCGCGAGCATGAGCTACGCGGGTCTGGTCGATTCCACGCACGAGGCCGGAGTGGTCTCCGCTATCCTCTTCCTCGTTCCAGGTTTCCCCATGGTGACCTCTCTGCTCGATCTCATTCGTCAGGACTTCTCCGCCGGAATATCCCGCGGCGTCTATGTGGTCATGCTGCTGGCGTCCTCAGCCATGTCGGTGTGGGCTGTGACCTCCCTTCTCGGATGGTCGGTCGAGCCGATAGCCGATGCCTATCACCTCCCAGAACTCGTCCTCGTCTTTGCTCGGGCAGCTGCCACTTTCGTCGCCGCATTCGGTTTCGCGATGCTGTTCAACGCACCCTTGGTGGCGTGCGCGCTCGCAGCATTCAACGGCGCCATCGTCAATACAGCGCGATTGACGGCGCAGGATGCGGGGTTGTCCTGGATGCCGGCCGTCGGGCTCGCGGCCTTGGCTGCGGGGCTATTGGCGCACCTGCTCACACGGAGGTCGACATACTCCCGTATCTCGCTCTCCGTCCCGGCCGTCGTCGTGATGATTCCGGGCGTCCCCCTGTATCGGGCGGTTGCCGCCATGAACAACGGCCAGATAACCGAGGCCATCAGCCAGACAGTCACCATCGTCATGGTTGTCGCCGCCATAGGCGCCGGCCTGGCAATCTCGCGGATGCTCACGGACCGCAACTGGCTCATGGAGGCTCCCCGTACCGTTCCTGCCCTCCCCGGGTCCGAGCAGAGCATCCCACGCGAACTGCGATCCTGAGGATAGCCGCCCTTTATCTTCTTCCCGGGAACATCTCGTGGGGTGAAACGCAGAAGCGGCAGCCACAGGCTGCCGCTTCGTTGACCACGTCATCATTGACAACTACATACTGGCGATCACATAGGCAGCGAAGATCTTGCCGATCATCGCAACCGGATAGACCAGCGCATATCCCATGCTGACGCGCGGATCGGTGTTGCTGCGGCCATTGGCGAAGGCCAGAACGGCCGGCTGGGTCTGGGCGCCAGCGATCAATCCCGAGAGCTGGGTGCCTCCCATCTTGAAGATTCGCCGCATGGTCACATACAGACCCACCGCCATGATCGAGGTGAGCAACAGCCCGAGGACAAGGATCTTCCACCACTCACCGCTGGTGAACGCGTTGAGGATCTGCCCACCGGCGTTCGTTCCGGCCTGCGCCAGGAAGAGCATCAAGCCGAGCTCACCCAACACCAGGTTGGCGGTCATCGGCAGAGCGGTGACGACCGGTCCGATGCGTCCGATGCGCCCCATGATGAGACCGACAATCAGCACGCCCGCGGCCGCTCCGATCGCAAATTCGCTTCCTCCCGGCAATGGGATCCGCAACTCGCCTATGAAGACTCCGAGCGCCATGCCGAGTCCCAGTGCGATGGGGTTGATGTCGGTCAACCCCTTGGTGGAATCCCCCAGCCAGGCCGAGATCTTCTTCATCTCGAAAGTCGGGCCGACGACGCGCAGCCGGTCGCCCATCTCAAGCATGAAGTTCGGGGTGGCCAACTGATCGGTGTCTCCACGGCGTACGCGGGATACTCGCGCATTCCATCGCTTGCCCAGCTCCTCATCCAGTTCCTCGATAGTCTGACCGGCAAGCTTATGGTTCGACAGCGTGATCCGGCGGAAATCCATCAGCCGGCGATCCGCTCGCAGTGAGAGCGAGGATCGGTGCCCCAACGCTCTTTCGACCTCTGTGAGAAGCTCCGCCGTTCCTACGACAGTCACCAGGTCGTCCTTCTGAAGGACATCGCCATTAACCGGGATCCAGATCGGACCCTCCTCGCCGCGACGCAAACGGGAGAATTCGACCGGCCCCTTCATATGCGCGATGATGTCGCGAATCGTAGGGGCGTCATCGCGCTCGACCCTGATGGTCGCATGAGTCACCGGAGTGGGCGCATCGGTGTCCTCATGGGACTTGCTCAACGCCAAACCCGCCGCCGCGAGCATCCCGATGACACCGAAGAGATAAGCCACCGCGTACCCGACCGTGGCGGTCGCGGGATCTCCTGAGGCCTCACCAGCCGTCGCCAATGAAGGAGTGTTGGTCAGGGCACCCGCGAATGTACCCGCTGCCAGAGCGGGACTCATTCCGAACACCTTCGTTCCTACGAAATAGGCGGCGGAGGCCGTCACGCCGAACAGAACCACCATAGCCAAGATCGGCCCTGCACCGCGCTTAAGGCTCGAGAAGAAGTTCGCGCCGGCATTGTTACCGATGGAGAAAGCGAAGATGACAAGACCGAAGGTACCGATCACCGGTGGCACTCGCACCTCGATGTCATACGTGCCGGCCCATGCCGCGACGACAATCGCCGTGAAAAGCACCATTGCGGCACCGAGCCCGATGCCTTTCACCTTCAAGGAACCAAAGATCATGCCGACGCCTATCAAAAGAAAGACGAGGACAATTGGCTCTTCAGCCAAGTAGTTGAAAACAACAGTCATAAGTCTGACGTCACTCCCTGTCAACGAGTGGTCAACGCCGGCCACCCCCGGGTCATCAAAAAGACGGCGATACCAGTATCTGCCCGAAATCAATCGATGAATGGGGCCGGGGTCCCAATAGTGTGGCTGTCGGGGGTTTCATAGGTGTGTGTTGGTGTGTGTTGGTTGGGTGTGTTGGCACGTTGGTCCTATGTCGCGACATTGCGGGTGCCGGTGGGTGTGGTTGTTCGGGTTGTGGTGTGCCCGGTGCTGGGTGGTGTTGTTGTCGCCGGTGCCACTTGGGTGGTGCTCGACGGGTGGGCCGTCGACGGTGCTACTTGGGTGGTGCTCGACGTCTGGTGTCGTGTGGGTAGAACGAGGCCCCCTACATTGGGGGCCCTTTGGTCGTGTCAAGAGTGCCTCCGTGTAGTGGCGGGGCCTGGCATCGTCGCCGGTGCCACTT
>JAZDRN010000016.1:45058-54664 GCA_047501485.1 Actinomycetaceae bacterium L2_0104 | reverse complement strand
ACCTCGTCGCCCTGGTCCGTGCCGGCGCCACCTTCGAGAAGGGCAAGCTCGTCGAACGACCCGAAGAATCAGGAGGTCAACAACACGTCGCGTGACACGCCGATCCACAGGTCTTGACAATTACTCCAGCGTGCTCGTTGATGACATCCATCTGGTGCTTGGCGAGAATATCGGCCACACGTTGGGTGAAATCGATCTGATCCTTACACTCGACCGTCTTCAACGCCATATCGATCTGCTCCTCGTTAATGAGACGACGATCAGCACCCTTCGGATCACCGATCACCCGTGGATTGGCCTCCATACCCTTGGTCTGGAAACACGCATCCAACTCCTCAACCAGAGCTTTCATCTCAGGGTCATTATCCGCTTGGTCCCACGAATCCTCCAGCGCGATCGTCCCGGGACTAGCTGATTGAAGCGACATGGAATCAAACCTCTGAACGTCTGGATCCGAGGAACAAGCATCACGCATCTTCTCCCTGTCCTCCTCGGAAAGATCCTCATAAGGGTTTAGGCTTTCGGGCTCCTCATAGTCGGCTGGCCGAGGAACAAGGCCATTAGCCATCAATGCACCGTCAGTCGTCGGCGGAACAAACGCGAACTTCTCCGCCACCGGCTTTGTCCACGGACCGTATCTCCAGAACATGTGGTATACCGGCTCATCCCGGACAATCGGATAACTCTTGAGGTCCACACCGACCTTTTCACGCACACATTTTATGAAAGCACCGTTGGAAGCAGTGTCTATGAGAAGGTCATCGTAATCACGAAAATTAGTGTCTACATAATCACGGGGAGCATGGACAACCGCATTCTCATAATCAAGCTCCGCGTTCGGATTAATCCCTCTCAAGCTCGCAGATACTGAGCCCTCACTCTCAGAAACACATCCGGACACACCCAGACATGCAGCCACCAGAATCAACCCAGCAGCCAATCGCCGTTGTGACAACATTGTCTCCATCATGAACACATTCTCCTGACGCGGCCGTATCACTTAGGAAGCCTAAGAACCAACGAATTAATTAGAGACTATTTCGGTGGCTCGAAGAGTTCGGGATGGGCCGCTATGTACTCCTTCGCCTCTGCAACCGTGTCATCCCACTGCTTTCGGGCAGCAAACAATTCATCGGCGTGCTCCTCAATGATCGGAATCTGACGTTCAGCAGTGATATCGGCAGACCGCCGCGTAAAGTCGACCTGATCCTTGCACTCGACGGTCTTCAGCGCCAATGCGATCTGTTCTTCATTGATCTTGGGCTCTGCACCAACGACATATCCGGGTAGTTCGGGATCCATTTCCATACCCTCATTGATGTAACAAGCTTCAAGTTCACCGAAAAGTTCCTGCATCCGAACATCATGGTTAACTGCGTTGGACTCATCATTCAAGGCCTGTTGTCCTGGACCATTGACCCACAACGCAACTTCGTCAAAACGCTGGACCTCGGGCTTCGAGTTACAGACCTCGGCCGTCTTACTTCGCTGTTCTTCGGGTATGCCCTCGTTAGGCCACGGTATCCACTCGTGGCCCTCCGGCTCCTCAACAATTCCATTGACGATCAGTGCTCCATCACCCATCGGCTCCACGAACCCAAATTTTTGCGCCACGTCCTCAGTCCAGGGACCATACCTGGCCCACATATGTCGTGTTGGCATGTAGGGATCAGGCGCGGTCGCCACCCATGGGATATCTAGCTCTTCCCTCGCGCACTGTGCAATCGCCGCGTCACGAGCGGCCCAAATTATACTGGAATCCTCCTGTTCACCCAACGCCACATAGTCCACAGGCAAGGTAACAATCGCTGTCTCGGGATCGACTTCAGCTTTGAGGTTGAGCCCGCTCAAATTCGACGCCGAGCCGGACGTTCCATTTTCGTCTTCTGAATCACTACAACCCGCAAGAACGACGGAAATGCAGAGCACAACCAGTAATACGGGCACTCTTTTATAGGACACCTTCATCACCCATTACTT
Organism: Actinomycetaceae bacterium L2_0104; assembly: GCA_047501485.1. Classification (GTDB taxonomy): domain Bacteria; phylum Actinomycetota; class Actinomycetes; order Actinomycetales; family Actinomycetaceae; genus Ancrocorticia. The sequence continues at coordinate 52,684 of JAZDRN010000016.1, read as the reverse complement.
TCGGATTTAAGAGGGTGCCGAGCGGTGTTGCCCGGCACCCTCTACCTTGTTTATCTCGATTAGCTACGTGCAGTTCGGACCATCGAAGAAGCGCAGGTACCTGACCCTGTTCTGCCAGTTCTCTCCTGCCCAAGGTCCTCGCCCGGCACCGTTCGAAAGGGTCGCATCCTTGAAATTGGTCACCCTTCTCGTTTGGCTGTCGAGAATGAAGTAGTGATGCGAATCCATACTTCCGGTACGAAAACTCGTTGCATGGCACAGATTTCCGTTTGCCCACGCCGAGTTTGATACAGTCTTGGCCACGCCAGCTTCATCAGACGAAAGCCTCAAAAAAGAATTGTAGTCACTTGCCGCCCAGGCGCCGCCGTAGTTCGAATTTCGCCAGACGCACCCCCAACCGAGCGTGCAACCACCGGCGGCCAGCGGCGAAACCTCGGTTTCCACTCCCGCAATTTCGTCAGCGGGTGCTTCCGCCACCACAGGCGTCGGTTCGGTCTCGTCTGCTTGTGCGGCAGTGCCGGCGAATCCTCCGGCAATCAACATGAGGGCGGCCAATGGTCCGGCCGCCCACTTCTTCTGATTTTCATGGGTATCCCTTCACTTGAACCCCTCTCCGTCGAGAGGTCGAGTGATTCATTTTTAGCATGACCCACCCCCTACCGCAACAAAATGTTCAGTTTGCTATAGAACTGGTTCATAACTTACTCAATGAGATTCGAAGGAGGACTTTTCCCCTCTATGGCGCGAATTACCCCACGCGCATTCCACCATCACCGTGCAATCAGAACGCCAATGGTGCCCCTAGCAGCGGTTTTGTACAGACCTGCCCGGCAGACTTAACAAGCAGCAAGGACCGAATCACTCAGGGAAAAGAGCCTGCCCCAGCTGGGTTATACCCAGGAACTGAAGCGGCGTCAATACTCCCACCGGATGACGTTTTGCCCCCAGGCAGTGCAGCGCTTTGCCGATCAACGCGAGAGTTGCGGTAGTCGTGTCACTGAACCTCATCGTGTCTCGCATGATGTTTCCGTCCTCTGTTCGCGCCTCGACGCTCACGGAGGTGTAGTGAACCGGCTCCTTGGTGGATGCGTAGCGAGTGGCCAACCGCTGATATTGGCCCTCACATTGAAGGGCTTCCAGCGCCCCCGAAGCCAATGGCACGCCGCCGGACGCATTCTTGCCGAGCCATTCGTCACCGGAGGCGGGGGAAACAAGCTGACCGTCGATGGCGACTCGCGGCCCTAGGCTCCGTATCCGGCCAACGGTCGCGGCAACACCGGGCGTACTTCCATGGCTGGGCGAGACGATATCCACCAGAACATCTCGGGCAGGACCTTCTCCGGCGGTCATTCTGACCGCATACTCCACGGCACAGACACCGAATCCCAAGCCCGGCACGAGCACCAGCCCGCCTTGTTCCGTCTGAGCCCCGTAATGGAGGGCGCAATCGAGAATTCCATGTTCATTGGATACATCCACGTAGTGCGCACCGCTCCGTACGCATTTGTCCATGAGCGCGGGAGCCGTCGAATGAAACGGCCCCGCCGCGTTCACCAGGCAGAAGCACTCGGCCAGAGCACGATCGATGGCGCGATCGCCCACCTCCGCCACCAGCCCAGATACACCGAATTGACGCTCCAACGCTGCGACGGCGCCGCCGTCGCGGCCAGCAACGAGCACCTGCGCATCCTGTTCCAACAAGGACGCGGTGATAGCCGCGGCCATCCGGCCGGTGCCATAAACCATAACCCTCATGATCTCGTCACCCATCTGACATCGCCACGAATAAACTGACCGATATTCCGAAGGCTCGAACACATCCCCATTTCATTCGATACACTGTGAGTTATTATGGCAGAGAACAGAGGACGCCCTTTCGACACGGATCTCGACAGGGCAATCATCACCACAGCCAAGCGACTACTGGCGGCAAAAGGATTTGAAGGACTCACAGTCACCGAAATCGTGGGAACGGCGGGGACCACACGTTCGGCGTTCTACAGGCGATACAAGGATTTCACCGACCTAGTCATCGACATCTACCTGCACGAATTCCCCACGGCGCTTCACGACCACGTCAACACCGGATCCCTTCCCACCGACCTGCGGGCAATCCAAGAAGACCAGCTCACTTTCTTCACCATTCCCATGGTGAATCGCGGCCTGAGCGGCTTCCTTGGTCAGCTGCGTTCGGACGATCAGGCCAGGCAGAAGTTCCTCGAGATATTCCTTCAGCCCCGTCGAGACGCCACCAAGACGATCATCGATCGCGCCATCGAGCGTAAGGAAATCGAAGGACCTTACGATTCGGAACTGATCTGCGACATTTTGACCGGACCATTCATCTTCCGGCTCATGATCCCCGAAATCGGGCCACTCGATGATGATCTCGTGGCCGGTACTGTCACCGCTGCACTGGGAACACTCGGCTATACCGAGCAGCCACAGGATTAGCGCAGACACAGAATCAATGCCGGAACACCAGTGACTACGCCACCCAGGATAGAAAAACAGCTGGTTCACCGCCATAACGAAAACGAGCGCTTTCTCAGAGAACCCGAGTTCGACGACGGCGTCCCGGCGTTCGGGATCGCGGTGGAAGAGGACCACCATATCCTGTCGGGCCCAGACGATCCACCTCCACTCATCGTCATGCTGGAGATCGCCCGGCAGCTGAGCATCGCGACGTGCCACGTCGTCCATGGCCTCCCCGCGGATTGGCATGCCATCGCCAACCACATGCGCGTCGAATGGCACGTTGAACTGCTCACGGTTCGCGAGCTCAACTCGCACCGGACGCGTGCCGTGGTCAGATCGGCGGTGATCAGTCAGAACACGATCGCCGCCAACGCCATATCCTTCGACACCGAGCTCTATCACCGCCGCAAGCTCATCGCCACAGCGGCGGTGACCGCTTCATGGGCAACGATTCGCGAATATCGGATCCTTCGAGGCCCGAACTTCTTCAAATCCACACTCGAAACGAAGCAGATTTCACCATTCTTGCCCGGAGTGCGGCCACGAGGGAGAGCGCTTCGGGCCGAGCTGGCCTGGGATTGGCGCAACACCTTCTACTTCGATCACGAAGCGGATCATATTCCGGGGATGGTACTCGCCGGAGCCGCAATCGAAGCGGCACATCTCTTGCAGCCATCATCCACAGCCCGCTTCATCGACATTCAGTTCAACCGATACGCCGAACTCGACGTGCCGGTGATCGTAGCGGCCGAGACTTCTCCGCAGGATCCGGCCGCCGACGATTCGTCACGCAGCACGGCAGTCGCTTTCACGCAGGCCACCCATGAGGTCTGCCACGCGACAATCGGAGTCTTCTGACTCCCTGTCGCAGCTTAGACCAACTCGAACGGCGGCCATCCCAGCCCGCCTCCCCGATCGAATTCACTAGGTGGCGCATATATAGCCGCAGCGGGGGTGGAACAATCCATATGGGTTGTTCCACCCCCGCTCGCGTCGCCTGTCAGCCAACCTCCTGGCTCAGCAGCAGCTTCAGCTCAGCAGATCCTGACGCACGATGGTCGCCTCGCGCCCCGCTCCCACCCCGATGGAGCTGATGCGGCAATTAGAGATCTCCTCGAGGTAGAGAACGTAATCCTGCGCCGCCTGCGGAAGCTCCTCAAAACTGCGGCATCCGGAGATATCCTCCTGCCATCCCTGCCGGTACTCGTAGATCGGCTTGGCCGCAGCGAAATCGACCTCAACGGCAGGAACTTCCTCCACCCGCTCGCCGTCGATCTCGTAGGCCACGCACACCGGGATCTGCTCCAGACCGTCGAGCACATCGAGCTTGGTCAGCACGATATCCGTGAGCCCGTTGACCCGGGTGGAGTAACGCGCCACCGGGGCGTCATACCAGCCGCAGCGGCGGGGACGTCCGGTTGTCACACCGTACTCCCCACCCTTTTCACGCAGCCAGTCTCCCGAATCGTCCAGTAGCTCCGTGGGGAACGGCCCCTCGCCAACGCGCGTGACATAGGCCTTGGCCACGCCCACCACACGATCGATGCGAGTGGGACCGACGCCGGTCCCAGTGCAGGCACCGCCGGCCGTCGGGTTCGAAGATGTCACATAGGGGTAGGTGCCGTGATCGATATCCAGCATCGTGGACTGCCCGCCCTCGAACACCACCGTCTTGCCCTCGTCCAGGGCGTTATTCACTTCCAGGACGGTATCGATGACCATGGGGCGCACGCGCTCAGCGTAGGACAGAAGGTCGGCGACGACGTCGTCGGCCACGAACGGTTCCTCCCCATACGCCTCAAGCAGGATGTTCTTCTGGGCCAACGCGCTCTCGACCTTGGACCGCAGCTCGGACTCGTTGAAGAGATCCTGGATGCGCAAGCCGATGCGGGAGACCTTGTCAGAATACGTCGGGCCGATGCCGCGACCGGTGGTGCCGATCTTCTTATCGCCCAGCGACTTCTCCGAGAGGACGTCCATCTTGCGTCCGTAAGACGCGATGATGTGGGCGTTGGAAGAGATCTTCAGACGCGAGGTGTCCATACCGCGCGATTCCAGCTCCTCGATCTCCTCGAAGAGGACCTGAATATCGACAACAACGCCGTTGCCGATGACCGGAATGCAATCCGGCGACAGAATTCCACCCGGCAGCAGGTGGAGTGCAAACTTCTCGCCGTCGATGACGACGGTGTGACCAGCATTGTTTCCGCCGTTGTACTTGACTACGTACTCCGCACGGGTGCCGAGCTGATCGGTGGCCTTTCCCTTGCCTTCGTCGCCCCACTGGGCGCCGAGGATGATGACCGCAGGCATACTGCTCTCCTTTGTCGCTTACGCTTCGTAAAGAGGCCATGCCGCTTTACTTGGCTAGCATACTGACCCTTCCCCTCAGAATGGAAAAGGTACGCATGCTGAGACATTGCGTACCGTTGCTCGTCCACATCGGAAGACGCACGCCGGTCACCAGCGGTTCTATGCCCTCGACTCCCCCACGCACCCCGCTGACCGCCGTAAATGTGGGCTATACCGTATCCAATTGGCGAGACTTGCCCGAGATACTGCGTTTTGATCTGAAACTCTGGATGTATACGACCTAGGACCCACAGCACCACCTCGGGCGTCCGGTCCGTTAGGCTACGTATGCACGTTCTTTGGCAAGGAGTTACATGTCTACGGATCTGACGCAATCACTGGGCGCCTTCGTGCGTTCGGCATCAGGAAAGACCACCCGCAGTTCCAACCCTATGGAATTCTGGACCGGCCTATCTGGGCTCGTCGTCGACCAGCTCGCTGACAACTGGGAGGCCACCACCAAGGCATACCAAGCTGGCCGTCAGGAGCACTACTTTTCGGCGGAGTTCCTCATGGGACGCGCCCTGCTCAACAACCTCACCAACCTGGGCCTCCTCGATGAGGCCCGCGAGGCGGTCGCCGCGAGTGGTCAGGACTTGGCCGACGTTCTCGAGGCCGAGCACGATGCTGCTCTGGGCAACGGTGGCCTCGGCCGGCTCGCCGCCTGCTTCCTGGACTCCTGCGCCACGATGGATCTGCCGGTGACCGGCTACGGGATCCTCTACCGCTACGGCCTCTTCAAGCAGACCATCGACGACGGCTACCAGAACGAGCATCCGGATCCGTGGATGGAAGAGGGCTATCCCTTCGTCATCCGCCGCGAAGAGGAAGCACGCTACGTGCGATTCGCGGATATGGATGTCCGGGCCATCCCCTACGACATGCCCATCACCGGCTACGGAACGAACAACATCAACACCCTGCGCCTGTGGAAGTCCGAGCCCATCGAGGAATTCGACTACGACGCATTCAACTCCCAGCGTTTCACCGACGCCATCGTTGAACGCGAGCGGGTCGCCGATCTGTGCCGCGTCCTCTACCCCAATGACACCACCTACGAGGGCAAGGTGCTGCGCGTCCGCCAGCAGTACTTCTTCGTCTCCGCATCGCTGCAGACCATGATCGACGTCTACCTGCGCGAGCACGGCGAGGATCTCACCGGATTCGGCAAGCTGAACTCCGTTCAGCTCAACGACACCCATCCGGTGCTTGCTATCCCCGAACTCATGCGCCTGCTGCTCGACGAGCATGGCCTCTCATGGGACGACGCCTGGGCAGTGGTGCAGCAGACCTTCGCCTACACCAATCACACCGTGCTGGCCGAGGCCCTGGAGAAGTGGGAGATCTCGATCTTCCAGAAGCTCTTCCCGCGCATCTTCGAGATCGTGCAGGAGATCGATCGCCGCTTCCGCGAGGAACTGTCCGAAGCCGGCTTCCATCCCGGCAAGATCGACTACATGGCCCCGTTGCACGGCGGGCTCGTGCACATGGCGTGGATCGCCTGCTATGCGGCGTTCTCCATCAATGGAGTCGCGGCGCTGCACACCGAGATCCTCAAGCGCGATACCCTCCATGACTGGTACGAGATCTGGCCGGAGAAGTTCAACAACAAGACCAACGGCGTGACCCAGCGCCGCTGGCTCAACTCCTGCAATCCCGGCCTGGCGAAGCTGCTCACCCGCGAGCTCGGCTCGGATGCGTGGGTCACCGATCTGGCCCAGCTGGAGACCCTCGTGGATCGCGGCCAGGATGAGAAGCTGCTGCGCGAACTCATCGCTGTCAAACGCGAGAACAAGGAAACCTTCGCCACGTGGATCGAGGCCCGCCAAGGCGTCAAGATTCCGACCGACGCCATCTACGACGTGCAGATCAAGCGGCTGCACGAGTACAAGCGTCAGCTGCTCAACGGCCTGTACATTCTGGACCTGTACTACCGACTCAAGGACGATCCTTCCCTGGATATCGCCCCGCGCGTCTTCATCTTCGGAGCGAAGGCCGCACCCGGCTACAAGCGGGCGAAGGCGATCATCAAGTTGATCAACGAGATCGGCCGAATCATCAACGACGATCCGGAAATGGACGGGCGGCTTGCAGTCCTGTGGATCGAGAACTACAACGTGACCCCGGCCGAATACATCATCCCGGCAGCGGATATCTCCGAGCAGATCTCCACCGCCGGCAAGGAGGCGTCCGGCACCTCGAACATGAAGTTCATGATGAACGGCGCTCTCACGCTGGGCACCATGGACGGCGCCAACGTGGAGATCCACGAGGCCGTGGGCGACGATAACGCCTACATCTTCGGCGCCCGCGAAGAAGAGCTCCCCGAGCTGCGCAAGACGTACAACCCGCGCGAAGCCTACGAGACGGTTCCCGGACTCAAGCGCGTTCTGGACGCCTTCGTCGACGGCACCCTGGAAGGCGGGAACGCAGACTTCCACGACCTGCTCGGCTCGCTCCTGGACGGCAACTCCTGGGAGCCGGCCGATATCTACTACCTGCTCGGCGACTTCGCCGATTATCGCGAGACCCGCGACCGTATGGCCGAGGACTACCGCGATGAGCTCAAGTGGGCTCGGATGTGCTGGAACAACATCGTCCTGTCCGGACGGTTCTCCTCCGATCGCACAATCGACGACTATGCGAAGCAGGTCTGGAAGATCCAAGCGACGGCGACGCAGCCCGAAGCGTGAGTGCTTGCACTCATAGCTGAGGGCCAGGATGCCGGCTGTCCCCACCGGGGCACGGCGACGCAGCCCGAAGCGTGAGTGCTTGCACTCATAGCTGAGGGCCAGG
>JAZDRN010000016.1:44883-45048 GCA_047501485.1 Actinomycetaceae bacterium L2_0104 | reverse complement strand
ACGGCGACGCAGCCCGAAGCGTGAGTGCTTGCACTCATAGCTGAGGGCCAGGATGCCGGCTGTCCCCACCGGGGCACGGCGACGCAGCCCGAAGCGTGAGTGCTTGCACTCATAGCTGAGGGCCAGGATGCCGGCTGTCCCCACCGGGGCACGGCGACGCAGCCC
>JAZDRN010000016.1:36719-44783 GCA_047501485.1 Actinomycetaceae bacterium L2_0104 | reverse complement strand
GAAGCGTGAGTGCTTGCACTCATAGCTGCCATTGACGCAATCCGAGGTGCGAGGCTCCGGCCTCGTGACCGAGGATAAGGAAATTGGCTGCGGGCTTGTCCCCAGGGCCAGGAAGCCGGCTGTCCCCACCGGGGCACGGCGACGCAGCCCGAAGCGTGAGTGCTTGCACTCATAGCTGCCATTGACGCAATCCGAGGTGCGAGGCTCCGGCCTCGTGACCGAGGATAAGGAAATTGGCTGCGGGCTTGTCCCCAGGGCCAGGAAGCCGGCTGTCCCCCACCGGGGCACGGCGACGCAGCCCGAAGCGTGAGTGCTCGCACTCATAGCTACCAATGACGCAATCCGAGGTGCGAGGCTCCGGCCTCGTGAAACGTCACTCCACAAAAACACACACCTGAGCCACGTCAAAAGACATCATCGAGATTGAGGGTTAGCAGGCGAAGTTGAGACCTAAAAGGTCGACTTCGCCTGCTAACCCTCAACTTCGCCAAGACTTGGCGTCGTCAGGCCTGGGCTAACGTCGCTCGGCCTCCCCGTCGGAGGCGCGAACCTCTTCCTCGGCCTGCGACACGATGAACGATGCCGCCTCCCACGCGCCATCCGCGTCGCGACGCACGATTGAGTCTGCGAGCCGCACATGCGCGGCCATCGCGTCCGAGGAGGGGAAGGCCGGCTGCAACTGCCAGTAGGTGCGCTCAGTGAGGAGCGATTCGATGAGACTCGCCATGTGGCCGAAGATCTCGTTGCTGCTGCATTCAAGAAGACGCGCGTGGAAATTCTTGTCTATCTCAAGAAATTCTTTTTCGGCGCCTCTCCCCTGCGATCCCAGCTCTTGAAGGCGCATGGCCATCGCCTTCAGTTCCAATCCGGCATCCATCGAGGCCCGGCTGGCCGCCAATCGAGCGGCCTCCGGTTCGATTCCACGGCGCAGTTCGCTCATCTCCACGAAGAACGCCTGCCGTTCCTTGGGGTTGGCCATACGCCACACGATGAGCTGCGGGTCGAGAATGCTCCATTCGTCACGTGGCAGGACGGTTATTCCGACTCGTCGTTTCGAGCGCACCATGCCCAGGTTCTCCAGAACTCTGATGACTTCACGCACCGCGGTCCGAGACACATTGAGCTCAGCCTCCAACCCTGCCAGAGTGATGATCTCGCCGGGAGGGAGATCCCCGGAAGCGATCTTTGTGCCGAGTTCGTCCAGGAGGGCCAGATGCCCCGAGACGGTTCTCAAAGGCTCTGACTGCTTCGATTCTGCCCGATCATGGACAGGGTTCATGCCAACTCCAACAAAATGTTGCAACATCAATTCATGAGCGATCCGCAGAGGAAACGGACCAAGAATCCCAACTAATGAACCGCTTGAGGATCAGCCCAATTGTAGCCTTTCGCAACGTGTTGCACACAAATGCCGAGATGGCGAAACCGCCCGGCCAAACCCGGGGGTGTCACCGCCGAAGCCCGCAGGGGCGCCTTCTCCATTCTCATTCCTCTGCGGCGAGGAGCTCCCGGCGCACCGCCATCTGGCCACCGTGCTCGACGATGTAGGAGCGCATCTCCTGGGCTCCAGCGCTATCACCCTGTTGCTCATAAGCAGCCATCAGCAGAGCCGCAACCCGGATTCCCTGCAGAGGAGCCTTGTTCCGCTCAAGATCCTCGCGAAGGACCACGGTATTGATCTTTCGCCCACGCGCAACGTCCAACCGCAGCTGCAAGAACGCGAGGGTCTTACGTGCTTTGAGCCAGAAATCCTGCGGATCGTTTACGGGACGGCCGGCCTTTGCGGGGCGAGAGGATGCGGGCCTGCCATTTCCACCCGCACTTGCCTTGCCCTGCCGCACGATATCCGAGGCATGCTGCATCGAACGCTGCGCCTTCTTCGCCTGTCCGGAGTCGAGGTAGCAGGTCGCCCGGTTCGCGGCAACGGTGAACAGGACCTCCCAAGCACCCGGCTCAGCCTGCGACTCGACAGTTTTCAAAACCTCGAGGGCCTCTTGTGGGCGCCCAGCCGCCAGGAGACCATTGGCTATATGGATCTCGGTCGTAGAGCGCTCGGTCGGCTTCATCCGATCAAGATCGACCCGCTTCACCTCGGCCAGGAATGCCTCGGGATCGAGATCCGTGTAAAGGCGCGCCATGAGAAGCTTGTACCTTTTCACGTTGTTCAGACGGGTGTAGTACAGCACCAGGCTGAAGCCCACCACGCCCAATACCAGCGCCAACAGCACACGATTTGTACTATCCGTTCCCAAGAACCAGCCGACAACCGCAGCCAGCAATGCCACGCCACCAGCCGTTACTTTCTGCCAGACAGAAGAAAATCCCATCGTGTTCCCACTTTCATCGGGCCCGTCTTCACCGGACCGGGACTCTGGAAAACGTACATTATCAGCGGGGCAGCGCCCTCGCGGACGGGCAAGCCGACGGGGCCAGCCCCTTACAGGCAGCAGGCTGGCCAGGCAGATGAATCCACGTGCCTGGCCAGCCTGTGTTCACCGATCGTCCGTTGTCAGGAAAGGATACCTGTCAGGTAGAGAACGGCAAGGCAGGCAAAAGCCATGACGCCGCCGAGCGCGTTCGTCGTGGTGAAGTACTTCAGACCTTGTTTCGGCGTGAAGTTGTAGAGGGAGCTGAAGATCCAGAACCCCGAGTTGTTCACATGCCATCCGATCATCGAGCCGGCTCCGATAGCGAGGGTGGCCACTTCCGGAGAAAGACCGATCATTCCCAGCATCGGTTGCACCAGCGCAGCCGCCGTCATGGCGGCCACCGTCATGGAACCACAGACGGCCATGAGCACGGCAGCGAGAATGAAAGGAATCAGCAGCTTCGGGAAGCCGCTTGAAGCGACGATGGCACCAATCTCATTGATGGCCTCGTTCTCACGTAGGATGCCGCCCATGGCACCGCCCATCGCGGTCACCATCAAGGGAACCATGGCCACGTTCAGAGCGCGGGTGATCCAGTTATCGGCAACGATGGACAAGTACGAGGACTTCTCCGTGATCTCGGGATATCCGGCCGAGGCCGCACGCTTTGCGACCGAGGACTTGTGCCCGATCACCATGAGCATCGAGGCCACCATACCGCAGAACAATGCGACGATCGCGTCGCCGATGGTGTTGAGTATCGTCCACGCGACGGTTCCCTCATCGACGAAAAGCTTACCCAGCGAGCCCGCGGCAATCATGACGGCCGGCAGCAGCAGCGGTGTGAATGCCGCGAATGCAGACGGGATATCCTCTTCCTTGATGAGAAGATGCTCGATGTCGGCACCATCCTCCACCGGCTCGATTCCCTCCGTGAACTCCGCAAGGGGCTCGATGAAATCTCCACGTGAGAGGATCGGCTTCGCGATAAGCCATGTCAGTGCGAAGGAGAAGATCGAGCAGACGATTCCCCAGATCATGACGGTGCCGATATCCGCACCCAGGAGCACGGTAACGGCCAGGATTCCCGGCGTTGGCGGCACCAGACCGTGCGTCAAGGTGAGCCCCACATTGAGAGTGGGAGCCATGACCGACATCGAGATCTTCTTGCGCTTGGCCAGCACCGCGGCGATCGGGGCATTCAGGACGATCGCAATATCGCCGAACACCGGAATCGACATGATGAAGCCGGTCAAAGCCGGCGCGAGCTCCAGCCGCTTACCCCTGAAGAGCTTGATGAAGAAGTTGGCGATGGAGGTGGCGGCTCCGGTATCGCGAATACCATTGGCGATAACCGCTCCGAAGATGATCAGGATACCGATTCCGGTGAGCGTTGACCCGAAGTAATCCTTGATCAGCGTGATGGTTTCGACAAGATCGTGTCCTGTCGTTACTCCGATCAAGACGGCGACGAGGAATAGCACCATGAAGGGATGAATCTTGAACTTCACGGTCAGCAGCACGAGCAGCACAATTGCCACCGCGATGATGCCGATAAAAGCTAGGGGGCTCATCTCCGCTCCTTTCTGTTGTGGTGGTGTTGGGCAAGCAACTACAGCTGGTCGCCCTGGGTTGATGAAGTGCGTTGAATACGGGGTAGTAAACGTAAGGTGGGAATCCGACGTCGACCCGCTACCCGTTACCGCGAGCGCAAAACAACGGGGCGGGACGCAACGAGGCAGCCGATTCCCGCGCGGACTGGCCTGATAGCCGACCGCCGCGGATTGGTGTTGTTATATGGCGATTGCCGCTTCTATAGGCAATCGTTGGCTGCCAGGCAGGCCCTCGTGGTCTCAAAGGCGTTGGAGACCACCCATTCGGGGGATTCCTGCCAATATTCGGGCCGGAAGGTCTCCACCGAGACGATTCCATCGAATCCGGACTCCTTGAGCGCGGCAAGGAAAGCCGCCAGATCAACGGCCCCCTCTCCTGGGAAGCGGCGCTTGGACTGAGCGCGTTCGGGAGCTGGGACCTCGTCCGCATTCATCAGATGAGCCACATGAATCCGGCTTCCCTCCATCCGCGCGATCGCCGAGAAATCGTTGGAACCGCCGTTGAGGAAGATGTTGTAGGAATCGATCGTGAAACCCACGTTCGGGCGGTCGACGGCGGCGACGATCTCCTCCGCCTGCGCGATCGAGCGGACCGATGACCGCTCGAAGCCCACCGGCTCAAACGAGATCCCGATCCCGTAGTCCGCAGCGATATCCGCCAACCGGGAGAGAATGCGGATGCACTCCCGATTCGTATCCTCGATGCGCCCCTGGTACGGGCCACCCTCGGGATCAGGTTGCAACGGAGGCACCACCACGATGGAAGGCGCGCCGATGCGCTGGGCCACCGAGCATCCCATGACGAACTCGGCCAAAAGCGCGTTGCGGCGGGCGACGTCGTCGTTATCCGAAAGGAACTCGGGGTAGATATAGGTGGCGTTCAATGGGCCGGGACGCACCGAGCTGGATGCGAAATGCGCCTCAAGGTCGCCGATCGTATGGGTGGTCAGGTAGTCCCGGAGCATGTCGTAGCGAATCTCGAGGATGTCGAAACCCGCCTCCTCGGTGAGCCGCAGGTCTTGTTCCAAGGAGGAACATCCCAGGCCGCACGCTTCGTTGTAACCGATCTTCATCGCCTATCGCCCCGATTCGATCTTGACAGGGAGTCCGGTCCTGGTGGATTCGTAGATGGCCTCGATGAGTTGCACCGTGGCTCGGCCGGCATTGCCGTCCACCACCGGCGTGCGGCCCTCGCTGACTGCGCCAAGGAAGTCTGCGATCTGGAGCTGATGGTAGTGGTACATGGAATCGACGGAGTTGAACTCCTCCTCGTCGCCCTTACGGAACTCGGGTTGCAGATCTTCCTCGCCGGCTACCGTCCAGTAATCGTTGTAAGGAGCCTCGGTGATCGTGGACACTCCCGCGATGAACATGGCACCGCCATCGGTCTGTACACCTACGGTGGCCCCGTTGTCACCATGGATGTGAACCTTGCCGAACAGTGCCGGGTTCTGGGAGTTCGAGACCAGAATCGTGGCTACACCGCCGCTCTTGAATTTGACGGTGGCGACAGCCGTGTCCTCGACCTCGATATAAGGATGGTTGAAATTACGCCACTGACCGTAGACTTCCTCAGCCTCACCCATGTACCACAGCAGGAGATCCAACTGGTGGGGCGCTTGATTGACGAGGACTCCCCCGCCCTCGCCATCCCACGTGCCGCGCCAGGCATCAGACTCGTAGTAGGCCTGATCCCTCCACCCGAGCATGTGAACGTTGCCGATGACCGGCTTGCCGATCTTGCCCGCGTCGATAGCCTCCCGGATGCGCATGCACGGACGGTAGAAACGGCGCTGGCACACGGTCCCCACCGTGACTCCCATGGCCTTGGCGGCGTCGAGAATAGCGTCCGCATCGGCGAGATTGGAGGCAAGCGGCTTCTCAACGAGCACATGAGCACCGTTTTCGATGGCAGCGATCGCCACGTCGCGGTGGACGGGATGCGGGGTGCAGATACTCACCACGTCGATTTTCTCCTCGCGGACCATCTGGGCCACGTCGAGGTATCCTTTCACCCCGTATGCCTTGGAGAACTCGTCGACCTGATCGGGTAGGCGCCCCGCGACGGCAACGAATTCGGAGTTCTCCAGGTTCTGTAAAGCCCGGGCATGGAAGTGCCCTACTTTTCCGGTACCAACGATTGCAGTGCGAAGCCTGGCCATATCTAGTCCTCTTCATCGAGATGTGTGATGTGTATCGTGCGGTTCTCCCGCAGCCCGACATCACTGTCAGTGTCAGCCTCTCGCCTTCGCTTCCCACCCCGGTCAACAAGACCCTGAGCAGGAAAGATGAAAGCGATGGAGTAAACATAGCATGATTAAGACTGATTGGTACGATCTATTTCCGGCAATGAGATACATACCGGTCCTGGGCGAGCCAACGATGCCGAAAACTCCCCGAATTTCGGCCAAAAATTAAGATTGGGGCGCCGGGAGCAACATCGTGCACACTCTCAGAATGCGAGAAACTCATCGTGAGACAGCCGAGGAAGCCTCAGTTCACAGCTCCTTCTCCAGCCGTCTCCGCCATGGAATCACCAGCCATAGCCCGAAAATGAGCAGCAGACCCACTCCACACGCTACGAGTCCCGCCACATGCCCGAGCACGATGTCGAATACGAATCCGGCGACACCGACGGCAAGGATACCCACGACCACCAGGTCGACAATGAGCAAACGGCTCCCGACACTCACCATCCGCGCCTTTTGACGCTGCCGGAAATAGGCCCGGTGCAGACTCACAAGCGCGAGGCCGATGATCGTCGCCAATGACGCCAGCGTCACGAGCACCAGGTAGACCACGACCTGGTACCGGTCCAGTTCCTCGAAACGAGATTGAAAGGCGAGCGCAAGCAGAAAGCCAGCGACGACCTGCGTTCCCGTCTGTGTTACCCGGAGCTCCTGGAGGATATCGTTCCAGTTCCGATCGGCTCGCTGGTTGGGCGATTCCGACCTGCCGTCGTCAAACCGATCGTCGTGCTCGTTCATACCTCATGCTAAACCGTGATCCGACGAAAGGAGAAAGGAGAGATGTCTCGGAAGACTCACCTTCCGGAAAGCTCCCCGTCCTGCTGAAGAGGCAGCTCCCCCACGTCGATACCCGCGCGGCTCATCAGCAGCAACCCGTCCACTTCGTAGTAGACGTAGTGAGGGTCGGTGAAGCCCTCCTGGCATTCGTAATAGCCGGTCCCGCCCACGGTACGTACCGGGCAGGGCCCCGGATAGGAGAACGACACAGCAAAGGCCGCCAGCACCAGAAGAGCCTCCCAGAACACTACGAAGATCCCTCCGCAGACCATGAGGAGCTTACGCCCGCGATCACCGGGGCGAGATCGGGAAGCGCGATACGAGACCACAAGTCCGAAGGCGGGGAGAATGGCCAAGGAGAGACCCAGAATACCGGCCACCCCGAGAGCCAGCGCCGGCATGAACTGCACCCCGGCGGGGCCCGACGGCCCCCAGATTGCCAGAAGCACCCAGGCGACCAAGGCAAGACAAGCCGATAGAACGACGCCCAGCCTGGCACCCCGCAGCCACGAGGGAGATCTGGAACTCTTCGTCGAGACCTCGCCGAGCGACGCATTCGAATCCTCGCGTGGCAGCCCGCTCTGCGGCGGGAGAGGGCCTCGATCGTCGGAGGGGGACCGAGATTCAGACGGCACCGTACACATCCTTCATATTGCTGGCTTGGGCGACCCGAGGTCGCCCATCGACACCGTACATACAGATGGGGCCTACCCGGCGTTCCCGCTGCTCACATGGGGAGCCGCATCGGAAATCGACGAGATCGACGTCATACAAGTGGTGAGGTATCCACCTGGGGGATCGGCATCCGCACCGCTCACGTGACCGTTGATAGCAGGTTCCCTCACTCGATGGCTATGTGACGGTTCATGGCGCCTATATAGGCGCCATGAACGCTGTGATAGCCACCAAGTTGGAAGATCTGAGCTGCACCCAGATTATGGGGGTGGGGGGGGGGGGGGCCCCCCCCCCCCCCCCCCCCCCCCAAAAAAAAAAAAAAAACAAAAAAAAAAAAAAAAAAAAAAAAAAAAAAAAAAAAAAAAAAAAAAAAAAAAAAAA
>JAZDRN010000016.1:0-36710 GCA_047501485.1 Actinomycetaceae bacterium L2_0104 | reverse complement strand
ATATAGTTTTTAAAAAAAATTTTTTTTTTATAGCGCCGCCCCCCATTTTTTGGGGGGGGGGGCCCCCCCCCCCCCCCCCCCCCCCACCCCCACTTTTCAGCGTATGCCGAAATGAGTCAGCTCAGAAAGCTCACTTCATCTTGGTGCCAACAGCACCCAGACGCTCACAGGCCTCGACGATGCGAGCGGCCATGCCAGCCTCAGCGGCCTTGCCCCAGGTACGGGGATCGTAGGCCTTCTTGACGCCGACTTCACCGTCGATCTTGAGGACGCCATCGTAGTTCTTGAACATGTGGTCGACAACCGGGCGGGTGTACGCGTACTGCGTATCGGTGTCAACGTTCATCTTGATGACGCCGTTGTTCACCGCAGTCGCGATCTCCTCATCAGTGGAACCGGAGCCGCCGTGCATGACCAGATCGAACGGACGATCGCCAACACCGTACTTGGCGCCGACCTCTTCCTGGATGGTGCCCAGGATCTCCGGACGCAGCTTCACGTGGCCGGGCTTGTAGGCGCCGTGCACATTGCCGAAGGTCAGGGCGGTCAAGTAGCGGCCGTTCTCGCCGAGGCCAAGGGCCTCCACGGTCTTGATGCCATCCGCGGTGGAGGTGTAGAGCTTCTCGTTGATCTCGCCAACGACGCCATCCTCTTCGCCGCCGACAGCGCCAACCTCGATCTCGAGGATGGTGTTAGCGGCCTGCGACAGGGCGAGCAGCTCCTTGGCGATCTCGAGATTCTCATCGAGATCGATGGCCGAGCCATCCCACATGTGCGACTGGAAGAAGGGAAGACGTCCAGCCTTGACCTCTTCGGCCTCCAGCTTCAGGAGCGGGCGGACCCACGAATCCAGGTTCTGCTTGGCGCAGTGATCGGTGTGCAGGGCAACCGTCACCGGGTAGTTCTTGGCAACCTCGCGCGCGTACGCCACGAGCGACAGCGATCCGGCAACGCGATCCTTGATTGTGGAACCGGAAGCGTATTCCGCTCCACCGACGGAAACCTGGATGATGCCGTCAGACTCGGCCTCGGTGAAGCCCTGCAGAGCAGCGGTGAGGGTCTGGGAGGACGTCACATTGATGGCGGGGTAGGCAAACTTGCCGGCCTTGGCGCGGTCAAGCATCTCTTTGTATACATCGGGAGTTGCAATAGGCACAGGACTCTCCTTCAAGTTGTTCTAGGACACACCCATTGTCTCACTCTCGGGAGCGAATAGCCCCGAAAAAGGTCCATTCTTCCAAACGATGAGAAGAGACCCCGGCCACACGGGAGCATCGAATATCGCGAACTCGCTGGCAAACAAGGGAAAACCGACGTCCCGCGCGATTCACGAGAATCGACGAAAGATACGCTGAGAACTAAAAGAGACGCCCTCCATCACTCGATACAGGCTCCGGTGCAATGCCCCAACTTCACCCCACGCTTTCACCCCATGGCGCGCATGAGGAAGAACCACGAGCTTCTTCGCCCTTCTCATAGGTATGAGATGGGTCTGAGCTCATAGAATATGAGATGGGCCCGAGCCTCCTGCTTACGCAGTCGTACCCGGACCCATCTCGCGCGTCGAGCAGGATAGAACCCCTTCCCGCTCGGCAACAGGCCTACAGCTGAAGCCTGGAGTCCAGAATCTTGTAGACGTCCTCGGTGGTCACGGCTTCCCTCAATCCGGCTCGAACATCCTCCTCGATAAGAGCCCTCGAGACCTGAGCCAGGAGGCGCAGGTGGGTCGTACCCGCCTCGGCCTCCGGTACGAGCATTGCAAGCAGAACCGTCACGGGATCTCCGCCCCAGTCCACCGGCTGGTTGAGGCGAACCACGATGAGCGCGGCCTCCTGAATCGATGGGCGCTTGGCGTGCGGAATGGCGATGCCATCCATAAGCGCGGTCGAAACCTGAGCCTCGCGGTCCAACATGCCCTGAACCACATCATCCGAGTCGTCGGCGTATCCAAGGTTCACCGCCGTGTCCGCGATAGCGACCATGGCCTCGCGCTGGGTCAGCGCGTCGAATCCAAGCACAATGTTTTCTACTCGGAACATTTCCATAAGGCATTCTCCTTATCTAACTCAGACCGCAACATCGGCCTGTACGGCAACGGTCTTGCGAGCCTGATTCACTCGGTACAAGCCGTAGAGGACGGCGCCCACGGCGGCACCAATGAGGATCGCGATGACCCACTGAACCGGATTGCCTACAACGGGCAGCACCAGGAAGCCACCGTGCGGAGCGGGTGACCGTACTCCCCACAGAAGCGTCAAGATCGCGGCGATCGAGGAGGAGACCATGAGAATCGGGATAACCACAAGCGGGTTGCGCGCGGCGAACGGGATGGCTCCCTCTGTGATGTGAGTGGATCCAAGCAGGTAGTTCACGTAACCCGCGCGACGTTCTCCGGGCTCGAAACCCTTGGGGAAGAACGTCACGGCAAGGGCCGTCACGATTGGCGGTGCAATACAAGCCGCGGAGACCGCCGCCATGAACTCTTGATTCCCTTCGGCAAGAAGAGCCACACCCGTGACATATGCGGCTTTGTTGACGGGACCGCCCATATCGAAGGCACACATGACGCCTATGACCAATCCCAGTAGGATCGGACTCGCATCCTGGAAGTTCGCGAGGGTATCCTCCAGGCTCTTCGAGATATTCGCCATGGGCGTCGATATCCAGTAAGTGATCGCTCCGAATACGAAGGTACCGATAACGGGATAGAGGAAGATAGCCTTCAATCCAACGAGCGACTTGGGCAGCCGCTCGAAGAGCTTCGCGAGGCCCAGCATTCCGTATCCCGCCAGGAACCCGGTGACGATACCGCCGAGGAATCCCGTCCCCATCGTGTTGGCCACCATTCCGGTGATGAAGCCAACGGTCAAACCGGGACGCGAGGAAATCGAATTTGCAATGAATGCGCTGAGCACCGGCACCATGAGCCCGAGACCGGTGCTTCCAACCTGATTCAACATCTCGGCGAATCTGTTGTACTGATCGCTTGTGGGATCAGCCGAATAGATTCCAAAGAGGAACGATGTCGCGATCAATACTCCGCCGCCTACCACAAAGGGCAGCATGTAGGAGACGCCGTTCATCAAGTGTTTGTAGATGGCGCGGCCGACCGAACGTGCACCCTGGCCAGCCGGGACCGTTATCTTGCCAACATTGAGGAAGTCGTTCTCATCGGTCGGCTCCTCGGACTCGACGTCCGCACTCGTGGCCGTTTGATTCTGAGTCTTCTCAAGGATTTGGTCTATGAGTTTGTCCGCCTCATGGATGCCAGCCTTCACGCCTACCTCGACGATTGGCTTACCGGCGAAGCGAGAGGCGTCAACGTCCTTGTCGGCGGCAACGATGACGCCGACAGCACGCGAAATCTCCTCGGGGCTCAAACCGTTTTCCAACCCGACCTGGCCGTGGGTCTCCACACGGATTTCAATGCCCTTTTCCGCAGCCGCCTTCTTTAAGGCAGCCTCTGCCATATAGGTGTGGGCCACACCGGTTGGGCAACCGGTCGCGGCCACGATGAATTCACCTGCCATTTGCTACTTCCTCCTGAGTCATGTGGTGTCGAACTGTGTGTAGATGCGGTCATGAATAGAAACTTTCTTTCCCCTGCCCACTCGTGGCGAATCCTTCGTGTGGTGCCGCCTTCGTGCCTTTTCGCGCTTATCCCTCCGCTACTTGGTGTAGACCAGAGCCAATGAGGGTTCGGCCAATGCCTGGGCACGGTCGAAGGAGGCCGTTATCTCAATCCGTTCGTTGAAGTCCTCGCGGATGGGGAACAATGTGGTTGCGTGCGCCACTGCTGATGAGGCCCAGAGGATCGCATTGCGCAGCCGATCCACGTTCTCGGGTCCGCCGCCGACATATCCCGAAAGCAAGGCATCGCCGGCTCCAACCGAGTTGACGAATGGGATGTCGTGAGCATGACCGAAAAGCGCCTCATCCGCGGTGACGAGTAGCGATCCATCGGCCCCAAGCGACGCCAGGACTGCCTTGGCTCCCCGACGAATAGCCTCACGGGCCGCGGTCTCGACTTCGCCCAACGTGCCAATCCGCTGGCCAACGAGGTCCGCCAGCTCGTGCACATTGGGTTTGATGAGTTCTGGACCGGCCGGAAGCGCCTTTTCAAGGGGCGAACCGAACGTATCGACGATGGTAGGGACGCCGATTTCGAGAAGGTCGGCCACCACTTCACTCTGGAAGCTGTCACTCACTCCTGGCGGAAGGCTGCCACATACGAGGGCGACCTCAGCATCTCGACAAGCTTCAATGATGGCGGCCCGGAACTGGGCTACCTGCTCTTCGTCGAGGTAGGTGCCCGCTTCGTTCAGCTTCGTCGAGTGCCCGGGCGACACGAGCGTGATGTTCGTGCGCACATCACGCCCGGTATCGATAATGACATGGGGCAAACCGGCTTCCGCGAGTGTCTCGCGCATGAGATCACCGCTGGCACCACCCGCGGGGAAGACAGCCTTCGTCGCCTTACCGACGCGGTGCAGTGCCCACGAGACATTCAAGCCCTTTCCCGACGGCTCGCGAGATCCACTGACGATGCGATTGACAGCGTCCAGTTCGAAAGAATCGACCGCAATGGTCCAATCGATCGCGGGAGCTGGCGTAATTGTCACAATCATGTGTAAATAACCTCCACATCCAGTTCTTCAAGAGCCGCCCTATGCTGCTCCCCTAGTTCGTTGCCCGTGACTATCACGTCAACTTCTTCAACCGCTGCGTATGTGACCAGCGAAGTCTGGGCGAATTTCGAGTGGTCGGCCAGAAGGAAAGTTCGCTCGGAGTTTCGGATCATTGCCGCCTTGATCGCCGCCTCATCCGTATCCGGCGTCGCAAGTCCCCGGTCGAGAGACAGCGAGTTGGTTCCCACGAAGGCCATGTCGAAATGGTGTTTGTTGAGCACCTCGATGGTCTGGGGGCCGACCTCGGCCAGCGTGACGGGCCGTACCTTGCCCCCCAAGGTGTGAACGGTGACCGCGGGGAGGTTCGCCAACGTCGTCGCAATCGACAAGGTGTTGGTGAAGACGGTCAATCGCCGATTGGGGAAGAACTCCGAGAACAGCCCCGTCGTCGACCCCGCATCAATAAAGAGGGCCCCGTTATTCGGAACGAATGTGGCCGCCGCAATGGTCGCGGTGGGAAAAGCTGCGTCAACTCCGGTCGTTCTCCACCTGGACCACATCACGAAACCAGAACTCGCAATGCGTGCCATCGAACTCGGGTTCAGTTCTGTCATGTATGACGGTTCCAAGTTGGATTTCATTGCGAATGTGGATACTACAAAGACGGTGGCGGATTGGGGTCGCAAGTCCGGTGTGTGGGTGGAAGCCGAATTGGGTGAAGTGGGCGGCAAAGACGGGGCCCATGCACCCGGAGTTCGCACGGATCCCCAAGAGGCCGCGCGATTCGCCGCCGATACGGGAGTCGATTCACTCGCCGTGGCAGTCGGATCCTCCCACGCCATGACTACCCAGACCGCCGAACTCGACATCGATCTGATCACACGCATCCACCGAGCAGTACCGGTTCCGCTGGTGCTCCATGGTTCCTCGGGCGTTCCAGATTCGAGCATCGCGGCAGCCACCAGAGCCGGTATGTGGAAGATCAACATCGGGACCGCGTTGAACATCGCGTTCACCGGCGAGGTCCGCGCCTGGCTCACCACCAACGACGGCGTCGATCCCCGCAAGTACCTGGTCCCCGCGAGGGAGGCCGTCGCCAACACGGTCGCGCACTTCCTCCGCGTCGTTGCCGGGGAAGTCGACTGATACCAAAGTCTGCCATCAATAGCCAGCCAACGCCCACAGGCCACGGGACAGATCCGGCGTCCAAGAAAGCCGGGCTCTTCGCGATCAAGAAGGCCCCTCACACCTTGCTAAGCATCTCCAAGCAACGTAAATGCCGGCTCGCGGAATCCATGAAGCCGTACCTGGTGATCACGATCGGTTATACGAGGACTTGCCTGCTCCGCTACAACGAACGCTAAAGCCGCCCAGTCGCTCATGGTCGAGCAGCTCGGGCTCACCAGCACGGACCTCGGCAACATCGGTGTCACCTTTTCGATCGCCTCCCGTTCTGTCTGCGGTATGTCATCAAGAATCCCGTCGTGTGGTTGCTCTGCCTGGTAAATCTGTTCGTCTAGGTTGTGCGCATCAGCTTGTCTAGGTGGTACGCATCGGCATGGATAACTGGGCGCCTCTCTGCACCTCGCAGAACCATGGATTCACACACGAGCAGGCAGCGCTCACCTTCACACTCCTCGAGATCGACGGGTTGATCGGATCGGCGACCTGGGGCTGGGTTTCGGACCGGATCGGCGGGCGCCGCGCCGTCATCGGCATCCTATGCCTCGCCCTCGACATCATTCCCATGACGGTTTATGCCACGACGAGCCGGGATCCTCGTTCACGGTCATATATCGCCATCGCGGCGCAAATCGCGATGCTGACCATCGCGGCCGTATACGACGAACGCAGACGGCGTGTGCGCCGCCAGCTGGATATGTCAATAGAGTCCAGCTAGACACGTGTGTAGGTGGCGGCTTGATTCTAAAGGCGAATCCCCACCACTCTCCGCGCGGGTTCAGAAAGAGGCGTAACGAAATAACTATCTGTAAACGGCATGGGGCTGGCATATATGCGCACGCCTATGTCGAATTCGGATAGTTATTTTTGAAAGGGCGGGTGCGATGCGTTTCCCAGGCTGCCTAGTAGTGTGGTCATATGGATATCAAAAGAACATCCGAGGGCTTCGATGCCTTCGTCGATGATGAAAAAGCTGGCCATATCACCGTGGAGATCGAGGACGGCGTCGCAACACTACCCCACACGGTCACTTTTCCGGAGTTCGGCGGCAGGGGCGTCGGGTCCGCACTCGTCAAGGCCGCAATCGATCTGGCAGAAAACGAGGGGTTGAAGGTGCGCCCGGTATGCCCGTTCGTGGCGAGCTGGCTGGACAAGAATCCCGATGAGGCAGCTCGGGTAACGCTCGTCTAGGTCTCTCGATCGGCTAAGAACCAAGAACATAGGCCCGTCGGTTGAGTGCAACGAAGTCGATCGAAACCACCGGGCTTCGGTTTGAACGCGCCTGCGGCTTGCTCAATCAATGAAACAAGCCCCGACCTAGCCGTCGAAAAGCGTGACCTTTGGGCCCTCTGGTTCCAGTTTCATCGAGTAAGCTCTCGGAGAGAGATCTCGTCTAGATTCTGGAGCCGACCGTGACCGTTACCATGTGGGCCGCAATCAACATCATCTTCTTCCTAGCGCTGGCAATTGGGCTGTCCTTCATCTTTATCAACGTCTTCAAATCCGCTGATCGCCGCCGAGCACAGGCGCTGACGGCTGAGGAGTCCCCTGCCCGGAGCTAGGCAATCCATAAGATCGCACCCGCCTCCAGTCGAGGGTTCATACCCATCTCGTTCAGCAGCACCGGAGGGTCTCTCAATCGACAGGCGCGAATCCCATCATCCCCCGCACGGCGTTGACGAGCTCCATGACTTCGGCCGTCTTCATGCCCTCCACGCTCGGCACATAGACATACATATGCCGCCATTTACTCCAGTAGGCACCCGTCGCGGGGCATACCCGCCAGCGCAGTTCGGGCGGCATGAGCACGTTCACATTGTAAACACCCGACTCCGTCAGAGGCATGACGCCGCGGCGCGTGTGCCCACTGGAATGCTCGGAGGGAACCATCCGGTAGCTGGCCGTCCCGAAGTCCGCCCACGGAATCGGACCGACACCACGCAGCGTCAGACCACGCGGTTCCAGGATCACGTCACTGGTCTCGAAAAGCTCATAGCGGCGCTGCCGCCGGACACCGAACGCCACGAGAGCCAGCAGCCCGATCAGTATGGCCTCGACCATCAGCACACCAACGATCGTTGCGGCGGTCATCTCGAGACCGCCATACGTAACCGCGATGGTCATTCCCACAGGCGCGGCGATCGTCAGCAGTACGAGGAGCACGAACAGGACCGCCAAAAGCGCCTTCGTGGCCCGAGCCCAAGGTGAAGGGCCGCCTGGTAGCACGAGCCTTCCCGTAGTCCGGAAAACATTCAACGCGCGTTCGACCGATGGTGACATGACTCCATGATAATTCGAGGTGGGGTGAAGCCCACGGGAAGCTGTCTCTACTGTCCGCAGGGACGTGGCGTCCGGCGGATCTCCTCGGTTCCGAGAGAACCGTCGGTTAATGATTCCCTCGTGTAACGCCTGCTCAGAGCCCACCAATGGACGTGCAGCGAGTTCCCCGAAGGAATTGACCGCCCGTTCCACGTCGTGTACCGTCTCATTCGAGGCAATGCCTCAACCTAGCTGCTTGGGAAGTGACTCACTGCGGAGGCTAAACCTGGAGCTCGGCGCACAACAGTAGTTCATGATTTGGCGCCTGCACGCTCTCTTGCCCCGCACGCCGGGCTGAGGCACCGGGACAACACCACCCGTGGTTCGCTGCCAATCGCCGTTCTCATGTGCGCCGCCATTTTGCACACCCGGCGCTAAGGCGCCCCTTTTCAGGGGAAACATACATGAGTACCGAACTCGCCAAAGGCATCGTCGCCAACCTTGGCGGCACCTCCAACATCTCGAGTGTCACGCACTGCGCCACTCGACTCCGCTTCCAACTCCACGATTTCAGCAAGGCCGATTGCGATGCCCTCGCTCAGCTATCGGGCGTTGCGGACGCATTCGAAGGCCAAGGGCAGCTTCAGCTCATCATTGGCACCCACGTACCCGACGTGTACGACGACGTCGTCGCCATCCCCGGCGTCACCGACTCCGAGGAGGCGGTCTCTTCCGCCGCTTCCACCGAATCGCCGCGCAAACTGAAGCTCATCGACCGCATACTCGCGGCGATCTCGGCGATCTTCACCCCCTACATCCCGCTGCTCGCCTCTGTGGGCATCATCAAGGGCCTGCTCGCCATCGCGGTGAACTTCGATTGGCTCTCCGAGACATCGAACACCTACGCGATCCTCGCCGCCGCGGGAAACGCCGTCATCTACTTCTTCCCCATCCTCCTAGCCTTCACCGCCGCCAAGCGCTTCGGCGCGAACCCCTATATCGGCGCGACGATCGGCGCGGCTCTCCTCGAGCCGAATCTGACGGCCATCAACGAGACGGGCGCCGAACTCGACTTTCTCGGCATCGGGTTCACCGGACAGTCCTTCGGCGGCACCGTGCTCCCGATCATCGTGGGCATGTGGGCCTTCGCGTATCTCGAGAGGGGCCTGAAGAAGATACTCCCGCAGATGACCCATCTTCTACTGATTCCCGTCATCTCCCTGCTCATCATGGTTCCGGCGACCCTCCTCGTCTTCGGGCCGGTCGGCTTCGCCATCGCGAACGGCATCGCCGCGGCCTACGGCTGGCTGGTCAACTTCCCGATCCTCCTGCACGTGATCTTCGGAGGGTTCTTCATCTACGTCATCATGCTCGGCGTCCATTGGATCGTGTTGCCCATCCAGCTGTCCATCCTGGCCGAGAACGGGCTCGAATACTCCTTGGCCAGCGGCGGCATGGGCAACTACGCCGTGCTCGGCGTGCTGCTGGCCGTGCTGGTCACCTCGCGCGACAGGGCGACCCGTACCGTCGCCGGCTCCTCCGCATTCGTCAACGCCATTGCAGGCGTCACCGAGCCCGGCATCTTCGGCGTCATCGTCAAGCGCAAGCGGTATTTCGCGGCCGTCACCCTCGGTGGAATGGCGGGCGGACTCGTATGCGGTATCTTCAGCGTCTACGTCACGGCCTTCGCCTTCAGCGGCGTTCTCGGAGCACCCGCCTTCCTCGCCTCGCCCAAGGCGGCACCGTACTTCCTTGCCGTCGCCATCTCGATCGTGTCGGCCTTCGTCATCACCTTCATCATGGAGCGCACGGCGCGCAGGCGCGATCCCGTCGAAGAACAGCTCTCCTCCGATCCCGAGCTGCAGGCGGCCGTCTGATGGCCCGCCGCAAGACCAATTTCCCCAACCTGTTCACACCCGTCACAATCAACAGCCTCACGCTCAAGAATCGAATCGTTGCCACACCCACCGGCGATTTCTTCGAGGACAAGGCGCTAGGCGGGCCGGCGGTGGTCATCACCGGCCACGCCATCGTCGAGCCCGGACGTTCGAGCTATTCGAGCCCGGACGAACCGGACGCCTTCGCGAAGTACGAGCGCGAGAGCACCAGGCACCGGGTGCTCAAGGTCCATCAGGCCGGCGGCCGGGCCTCGCTCGAGATATTCCACGGCGGCCAGTTCGCGCGTGTCAAGGATTTCGCCCGCGGCCCGGTATCGTTCGTGCGCGACGACGGCACCCCCGTCAAGGCGATGGACCCGGACGACATGGAATATGTGGCGGGTCTCTTCGCCGCCTGCGCGGCGAACGCCCAAGAGCTCGGCTTCGACATGATCTTCCTTCATTTCGGGCACGGCTGGCTCCCGGCGCAGTTCCTCTCACCGCGCACGAACCACCGCACAGACGACTACGGCGGATCGTTGAAGAATCGCGCGCGCTTCCCGTTGCAGATCCTCAAGGCGGTCCGCGAGGCCGTCGGCCCGAATTTCCCGGTGGACATGAGGATCAGCGCCATCGAATGGATGGAGAACTCCATCTCGTTCTCGGACACCCTCGAATTCATCACGATGGCCGAACGCTACCTCGACACGGTGCAGATAAGCGCCGGGGTGGATATCGGGCTGGCTGGGAACGTGCATCTGGCCACCACCAACCTCGCGGAGCACGCCCCGAATGCCCGCTGGGCGCGCGAGGTCAAGCGGAATGTGAAGATCCCGGTGAGCGTGGTGGGGGCGATCATGAGTCCCACCGAGGCGGAGGAGATCATCTCCTCCGGAAGCGCGGATCTCGTCGCATTGGGCCGTCCCCTCATCGCGGATCCGCAATGGCCGCGCAAGGCGCAGGAGGGCAGGGAGGACGAGATCGTGCCCTGCATCCGATGCCTGCAGTGCTACCACATATCGACCGAACGCAAGAAGGTGGGGTGTTCCGTCAACGCCAGGTTCTGGAACGAATCCTTCATCCCGCGCGGTCTTGAGCCCGCCGCACGCCCACGGCGCCTCGTCGTCGTGGGCGGCGGGGTCGGGGGCATCGTCGCCGCCACGACCGCCGCGGAACGCGGGCACGAGGTGATCCTGCTCGAGGCCGCAGACGAACTGGGCGGACAACTGCGATGGGTCGCCAAGGAGCACTACAAGGATGACATCCGCGCCTACCTCGATTACCTCCGGCGGACGGTGGCCAGGTCCACGGTCGATGTTCGGCTCTCGACCGAGGCGACACCCGAAATGGTCGCGGAACTGGAGCCCGACGGCCTCGTCGTCGCTATCGGCGCGGACGAGATACGCCCGCCCATCCCCGGGGTCGATCAGCGAAAGGTCTATAGCGGGACCGAGGCCATCGATGCCGAGAGCGAGTTGGGCAAGCAGGTCGCGATCGTGGGCGCCGGGTCCATCGGCACCGAGATCGGATTGGAGCTCGCCACCTTCGCCGATCACTCGGTGACGATGATCGACATCGGCGATACCTGGGCCCCGCAAGCCAACATCCTCTACCGTGAGGCGCTGCGTCAGGAAATCGCCGCCCAGCCTCGGCTCAGCTTCCAGCTGGAGAGCACCTGCTCCTCGATCCAATCGGATCATGTCGTGGTCACCTCCAAGGACGGTGAACTCACCCGCGTTCCCGCGGATGACGTGATCCTGAGTGTCGGGATGCGTGCGCGCTCCTCACAGGCGCGCGCCTTCTTCGGGATCGTCCCGGACACCGTCCTCGTCGGGGACTGCGTCCGACCGCGTATCATTCAGGACGCGGTTTTCGAGGCCTATTCCTACGCCATGAATTTCTGAAAGAGTCTGTCCGTGAACAGAGAGGTCCCCATGAACAACGAAACGAATACCTTCGATATCGCGGCGCCGGTAAGCGGCGAGGTCCGCCCGCTGGCCGAGCTGCCAGATCCCGCATTTTCGCGGGGCTCGCTCGGGCCGGGTTCGGCCGTGGTTCCTGCCGACGGCGACATCACGGCCCCCGTCTCCGGGAGTCTGATGGTCGCCATGCCGCACGCCTATGGGATACGCACCGCCGCCGGTATCGAGATACTGGTGCACGTCGGAATCGACACGGTGAACCTGGCAGGGGCCCATTTCACCCAGCATGTTCGACGGGGCGCGGAGATCCGGGCCGGCGAGCCGCTGTGTACTGTCGACCTCGCTGGCGTGCGCGCCGCCGGGCTGGACCCGACCGTCATCGTCGTCGTGACGGACACGGCCTCTACCCAGACGGTGAGGCCCACTCCGAACCCACGCGTGCGGCGTGGCGATGCTCTGGTATCGGTGCTGACATGACGGCGCCGCAATCCGCCCCTCGGCTTGTGATCCGCAGGGTCTTCAACAACTCCGCGGTCCTCGCCGTCGATCCCTCCGGCGCCGAACAGGTGCTGCTGGGGCGCGGCATAGGTTTCCATCTGCGTCCCGACGACGAAGTGGACCCGGCCCGTATCGACAAGACGTTCGTATTGACGAACCCCGATACCATCACTCGCTACTCGGCCCTGTTGTCCGAACTTTCCGAAGCCGAGGTCGATCTCGCAAGCGAGGTGATCATCCGGGCACGCGAGAGACTGGGCGAGCATGTCAGCGCCCACGTCCTCCTTCCGCTCAGCGATCACATCAATTTCGCGGTGCGGCGTGCGCGCGAGGGTGCATCGGAGCTCGACTACGAGCTGCGTTGGGAAGTTCAGCACCTCTACCCCAACGAGGTCGGCTTCTCTCACGAGGTCATCGACCTCATCGAATCCCGCCTCGGCGTACGGATACCGGCCGCGGAGGCCACTCCGCTCGCGCTTCACTTCGTCAACGCCCGGCTGAGCGCACCGAACATGGGAGACACCATCCGCTCCACTCGCGTGCTCGGAAAGGTACTCGAGATCGTGCGGGAGGATCTCGCGATCGACGTGGACGAGAACTCCGTCGACGTCGCACGGCTCGTCTGGCATCTGCGCTATCTGTCCTCGGACTCGCAGGCGCAGCTCGCGCCCGTGGCTCCCAGCGTCTACGAGACGGTGCGGGATACCCAGCCGGATGAGCACGCTGTGGCATTGCGCATCGGACAGCTGCTGAACGAGGAGCTTGGCGTCACCATCCGCGAGCAGGATGTCCTTTTCCTGACGCTCCACGTCACTCGCCTGCACGCGGCGAGCCGCGCCCGCAGGGCCGATCCCTGACTGTGAGAACCGGTCTATGAACACCGGCCGGACCGTATCCGAACGGAACCCGGCCGGTGGGCAGGTCTCGCACCCCACCGAACCGAGGATAGCGCGGCGGACCTGAGGCGTGTACTCCACCGACCTGACGCGTGCATCCAACGGGTTCCACCCAGACTCAATCGACGAAAGAAGAACCTATGCCAGCCCCGACTCCCTTTCCATCCGATTTCCTGTGGGGCGGAGCGACGGCCGCCAACCAGATCGAAGGCGCCTACGACGCGGACGGCAAGGGGCTGTCCGTGCAGGACGTGACACCGCGCGGCTGGACAGGCCAGCCGACCTCTACTCCCACAAACGACAATCTCACGCTCACGGGTATCGACTTCTACCACCGTTATGCGGAAGATATCGAGCTGTTCGCCCGCATGGGGTTCAAGGTCTTCCGTTTCTCCATCGCCTGGAGCCGGATCTTCCCACGAGGGGATGAGTCCCAGCCCAACGAGGCGGGACTCGCCTTCTACGATCGGGTGATCGACGAGTGCGAGCGTCACGGCATCGCCCCACTCGTGACGATATCCCACTACGAGACTCCTCTTGCCCTCGCGGAGGACTACGGCGGCTGGGCGAATCGTCAGCTGATCGATTTCTATGCGCGTTACGCCCGCGTGCTCTTCGAGCGCTACGGATCACGCGTGAAGTACTGGCTCACTTTCAACGAGATCAACTCCCTTTCACACGCACCTTTCATCTCGGGTGCGATCCCTGACGATCCGGCACAGCCGCAGACCCTCTATCAGGCGATGCACCACGAACTCGTCGCCTCCGCCCTCGCGACCAAGATTGCGCGAGAAACGATCCCGGATGCCCAGATCGGGTGCATGGTGCTATCGATGCCCGCCTATCCGCTCACGACGGATCCAGCAGACGCCTTGGCCGCCCAGCAGTTCGAGCGGCGCAATCTCATGTTCGGCGACGTTCACGTGCACGGCGAGTGGCCGAGCTACGCCATCGAGGACATGCGTCAGCAAGGCGTGGAACTCGATATCACGGAGTCCGACCGCGACATCCTTCGCAATACCGTCGACTTCGTCTCCTTCTCCTACTATTCGTCGCTGTGCGCGGCGGCGGATGAGTCGCAGGCCGTCAAGGGCGGCGGCAACCTCATCGGCGGCGTGCGCAATCCGTTGCTCCCGGAAAGCGAGTGGGGCTGGCAGATCGATCCGATCGGGCTGCGCCTCGTCCTCAATGCCTTCTGGGACCGCTGGCGCAAGCCCCTGTTCATCGTCGAGAACGGACTGGGTGCGCGCGACGAGTTGGTTCGCTGCGGCGATGAGCTGACGGTGATCGACGATTACCGTATCGACTACCTCGCCCAACACCTGGAACAGGTGGGAAAGGCCATCGCCGACGGTGTTCCCGTGCTCGGCTACACGGCCTGGGGGTGCATCGATCTGGTGAGCGCCAGCACCGGCCAGATGTCCAAACGATACGGCCTGATCTACGTCGATCGGAACGACGACGGCAGCGGGACACTCGCCCGCTACCCCAAGAAGTCCTTCCAGTGGTATCGCGACGTCATAGCCTCAAACGGCGCCAGTCTCTACGGCGACGACGACACGCGGTAAGGCCGGCACGCGGTGATGCCGACCCCAGGTGATGAGGGCACGAACCCTGCGTATCGAAACCTGCCTTCCCACGCGGCCCGTTGCCGCCGTCTGCTCAATCGCGGTGCTGGCTTATCCACCAGTGCATGGCGATTGCTGCTGCGGCGGCGACGTTGAGCGAGCGCGTCGATCCGTACTGCTCGATGCGCACGGCGTCCGTGCACACCGCCTGCAATTCCTTCGATATGCCGGTGGATTCCTGGCCGAACACCAGTAGGCAGCGTTCGGGTAGCGCGGTCTGTTCCAAGCGCGTGGAGTGAGGCGGATTGTCGATCGCGACGAGGCGGTATTCGTGTTCGCGGGCCCACTCGGCCAGCTCCTCGGCGGTGGCGTGGTAATAGATCTCCACGTAGCGATCCGTCACCAGAGCGCCTCTTTTATTCCAGCGGCGACGGCCGACGATATGCACTCCCCCGACGTTGAAGGCGTTGCCGGAGCGAACGATCGAGCCGATGTTGAGATCGTGCTCCAGATTCTCGATGGCGATGTGCAGCGTCGAACGCGTTCGGGCCAGGTCGGCCTTGATGGCCTCGACGCTCCAGTAGCGGTACCTGTCCAGCACGTTGCGGTGGTCTCCCTCGGCCATGAGCCCGGGGTCCAGGCGCGGATCGTCCGGCCATGGCTTTGGCAATGGGCCGACTCCCACAACGCGGGTGCCCGGGCGCGGTTGATAGGCCGCATCCTCCTGGGAGGTCTCGGGATCGGCTTCGACGATCATCGGCTCGCCGAGAACCAGCGGCTCCCGCGCGGCGGCGGCGAGTGGCGCTCGTTCGCTATCGGACCCGTCAAGCCGATCTAGGCCGTCACGTTCGCCGTCGGGTCCATCAATCCGGGTGTGGGAGCTCGAACCGTCGTTTCCCGCCTCAGCGGTCATAGCCGTACTGGCCGTACTGGCCGGGCTGGTTACCCTGCTCTCCGTAACGTCCAGAATCCTGCTGGCTCGCCTGACCGTAAGGGCCGGGTGCCCCACTGGGCGAACTGCCGTATTCGGGCTGGACGGGCTGCGGCTGCCACTGGACGCCGGGCTGGCCGTCCCCTCCCTGGCCGTGCGCCATGGTCTGACCCGCATTGCCGATACCGGAGAAGTTGATCTGCGGCGTTGCCGAGACCTGCGCCTGATCCACCTGGAAGTAGTCGGCGCGGTGGAAGTTGAACATCCCCGCCACGATGTTGGACGGGAAGGTCTCCCTCTTCGTGTTCAGATCGCGCACGTTCGCATTGTAGAAGCGGCGGCCGGCGGCGATCCGATCCTCGGTGTTCGTCAGCTCCTGCTGCAGGTTGAGGAAGGAGCTGTCAGCGCGCAGCGTCGGATAGTTCTCCGCGAGGGCGAACAGGCGCGAGATGGCATCCGTCAACGCCCCCTCGTTCGCGCTGCGCTGCTCCATGCTCGCGGCGGGTTGAGCCGCGATGTTGCGGGCCTGGATGACGGCCTGCAGTGTCGATTGCTCATGCTGGGCATAGCCACGGACCGTCTCCACCAGGTTGGGGATGAGCGAATAGCGCCGATTGAGTTCGACGTCGATCTGCCGCCAGGATTCCTGGACCAGGTTACGTAGTCTGACGAAACCGTTGTAGGTGACGATCAGCCAGATCGCCACGATGAGGACAATCGCTCCCAGAACGATTCCGATAATGGCTGGAGCTTCCATCTCGATCCTTTCACTGTGGAGGCGATTGTGACATCGCCTCAAACACTAGCAGCAACAATAGTCTGTTCTAGGAGTGCTGCCGGGGAGAATGCCCCGTCCGCCTCCCGGCCTCCGGCACGCAACGCCCGCAACTGATCTCTCCACTCACCGGGGCTCGAATATCTACTGGGGATCGAGTCCCAAGTCCTCCAGGTGCAGGGCGGCTAGATACGGGACTCCCTGGGCCTCGATCTTCTCCTGTGCCCCGGTGGCGCGGTCGACGATCACGGCCACCGCCAGCACGTTGGCACCCACCGCTCGGGCCGCTTCCAGCGCCTGGATCGGCGATCCACCCGTGGTGGAGGTGTCCTCCAGGATCACCACGTTGCGGCCGGCGATATCCGGGCCTTCGACCTGACGCTTCATGCCATGATCCTTGGCCTCCTTGCGTACCACGAAGGCATCGATGTCCAGGCCTCGCGAGGCTGCTGCATGCATGATCGCAGCGGCCACCGGATCGGCCCCCATGGTCAGGCCGCCAACGGCGTCCGCCACTCCGGCGCCGAACCCCGCCTCCTCGAGGAGGTCGAGCATCACATGGCCGATGAGCGGGCCCGCCTCGTGATGTAAGGTCGCGCGGCGCATGTCCACGTAGTAGTTCGACGTGCGACCCGAGGCGAGGGTGAAGTCACCGCGCTGGATCGCTAGTTCGTCGACGAGTTCAATGAGGCGCTTGCGCTGGGAATCATTCACGTCCCTAGACTAAACGTTCTGCTCCCAACTTTCCTGCCGGAGGAAAGGGCTGATACCAGTTCGCACCTATCGGGGCCGGCATCAGGTTCGAAATCGTCTGCGTCATCCCACACATCGGCGGGCGGGCGCGGCACCTCTCTGCCAGGATCTTCCCCGTGCTCGCCGGGTTTACCTGACTGCCCGGACTCCCCGGGTTTACCTGACTGCCCGTGCTCGCCATGCTCGCCGGGTTCGCTGGGCGTACCCTCGTGCTCGCCAGATCCTGGCGATCCGGCAGCGGAGTCGCCATCCCACAGCAGGCCACGGTACCGTTCCCCCGCAGCATCCCCGGATTCCCCACCTTCGCGTTGCTTCAACGCCGTCGAGAGCATGAGCTTGATGCGGTTGAGCTGGTTGACCTCGGAGGCACCCGGATCGAAATCGACCGCGACGATATTGGCCTCCGGATAGCGGGTGCGCAACGCACGGAACATCCCCTTGCCCACCACGTGGTTCGGGAGGCAGGCGAAAGGCTGAGCGCAGATGATGTTGGGGCAGCTGTGCTCGATCATGTCCACCATCTCAGCGGTGAGGTACCAGCCCTCCCCCGCCTGGTTGCCCATGGAGGCAATGCCAGTGGAACGCTCCGCCATCTCGTGGATGTCTCGATGCGGCTCGAACTTGCCATCCGTCTTGGCGAACGCCGCCTTGATGGGGTCCTCGTAGCGTTGCAGGGCCCACAGGCCCAAGGGTTTGAGCCAACGCGACCTGCCGTTGATCCCCAAGGTCTCCTTGTTCCATTTCGCCGAGGCCAGCGAGTTGTGGAAGAACTGCATGAGGCCGGGAAGCTCCGCCTCGCACCCCTCCTCCTCGATGACATCGACGGCGTGGTTGTTCGCGTCCGGATGGAACTTGACGAGTATCTCGCCCACCAATCCCACGCGTGGCTTGCGGGGGATCTCGCGCAGCCTGAGCGCGTCGAACTCCGAGACGCAGCGGGCCACCAACCGCCGGTATGAAAGGTGCCCGCCCCATGATCGGGAGTAGCCCTCTCCCGTGAGCCACTGCTCGCAGATGGCATCCCACCGCTCGTAGAGTTCCATTGCGGAACCTGCCACCGCCTCGTAGGGACGGACCCGCAATACCATGGACTGGAGCATGTCACCCAGCACGATGGCCTGGATCGCCTTATGAACCATGGGCATCGTGATCTCGAAGCCCGGGTTGTCCTCCAAGCCCTGGACGGAGGCCGCGATGACAGGCACCTGCGGGTAGCCCGCATCGCGCAATCCCTTGCGCAGCAGCGCGGCGTAGTTGGTTGCGCGGCACATCCCGCCGGTCTGCGTGACGGCCACCGCCGTACGGTCCGGATCGGACCGTCCCGAGACGAATTCCTCCAGCAGTTGGCCTATCACCACGATGGCGGGATAGCAGGCGTCGTTGTTGACGTACTTGAGTCCCGTCTCCGTTGACTCGCGGCTGGTACGCTCCAGAACCCGGACGTTCAAGCCGGCCCTCCGCAGCACGGGAGCCAGCAGCCTGAACTGAATCGGGGCCATCTGGGGCGCCAGGATCTCCCACCCCTCCTCGCGCATCCTTTTGGTGTACGCCACACGAGGTTTCATGTGGCCGGCCGCAGCATCCCTTTCCTCCTGAGCGGCAGCCCGTTCGGCGGGGTCGATGAGGCCTGTCGGATCGAGTTCCGCGAGCGCCGCAGGATCCTGGGTGGCTGCCGCGGCGGTTCGAGCGGCGACAGGTCCGGTGGTGTCGAGAACCTCGGAGGCGGCGCAGCCCGTGGCCCGCGAGGCGGCGGCGTCCCGTCCAGCACCTTCCTGGGCGGCGTGTGCCTCACGCTCGGCGACGGCGGTGTCGAGCGAACGCAGCCTGATGCGAGCGGCTCCCAGGTTGGATACCTCATCGATCTTGAGAACCGTGTGCACACCGCCGCGCCCCTCCAGGATCTCCTGAACCTGATCCGAGGTGATGGCATCCACTCCGCAGCCGAACGAATTGAGCTGCACCATCTCCAGATTAGGATCGTCGCCCACGCGCGCCGCGGCCTCGTAGAGCCGGGAGTGATAGGACCACTGGTCACGAACCCGCAGCGGCCGCTCAAGGCGACCATCCGCGACGGCGTCCTCCGTCAGCACGCCCATACCGAGGCCGTTGACGAGCTCCGGGATTCCATGGTTGATCTCCGGGTCCAGGTGGTAGGGCCTGCCCGCGAGCACGATCCCGCGTATGCCCCGCTCACGCATCCACTCGAGGTACTCTTCCCCTTTTGCGCGGATCTCCTTCTTGATCTCTGCGTCCTCCTCCCATGCGGCGTCCAACGCCGCGCGCATCTCTGCCTCCGGGATACGCCACTGCGCGAACACCTCGCACAGGCGCTTCGGCAGATAGTCGCGGTTCGCAAGGTTGAGGAAAGGTGTGAGCAGACGGAGCTCGGGCTCCCGTTCGGCGCCGTCGTCGCCGGAACCCGACGTATCGAGGTTGTTGCGGATGACTTCGGGGTACGTTGCGACGATCGGGCAGTTGAAGTTCTTATCCTGCCCCTCGTAGAACTTCTGCTCGTAACTCACGCAGGGATAGAAGATCGTGGTGATCCCCTTCTCCCGCAGCGCCTCTATGTGGCCGTGCACGAGCTTGGCCGGATAGCAGACGTTCTCGGAGGGAATGGACTCCATGCCCTTCTCGAACAGCGCATGATCCGAGCGGCCGGAGATCATCACACGGAAGCCGAGCCTGGTGAGCAGCGTGAACCAGAAAGGATAGTTCTCGTACATGTTGAGTACACGTGGAATGCCGATATCCCCACGGAACGCCTTCTTCTCCGTGAGGCGGCGGTATCCGAACACCCGCTTGTACTTCCAGTCGAACATATTCGGAAGCTCGGACTTCTTCGGGATGCGCTCCAGCGAGGCGCCGCGTTCGCATCGATTGCCGGAGACGTACCGCTCCCCGTTGGAGAACGTCGAGATCGTCATCTGGCAATGGTTCTGGCACAGCCGGCACGTCTTGCGGGAGGTCTGAACCTGGAAGTCCTCCAGGTCCTCAAGCCGCGCCAGCGACGAGACGGCCGCGTCTATGCCTACGGCGCTTTCATCACCGGCTCCTGCGACGGCGACGGCGGCGCATCCGAGCTGTGCCTCGTCACGCCCACGTGGGTGACTCACCTGGCCCGTCACCAGCTCCGGAGAGGCGGAGGGAGTGTTCATCCGGGCCGTGAGAGCAGCCCCGAAAGCCCCCATGAGACCCGCGATGTCCGGGCGGA
The DNA here is from genome assembly GCA_047501485.1 of Actinomycetaceae bacterium L2_0104. Taxonomy (GTDB): domain Bacteria; phylum Actinomycetota; class Actinomycetes; order Actinomycetales; family Actinomycetaceae; genus Ancrocorticia. Next base: position 16,207 of record JAZDRN010000016.1, on the reverse strand, counting down.
CCACCTGCCGTCCCGTCAGCAGCTCGAAGGCGCGCAACACGGAGTCGTTGAGAAAGGTTCCCCCTTGCACGACGACCTTCTCGCCGAGATCCGCGGGGTCCTTCAGCTTGATGACCTTGTAGAGGGCGTTGCGCACCACCGAATAGGAGAGTCCCGCCGAGATATCGCGCGGATTCGCACCCTCCTTCTGCGCCTGCTTGACGGAGGAGTTCATGAAGACGGTGCAGCGCGTTCCCAGATCAACCGGCGCCGTGGACTCCATCGCCATCCGCGCGAAGGCCCGAACGTCGGTCCCCATGGTCGCCGCGAAGGTCTGAAGGAAGGAGCCGCAGCCGGAGGAACACGCCTCGTTCACGGAGATCGAGTCCACCGCGTGATCACGAATCCGCAGGTACTTCATATCCTGCCCGCCGATGTCGATGACGGATGTCACTCCGGGCATCATGTGGTCCGCCGCCCGGAAGTGCGCCATCGTCTCCACCACGCCCTCGTCCATCTGAAGCGCCGCTCTGACGAGGCCCTCGCCGTAACCTGTGGCGCAGGAACGCGCGATCACGACCCCCTCCGGAAGCTCGCTTCGCACCTGGCGAGCGATGTCCACCGCCGCATTCACCGGGTTGCCCTCGTTGGAGGCATAGTGCGAGAAGACGATTCTGCCTCGCTCGTCGATCACGACGGCCTTGATCGTGGTGGAACCGGCGTCGATACCCAGCCAACAGCGGCCCGTGGCCTGCGAAAGGGGAACACGCGGCACCGTTTCGCGCCCGTGGCGGGCGAGGAACTCCTCGCGTTCATCCGCGCTGGCGAAAAGGGGGCGCATGCGTGCCGATTCCGTGACAACCGCACTCCCGGAAAGCGCCTGAATGAGCGTCGCGAGGGGACGGGCGGCCTCGCCAGCGGCGCCGTCGTCGTACTGCTGGCCGGCGAGCAGGGCGGCTCCCACCGCCACGTAGAGTTGCGCGTTCTCCGGTGTCACGAATTTCTCTGCCCTGGGCAGCAACTCCTCATAGGCCTTGCGCAGCTGCGGCAGGAAGTGCAACGGCCCGCCGAGAAACATGACAGTGCCTCGGATCGGGCGGCCGTTCGCCAGTCCGGCAACGGTCTGGGTGGCCACGGCCGTGAAAATGGAGGCGGCCAGATCCTCGTGCGCCGCCCCCTGGTTGATGAGGGGCTGCAGGTCGGATTTGGCGAATACGCCGCAGCGCGAGGCGATGGGGTAAAGCTGCTGGTGACGGGCTGCCAGCTCGTCGAGCCCCGCGGTATCAGTATGGAGAAGGGTCGCCATCTGGTCGATGAAGGCCCCGGTGCCTCCCGCACAGGTGCCGTTCATGCGCTGTTCCGGCGTGGGATGGAGATATGTGATCTTGGCATCCTCACCGCCCAGTTCGATGACGACGTCGACCTCCGGGTGCAGTTGGCGCGTCGCCTCGGTTCCCGCGATGACCTCTTGGACGAAGGGAACGCCCATCGCCTTCGCCACGGACAAGCCTCCCGAACCGGTGACGGCAGCGTGAAGGGCGCCGTCGGGGTAGCGGCGTTCGATGTCTGCGAGCAGGCGTACGAGTTCGCCCCGGACATCGGCGTTGTGGCGCCGGTAATCGGCGAAGAGAACTCTCCGACCTTCCATGAGCACGGCTTTCACCGTCGTGGAGCCGATATCGATGCCCAGCCGACGGCCGCTGGCGGCGGCGTCGGCTTTGGCAGCGCTGTCGGCATTGGCAGCACTGTCGGCATTGGCGGCGGGTAGCGGACGGTCGGCTCTTTCTCGTTGCGCTGACATTCTCGAATTCTCCTGGTTCGCTTGTTACGCATCGTAGAAGAGGAATCCCTGAATTTCTACACTGATGAAATTAGACTGGAAGCATGAGTTCCGAGTCAGAGAGTTTCGCACCATCGCAAGGAAAGAACCCCGCCGATCATTCTGGGACCAAAGGACCGCGCGCGAAAAATGATGAAATGCCCGTCAGGAACCGCGGCCCACGAGCAAGACGCGGGCAGATGCGAGAACGAATCCGCGAAGTCGCCCGCGAGCAATTCGTCACCCGCGGATACGACGGCACCACCATCCGGGAGATCGCCCGCCAGGTGGGCTGCGATTCAGCCATGGTGGCCTACTATTTCGGTGCAAAGCAGCGACTCTTCCGCGAGTGCTTCAATCTCCCACTCGATCCGGTGGATTTCGTCCTCGAGAACCTGAAGGACGGGCCGCAAGGAGCCGGAGAGCGGATGACCCGCCACGCCCTCCAGCTCTATGAGGAGCAGTTCACCGCGGATACCATGCGCACCCTCATGCACGCGCTCATGACGGATGCGAACACGAGCCAGCGCTTCCGCCACTACATTCGTCACGAGGTCCTCGAGAGCGTGCGTCGAGAGCTTGGCGCCACGAAACACATGGCGGAAGAAATCGAACTGGCGATCTCGACGATGTACGGGGTCGCCACCATGCGTTACATCGTGCGCCTGGAACCACTCGCCTCCATGCCGGTGGAAAGGCTGGTGCGGGAACTCGCCCCACTCATCCAGTACCGGATAGACCGCATCTTCATGCAGATCGACGGGCGGAAGCGCTGAATTCGACGATCAGTGACGCCGGTCTATCCCCTGGCGCCGCCGTCAGATTCCGCCGAGACGGCCATCAGCAACTGGTCCCTGCTGAGCACCAGCGAGTATCCGGTGCCCGGTTCGACGACGACGCCGTCGTAACCCTCCAACATTCCCGCGATCTCGTCCAGCCGCGCCGTGGCCACCTGACCGACGTGACCGGATTTGAGGAGGCTGACCGGCGAAACGTAGAGCGGAAGCATATGGAAGCCATCGTGGGAGATGGACGTCTCCAGGTTGGTCTGGGGACGCGCAACGGCAGCATCCGGTTGCGAATCGTTGCCGGGCTCTCCACTCCCCTTCGAATCGTTGCCTGGCTCCTCGTCCGCCTCTGTGTTCCAGCCGCCCAGATGGAAGAAGGTGCGCGAGGACAGGCTCGTCACCGCCTCCGAGAGGGCGATCCCGCCCGTGCTCGCCCTCGCCAGCAGCAGCACTGTCTCGATGGTCTCCGCCAGGGGCTCGAGATCGCCGCACGGGAGGAACTCGGGGTGGTCCTCCATTCCATAGATCCAGAAACCGGAGCATTGCGGGCCACTCGTCAGGCCCTGGTGGAGCAGTGTGAGAAGCCTGCCCCTCGTGACCTTGAGGCTGAAACGTTCCGCACCCGCCGGCCCTCCCAGCTGCCTCATGAGCGAACTGGGAGTGAGGAAGATGTGGAGAGCTCCGCGCAGCAGCGGCGAGGACTCGCCCTGCGGGCCCATCCGGACAGGGCAGGCGACGACGGCGTCCCAGTGACCCAAGGGGTCCAGCGCCGTGCGGACCCGGCGCGCGGCCTCCCGGGGCATCGATACCGGAACGGCCGGAAGAGCGGCTTCCACGCCGGGACCATCGGCACCCGGATCCAATGCCGGGCGCCTCTCGGGACCGGCTGGGTGCGCGGTCGGCGCGGCGCCGTCGTCGCCCGAAACAATGCGCTCGGTCTCGATGGGGACGAGGGGTGTGGCGCCCAGGCCCGGGGCTGTGGAACTGTCCGCGCCGAGAGGACGCAGGTCCGGGCCGCTCGCGGATGGGGAGATCTCAGACATTCACGGGGTTCCGGTCGCAGAAGAGAAGACATGCGGGCGCACAACCAGGGGCAACATGCAGGAGTGCGGCCATGGTCAGGCTGCTCCATCGCGCGGCGAGGTGCTGCCCGCCTCACTAACGGCGTGTGTCCCGGAAAGCCCCGGGCCTGCGAACCGGCGGATGAGACCGCGCGGAGCAAGGCGCAGGATCGCGGCCGCGGCTCGATAGCGCAGGGTCGGCGTGACGATGACGGTACCCCGGCGCACCGCGTCGATTGCCGCGCGCGCCACCGTGCTGGGAGCCGAGAAGGCAACGCTGGGCCACTGGCCCGAATCCACGTGGGAACGCTCGTGGAACTCCGTGTGCACCAGGCCCGGGCAGACCGCCGTGACGTTGATCCCGGTGCCCTGAAGCCTCGAAGCGAGACCCTCGGTGAAGGTTCGCACCCATGCCTTGTGGGCGGAGTATGTGCCTTGCGCCGTCAGGGCGGTCATGGAGGCGACGTTGAGGATGCCGCCGTAACCGCGCCGGGACATCGTGTCCGCCGCCGCATGGCAGGTGATGAGAACGGCCCGGACCATGGTGTTGAGACCATCGAGCTCGCGGTCGAGGGAACCGCTCACGAAGTCCTGCCCCAAGCCGAAGCCGGCATTGTTGACGAGGAGACCAACGGGACGGTCCTCGCTGGAGACGCGCTCAGCGACGGTGAGCGCCCCTTCCATGGTGGACAGATCCGCCGGAAGGACCTCGATGCTCACACCGGCGATCTGCCTCATCTGCTCGGCGAGCGCCTCCAACCGTTCCCGATTGCGGGCAACGAGTACGAGATCGTTGCGCTCAGCGGCAAGTTCCCAAGCGATCTCAAGGCCAATGCCCGAGGTCGCTCCGGTAATCAGTGCTGTTCCCATGGGGCAAGCCTAGCCTCCCCGCCACGTGGTTCCCCGCAATGCTCACCCAGAACGAAATTGGTTGCGGCTCCCATCCGGATGAGCCGGCGGGAAACAAACACCGCTAGGCTGGTGGCCATGAAGATTGCGACGTGGAACATCAATTCGATTCGGGCTCGCGCCGAACGCGCTCTGGGCGTATTGGAACGCTGGGATCTCGACATCCTGCTGCTGCAGGAGACGAAGTGCAAGCCCGAGCAGTTCCCGATCGCTGCCTTCGAAGAAGCCGGTTACGAGGTTGCGGCGGTCGGTCTGAGCCAGTGGAACGGCGTCGCGATCGTCTCGCGAGTGGGCCTGGAGAACGTGCGCGCCTCGTTCCCAGCTCAGCCCGGTTTCGCGAAGGAGGACGGTGACGGCAATCTCCTGGCAGAACCCGTGGTGGAGGCTCGCGCGATCGGGGCGACCTGCGGCGGAGTGGACGTGTGGAGCCTCTACGTGCCCAACGGGCGTTCCTTGAACGATCCGCACTACCGCTACAAGCTGGAGTTCCTCGACAAGCTGAAGGATGCCACCGCGCAGTGGCTCGCCGAGAATCCCGACCAGCGGCTCCTACTCGGCGGCGACTGGAACGTGGCACCGCTCGACACCGATGTCTGGGACATGAGCCTCTTCGAGAACGAGATCTACGTGACGGACCCCGAGCGAGCGGCCTTCAACGCGTTCGAGGAGGCGGGGATGCGCGAGGTGACGCGCAACGCCGACGGCGCCTCCTACACCTTCTGGGACTACCAGCGGCTACGTTTCCCCAGGAACGAGGGCATGCGCATCGACTTCGCATGGGCCTCTCCCGTTCTGGCCGAGAGCGTGACCGCAGCCCATATCGATCGCAACGAGCGCAAGGGTAAGGGCGCCTCGGACCACGTGCCGGTTGTCGTGGAGATAGCGGACTGAGCCGCATCTGCTCTCGTACTGTGCCGCGAGTGCTTTCGTACCGTGCCGCGCCTGCGTCTCATACCTCGCCCGGGCCTGCTCTGGTACCTCGCCCCGTCTACTTCTCTCACCTCGCCCGCTCTTACTGTGCCGCACCTGCGCTCGTACTGTGCCGCTATCACGATAGACGCGAGGCGCCTACCGTGCGATCAAGTGACACCTTTCGCGATAAGTGCCGCCCCTGGCGATAAGTGACGCCCCTGCCGGCTTCATCGGCGTCACACAAAGCGCGGACCGTCACACATAGCGCGGACCGTCACTTATTTCATCGCGAGCCGCGCGTGCCACACAGGGCAAGCAAAAGGCGTCGTCGATCAGGGCAAGCAAAAGGCGTCGTCGATCAGGGCAAGCAAAAGGCGTCGTCGATCAGGGCAAGCAAAAGGGCTAGCAGTTCGTCAGTTCTGACGATCAGCTAGCCCGATTTCCTCGTACGCTTCCGGCAATCGCTGAAGACGCTCGCTCCCTGGAAGAGTATTTCCCGCCTACGAGCTCTCCCCCTTCGGAACTGAGCCTCTCCCAAGGTCCCGGTGGCGCCTGCCGCTCAACGATCCAGCTTGTGCCCGATCTGCTCCAGCCACAGCTTTTCGGCGACATTCCCGATGCCGTTATGAACGTAGTCGGGCCGGAAGGCGTACTTCTGGATGTCATCCGTGGTGGTGGAGCCGGAAAGCACCAGGTGGGTCTGCAGCCCGGATTCCATGCCCGCCAGGATATCGGTGTCCATGCGGTCGCCGACCAGCGCGGTCTCCTCCGAATGCGCATCGATCTTGTTCAAGCCCATGCGCAGCATGACCGGGTTCGGCTTGCCGACGTAGTAGGGCTGCTTGCCAGTCGCCGCGCTGATCATGGCAGCCACTGCACCGGTTGCGGGGATAGCGCCACCGGCCGAGGGGCCGGTCACGTCCGGGTTGGTGGCGATGAAGCGGGCGCCGTCGTCGATCAGACGAATGGCCTGCGTCAAGGCATCGATCGAGTAGGTCCGGGTCTCGCCGAGCACCACGATCTCCGGATTGCTGTTGGTCATGACGAAGCCGGCTTCGTACATGGCAGTCGTGAGCCCCGCTTCGCCGACGACGTAGGCGCGACGGGACTGCGTCTGCGCGGCGAGGAAGGTGGCAGTCGCCAGCGCCGAGGTCCAGATGTTCTCCTCGGGGACGGAGAGTCCAGCGGATTCCAGACGCGCGGAGAGATCTCGCGGGGTGAAGATCGAGTTGTTGGTGAGCACGAGGAAGGGGATCTCCTTCTCGCGCAGAGTCGTGATGAACTCGTTCGCCCCGGGCAGGGCCCTTTCTTCGTGGATGAGCACACCATCCATATCGGTGAGCCAGTTCTTGATTATTCTCGTCATGTCTACAAGCTTATGGCCCTTTGCGCGCAATGGGTATGACGCCGCCCTCAGATTCGTGTTAACAGACGGTAACGAAATGCTGATATTTAGCCGATTTGAGGCGCCCGTCACCAGAAAAACCCATGCTTATATGCACGGAGAGATCGATGCAAAAGGCGGCGATCGCCGCTGGCAATGCTCACCCTGATCCACCCGGTTTGGGCGCTGGCCAAACTGTTCTCCGACTCGGATCGCTCCGGACCGGGCCGAGACTGCCCTTCAGACACTCGGACCGCGCTGACCGGGGCGGTTACCGGCTCATCAGCGGGTGAGCGAGCACGCTCGCAAGACGGCGCGGGAAATTCGCGGCGCAGACTCCTTGGCCTTCCCTGACGCTTCCGTCTGGGAGAATGACGTCCGGGTCATTGGGAAGCCCGCCAACCGGCCACCAAGCCACATCGAGGGACTCCTCGGAGACGAGCAGATGAACATCCGGATCCGCGACGAACGCAAAACCGATGTCCCAGTGGGCGTGGCAGGTGAAATTTCCGTGGAGCTCGTGCCGATCGAAATCCAAGGGGGTGCTGTCGAGGAGCTCGATATCGGCCAAACCGGACTCCTCGAGGGCCTCTCGTGTTCCAGCGGCGACCAGCGAGGCATCCTCCCTGTCGACGTGGCCTCCCAGCTGCACCCAACGGTGCAGGCGGCGATGATAGGTCAGCAGTATCCGCGAGAAATCCGGGCTGAAGACAAAGGCCGACGACGTGATGTGCTCGGAACCGATCCCTTTGAAGAGAGCCGCCTCTCCCTGCTGTCGGAGGAACGTTGCCCACGCCGAGGCAGCCGCGGCGCGCGAGCCTGAGGAGCTCTCCGACTCATCTTGCAGATCCCACGAGCCAATCTCCGCGAGCGCGGAGTCAGGCGTGAGCAATTGTGCTGGCATACCTCCCCCTTCTTTCCTTTTTCAATCATTCCAGCATAGCCCCCGCCCACCGGCCCGGCCCATGGTGCTTTGCAGGACCTTTCCCGGTGCTTCGTTCGGACCGTACCCGGCACCACTGCCTGGCTCGTCCCTGCCTCTTGCGAACCTCGGGCGATGCCGTTGACTTGGACCTTCCCCACTGCCGCCGCCGGCACTGTCAAGCCGCCGGCACTGTCAAGCCGCTGGCACTGTCAAGCCGCCGGCACTGTCAAGCCGCTGGCACTGTCAAGCCGCTGGCACTGTCAAGCCGCTGGCACTGTCAAGCCGTCGGCACTCTTAAGCCACCGGCATTGTCAAGCCGTCGGCTTAAGCCACCGGCGCCTCGCCTATCCGAGCCCGAGCCCGAGCCCGAGCCCGAGGTCCCACCATGCGACCGGCCATCGCCTCTCACCAGCCTGTTCCGTGGCAGACTTACCTCTGTGACTACCTTGCCCAGCGATACATTCACGTTCGATCATGCCGCCGCCGTCGTGGGCGGCATGCAGCCCGCCATGACGTATGAACAGGGCAATACGACCGCCGTTTTCCCGCTCGCTTCCGTGACCAAACTACTGACAGCGTGGTCCACATTGATCGCGGTGGAGCAGAAGCTCGTCGATCTGCGAGAGCCCTGCGGCCCGAAGGGTTCGACAGTGCGCCACCTCCTCGCCCACTCGTCCGGTCTCCCGTACACAGACGGCGCTACCCTGGCAAAACCCGGAGAACGGCGGATCTATTCGAACCTCGGAATCGAGGTGCTGGGCGAGGCAGTGGCTTCCCGGGTCGGTTCGTCGATCCAGGAGTGGATAGCGACATCCGTTCTGGAGCCACTCGGTATGGCGGCGACAACGGTGCCCGCCTCCCCCGCCTACTCCGGACAGTCCACGGTGCATGATCTCTCCAAGCTAGCGGCTGAACTGCTGCGCCCGCAGCTCGTCAGCGAGATGATGGCCAACGAGGCCACATCGGTGCAGTTCCCTCGACTGTCCGGGGTCCTTCCCGGCTACGGACGGCAGGCCGATAACCGCTGGGGACTCGGGTTGGAGATTCGCGGGCACAAGAATCCGCACTGGACAGGAAAGAGCTTTTCCGCGCGCACCTTCGGCCACTTCGGCCAGTCGGGATCATTCCTGTGGGTCGATCCGACAGTACACAAGGCGGGCATCTTCCTTGGGGCGGAGCCGTTCGGTGCCGAGCACAAGAAGAAATGGCCTGCACTGACCGACGCGATGCGAGAGCTCTAGATCGTCTCATCGAGCAAGCTGGCCGCTCCTCGAGACTCGATAGGCCACCCGCCAGAAGAATCCCACCAGAGGAACCCCGCCAAAAGCCTTGTCCCACACCCGCTTTCACACCGACTAAACAGAATAACTATCCGTTTTTGGAACAGAGGTGTGAATTTAACGCGCGTTTGGCGCCACATAACGATCGTTATTTTTCCAACCGGCTGCGGAACACTCGAATGACACGGAAAGTGGGGCTGGAGACGAGTCTGAACCGCTCCCCGATCATCGGAACTGATTCACCAGCCCGACAAATCGAGGAGAAGTTCGATTCTCCAGCCCCACAGAGCTCACGAGATCAGAAACAGTCGGATCAGCCCTCGCGAACACTCAAGACCAGCCCGGATCTCTCTCCGCCGAAGGTTCCGAACTCGGCCGCGCTGGCGACATCGTCTCCACTCATGGGACGCGCGTCGGCAACGACGGTGTCCCCGTCCTTGACCTGCCCACTCAACAACATACGAGCCAGCTGATCGCCGATCTCGCGCTGGATGAGGCGGCGCAACGGGCGCGCACCGTAGGCGGGATCGTATCCGTCCATCGCCAGATACTCGCTGGCCGCATCCGTGACCTCAAGGGAGATCCGGCGGCTGGCTAGCCGCTCAGCCAGCTGCTCTACCTGGAGATTCACGATCTCTGCGATCTCATCCATGGAGAGCGGATCGAAGACGATCACGTCGTCCAGGCGGTTGAGGAACTCGGGCTTGAACGCCTGGCGCACGGCTGCCATAACGGCCTCGTGCTTGGACTGCTCGTCGCGCAAAGGATCGGTCAGCGCCTGCGACCCCAGGTTGGAGGTCAGGATCAGGATGGTGTTCTTGAAGTCCACGGTCCGGCCCTGGCCATCGGTCAGCCTGCCGTCGTCGAGCACCTGCAACAGGATGTCGAAGACATCGGGGTGGGCCTTCTCCACCTCATCGAGCAGGATCACCGAGTAGGGACGGCGGCGAACCGCCTCGGTCAACTGACCGCCCTCCTCGTACCCCACATACCCCGGAGGGGCACCGACGAGCCGCGAAACCGTATGCTTCTCGGAATACTCGGACATGTCGATGCGGACCATGGCACGCTCGTCATCGAATAGGAAATCCGCGAGAGATTTGGCCAGTTCCGTCTTGCCGACGCCCGTGGGCCCGAGGAACATGAAGGAGCCCGTTGGACGATTCGGGTCGGCCACACCGGCTCGCGAGCGCCGCACGGCATCCGAGACGGAGCGCACCGCTGCCCTTTGGCCGATCAGGCGTTCGCCGATGACGTCTTCCATATTCAGGAGCTTCTCAGTCTCGCCCTGCAACAGGCGGCCCACCGGCACGCCCGTCCACGCCGAGACCACCTCGGCGATCTCGTCCGCGTCAACGCGCTCAGCGATCATCGGCTCCAGGTCGGCATCCGCTCCCTGTGCCTCCGCGGCCTCAGCAGACTCGATCTCGGCCTCCACATTTGGGATGTCACCGTTCTGAAGGCGCCCGGCATCCTCGTAACGGCCCTCGCGGATAGCACGCTCCAGCTCGGTACGTAGCTCGTCCAGGCGAACGCGCAGCTCGCCGACCTTATTACGCCCCGCCTTCTCATTCTCCCAACGGGCATTGAGTGCGGCGAGTTCTTCCGACTTGTCGGCCAACTCGGCACGCAACTTCTCAAGGCGTTCGGCTGCCGCGGCGTCATCGTCCGAATCGGTGTCGACGAGGTAGGACTCCTCCATCTTCAACCGATCGACCTGGCGCTGCAGAACATCGATCTCCTCTGGCGAGGAATCGAGTTCCATGCGCAGGCGAGATGCTGCCTCGTCCACGAGATCGATGGCCTTGTCTGGAAGCTGGCGGTCCGGGATGTAGCGGCTCGAAAGCTCGGCCGCTGCGACGAGAGCGCCGTCAGAGATGGTGACCTTGTGGTGGGCCTCGTACTTGGGGGCGATGCCACGCAGGATCGCGACCGTGTCCTCAACCGACGGCTCCCCGACGTAGACCTGCTGGAAACGGCGCTCCAGCGCCGGATCCTTCTCGATGTTCTCGCGGTACTCGTCGAGCGTAGTGGCACCGATCAGGCGCAGCTCGCCACGTGCGAGCATGGGCTTGAGCATGTTGCCGGCGTCCATCGCACCCTCGGAGCCGCCACCGGCGCCAACGATCGTATGCAACTCGTCGATGAAGGTGACGACCTCGCCGGCAGAATCCTTGATCTCCTGCAGCACAGCCTTGAGACGCTCCTCGAATTCGCCGCGGTACTTCGCGCCCGCAACCATCGAGGCCACGTCCAGCTGAATAAGGCGCTTGCCGCGCAGGGACTCGGGGACGTCCCCGTCGACCATACGCTGAGCCAGCCCTTCGACGACGGCGGTCTTGCCGACGCCAGGTTCACCGATGAGAACAGGGTTGTTCTTCGTACGGCGAGAAAGGACCTGGACCACGCGGCGGATCTCCGCATCGCGGCCGATAACCGGATCCATCTTGCCGTCGCGAGCCATCTGGGTCAGGTCCTGGCCATACTTCTCCAAAGCTTGGAACGTTCCTTCAGGGTCCGGACTGTCCACCTTCGAGCTGCCGCGCACGTTCGGCAGGACAGCGGCGAGCTGGTCACGAGTGGCTCCGGCGGAGCGCAGAATCTCCCCAGCCTGAGACTGCGAATCGGCAATCGCCATGAGCAGATGCTCTGTGGAAATGTAGGAGTCGCCCAGAGCGGTCGCTTCCTTCCCCGCGTCTGTTATCACACGGGAGAGTGGGCGTGAGGCCTGAGGCTGATTCACGGAGGAGCCCGAGGCGCCCGGAAGAGCTGCGAGCGCGGCGTTCACACGCTCAGTGATGTCCGCTCGGTTCACTCCCATCGCATCCAAGAGCGCGACGGCCACACCGCCGGGCTGCTGCAGTAAAGCATTGAGCAGGTGAAGCGGCTCAACCTGTGGATTGCCCGCCTCGGTTGCGGAGCCGATGGCCTGCGCCAGCGCCTCCTGCGATTTCGTTGTCAACTTGTCCATATACGTCCCCCTTCGGGCTCAACTACGTGTCTCGCCGAAAGGGTGAACACCGGGATGCTCGCATACACACTGGTCTGTGAACAGCGGCATTCGAACATCGGGTTCGCCTCTCAGCATCCGTAGAAGGTAACGCTTCCAAAGTTGAGTCTATTCCGCTCAACTTTAAAAAGCTAGAAAATCGTGCGACTTCATAGCACCAACCGGCTGCCATTCCTTGGCTGTCAAGGGATCACGTCAGGTATCGCCAGCCTTCTCGTCGCAGGCTGCCGCATCACCAGCAATCAAGGCGGAAAGTATTGCGGTTCGCAGTCCTGCGGTTCGCAGTCCTGCGGTTCGCAGTCCTGTGGTTCGCAGTCCTGTGGTTCGAAGTATTGCGGTTCGCACGCTTTGGCCGCATATCGGGTTACAGACGAGATTGAAAGAGAGCGGTTACCAACGCGCTTTCCCGGTTCGAAACCAAGCTGCCGTCCTCAATCCCAGACACGATTATGAGGCCCGCCGTTGACAAGCCGATATACCGCCATGGCCGCGGACGGCCCCCGCACCGGAACGCCCCCATACCGGAGCGGCCCAAACCGGACGGCCCCCGCACCGGAACGCCCCCACACGAGAATGGCCTCCCACACCAGTGCAAAGGGGTCGCGATAACCTCTTCACGGCGACGAGGGTCAACCGCGAAATCTCCATCTTTCGGACTTTGAACGGGCAAGATTCGCCGCCGAACCACTTCCCGTGAGGATCGAGGCCCATCCGGGCAGAATCATCACCTCACCATGCGCACGATAGGAATGCCAACCATCTCGGATTCCGCACCATCGACGACGAACCCGTGCTTCTCATAGAAACGCTGCGCCGGACCGGGCCTAGTCCAGAGATAGGCTGGGGCATCGCCAATGGCTCGTAGCAACAGCGAGCCGCCGATCCCGCGGCGCTGCAATTCTGGACGCACATAGAGAGCAGTCAGTTTGAGAGAACGCACCGCCGTTGGGCCTTCGGCTTCTGCCTGAGCGAATCCACAGACCTCTCCCTCGGATTCCGCGATCCACACCGTTGCCGGAACGTGGCCTGCAAGCACGGCGGAAAACCGCTCCCGAGATCGTTCCTCTCTGCCCGCGAGCACTTCTTCAGGCACAACGTCGGCAAAACTCGACCTCCACACCTCGCCGTGGAGCTTCGCCAGCGCATCGGCATCCAAAACGTTCGCTTCCCTGATCGCCACACGGGCCCGATTCTCCATGCATTCAGCTTACGAGACCCAGCCTCTCCTATCGCGCCGGTGGAGCACCACCCAACCATCACACCACCTGGCCATCACACCATCTGGCCATCTCGTCACGCCACCAGGCCACTGGCTCTTCCGAACACTAGGATGGCGTGCATGGCGAAGAAGAAGCAGCGGAGTCAGCAAGGCACTCATGCACTTCAGATCCTGGAATCGGCCGGGGTGCCTTACCAGGTTCTGGAATACGAGCACTCCGAGCATCAGGACAGAGGCTATGCCCTCGATACGGCGGATGTTCTCGGGCGCGACCCGGCGACCATCTTCAAGACGCTCATGGCGCTCGTCGACGGCGATCCGGTTTGTGCCATCGTTCCCGCAACCAGCAGGCTCAATCTCAAGTCTCTCGCCAAAGCCGCGGGTGGGAAGAAAGCAGAGATGATGGAACCGGCTAAGGCGGAAAAACTCACCGGCTACGTCACCGGCGGGATCTCTCCCCTGGGCCAGCGTCGGGAATCCCCCACGTACATAGACGAATCCGCACGAGGGCTGCATGAGATCCTGGTATCGGGCGGAAAGCGAACCCTGTCGATCAGCATCGCTCCGGAGCAACTGGCTGAGGTCATCAGGGCAAGCTTCGCGGATATCGCGGATCACGCACGGTAACTCTGATCCACTTCGTCTTCTGCCCAGCCCGTGGACTCAGATCCATCCCTTCGCCCTAGCGAACTCAGCCGCAACGTGGCGATTGGGGGCATCGAGTTTGATGGCAGCGCTGGACAGGTAGTTGCGCACGGTTCCCACCGAAAGATGAGCACGCGCGGCGATTTCGTCAATCGGAGCACCCTCAGCGGCCAGCTCCAGCACATCGGCCTCGCGTGAGGTGAGGGGCGAATCCCCAGCCGCTATCGCTTCGGCCGACAGCTCCGGATCCACGTAGCGCTGGCCCTCATATACACGGCGGATAATCTTGGCGAGCCCATCGGCTGACGTCGTTTTCGGCAGAAAGCTCCTCGCCCCAGCCGCCAGCGATCTCTTCAGGTAGCCGGGGCGGGCGTGGGAGGTCAGGATCATACAGCGGGTCGACGGCGACAACTCGCCGGCTTTCTCCGTCACCTCGATCCCATCCGCGCCCGGCATTTGCAGGTCGAGTACCGCCACGTCAGGGGCGTGATGAGCGATTTGAGCAATAGCCTCTGTTCCATCGGAGGCCACAGCCACCACATCGATATCGTCCTGCAGATTGAGGATCGCCTCCAGGGCGTCACGCAGTAGCGTCTCGTCGTCGGCAACAATCACCCGGATCGCGTTCATTCTTCTTCATCTCCACGGGACAATGGCACCCGCGCCGTGAGCACGAAGGTATCGCCGTTCTCTTCCACCCCGAGGGTACCCCCGATGCTCTCCAACCTCACTCGCAGACCCGCGAGGCCAGATCCCGGCACGGATACCTCGTCTGTCAACCGCTCATCCGTGGCCCGCTCATCCTTCACACCGGAGGACCTTTCAGCCCCATACCCGACCGCACCGGAAGGCTCTCTGGACCCTCCGCCCTCTATGGAAGGCAGGGCATCACCACCGGGAAACGGCGAGTCCTGGGAGACCTTCGGCCCTCCCGATCCCTTACCGGTGCTGGCCCACCGCGGCTTGGATGCTCGTGTTCGAACACCGTTGTTGGAGACACTGAGCTGCACCGCATTCGAATGGTAGCCAAGGCGGATGGTGCACCAGCTGGCATCTGAATGACGCACGATGTTGGTGGCCGCTTCCCGGAGGACCCACGAGAACGCCTCCGCTGCCATTGACGGCAAGTCGCGTCCTTCTCCGATGATTCGCGTGGCGACACCTGCCGAATCCAATAGCCCTTTTGCCCCAGCAAGTTCCGTCACCAGATCGGGGCGCCTGTACCCCGCGAGCACACCGCGGAGTTCGCGCAGCGCCTCGTCCGCGAGCTGATGCACGGCTTTGGACTCCATGACGGCGTTCTCGGTCTTTCCTGCGGCGGCGAGCCCGGCCGCCAGGTCGGATTTCAACGCCACCGCGGTGAGAGTGCGTCCAAGAATGTCATGCATATCGCGAGCAATTCGCAGCCGTTCCTCGGCCACCGCGAGATCCGCTCGCATCGCGTCCATCTGCGCCTGATCTTTTACTGACACCGTCACGATGATGGACCACCTGATCGTCAGCATCATGATGATCAGAAAGATGAATGTGGGTAGCCACAGCACCCTGAAAGCGGAGACGAACTCGTCCGCAACCTCCATATCGAGAAGCCTGCCGAACCCCACCATGAGAAGGCCCATACCGGTGGACGTGATCACGATTGCCTGCCACGGCAATCGTGGCGCCAGCGCCCAGGCGGTCAAGACGAGCGGAAGAATCGCCTGACCGAAGGGAAAGTTCAGGTTCCCTTCTCCGTATAAAGCCAGGAACAGGCCCAGTAGACTTGCGACCGCCGTTGTCAGCGCAAGGGCTGGCATAATCCACCAAGAAAGGCGCCGCCCATCGAGTTCGTGGAGGGCAATCTCTCGGAGCACCATAACCGAGACCACCACGTGGGCCATGAAAGCCACACCATAAGAAACCGTCCACGGGGTGACCGGTTCCAGCAGCAGCAAATAGATGACCGCGATTCCGATGAATGCCCACATCAAATACAACGGGATGAGAACGTAGCGGCGCATCTGCTCCTGCGCCGAAAACTGCGGGCGGCTCCTTCGCCTGTTCCACCTATTCCTCGCCAATCTCCGCACCTCTCATAACTCTTGCACTCCTCGTCACTCTCACGCTCTTCACCCGTCTCATCGATTGCCCCAACGAACGCGTGAGTCCAAACCTACATGGGCACGGGGCGTTGGGGGGGGGGGGGCGGCCCGCGGCCGCCCCCCCCCCCCCCCCCCCCCCCACCACACCAAAAACACCCCCCCCCCCCCCCCCCCCCCCCGCCCGCCCCCCCCCCC
>JAZDRN010000015.1:48175-58230 GCA_047501485.1 Actinomycetaceae bacterium L2_0104 | reverse complement strand
GAACCTGAGGAGCCTGCGCAAACCCCTCGGCCATAAGCTCCACAAACCCCTCGGCTATAAGCTCCACTCCGTGGCTATCTGGCGGGGGGGGGGGGGGGGGGGGGGGGGGGGGGGGGGGGGGGGGGGGCGGGGGGCGGCGGGGGGGGGGGGGGGCCGGGGGGGGGGGGGGGCGGGCGGGCCCCCCCACCCGCGTCCACGGCACTGTGCAGCGAAGATCCGACGGTGGAGCCTATCTCGAATGATGGCCGAATCGTCGGCCACATGGTGACAAGTCAATGATGTAAAGTATGGTGAAGTCGAAGAAGGTGCGCTCGCCCGAAGACGCGAGCGCGTTGCGCGCAGTGACGATCTTTCCGCTCCTTATCGTGGCGGCGGCCCTGTGGGGCTATTTCTCTCCCGCGACGGCGGGTGAGTTGACGCCGTATATCAACTGGCTGCTCGGCGTCATCATGTTCGGCATGGGGCTGACTTTGACGCTTCCCGACTTCCAACTGGTAGTGCGCCGCCCGCTTCCCATCCTTATCGGGGTGGTGGCCCAATACCTCGTCATGCCATCGTTGGCTGTGGGAATCAGCTGGGCCCTGGACCTACCGCCGGCGGTAGCAGCCGGCGTCATCCTGGTGGGCTGTGCGCCGGGAGGAACCGCCTCCAACGTCATCTCCTACCTCGCGAAGGCCGATGTTGCGCTTTCGGTGACGATGACCTCCGTTTCCACGCTTCTGGCACCGATTCTGACCCCGTTCCTCACCAAGTGGCTTGCGGGGGCGTATATGCCCCTCGATGCAGGCGCCATGGCTTTTTCCATCGTCAAGATGGTTCTCGTGCCGGTGATCGGCGGGCTGATCTTGCGCATCCTGTTCCCCAAGGTGGTTGAGCGGCTGCTTCCCTTCCTGCCGTGGATCTCCACGCTGGGTATCGCATTGGTGGTCGCGGCACTGGTTCCCGGGTCCGCGGAGGCGATTGCGAGTGCGGGCGCACTGGTCTTGCTTGCCGTGGTGCTCCATAACCTTCTCGGCTATGCCCTTGGCTACGGGTTCGCGCGCCTTCTCAGGGTGCCCCGCCGGGCATCTCGCACGGTCTCGATCGAGGTCGGCATGCAGAACTCCGGGTTGGCCGCTGGCCTGGCGCGCCAGTACTTCTCGCCCGAGGCGGCCTTGCCGGGCGTGATCTTCTCGATCTGGCACAATCTATCCGGTGCGCTGCTGGCGATGCTCTACCGTACGACGGCGGACAGGAAGAGCTCGCGGCGAGCCGCAGGGACCGCCGCGGTAGGCGCAGACGCGTAGCTTTCCCGCGTCGCAGCCGGTCCGTCCTCCGCCAGTCGGTCTGCAGCCGCGATAGGGCGCGGCATTGGCCACATATCGCGGGAGGGACGTTCCCTCCCGCGGCGAGATGTGTACGATCGTTCGTATGAAAGACTACTTCGCTGGAGATCCACGCACGAACCGTGAACGCATGCTCGCCGGGGACCTGTACATCGCCGATGACCCGGAAAACGAGATCGTGGCACGCCGCGCCCTGAAGCTTTCCGACGAGTATCACCGGCGCGAGGTGGATGCCGATCCAGATGCCCGAGAAGTGCTCGTCTCCCTTCTCGGGCATCTGGGCGAGGACGCATACGTCAAGCCTCCGCTTTTCGTCGATTACGGCGAGAATATCCACATCGGGGACCGCACCTTCGTCAACTACAATCTGATGGCGCTGGACGTCGCCGAGATCCACATCGGGAAGGACTGCCAGATCGGTCCCAATGTGCAGCTGCTGACTCCCACCCATCCCGTGGATCCGGAGCCGCGCCGTGACAAACTGGAGGCGGCGCTGCCCATCACCGTCGGCGACAACGTGTGGTTGGGCGGCGGCGTGATCGTCTGCCCGGGTGTCACCATCGGAGACAACTCGATCGTCGGCGCCGGTGCCGTGGTGACCAGAGACGTCCCTGCCAACTGCGTGGCCGTCGGCAACCCCGCGCGGGTTATTCGCAAGATCTGAGACATCATGCGTGGAGGCCCCATCATTTTCGATGGGGCCTCCACGCATGTCAGGGGCAACGCAGACTTAGCTCCGACCGCCCCGAAGGGCCGACTACGCTCTTGCGATCAACGCTCCCGCGATCAGGCGACTGTGGCGGCCGAGCCCTCCGAGGCGTGCTTCGGAGCGGACGCTGCGGCAGCGTCCTTCACCGCTTTCGTCTCTTCCTCGGCCTCGGTGGCCTCGATTCCGGGTGCTTCTACCTCGACCACGTCCACCTCGGCTTCAACCGTGGCCTCCTCATCCACCGGAGCGAGGAAGACGACGCCGAACGGAGGCAGTTGGAGATCAGCGGAGAAGGGGCGCCCATTCCACGGGATGCGAGCGGTCTCGATATCCCCGAAGTTTCCGACGCCCGAACCGCCGTATGCGAGATCGTCGGTGTTGAGGATCTCCTTCCACGTGCCGCCCTTGGGCAGGCCGACCCGGTAATCGTTGTGAGGAATGCCGGCGAAGTTGCAGATGACGGCTACGACGTTCTTGTTGTCCTTTGTCTTACGCAGATAGGAGATGACGTTGCGGTCGCCGTCGGAGGCGTCGATCCACTCGAAGCCGTCGCCGCTGAAGTCCTCGGACCAGAAGGCGGGATTGGCCACGTAGACCTCGTTGAGGCTCTTGATCAGGCTGAGGACGCCGTCGTGAGCGGGGTCGTCCGTGAGCCACCAGTCCAGGCCTCGAGATTCGTTCCACTCCTGGATCTGAGCGAACTCCTGTCCCATGAACAGCAGCTGCTTGCCCGGATGCGACCACTGGTAGGCCAGCAGCTCGCGCACGCCCGCCATCTTCTGCCAGTCGTCGCCGGGCATCTTGGAGTAGAGGGATCCCTTGCCGTGTACGACCTCGTCGTGGGAGAGCGGAAGCAGGAATTGCTCTGAGAAGGCATAGACCATGGAGAAGGTGATCTCCCCGTGGTGCCACTTGCGGTTGATGGGAGATTCTTCGAGATAGCGCAGAGTGTCGTTCATCCACCCCATGTTCCACTTGAGCCCGAACCCGAGTCCTCCGTTCTCGGTGAGTCCCGTGACACCCGGCCACGAGGTCGATTCCTCGGCGATCATCATGACGCCGGGAGCGGCGCGGTACGCCGTGGCATTCGCCTCCTGCAGGAAAGAGATCGCCTCAAGATTCTCGCGCCCGCCGTACACGTTGGGCTGCCATTGCCCGTCCTCACGGGAGTAGTCGAGGTAGAGCATCGATGCCACCGCGTCCACGCGGATGCCATCCATATGGAACTCGTTGAGCCAGTAAAGCGCATTGGCCACGAGGAAGTTGCGCACCTCGCGGCGGCCGAAGTTGAAGATGAGGGTTCCCCAGTCGGGATGCTCGCCGCGCAACGGATTCGGGTCTTCGTACAGCGGTGTGCCATCGAAGCGGGCCAGAGCCCACTCGTCCTTGGGGAAGTGGGCGGGCACCCAGTCCATGATGACCCCGATACCGGCCTTATGAAGTTCCGAGATGAGGTACTTCAAGTCGTCGGGCGAGCCGAAACGCGAGGTAGGAGCGTAGTACCCGGTGACCTGGTAGCCCCACGAGGGAGTGAACGGATGCTCGGCCAGCGGCATGAACTCCACGTGGGTGAAACCCGCGTACTTGAGATGGCCGATGAGCTGCTTGGCAAGGGTGCGGTAATTCAGCCCCGGGCGCCAGGAGCCCAGATGCATCTCGTAGACCGAAATCGGGCCCTGGTGCGGGTCCCGCTCCTTGCGGGCGGCCATCCAGTCGTCGTCGTCCCACTCGAAGTGCGCCTTGGTCACGATGGAGGCGGTCGAGGGCGGCTCCTCCGTGCGGCGTGCCATCGGATCGGCCTTCTGGTGCCAGGACAGGTCCGTGTACTGGATCTCGAACTTGTAACGGGCACCCTCGGTGGCGCCGGGAATGAAGAGCTCCCAGAGTCCAGAGGACCCCATGGTGCGCATGGCGGAGAGCGTTCCGTCCCAGCCGTTGAAATCGCCCACCACACGGACGGCCTTGGCATTGGGGGCCCACACCGAGAAGCTTGTTCCGGTCACTTCGCCCAGCGGGCTGGGGTAGGTGCGGATATGGGCTCCGAGAACCTTCCACAGCCGTTCGTGCCGTCCCTCGCCGAACAGGTAGATGTCCATTTCACCGACGGTGGGCAGGAATCGATAGGGATCGTCCCCACGGTGCTCGACGCCGCCGTATACGGCCACGACACGATAATCGGGGATCTCGGTACCGGGAAGAACGGCACGCCATATTCCGTTGAACTCGTGCGCCGCCTCGGTGCGTCCATCCGCGGTCTCGATGTAGACGGCGTCGGCCAGCCGCCTTATCGTGCGGATCGTGACAGAATCGGAGCCCTCATGGGGGCCCAGAATGTCGTGGGGAGCGTGATACCAACCGTTTGAGACGGCATTGAGTACGTCTTCATTGACGGGTACAAAGTCCAGTGCGTTCATGCCCATACTCTTCCATATAGATGAAGTGCCAGGTGTCAGTTTCGACGAATCGGTCTAACCTGCGCTCGCGAGTCGGGATATCCCCGCGAGCGGGATGGCCAGCCAATCCGGTCGTTCGGTGGCCTCGTAGACCACCTCGTACAAGGCTTTGTCCAAGACTAACGCTTCGAGCAGGATTGTCTCTTCGTCGCCCAGTTCTCCATAGCCATCGAGGAACGCCTTCTTAGCGGCCGTGGCCCAGGCTTGCACCCGCGCTTCGTCTCCGCCTGCCAACTGCGCGGCACCGGCGGCATAGTCGAAGGAGCGCAGCATCCCGGCGACATCGCGTAGCGCCAGGTCCTCGCGGGTGCGTTCCTCCAGTGGACGCAGCGGCTCACCCTCGAAATCCAGGGCGTACCAGCCGCGTCCCGGAGACTCCAGCACCTGGCCGAGGTGATAGTCGCCGTGGATGCGTTGCAACCGCGGCCAATCCACATGCTCCGTCGCGGAGTAGATCGTCTCGATCGAGCCCTCGTAGGCCTCGACGTCGGGGACGAGTTCCATCGCCGTGCGTGCTCGCGTGCTCCAACTCTGCCGCAGGGTGGCTCGGCGCTGCGGGGTCGCCTCAACGGTCGGGAAGTCGCGCGAGAGTTCGTTGTGCACCTCTCGGGTCAGGACACCGAGGGAACGTATGGAATCCTCCATGTAGCCCAGCGTGCCGTCACTCGCAGACAGTCGCTCCGTGATGACCTGCCAGGCATCATGGGCGCCCTCCAGGAACTCGGCGGCGACGACGACGTCCGCTCCCCGCTTCTCTCCGTCGCTCTTCCACTCCATGCGCACCGAACCGTATTGCCGCGGGACGGTACCGGTGACGTCCAACGCCTGTTGCAGCTCGACGTCGGGATTGTGGCCGGGGGCCAGCACGCGGAAGATCTTGAGGATGACGGGCGGATGATCATCGAAGCGATAGATGACCGAGGTGTTGGACTGTTCCGAGGTGAGTTTACGGGCGGAGGAGACGCGTCCCAGTGGGCCGTGGACGGCCTGCCCCAGCACCCGAAGCTGTTCCATGGGCAGTGGACCGGAGTCTCCTGATCCGTTCGGCTGCGTGCTCGGCGGTGTCGCGTCGCCGGTTTCGCCAGAGGCCAGGAGTGCGAGGAGCGTGCGTTGGCCCAGCGGGTGTTCGGTGGCGTCATAGATGAGGTAATCGCCCATGGCGGCGACGGCGCCCGGCCCCTCCGGGGACCCTGAGAGCTCCTGTTCGCCCGCACTGCGGCTCACGACCAGCGGGACGTTGTACTCCGCGCGGCCGTCGCCGATGACCATCCAGATCACGCGGGCGGTTTCGGCCTCCTGCCCGCCATCGCAATGACGCGCCCAATTCGTGACATCGAGGCACCCTTCGGCTCGCAGAGTCCCCTCCTCTCCCTGGTGCCACCGGGCCGACAGCATCCATCCGGCGATGCTTGCCGTTATATCGGCGGGAGCGGGCCACGAGTCGGTGGGTTTGTCATGTTCCATGGGGTGGATCCTCCGGAAATGTACTGGGGCGGCTGAGAGCGGAAAAATCGACGTCGTCGCTTTCGCCGGATGGAGCGGGCAGTCCCTCCGCGGGCGCTGTGCCGCTGCCCGGCGGGGTGAGGAGGAGCCACAGGAAGTCGCGTGAGCCCAACGTCACCGTGTACTCTCCGGTGACCGCGGGGAAGCCGGCTCCACCGAGGACGTCGGCCGCGTTCCAGCCCGCGAATTCGGCCAGTGAGATGGTTCCCGCCCTCGGTGTATTGGCGAGGTTCATGATGCACAGCATCGTCTGCTCACCGTTGGAGCGGGTGAAGGCCAGGATGGCCTCGTTGTCCACATCGCGCAGCGTGAAGTCCCCATCGCCCAGTACCCGGTAGCGCCTGCGCACGTCCAGGATGCCGTGCAGCCAGTGCAGCAGGGAGGCGGGCTGGGCAAGTTGGGATTCCACGTTGACGGCGTGGGAGTTGAAGACGAGGGAGTTGATGACCGGCAGATACAGCTTGCCGGGATCGGCTGTGGAGAAGCCCGAGTTACGATCCGGAGTCCACTGCATCGGGGTGCGTACGCCATCCCTGTCGTGCAGCCAGATGTTATCGCCCATGCCGATCTCGTCCCCGTAGTACAGGCACGGAGAGCCGGGCAGGGAGAGGAGCAGCGCGTGCGCGAGCTCTATCTCGGCGCGGGAGTTGCCCAGCAGCGTGGCCAGGCGCCTGCGGATTCCCACGTTGGCTCTCATGCGCGGGTCTTCCGCATACCAACCGTACATCCGCGCGCGTTCCTCGGTGGACACCATCTCCAACGTCAACTCGTCGTGGTTGCGCAGGAACGTACCCCACTGCCCGCCCGCCGGAATAGCCGGGGTGGCGGCCAGGATCTCACGGATGGCTGTTGCCCGCTGATCCCGAAGCGCGTAGTAGATGCGCGGCATGACGGGAAAATGGAAGCACATGTGGCATTCGGGGTTCTCGTCGGTCCCGTAGTATTCGACGACGTCGTCCGGCCACTGGTTCGCCTCCGCCAGCAGGATCGTTCCGGGGAACTCGGCATCCAAAGTCGCGCGCACGCGCGCGAGGAACTCATGCGTGCGCGGCAGATTCTCGCAGTTGGTCCCTTCTTCCTCGAAAAGGTAGGGAACCGCGTCCAAGCGGAAGCCGTCTATACCGCGCTTGGCCCAGAAGCGAGCCACGTTGAGGATCGCTTCCTGCACCGCCGGGTTCTCGTAGTTCAGATCAGGCTGGTGGGAGAAGAAGCGGTGCCAGAAGAACTGGCGCCTGACCGGGTCGAAGGTCCAGTTGCTCTCCTCGGTGTCGATGAAGATGATGCGGGCATCGCGGTATTGCAGGTCGTGATCCGCCCACACGTAGAAATCTCCGTACGGGCCCGCCGGGTTGGAGCGGGAAGCCTGGAACCACGGGTGCTCGTCGGAGGTATGGTTGACCACCAGATCGATGATGATCCTGATCCCGCGCTCGTGCGCTGCGGAGATGAGAGCCTCGAAGTCCTGCAGGGTGCCGTACTTCGGGTCCACCGAGGTGAAGTCCGAGATGTCGTACCCGCCGTCTCGCATCGGAGAGGGGAAGAACGGAGGAAGCCACAGGCAATCCGCCCCCAGCCATTGCAGATAGTCGAGATGGGCGATCAAACCGTGGATATCCCCGGTGCCGTCGCCAGTCGTATCTCCGAAGGCTCGAAGGAGAACCTCGTAGAAGACGGCGTGGCGGAACCAATCCGGGTCATCGCTTAAGCCGGGAGTGGCGAGGCCATCCCCCACGGTTGGATTTGAAACTGCGGGATTGAGACGCGTATGGGTCAACTACAGCACCTTGACGGAGAGGATGTGGGCGAACTGCCAGCTGGGATCCAGATGGACGAACGGGCGTTCGTTCCACAGGAAGGTCTGGCCGGAAAGCTCGTCGGTGACTTCGAACAGTGCCTCGCCGGCCCAGCCCGGCTTGACGCCGAAGGGAGAGAGATCGAGGTCGATGACGGCATCGTGAGCCGAGAACGGATCGAGATTGATGACGGTGATGACGGCGTCCTTCTGTCCGTCCGGCGACTCCTCGGGACGGGAGAAACGCGTGAAGGACAGGATGTTCTCGTTTGTGGTGGGATTGATTCGCACCCCACGCAGGCGGTTGAGCGCCGTGTGCCGGTGGCGGATCCCGTTGAGCGTCCCGAGCAGGTGCGGCAGACCGGTGGCCTCGGCGGCCTGCCAGTTGCGCGGCTTGAACTCGTACTTCTCGTTGTCGATCTGCTCCTCGAAGCCGGGACGGGCAACGTTTTCCACCAGCTCGTAGCCGGAATAGATCCCATAGGTGGGGGCGCCGGTGGCCGCCAGCACCGCGCGGATGCCGAAGGCCGGCTGCCCGCCCCGTTGCATGTAGGGCGTGAGGATGTCGTGGGTCGTCGGCCAGAACGCGGGCCGTACCAGGGCGTCCGTCTCAGTGGCCAGCTCGGTCAGGTATTCCTCGATCTCCTGCTTCTCGTTGCGCCAGGCGAAGTAGCAGTAAGACTGATGGAAGCCCGCGGCTCCCAGCCCCTGGAGCATGGGCGGAGACGTGAATGCCTCGGCCAGGAAGATGATCTCGGGATGGTTCTCGCGGAACTCGGCGAGGAAGCGCTGCCAGAAGGCGACCGGTTTCGTGTGCGGGTTGTCCACACGGAAGATGGTGACGCCGTGCTCTACCCACAGCTCGAGGATGCGGTAGATCTCCTGGTAGATGCCCTCGGGGTCATTATCGAAGTTCAGGGGATAGATGTCCTGGTACTTCTTGGGAGGATTCTCCGCGAAGGCGATGGTGCCATCGGCCCTCGTCGTGAACCACTCGGGATGCTCCTTGAGCCAGGGGTGATCCGGCGAGCACTGGAGTGCCAGGTCGAGGGCGACCTCCATATTGTGTTCGCGCGCCCTGGCGACGAAATAGTCGAAGTCCTCGAAATCCCCGAGCTCCGGATGGATGGCGTCGTGGCCGCCGTCGGCGGAACCGATGGCGTAGGGGGAGCCCGGGTCGCCGGGTGCGGCCGTCAGCGTGTTGTTGCGGCCCTTACGGTCGGTCGTGCCGATGGGATGGATCGGGGTCAGGTAGACGACGTCGAATCCCATGGACCCGATTCGGGGCAGATCTTCGGCGGCGGTGCGCAGGGTCCCAGAAACCCACGAACCGTCTTCTTTCTGGTAGGCGCCGTGCGAGCGCGGGAAGATCTCATACCATGCGCCTGTGAGCGCGCGCAGGCGATCGACGTTCACGGGGAACATGTTCGATTCAGTGATGAGGTCTCGAATCGGATGGCGCTCCAGTACGTCGGAGACGGCGGGGGCGGTCGCAGCCTCGAACCGAACCTTCGGCGAGAGCCGGTCCATCTTGACCACGGAGAGTGCATCGCTCAGGACGTCGCGATCCGCGCCTTCCGGAATGCTGTCAAGCGCCCGATTCAGTAGTGCCTCGGCCTCAAGGAAGACGAGCTCGATATCCGAATTGGCGCCGATGCGCGCTTCCGCGTTGTGGATCCAGGTGGCGACCGGATCCGAGTACGAGCGTACGAAGAACGACCATCTGCCCGGATACGTCGGGGTCAACCACGCCTCATAGCGGCCCAGTCCCGGTTTGATGAGCTCCATCGGCACGCTCTGCACGTCGTGGCCCTCGGGATCGACGAGGACGGCTTCGGCTCCGAAGAGATCGTGCCCCTCCCTGAAGATCGTTGCTCGCACTGGGAAGGATTCGTATTCGGTGCCCTTGGCCGGCCATGCGCCGTTCTCGACGCAGGGTTCGATGTCGCGAATCGGAATGCGACCGATGGGGGCGAAGGGTGCGGGGACCGGGGCATTGGAGTCGGCTGGTGGTACGACGACGTACTCAGCGGACCCGGCTGGCGTCTGGGGGCTCAAAGGCTCGTTAATGCTCACCCTTCAAGCCTATGTGGTTTATCGCTCGCTTGCAGCCGCATCGGCTCCCAATCTCATGAATATTTCGGCGCAGGGCGAAGAATGGTGAAAGACCCCTCGGAAAGGGCGGGTGGGGCGACCCGCCGTTTGTTTGCCCCACCCCCCCGGGCCCCGCACCGCCGGGTATGGGGCCCGCAAGGCCGCTAAAAACACCTCTT
>JAZDRN010000015.1:0-48165 GCA_047501485.1 Actinomycetaceae bacterium L2_0104 | reverse complement strand
GTTCTGCCATCTCGACCGTGGATCCGGAGGGATGGCCCCGCAGGTCGGCTGAGGTTGTCATACGAATTCCCCGATCGATGGCGGCGGGGGGGGGGGCCGCCCGCTTATAATTTGGCGGCAGCCCCCCCCCCGCCCTGGCCACCGCACGCCCTGGTAGGGGCCCCGAAGGCCGGATCTACGACGGTCTGGGCCTCAGTAGACCATGTTCATGGCGATGCGAACCTCGCTCAGCGTCTGCTCCGCCTGTTCTTTCGCGCGTGCGATCCCGGCGTGCAGCACCGACTGGATATAGGCCGGGTCCGCATCCAGCTCCGCTCGGCGCGCCCGGATTGGGGCGAGATGCTCATTGAGGGACTCGGTGAGCACCTTCTTGAGGGTTCCGGCTCCGCCGTCGCCGATCTCAGCTGCGATCTCGCGCGGATCGCGATCCTGGCACAGTCCCGTCAGGGTGAGCAGGTTCGATACCGCGGGTCGGCCCACCGGATCGAAGGTGATGTGGCGGTCGCCGTCGGTCACCGCCTTCTTGATGAGCTTGGCGGTCTCGTCCGCGCTCATGCGCAGCTCGATGGTATTGCCCTTGGACTTGCTCATCTTGGTGCCATCGAGGCCCAGAACCAGGTCCGCCTCCGAGAGGAGCGCCTGCGGGCGGGGGAAGATCGGGTGCTCAGAGCCGGGGAGGCGGCCGTAACGCGAATCGAAGCGATCTGCGATCACGCGTGCCTGCTCGAGGTGGGGGAGCTGATCCTTGCCCACCGGCACGATGTTGGCCTTGCAGAAGAGGATGTCCGCGGCCTGATGCACCGGATAAGTGAGCAGGAGTCCGGACATGGGCCGCCCGTCGGTGGCCTCCAACTCGGACTTGACGGTGGGATTGCGGCGCAGTTCGGCGTCGGTCACCAACGAGAGAAAGGGCAGCATCAACTGGTTGAGGGCCTCGACCTGCGAATGCGCGAAGATCGTGGCCTCCTCCGGGTCGATGCCCACGGCCAGGTAATCGCTCACGAGCGAGTACACCCGGTCCTTGATGGGCCCCACCCCGTCGCGGTCGGTGATGACCTGGTAGTCCGCCACAAGAATCCAGGTATCCACACCGGCGTGCTGAAGTCGGACACGGTTCTTCAGGGAGCCGAAATAGTGTCCGATATGCAGGTTCCCGGTGGGCCTGTCGCCGGTGAGCATGCGGAACTGGGAAGGATCCGACTTGATCCCCGCCTCAATCTTCTCGCTTACCTGGCGGCTGTGTATGAGCGAAGCGTCGCTCGTGGAGTTCTCGAGTGCATCGCCGGTGCTATTGGTCATTGTGTCCTTCTTAGCTGAGAGTGAGTCGGGCAACCCGCCACTGCCGGGTGAGAGGCCCGAGCTACGTCGTCTATACGATACGCGGCTTGGTGAGATAGAGCCGAATGGAGAGCGGTTCCAGATTGGCCATGGCGCCGGGGCGGTAGACCGGCAGACTGGTGCGCGGTTTCTCCCAGGCGGAGTCCCACACCAGTTCGTAGGCGTCGCCGCGGCCTTCGGGGAGTCGCACGTTCTCGGCGGTGATCGAGCCGTTGAGAACGAGAAGGGCGTCGACGTCGTCTCCCGCGCCCGAACGAAGCATCTGCAGGATGCGGAAGTGGGAGTCGAACCACTTGTGGTCGGGCATGTGCTGGCCCTCGTTGTCGAACCACTCCAGGTCGTGAACCTGATCGGCGAGGGTCAGGCCTTCCGTGTAGAAGTGCTTGGGCCGCAGCACCGAGTGCTCGCGACGCACCCGCAGGAGGTAGGAAACCGTCTCCTCGAGGTCGTGATGCCATTGTTCGAGACGCCAGTCCACCCACGATATCTCGTTGTCCTGGCAGTAGGAGTTGTTGTTGCCGTGCTGGGTGCGTGCGATCTCGTCGCCCGCCGTCAGCATGGGGGTTCCCGCCGAGAGCAGAAGCGTGCCGAGCAGATTGCGTATCGATCTGCGACGGCGCTCGGCGATCTGCCTCGGAGCCTCCTCATCGCTCTGGAGCTCGTCGAAACCGTGGTCCCAGGACTTGTTGTCGTTGGTTCCGTCCCGGTTGGATTCCAGGTTGGCATCATTGTGCTTGGAGTTGAAGGAGACCAGGTCGGCCATGGTGAACCCGTCGTGGGCGGTGACGAAGTTGATCGAGGCCTGCGGCCCGCGCCCGCCGGGAATGCGACCGTGCCCGAACAGGTCCGCCGAGCCGGCCAGCCGGGTGGCGAGATCGCGTAGATCCCCTCCGTGACCGCCGCCCACGAGGGAACGCGGCTGAGCCACCCAGAAACTGCGCACCGTGTCGCGGAAGTGATCGTTCCAATCGGCCGAAGGAGAGATGAAGCGCCCGGTCTGCCAGCCGTTGGGCCCGAGATCCCACGGCTCGTTGATGATCTTGACGCCGCCGAGGATCGGGTCGGTTGTCATGGCCACGTAGAAGGGATGATGAGAATCGAACTGGTCTCCGTTGCGCCCGAGCGTGACGGCCAGATCGAAGCGGAAGCCATCCACACCGATCTCGCTCACCCAATAGCGCAGGGAGTCCAGCGCCAGCCGCACCACCTTCTGGCGCCTGAAATCGAGCGAGTTCCCGCAGCCGGTGGTGTCCATGAAACGGGCCGGGTTGTTCGGGTCCTGCATGTAGTAGGAGGTCTGGTCCAGGCCTCGCCAGGAAACGGACGGCCCCTCCACCCCGCCCTCGCAGGTGTGGTTATAGACCACGTCGAGGATCACCTCGAGTCCGGCGTCGTGCATTTTGCGGACCATCTCCTTGACCTCGGCGACCACCGCCTGAGGTCCCGCGTCCCGCGCGGCCTGGGTCGCGTAGGAGGGTTCGGGGGCGAAGAATGCCAGCGTGTTGTAACCCCAGTAGTTCGTCAGCCCCTTCTGTGCGAGGAAGGGCTCGTCCATCTTCGCGTGGATGGGGAGGAGCTCGACGGCGGTGACGCCGAGCTTCTTCAGTCGCGCGGTGGTGTACTCGTGTCCCAGCCCGGCGTATGTGCCGCGCAGCTCCTCGGGTAGGCCGGGGGAGAGCTTCGTCAGCCCCTTGACGTGCGCCTCGTAGATGATGGTCTTCTCCCACGGGATGTAAGGATGGTCGACGACGACGTCGTTCGGCTCCGTCACGACCCCCAAAGACATGAAAGGCGCGGAATCGTGGTGATCGATCTTGGGTGGAAAAGCGGTGGGCGACAGATCTTCGTTCACCCGGTGGGGGTAAAGCTCCGCGACGAGATCGGGGGACTTGGTGATCGCCCGCGCGTAGGGGTCCAGCAGCAGCTTGGCGGGATTGTGGTGCATGCCGAGGTCAGGCGCCCAACGTCCCTCGACGCGGTAACCGTAGCGCTGGCCCGCACGCACGCCCCGGACGTGGCCCAGCCAGAAACCCTCCTCTGAGCGCATCGAGTAGCGGCGCTCCACGAGTCCGTCCGGACCGTCGTCGAATAGGCAGAGGATAACGGCGGAGGCGTGGGGTGCGAGCACCACGAAATCGGCGCCCCCCGCGACGAGGTGAGCACCAAGACGGAGAGGTTTGCGCACGGCCGGGAGTACCGACTCCGCTTCCCGTTCCTCGTAGCGCGAACTTACTTTCACTGCGGCCATAGTCGTCACATTGGCATTATCCCAGTAAATGGCCGGATCGACATGTTGTCTCGTGTCCTAGGAGAAGTGCCACACGGAGATTGGGGATAATCTTGGGCGTAGGAGGTTGCATTGGGACCAGATCTTAACCTCGCCAGAGGTTTCATTGACCGAGACGAATTGACGCGAAACGATGCGGGGGCGCTTGCTGCCGCCCGCAACTCGCAAGAGGCCCGCTTCATTCTTGTCGCGGGCGACAGCGCGGCGATCGACCCACAGCGTGAGGGCCATCTCCTGTTCCTCACGCGCGAGGAAGCAGTGCAGTGGGGGTCGCGCTCGGCTGTCTATCTCGGGCGCGCCCAGGGGATGAGGTATTTCGCCTGCGACATCACGCACATGGTCTCGCCGTCCGATGTGCAGCCCGCAGGGGCGCCGCTCATGCGCCCCGTTCGGTACTGGGCTCACGAGTGGGCCGACACGGACACTGCGCTCGCTGTGTCGGGCGTGGCCGTCCTGCAGTGGCAGCGCGCCGCCGTCTACTGCTCCGAGTGCGGAGAGAGGCTTGAGATCCAGCCCAGCGGTTGGGAGATGCGCTGCGAGAACCGGCATCTGACGTATCCGCGTACTGACCCCGCAGTCATCATGGCTATTCACGATCGGGACGACCGGTTGCTGCTGGGTCGTAACTCTGCGTGGGGTCCTGGCAGGTACTCAGTCCTCGCCGGCTTCGTGGAAGCGGGCGAGACTCTCGAGGCCGCCGTACGCCGTGAGGTATTCGAGGAGTCACGTCTGGCGGTGGGCCGGGTTGAATACTTCGGATCTCAGCCCTGGCCATTCCCGCGTTCTCTGATGTTGGCCTTCAATGGCTGGACGGAGGCGGGTGAGAACGATATCGCCGTCGACGGAAAAGAGATGGCCCACGCGCATTTCTTCTCCCGGGACGAGCTCGTGGCCGCCATGCGCGCCCACGAGATACAGGTTCCCTCGCCTACATCCGTGGCCGCCAGCCTGATCCAGTCGTGGCTGGGGCACACATTCGCGGAGGTCTTGGCGGCTGAGGCGGATGGCGGCTGGGCATCGCCCGAGCCCGCCCGCAACTGAGAGGCGGGGTGTCCGGGCGGAACCAGAGGCTATGAGCCCCTTTCCCGCCGTTTCGATACTCGGGTCTCAGCTCAGCGAGGCGAGCTTGCCCTCCACTTCGGACAGCGACGGATTGGTGAGCGCGCTGCCATCGGCGAACTCGAGAGTGGGGACGGTCTGGTTCCCGCCATTGAATCCCTCGACCCGCTGGGCGGCCGCGGGATCCTCCTCGATATTGACCTCGCGGTAACCCGTGAGCCCCGCCTTGTCGAGTTGACGCTTGAGGTTCTTGCAGTAGGAGCACCAGGTCGTTGAATACAACGTGAAATCAGCCATGGTCTCATCCTAGACGAGGCCGGTTCAAGCGAAAACGGTGGGTCGGATCATGGGGACGAGGGCGAGAAGTGTCGGCGCGGCGTGCCAGACTGTAGGACTGTAAGCAGGAGGTGTCATGGAGCTCGACCGGTTGCTGGATCATCTCGATCCAGAGCAGCGCGAGGTTGCAACGAATCTATTCGGACCATTATGTGTGCGGGCGGGGGCAGGCACGGGCAAGACCCGTGCCATCACCTATCGCATCGCGCATGGCGTTCACTCCGGTGCTTTCGCGCCCGGTCACGTGCTGGCCGTGACCTTCACGTCCCGGGCCGCGGGCGAGATGCGCTCGCGGTTGCGCGATCTCGGCGTAAGGGGAGTGTCGGCGCAGACCTTCCACGCCGCCGCCCTGCGTCAGCTCTCCTTCTTCTGGGGCACCGCGGTGGGTGGGCGAATCCCTCCCATTGCCGACCACAAGCTCGCTCTGGTATCCCAGGCAGCGGGTCAGTTGGGAATGGGAGTGGACAAGGTCGCCGTTCGCGATCTTGCCTCCGAGATCGAGTGGGCGAAGGTTTCGCTGGTTACCCCGGATGCATACCCCGAGCGGGCCGCGGCTCTGGGACGCGCGGAGGTCGCGGGCCATTCCCTGGGAGAGGTCTCGCAGCTCCTGCGGGCGTACGAGGATGTCAAGACGGAACGCCACGTCATCGATTTCGAGGACGTCCTGCTGATCCTGGTCGGCATCCTGCTGGATCGGCCGGATATCACCCGCCAGGTCCGTGATCAGTATCGGCACTTCGTGGTGGACGAGTACCAGGACGTCTCGCCGCTGCAGCATCGCCTACTCCAACTGTGGTTGGGAGACCGCAAGGAACTGTGCGTGGTGGGCGATGTCTCCCAGACGATCTACTCCTTCACCGGAGCCAGCTCGCACTATCTGGCGCGCTTCACGAAGGAGTACCCGAACGCGACGGTCATCGAGCTCAACCGGGACTACCGGTCCACCCCGCAGATTGTCGCGGCCGCCAACGAGGTCATCGAGCCGGATCGCTCGGAAGGCGCGGTGCAGCTGGTATCCCAGCTGCCGACCTCGGTGCCTGTCACCTGGACCGAGTATGCCGATGACACGGCGGAGGCGGACGCGATCGCGGGGGAGATCCTCACACTGCGCGAGCAGGGCGTGCCGCTGCGCGACGTCGCCATCCTCTATCGCACCAATGCGCAATCGGCCGAGTTCGAGGCGGCCCTCTCCCGGGCGGGAGTCGGGTATCTGGTGCGGGGTTCGGAGCGCTTCTTCTCTCGGCGCGAAGTGCGCGAGGCGATGGTTGCGATGAGGGCGGCGGCGCGATCCGGGATCGACGGCCCGTTGTCGGCCGGAGTGCGTTCGGTGCTGCGGCAAACGGGCTGGAGGGACGAGGCCCCCGATCAGGCGGGAGCCGTTCGCGACCGGTGGGAGGCCCTCAACGCCCTTCTGTCGCTGGCGAAGGAGATGGAAGGCTCTCGCGAGGCCTCGATGCTGGAGTTCGTCCAGGAGCTGGAGGAGCGGGCCCAGTTGCAGAACGCCCCTGAAATGGATGGCGTGACCCTGTCCTCTCTCCATGCGGCCAAGGGACTGGAGTGGGAGGCCGTCTTCCTCGCGGGAATGAGCGAGGGGCTCATGCCCATCTCGCTGGCCAAGGGCGAGGAAGGCGTGGCGGAAGAACGTCGGCTCCTCTACGTGGGAATCACCCGCGCCAAGCGCCACCTTCATGTCTCCTACGCGAAGGGAAACGGCTCGCGCGGCAATCGCAAGCTCTCCCGCTTCCTTGAAGCGGTCTGGCCGAAGCCGGAGAAGCCCGTTTCGCGTACCACGAGCTACCGTCAGCGTCGCGCATTGGAGGCCGAGGCCTTCGAGGCCGAGCATCCCGAGGATGTCGCCATGCTGGAAAGACTCATGGCCTGGAGGGCCCGGACCGCGGCGGAGATGGGCCGGCCCGCCTACACCGTTTTCCATGACACGACTTTGCGGGCCATCGCCATCGCCAAGCCGCATGGACTCGCCCAACTCGGACGCATCAAGGGAATCGGATCGACGAAGCTGGCCAGCTGGGGAGAGGATATTCTCGCCCTGGTCAACCAGGATTCCTGAGAGGGAGGGATCGTCAGGTTGCCTGGCCGGTGGTGGTCGATTCCAGCGCGCGGATCATCGCCTGATGCGATGTGCAACCGCATGTGGGATGGCTGGAGATCGCAACGAATCGTGGAAAGTTGGGCAGGGGCGGAACCCTCCATTGCGCGTCGCGCAATGAGTTTCCCACACCATCGAGGAACCCGAGGATCGAACGGACAGCGATTGCCGCGGCGAGGTCACGGGTCTCACCCGCCGCGATGAGCGGGTGGGTGTTCTCCGCCTGCGGCATCAGCACGGACCAGGCGGGATCGGCAGCGAGCCTGGATTCGTGGAGGCATCCGGCGCATGGAGAAAGCTGCGGTTCCACGAGCGGTCCGATGCACACGTCCACCTCCTCGGTCCATGCCAGGAGGTGCGGTGTCCCGCTGTCCATGTATTCCTGCGTGGCGACGGGGTTGACGAGGCGGGAACCACTGTAGACGGCCACATCCGGTTCGCCGTCGCCCTGCAGCAGGGTATCGGGAGAGAACTGCCGCAGAACCGTGGTCATGGCCTGCTCGCGCGGAAGCCCCTGCCAGCGAGGCCATAGAAGAGGGTGATCGTGGGCGTTGACGCGGCGTCTATCGGAGAATGACACCGTTCCCACACCGTGTTCGGCAAGTTTGATGCCGATCTCCGTGCCGAGGGGATTGAGGTGGGAGATGCTGACGTGCCGTTCGCCGCGATCCGCGCGCGGCACGCTCGAACGCACCGGCCGAAGAGAATTCGACAGTGCCGCGGAAGCCGGAAGCCGGCGCGAGGCGCTGGAAGCGATCACCGCCTTCGTATGCGTGTCCTCCGACGCCGAATTCAACGGGAGCCCCTCCAGAACGCCCGCGCGGTGCAACATCGTCAGTATGTCGGTAAGGCGCGCGGTGTCGATTCCCCTGGCCTCCGCCATCGGGTTGAGTTCCGCTGCGGTGCGCGGGCTGGTGAGGAAGGCGACGAGTTCCTGCTCCTGCGGGGACAGGCCTTCGACGAGCACACCCACTCGTGAATCAAGACCGATCTGCAGTACCTCGCGACTGCGCCAGAATACCCCGAGACCCGAGACAATCTGCATGGCGCCTCCCGCGACGGTTCTATCCCAACGTGCTGTTGATGCAGACGATAGGGGGAGCGACTCAGAGCCGCAGCCGCTATCCCCAGCGAAGGCGCATGCGGGGCAGAAGCGGACGGCATTGTGCACGGCCTGGGCATCCCCGAGACAAAGGTGCTATGGGCCTAACGGCGGCGGTTCGTACCCAGCGCGAGATCAACCTTGCGGTGCGGGGCCGGCGTCGTCGGAATCAGAAGAATCGCCAGCGCGTTCAGGACCGTTGGATCCCTTCGCTCCACCGGAGGATTGGCCTTCCTCGTCCGGTTTCTGGCCGAAGGCGGGTTCGCGCGGGGCATCCGCGTTGGAATCCGTGCCGTCGAGCAGCTGCGCGAGGAAGGCATCGAGTTCGGCCTCAACGGCCGAGGGCGAACTCTCCTCGAAGAAGGTCTCAGGCTTTTCGAGATTCTCCGGGGTAGGCAGAAGGTCAGGGTGAGACCACAGGTGGTCCCGGCCCTCCATCCCGAGGCGGTCATAGGCCATGCGCCAGAACGCCGCGGCTTCGCGGATCCTACGTGGCTTGAGTTCAAGACCCACCAGCGGGCCGAATACCTGGTTGACAGGCGAATCGGTTGCGCCGCGGCGCTGGAACATCTCGCCAAGGGCCACGGCGTGGGGAAGCTGAGCGGATACCGCCTGGGCGGAAACGGCGCTGATCCATCCCTCGACGAGTGACAGCAGATGCTCGAGCCGCGCCAACGTGTTCTCCTGGCTGGGAGTCAGATTGGGCGAGAACACCGCCGTCAGATTGAGATCCTGCATCGCCTGCGGATCGAAGCCGATTTCACGAACCTGTTCCTCGATGGACTGGGTATCGATCTCGATCTCGCGGGCGTAGGCGGCGACGGTGTCCAACACCTGCGGACGCAGCCAGGAGATGCGGGAATAGAGCCGCGCCGCGGCCTGCTCGCGCACCGCCGCGAAGAGGATGACCTCGTTCTGCTCCGCCTCCAGATCCTTGGCGAAATCGGCGACGTTGGCGGGGACCAACGCGGCGGTCTCGCCCTCGACGAGGGGAAGACCGGAGTCCGAGGTGCCGAAGGAATTGGTGGCCAGCTGCGCCAGGCCACTGCCGTACTGCATACCGAGCAACGAGGAGATGATTCCCTGCAACATCTGGGAGGCATCCCCGCCGAGCATCCCCTTGAGCTCATCGGGGGCGTATTCGAGCTGCTCGTTGATCACGGAGGTGAACGCGCGGGCCACATTCCGGCCGACGGGCTCGGTGAGCCGTTTGAAGGTGGCGAGGGTGTGCGCGAGCCAGTCCAGGCGACTCCACGCCTGGTTCGGTCCCATGCAGGGATCGATGTTGGTGGTGGGGTCAAGCCACAGGTTGGCTGTCTGCAGGCTGGTACGGGCCCGGTCGCCTTCGGTCGCCGTCAGGGTGTCGAGGTGATCGCGTTGAATGGTCTCGCGCGCAACCTGTTCGCTGACCTTCCAATTGACGGGTCCCTCGCCGGAGGAACCGAGCATGGAACGCACCTGCGTCACGATCTGGTTGAAGTTGGCGGGATTCATCATCTGTGACATCTGAGCAGCCGGGTCTATTCCCTGGCTACGCATCTGGGCGATGATCTGCTCCGCGGCTTCGTCTCCCAAGACCGCTCGCAGCATCTGCTCCCACTGATCTGGATTCTCGCTCATGCGGGCTCCTTAGCTAGCTATCTTCCCCCAGCCTAATGCGCGCGAATGCCTTCGCGCAGGCAGCTACGCCGAGGGCGTGAAACCGGCCCCGGCGTGGCATGGAACACCGTGGAGAATTCTCAGAATCGTGCGGCATGATGGACCCGTGCCTAGTCAACGTCGTTTATACGTGTCCGGTGGAGTCTTCGGTTTCTGTGCCGCTGTCGCTCTCGCGCTTCCGGGATCGTTTCTGGTTCAGCAGGCGGGAGACGCCCTCGATGTCACGGAGGACATCGAGGGGACCCAGCTGCTGGAGATCGGGGGAGCGGAGACGTACCCCACCGACACCGCGCTCTTCATGACCACGGTGAGTTCCTATGGGAACGCCGATATGGGTGTGCCCGGCATGCAAGCTCTGGCAGCGCTGTTCAATCGCGACCACCAGATAGTTCCGGTCCGCGCGCTCTATTCGGTCGAGGAGAGCGCCGAGGACGTCGATCAGCGCAATGCCGCGATGATGACTAGCTCCCAGGACTCTGGGACCGTCGCGGGCCTGCAGGCCGCAGGCTACACGGTTCCCATGACGCTCACCGTCTCCGGAGCAGATGAGGGTTCGACAGCCGCGGGCAAGCTTCGCTCCGGCGATATCCTCACGAGCATCACCGTGGATTCCTCCTCGGAGGATTCCGCGGGACAGGCCGAGGAGGCGGAGGACTCTTCGAGGACGACGACGGAGTTGACCACGTTCGCGGATCTCTCCGATGTCCTCTTCTCACTGCCAGCGGGCACCGAGGTCACCTTGGGTTTCACCCGCGATGGAGAAGCGCTTGAGGAGACCATGACGACGCAGGCTTACGAGCCGGATACCACGGGCTGGGTGCATCCGGGCTCCCGCCTGGGGATCTACATCGTCTCCACAGATCTCGAGTTCCCCGTCGATGTCACATATGGCGTGGAGAACATCGGCGGCCCCTCAGCGGGTGGCATGTTCGCGCTCGCGATCTACGACAAGCTGACGGAGGGTTCCCTGGGAGGGGACAACAGGATCGCCGGAACCGGAACTGTCTCCTACAACGGAGACATCGGTCCCATCGGCGGGATTCCCCACAAAATGGTGGGCGCCGACAGCGAGGGGGCCAGATATTTCCTGGCTCCGGCGGAGAACTGTGCCGAAACCATCGGCTTCGAGCCGGAGGGGATGGAGGTGTTCGCCGTGCGGAATCTCGACGATTCGATCGCCGCCACCGAGGCCATAGGACGGGGCGATACGAGCGGCTTGACCACATGCCAGCAGGTTGTGGACGAGACTCCCGTCACGTCGGCCGAGTGAGTACGGGGGCGGCCGAGTGAGTGCAGGGCCGGGGACGGGCCCCGTGCGGATACGGTGGCGAGCCGCTGACACCCAGCTCGCATCTGCGCGGAGGCCTGGAGGGTAGGCCCACTTGAATCTGGAGGGCGGGCCTACTTGAAGGTGGCCTGGAGAGCTTCGACCAATTCCGGGACGAGGTCCACGGAGCCCAGCACGGAATCGTCGCTGTCATAGGACTTCAGCCGTAGTGCGCACCAGGACTCTCCCGAGCGCATAACGCCCACGGCCATCCGCACATCCTGGCGGCGCGGGTCATTGGTGATGAATTCCTCGGCGGCCGCGGGGTCGTCCGGGATATCCTCCTCGGCCTCCGGTGGAAGAGTGATACGTTCGCAGGTCACGGCGGCGCCAGCGACAGCCTCGGGCCACGCCAGCTGGGCAAGGAGCGTTTCCACGGAGTCCGCCGGAGGCAGTTCCTCCTGCTCGACGGAGAACAGCGACTCCTCGCTCTCCGCCGCATTGATCGAGACGTCGGAAGGCAACTGCTCCACGAGCTCGGGGTGATCGGCGAGTGCCTCGGCGCTGCGGATCAGGGCGAAGACGCGAATGGGGCCATCCCAACCGAAGGTCGCCACGTAGCTTTCGATCTCTTTGACGGCTTCTTTGATGGATTCTTGTCTGGTGCTCATCGTGAAATTGTCTCACGCGTGGAGAGCGGACGCATGTCGGCGGTTTTCGTGGCGGATAGAGGCTCGGGGGAGTTCGCGGGACAAGCCGCTCCTGTGAAACTCGTAGCGATTCGACTAAGTTGGTATATGGTCGGGCGCAACTCTGTCCCGGTGAATCCACAACTCTCACGAGGTAACAGCTTGTCTACGTCGCAAACATCCCCTCCATCGCGACCACCGAGACCACGAAGTGTGGTGCGGTCCGGGGGAGTATTCATACCAACGCTCATCGTTCTGGCGGTCTTGCTCTTCGCTCTGACCGTCTTCGCCAATATCTGGACCGAGGTCAAGTGGTTCGAGCAGCTCGAGGCGGTTCGAGTCTTCTGGACCCAATGGGGTTGGGCCGTCGCTCTGGGAGCGATCGGAACAATTCTCGTTGCTTTGGTCGTGTTCCTCAATATCCTCTTCACGCGCCCCAAGAGCGGTGAGGTAACGGCAGCTCAGGGTACCGATCGCTACCGGGAGCAGATCGAGAAGCACCCGTGGCTTGTTCGCCTCGTGCTCCCCCTCGTACTGGGTATCATCTTCGGTGCTCCGCTTGCCAACGAATGGCGTACCTACGTCATGTGGCTCTATCGCACCCCGTTCGGCGAGGTCGATCCGCAGTTCAACCACGACGTCGCCTTCTACGTCTTCAGCCTGCCGGTGCTGCACTCGATCCTCTCCCTCGTGATCACGCTCGTGGTGATCAGTGCGATCACCGCTCTGGCCGCGCACTATCTCTATGGCGGTATCGGTCAGGAGAACAACCGCGTGCGTCTGACCAAGCGCGCTCGCATTCACTTCGGTGTGCTGGGCGCTCTGGCTTTCGTGGCAGTGGCCGCCTTCTTCTGGTTGAGCCGCTACGACATGCTTCTGGCGGATAGCGGCAGGTACGCGGGTGCTTCCTTCACGGATATCAATGCCTCGCTACCGGGCCGCACCGTCCTTGCGATCGCGGCGCTCCTCATCGCATTGCTCTTCGTGGTGGCTGCGGTTCGCGGCATGTGGAAGCTCGTCGGCACCGGTATCGCCGTCGGCCTCGTGTCGATGCTCGTGGTCTCTTGGGCCTACCCCACCCTGGTGCAGAACTTCCGGGTGACGCCCAACGCCGTCGAGATGGAGTCGCCCTATATTCAGCGCAACATCGACGCAACGCTCAACGCCTACGGCTTGGACGACGTGGAGACGACGACGTACACGGCGCGCACAGATGCGGAGGCCGGGCAGCTGCAGCAGGACGCTCAGGCCACGGCGCAGATCCGACTGCTGGATCCGACGATCGTATCGCCCACTTTCAACCAGTTGCAGCAGAACCGCCAGTACTACCAGTTCACGCAGCAGCTTTCCGTCGACCGCTACAACATCGGCGAGGAGGATCGGGACACCGTCATCGCTGTGCGCGAGCTCAACCTCGAGGGCTTGGACGACTCGCAGCGCACGTGGGTCAATGACCATACCGTGTACACCCACGGCTACGGCGTGGCCGCGGCCTACGGAAACACGACGTCGACGCGGGGTGCACCGCAGTTCTTCCAGCGCGGTATTCCCTCGGTGGGTGAACTGGGCGAGTACGAGCCGCGGGTCTACTTCGGCCAGAACACTCCGGAATATTCGATCGTAGGCGCTCCGGACGACGTCGATCCCTGGGAGATCGACTACCCGGACGACAATGCCCCGAACGGCGTGGTGTACAACACCTATACCGGCGATGGCGGACCTTCCATCGGCAACGCATTCTCCCAGCTGATGTACGCGATCAAGTTCCGCTCGACGGATATGTTCTTCTCAGACCGAGTGACGAGCGAATCGCAGATTCTCTTCAACCGCGATCCGCAGGAGCGAGTGGCCAAGGTCGCTCCCTACCTGACTCTGGACTCGAAGGTGTACCCGGCCGTCGTCGATATGGACAACGATCCGGAGACTCCCAAGCGGCTGGTGTGGATCGTGGACGCTTACACCACATCGAACAACTACCCCTACTCGGCGCGCGCCGAGCTGGCAAGTGCCACGAGTGACGCCCTCACCAGCGGTACAGACGCCTACGGCCGGCCGGATCAGGTCAACTACATCCGCAACTCGGTCAAGGCCGTTGTGGACGCCTACGACGGTTCCGTCAATCTGTACCAGTGGGACGAGGAGGACCCGGTGCTCAATGCCTGGGGCAAGATCTTCCCGGACATGCTTCGGCCTGTCAGCGAGATGTCCGGCGACCTGATGTCCCACATTCGCTACCCCGAGGATCTGTTCAAGGTTCAGCGCACTCTCATGACGCAGTACCATGTGACCGACGCCGCGACCTTCTATTCCGGTGGTGACTTCTGGAACGTGCCCAACGAGCCGACAGAGGGAGACACCGCGAATCCGAGCCAGCAGCCACCTTATTACCTGACACTGCAGATGCCGGGACAGGATAGGGCGGAGTTCTCGCTCTCGACCGGCTTCGTGCCGGGCGGTACGACGCAGCGAAACGTGATGACGGGCTTCTTGGCGGCCGATTCCAACGCCGGCAACGAAGCGGGGGAGGTGCGCGAAGGCTACGGCAAGCTGAGGCTGCTTGAGCTGCCGCGAGACCTTACGGTCCCAGGACCCGGTCAGGCCCAGAACAACTTCCTGACCGATTCGCAGGTCTCGCGAGACCTCAACCTTCTGCGCCAGGGCGGTACCGACGTCCGGATGGGTAACCTGCTGACGCTCCCCGTCGGCGGAGGCCTGCTGTACGTCCAGCCCGTCTATGTTGCGGCGTCTTCGGGTACTACCTATCCGTTGATGCAGTACGTGCTGACCTCGTTCGGCGATGGAAACCCGATCGGTTTCGCTCCGACGCTCGAAGAGTCGCTGAACATGACGTTCGGCGGAGACTCGGGTGCTGAGGCGGGCGACGCCGACGTTTCCGGGCAGAAGGAAGACGCGACCGGCGGAGAAGGCGAGGAACCGACGGACGAGCCGACCGACGAACCCACGGACGAGCCGAGCCAGGAGCCGAGCGAGGATCCCTCTGGTTCGGCGGGGACTCCACAGCAGCGTCTGGATGAGGCGCTCGCCTCGGCTGGTCAGGCTCTCGAGGACTCCAATGCCGCGATGAGCAATGGCGACTGGGCCGCTTATGGAACGGCACAGGAGGCGCTCGAGGCCGCACTGCAGGAGGCGATCGCCGCTCAGGAGGAACTGGAGGGCAATGGCTGATCGCTCAAGGTATCGAGGATGTAGCGGTCTGAGCCTCCGGACTGGAAAGGCCGCCGCGGAATCGATGCGGCGATAGACAACACGGGCGGTGCCCCTTGGATATTCCGAGGGGCACCGCCTTTTGTCCGAGGTGGGGAGCAGAGAAGAGATCTTACTGTCTGGAAAGTGAGTGCTGAGCGGGGCTTGGCCGCTCGCTAGCGGTCAACGGTAGGCAAATCGTGTGGGTGTGAGTATGGGCACTGACGCTCG
Source organism: Actinomycetaceae bacterium L2_0104 (assembly GCA_047501485.1). Lineage (GTDB taxonomy): Bacteria > Actinomycetota > Actinomycetes > Actinomycetales > Actinomycetaceae > Ancrocorticia. The sequence continues at coordinate 32,886 of JAZDRN010000015.1, read as the reverse complement.
GGTTGCTGGCTCGTCACGATGTTTGTAGACTGGATGAGCCGACGCGGGGTGGAGCAGTTCGGTAGCTCGCCGGGCTCATAACCCGGAGGTCGTTGGTTCAAATCCAGCCCCCGCCACTGAGAAATGGCCCCAGATCAGGGAAAAGTCCCGATCTGGGGCCATTAGTTTTTTCTTGATATGGGCCGAAGTAATATGTATGGTCATATGTATCAGGAGAATTCACCGTCCTCACTGACGGCATAGAGCTTAAAGTGTGTAAAAGGTGGACGTGTCGTAGGGGTTTCTAGAGAGCACAGCGTTAGCAATCGAGCGCGGTAAGAGTCAATCCTCACGACATACCATAATGGAGGAAGTGCAGCGAGGATGCGCATATCTAGAGTGGCTATAGCCAACCACAGTCGTTTCCAGGATCTCGATCTTGACGTGAGACGGCATGCCGTAATAGTCGGAGCGAATGATGTCGGTAAGTCATCCATTCTGCGATTGCTGAATCTAGTGCTTGGCACCAGCACGTCCGGTCTCTATCAAGCGCTCACGCCCGCAGATCTCAGAGATAAAGACACGCCGCTCTCTGTAGATGTCTGGTGGACCGATTTCACTGAGAAGAACCGCCGTCCGTTCCCCGCGGAAATCAGCATAGCTCCGGATCGAGAGACTGAGTATCTCTGGGTGCAAATGGTCGTGGAAGCCGACCATGAGGATGAAGAGACGGTTACCATCCGCCGTTGGTTCCCTGAGAGCGGTCATGGGCGTGGCCCCAATCGTGACCAATTGGACGAGTTCGGTTGGCGTTACCTTCGTGCGACTCGCGGCGCGTCTATGATGGAGGGTCCACATAGCCCGGTAAAGACTCTTCTATCCTCAGCCGATCTGGGAACAAACGAAGAAGGGCTGAAGACCCTTCTCAACCAGTTCAACGAGGAATTGTCCGGCAATGAATCGGTGAGTGACCTGTTGGAACGCGTCGCAGCACACCTGAGCAAGGCTATGCCACGAACCGTCAGTAGCGATGATTTCACAGTTCGAAGCGTCACTGATCCGACAAGTGACGTATTGCAAGACGTGTCGATCTTCCTTAACCGCGATGGCGAGCAGGTGTCCTTGCAAGAGCAGTCAGACGGTGCCCGTCAACTAATGTCGATGACGCTCTTTGATCTAGCGGAAGGCACAGCCAACGTCCTCGCTATTGACGAGCCGGAGCTTCACCTCCATCCGACCAGCCAGCGCACCGCCGCTGATCTTCTCAGCGGTGAAGGTAACCAAAAGATCATCGTCACTCATTCTCCGTACATTCTTCACCGTTTTGAGCCTGCGGAAGTAATTGCCATCGACCGTCACGGAGAGTCCCATCAAATTGGAGATGCCAAGTTATCGAAGGTGGAAAAGGTCAGAGCACACTGGTGGTCGCCTCGACTCCTTGAGGCGCTAACTGCCCGGTTCGTCATCCTGGTTGAGGGCGACGCTGATCGTGTCATTGTAGAGACTGTAGCCGACAAGCTAGGGGTGAACCTTGACCGCCTCGGTGCGGTTGTGTTGGAACTCGACGGGGCCGAGAAGTTCAGGAACGTCTTTCCTCTACTAGGACCTGATGGCTTTGGCCCAACGCTCCTAGGGCTCGTAGATAAGAAGGAAAGCGGGTCGTGGGTTCACGCCTTCGGGGGAAACCCCGAGAACGTGATTGACCACAGTGTGTTCATTTCCTCTGCTGATCTGGAAGACGAGTACTCACGTGCCTTGGGTGGTCCAGCGTCTGCAAGGGCTCTAATCGATGGGAAGTTCTGTCGTGAGAAGGCGATTCTTCAGTCTGGCAGATTCACAGAGATTGACGAGGTGACTCCCGAAGCCGCAGCGAAGTACTGCCGAAAAAACGGGAAAGTCGAGGCAGCAACCTGTATTGCAGATGCACTGACAAAAGATAGTGCGGAAGCCATTGGAAGCGTGTCGCGTCTGCTGCACTCTCTTGGAGAGCTGAGCAAGTCGTGACTGGATTTGCTCTTAGTGAGGAACAGGCGAACGCCGCCACAGCAGATGCCGACCATCTGGTGATCGTGGCACCGCCGGGGTGCGGAAAGACGGAGGTCTTGGCGCATCGTGCCGTCCACCTGATTGACTCGCTTGAAAAGAATCAACGCGTGCTTGCGTTGACATTTACAAAGAGAGCCCGGTCGAATCTGGAAGAACGGTTGCGCGCAGTGCTAGGGCAGGCGCGAACCCGTCGACATATTATCGTCCGCAACTTCCATGGTTTTGCAACTGAGGTTGTGCTTGCACACGGTCGGACCATCGGGCTCGACATGGAGAGCATCCAACTCCCTAAAACGAGCACGGTGAGGAAGGCTATGGGTGCTGCTGGCGGCAGCGGTGACGTGATGAATGAAGCCGAGCGCATGCTGAGCGAAATCAAGCGTCTTCCACTCTCAGACGCAGATGTCCTCAACGCCATTCGACAGCAGCCCGCAGGACAAGCACGTCAACTGGTGGAGAAGGTCGAATGTGCGCGACAAGAGACTAACCAACTTCACTACGATGACCTACTCCGGCACGCCCAGTGTTTGCTTCGAATCCCGGCAGTTGCTCGGCTATATCAGGCCCACTTTGGTGCTGTGCTGGTGGACGAGTTTCAGGATCTCTCAATGCAGCAACTCGACCTAGCGCGGCTCAGTTGCGCAACACGGCAAACGTACGCTGGTGATCCGCTCCAAGGCATTTACTCGTGGGCAGGTGCGGCACCCGCCGAGGTCGAGGCAGAGATTCTCAAGGACTGTGGTCAGCCGATTCGACTACATGAGTCGTACCGTTCCTCTCCTAAGGTTCTGCAGACCGTCAATTCCATTGGAGAGGCCATTGATTCAGGATCAAGTCTGGTTTCTGCGCAGCCGACGCGATGGGTGGGAGGCGGATGCTCCGCCACGCTTGTTCTTGAGGACCGGGAAGAGGAAGCCTCAGTCATTTCGGACTTGACTGCAAAAATTCTCAGTTGTGACCCCGAAGCATCAGTGGGTATCATCTCTCGCGCGGCGTGGCGTAGAAAGGAGATCGACCAAGCCTTCGCAACTGAGACTCGGTTCCCGGTGCGACGGTGGGAACTTGCCATTGAGGATCCAGCGGTTGTTGCCCTGATACAGTCCACGGTTGCGACCCTTCCGCGTGGTGCGAGCCTCGGAGATGCCCGAATTGCGGTATTAGACAGCCTTGACCCCGCTGACGTGGATACTCGGGAACAGATTGATGATGCGTTCGAGGTCTTGGAGCAAAGTAATGCCTCGACCGCTCGGGCGGCAGTCCGATCCATCCGCGTTTCTGATCCGAAGCAGAACATCGGTCCGGGTGTCCATCTCCTCAACGCGCACACAGGCAAGGGACAGCAGTTCGACTGGGTGTTCGTCATCGGGATGGAAGAAGGACACCTGCCCGGGAAGCGCAACAGCCACGGGGTAGCGCTCGCTGAGGAAGAAAGAGTGCTGCTCGTCATGCTGTCCCGGGCGCGCCAGGGGCTGGTCGTGACAAGGGCGCGAATGGCGAAGGGCATGTATGGCCCATATGCGGCCAAGGAAAGCCGCTGGTGGCCACTGCTCCGGACCGAATTCACGTCGGTCCACGAGATCGAAGACCGCGTTGCCGTGTGGGGACAGAAACTGGACAGAACCAGTCAAGTCTAGTGAATGGATCCCGTTCCTCAGGGCTCTCATGAGGTTAGTTCCCTCGCGATATGTGATTTAACTACGTTGAGCGAGGACGCGTCTGGCGGGGCGTCCTCACCTTCCGCGCCGGCTAATCGTCCTCATTCAGCCGACGCATAGCCTCGCGAGCACGTCGGTCAGATTCGCGGAATTGGGGGAACGGGTCGACGATTGCCTGTAGGCCGTGAATCGGACAGCTGTAAATGAATCGGCCGCCGGTGTCGTCATCGCCAGCGAGATCGATGTCGCATTCTCGGCCACAATCCGAACAAACTCTGTAGTTCATTTCTGTAGACATCGGTGAGGCTCCCAGAGGCGCTATTAGATTTCTTGCTTGTGGATCGCCGAAATCACTTGATCGTTGTCAGCAGTTCGGCGGGCGGAACGTCGAGCCCGTCAGCAATTTTCACGATGATATCCAAGGTTGGATTGCGGCGTCCACGTTCAATGCCCGAAATGTAGGTCCGGTCGAGGCCGATGTCGTTGGCGAACGCCTCTTGGGATGTCCAGCCTCCAGCTTGCCTCAGTTCGCGAACACGGTCGCCGAACTGGCGTCGGTGGTCGGATTTGCTCATATATGAGAGCTTTCCGGTATGATGACGATGCGACAACGGACGATGAGTCACATATGGAGTTATCTACTTCTTGACCGTTGGAAGGAACATAAATGTTCAAAATAAGGATCGCTTCTCGACGCGGTGCAAAGGCGGCCGCTTCGATCGCGGCCCTGATCCTCCTGCCGCTCTCGCTCACCGCGTGCGGGGGAGACGACTCCAGTTCCTCGCTGGACGGAACGTACTACTACTTCCACAACGAGACAGAAGGCTCCCAGCTGATCATCGACGGCACCTCGGCCGTCTTCCGCGACTTCGACACGGAAGAGCCCAGCTGCGGCATCGACACGAGCAAGCGGGAGGACGCCGTGGGCACGATCGACGACGAAGGGACCCAGATCATGTGGGACCCGACCTTCGAGGACATCCAGTACATCTACGACAACCGGATGGACGACGACGTCTCGCCCGTGACGACCACGACCTCCGGTGACACCAAGATGATCACTGTGGGCGGCTTCGCCTTCACGAGCGGCGGTCCCGAGGCCTGCAACTAATTCACCTCCCCTCTCACCTGTCTACATGGACATCGAACACATACGACGAAAAGAAAGAAGGTCACCATGACCACGCTCAGGACCGCACCTCGACGCGGTGCGAAGGCAGCCGCTTCGATCGCGGCCCTGATCCTCCTGCCGCTCTCGCTCACCGCGTGCGGGGGAGACGACTCCAGTTCCTCGCTGGACGGAACGTACGCCGACGAATCAAGTCTGCTTGTTGTCGACGGAAACACTATGACGTTCCAGAGCTTCGACGGTTGCGACGTCCTCGACCGGATCGACGCACAAGGAACGCTCAACGACGATCAGACACAGGTCCTCTGGGACACCAGCGTCGAGCAAGGCCTTGATGGGGACACCCCTTACGTCGGTAAGGAAAAGATCGACGACGCGACATCGACCGTTTCGGTAACAACCGTTGACGACAACACCGTTATCACAGTAAACGGTAGTGCCTATCAAGCGGCTGATCGCGACGAAGCTATCAACGCCTACGCCGGGGGATCTTGCAACTAATCTGCTCCCCGCTCGCCTGACCGGCCAGCAAACATAGAACAACCCCCGCACCGATCGGTGCGGGGGTTGTTCTTTCCCACCTGTTACCTCTTCTTCTCTTCCTTCCACGTCTCCTTGGCCGCGCTGCTGGCCTGCCTGCGTGCTGCCTTGACCCCGCTCGGGAGGCCCTGCCGCACCGCTGGCGCGGTGCCAGGTGGCTGACCGGAGACGGCGTGGATGCAGGTCGGGAGAAATCCGTCTGGCTCATCATGAGCCAACCGCCGAACTACCCCTCGCGCCCGCCAATCATGCATCGAGGCGACAGTGGGCTGGTCTTCCTGCGGAAGACCCCTCCCAGCAGCGAAGCTGCTGCGGGAAAGGGCTTGACAGAAGCCGATTTCTCATGAACTAGGAGTACCTCATGACCTTCCATTCCTCCTATATTTTCGCCCGCCGCCTGCGCTCCGAGCGCAAGCGTGCGGGTCTCAACCAGACCGACCTTGCTCGCCGCATGGCTGGCATTCTCGACCAGAATGTCGATCCGTCTGCGATCAACCGGATCGAGTTGGGCACCCGGGCCGTCCGCCTTGAAGAGGCCGTCGCCGCGGCCGAGGCTCTTGATGTCTCGCTGACCGCGCTCGTCTATGGGGCTTCAACTGAAGAGCTCGATGACCGCATCGCAGAGGCCGTCGACCAGCTGTCCGGGGCACACCGCGATCTCGTCGACAGCAGGGCCCGCGTGACAAGGCTCAGGTCGCTGATCCAGCATCTTGAGGAGGAAAGGCGGGATCTGATCTACGGTGGCTGATAAAGGGTTCCGCAGCCCCTGGGGCTGCGGAACCGCATCGGCACATGTAGCACTGAAGGCCCGGCGAAGCCGGGCCGGGCCAGTCGATGAAGCGGGCGAACCCAGCGCCGTCCCAACAACGAAAAGGATCTTCCATGGAAAATCAAACAGCATCCCGCGCACATCGTCAGCGGAAGCCAGCATCCGCGGCCCCGACAGTGGCCCATCACAAGAAGCTCTATCCGCGAGAGGACCTGCTCTCGGTTCCCCAGCTGAAGGACAAAGGTTGGACGGACGCCATGATCCGCGACCTGCTCGGTGAGTCCGACGACACGCGGCAGAACCCGAAGGGCGTGACGAAGCCGCGGATGAAGATGTGGCTCGTCAGCCGTGTCGATGAGGCGGAGAGCGACCCCTCGTTCAATGATCGTCTCAAGAAAGCCCGCGATCGCTCGGCGATCGCCACCAAGGCCGCGGAGGCTCGCGCGCAGGAGCTCGCAGAGCTGGTGAGCAAGATCGAAATCACCGTGACGGAGTGGTCGATGGCCTCCGCCGTCGAGCTGGCCATCGGCCACTACAACGTGCTCAAGGAAGAACGCGTGGGCTTTCGATATGACTGGGAGCCTGCTGCCGCAGACAGCGATCCCGAGTTCCTCGATCGGATCACGGTCAATTTCCTTCGACACCAGGGCACGACCTACGATAGTCTGCTTGACAAGCTGAAGGGCCTCGTCGGAAAGAGTCAGGCGTACGTTCTCTTGCACAACCGCACGCTGGATGCGATCGCCGAAGTCTACCCGGACCTTGAGGAGGAGTGCGAGAACCAGCATGTGAGGAACCTCGAGCCTTGGGAGCGTGAGCTTCTCGAATTGGAGCGCAGGGTTGATCGGATGCCATCCTAGAAGCACTCCTGTTGATGGACTCAGCACGTAGGGAGGGGGCGATACGATGAGCCATCTGACTGTTGTTGATCTCGTGCCGGTCGTCTACTCGGCCGGCACGGTCTTCGACCGACTGCAGGTGGGCCGCCAAGCCACTCGGTCCTTCCTGCGATCGGGGGATCTGTCGGGCATCCTCTCGCGCACGGACCTCGCGCTGCTTGAAGACCTGCGGGATGCCGCCAAGTACGTCCTCGATCACACCGGCGAGCCTGTCAACGGCAGGTTCGTCAGCAACCTCAACGCGGTCATGACGCGCAGCGCCTCGACCCGGCCCGGCGAACTCAGGCGAGATGATCAGCGGATCGGTGTGGCCACGTCCTACGGCCTTTACGCTCCTCCCACGATAACAGCACAAGAGCTCGATGCGCTTGTCGCCTCGGCTCTATCCCGCAACGATCCGCTCGACAGGGCTCTCGACTTGTTCGTCAAGATCGCGAAGGCGCAGCCCTTCATGGACGGCAATAAGCGCACCGCGCTGTTCGTTGCCAACGCCGAGCTTATCGCATCGGGCGGCGGTCGACTGTTGACGATCCCCGTCGATGACGAGGATTCTTCCGTCGCCGCCGAGTTCACCGATCGACTTGCCCGAGCTTACGTCTTCGGTGAGGATGAGGGGGTGAGACGCTTGCTCGCAGAACAAGGTGCCATGCCGTCCCTGTAATGCACGAAGAGCACCCCAGCGCTCACTCGCTGGGGTGCTCTCTCTTCGCATTCTCTCAGGCGTCGCCGTACACGCTGTCCCCGGCCAGCGCCGTGTAGAGGGTCTAAGCTGATGGACGCGTGCTCCGCGTAGGATGAGCTACGTAGAAGGCTTACCCCAGAATTGACGATCTAACGATGGAGTCATTAAGTGAATGAATCGGTAATCAAAGCTCGGATCGTTGACAAGATAGCTCTTTTGGAAACCCACGTAAGTGCGAGCATTGAACATAATTTACTGGACGGGACAAACGCTCTCGAGGTTCTCTATAAGGAGATTCTCAACATGACACAAGGTTGGGACCTCGTTTCCGCCAATTTTCCAAATCGTAACTTCCCAGCAATTGATCTCCACGATCCAGGGAGAAGGATTGCTGTTCAAGTCACCGCTAATTGCACTAAACAGAAGATCGCGAAAACAGAAGACACATTTAACAAGAGTGGCTTGAAGGAATGCTACGATCGACTGATTGTTGTATGCCCAAAGAAGACGCGTACACCGAAGGCATCTGAATGTCGCACCGAAGTCTGGACGGGCACTCGAGCATTAAACCTCGAAAACCTCAATCTATGCGAGCTAGGCGAGCTCGATGACCGCCTCTCGCGATCGATCGAATGGCACAAGATTACCCAGACGTCCGACAAACACTGCTTCGATGTCGTGCTCGGCGTTCTGGATCGTGACGCGATCCGTCACTCCACTGAAATAGAGGGCGACTTCGACGATATGCTGGCAGCACTCAAGCAGATTAAGCAACTCGTCACCGAAGGTGAAATATCAGGTACGCGGATTCAAGCGAAAAATTGCAGTCTTTACGAAGATGAATACGTGGAGATACTCGACGAAATCGCTCTAAAAGTTGGTCTTATGATGAGCGAGCTCAAGCGTAACTATGAACCACAATATAGAATGCTCCCGCGGCAATCTGCAGATAGAATTGATAGTTTTCGCGTGGAGCTGGTCTCAGAAGTTAACGAGTTTTCAAAACGGCATGGCCACAAGAAGGTTATTGAGATTCGAAATTCAATATAGCCAAGCGGCATTGATCCGCTTCCTGTGTCATGCTTAAGAGCAAGAAGCACCCCAGCGCGATGCGCTGGGGTGCTTCTTTCCCACCTGCTGGTCAGCAGCACGTTCACATCGTCCGTCGTCCAAGAACGCTGCATCCTGATAAAACGCCGTTCCTACGGGGCCGTTGCGTTGTTACCTATAAACTTTGTAATACCGTTGTCCAACTGCGACGCTCCGACGTAGGGAATCTCACCTTCACGACGATCCAAAGACGTGAGATGGCTACCCTTCTTCAGATCAAACAAGTCCCCGACCCGAAACTCACCCCATCCAACCGTATTCACTTCACTCATTAAGTGGACACATCCTTTTTGCATCATAATCATGGCCAAACGTACTTTTCCGTAATGCCTTGACGTCATAAACTGCACAGCGGGGCATATTGATCCGACGATCGCCACTCATACAATTGACTTCCTGCCATGGCCGTTACCAGATCACAAAATCAGCATCACAATCGCGAATCGCATCAAGGAAAGCACTGTCCCTCCACCAATAATGCGGACTCGCAGGCGGTGCATTTTTGCCACGTTCTACAACCTGATCAAATGGGTTGAGGCCTTCGTCAAGTTCGATGTATGGCTCTGCATCGTCCGTGATCAGAAATACTACGATCCCATCAGGCTGCAACTTTGAGCGATACTTCGTGACATTCCGAGAATGCTTTCCTACTACCCTCTTGAAATGAGTGAGCCACCACTCATATCTCTGGTTCTCATGCGTAGACAATCCTGTATCGACACGACTATGAATGGCCACGTCGGGAGCCACGGAAACCCCTTGGCTTTCCAAGGTCTCACGTACCTCGGACCGAACTACTGCTTCACGTTTTGCCGTAGGATTATGAGGTTTACCGTTATCTCCAGAACGTTCCTTATCTGTCACTTGGAACTCTTCAATACCAACAGAACGATCCTGACTCTGGAAATCAGGTTCTTCGAGATGATCCAAAATCATATCGTCAGAAACAAGCCGTGACAGCAATTCCTGTAAACCCACCTTAGAACCCGGAGGCACATAACGAATGGGATAGTCGTTCGCGCAGCGAAATTGCCCTAACGCGTGTTCCTCTCGTTGTTCTTTATTCACTCCACTACCCTCACTTCTTCAGACATCACCATAGATACCACCACCGGCCAGCGCCGTGTAAAGAGTCTGGCGGGAGACGCCCAGCTCCCGCGCGACAGCTGCCTTCGGCACCCCGGCGCTGACCCTCTCCCGCGCCGCCTCGATCTGATCCCTGCTGAGCGCAGCCGCTCGCTTGTACACGCCGTTCCTCTTCGCGATGGCGATGCCTTCGGCCTGCCGTTCCCGGATCGTCGCGCGCTCCAGCTCGGCCACGGCCCCGAGGATCGCCAGCATGAAGGTGCCCTGCGGGGTGTCCGTGTTCAAAGACGGGTTGTCGACGAACTCGATCTGGGCCCCCTTGCCCTGGATCTGCTCGATGAGGCTCAGGAGGTCCCTGGTGGAGCGGGAGAGCCGGTCGGGGGACTTCGCCCGGACCACGTCGCCCTCGCGGATGTACGCCAGCATCTCCTGGAGCTGGGGCCGGTCGGTGTTCTTGCCGCTGACTTTCTCCGAGAAAAGGCGGTCCACCTCGCCCAAGGCCTCGATCTGACGCGCCTCGTTCTGATCGATCGCGCTGACGCGCACGTAGCCAACGATCTGTCCGTTGTGTCCATTCATGCTCAAAGTCTATAGACAGTCCAGTCAAACAAAGATGATCGACACCCTATTGGACACTGCGTAGACGTTCCCGTTCACCTGTCCACCGGGTATACGCTGATAGACGGCCGGATGATCTCCATGGTCATGCCGAACCCACTCGTGGCCACATCGAGACCCCCGCTGGGCCCACGTGGGGCGCTTTCATGGCCGATGGAGCACCGTTTCTGGCATAATGAGCGGCAGGACGTCCTGATGGATCAGTGCAAACGTGCGCCGCACGGCTCGTACCCGTTCGTTGGATGTTCGTCTGGCTCCGCCCCCGGGTCACCTTCCGAATGTCGGTGATCTGGATGCGTCGCAGGCAAAGCTGTGGGGCCGGGTCGCCCGAGCCCACATTTTCGGTGAGGATGAAGCGATGGGGGACATGCTAACCCTCTACCCCTACTGGTACACCGCCGAAGAGATCGTCCGGTCGACGAGACGCGGCCTGGAGGAATCTCAGGGGGAGGCCCTGCGTTGGATGGTCGAAGGGGTCAATTTGTTGAAAGAGGCCGAAAAGTACCATGATCTGGAACGGTGCCTAGTCGAACCGGAAGCCAGCATCGACATACGCTGGGATACTCTGATCGCCGCCACGATCCGATATCGCCTGCGGGTCATGGGGATTCACGCCCCGCAATGGACGTTCAAGGAACCGCTAGAAACCATGTGGTTCATCTCCGGCGTACTGCCGTCCAAGGTCGCCACGGCAATCAACCTGGCCCCGCCCGAACTCGCCAGAGTGGGCATCTACCTACCAGAACCCGCGTTGCAGTAGACCGGGCACGACATGAAGAAAGGAGGCGCGCAATGGCCCTTGCGACCATGCAGCAGAATGATCTCCTCGTAATGTGAAGCACCCCCAGCGCAATTGTGCTAGGGGTGCTTTTTTCTCACATGCTGGTTAGCTCAAAACGAAGTCGGCTAGATCCTTTCCACCCCAAGCTGAGAGGCCATCCCCGGCCAACGCCGTATGCAGGCTCTGACGGGAAATGTCCAGAGTCCATGGGAAAGTCGTGTTCGAATCTCAAGTTGCTTTTGTCTCATATATGAGGCTAAAGTTTCCACCAAGGCCACGGCATCCCAACGCCGTGGACGAACCGGGGTAGTTCACAGAACTGCTGGACTTGGGCTTCGGGCCTGAGAGACCGATCCTCGTGAAAGATCGAGGCTCTGGGGTGGTGGAAGCCGGGACCGATGGGGGCTCGACCGCGATTGCGGGATGTCGAGACAATCATCGCATAGAAAGAACCTATCCCCATGAGCACCACCCAAGATTTTCCCACCAAGACAGTTGCCGATGACAAGTCGGTCGATTATGACGGCCCGTTCGATAGTGCGAAGGCCCTTGCAGCGAACCTCTCCGCCGAAATCGAGCCCGCATGCATCGTCACCGACCTGACGGCCGAGCAGATTGAGGCCCTTTCCGTCGACGAGCTCGACGAGCTCGTGATGGATTGGTTCTACGTGTCGGGGGAGGCTGAGGAGTTCCTCTACTCCATCCCGTGGACCATCGTCGACGATCGTCCCGAGTTCCGTGGGTCCCAGTGCGGCCTCGTTGTCGATTTCGAGTTCGATGACACCGAGCTGGGTGACATCGAGTCCGACAATGTGAGTATTTACGTCACGCTCCACGAGACGGAGGCCGGATACGCCGCCCGCATGGCGTCTCTGCGTGCTACTCAGAACAGAGCCTGAGTCCGACCGGGAGTCCCTTTTGCTCCCGGTGTCCAGCCCCAGGGTGTGAAGGATCCCCAGCGCGATGTGCTGGGGATCCTTGTTTCCTCCCGCTTGGTCAGCCCAGAACGAAGTCGGCCAGATCCTTGCCGGCGTTGCCGCACATCGTGAAGTAAATAAGAAACTTGGAATCATCGTGTCGTATTGTAGTTTTACTACCGACCTCGAATGTGAATCCCAAAGGAGAGATCGTGACAGATCAAGTTGACTCTATGTCAGCGGAGGTTCAAAGGCAGGTTGCGGATGAGCTCGGGCTCTACGTCTACATGCTCGTAGATCCAAGGACGGGGATACCTTTCTATGTTGGGAAGGGCCGTCGTGAGCGTTTCGCCTCGCATGGACGGGAGGCGATGTTGGGCGAAGACGAGAACTTTGAACCGATTGAGGACCAATCGAAGAAGTCTCATATTCGGAGCATTCGTCATGAAGGTTTCGAACCGCAGATATGGATCGTCCGGCACGGTATGAAAACCGAAGCTGAGTACACCTCAGTTGAGGCGGCTTGCATCGACGTGTTGCAGTCAATGCCGGTGCTACCAAAATCGCCGGAGCAGAGCCGCGTTCCAGAAGGCCTCCAGAGTCAACTTACCAATGCCAGAAGAGAATCATCTCGTGGTCACGGGATAATGCTGCTCGATGATCTGGTTGCCGAAATGGCTGCCCCTCTTTTGACTACCAATTTGCCACTCTTAACTATCACGCTCAACTGGTGGAAAGACACTCCTGACGGTGAAGAAATGCCGGGCGGATGGACTCGATATGGACACGGTTATCGTTCTGAGTGGCTGTCAAGTGAAGAAAGAAAACAACATTATCAGGAGATTGGAGAATCGGCGGCCGGATGGTGGAGGCTTGCTCCGTGGACGGTTGAGCGAAGCAGTATTGAGTACGCAGTCGCGTGCTACCGAGGCGTTACGCGAGCATTGCTGAAGATTAAACCCGACAGTTGGGTACGGCAGTGCTACGGCCCTAGGGACTATCGGGGCGCATTCGAATTTGAGATCATCGAGTCTGGAGATGTCTTCGAGCAGACCGTCGGACCGTATGGTCATCGGCTCCCGCGTAAGAAACGTGGAGAGCGGAATACATTCTATTGGCCTCGCCGTCATTAACCAGTTTCCAATTCCAACGAGCACACGTTAGAGACGAGTGTATCTACGGCGGAAGGTACCTTTAGATATTGAGCTCATTTGGCGAGCAAGGCTGTCGTTCTGGAATACATCTACGGGGTCGGAGGGAACCCCCTGCCACTAAGAATGTTCGGAGGTATTCATGCGTAAATGATGACGCGAGACGCCTGATGAACGATGACGCGAGCCAGACCTGAGCCCCACCAGGCGCACGACAAGAATAACCCCCAGCGCAATCGCGCTGGGGGTTATTCTTTCCCGCTTGCTGGTCAGCCCAAGACGAAGTCGGCCAAATCCTTTCCGGCCTTGCCGCACATCGTGACGTAGGTCTGGAGCTCGGTGTCGGTGTCGGCGATGGCCCTTCGGTCATCCATCTGGTAGGGGCCGATGAGGACGTCATCGGTGATGAGCAGGTCGGTCGTGGGCGCGTCCCCCGTGTAGAGTTCGGGGTTCTCGCCGTTCCAGGTCACCTCGTGGATCTCCTGGCCATCGTTTTTGGTGCTGACGGAGATCGAGCCGGAGACATCGGCTTGGACCTCGCCCGTGCAGTTCCATCGGGTGTAGTGCATCGCGCTACCGTCCACCACCCAGCGCTCTAAGAGAGGCGAGAAAGCCTGCTCGGCGTGCAGGTAAGCGGTGCCGCTCTCCGGTTCGATGTTCAGGGCGTCGGAGGCGCTGGAGGGCTTCTCGGTCTCCCCATCGCCAGTGGTGTCCTCAGCCGGCGTCGAGTCCTCGTCGGTAGGGTCCAAGGTGATCGTCGGAGCCGGTTCTTCGTCGCCCGACTGATGGCGGTAAGCGTTAGAGCCGGGGTAGGAGCAGCCGGCCAGCCAGAGGAACGCCAGGCAAGCGATGACGAGGATGACGAAGCCCCGGCTCAGCCGCTTGCCCAGCGGCTTCTTTTCCTTCTTCTTGTGAAGCAGTCCCATGCTCACATCTCCTTCTTCGTATCGTCGTCCCCGTTCTCGTCCGGCCGGTCGGCCGGGGGATCCGGGATGATCGTGGTGGGAGCGACGATCGAGGTTTTCGAGTTGATGAAGCTCTTCGCCTTGGACCACACGGTCTGTTGAAATCGTTCAAGGGTGGCCGGCGGCAGCAGGAGCACCGCGGCCGCCACGATGATGAGGGTTAAGATCCACAGAATCACCATCACGCACCGGCCTTCCCGTCGTCCGTCTCGACAGGCTTGTGAACCTGCACCCCGGACTTCTTCTTCATAGAGGAGAACATGCGCGAGAAGAGATCCGGCGCAACGATGATCGAGGCCAGCAGTGCGCTGGCAGCTCCCGCGATCCAGACGTTCTTGAAGATGCCCAGGGCAACGCTCATGCCCCAGCGGAAAATCAGGTAGCCGATGGTGAACCCGAGCGCCATCAGAGCCATCCTCCAGATCGGCGAGCGCCGCTGAAACTCCTGAAACTCGGCGAACGCGGTCTTGAGCATCCCTCGTGTCTGGGTGAAATCCTCCTCATGCTTGCCCTTGCCTTCCACGGTGAGCACGCCAGCCTTGAACATCATGGACACGAACTGCATGAAGAAGAAGGTAAGGCCCGTGGCCGCCAGATCGAGCATCCCGGCGTTCGAGATCGCCCAGGCGAGCATGCCCACCGCTCCGCAGGCGAGCAGCGTGCCGAGAATTGTCCATCCGCGCTCGGAGTCTTTGGCGATATTGATGTTGATGTTGTTGTCAGTTTCCATGGTCTATTCCTCTTCCTCGTTGTCCATGGGTGGGATGTCGATGATCTTTATGCCGACAGGCTCGGCCTCGGGAGGCGCGTCCTCGGCGGCGATGTCTGTTTCTGCTGCCTCGTCTGGAACGGTCGGCAGAGGCGCGTCAGGTGCGATGGTGCTCCCAGCTCCGGGGATGATCTTCAGGCCCTTGTCGCTCGTGTTACCGGCCTTTGCGGCGCGCCGGACGGCCGGCGCGGTCCAGCCCCACGCGTAGGTGAGATAGCCTGCGTAAACAAAGCCCAGTGCGATCTGGATCTTGAGCCAAGAGATGATCCCGGCTGCATACCATCCGGACAAGACCAGCGGGCCGATCCATCCGCCCGTGGCCTTCTCCAAGCACCACGCCAAGAAATAGATAGCCTCCAAGTCCCAGCCCCAGATCCGCGAGACGTAAACGAGGACAGCCGCGATGACGGCTAGGACGGCGAACAGTGCGATTCGAACGCGCCCACGCCACTCGGCCAGCTTGAAGCTGCCTCGGCCGACCAGCCAGGTGACGCCGAACCAGAAGGGGATCGTGAGGACGTAGACGATGATGAAAGCGATGAAGCCCATCGCCGAGGTCGCTGAATCCTCATGGCTCGTCCACCGGTGAAACACGCCCTTGGTCTCAGCCTCGGTCTGCAAAGAGTCGCCCAGGCCCGTCTCGGCCCGGTCGAGCCGACGGGCCGTCCTTGCCAGCTTCTCAGCGCGACGTGCGGCCGCAGGCTTGTCGAGCCACCTACGGTTCTTGATCCACGCGCTGCGCTCTGCTTCATACCGCGACATGGGGCACCGCCAAGGTGTTCACGACCGCGCCGGCGACAGCCTCGCAGTCCAGCGGCGTGACCGTGGTGCCGACAACGTAGCCGAGGAAGAAGACCCCGCCGACGACGAAGATCGTGATGATCACGCCGAAAATGAGCTTCCACATATCGTTCCTTTCCGAGTGAAGGCACTCGGAAAGAGAGGGAGAACCGGCCCGAGCGCATGGTGAATTCAAGGGGTTGATCGACCGTTCGGAATGCGTCGATCTCATAGCGCTCGTAGAGGCTTCGGGACTTTTATTCTACATGACCTACTTGAAATAAATCAAGTGGGATATATAGAATTATCCAATGAGAATTACAATTCCCGAAGATGATGCCCAGAAGCTGGAGAAACTCAAGGGCTCGCTCTCCGGATCCGCATGGATGCGGGGAGCCGTGCACGCCGCCGATGAGGATGCCGAGATCGCCCAGCGCATCTACGAAGCAGCACCGGATATCACCTACGGCGGGTCCAGACCGGGGGCGGGGAGACCCCGAAGACCCCAAAGAAAGGAACATCATGATGCTCAAGAAGAAGACGAATAACCTGAGCTACACTCCCGACCGGGAGCCCTACGGCGGCTTTGCCATCAACAAGGCCGGCGACACCACGGGATTGGCATCCACTGGCCCGCATCTGCTTGTGCTTGGAGGAAGTGGTGCGGGAAAGTCGCGGCGCGTTCTCGTGCCTTCCATTCTCACGTGGGAAGGCCCTATCTGCGCTGTCTCCGCCAAGGGTGATCTGGCCGAAATGTCCGCGACATACCGCCAGGCCAAGGGCGGTTCCATGTACGTCCTGGACCTCACCGGCGAAGTGGACTGGGACGAGCTGCCGGACGATGTGGTCCGGCTCGTCAACGATCCCTGCGCGCTCCTGCTCCCCGATGCAGAGGGTTCGACCGATGACTCGGCGCTCGATCTTGCGAATCTGCTGCTGCAGGTCGGTTCTCTCGGCATGAGCGCGACCGGTTCCTCGGGCGGCGACAGTGGCTTCTGGATGACGCTCGCAGTGCGTTCTCTGGCTGCCTTGCTTCAGGCAGGAGGTTGGTACCCAGACCCCGAGACCGGTGACCAGACGTGGGGCGGCGGCATCTCCTGGGTCCTAGAGGCAGCGATCCACTACGACGGCTCAAACGACGAGGACTCCGAGGATCTGGACACCGACTCGCCGAACTGGGACGTCGCACAGCTGCGGGCTTCTCTCGCAGGCTCGGCCCATGCCGAAGATCTGGCCGCCTCGAAGCAGCTCGATCCGAAGCAACGCGATTCGATCGGTATCAACCTGCGTGTGGCGCTGTCTTCGTGGCAGAAGAAGGCCGTGCGCGGCGGCAAGGGGGCTGTTCCCTTCCAGCCGTCGATGCTGGAGGAGCCCAACGCCACGCTGTACCTAGTCTCTCCGGCCTCCGGGTCGGCCGCGGGCGCGGCCACCTCGGTCATCGAGTCGCTCATCAGCCACTGGAAGCTCAACGTCAAGCGGCACCTGCCCAAGCTGGCCCTCATCCTCGACGAGCTGCCACAGTGCGTGCCGCTGCCTCGCTTGGCCGAGCATGTGGGCCTCATGCGCTCCTACGGTGTCCACATCACCGCCGCGGCACAGGCCTCCAGCCAGTTCGAGCCCCGCTGGGGGCAGGCCGGCCTGAAGATCCTCCGCGACATTTTCCCAGCGATCCTCATCCTCATAGGCGCTCCGGAAAAGGAGATTCTGGAGCAGGCGGCGTGGATGAACCCGCCGACCGAGATGCAGGTCGAGTCCCGCGATTCGCGTGGCGCTCAGGCGAACCTGTCCGCCTCTCGGGCAGAGACGTACCATGCCTCGGAGTTGCTGCCGCGCAACCGCGACGAGGGGCGACTCCTCGTCCGCGGGCGGGCCGGAACTAAGGTTCGACTAGCCGACTACACGGATATGCTCAAATCGTAAAACTTGGACGGACGGAGTGATAAGATCAAACGGCTGGGGATGCTACGTTTAGCTTGGCTTTCAACCAGATCATCCAGACTTTGCTGTCTTGAGGAGTATGGCCTCAGCAGATATAGCAGAAGAAAATCACTGACGACACGAGGATCCACGAATGGTAGATGATCCAATCAAGCTATTTGATTTACTTGGCATTCCAGAGAGCGAGCAGCCCGACTACTCGGTGCGCTTGAACGGAAATCTGGATGGTTACAACGTCCTAGACGCCTACCGCAACCATAGGTCTGAATTCTTGGACCACGCTCACACGACCGTGTTCTCAGGGAAAGGCTGGTATATACACACTCGATATGTGTTGCAGTTCGTGGAACTAAGGCCGGCTGAATGGCTTTTCATCGGACTTTTTGAGGTTTCGCAACCGGAGATCCAACTTTCAAATGGGAATGTGGCGATGAGATATAGAATGCTCGACCGATATTCCGCACTAGAAGGTCGCTTGGTTGCGCGATTTGACGAGGCGCGAAGGATTCGGGGGAGCGCCCACCTGACGCGTAACCTCTCGAGACCATCTGTGCGCGAGTATGTAACACAACACTTGGTCGTGGATCGCGTAGCTCGCTCTTCCAAAAGCATCTTGCCATTCCCAGGCTTCAACAAGCTCAGGCTGAATCATGCTGAGCTCGTCGCTGCGGTCGAGAACCCGGAGTGGGCACCAGCGTTAAACAGCGTGAGCGCCATCTACCTGCAGACGGATATGAGCAACGGTTGGCACTACGTCGGATCGGCATACTCCAACGAAGGCGACAGTGTGGGATTGCTATCTCGCTGGAAGGAATACGCCTATTACGATCATGATGGCACCAACACTCGGCTGAAGAAGCTCTCTCGCGAGCACATCGAAGAGCACTTCCAATACTCCATTCTTGAGGTATTCGACCCGTCAACGAAACCGAGCAAGATCATCCAGCGTGAGCATTGGTGGATGGATACCCTTGGTTCCGTCTATAAGGACGAACATCCATTCGGTTATAACACAGTCAGGCAGCGCAACGAGGACGCCAGCGGAGAACTGGATGACAGCGAAGAATTGGAGGACTGAGGAGTCTCGGTGTCAGCTTTCACTGGATGGCGTATCCAGTCTAAAGTTGGGGCCCCTTCGCGCATTCAGATAGTTGCAGCCATAACACAGCCCCGGCGGTCATTCCCATCGGGGCTGTTCTTTATCTTTAGCTCATTACTTATTGACTAGTGTTGGCGGGCTGCACGCTCCCGTGCTTTCCGCCGCTCGACATCGCGGACCCTTTCAAGGCCATTCTTCGTCACCGTGTAGAGATTCCGGTCAGTGGTACGTAGGTAGTCGGGCACCGCGGGCTCGGCCTCGACTGGCGGCGTCCACGAGGAGCAGCTGTGCCGGTGGCGCTCATCTTCGCCATCGGTCCAATCGCCGCCACATTCGTCGCACGTCCAGTAGTTGGCCTGGCCGCGGAACCCGAGATGACCGGTCAGCCCGTCAATCTGGTGGAACGCCATAGTTACATGCCCATCCCGGCAGATTGGCTCTGGGCGCGGTTCCGCTCGTTCGTCTTCGCGTTCAGCTGGGCTTGCCGGCGCTGCATCTCCAATGCCCTCTCGCGCTGGGCCTGCTGATCGGCTTGCTCCTTCTTCTGGCGCTGACGTTGAGCCTTCTGAGCCTGCTGCTTGGACTCCTGCTCGGCTACCTCCTTCATCTGGCGCTGGCGCTCCCTCTGGGCCTTCTGTCGGCGCTGGGCATCCATTTGGGCCTCGCGGAACTCCTGTGAGTTCTCGTCATACTTGCGAGCCGCACTCTTCTGCCCGTGCTCGATGATGTGCTGATTGATCTTCCTGGTCTGGGGATCGGTGTTGGCTGCCACTTCTGGCTCCTTCCATCTTTGTTCTGACTGATTACAAGCTCATTCCTTCGTCCTGCTGACTCTGTGCCTTCTCCCTCCTCTCCTGATTCGCCTTTGTTTGGGCACGTTGATCGCGCTTGCGCGCCTCAACGCGGGCCTTTTGCTCACGGTCCCGATCAGAGCGCGAGTAATCCCCGCGGGCGATCTGCTCGCTGGTTTCTTGGTACCGTTCGGCGGCCGTATTTGCCTTCTTCGCGTGCTCCTGATACCGAGGGGACCGGAGTGCAACCTTTGGATCCTTATATCTAGCCCCGTACTCTTCCGCGGCTTTCATTTCCTTCTGGTTGACCTCGTAGTCCATCGCCCTAGCCTCGTAGCTCTCGGCTCGGCGTGTGAGCTCCTGGCGCACGTCCGGGCTCACGCGATCGCCGTAGGTCTCTAGGAACGAGCCCGCGACGCCGCCCGCAGCCTTGACCTCCTTCTCAAAAGCCTGATGTTCCTCATCAGTCTGTGGCATCGAATCGTGCCAGCGCTCATCGAGCACTGCGACACCCTCGATACGGGCCTGCATCTTCTCGCTCCTGCCCGTGGTGTCCACATCCCTCAGGCGGGACTGCCAAGGCTGACGGGCAGGAGTGGACACTGACGGAGCTGCAAGAGAGCCGGGGACCGTCTCGACCGGAGAAGCAGCGAAGGCAGAGTTCTGTGTTTGCCGCTCTTCGGTAGCACGGCGCTCGTTGATCTCGCGGTGCCTCGTGAGGAGCTGATCGAGGCGTCCCTCCTCAGCGTTGTAAGCGAGGCCCTGCTGCACGGCGTCCTCGACTTGGCGCTCGTCCCAATCGGGATACGTCTGGCGCACCCCATGCTCGATGTCATGGG
Source organism: Actinomycetaceae bacterium L2_0104 (assembly GCA_047501485.1). GTDB lineage: Bacteria > Actinomycetota > Actinomycetes > Actinomycetales > Actinomycetaceae > Ancrocorticia. The sequence goes on along the minus strand of JAZDRN010000015.1, from coordinate 12,343 downwards.
AGACTTGACGCATTTCGGTGGGGTACTCGTGCCACCGCGACGACAGATCGATCTGGGACTCGGGTTCGATGGCGCGGGCCGGAGCGGAAGACGATGTCATCTCATCAGAAGCCGTGTCATGCGGCGTGCCATTGGCGGCAATCGTGACACCCTCCTCAGACGACGTGTCGCGCATGTCAACGAGCCACTGCTCGAACGCCGTGATGGCATCATCCGTACCGCGTCGTGACACAGGAGAGGCAACTTCCTCCGCGCGTGCCCGTTCACCCCGAAGAAGCCCTCGCGCGCGGGAGTCGGCGATGATCCTGTCCATGTCACGGGCAGTCGAGTCCGCTAGCTCCTCCACGGTAGTCCGTGACACCTGTAGCTGCGCCTGCTTTTCGGTATCCGCGAGGCGTTCGACGGACTCCGTTAGTTCCGCGAGCTCCTGCTGCTCGGCCCGGCTGAGCGGCTGCTTCTCAAACGGCAGAGCTTTCGCTTGGCCGACGCGCTGGGGCACATCGACTTCGAGCTCCTTGCCGACGGCCTTCAGGTCCAACTGAGCACCAATCGCATCGTAGGAATACATGTCGCCGAGGGTGGTGCCACGCGCGCCGTGGTCACCTTTCTTGGCACCCACGAGCCGGTACGTGTAATCGTGGTTCCTGCCCGCCACGCCTCGGCGCAGGCCTGTCTCCGTGACGGTGACGCCGCGGGTCTTCATCTCCGCGATGAAAGAGTCCCGATCGGTGACCGCGGGATCTTCCAGTGACTCTCCGGCGATTCTGCGCATTCTGTCGTGATTCGATTCTTTGCCACGCGTCTGGTCCCAGTAGTCTTTCTGGCCGGACCGGCGTTGCGCGGCGTTGTACTCCTTGGTGCCTACGCGGGCCAGGGACTGCTCGAAACCGTATTCGGGGTGGGCATCCAAGTAGTTCTCGAACGAGGCACGCACCGCATCGACGTTGACGATCCCACCGGCCATCTTCTTGCCAGCCACATAGTCCCGGCCGCCGTGGGTGAAGCCCTCGTAGATCGTGGCGTTAGAAGCAACGTGGACGTGGACCAGACCGGATTTGCCGTTCTTCTCCAGCCACATCGACTCCTGCAGGCCAGGGTACAAGTCATCGCGCTCTGCCTTGACCACTTGGAATGCGCGATCGATGTCCTCCGGGTTGTCCGGGTTCACCATGTCGCGCCCGAAGGCGTAGATGGTGTGGGTGGCTTCGGACTCCTTCTCCAGCGGCATCCTCGGCTCGAAGCGCAGGTGTGTGGGCGTCTCATTCGGCACGGCTACCCGCTTGCGCCACCGGTTCGACTTCTCGTCCCAGTACCGCACATGCGTCCCGCGCTTGCCGTTGGCGTGCAATCCAGTCTCTGGGTCCACGGTTTCGTACCTGGCGCGGGTGGTCTTCATCTTGCCGTCGGTGCCGTGGGCGATACGGACGTCCTGCCATTCGGCGATCTGCGCCCCGACATCGTGGGAGCAGTGCCGTGTCGCATCGAAGACGTGCGATTCCTGGCCCTCGTCCACCTTGTCCCGATACGTCAGGAGATCAGCGGCCGAGCGCCCGGTTAGGACCTTGATCGTGACGCCGCCTTTCGTCAGCCCGGCGCTCATGGGGTCCTCCGCAGGTCACCAAGTGCGGTCCTGACCTCGGCCCGCAAACCGTCATCGGCGCTCTCGATGGCAGCCTGCTTCTTTAGGGCGCGCTCGACCCCTGCCAAGGCGAGGCTCAAGGCATCGACCTGCTCGTCCGTGACGTCCTCGCCGGCGGCCTGCTTGAGGCGGTACACGTTGGCGAGTTTCGCGATCTGATTTGAATGGTTACCGATGGCCGCCCGCTGCTTCGCGCGCTCGTCCCATGCCCTGCCCAACGCGTTGACCGCATCGGCCAGATCAGCTGTGACCTCTGCTGCCGCTCCGGCCACAGCTGCATGTTCTTGGGTGCGTTCCAACGCTTCGGTGCGGAACGCGTCGTAGATGGCGGCGAGAGCGCCGCCACGCGAGAGATGGAGAATCCTCCGATCGGCGTCGATGCTGGCCAGCCGATCGGGCGTCATGGGAACGAAGACGCCTTTGGCGTCCTTGGACAACTGCTTCGCAGCCGGCCCCGTCGCTGATGCAGTACTCAACGGAATCACCCCCACTCGACACAATGCGCCTTTTGACGCATTTCGAGTGGGGAGGGATACATTTATTATAACATGATCGACCGCAAATCCGTAGCAGGGTACCGGGTCAAATGTGCGACGAAAGGGAGGACGGCAAGCAGACTGACAACATATGCTCGCTTCGCTCACCCGCGCTTCGCGCAGTGGTTGTCAGTCTCCTTGCCTCAGGCCGTCGCGCTACGCGCTCGGCCTTCGGGAGGGGGCGCTGCCCCCTTGGCCGCTGCGCGGCCCACCCCCGTACGAACGCCCTCGGCACCGGTGTGCCTCGGCCGCGTTGACGTCGCCCGGTGATCTCCGGTGCCGCAGAGCGATGCGGCACCAAGACTAGTAGCGGACGATGGAGCGTTCCGGTCGCAGTGATGGAGCTCCCCGGGGCTAGGGCATAAGGAAACCCCGGCGCACCGCCTGAGCGATGACACCGGGGTCTCGGCGCTGACGATCTGGTGACTACGCGTAGGTCATCTGATGGGAAGTATCCTCGAACGCCGACGCGGACCGGCCGTAGCCGTCGAATGACTCGGACGGCAGTTCGCCGGAGAACGATTCGGACTGCGCGTTGGAAGTATCGCCGTCGTCGGGCTCCTCGCCCGACTCGGCGTTCTCCTTAGCCTTGACAGGCTTGGGCGTGGGCTTGCGTGCTAGGCGGCCCTCCTCATCCTCGCGAGCGAGGCGGTCGAGCAGCTCCTGATCGGCGCTGTCGACAAGAGTCTCGATGATCGTCAGCAGCCGGCCCGAGCGCACGGTCTCATCGCGATCAACCGCGACCTCGCGCTCGACCTCGTTCCCGTCCTTGTCCTTGCGTCGGCGCGTGGTCGGGTACTCGGGTTCGATGCCCAACAGATCGTAGAGCGCGAGCATCGTGCGGGTATGCGCGTTACCTGCGTACCTCTTGGCCTGATCGATGCGCTTCTGTTCGGCCTTCTCATCGGCGCGGGCTTCGGCCTCGACCTCTTCGAGCTGACGGCGCAGCTCCAATATCTTCTCATCGCGGCTGTTCTTGATGGACATGGCTAGTCCTCCTTTTCGTTGTTGGTTGTGTCGTTGTCCGGCCCGTCGTCAAGCGACTCGTCGATCCACCGCATGTCGATCTTGGCGAGGGAGTTCTTCACTTCGTCGCTGACCTCGGCAAGGTGGTAGTTGGCCAAGAGATGCTCCATCTTCATCGTGTCCTTCCCGACCAGCCAGCTGCCCGGCCGATCGAAGACGAAATGGACGACGTCCGTATCGGTGATGCCCGTGACGATGATCGGGTCCTTCTCATGCCGATTGTGTTCCCAGATCTGCCGTGGCTGGACCGGATGGTTATCGCTCATGCTGTTCTCCTTGGTTTCGTTGTGGTTGCTAAATTCTTCATACGATTCGTGCGGCGGACGGCCGATACGGCAGCGGGGGAGAGACTTCTCCACGAGCCGCAGGCGGCTCGGTGAGGGGCGCAAGGTCCGTCGCGGTCCCGGGATGACCCGGAGACCCCGCCAGGCGCTTCTGGAGCGATTTCGTGAGCCTCAGATGCTCCTACGGATTGGTGGGTTTCAGTGATCATCGACTTGTCCTTTCCAGTCAGGACGCGAAGGCGTCGGGGTGCTGGGACCGGGCGTCGGACAGACGACGCTGAATCGTCCGCTTGGATAGGCTCAGGCCCGCAGACTTGAAGCACTCCATGAGCGTTTCCAGAGCCATGTCGCCCCCGTTCTCGGTGCGATGCACCAGCCACGCCACCTGCCCATCAGGATCGTCAGGGACGGCGGGGCCGTCATTGCGGACAGGTGCCACGGATGTCACCTCGTGAAGCTGCGTGACAGGTGCGAGCGCCATGTCATCGGGGGCCGATGGACTGATGACATGTGGAGTGACAGCGATAGATGCGATGTCACCGGGCTCTGCGACAGACGGAGCGTCAACCTCGGCCAGGTCATCCTTCCCTTGCTCGATCGCCGGACGCGTGTAAGGGAGGGTGAGAGCGGCTGGCACCTCCACAGCGGGCGGCTCCACCGGTGGTATCGGCTCGGAAGGCGTGGCATAACTATCCACGACAGCATCCTCCACAATGGCGCGAGTGGCTCGCGAAGCGGTCAAAATTCGCGCCAGCAGGTCCGAAGCCGTTAGCAGCGCGATAGGCGGAACAGTGCCCATGCCGATGGCGAAGACGGGTGCGACGCCCTTCGACGGATCGAGGGTGATCCACGTGTGCATCCCGTTGGAAATGATCGAGATCACTGCAAAGATCCCGAGTGCTCCCCACGCGAAAACGCGGCCTTCCTCCTGCGTGAAGATGTACAGCATCGCGACAACAATGAGGCCGTCCACGATAAAAGGCCAAGCCCATGCGATATTGTTGGGGACCCCCGAGCGGGCGGCCAGGTCGCGCAACGCCACGAAGGACACGGCAAAGGACAGGACGGCGAGAGCGACGATGATGAGAGTCAGCAGGCCGAGGAGCCAGCGTGGGGCTCGATTGAGAGAGGTGGGCATGTTAGTTCTCCTTGTCATTGTCAGGGGTGAGATCGGTGTTCTGGGCGTTATCGCAGCCGGTGCGGCGCAGGCCGGAGTACCGGTCCTTGAGAAGGGGCAGCGATTTCTTCATTTGGTCGGTACCCGCATAGCCGGGTGTCAGCCACGACTTCAGGTCGTATTCGGCGATGAGGGGTTCAGCGGCGTCCATCCAACGAGATGTCCGGAACTGCCCTTCGTCCCACGACCCCTCATCGGTGACAATGGTCTTCAGATCGTTGTAAAACTTAGACCTCTTGAGGGCCTCGCCCCGAGGGTTTGTCCGGTGAGTCCAGGCGACGAAAAGGTCGTAGAGGAAATCGCGTGGCAGCAGATCCCAGACGAATTGAGCCTCCATCTCGGCCCAGAACTCGCGCACTGGATCGTTGGCAACCTTGTAGTCGTCCATGACAGCCTGCGAAGACGGGGGTGCTTCGAGTTCGTAATAATCCGGCATGTTGATGACCCTCCACAGGACGTACTTAAGGACCTCTGGACGCGTGAGGTAGTCGTCCTTGATGTACTTCTTCTCGTTGCCCTGGAAACGCTGGGTGAAGGCCAGCGGGATCAGACGCCGGTAAAACGAGTCAGTCTTGTCACGTACCCGTGGCATCTCGTTGACGCACTGGATGACAATGCCGTGGGGGATGTACGAGTAGGAATCCTTGCCCTTGCGCTCGATCTTCACTGGTTCGTTCGTCACGACGCACTTGAAATTGGCGATCTTTTCGAGGTAGTCGCCTACGTCGTTCTCGTCCGCGCCGAACGCGGTCTTGCCCACAATTCCCGCCAAACGGAAGGGCTTGTCGAAGTCAGCCAGAGGCATCGTGCCCCAGTGCTTCGGGCCGACGAGGGAACGAATGAGCTTGAGGACGGTTCCCTTGCCGTTGTTCCCGCGGGTGTTATAGAAGAAGACGGAAACACCCCAGCGGACGTTCGGACGGATCGCCGCACCAATCAACCGCCAGACGAACGCCCGGTCGTCGGGATCGGGGAACACTGTCTCCATCCACGTCTCGACCTCCCAATCGTCACGGTCAGGTTCAACGATCACCGGGGACGTGGAAAAACTGGGATCGTACTCGACGCCGATCTTAGAAAGAAGAGGGATGTCCGGCGAGAACGGCCGCAAGGTCTTCGTCTTGTAGTCAACGATTCCGTTCTTAACGGCAATCAAGTCGCGATCGCTGCATACCTCTACCTTCGGCGCGGATTCTGCGAGGATCGCCATGACATCTGTCATCCCCCGGCTGCCGATCTGCGGATTGTACTCGCGAGCACGAGCGCTGATCAGGTTCCGGTTAACGGAGTAAGTTCCCCGGCCCACGCCGGACGACTGGTAAATGCCCAGTGGGATCACCTCGTCGTCGCCTGACTCGTCCACGACCAGACGGACGACGTGGTCGCAGTCCATCATGACATGGGCGACCTGCCACTCGGTCAGGGTGCGCAGCAGTGCGAACTTTTCCGTGGCGCTGGCGGCTTTCTGGTTCTCCATGCGGATGACGGCATTGACGGTTGCCAGCAGCTCGCGTTCGAGGACGTCGGGCGTGGGAGGGTTCCCCGGGTCGATCCGACGGAGGTAGGCCATGGTTGCGCGCGTGACCATGTCGTTGATCGGGGCCATGGTCTGGGGTGTGGCGGCGAAATGCGATTGCACTTCTAGGAACGCTTCGGTGGAAATCGATGGGACCGGCTGGTCGCTGGAGGAGGAGGAGGTCTTTTCTGAGTCAGAGTCCTCGAAGTGGGGCTCATCCTCGGGAAGGAGCAGGTCTGCCTCTGAGTCTCCTGCAGGGGGTTCCGGGGTAGACGAATGGTTGCTTGGGGCGGCTGAATCTGCCATAATTGAGTTGTCTTTCGAATGAGAAACGAGCTCGAACTCGTTGTGAGAATCTGATTTTCACGGAGCGCCCCGGTCATCGCCGAGGCGCTTTTCTTATGCGTGGCGAGCGATCATTCCCGGAGCTACGGTCGCGGGATCAACAGCGTGAATGAGCATAGAGAGGTCAGACTCCCGGATCTTGTACGCGCTGTACGGGGAGGTCCGAACCGCAGGGACGGTGCCGTCCGCGATCCGACGATAAAGCGTCGCGCGGGATCCGTATCCCAGTTCGGTCAGCTCTGACAGCGTGTACAAACGCTCGACAGATGAAAAAACAGGTGTTGACATGACGTGGAGACCTCTTACCGAAGAATCGCAGATATTGTCTCGACTCCTGCATCTGACAGGCGAGCCCACGTCGATCCCGGCGTCTCACACCCCAGAGCCTCGAATCATCGCGAGGATGGGTTTCTCAGGCCTGAGGCCCAAGTCCAGCGGTTCTTTGAACCGCCCCGGTTCGTCCGCACCGTTAGGCTGGTGCGTCCTTGACTTTGATTATAGCATTATCACGCCGCATTGTGTAATTTGAGACAAGGGCCGGTCGCGCGGGAAAGTTCATAGCTGCTCACATGAACAAGGCGTGTCGAAGAGAGTCGTGTGGTCAGGATCTGGACGAAGAATGACCAGAAGTAGGCCAAGGTCGCGCTGTGTCTAGTTTGTCTAGTTTCGCAACTAGACAGACAAATCGTTGATATTGCAACGGTTTAGCGGCCTTGTCTAGCTGTCTAGTAATTTTTCAAAGTCCAGCTTTATAGAGAGACATATAAGGAAAGGAGCTCTTCCCTATACCTAACCTTAATTTTTACTAGACAACTAGACAAAGGGGTGTTCTAGAGTAGAGAATCGTTGATATACCAACGAAAAGTCCTGTCTAGTTTTGTGTCTAGTTTTGCGACGAACGTGTCTTGCTTACTAGACAACTAGACAAGGAATCCTTCCACACGCGACCTTGGCCAGCGCCTCCTTCTACACGCGACGAAGCGAGCCTGACCGGCAGTATGCACTGTGGCTGACGAACCCTTCCGCATCGACTGTGGCGAGCCGCGCCTGACGGCGCGGTCGCAATCCACGGCCCGGCCTCCGGCCGGGCACTTCTCTGCTCGCTTGTCAGGTGTTGGAGAGCTAATCCCATGACCTGTTGTCAGACATTGCCTGAGCAACTGTGGGCGGCTATCCTTTTACCCGCGACCAAGCGAGCCCGGCCGACAGGCCGGGCGTCCCAAGGAGGCCTTGAATGGCACGCGGCCACAGGCCGCGGTGCCCGCCGCAATAGTACTGGACGCATCCCTCACCATGGCATGCATGCGTCACAGAAACTGGTCGGGCACTCTCCCGATCTCCCATATACTGTTCTTCGTGGCAAACGAACGAATCACTGAAGATCTGGTCGAGGAAGCCCTGCGGCGTCTCAGTTACTACAAGGACCCGGAGCGCATCGTCTTAGAGAAGCAGCAGTCTGCAATCCAGGACATCCGGAAAGGACTATCCAAGGCAACTAAGAGCGGCAAAGGTAGGGCAGCGGGATACCCCGAGTTCATCATCACCTCGCCTGCCACTCCTGACATGGTCATCGTCATTGAGTGCAAGGCCGATGTTCGCCGTCATGTGTCGGCCAGCCGTGATCAAGCGAAGGACTATGCCGTGGACGGCGTCCTCCACTATGCCCGTCACCTGACCCCGAAGTACACGGTGATTGCAATCGCCGTCTCAGGCACGCCCCAGACTAACGAGTGGTCGTTCTTCGTCATGCCCAAGGGAACGACTGAGGAGCACGACCTCATCTCGCCAACCGGGGCTCCCATCACCGAGATGATTGGTCTCGATGATTTGTTCGCCGCGGCGTCCTTTGACCCCGATGTCCAGCGTCGGCGCGTGGACGATCTCATCTCGTTTTCCCAGGAGATGCACGTCTTCATGCGCGACGAGGCCGAGCTCGAAGAGAAGGAGAAGCCGCTCGCTGTCGCCGGCACGCTGATCGCTCTCAAAGACCCTGTCTTCGCTAAGACCTACGATGCCTACTCGGCTGAAGACTTGCCCGAATTCTGGATCCACTCCATCAAGAAGGTCATCCGGACGGCGAAGCTCCCTGTCTACAAGTTGGAGAACATCACCCAGCCGTTCACTGGTATCCAAGTTCACCCTGAGCTGTCTAAACCGACGAAGGGCTATCCGAAAGGTCTCCTCAACGAGATCGTAACGATGCTGGCCGAGAAGGTCATGCCTTTCATTACCGTCTACCAAGATTTCGATGTCGTCGGCGCGTTCTACGGCGAATTCCTTAAGTACACGGGTGGTGACGGTAAAGGTCTCGGCATCGTCCTCACTCCCAAGCATGTGACGGAGCTGTTCAGCCTCATCGCTAACGTAACTAAGGACGATACGGTATTGGACATCTGTGCGGGAACCGGAGGATTCCTCATCTCCGCGATGGCCCAGATGATGAAAACCGCGACCACTGAGGAAGAACGGGAGTCGATCAAGAAGAAGCAGCTGATCGGTGTTGAGCAATCTCCGACGATGTACGCCTTGGCCGCGTCGAACATGATCCTGCGTGGTGACGGGAAGGCCAACCTGCATCAAGGCTCCTGCTTCGACAAGGCCATTACGACAGCTGTCAAGCGCCACCACGCAAACATCGGAATGATCAACCCGCCATACGCCAAGTCGAAGGAGGATCTCCACGAACTCCGGTTCGTCGAGCAGATGCTCGACTCGCTCGTTCCCGGCGGGACCGGTATCGCGATCCTCCCGATCTCATGTGCGACTGCGCCGAGCAACGACAAACGCAACCTGCTCAAAAAGCACACACTTGAAGCTGTCATGTCGATGCCCCCGGAGATCTTCTACCCGGTCGGAGTTGTTACGTGCATCATGGTGTTCACAGCGGGAACTCCTCACATTCGGTCCGACAGAAAAACGTGGTTCGGCTACTGGCGCGACGACACGTTCGTCAAAGTGAAGAACCTTGGCCGTGTGGACCGGAACCAGACATGGCCGGATAGGCGTGATCACTGGGTCGAGATGTTCCGAAATCGAGAGGTGTGCACTGGGGAATCCGTTATGCAGAAAGTGACAGCTGATGATGAATGGGTCGCCGAAGCCTACATGCAGACGGACTACTCAAAGCTCGACAAATCAGATCTGGAGAGGGTGCTACTAGACTACGCCCTCTTCGTGCTACGTGGGTCGGTCGAACCGGACGAGGCTGGTGACGAATGAAGCGGCTCGACGGGATCTTTGACCTAAGGTATGGGCATTCCCTTGAACTGAACGCTCTCAAACAGGTGACGGCTCCGAACGGAGTTAACTTTGCGTCTCGAGCGATGGGGAATAACGGAATCACTGCCCGTGTGTTGACGGATTTAACACCCGGTCTTTCAGGTGAGATCACCGTCGCGCTTGGGGGTAACGGCGTACTCTCTGCCTTCGTGCAGCCTGAGCCATTCGTGTGTGGACGGGATGTCATGATCCTCACCGCCAAAGATTCGACCATGACGACCGTCGAGAAACTCTGGTGGTGCCGCTGTATCTGGGAGAACCGGTACAGGTTCTCCTACGGTCGGCAGGCGAACCGAACGTTAGGTGCGTTGCTAGTTCCGAGCGCACCACCAAGCTGGCTCCAGGGGTTACAAGTTCCTACGAATGGTGGGTTGGCGCGACCGGACGGTGCTGCTGTTCCGCTCTCAAGTCCCGATTCGTGGGGCGTATTTGAAGTCGAGGATCTGTTCGACATCGCGTCCGGCAAGTATGTTCCGGCCATACTGAAGGTTCCCGGGGCAACACCCCAGGTCACGTCGTCCGCCAAGAATAACGGCGTGTCGCGTCACCTTGACCTCGCACCGAACTTCCTTGGAGGTACGATCTCCGTCGCTCGCAATGGCTCTGTTGGGACGGCCTTCTTTCAGCCGGTGCCATACTTTGCGACCGATGACGTGCGTGTGTGGTCCGCTAAGAAGGGGGCGTTGACTGCGACTCAGGGCCTGTTCGTGTGTGCGGTGATCATGCTCGAGAAGTTCCGGTACTCGTACGGGCGTAAGTGGAGCGTCAAACACATGGAGACCACCGAGATTCGCCTACCGGCAGATGCAGCTGGCCAACCCGACTGGGAATATATGGACTCTTTCATGCGGGGACTGCCGTTCTCTGCCGCGATTGGCCCGGCTTCTGGAAGCTAATTTCTGATCTCTGTCCGGCCGATGACTCTGCTCAGCGCCTTCATCGTTAGGGCGCGAATTCAGTTATTTGGGTTCTCTAGTTTTCTGAGTTGCTTCCCCTGGAACATGATAGGAACTGAACCGAATTGATGCGTGAGTTTTGGGTCGTCCATGTCGAGATGAGCATATTTGTGTGGTGTCGATATAATTGGCCGTCGCCGTTTGACGCACTAGCAATTGAGCACTCTGCGTAAGATTCTTTTGGAAGAATCATAGTGATGCTGCTCTTTTCCTCGCTCTAAAACACTTTGATGGGGTAGGTCCTAAGACGATTCAGAACCTACTTTGGCAGTGCAGAGAACAATTACGGATAACGTCTGACTATGGATAGTGTTGATTTCTTAGAATGGCTGGGGATTTCCCAGCTTACGAAGGCTATCGACAGTGCTTCCGTCACTTGGTCTGAGCGTCTTGAGATGGCATCAGAGACTATATCTGTTGCGAGTGGTTTAGGGTAGTCAGTTTTGCATCCTTTATCCAATGGCTATCCTTGTCGACTGCTCTGCAATGAAAGCTTTCCCATGCTGTTGATTGTTTGAGGTGATGTGATGGCGCTTGTCTCTGACAAGCAGGTTGCCATAGTCGGAACACGAACACCCACCAATTATGGTTCATCGATAATTCGACGCGTCTCCGAAAAAGTCGCTAATGACGGATACGTCATTGTAAGTGGACTTGTTTTGGATCAGACTCAATCGCACATCCGGGCACGTTGAGAGTTGGGGGAGCGACCGTTTAATGGCCGGCCCGGTCGCCTCGTTGGGTGTGGATTCAGGCGTAGCGTGTTGCCTCAGTTCCAAGATAACCCTTCCGGTACTGTAGAAATACAGGCTTCTTTACAAGCTTCGCAGGCCTGTTCCAACTGAGCGTAATACTGGTTGGTCTCTGAGCGGTATAGGAGAGAACGTGAAATCGCTGAAGAGCGTGCTTCAGGATAACGATGTTGTCTTAGTCGTCGGCACTGGTGTCTCTGCCGCGCTGACGAGCAATAGTCCGCTTGCTTCATGGCCGGGGTTGCTAAGGGCGGGTGCGGATTATCTGGATCGAATGGATTCAAGCGAATCCGGTCAGTACGCATCGAGTGTCGCAAGCCTTCTCAATATTGGCACCACTGCCATGACAATAAGCGCGGCGACGGTGGTTGAGACCGCACTCCAGAGTGGTGGCATGGCTGCGTTTGGGCGTTGGTTGGAGGAGTCCGTGGGAGATTTGACGGTATCCGATCCCGCAGTCGCCATCGCCTTAGGGAAATTGAAGCGTCCGATACTTACAACCAACTACGACACGCTCCTTGAGGATGCATTAGATCGTAGCTCTGTTACATGGCGTGATCCGAGTGGAGTTCAACGCGCGTTACGGGGCGAGACAAGCGACATTGTCCATCTGCATGGTGTGTGGAATGATGCCGAATCTGTAATCTTGGCGGACGGTGACTACTCGCGCCTTGAGGCATCAGAAGGCGCGCAGGCACTTCAAAAAGAGTAATTGTCAAGACCTGTGGATCGGCGTGTCACGCGACGTGTTGTTGACCTCCTGATTCTTCGGGTCGTTCGACGAGCTTGCCCTTCTCGAAGGTGGCGCCGGCACGGACCAGGGCGACGAGGTG
>JAZDRN010000014.1:44880-62570 GCA_047501485.1 Actinomycetaceae bacterium L2_0104 | reverse complement strand
CACCTCGTCGCCCTGGTCCGTGCCGGCGCCACCTTCGAGAAGGGCAAGCTCGTCGAACGACCCGAAGAATCAGGAGGTCAACAACACGTCGCGTGACACGCCGATCCACAGGTCTTGACAATTACTCGAGGACGGGCACCGACGAGGTCTCCCACCGCCACGGAAGCAGCACTACCTGCTTGTTCGTGGCGTTCGCGTTGTTCCAGTCGTTGATAGCTGCCTCAACGGCATCGCGGGCGTCGGGGATGTCGGATGGAGAAGCGATCATGACGCGCAACACGGAGGCAGCAAAACTCATGCCTCAAGGGTATGGGTGGGCACTGACATCGGGCTGAGGAGCGCACCTGGCTGGTGACTCAACCCACTTGTACCAGGAGGTCACCGTGCCCACGTTCTTCGATTCGACTGCTGACGCTGCTGAGGCGTCCGAGGCTTTGCGGGGGTTGGCTCACGCGAGCCGGGGCTTCGATCAGCCCGCCGAGATGTATGGGGTGATCGGCGATCTGTCGTCGGGGATGAGGTCGCTGCGGCAGGTGCTCGATCAGATCGCGGATGTTCACGAGCGCAAGGCCGCGCATGCGTTCAACGACGACGGGAACCATGAGGCCGGGGTGCGGGATGCGTTGGCTACTGCGGAGGAGTTGCGCCAGGCGTCGAACCTCGTCGACCGGGCCTACGACCGGCTCGCTGAGGGTTTCATCGCGGCCGGCAGGATCGCATGGCACCCGGACCCCGTCGTCGAGGAGGCCGCGCCGTCGAGGTGGGTCAACGTGGTGTTCCTCCAGGGTGATGAGGCCGACAGGCCGTTGCGCATCCTCAGCGAACTGGGACACGTCGATGCGGTGGACTACCTCGCACAGTGGGACTACGGCGACGAGACCACGCGGGCCGCGCTGGAGAACGGGTACGTGTACAACGAGCCAGGCCAAGGCACCGACGACCAGGTCGTAATCTCCGGAGACTACGCGCTGCTGGTGAACCCTCACATCGGCTATATCTCGCTGCTGCGCCGATACACCGAACCCGACACCGAGGCTCAGGAAGCGGCACAGACCGGGCCGTCCCCGACGCGGAACGGCCCGGAGCTGCGGGTGTCGCACTCATCGCCGGGTGCTCCGAAGCGGGCGGTTGTTCCGTCGAAGTCGGATGGGTCGTGGTTCGAGCCCGCGAAGATCGCTGCGGTGAAGCAGGCGCGGGGGCTGGGGCTGTGACCCAGGATCAGGAGCGGCTGCACACCGCCGTTCTGGTGGCGCCGTCGAAGGAACGGCGGAAGCTCCGCAAGCAGCGCCGCCGCGCAGAAGCCCGCTTGCATGCCGAGCAGCGCCAGGCCGCGCTCACGGCCGCGAAGGCAAAGGCCGAGCAAGAGCGGGCCGAGCGGCGTGCCACGATCTACCTGCCGAAGGCGGGCGAAGCGGGTGCCGCGCGGTTGCGGACGCCGGGCAGGTTCCATCTGACGCGGCATCAGGACACGTCGGCGACGTTGGCGGGGGCGTATCCGTTCGTCGCCGAGGGTGGTCTCGGTGCCGATGGGGTGTTCGTGGGTCAGGACCTGTACTCGGGTGGGAGCTTCGTCTACGACCCGTGGGTGTTATACGCGCGCGGGATTATTACCGCCCCGAACGTGGTGCTGGCCGGGATCGTCGGCTCGGGGAAGTCGAGCCTCGCGAAGTCGCTCTACACGCGGTCGTTGCCGTTCGGGCGGCGCGTATACGTTCCCGGCGATCCGAAGGGCGAGCACACGGCGGTCGCCAACGCCGTCGGCGGACGCGCGATCGTCCTTGGCCACGGCCTCAACACCCGCCTGAACCCGCTCGACGAGGGCCACCGGCCAGCGGGCCTCTCGGATGAGCAGTGGACCAACACGGTCGCGGCCCGGCGTCGTGACCTGATCGGTGCGCTCGCCGAGACAGTGCTCGCACGGGGGTTGTCGCCGTTGGAGCACACCGCGATCGACATCGCCCTGACCCAGACGGTGCGGGAGAACGATGTGCCGATCCTGCCGATGGTCGTCGAACGCATCCTGGCCCCCAGTGCGGATGCCGACGGCAGGCTGGCCGAGGACGGGCGTCTGGTCGGTCACGCGCTGCGCCGTCTCGTGGCTGGTGACCTGGCGGGACTGTTCGATGGTCCGTCCACCGTCCGGTTCGATCCGTCGTTGCCGATGATCTCCCTCGACCTTTCCCGTGTCACGGAGAACTCGACGCTGATCTCGGTGTTGATGACGTGCTCGTCGGCGTGGATGGAGTCCGCGCTGCTCGACCCGAACGGCGGGCAACGGTGGGTGATCTACGACGAAGCCTGGCGGCTCATGTCCCACCCCGCGTTGCTGCGGCGGATGGACGCGCACTGGCGACTCGCCAGGCACTACGGGATCGCGAACATGCTGATCTTCCACAAGCTCACCGACCTCGACAACGTGGGCGACCAAGGCTCCGCCATGCGCTCCCTAGCCAACTCACTGCTCGCGAACGCCGAGACCCGGATCGTGTACCGCCAGGAATCCGACCAACTCGGCCCGACCGCGACCGCCCTCGGCCTGACCGGCACCGAGCAACAGCTCTTGCCGAACCTCGGCGTCGGCCAAGGGCTGTGGCGAATCAAAGCCAGGAGCTTCGTCACCCAGCATCAGCTGCACCCTGCCGAGCTCGCCTTGTTCGACACCAGCAGCCGCGCGGCAGGAGGCCACCGATGAACCTCACCAGCCCGCGCCGATCTGACCCGAACGACGACGAGACCACGGCGCCGGTCGAGCTGCCGCACGTCCTCGTCACCGTCGCCTCCGACGGGACACTGACCGCGACCGTCGACGGGACACCCTTCCCAGCACCCGGCGAGACCGCGTGGACGCGAACGACATTCGGGCCGCTCATGGATGCGATCACCAAGGACCGAACCGTCGCGGTCCGGGTGGAGGTGCGGGAGTGCGACGGGAGCGTCTTCACTGACATCATCCGCCCCCGCGCACCCCGACGCGCCGTGGCGTTGCTGGAGAAGCCGGTGCCGGAGACGCGGCGGAGTCGTCACGCACGCCGGGTGCCGCGTTTGATGGAGGTCACCGCCGACGGGTTCGTCCCCGGTGAGGATGTCGCCGCTGCTGTGATCGTCTCCCACACCGACGCCACCGGAACCGGTGAGGCACGCGCGCTCATCGACCTCGACACCATCCCCGATGCTGCGAGGCAGGAAGTGATTCTGCTCGGGCGTATCTCGGGCACGTTCACGGTTCGGCGGCTGACATGAACCAGCGACAAGCAGGGGGCATGGGCGACGAACTCACCAACGCCGCCCTGATCGGGCTGATCGGCATGTTCGGGATCGCGCTCGTCATGCGCGCAGCCGGCAGCGTCACCGCGTTCCTCACCGGCCTGCCGCAGCCGGACGCCGGCCCGGCTGCGGGCCTCGGGGTGCTGTTCAACCCCGCCGACCCCGCGACCGCGCTCGGTGCCGAGGGGCTCAACCCGATCATCTACTGGCTCGTCAGTGCCGTCATGCTCGGCGGGCTCGCCGCCGGTATCGTCTGGGTCTGGATCAGGCTGCGCCACCACACCAGGAAGACCGAGACCGACCCACACCGCCTCGCCGGGACCGCCACCAGCCAGGAAGTGAAGACGGCCGCATCGGCGAAGGCACTGCTGCACCGCGCTGACACCTTGCGGCCGTCGCTGGAATCCCCAACGCCGGAGGATGTCGGCTACCTCCTCGGAGCCAGTCGCGGCACGAAGGTATGGGCATCGGTCGAGGACTCGATCCTGCTGATCGGCCCGCCCCGCTCCGGCAAAGGCCTCCATGTCGTCATCAACGCGATCCTCGACGCACCCGGCGCGGTCGTCACCACCAGCACCCGGCCCGACAACCTCACCGCCACCCTCCGCGCCCGCCGCCGTCGCGGCGGCCCGGTCGCGGTGTTCGACCCGCAACGCCTGGCCGAGGGCATCCCTGCCGGGCTGCGCTGGTCACCGGTACGCGGCTGCCACGACCCACTGACCGCGATGATCCGCGCCAACGGCCTCGCCGCCGCTACCGGCCTCTCCGCTGGTGGGGTGGAGTCCGGAGGCTTCTGGGAGGGCAAGACCCGCACCGCGCTTCAGAGCTTGCTGCACGCCGCAGCCCTCGACGGCAGACCACCCGCCGAACTGTTCAGATGGACCCTCGACCCCTCGGCTGCCTCCGAAGCGGTCGCAATCCTCAACTCCCACCCGAACGCGGCGATGGGCTGGGACGACTCCCTGGCCGCGATGATCGACGCCGACCCCAAGACCCGCGACAGCATCTGGCAAGGCGTCTCCCTCGCCCTCGCCGCGCTTGCCGACCCTCGCGTGCTCGACGCGGTGTCACCTGAGCCGGACGAGCAGTTCGACCCCGAGACCTTCCTCACCGAGCACGGCACCCTCTATCTGCTCGCCACCGGGGCAGGTGCGGGCGCATCGGCGTCGCTGGTTGCGGCGTTCGTCGAAGACCTCATCGAGACAGCGCGCAGGCTCGCCGCCCGCTCGCCCGGAGCCAGGCTTGATCCGCCGCTGCTGCTCGCGCTCGACGAGATCGGGAACCTCGCGCCATTGCCGTCGCTCCCGACGCTCATGGCCGAAGGTGGCGGCACCGGGATCACGACAATGCCCGTGTTGCAGTCGCTCGCTCAGGCCCGCGACCGGTGGAGCGAGCACCAGGCCGGCGCGATCTGGGACGCCAGCATCGTCAAGATCATCCTCGGCGGCGCCTCCAACAGCCGCGACCTCCAAGACCTCTCCACCCTCATCGGCGAACGCGACGAGTACACCGACTCGGTGACTCTCGGAGACCGAGGCACCCGCTCCAACCAACGCTCCATCCGCCGCGTGCCGATCCTGCCGCCAGACCGCATCCGCACGCTGCCGTTCGGCACCGGCATCACCATGCTCCGCTCCGCACCACCCATCGTCACCGACCTACGCGCCTGGCCCACCCGTCCCGACGCTGCACAACTCCGCAGCGACCGCGCCGAACTCGAAGTACTCCTGCGCAGCCCCGCATCCTGACGACTCTGGGGGCCGGGGCGCACCTGCCTGACACAGCGACCATATGCAGCTGGTCGCCCAAGTTCAGGAGGACGCCATCATGGCCATTCACACCCAGGAATCACTGTCAGGCTTCATCGCCTCGGAGCCGTTGCTCACCGAGACGGCCAAGGGCGACGCGAGGTTCTTCGCCCGCATCGGCAAGGAGCACTTCCGCCGCGAGGAAGACGGCTCGTTCACCCAGACCGAGACCACCTACCACCACCTGGTGATGTTCGGACGGTCGGCCGAGCATGCACACGCGAACTTCGCCCAGGGCGACAACTTCGTGGCCGAGGGCTACACGCGCCCGGTCAACTACGAGCGCAACGGCCAGGCGATCGAGGGCGAAGAGTTCATCGCCAAGAAGATCGGCCACGACGCCGCGCGAACCCGCTACGAGGTAGACCGCACCCCGCGCAACTCGGCCGGACGAGACGCAGCCGCCTACGAGCCGCCCCAGCGAACGAACGCTGTGGCACAGGCCGCGCCGGTCAGCATGTGAGTTCGGGAGCCAGACCATGACGAACGATCAAAACCAAGAACCCACAGCACCCGATGTCCCCGTCGGCCCGTCCGAGGTGGATGAGCCCGACGTGTTCGACGGACCGCCCCGCGTCACCAACGCCGACATGCCCGAACCGCCTCACCCGGTGAACTGGAACCTGCTCACCGCTCACGAGCTGGAGCAGGAATGGCTCGCGCTGAACCGGTGGGTGGACTGGCTGCGCCGCACCTACGGACTTCAGGTCTCGGTGATCCCTCCGTTCTGGCACCACCATCCGGAGATGGTCTGGGAGTTGTCGGCACTGCACCTGCACTGGCTGGCTGCCTACGACCCCGAACAGAACGCGTCCGCACCCCTCGGTTGGCATCGCGACTTCGCCGACGCGCGAGAACGCCTCCGCTACTGGGTCACCGCCTGCAGCACGCGCGGGGACCGCGACCGTCCCACCCGGCAGGCCGCATGGCCCGGCGAAGAGCCCGCCCCCGCGATCCAGGAGGTGAAGTTCGACGACAGGGACGAAGAGTTCGTGGACTTCGTGATCGCCCAGGTCCGCAAGCGCCAGGAAGCCGAAGACGAGTTCTACGCCAGCCTCGCCGACGACGAGGGTCCGTAGACCGATGAGCCGCTATGCCAAGAAGACCGACCGTCGCCCCTACGAGGAGCGGTCGTTCTCCGTCCGGGCCGTGCATCGCGACCGTGCCGACCTGCACAAGATCGCCGAAGTCCTCATCCGGCTGACGTTGCAGGAGACAGGTGAGAGCCGAGCCGCCCGCGAAGCGGTCCGGGTGCCCGACACCTACCGAGCGACCCCCCATGACCTAGCCGCCTCAGAGGCCGCCCGGTAGAATGAAACTTGCAAGCCTCGCAACGCGGGGCGTTGTGGCCCAAACCTCGTCATCTGGCGGGCAACACGCACCGAGACCATCGGGTCTCGCCCTACAGCCTTCACCGGCTGCTCTCACGATCAACGCCCCTCCCACCGCAGTGGGAGCGCGAGGGTCGAACCGCGTGAGAGTGAGCCCCCGATGACCACCGTCGCCGATGATCCAACGGCCAGCCTGATCGACCCACCCCGAACTGCTGCCGTCGCAGTGTCCTACCTTCGGGTCTCCACCCGAGAGCAAGCAGAGAAGGGCGGGACCGACGAGGGATTCTCCATCCCCGCACAGCGCGAAGCGACCAGACGCAAGGCCGAACAGCTCGGCGCCGGCATCGTCGAGGAGTTCGTCGACGCGGGAGCCTCGGCCAAGTCGTCCGACCGGCCCGAGCTGATGCGGATGATCCAGTACGTCAAGGCCAACAAGGTCGCATACTGCATCGTCCACAAGGTCGACCGGCTCGCCAGAAACCGCGCCGACGACGTGAGCATCCACCTCGCACTCCAACAGTGCGGGGTCATGCTCGTATCCGCGTCGGAGAACATCGACGAGACGCCCTCCGGGATGCTGTTGCACGGCATCATGTCCACGATCGCCGAGTTCTACTCCCGCAACCTCGCCACCGAGGTCGCCAAGGGCATGACCCAGAAGGCCATCGGCGGTGGCACGAACGGGCGCGCGCCCATCGGGTACTTGAACGTCCGCAAGCGCGACGAGCTCGGCCGCGAAGTCCGCACCATCGAGCTCGATCCCGAGCGAGCACCGATGATCGAGTGGGCGTTCAAGGCCTACGCCTCGGGCAACTGGAGCGTCAGCCAACTGCACGATGAACTCACCTCGCGCGGGCTGCGCAGTCTGCCCACACCGAAGCGGCCGGCGAAATCGCTGGCGGTATCCACCATCCATCGGCTCCTGACAAACCCGTACTACAAGGGCGATGTCATCTACCGAGGCACCCGCTACAAGGGCAACCACCCAGCGCTCGTGCCTGCCGAGGTCTGGTATCAGGTCCAGTCCGTGCTCACCGCGCACCAGTGCGCCGTCGAGGCAACCCAAGTCCACGGCCACTACCTCAAAGGCACAATCCACTGCGGCCAGTGCGGCTCCCGGCTCATCGTGTCCAACGCGAAGAACCGCCACGGGAACGTGTACTGCTACTTCGTGTGCTCCGGTCGGCACTCCAAGCGCACCGACTGCACGCGCCAGGCGATGCTCATCGAGGACGTCGAGAAGCTCGTCGAGGACTACTACACCCGTGTCCAGATCACGCCCGCCCAACAGGACGCACTCGCAGGGATGCTGCACCACGAGTTCGACCGGCTGATGGCCGCCGAAACCGAGGAACTGGAACGTCTCACCACCAACCGCGATCGGCTCGAAGGCGAGCAGGACCGGCTCATGCAGGCGCATTACGCCGACGCGATCCCGCTCTCAGTGCTCAAGCGCGAGCAGGACCGCATCGTCGCCGAGCTCGACCAAGTGACCCGCCGCATCGACGCCCACTTCGGTGACTACGCCGACGCCCGCGCCCACCTCGACGACGCCTTGGGCCTGCTCGCGAACTGCGCCGACATCTACGCCCGCTGCGACGACACCAACCGGCGGCTGTGCAACCAGGCGTTCTTCACCAAGGTCTTCATCGACGAGGACAACGAGCTGCGAGTCGAACACAACCGGCCCTTCGAGATGCTCCTCGATCCGCAGGTCAACGCCAACGCTCTGACCTGGGCCGCAGACGCGAACAAGGCCCGAACCTCGACCAACGTTTCCGTTGGCAAGGGTTCGAGCCTTGTGCGTTGGGTGGAGCCAGCGGGACTCGAACCCGCAACCCCCTGCTTGCAAAGCAGGTGCGCTACCAATTGCGCCATGGCCCCTTATTCACGCCCTCAGGCGATTGGGTCGGTAACCTCTGTCCAGACCGCACGATCCTGACGATTTCTCTGGATCTCCAGCCACGCGACATATCCAGCCACGATGGCTGCCGCAGCGAGTAGGAACTTTTTCATGATCCCCCTCCAAGGTTACTTGTGGGCCTAGATGGACTCGAACCATCGACCTCAGACTTATCAGGTCTGCGCTCTAACCAACTGAGCTATAGGCCCTTACCTCGCGGTAACTCCCTTTCGGGTGCCGAATTAGATTACAACAACGTTTGAACTGTTGTCCAAACGGAAAGGCCTAACGCGACGGGGATCACGTCCACACTTTCCGAACCACTATGATACCTGCAACGCCTGTCCCGGCTGGGCTGTCACGTTCCCCGCACCCGCCGTCTCGCGCTACTCTCGCGCTACCCCGTGGCGCAGACCCGGCCAGACCCGGCCAGATCGCCATGCCGGGGCGGCCACTACTCGTCGGTCACTGTCATCCGCAGTCCGCCCACGAGCGAAGAGATGATGTTGTAGACGAACGCGCCGATGGCGCTGAGTGCCGTCAGCAGGACGATGTCCAAGATCGCGATGATAACCGCGAAGCTCATCCAGCGGCCGAACTCGAGATACTGCATGAACTCCAAGAGCTGGGCCGAGTTCAGGGTTTCGAGCAACCCCTCCAACTGCGAGAACACGTGGATCCCGTCCAGTACGAACCAGACCACAGCCATGGCCACCACGATCATGAAACCTAGAACCACAGAGATGAGGAAGCCCAGCTTGAGTACCGCGAGAGGATCAACCTTGGAGATCGTCATCCGAATCTGGCGAATTCCCACAGCTTGTTTGCTCGCCGGAGCAGCCTGGGAACCACTGAGATTCTGTGGTGCACTCGGCGCAGCCTGCTCGGGCCGTGCTTGAGATTCTGCCTGCGGGTTGTCGCCCTTCCTGGGCTCTTGCTCACTCATAATTCTCCGTAACTGGGGCCAGAATCGCTGTCTGCTTCGGCCGCTCATGTTCTCCGGATTCGTTGGAACCCGGAGAACGTGAGCTCTTGTCTACATGCGGTGAAGCACCTGGATCAGATACTACTTGGCCTCTTCTTCAGTATCGTCATCCCCAGGGTGTCCGGCAGGATGACCGCCTGCCTGCGGCGGAAGACCGCTGGCGCCAGGCTGACCGCTGTGTGATCCACCAGCCTGCTCTGGAAGTCCGCTCGGACCCTTTGAACCAACCTTGGAACCTCCAGCTTGCACGGGAAGACCTGTCGGCCCCTCGTACTCGCGCGGTTCCGGGTCAACGAAGGCATCATCGTGCTTCTTCTTGCTCATCACAGCCCCTTAATGGCACCGGTCGGCGCCCGTCGTAGGTGTCGACTCCTCAGCTCGAGGTTACCGACTAAGAATCCAGTGTGTTCGGAGTCTCGGTATGATTCTCCTCATTCTCGGGTGATACCTCAATAGCTTGCGCCTCGGAGTTCGTAGCATCCTCCGTGGTCAGAGCGCCTTCGGCATTGACGACGACGCCGTCCTGCTCGTCCGTGGGCTTTTCACCCTCCACAAGCACTCCCGCATCCTCATCTTCCGCAGCGAGTTCCTCAACCAGCTCTTCAACCAGCTCGGACTCGACGTTGCGGGCGATGGCGATGATCCTGTCGCCGTCTTCCGGACGGGTGAACGTCACTCCCTGCGTGTCTCGGCCGGTCACACTGACCTCGTCCACGGAACTGCGCATGACCTTGCCGGATTCCATGATGACGAGGACCTCCTCGCCCGGCTCCGTGATGAGAGCGCCGATGAGATCGCCGCGCGCCTCGGTGATCTTGGCGACCTTGATGCCCAGTCCCGCGCGGCCCTGCACACGGTAATCCGTGACATTCGTCCGCTTGGCGAAGCCTGCCTCGGTGACCACGAATACCTGGGCACCCTCGCGCACCACATCCATGGTGAGAAGGGAATCGCCGTCGCGGAACTTCATGCCCGTAACGCCGGATGCCGCGCGGCCCATCGGCCGCAGCGCCTCGTCCGTCGCCGTGAACCGAAGCGACTGTCCCTTGCGGGAGACCATCATGAGGTCGTCTCCCTCGTTCACCAGGCAGGCTGCCACAACCTGATCTGTCGTTCCCTCGTTCTGATCGCGCAGCTTGATAGCGATGACGCCACCGGTGCGCGCAGAGTCGTACTCTGAGAGCCGCGTCTTCTTCACGAGGCCGTCGGCCGTCGCCAACACGAGATAGTCCGCTTGCTGATAGTCCTTGAGCGTGATCGTCGATGCGATCGTCTCCCCCGGCAGGAACGCCAGCAGGTTCGCAACGTGCTGGCCCTTGGCATCGCGCCCGCCCTCGGGCAGTTCGTAGCCCTTGATGCGGTAGACCCGGCCCAGATTCGTGAAGAACAGGTGCCAATCGTGCGTGGAAGCGACATCGAAATGTTCGACGACGTCGTCGCCACGCAGCTGCGCTCCCCTGATTCCGCGCCCACCGCGGTGCTGCGCCCGGTACTCGGACACCTTGGTGCGCTTGACGAAGCCGCCGCGGGTGATCGTGACGACGACGTCCTCCTCGGGGATCAGATCCTCGACGCTCATCTCGCCGTCGAACGGGAGGATGGTGGTGCGGCGATCGTCGCCGTAGCGGTCGACGATGCCCTGCAGCTCCTGGGAGATGATCTCCCGCTGGCGATCCTCGCGGGCGATGATGTCCTTGTAATCGGTTACGAGGGCCATCTTCTCGTTGTACTCGTCGGTGATCTTCTGACGCTCGAGGGCAGCCAGCCGCCGCAGTTGCATCTCGAGAATCGCGTTGGCCTGGACCTCGTCGATCTCCAGCATCTC
This sequence comes from Actinomycetaceae bacterium L2_0104, assembly GCA_047501485.1. Classification (GTDB taxonomy): domain Bacteria; phylum Actinomycetota; class Actinomycetes; order Actinomycetales; family Actinomycetaceae; genus Ancrocorticia. The sequence continues at coordinate 51,451 of JAZDRN010000014.1, read as the reverse complement.
CATGAGGCCTGTGCGGGCCTCGTCCACGGTGGGCGAGCGGCGAATGAGAGCGATGACCTCGTCCAGCATGTCCAGCGCCTTGAGGTATCCCTCGAGGATGTGCAGCCTCTTGAGCGCCTCGCGCAACCGGTATTCGGTACGTCGCCGGATGACTTCCATCTGGTGGGTGACCCAGTGACGCACGAAGCCGTCCAGGGAGAGGGTACGGGGCACGCCGTCGACGAGGGCCAGCATGTTGGCCGGGAAGTTATTCTGCAGCTGAGTGTGCTTGTACAGGTTGTTGAGGACGACCTTGGCGACGGCGTCGCGCTTGAGCACGATGACGATGCGCTGGCCCGCGCGTCCGGAGGTTTCATCGCGAATATCCGCGATGCCGGGCAGGCGCCCGTCCTTGATACCCTCGACCATCTTGTCGAGGAGGCGATCCGGATTGACCTGGTAGGGCAGATCCGTGACCACCAGGCACTGCCGCCCGTTGATCTCGTCGACTTCGACGACGGCGCGCTGCGTGATGGAACCGTGACCCGTCCGGTACATCTCCTCGATGCCGCGCGTGCCCAGAATCGTGGCGCCCGTCGGGAAGTCCGGGCCCTTGACGCGTCGCATCAACTCACCGAGGAGTTCTTCCTTAGTGGCCTCGTGGTGCTGCAGGTACCACTGCACGCCCTCGGCGACCTCGCGCAGGTTGTGCGGCGGGATGCGGGTGGCCATTCCGACGGCGATGCCCTCGGATCCGTTGACCAGCAGGTTCGGGAAGCGCGCGGTGAGCACCATGGGCTCGTAGAGAGAACCGTCGTAGTTCAACTCGAATTCGACGGTATCTTCCTTGATGTCCCGGACCATCTCCATGGCCAGCGGAGCCATCTTGGCCTCGGTGTATCGCGGGGCGGCGGCGCCGAGGTCTCCGGGGGTTCCGAAGTTTCCCTGCCCGGCCACCAAGGGGTAGCGCATCGACCACGGCTGGACCAGACGCACCAGGGTGTCATAGATAGCGCTGTCACCATGGGGGTGATAGTGCCCCATGACGTCGCCAACGATCTTGGCGGATTTGGAGAAGGAGTTGTCCGGGCGGTAGCCGCCGTCGTACATCGCATAGAGGACGCGGCGATGAACGGGCTTCAATCCGTCACGCACATCGGGCAGCGCGCGACCGATGATGACGGACATGGCATAGTCCAGGTAGGACTTCTCCATCTCGCGTTGGAGATCCACGTCCATGATGGTGCCGTGGTTGTATCCACTGGTTGGGTTGTTCAGATCTTCACTCACGGATTTTCAACCTTAGATATCAAGGAAACGGACGTCATGTGCGTTGCGCTGGATGAAACCGCGCCGAGACTCCACATCCTCGCCCATCAGGACGGAGAAGGTTTCGTCGGTCGCCGCAGCCTCGCCGATAGAGACCTGCTTCAGGGTGCGGTGCTCGGGGTCCATGGTTGTATCCCACAGTTCTTCGGCGTTCATCTCACCGAGGCCCTTATAACGTTGCACGCGCTGGGACTCATCCTTGGGCAGCCGGTGGCCCTGTTCCCTGCCGGCCGCGAGTTTCTCATCGCGCTCACGGTCGGAGAAGACGTAATCATGCGGGGCATTCGTCCACTTGATGCGATAGAGCGGCGGCATGGCCAGATAGACGTGACCGTTCTCGACCAACGGGCGCATGTAGCGGTAGACGAGGGTGAGAAGCAGCGTGGCAATGTGCTGACCGTCGACGTCGGCGTCGGCCATGAAGACGATCTTGTGGTAGCGGAGCTTCGATAGATCGAATTCATCGCCGATGCCCGTTCCGAAGGCCGTGATGAGACCTTGAATGGTATCGGAACCGAGGGCGCGGTCCAAGCGAGCCTTCTCCACGTTGAGGATCTTGCCACGGATGGGCATGATGGCCTGATGCTCCGGGTCGCGGCCGTTGACGGCCGAGCCTCCCGCGGAGTCGCCCTCAACGATGAATATCTCGCACTCTTCGGGATTGCGCGAGGTGCAATCCTTGAGCTTGCCCGGCATGGAGGCCGATTCCAGGACGCTCTTGCGACGTGTGGCCTCGCGAGCCTTACGGGCCGCCTGGCGCGCCATGAAAGCCTGTGTGGCCTTGCGGATGATGTCCTTGGCCTCTCCGGGGTGGGCATCCAGCCAGTCGGTGAGGTTGGCATTGAGCTGTTGCTGCACGAAAGTGCGGGCTTCGGTGTTGCCGAGCTTGGTCTTCGTCTGCCCCTCGAACTGCGGGTTGCCCAGCTTGACGGAGATGATGGCCGTCAGCCCTTCGCGGATGTCGTCTCCGGTGAGGTTGGAATCCTTCTCCTTGAGCAATCCGCGGTCGCGAGCGTAACGATTGATGACCGAGGTCAGAGCCGCGCGGAAGCCCTCCTCGTGGGTACCGCCCTCGGTGGTGTTGATCGTGTTGGCGAAGGTGTTGACCGTCTCCGAGTAGGCGGCGGTCCATTGCATCGCCACCTCGCACTCGATCATCTTCTCGGTGTCCTCAGCCTCGAAGTAGATGACGTCCGGGTGAATGACCTCGGCCTTCTTCGTGCCGTTGATGTGCTTGACGTAATCCAGCAGGCCGCCGGAATAGCAGTAGGAGACACTACGGAAGGACTCCGAGGCGTTCTCTTCTCCGGCTTCATCTCCCACGACCTCGTCCCCCGCCGCGATGGCGGTGGGGCGCTCATCGACCAGAGTTATACGCAGATCCTTATTGAGGAAGGCCATCTGGTGGAAACGCCTGCGTAGCGTCTCGAAATCGTAGTCCGTGGTCTCGAAGATCTCTGGGTTGGCCCAGAACGTCTGGGTCGTCCCGGTTTCCTCGGTCTTCTCACCGCGCTCGAGCGGGGCGACGGGCACACCGTCCTCGTAAGCGATGCGCCAGACATAGCCGTCTCTCTTGACCTCAGTTTCCATGCGGCGGGAAAGGGCGTTCACCACGGAAACGCCCACGCCGTGCAGACCACCCGAGACGGCGTAACCGCCCTGGCCGAACTTTCCGCCGGCGTGCAGGATCGTCATAACGACCTCGACCGCCGGACGGTGCTCTGTCGGATGATCCTTCACGGGGATGCCACGGCCGTTGTCTGAGACCCTGACTCCGCCGTCGGCCAGAATTGTCACTTCGATGTGATCGCAGTAGCCGGCCAACGCTTCGTCGACGGAATTATCCACCACCTCGTAGACGAGATGATGCAGTCCGCGCTCCCCCGTGGATCCGATATACATTCCGGGGCGCTTACGAACAGCCTCCAAGCCCTCAAGAACTGTAATATTGGAAGCGTCGTAAGATTGTGACGTGGAAACCTCACTCACATGGGGGGCCGGAGAATCCGGTTGAGTTTGCTCAGGTACGTTCGAAACGTCATCAGCCACGCTCGGCTACTCCTTAACGGTGGATCACAAGATGCGAAAATGGCCTTCTGGCTCAACGCAACCTCGTTCTGGTAGGTCCCCACACAAAATGGGGCACATCTCATTCTAGCCTATATTGCGGCTATTTCCGACCCAACAGGCTCGCCGTTTATAGCTTTAGCCACCGAAATATGAGAAGTCCACCACTACAATGATGGACATGACCCCTTCACAGCAGAACAGCCCGTCCTCACCTCCCGCCCTGGCCCTCCTCGAGCGACTGCGCATCCCCTACCGGGTCATCGAGCACGAGGCCGTTATGACGGTGCAGGAATCCATGGACAAGGGCGTCATGGCTGAACTCGACTCCGAAGATCATCACGTATTGAAGAATCTGCTGTTGCAGACCAAGCGAGGCAAGCTCTACCTTCTCGTCGCCCGCGGCGAGCAGCGCGTAGACCTCAAGGATCTGGCCTCGCAGCTGGGTTCTGCACGGCTGTCCTTCGCCAGACCGGAGGTGGTGGAAGAGGCATTCGGCTCGCGGCCGGGAGCCATCTCGCTCTTCGACCTCATTGACGCTCCCGCGCCCGTCACCCTTGTCCTGGACGGAGGAATCCTCGAGCTCACGGGCACCACCGGGTTCCACATCGGCACCAACACCAGCACCGTGGTCCTCGCCGTATCCGATCTTCCACAGGTCGCCGAGGCCGTACAGCCGGGGGCGATCGTCACCCGAAGCAGGTGATCACCCATAGGTGTCGCGCGGCCCGCGCCCGGGCACCGAAAAGCGTCCATGCTTCCAGGAAGGCTTGTCCGGTCCCTTCACGATGATCTGTTTGACGACTCCCTCTCCGATCTCCTCGGCGATACGCGCATCGAGCGCCGCGAGCAGAGCTCGGATCTGCGTCTCCCAGGAGGACGAAGAGGCGCGTAACGTCAGAATCCCATCCGCGGTGAACTCCTCGACCGTGCAATGGCGCGCCACGTTCGGGCCCACGATCTTCTCCCAACGCGAAGCCACCGATGCTATTTCCAGTTGCGCCTTCCATCCCTTGTCGCGAATCGCGCGCGAAAGCAGCATTCCGATGGGCTTGGGATCGCGTTTGGAAGGCCGTGGTCCAGACCCCACGTCTCCCCATCCCGGCCCGGGAGTCCACACCTCGTCTCCCAAGGGCTTTTCCTCTGAGTCATCTTCGAGAGCTCGCGCAGCCTGAGCCGCACTCGGGCGTCGGGTACGGGTCTCACCACGGGAGAACGCTGCATCCCGGACACGATCGAGGGCAGTCAGAGCCAGTATGTCACCATTGCGGGAAGCCGCGGCCTGCTTCGCGGCGGCAATCCTGCTACCCGAACGCAAGTCAGCCATCGTCCTCACCGCGCGCGGCTACGTTCTCTGATGCCACGTTCTCTATCTCCGCACTACCGGTTTCACGTGCCTCACCTTCGTCTTCTTCGCGCTCGACGACGCCGTCGTGCACCCGGAATCGCGCACCCCGCAGCGTCTGCGGCAGGTCCTCTCCCACCGCAACCGTCACGAAGACCTGCTGCGCATCGGTCACTATCTCAGCTAGACGCTCTCTCCTCCGAGCATCGAGTTCGGCGAAGACGTCGTCGAGAATCAGAATCGGCTCTCCGTCCTCGGCCCACTCCCCCGAGGCATCCTCGCGCAACAGCTTCCAGGCACCCAACCTCAGCGCCAACGCATAGCTCCACGATTCGCCGTGCGAGGCGTATCCCTTGGCTGGGAGAGTGCCCAGGGATAGCACCAGCTCATCGCGGTGCGGCCCCACCAAGTTCACGCCGCGGGCTATCTCCTGATCGCGGCGCTCGGCAAGGGCATTGAGAAGCCGAACCTCAGTCAGTTCGACGTCGTTCAACTCGGCCTCGTGCTCCACCACCAGGCGACGAGCTTCTGCGCCTTCCTCCGCATCCAGCAGCTGCAACGGCGAGGGCAGGTGAAAGACTCCCCTGTTCGCGTTGTCGAGGTAGTCGATACGAGCTTCGCCCCGGCCACCGGAGACCAGGTGGTAGTACTCGGCAACGTGTGGTCGCAAACCCGCCACGATCTGCGCCCGGGCAGCGGTGAGCTGCGCCCCCAGATGGGCCAACTGCATGTCCCACACGTCGAGCGCGCTCGAATCGACATTCTGGCCGCGTCGGCGTTGCTTTCCGCAAGCCTTCAATAGGGCCGCACGCTGGCGCAACACCTTGTCATACTCGGCCTTCACGCCGGCCATACGCGGTCGTAACTGGACCATGATGTCATCCAGGAACTGACGACGCACCCCGGGTTCTCCTCGCACCAGTTCCAGATCCTCCGGAGCGAACACCACGGTGCGCACGTGCCCGAGTAGTTCCGCAGGCCGCACCTGCCCGCGATTCAGGCGCGCCCTGTTAGCCCGCCCCGCGAAGATCTCCACCTCGATGGTGCTCGGGTGATCGCCGTGCATGACACGCGCCTGCACCACCCCGGCCTGAGCTCCCTGGCGCACCAGGGCGTGATCGGAGGAGACCCTGTGCGAGGAAAGAGTCGCCAGATAGCCAACGGCCTCGACGATGTTCGTCTTGCCCTGGCCATTCTCGCCGACGAAAGTCGTGACTCCCTGATCCAGCTTCACTATCGCCTGATGGTAGGAGCGGAAGTCAGAGAGCGCCAGGTCCGTGAGATACACCTATGCCTCCCCTCCCTGTGTATGCAGCGCGATTATCCCCCGTAGACGCGAATCGGCATGAGCAGGAGACGGAAGTCTTCGCGGTCTTCGCCGTCGACCTCCTCCTGGGCGGTGAGAACCGCTGGCTTTGTGGGATGCACGAAGGAGAGCCTGACGAACGCCTCGCTGACGGCTCCCATTCCCTCCTGCAGGAAGGACGGGTTGAAAGCCATAGCGATATCCTCGCCCACCATCGTCGCCTCGAGAGCCTCGCTGGTCTGAGCGTTGTCGCCCTGCCCGGCCTCCAGCACGACCTGGCCCTCCGTGAAGGAGAGGCGAACAGCTGAGTTCTTCTCGACGACGAGGCGTGCGCGCTTGATCGCATCGAGCAGTTCCTGACGGCGAACGACGGCGTATCCGTTGGTCTCGGACGGGAACAGGTTGCGGACGGGCGGGTACTCGCCGTCGATCAGACGGGCGACGGAGCGGGGGGCGGCCCCCCCGCAACTGACCAATCCCGCGCGAACCGAGGTTTTCAATGAAAACAACACCATAACCACCGAACCCAGCGACATCGCGCTATC
>JAZDRN010000014.1:0-44870 GCA_047501485.1 Actinomycetaceae bacterium L2_0104 | reverse complement strand
TTTTTTGGTGTGTTATTTTGTTTTTTTTTTGTTTTGTTTGTGTTTTTTTTTGGTGGGGGGGGGGGGTTTGGGGGGGGTTGATGGGGGGGGGGGGGGGGGGGCGGCCGCCCCCCGCGAAACTGACCATGCCCGCGCGACCGGAGGTGTCGATGGAAACCTCGACCTTACCCACGGAACCCAGCGACTTCGCGATATCGGATAGTCGGGAGGCGCGCACCAGGATGCGCGCCGAGTAGTCCTCTTCGGCGGGCTCCCACGTCAACTCACGCACCGCCAGACGGTAGCGATCAGTGGCCATGAGAGAAACCTGGCTGCCCTTGATCTCGATGCAGACCGACACGAGAAGAGGAAGCGTGTCATCGTTCGACGCCGCAGTGACGACCTGCGCCACGGCTTCTTGCCACACGGCGCCGTCGACAGTTCCGGAGACGGAAGGCAGCGTGGGAAGCTCGGGGTAATCCTCCAGGGGCATGGACTGCATGGAGATGTGCGAGAAACCGCAGACGATCTCCAGCTTGGTGCCGTGCACTTCGAGGTCGATGGGCTTGTTCGGGAGGGCGCGGGCAAAGTCCGAGAGCAGGCGCCCGTGCACCAGGATGATACCCGGCTCGTCGACATTCGCTTCGACGACGGCGTGAGACGAAATGTCCGGATCGTAGGAACCCAGTGACACCGTGCCATCTGACGCTGCTTCGATACGAATTCCTGCCAACACCGGCAATGAGGGACGTGTGGGAATCGTTCGTGCGACCCAGGACACGGCATCGGCAAAGACATCATGCTCAATGCGAAGCTTCACAGGTTTCCTTCTTTCTGACTGATATGACTGCCCCAACTCTACGCGAGAAAAAGGGCCGATATTCATCGGAAATGGGCTCCGACTGCCCGCTCACAAACTTGTAATTCTTTCGCTGTAACCAGCTCTCAGGGAACAGTGCATTTTCTTCATCCATTCAGCACCCACCGGGAGAATGACAAGTTTTTGTAATTTCAGGAGTTCCGGATTTTGGTCTTCTTCTCACGGACGGCTGTTCTGCCGCCTAAAGAATGAAGAAGTAGCAGGGCGGGCACGGAAAACAGACGAGAAAACAGTCCAGGAAACCCGAGGAGAACTTTGGGGCTGAGAGAGCACGCCCGGCCTTCCTTTCCCGGAAAGCTGGAGGAAGTTCTGCGGGACGGTCGTGGCGCAGTCGGCGACAGAACGTTGCATCCCGGGTCTTATATAGGTAGCAGTAGTAATAGGGGTTGTGGAGCCTGTGGATAGTTGTTCGAATCGGCGTACTCGCACCGCAAACTACACTCATTGTAGTGTGGATAACCTCTGACCAATCCTGTGGACGAGCAAGACCGGTTGTGGATGGAACATTTTGCGCCCTTCGGTGTCCACGACTCGAGACGATCTGTCCGCAGAATCGCATACCTTCCCCACAAGATCTTCACAGACGTTGTGGATGAGGAGATAGGTAAAGGAAAGGTAAGAAATATTCGCTGTTTTTGCAGCCTGGTGTAGCAACGCCGTCGTCGTGTTAAATAGCCTGGCGTTGAACTGACGGCAGGATGAATCGCAGGAATTGGATCGGATCAGTGCTCTCGCCTGGGGCCACTGCCTCGTCAGGCGGGATGGGTGGCAGCCTGCTTGATTCTGCTCGTGAGTTCGGAGACCTGGTTATAGGTGGTCTGCTTCTCGGCCATCTGCTTGTCGATCTTGCGATACGCATGCATGACCGTGGTGTGGTCGCGTCCACCGAAGATGTCGCCGATCTTCGGGAGGGAGAGCGATGTCATCTCGCGGCACAGATACATGGCGACCTGCCGGGCCGTGACGAGGCTGCGCGAGCGATCTGCGGACTTCAGATCATCGATGGATACCTGGAAGTAGCTGGCGGTCTGTCCCATGATGAGGCTTGGTGTGATCTCTATGGAATCCGGGTTGGAGATGAGATCTTTCAGCACTATTTCGGAGAGTGTCAGATCGACTGGTTGCTTGGAGAGATCGGCGAACGCCGTGACGCGGCGTAGAGCTCCCTCCATCTCACGGATGTTCGTGGTCATATTCGTGGCAATGTATTCGTGGACCTCGCGCGGAACCTGGATGCCATCGGCGCTTGCCTTCTTCTCGAGAATGGCGATGCGGGTCTCAAGATTAGGGCGATCGATGCTCGCCGTGACTCCCGAATTGAAACGGGAGAGCATGCGTTCTTCGAAACCGTTGAGGAGGTTGGGAGCCACGTCGGAGGTAATGACGATCTGTTTGTTGGCGTTGGTCAAGGCGTTGAAGGTATGGAAGAACTCCACCATGGTGTCCTCCTTGCCTCCGATGAACTGGATATCGTCGATGAGCAGGATGTCGACCGAACGGAACTGATCCTTGAACTCATTCATCTTGCCGTTTCCAAGAGAGTTGATGAAGGCGTTGAGGAACTCCTCCGAGCTGACGTAACGAATCTTGCTGTGCGAGTAGAGACTCAGTGCGTAATTGCCGATCGCGTGCATCAGATGGGTCTTACCCATCCCGGAGTCCGAATAGAGGAACAACGGGTTGTATGTGGTTCCCGGTGATTCGGCCACAGCCAATGACGTGGCCGTGGCGAAACGATTGGAATCGCCGATGACGAAATTGTCAAAGGTATACCGGGGGTTGAGGCGCGCCTCAACCGTGATCGCTGTGGTGTCGGAGCTGAGATATGGGCTCCGGAAGGTCCTTGTCGCTACTTGGTCCTGAGGATCCTGGAAGGATGCGGGGTCTTGAAAGGAATGGCGCTCACGATAGGAGGGAGAGTCCGAGGGCTCGCCGTCGCTCGGGTGAAAGGTGGAATTCTGGTGTTCTGGCGAGGGCTCCCTGTCGCCGTAGTGTGAGTCCGATGCGCGGTGAGAGTCGAATTGATTCTCATACCGGGGTGTCTTGTCCGCAGCGGGATAGTCACCGTACTGCCGTGACTGCGAGTCGAACGATGAAGACGGGCTCGATGTCTGAGCTGGGCGGGAAGAGCCTTGGGAATACTGCTGTTCGGAGAACTTCTGGCCGCTTGACTCCGTATCGGCTGATTGCACAGTGGGCATCTCATTGATGCTGGGATCCACGGAGATCATGAGTCTCACGGTGCGCCCGAGAATGGCGGAGACCTTCTCGGTCATGACCTCAGATACGTGTTCCTCGATCCAGTTCTTCACGAACTCGGAACCGACGGCGATCATGAAAATCTCGTCGACGGCGGCCAGAGGCTGGGCCATTCGTACGAAAGCGGTTTGAGAATCGGAAAGGGAGCCTTCCTCGCGCAGCAGTTCTGTTGCAGCGGACCACGTGGCCTTGGCTGGATTGCTGTCGCTCATCTGTTCTCCTTGGTGAGACGCCCGGTGAGATTGTGAGCCGGATAGCCTCGGTGACCTTTCCATGACTAAGCCATCTTAGGCGAGAAAAAATGGTTATGCACAAGTGTTATCCACACACCTGTCCACAGCTGTGGAAATTACATATATGTCATTAGCGCCGCCGGTTTCGAGCGAATCCGGTGCAGTTACGGGGAATCCGCGCTGCCCGACCAAAACCGAGCGGTCTGTGGATAGCCCGCTCCCCTTGGCGGGCCTCCTCTGCACCGCTTTTTTGGTGGGTGAGAGACGCGTCACCAGCGGGGCCGACGTCATTGACCGAGCCGAAGAATCTCGCGTAAAGTCACGTAGTCACGTGTGCGTTCTCGCGTACACACAGCCAAGTTGCGAGTTTCGCTCGCTCACCGATCTAATGTGGGAGTACTACCGTGGTCAAGCGGACTTTCCAGCCGAACAATCGCCGTCGCGCCAAGGTGCACGGATTCCGCAAGCGCATGAGCACTCGCGCTGGCCGCGCCATCCTGGCCGGTCGTCGTCGCAAGGGCCGCGAGAAGCTCTCCGCCTGAGCCTTGCTTCCTGCCGACCACCGTATGAGGCGATCGGCGGACTTTGCCACCGCCTTTCGAGGTGTGCGTGGCGGAGCGAACCGAGTACTCGTCTCTATTGAGACGACGTCTGCAGAACAACCAGCCGACCTTCACCCCGTGAAGGTCGGCTTCGTCGTACCCAAAAGCGTTGGCAATTCCGTTGTGAGACATCGCGTCTACCGCCAGCTACGGCATCTTATCCTCGAAAGGCTCGATCGCTTCGAGCCAGGTTCATTGGTTGCTGTACGCGCCCTGCCTCCGGCTAAAGGGTCCTCCTCCACGGAGTTGGCGCAGGACCTCGATGCCGCGATATCCAAGGCTCTGAAGAAGCTTGCGCGCCGCGAGAGGTCCAACTCGCGCAACGACAAAGGCGATGTCGTCGGAACGAAAGCCGGAGAGCCGTCGTCGTCGAAGAAAACAACCGAAACCGCGGATACGGCAGATCAATGAGGAACCCCGTAAACGCCGGACTCGTGGCGGCAATCGCCTGGTACCAGCGCAATATCTCCGCCGGACTCCCACGTCGGTGCCGCTACAGTCCAACATGCTCCCAATATGCGATGGAAGCCCTACAGGTTCACGGTGCTTTCAAAGGTACACTTCTAACTGTGTGGCGGGTCTTGCGCTGCAATCCATGGAGTAAAGGTGGCGTGGACAGAGTCCCCGTAAAGGGAAAATGGCCAACGAAACCGCTCGATCACGACGAACTTCTCGCGCTTTATCGCGAGGAGGACGGCAGCTTTCGTGATCGAGACTCGAACGAGGCGGATCAAGGCCCGTGAATCTCTCTGTCAGGCCAATGAGGCCAGGGCGGCGGAGTTGAACGAAACAAGGACGTGCGGGCGCCCGGCCCGCGGCAACTGAAAGAGAAAAGATCCGTTATGGATACAATACTCCTACCGATCATGTGGCTCGTTTCCTGGGTCATGTACGGTATCCACCAGGGCCTGACGATGATCGGCATGGCGAGTGGCGCAGGCACCGCCTGGGTTCTCTCCATCATCGGCCTCACCATCGTGGTGCGCATCATCATCCTGCCCCTGTACAACAAGCAGATCCGCGCAACCCGCCAGACGCAGATACTTCAGCCTGAGATCCAGAAGATCCAGAAGAAGTACAAGGGCAAGCGCGACCAGGTGTCTCAGCGGCGACAGCAGGAGGAGATGCAGGCACTGTACCGCAAGCACGGCACGTCACCCTTCGCCTCGTGTCTGCCTCTCCTGGTGCAGATGCCCATCCTGTTCTCCCTCTTCCGCGTGCTGTACGCCTTCCCGCAGATTGCCGCCGGCAGCTGGCGCAGCGAAAGCCTGGGACCCATCACGCAGGACGTGGCCCAGCAGTTCTTGGATTCAAAGTTCTTCGGAGCTCCTCTTTCGGCATCCTTCTCGAATCCGGGAGATCCCTCCCACGCCGTGAACGTGCGCATCGTTGCCGCGGTTCTGGTGCTGTTCATGGTGGCCTCCATGTTCTTCACGCAGAAGCAGCTCACCATGAAGAACATGCCCGATTCCGCGATGGATCCGAACAATCCGGCGTTCAAGACGCAGAAGTACATGCTGTATGGCATGCCCTTCATCTACCTGTTCTCGGGTGTCGCCTTCCAGATCGGTGTGCTGATCTACTGGGGTGCTGGAAACCTTTGGAATATCGGCCAGCAGACCTGGTTCATTCGCAATAACCCCACACCCGGCTCGCAGGCCTACCGCGATCGTGAAGCACGTCTTCGGAAGAAGCGGGAACGCAAGGGACTGAGCGAAGAGGAGATCTCGAAGCTAGAAGCCGAGGACACGGCTCGTAGCAGCGGTCAGCGGGTCCAGCCCATGAGCAAGGAACGCGCGAAGAGGGCAGGCGTCAAGGCAACGGACCAGCCCCTGCACGAAGAAGAGATAACCGAAATCGAGGGTAACGACGACGGCGTGGACGATCCGGGTGAGGTTCGCGGCAAGGACGGGCTCACCGATGCCGAGAGGGCTCGCAAGCGTTACGAGCGCCGCCAGGCCGAGCGTGCGCGTTCCCGTGCCAAGCAACAGCAGCGTCAGAAGAAGGCACAGCAGAACAAGAAGAAGCGAAACTTCTAGTCCCTCTGATCGGGGCTTGTCGAGTAGTCCCTTCAAACGAGTGGACTCTTCAGGCGAGCGAGCCATTGAGAGGACGGGCCTCTGATTATGCCGTTCGAGTGATTACGCCGTTCGAGCTCGTTCCACACTATCTTCAACCCGTTTGCATGATTGTGCAGATACGGAGTTTTTCACCGGGCCGTGGGCCTGGTGGGGGATCCACCCTGCTTAGTACAAGGAGTTTTACATGAGTGAGACCACTGATAAGAGCGCGCTGATCAAGCGTCTCGACGAGGAAGGCGACATCGCCGCCGATTACCTTGAGGAGCTGCTCGATATCGCCGACCTGGATGGCGATATCGAGATCTCGGTTGAGGCCGATCGCGCATCTCTCGCGATCATCTCCGATGGTGTTGCCGACCGCCGACTCAAACGCCTTATCGGCCGCGATGGCGAGGTACTTGATGCTCTCCAGGAGCTGACCCGCCTGGCCGTGCAGAGCCAGACCGGAGAACGCAGCCGGCTCATGCTGGACATTGTCGGCTTCCGGAAGCAGCATCGTGCCGAGATCGCCGAGGTTGCGCGAGAGGCCGTTGCAGACGTGTTGGAAACCGGCGATGAGATCGCTCTGGACCCGATGAACCCGTTCGAGCGCAAGGTGGTACACGATATCGTCGCTGCCGCGGGTCTGGTATCCGATTCGGAAGGAGTGGGCCCGAACCGACACGTCATCATCAAGCCTGCCGACGACGCCGTCGACAGCGCTGATAACGGCACTGCCGCTTCCTCGGAGAGTTCGGACCGGACTGGTGATTCCGCCGAAAGCACGGAGTCTGCAGGCTCTGGCACGTCCGCTGACACTGCTGATTCCGCTGATTCCAGTGGAAGTGCGGCAAGCGCCGAAAGTGCGGCAAGCGCCGAGAGCGCCGACTAATCGGAGGGATTTCGGATACTCGGGATTTTATGAACCGGCACCGAGGCGAAGTCGTCGTTCTGCGATAAGTGAATGGTCGTATAACTGAAGCGAGGGTGTATCCCCACGGATGAGAGACGTGGGGATACACCCTTTCGGACGGGTGACGCTCCGGTGCGTACAGCTGATCGATCGTTGGTGTTCATAGGATCGGGCTGTGTTTGCCGGGTGAGGATATTCGCAACAGAAGAGTGCTGCCTAAGCGAACGAATGCAGTTTGAAGGGAAAGAAGCCGATGGCTGGAATGCTCTGCTCCTTGACGTGCGCGGTTGAGGCGTTCGGTTGAGACGTTCGGTTGAGGTGCTCGGTTGAGACGTTCGGTTGAACCGCCGGGCGCTTCAGCCCTCAGGGCCTGAGTGAGTGGAAGCTTGGTTTGCTAGGATCAACGGGCAAATTGGACCGCGAGGAGAGAAGATGATGCCGGTAGAGAAAGCTCCAGAGGGCGGTGCTGAACATTTCGGTGAGGCTTGGCCCAGGTTGACCCATTTCGCGGAGATGATCGTTCGCGAAGGCGAGAAACGCGGCCTCGTCGGGCCCAGGGAGCTGGAACGTCTTTGGTCGCGCCACATCCTCAATTCGACGGCTGTCTTGGACTACATCCCCCCTCAGGCCACTGTGGCGGATGTGGGCTCTGGAGCCGGCTTTCCGGGCCTTATGGTGGGTATCTGTAGACCGGATAGCCAGATAACACTTATCGACTCCATGGAGCGCCGTTGTGAGTGGCTCGTGGACGCGATCGATGAGATTTCTCTGACAAATGTGAGCGTCAAATTGGGGAGAGCTGAAGAGTTCGTCGGCCATTACACGGCAGATATCGTCACGTCGAGGGCCGTGGCGGCTCTCAAGAAGCTACTCCCCTGGACGATGCCGCTAGTACGTCCAGGAGGCTCTATGGTCGCGTTAAAGGGAATTAAGATCGACGACGAAATTGACGCTGCCGTCGCTCAACTGCGCAAGTACAAGGCCGAGTACGCCGATGTGCATGTCGTAACGCCCTTTGGATGCGACGAGGAGACACGAGTACTGGTGGTCAAGAAGAAGGGCTGACGTTCAGCGAAGAGTTCCTTCGAATGGGACGATAACGGGAGCTGATCGCAGGGGGTTGATCTTCCTGGGAGCGGGGTTCCTGGGACGGCACCGCTTCTAGAGTCCGCTGAGATTCAGATAAGCGAGACCCTCATGGCGGCGATGCACACGATCGCGATGCGGAGTGGGTCTACACCGTGAAAAAAATAGCACTCATATCTCTGCCGCGACACAAAGTAAGTGCGAAGTAAAAATCAGGAGTGAAGTTACGCTCTTGTATCTCATTTTCTTATTGTTTTCTCTATATTCAAAAGACGAGAAGTGTGCGACCTTTCCTCTAACTCGATCCCCAAAGGTGAAGCAAGTTGGCGAGCCTCCTAGTGAATCTCCGGCGAGGCAGGCTGGCCTTAGTATGGGTGAGTACGCGGAGGTCGTGGGTGCAGTGCAGTCTCCTCGAGATGCATCTCGAGGGAACCTACGGAGGCGGTGGCTCCACGGCCGTGCCCTGGAAGGCAACCCGATGCACACGTACGAGCGTTGGTCCCCTAGATGGTTGGAGACGCTTCGAGCCCGTCGGTGTGACACATTCGGGGCGTCGTAATCGAATGTTAGTTCGATACCAGGTGAGAACGACGATAATGGACGACAATGATTAGGCTCTTACATGTCCTGCCGACGTTGGCTGTGTAGTTCTTCTTCCTCTGTTTCAATGTTTAGGGAAACTCAATGATGCGGATATGACGTTTACGCGACACGGCAGACGTTATTTAGTCCACATGTCCACGTGTTTGACTATGCCGTTGACTATCGGCAATAGCGATGCTTGATAGCTGCGTTGTGGAGGTCAGGCGGACTTCGCTCTGCGGCCCGCGAGTAAGGAATTTTTGGCATGCCATAGAATTTGGGTCGAGCGATGTCAGCAAAAAGCATTCTCCCAATTTCTTGTTTGCTAGTCACCGGGCCCTGCTCGGCGGCTGGCTCCTTTATTCTATGAGGGGTGTTTCACGTGAAACACCCCTCGAGAGGGCTAAGAACCCAGCAATGGTTTAATGTAGTTTGAAGCTGTTTGAAGCTGTTTGAAGCTGTTTGAAGCTGTTTGAAGCTGTTTGAAGCTGTTTGAAGCTGTTTGAAGCTGTTTGAAGCTGTTTGAAGCTGTTTGAAGCTGTTTAGGTGTTGTATGGGCGCTCGGTTTCACGTGAAACGGTCTGAAGATGTGTGTGGTTCTTTCTTGCTTCATATTACCGAGGATCAATTCGCCATCGCGTGTTTTGTAACTCGCCTTAGGGCATCCTGTGAGGAACACAGGCGTTATTGTCATATCTCCTTTTCGTGGTGGCATCGAGATTTTGCGCCTTAACGGCTCATGCGAAGTGTGATTCATGAAAAGGCTTGGTCTAATGAACCATAGTATCTCCAGGTTTCTCCCTTCTGGACAGTGACTTGCTCGCTGCCGAATGGGCTGGCATGGCGTCCACTTTCATTCTTCACCGAGTACGATCTGACGACATTCCTCCTGTTTGAATTCGTCCCAAGGCACTTCGATTGTGGCCGGATAGGTAGATTTATGTTTCACGTGAAACGGAGCTTTGGAACGCGGTTTCGGACTCGAAGTGCCAGGGTGGGTTCATAGATTGGTACGGTCGAGTCTCCACGGTAGAGCGAAACCTATGGTGTTAGGTGTTAGGTGTTAGGTGTTAGGTGTTAGGTGTTAGGTGTTAGGTGGCGTGTTGGCGTTGCCTGGCACGTGTCCCGGTTCTCTATGTTCCAAAAGTGACGACGTGGAAAACAAAGGTTTCACGTGAAACCAGGTACGACGCAGATCCTCAAATAGACACGAGGATGGCAATGAACAACACCCGCCGGTATCGATCTAAGTGATCTTCTTTCTGATTTGCTGGTCACCGAGAACGTTGGCGTAAACGTGGAACGGAGCCCGAGATTAAAAACAGCCGATTGGCTGCCTGAAGACCGACAGATACGCACCCTGCGGGTTAAAAGCGTAAGCCCTTTGCAGACCGTGCCCGCCGCGTATGCAGTTGTTTATGCGCAGCGATCTTTGGTTTCTTGTACTTGACGTGCCTAAGTCGGCGTCCTGTTTCACGTGAAACGGGAAGCCGAGAAGCGATAATGCAGAGCAAGCTGGTCGAGCTATCGCTCAACTGGGTCTAGGTTTCTGGAAACCATGCAAGCGGTGTCCAGCAAAGGAACCGTTTATGGTTGCCGTCTGGGAATCCGCAACCAAGCGGGTGGGGAATCGCCGGCAGAAGAGCTTCTTTTGAGGGGCCAGGAAATGAACACGGCTGATGGCGATTAATCTCTACTCCGCGCAATCCGGAAAACGCCTTGGTCCTGGCAACATTTTACGGTTGCCCCCAACAGTAGGTGCAGCGTGAGTTTCTGTTTCACGTGAAACATGGCGATTGCTGTCGTCAACCGAGCAACTCGCGGCCCTCCATCTACGTAGTCAAGATGGCAGGGGTAGCCGGCGGAAACAAACGTGCGGCGATTGCCTTGATTGCGAAGTCAATATTAGCAAAACGCCGCGCTTTCCAAGGCGGTGCGGTGAGAAGATGGCACCTATACCTCCGCTACCTCTGCGTGCCTGAGGGCGTGTGATTTCGGCAAAGAACGATCGGCGGCTGTCGCCAAGGGACGTCTTGCACGTTTCACGTGAAACGCATACCGATATCTTGGTCTTGTAATCTGAACTACAAGACTGTAATTACGACAATGATGTTTGTTGCTCATTAAAGAAGCTGAGCGGTGGTTGCTTCGGTTATTGGCCAAGCAGCTAAGCTTGCCCCAGAGAGTATGGCAGGCAGAACGGGCAAATCAGTGCCGTATCTTGCTGGAATGAACTCGACGACAGGTAGCTCTCCACGAAATCTGAGTCAAGAGTTCGACAAGCCAGATAGTACATCGAGACACGTAGCATAGTCGGCCGATAACTGGATGATTCGTAGGAACGTCAGTGTATGCGAAGCTCGGGTAGAGGTAGAGGTAGAGGTAGAGGTAGAGGTAGAGGTAGAGCCCAAGGATCAATGCGTCTTCCATCATCCCCAGCCTCGGAAAGAGTGAGTTGCTGGTCCGTAGGTTGGTGCGAGGGCTCTACACATTATCTTGCGATCGAATATTCCCGCCGGTGAGCAGTCCGGTATTGAGAAGTTTGGTATCTCGAAAGCTTCTGTTGGAAATTTGCCAATGTGCCCCTCGTAGGTGCGAATAGTGCCTGCTAAGAGTCAGCAGTCCGGCCGACGGCTATCACAATCAGAGTGCCAGGAGTGAACGTAGTCGCGCGTTTCGTGCAGGTCTCGTTACGGAGAGGAGGGTTCCAGTAGACACGGGAAAGTCCTGACCCGGTACAACTAGACGCTCGGGCCGAACCTTTTCCATCTTGAGGTGGGGGAGTTGTTTCACGTGAAACAATTGAATACGGGTTACGTCCGGGGAATGGAAAACCGCATTTTGTTCCACGGCAGCGAACATCCCTGTTTGCCCGGGCGAAGTAGGGCTGGCAAGACCAGCAGGGTTATGTTCGTATAATTCTGTGCCTGTGCCTGTGCCTGTGCCTGTGCCTGTGCCTGTGCCTGTGCCTGTGCCTGTGCCTGTGCCTGTGCCTGTGCCTGTGGACCGCCATGCGAAAGCACGCGGGAAACTCCACAGTGACTGCCGAATCCTTCGAGAAATCCCAGACTATCGCTGATCACCTTCATATCGTCCACGGGGACCGTTGCGTTCGGGCAAGCGGGGAACTTCAGACGACCCACGGAAACGAAGAGTGCCGAAGCAGATGGTCTTTCATGCCGTGGGGATATGTGACAGATTCGGAATCTTCCATCCACAGAGGCCGTGCCCTCCGCCACCGCGTCGACGGCGGTGGGTACACTTAGGAAGACTCGAAGAAAGGGCGTTATGAGCGATCCAAGAAAGATGGTTAGGCCCGAAAACAACGCTGCTCCCGCGGGGGAGAGTGATTGGGATCGGTTTGTCGGCGAGGGTTCGCCTCTGGCGTCGGCTCTGGCCGAGGACATGAAACGTCTCGCTTCCATTGGTGAGATGGAGTTCAAGAAGCCTACGCTCACCCGTATCATCGCGGTGGCAAACCAGAAGGGCGGAGTCGGAAAGACTACGACAGCCGTCAATCTTGCGGCCGCTTTGGCCCGCGGGGGCCTTCGTGTTCTCGTGGTGGATGACGACCCTCAGGGTAATGCGTCCACGGCTCTCGGGGTGCATGAAAGGGAAGGAATGCCCTCTCTCTACGACGTGCTGCTAAAGCGGCAGCCGTTGCTCTCGATCTTGAAGCCAACTGAAAAGCTTCCCAATTTATACATTGCTCCATCCAACATCGATCTTGCTTTGGTGGATGTCGAGATAGCCGACGAGGAAGACCGGCGTTATCGCTTACGCGACGCACTCAATGAATGTCTAGAAGCACTTGCTGAGCACGGAACACCCATCGACTACGTGCTCATCGACTGCCCACCTAGTATGTCGTTGCTGCCAATCAACGCCCTGATAGCGGCCCATGAAGTCCTCATTCCTGTACAGGCAGAGTATTACGCACTTGAAGGCCTCACGCAGCTGCTGCGAACGATTGAAGGTGCAAAGAACTCGTCGAACCCGGATCTGGAGATCACGACGATCTTATTGACGATGTTCGCGCGCAACACGAACCTCAGTGGGGAAGTGGCTCAGAATGTTCGCGAATTCTTCCCCGATCAGACTCTGGAGACGGAGATCCCTCGCTCGGTTCGTATAGCGGAGTCACCCTCCTATGGAGAAACAGTAATCACCTATGCCCCTCGTTCAAGCGGTGCCATTGCCTATTTGGCCGCTGCGCACGAACTGGCGAACAGGGCCAACTAAGGAGAACAGAATATGGCAGAGCGCCGTCGTGGCCTCGGTCGGGGTATTGGTGCCCTCATCCCAGATAATCAGCGTGAATCCAAGGACCGGCCCTTTGACGTCTTCTTCGGAGGTGGATCCTCGGCGCAACGTCCTGCTCTA
Organism: Actinomycetaceae bacterium L2_0104; assembly: GCA_047501485.1. GTDB lineage: Bacteria > Actinomycetota > Actinomycetes > Actinomycetales > Actinomycetaceae > Ancrocorticia. The sequence goes on along the minus strand of JAZDRN010000014.1, from coordinate 31,893 downwards.
CAACAGGAGGGGGAAAGCGAGGCCCAGTCCGTCGGCGAGAGTGCTGCGATTCAAAGCCTGACCTCTGAAGTGTCCGAGGAATCGCAGCAGAGCTACCTGGAGCTTCTTGGTGTTTCGTCACAAAGGAACGCTTCAGGAAAGGAAAAGGGCACTTCTGGAAAAGAGGCTGAGGAACGACCTTCGGGTAGTTCTGAACATGGGACCGGTGCCTCTCTAGCTGGCAAAGACACTCCTCGTATTGACTCACAAGCTTCACTCTCTGGCGAAGAGACAGAGGGTAGCGCCAAGTACGCCGAGGACAGAGATGCGGTAGAAGATCGTCCGGTCGCACTGGAAGACGCACCTGATGTCAGCGGTGATGCCAGACCGAAGGCAAAGGTAGCGGCTGTTTCGAGTCAGGAGGCGGAGGAAAGCACCGATCCTGGCAATATAGCGGATGAGCAGCGCCAAGGTGAGGGGCGATCCGAAGACCTCATTGACGGACGTGTTGCGTCTGATCTCAAGGAAGAGACCTCTATTGCTGAAGAGGAAGCTCTTGGGGATGATGGTGAACTTATAGCTGTTCCTGGCGCCACTTACGCAGAGCTACCAGTCTCCGCGATTGTTCCGAACCAACGCCAACCTCGCAGTGTTTTTGACGAGGAAGAGTTGGAAGAGCTTGCCGACTCCATCAAGGAGGTCGGAATATTGCAGCCGGTTATCGTGCGGCCATTGACGGCACCGGTTCCTGACCAGCCGGAGGCGCGGTACGAGCTCATTATGGGCGAGCGTCGTTGGAGAGCATCCCAGCTTGCGGGTAATGAGAACATCCCGGCAGTCGTTCGACGCACCGCGGATGAAGATCTGCTGCGAGACGCACTACTTGAGAATCTGCATCGTGCGCAGTTGAACCCCCTGGAAGAAGCTGCTGCCTATCAGCAGCTCCTGGAAGACTTCAACTGTACCCAAGAGGAGCTCGCTCGCCGTATTGCTCGGTCGCGCCCGCAGATAACGAATACCCTGCGCCTTTTGAAGCTCCCACCGCTTGTGCAGCGCCGAGTCGCGGCTCAAGTCCTATCGGCCGGCCATGCGCGTGCACTTCTCGGTCTATCAGATGCGGCGGCCATGGAAAGGGTCGCGCAACGAATCGTAGCCGAGAGCCTCTCGGTGCGGCAGGTGGAAGAGATTGTTGCGATGGGCGATGAGCCGCAGGCGACCCATGTGAGCCGTCGTCGGGCGCGGAGGTTCGCCCCAGAGCTCGGTGATCTGTCAGGGCGACTGACGGACCGCTTTGACACCCGAGTAAAGGTGGATATGGGTGTCCGGAAAGGCACCATCAAGATCGACTTTGCGACGATCGAAGATCTAAATCGCATTCTCAATGCGATGTCTCCAGACATCGAAGCCGTAGATGTAGCGGAGGATTCTTAAGGGTAAGTAGACCGCGGAAGTCACGGGAGGCAGGGCCTAGCGGGCGTCACTCAGGGCGCGGGTACGAGGAACGAAGGAGCTCTTGCCCTTCCGATAAGTCGCGACATCGGGTAAATGGAAACGGGGAACAGCTCAAGCTGTTCCCCGTTTCACGTGAAACTTAGCAGGTGTTGCCGTCTACTACGACTGTTGGTTCGCCTGCCGCGTCGTGTTCAGAAGCCAGCCTTTACCCGAGCGGTGGCGGATTCACTTTCTTACCAAGGGGCGGAAGCAGGGCTATGACCAGCATGTTTATGTTGGAGTTGGGTCGGTTTCACCGCGTTCGAAACGACGTTGTTTCAGCTCGTCAGCCGAAACGCCATCTAGCATGATCTGTAGTTAATCCTCTGTCGCCGTGCCGTGCTCGGGCTCCGCAGCCAGGACGCTCTCCGGGTCTCCAGAGCCTGTGCGCACAGCGGCATTCAATATCTGCACGTAGATCTCGTCCGCGTGCGTACCCCGCGCTTTGGCTTCCGCCGTCGCCGCCTGTGGGAAGAGGGAGGTCTCTGTCGTCCCGGGTGCAACATTCACATCGAGAAATTGAATTGTGCCATCGTCTTGCACGATGACGTCAGTTCGGGATAGATGGCGGAGCCCAAGTGAGGTGTGGACCTTCTCCGCTACCTCCTTGACGGCCTCAAGTGCGTCGGCAGGTAACCTGGCCGGCACGAAGTATTCTGCGCGGCCGGGGTTGTACCGTGCGTCGAAGTCGTACGGGCCATCTGTCGAGATCTCTACTGGAGGAAGGGCGTGAGGTCCGCCGTTCACATCGACGACGGAGATAGCTAGCTCGCGTCCAGCGACGAACTCTTCAATACGTGCTTGCTCTCCATAGGCATAGCAGTCAACCATCGCACCGGGAAGCTGCGAGGCTTCTTCGACGATAGTCACTCCCAGTGCAGAACCTCCTTGAGCGGGTTTGACGACTAATGGAAAATCAAAGCGGGATCCGATCAGCTCGAGGACCGGTGAGACGCCCACTTCGCGGAAAAGAGCCTGAGGAATCGTCATCGACTGAGGAACCGATATCCCCGCGCGCTTGACAAGAGCTGAGGCGATTGCCTTGTCAGAGGCCATTCGGCAGCTGACCGGCTGGGTTCCCACATAGGGAATACCTATGAGCTCGAGAAGGTCCTGCAGCGAACCGTCCTCGCCGGTGGATCCGTGCACCAAAGGCCAGACGACATCCGGGGCCATGGCCTTCAAGTGCTGCAGTAGTGTCGCATCGACATCGAGGAGCTTGACTTGAATGCCGGCCTCGCGCAGCACTCCGGCCATGCGCCGTCCCGAATGGAGCGAGACATCCCGTTCATGGGTCAATCCGCCAGCAAGGATGGCAACCGTCAGTGGTCTTGTCATGATGTCTCCTCAATTCGACATATTGAGCGCCTCGACCATTATCCTACGCTGCACAGGGGGGCTTATCCGGCACCTATCCATTCGTATCAGGGTGCCGGATAAGCCCTTCAGCTATAGATCGCAGCCCTATCGCTTCTGCAGCCCATACAAGCTCGATTGGTACTCAGTGCTGCATCCGCGCCGCTTAAAGCTTGTACGGAGGCTTCGGAGTAACGATGCGAGGGAGTGGATCGTTACTGGGAGTCAGAGAGTGTCGGGGCCGGGAACGGAGATGCCTTTACGATGGGCACTTGTGCGATCTTTGACGCCGAACATCTCCACCACTTCCAGCTCACTCTGCACCACGACCGAAAGCCGTCGTACTCCCTCTTCGATAGCTTCAGGTGTGGGGTAACAGAAGGATAGGCGCATGTGGTCATGCCCTTGGCCATCGGCGAAGAATGCTGTACCGGAGACGTATGCAACGAGATTCGTCACCGCGCGTGGCAGCATCGATTGTGCGTCAAGCCCTTCAGGTAGCTTGACCCAGGTGTAGAAGCCGCCTTCGGGCTGATTCCACTCGCACATCGGCAAATGAGTCTCGAGTGCGCGCTGCATGGCCTGGCCGCGCTCATGGTACATCTCGCGGTATTCCTTGACCTGCTGATACCAGTCATATGTGCGGAGATATTCGGCTATGGATAGCTGACCGAACGTGGTGGGGCAGAGCAAGGCGTTTTCGTTGGCGAGGACGAGGCGTTGAGTGACGGCGGAAGGCGCGAGAGCCCAGCCGACACGATAGCCGGGGGCAAATGTCTTGGAGAAGCTGCCGAGATAAACGACTCCGTCGGGGTTGAAGCTCTGAATAGAGGGAAGGGGATCGCCATCGAAACCAAGCAGGCCGTAAGGGTTGTCCTCAACGATCAGAACATGATGACGTTTGCAGATCTCAGCAATCTGCGGGCGCCGCTCCAGCGACAGACACACGCCTCCCGGATTGTGGAAGTTCGGAATGGTATAGAGGAACTTGACTGGTCGACCTTCGCGCTCCAGACGACTGAGAGTCTCTTCCAGCTTCTCAGGTATAAGCCCATGCTCGTCCATTGTGACGTGGACTACATTTGCTTGATACGCACGGAAGGTACCTAGCGCCCCGACATAGGAAGGGGCCTCTGCCACGACCACGTCGCCGGGATTGATGAAGATTTCAGAGATGAGGTCGAGGGCCTGCTGTGAACCGGTGGTAACGGTGATGTCATCGGCGTGGCCACGTATGCCTTCTGGACGCATGACCTCCGTGATCATCTCGCGGAGCTCTTCCTCGCCTTGACCTCCGCCGTACTGAAGAATCTTCGTGCCTCGATCGCGTATTAGCCGGGCAGTCATGTCGGCGAGAAAATCGAGGGGTAAGCCCGCGATGTTCGGCATACCTCCGGCAAGAGATACGACTTCGGGTCGGTTGGCAACGGCGAAAAGCGAACGCACTTCAGATTGTTTCATTCCCAAGGCACGATCGGCGTAGGTGTTGTACCAAGGATCCAGGCGAGTGCCAGCAGCGGCGGCGGCTGCGTTCTTCTCTCCCGCGTTGCCGTTGCTCCTCATCCTGTCCTTGGTGCTCATCATGCGCTCCTTGTTGTTTTGTAGACCCGGTTTCTCCGGCGTCCGACCCGATAATACGCCTGTGCTGCCGGTTATCCGGGCAACAGCTCTTGGCCAGTGTCGTGGTCGCTTTCCAAGTTTGCCATGGCTAGGCACGGCAATGCGTGAAGGTGGACAAAACGAGAACGTTGAGGGAGGGGAGGATAATGAAGGAAAGGAGTTTCACATCGCGCTCTTTTCACATTGGTCATTCCAGCCTAGATGCCCGTGCTGCCAGATTGCGTACGAGATTTCAGTCTCCTGGCTCGTACCGCTGGCCCGTATCCCTGTGATCGTGCTGTTCGATCCAGGCTCAGTCTTCTTGCACCAGGCCGAGTGCGGAGAGCAGCTGATGTCTGATCACTAATTTCGGCAACTGCCCGACGAGGCGGATAACTTCTTTGCCGTGCAAGGCGCTGCCTCGAAGAAGAACGATCATCGGCACGAAATCTATGGTATCCAGCAGCTCGGCGGATATCTCGGGTGTTGCCACCTGTAACTGTTGGTTCGTCTCCTCTTCATCGAGGTCGACGACGACGCCCCGAAGGTCCAGATCCGGATGCAATCGGGCGAGATCGCGAATCGTCTCCTCAAAGATGACCGTCATGGGGATCGCCGGATCGCACCATTGGGCTGTGAAGAAGATCAACGAGTACGCTTGCTCGGTGGGCTCGGTGGGCTCGGTAGGCTCGGTAGGCTCGGTGGGCTCGGTGGGCTCGGTAGGCTCGGTAGGCTCGGTAGGCTCGGTAGGCTCGGTAGGCTCGGTAGGCTCGGTAGGCTCGGTAGCAGAAAGCCTGGGCTCTGCCTCGTCAGCCATGGCGGACTTCTTTGAGTCGGTCTCGGGCAGTTTCGTGCAAGGTAGTGGGAGTGGCGGCCAGTACTCGGGCGACGATCTTTTCGAGGAATGTTCCCGCACGCAGAGCGGATGGAACGAAATCCTCTCGAATCCTGACCTGTGGCAGCTTTGCTAAAGCCGCGTCTACATCGACTCCTTGATCGAAATTGAAAGTATCTTGCCATTCGACTTCGGGTTCGTCTAACGGCGGCTCCTCTGGAACATCGAACATGTCAAAAGGTTCGGCGAGGATCTTCTGGGGCTCCTGAGTCGGGTTGGCATCGGCGCTCGATCTCTGGGTATGCACTTCCGCTGCGGGTTCGGAACCCGAGGAATACTCGGCATCTTGTTCGCTATCTGAAACCCGCGACCCCGAATTCTGCGACCCAACCAGCTGTTCGTCGGCTACCTCGATGCCGGTGACGGCATCGACGGCCTTGGCGGGGAGCTCGATGCCGTATTCGATGGGTAGCAGACAGGTTGCGTGGTAGGCATCCTCTTCCTCACCCAACTTCAACAGGAGATCGGCGATGAATTCGGCGGTGCGAGATTCGGCGGTGAAAGCCGTGGAACGAATACCGAAGAAGAAGCCGAGCGCCGCCATAGGGTGGCGCAGCCGGAGATTCTTGGCATCTCCGTACGCTTCCTCGATTCGGTTCTGCGCATTCTTTCCGAAGCTCGAATCCATCCTCTTCGTACTGATGAGAACCTCGGGGCCGGTGGACCAGTTCGACATGACGACGTCGACCTGCTTCCGGTAGTTCTTTCCCAGGATGAGCGCCTGGGAAGGAGCCACGCCGGTGGGCGCGGTTGCCAGGATGCGCTGCAAGAGAGCTTTGCGTTCGGGTACGGGGAGCGAATGCAGCAGGCTGGCCACGGGAGCGGGAAGCACGCGTGGTGCTTCGGCCCGTGGCCATGTGGTGTCGGCATCGAAGCCGGCCCGGCGAAGTTCGTATGACAGCCAGACATCTAGCGCCAGTGCTGGGACTCCTGTGGTCGTGGCGGCATTGAGGTACAGCGGAACACCAAGTAGTTGTTCGAGCGTCGCGAAATCCGGCTGATATTCGAGGCGTCCTTCAGAATCTTTCACCCACGGGTTGCTGTAGTGCCCGCCCGGAGCCGCCAAGGAGACGATCCGATCGAAGAAACGCCAAGCCTGAGCTTTGTTGGAGGGAAGCTTAGTGGCCATTCTTGCGTCCTCGTCTCATACGTCTGTTGGCAATGGTTTCTCTGGTAAAGCGTATGTTCTCCAGCTCGGCCGTTGTTAGCATGTCATCTGAACCAAAGAGAACTGCGTCAACAACGGCGACAGCTTCACGTAGCTTACCCTGCGCCAACTTTGCCGCCACGGTGTTTCGGACCGCGCGCAATTCTTCCGCCCGTGCCGCTACGAGTTCGGCCGAGGGCATCATCCAGACGCCGGCCTCCCGTGGTTCCAGCTTGAGGATGCCCCCACCGTAGCTCCGACCGGTGGTCTCTGCGTTCAACAGCGTCACCGAGTTGAGGCTCGCAAGCGGCAGCAACTCTCTTCCCAGCTCGGCGAGATCCTCTTCGAGATAGACACCGTGGATGGAGTTGAGATGATATGCCCGTGCGGAATTGGTCGTCAGCCGAGGAGTATCCGCATTCATGCAGGTCAGGAGCAGATCAGGAACGGGGAGCAGCGGTACTCTGTACCACGGTGAACGCACGCGACACTTATATGCCTGGTTCACCCCGGCATCGTGGCCGGCCTGCACGTAAGCGGATGCCGCGCGTGAGAGAGGATCCTTGGGATAGAACAACCAGGTACCTTTTCCCGCGCGGCCGAGGGAGGTCAAGCTCGCGGAGGACAATTCCAACCCTCGCAAATGGCTGCTTCCTGGTGGGCTGACACGGACGAGATCCCGTTTCGTCAAACCGAGTTCTTTGACCCGGTTCGGTGAAAGCGTGAAGTATTTGTTTCCGCCCGTGACCGCACCGAGCCGGGTATCGCCCCAATCTGCCAAGGAAGCGAAGTGCCCGCCAACGAGCAGTGCTGCGAGAGAAGCCTGCACGTCGGGTTGTACAAGTAGCCCGGTCCACTTCGCGGTGGGATCGCTTGGTTGCCATCGCGAGGGCAGGACTTCCTCATCCAGACGTGTTTCATCCGGCACCTGACGAATACTCGCGGAATCGGTTTTTCCGCCGAAATGGTCCGCCATCAGCAGGACGACGTCTGCCTCCGCCTCTGGAAAGATCTGCCTTTCGAAGAGGACGAGCTCAACATATCCGAAGTTCTCGAACAGGAAGCGGCGGACAGGCCCGGCATAGTTCACGCTCAGGAGTTCGGCCGGCAGGACGAACCCCAGACGGCCGCCCGGAACAAGGAACTGGCTGGCATGGATGACAAAGGCGGCCCAGCTCGAAGCGAGCGCTGTGAGCGAGACGCCCGCTCGTAAAGCCGCTTCTTGTGCCCGTGCGCGAGCAGTGCCTGTGAATCCCTGGTAGCGAATGTAAGGGGGGTTGCCGATGACGGCGTCGTACGTCGGTTTGGGTGCCAGGTGGAAGAAGTCGTCGACGACTATCTTTGCGTTGCCTCCGGCGGCCGCAACGGCCCGCTCCGCATCTCGAGCGGTGGGTTCATGGATATCGACCCCGAAAACGGGGGAGGGAGTGAAAGCAACCGAAGTGGTTGGCACCGGCGATTCCGGTGAGAATTCGGCCGGCGCCTCTCCTGCCAGGAGCGCTAGACGGGCTGCGGCTGGGAGGAGGAAGGCGGCGTCCCCGCATGAGGGATCCAAGACGCGATCCTGTGGGCTACGTACAGCCCAGCGCACCATGAACTCAGTGACGGGCGCGGGTGTAAAGAAGGCGCCACGGGCCTTCCGCTCACTCGCCTGCGTTCCAGAAACACTGGCCAGGGCTGCTCTCGATCTCATATGACTATCATTCCATGGGCCTCCGACATCTTTTCCTTGTGATCCTGGCAGGCTCCTTCGGCCAGACAAGGATATGAGGATGTCCCGACATGCTCGTGCACCTATTCGCTCTTGCGGGGTCGGCCCGGACGGCGCATGGGGGCAGGGCGCGGATCCCTTCCGGCATCTTTCAACGCTTGGCGCAATACGATTTCGATCTGAGCATTCACAGAGCGCAGGTTGTCGGCCGCCCACTTCGACAGTGCGTCGTGGACGGCCGGATCCAGCCGAAGCAACATTTGCTTTCGCCCCTGTTTGCGATCAGGCTGGTTTCCCGTTTCTTGTGGTGTTGACGCTGAGTCACTCATTCACTTCGAATCCTGTCATCGACTCAAGAGTGTAACCGACTCATGAGTACAACGAACCCGTGTTGATCACCGGAGTCGTGGCATGATCGGAGGTCAGGACGACCAAGAGATTCGAGACCATCTGCGCCCGGCGTTCGTCGTCGAGCACGACGACGTCCTCGTTCTCCAACCGGGTGAGGGCCTGCTCGACCATGGATACTGCGCCCTCGACGATCTGCTCGCGGGCGGCGATGATGGCACCGGCCTGCTGGCGCTGCAGCATGGCCCGGGCGATCTCGGGCGCGTAGGCCAGCGAAGAGATCCGGACCTCGATGATCTCCAGGCCCGCCAGCGAGACTCGTTCCGCCACCTCCTTGGCCAATTCAGCCGAGACGATGTCCGTGCCACCGCGCAGCGATGTTTCGCCGGGGCCGGGCTCGTCATAGGGATGAGTTGTTGCCACATGTCGCAGCGCGGCCTCCGATTGGGTCTTGATGAACTCCTCGTAGTTCTCGACGGCGAAGACGGCACGAGCTGTATCCGAGACCTGCCATACGACGATCGCGGCGATGTTGACCGGGTTTCCGTCCGAGTCGTTGACCTTGAGTTCGCTGGTCTCGAAGTTGTGTACCTTGACGGAAACCTTCTTTCCGGTGCTCAGGGGCTGGACCAGGACGAGGCCCGTCGTGCGCACGGTTCCGATATAGCGTCCGAAGAATTGACGCACGGAGGTCATGCCCGGGGAGACGATCGTGATGCTCGTGGCGGCTAGAAGGGAAACGAGGGTTGCGATAATGCTGAGGATCAGCAGGGCCGGGCTACTGCCGCCCTCGAGCGCTATGGCCCCGATGACGATCCCGTAGACTCCGCCACCGAAGAGCGCCAGAACAAGTAGCGCGACGACGAACGCCGCCGCACTGCCACCGGAGGCGGCCTTGTGCTCATTGACGTCTACTCGGATGCCCTGATGTCCGACGGGTTCGTTCGAGGTGACCGGCACCTCGTCATGTGCTGTTTGCGTGCTGTGTGCCATGAATGCCTCCGCAATCCCACGGCCTACCCAGCCTCCGGACCTGGTGAGCAACCTGTCGTGGCCGAGGAAAGCCTGATGCTAAAAAAACTGATATCAATATGATATCAGTTTATTTTGAGGATGGGTGAATCAGTCGAACCGAGTTATCCCGGCACCGCAAGCTGTGCCATCCCGTCGCGAGGAAATGCCGAAGGCAGCGTCATGTGTCGGGCAGAAAGGAAGCGAGCCCACCGAAGCATCGCTCTCCGATGGGCTCGCCCTCTCTTTGTGAAGCTCTTGTGCAGAGTTCTCAGCCCTCGAGCGCTTCTAGCGCCTCCAGGTACGTCTGCGCGTCGAGAGCCGCCTTGCAGCCGGTCCCCGCCGCGGTGATCGCCTGCCGGTAGATGTGGTCCACCACGTCACCACAAGCGAAAACGCCGGGAACATTGGTGCGGGTGGAAGGCTCTTCCACCAAGACGTAGCCGGATTCGTCCAGATCGATCTGGCTCGCCACTACGCCGGAACGCGGCTCGTGACCGATGGCTACGAAGAGCCCCGAAGCGGGAAGTTCCGAGCGCTCTCCAGTCACGGTGTCCTCCAACGTGACGCCCTCGAGACTGCCGTCGCCCTGCAGGTCCACGACGCGAGAATTCCAATGCATGACGATCTTCTCGTCGGCGAGCATGCGGTCGGCCATGATCTTGGAGGCCCGCAGTTCGTCACGGCGGTGCACCACGTGAACGGTGCTTCCGAAGCGGGAAAGGAAGAGCGCCTCGGTCGCTGCGGAATCGCCGCCACCCACAACCACGATTTCCTTGTTCTTGAAGAAGAATCCGTCACAGGTGGCGCAGTAGGACACGCCCTTGCCGGAATATGCCTTCTCTTTCTCCAACCCCAGCTTCTTGTACTCGGAGCCCAGGGCGAGGATCACGGACTTGGCCTGATATGTGGCCGACTCCGTGGTGATGGTCTTGATATCGCCGGTCAGGTCGAGCTCAGTGGCGTCCTCATACTCGACGACGGCGCCGAACCTTTCGGCCTGGGCCTGCATCTTCTCCATGAGGTCCGGCCCCATGACACCCTCGGGGAATCCCGGGAAATTCTCAACCTCCGTGGTGTTCATGAGCGCGCCACCTGCGTCGAGGGTTCCCGCTAGAACCAGCGGCTCCAGTCCCGCACGAGCGGTGTAGACGGCTGCGGTCCAACCGGCTGGCCCGGACCCGACGACGACGACGTCGTACACCTTCGTCTCGTTTGCGTCACCAGCGGGGGTTGAGGCTACCTCAACACTCGGAACCGCAAGGTTGATGAATCCTTCGCTCATTACGTACCTTTCCTCCGTATGTACCACAGGCGAAACGCTGGGCCCCGGCCTCGGTATTCCCCGGCGGCGGCCCAGCGCTTTAGGTGAGTGCTATCGCACCTGAATTTCCGAGATATTGATGCGGTTATTGCCTTCACTGTCCACCGGCAGCTGGTTGAACCACAGGACCACCGTGGAGCCCGTCAACGGCTCCGCCGCTTGAAGAATCGTCTCCGCACCCATCGGTCCCTCGGCGACGACGTCGCCGCCGTTCGGAGAATCTGGCGGGGTATTGCGCCACTGGACGTTGCCTCCCTGCCCGTCCACGTTGAGCACGACCTCGGAGACCTGGGCTTCCTCAGCCAACTGGATCTCGAGGCCGATGCCCTCCTTGCCGACGAAATTGGGATTCGAATACCACCACGAACGCCACACGGTGCCAGGGTTGCCGTCCCACGCGTTCGGAACCGTGGCGGGAGAATCCTGTTCGCCCACATTGCTCGGGTCGAGCTGCGCCCCCTGCGGATTGAGCAACGTCACATTGGAGATACTCGGCGGAGGAAGTTCCTGCGTCGGTTCCGGTGTGGGAGTCGGCGAGCTGGCGGGTGTCTCTTCCACCGGGGCGGTTGCCTGGGCCGATGCCGTGGGCCTCTGGATATCGGGGGTCCTTGTAGGCCGGAGCAAGGTGAACATGGCCCAGACCAGTGCCAGGGCCACCAGGATGACCGCTCCGAGTGTGATCACCTTCGATGCGTTGTATTTCTTGGCGGGGCCTTCCGGTCCATGCCCGCCGGGGCCTCCAGAGCCCCCGGCACCGCCCGGTCCATGTGGGTTCGTCGGCCTTCCGGCTCCACCGTTCGGAGCGGCGAAGCCAGCCCCATTGCCGGGCTCGGAAGCCGTGGCCCTGCCGGAATCCGGAGCCTCGTGTACTGCAGAAGCAGGGTAAAGACGTGCGGCTGCTGGCGCCCCTGCCTGTGCGGGAAGCTGTTGGGTACTCGGCCCGCTCTGGGGATGCGCCGGGGTGACGGAAGGCTGCGAGGGAAGGGGTGTAGCCGGATATATGATCGGCGGCGCTTCTTGGCGTGAAATATCCTCCCCGGAGGCGTCATCCTCGGATTCCCCGATGGCGTCTGCCGCCTCGGTTGCGGATTCCGGAGTTGAAACGGCCTCTCCTGCGGCAGGGACCTGCTCGTCATCATCGTCGGCAACCGCTTGGATGACGACGGTTTCCCGATCGGATCCCGCCGCCCCCTCCTCCGAGTCGACGGAGTCTTCCGCCGGGTGGACCGTGGCTTCGTCGGCTGACTGCGGGGTCTCGGTCTGACTTTCGGAGACACCCCACATCTCAACCGGGGCGAGAACGCCGGTCGGTGGCTGACCGTCGTCGTCCAGTTCTCGATCATCCTCCTGAGCGCCGGATTCGGGAGTTGCGGCCGAGGTCAGTGCAACCTCGGTTTCCAGCTCTTCTGGAATGGCCTCGACATCCTCGGATGGAAGCTCGTGCTGTTCGTCCACCTCCGAATCCGCGGAGAACGGCTCTGTGCTCGCCGATTCCGCCTCGGTGGATTCCGCGTCTTCCGTGAAGAGTTCCTCCTCGGTTGCGGATGTTGCGGTCTCAGGGGAGGAGGTCTCCGCGATGCTGGACTGGGCAGCCGAATCATGGCCCCCGCCGGCTTGCGCCTCAAGATCGCGAGCAAAATCGTCGGGCTTGATCCACTGCGGTGCCAGGCCCGGAGACGGCTGAGGCACGATTCCCAATTCGGGATCGACATCGGGAGCGTCCTCGGTGCTCGCGCTGTCCTCAGAGGCTTCCGACGTCTCGGGGTGCCATTCTTCCTCGTCCGGTTCTTCCGATCTCCGCTCCGTCGGTGCCACGTAGGGCTCTTCGGCGGCGTCGGATGGCGATGCGGCACCGGTAGATGGGGAGGGCACGCTCGCGTTCGCTTGATTCTGGGCTGCTTCGGCGAGCCCGGCAGCGAACCCGATACTTGCCTGGGACCCGAGACCGGGAGCCGGAGACGCTGGTGAGTCCGTACTGATGACCTCGTCGAATGGTCTGGAGGACTCATCGGGCGAGGGGACCTCCTGGGCTGGGGCCGCCGGCTTCTCGCTGGGTGTCGAACCTCCATTTCCCGTATACGGTTCCTGCAGCTCAGCATCGCCCGACTGCGTCGCGTCATTGGCGTCGGCTTCGCTGGTAGCAGCTGTCCCAGTACTTCCGGCCGCGGCTGCAGCCGCGGCTCCCCCCAAGGGGGCGGTGATCTTCGGGAAACGCGCGGTGACAGATGGATCGGAGTCTGGCCCGACCTGCACATTTGTCGGCTCGGGTGAGCCAACGGATGCGGCTGGACCGGACGAATCGTGGGAGGCGTCGTCGTCGCCCACGGCCGCGATCTCCTCCGTGGAGAAGAAACGCGTTGCCTGCGAATCCAGGAAGCTCTCCGGATTCAAAGCGGGAACAGGCGAAAGCTCCCGTGCCAGATCACCGGCCAAAGGAGCTCCGAAACCATCGAGTTCGCGGCTTAGGGCCTGGTGAAGTTCCGGTGAGAGATCGGGCCGGGTCAGGGCGTCCGCGATGAGGGAATCGATGTTCTCTGTGCTGGACAGAGGTGTGCCCGTAAGCAGAGAGGCGGCGAAGCCGAGGAGACGATGGACCTCGAGGCGATCCACATCGGCGGGAGTCATATCGGGCGCTTGCGTCTGGGAAAGCGCCGCGGCTATCCCGATGCCATCGACATAGACCTGGTTATCGGGGGTGATCCACAGACGGTCGGGTGTGATGTGCAGATGGCGCAGCCCCCGCTGGCGGGCAGCCCCAAGGGTCTCGGCCACGCTGCCGACAATCGCGTGCACCTGTTCCACCCGCAGCGGCGTGCCGTTCACCGATTCGGACAGGTTCGTCCCGGTCGGAACCTCGGTTGCGACATAGACGCTGCTGGGGGAGTCGCTGACAGACAGCACGCGAATGACCCGCGCGCCGTCGACCAGGGCCGTCCTACGGGCGGCATCCAGGACCGCTTGCTTCACGGGCAGCTCGTTGTGAAGTAGCAGGATACGGACTTCGGTGCCCAGCAACTTGTCAGTGGCCGCCCACAGCTCCGTGCCCTCGTAAGGAAGTTGCCTGTTGTAGGGCTTGGTCAGCTGGTAGCGGCCCGAGAGGTATTCACCGCTCTGCACTAGTTGGTCCACTGCACGTCCTCCAGAAACGTTCAAGGTGTAGGCACCGGGCACACAAATCCTGCCGCGTCACCCACGTGACGGCCATTCTATCCGCCGGATTCGCCACGAAGGCATCCTCCAGGCGGATAAACGTCATGATTTCAGCTTAATTCCTACGGGTTGTCACTCGTCGTAACCTTCCCTGCGGGCGCGTATCGAGGCGGCTCGTGCCCCCTGTCCTATCAGGTGGATGTATCGTCGTCGTCCGGATTCTCGTATCCCTCGCGGCGAGCACGAACGTAGTCGGCGGGATCCACCGGGGCGTGTTTCTGCCCGCGACGCAGGGACTTTATGACACCGAAGACGAGAACCAGTCCGAGAGCAATCGCTATGACGAGAGTCCCCACATTCTCCCAATCGGCCCTCACGCGGATGTCCAGCGTCTGCTCTGTGCCGATCTCCTGGCCGGTGGGATCGAGAATTCGGATGACGACCTGGATGTTTCCCGAGCCACGAGCCGTCACCGGAAGAGACACACTGGTCACCTGATTCGGCGGCAGCGTGACCGTCACCTGGTTCTTCTGGACCAACCTGTTGTCATGGCTGTCCAGTTCGATGACGACGCCGACAGGCACGGACAGATCGTTGGACACATGGATGGGGAGCTCTGTCGCCTGGGAAATGATGTTGATGGTGGACGACGGCCGTACCTGCAGCACCGAGAAGAAGGAGTCCGCGGCATCGCGGATCTCGTTCACCTGCTGGGTCCGGCCAGGCGAATCGGCGCGCCACCCGATGGCCAAGGTGGAGCCGATGGCATCCCGAGTGGGATCGACCAGGGAGGCCGGGGCGGGCGACAGATTCGCATAGTTCTGGATCGTCGAAAGTGAACTCTGGAGCGTCGCGATCTGCGATTCGGTGATGACCGAGTCTGGGCGCGACTGCTCGGCGAGCGGAGCGCGAGATATCTCCGAGGGCTCCAGATTCAAGAGTTCGGAGACCGTCGTCGGCTCGACCCACGGCGCGTTCATCAGGGCCTCGAGGGTTCCCTGCACATTCTCCAGATCGAGAGGTTGCACCGTGGTTGTCACGCCGGTCGTATCCGAGCCGTTCGCGCCGGCTTCGCCGTTGGAAGCACTGTCTGTACCTGTGCTGCCATCTGCCTCCGGGGTGTCCGATATGGTCGCTATGCCCAGGAGTCCGGTGATCGAGCTCGTTCCGTCGGTGCTGCGTCGGTTCTCTTCTGCCCTGCCGTCAGTCTCTTCGGAATCCGTCGGATCCTCGACGCTGGAATTCGGATCGCTGTAGTAGGGAAGGCCCGCACGGTCGAGCGATAGCAGCATGGCGCGAGGATCGTTCGGACGTTCTCGGTAGGTCACGGCGGAAAGGGAGAGCACGAGCTGGCGGGAATCCAACGTGTCGAGCTCCCTGGAGGTGTTGAGTCCGCTGCCCTCTCCGGAGCCTTCTTCGCTGTTCGCGAGGACATTCGAGAGGGCGGCCGAGGAGACGGAGTCCACCGCCAACGCGGGCACCGCCGTGACGTCGTCGTCTATCTCGATGTCGCGTCCCTCGCCGTCCACCTCGAGGAGAAGGTCGGTGCGTGCCGAGGCCGTCGCGTATCGATATGAATTCTGCGGAATGTCATTGTCCGGAAGAATGACTCCGGAGATATCCAACGAGGAGAGAGCGGCCGCAGTCTGCTGGTCCGAGCCCGCGGGCAGCAATGCGATATCCGTGCGTGGCTTCGACTCCTGGGAGGTCGCGGAGGTGGTTGCCTGTGCGTAGGCATTCCTGACCTCATCGAGCGCACCGGCGTGGACAAGAGGCTGCGCATCGACGTCGTGCAGGGAGGTGAGGAGAAGTTCCGTGCCACTGGCCTGCGTGAATGAATCCAGTGCCTCCTGGACAGGATGCGGTTGGCTCGAAGGCGCCTCGGCTTCCGCGGCCTCCTCTTCCTCTGTGGAGCCCTCGGTGGAGTTCTCGGGATCATCGACCGGGAGATAGCTCGGGTCCAGGGCAACCGTGACGCCGGGAATCTGCAGTGCGGACAGAGTCTCCGCCGCGCGTTCCTCTCCGCCGATCTCGCTTTGCTCGGTTGCGGAGCCCGAACCGTTGGATGCTTCGGCGGTGATGTCCGCGCTTGCGCCTTCCTCCGGTTCGGCGCCGGTGGCCCCAGTGCTTGGCGCCTGCTGCGGGCCCTGATCGCCGGCGCTCGGATCTGGTTGCGCCAACGTCTCCGCCAGGTCCGAATGGCCCGCCAGGTCGGTGGCGGACTGGGTGACCGGCACCACCACGCCCGTGGGCATCGGTGTGAGTTCGGTGCCGGGAGAGACGACGACGAGGCTGCGGTCGCTCAGTTCTGTACCGTCGCCCAGCTGCGCCTCGACCTCGATGCCGCGCGGGCCCCAGCTGTCGAAGGAATCGCTCCAACCGAGCTCCTCGCGAGGGACCGTGAAATCGAACGAGGCGCTCTCACCTGCGGCGATGCTCTGGACTGCGAAATCCTCCTGCGTGGTATCGAGGTGCTGCAGAAGCGATAGGGCCGCCGGGCCGCCCTCGAGGAACCTCAGCACCCGGCTGCGGGTGTCAGGTGTCCAATCCTGGCCGAGAAGGCTGATGCCCGTGATGGAGATAGGCTCCTCGAGAGGATTGGTGATCTCCGCACGTACGCGCAGATCCTGACCGGATTCCAGCAGCGGGCTGCCGACGGAGGTGATGCGTACAGCGGGTACCTCCTGGGAGATGTCCCCGTCCTCCAGCGGGGCACGAACCGTGCCGTTCACGGCGGGCAGATCCGCTGCAAGCGGTGAGGACTGCGAAACGGAAGAAGCCTGAGAGGCGGAACCGGACTGCCTCGCCGTAGAAGCGGCGGCCCCGGGAGCGGCGAGACCGAACAGGGTGCAGGTGGCCAGGGAGAACGCGAGTATGCGTTGACGGAGGTTCACGCTCGACGGCGTCGTACCGGCTGGTGATGATGCGCGTAAACGGCCCCGCTTGGGGGCGGCCTGTGGAGAGAAACGGCGGGCCAAATCACTCATCTCCCGCGAGAATTGCCCGGGCCAGAGCGACGATTCGCCGCTCGTTGGGGTAGGCGAGCCGGGAGGAGACGCGATCGAGCCGCACCCACTCCACTTTCTCCGCCTCCCGATCGGGATCGTTCTCGATGGTCAGCTCACCGTATAACGCTTCGAGAAGGAAGTGGTGCACGACTTTATGGACGCGGCGATCGGTTCCCGAGAACCAGTAGTCGATCGAGGCGAGGTGGCGCAGGACACGTCCCGTGATACCCGTTTCCTCGGAGATCTCCCGGACTGCTGCTTCCTCGGCGGTTTCCTCGCCCTCGAGATGGCCCTTGGGCAAACACCATTCGAGACGCCCGCCCCTGTTCCGGCGTGCGATCACGGCGGCGTAGGCGTGACCGTTCTTCACGGACACGACGATGCCACCGGCACTCGTCTCGTTGACGACGGGTAGCGAATGGCGCCGAGCAGCGACCTGGTGGGCTACTGCTGCGCGCCTCCAGGGCTGGTGCCTGCCAAATGGCGAAGGCAGGGGGGCTTCTCTCGACATACTTCACACTGTAGTAATACGTGCCGCTTCACATGCTCCGAGGGCTCCGTTCGTGGCACCCTTAGAGGGTGTCACATCGAGATCCACGCAATGAAACGGTACAAAGGGCGGCAATGACAGGAGAGAATCGGCGAGCCCACTTGCTTTTTCAGGGCCAGAAAACTCTGGGGAGACTCCCCCGTGTCATTGATGAACTAGGATCCATTTTCGCAGATGCTGGACATGAATTGGCACTTGTGGGCGGACCAGTTCGCGACGCCTTCCTTGGCCTGCCCATACATGACTTTGATCTCACCACCTCGGCGCGTCCGGAAGAGACCGAGAGACTGCTCTCCAGATGGGCCTCCACCACCTGGGACATAGGGCGGGAATTCGGCACAATCGGTGCCCAGCGCGGTGGAATCACCGTGGAGGTGACGACGTACCGCAACGATTCCTATGAGATCGGATCCCGCAAACCCGACGTGGATTTCGGTGACTCATTAGAGGGCGATCTCACTCGACGTGATTTTACTGTCAATGCAATGGCTGTGCGGCTGCCCGGCGTGGAACTCGTCGATCCATGCGGTGGGATGGACGATTTGATCGAAGGCGTGCTGCGCACCCCGGTGACAGCACGCCAATCATTCGACGACGACCCGCTACGGATCATGCGGGCGGCGCGGTTCGCCGCCCAGCTGGGGTTCGACGTGGATGTGGAGGCCATGGAGGCCATGGAGGAGATGGCCGGACGACTGGAGATAGTTTCGGCCGAGCGCGTACGCGCCGAGCTGGAGCGACTGATGATCTCGCCGAACCCCCGCCGTGGCATAGAGCTGCTGGTCTACACGGGGGTGGCAGACGTTGTGTTGCCAGAGGTATCCACGCTTCGCGACACGGTGGACGAGCATCATCGCCACAAAGACGTCTACGAACACAGTTTGACCGTGCTCGATCAGGCGATCGCGCTAGAGGATGGGCCTGAGCCGACGGCTGACGACGCGAACCTTGAAGGGCACCACAGCGGCGCGTCTGCCGTATGCGGCACGGATGCCGCTGTGGTGCCCGCGCAGGGCACGCACGCCTCCGCGACGGACGAAAAGGACGAGGCAGCCGCGAAGTCGATGCAGTCCCTGACCGCCGCGGACGCTCTGGGCGGGCCCCTGGTGGGGCCGGACCTCGTTTTGCGCCTGGCCGCCCTGCTCCACGACATCGGAAAGCCTGCCACGCGCCGCTTTGAGAAGGATGGTTCGGTGACCTTCCGCGCGCACGACGTGATCGGCGCACGTATGGCTGCGAAGCGTCTACGTGCTTTGCGCTTCGATAAGCAGACCGAGAAGGACGTGGCGCGGCTGGTGGAGTTGCACCTGCGCGCTTTCGGCTTCGGAGAGCACAGCTGGACGGATTCGGCGGTGCGTCGTTTCGTGCGTGATGCGGGGCCGCTGCTCTCGCGTCTGCTGCGCCTCATCCGCGCCGACATCACCTCTCAGAACCGCCGCAAGGTCAACAGGTTGCAGGCGGCCAACGACGAGCTGTCACGCCGGATTGTGGAGATCGCCGAGCAGGAGGAGCTCGATTCGATACGCCCGGACCTGGATGGCCAGGAGATCATGGACCTCTTGGGCTTGAAACCGGGACGCGAGGTGGGAGAGGCCCGCAACTACATGTTGGAACTCCGTCTCGACGAAGGGGCGCTCGAGCACGATGAGGCCGTGGCCCGCCTCCTGGAATGGTGGGAGCAGCGCGGCGCTGCTACGCGAACAGAGGCCAAGCGTAACGGTGGGGGCAGAGCCGTCGTCGAGGAGAATGGCGAGAAATCCTCCCGGCAGCGCGACGGGGAGCCCAATCAGTGAGGCTCATCGATGATCTGAAGACGCTTTCTGTCAACGCCGGGTTCCGCAAACTCCTGGGTGTGCGACTGGTCTCCCAGTGCGGCGATGGAATGTTCCAGGCCGGGCTCGCCTCGCTGTTCTTCTTCAGACCCGAGGCGATGACGGACGCGGCGGGGGTCGCTGCCGCGCTGGTGGTCATGCTCCTGCCCTTCAGCATCGTCGGCCCCTTCACGGGGCCTTTCCTGGACCGATGGCGTAGGCGGCAGACTCTGGTCTACGGCAACATCTTGCGTTCGCTGCTTGTCGTCATCACCATCGTGGCGATGGAACTGCTGGGAGCCGGGCCCGTGGTGTACGTTGTGGTCCTTGTTGCCCTGGGGCTTTCACGCTTCATGCTGGCCGGGCTTTCGGCTGGCCTGCCGATGGTGGTGGGCTCCAAGGAGCGGCTCCTTCTGGCCAACTCCGTGGTGCCGACGCTGGGCGGTGTCGCCACCGGTGTGGGGGCCGTCATCGGCTTCTTGCTGCGGCTGCTGCTTCCCCCTGGTGTTTCGCAGCAGATGGCCTCGCTCGTGATCGCTGCTTTCCTTTACTTCGGGGCCTCGTTGGTAGCGCGGTCACTGGGGCGCGATGAGCTCGGACCGGAGGTTCCCGACACCTCCACCAGCCTCGTGAATCAGGTGAAGAAGGCTGCCGTCGACCTGGTCGACGCGGTACGGTATCTTGCCCGCCGTGGAACACCAGGCCTTGCGCTCTCCACGATGGCGCTGCACCGTTTCGTCTACGGCATGCAGCTGATCACGATCATCCTGGCCGGCCGGAATCTGTTGGTCGATTCGTTGAACGCCGATGCCGGGCTTGCGGCCTTTGGAACTTTGATGGGGGCCATGGTGGCCGGGCATTTCGTGGCCGTGATCCTCACGCCCATTGCCCACGAGCGTGTTTCCCCGTCACGATGGGTGGTCATATGTCTGCTTGGCGGGACCGTTGGGCAGATTCTCCTAGTCATCTCCCACCAGTGGGGGATCTTCATGGCTGGGCTGTTCATCTTCGGCATCGGTGTACAGGGCGCGAAGATAGCGGTGGACACGATCGTTCAGTCGGACACGGCCGACGCGTATCGTGGCCGAGCCTTCTCCATATATGACGTGCTCTTCAATGTCGCGGAATGCGTGGCCGCGGGCGTGGCGATCCTCGTTCTGCCCGACGTGGGGTGGTCGCGGCCAGTGCAGATCGCGCTGGTGGTGTTCGTGTGGTGCGTTGCGCTTGGGTACAACCACCTCGTGGGCAAGCTGGGGGACCAGCCGCGCGAGGTGTAGCGGCGGGCGCGAGTTGCTGGGTGGGCGATGCGACATGGCGGGCGATGCGCGACCCCCGGTCGATGCGCGTCGTGTGGCCGGCTCCAGCGATGCGTGACGCTGCGGGCGATATGTGACGTCCCCGTAGATGCGTGACGCCCCGGACGGCGTCGACGGCGTCACTGAAAGCCAGGACCGTCACTGAAAGCCGGGACCGTCACGTATCCGGCGTCTGGAACGGCTTCACCCCCGGGGGACCCTCGTGAACCCCTCGCCCTTATGTGCTCCGCCCTCCCGGCGTACCCCGTCCACCCGGCGTACCCAGTGCACCCCGTAGATCCTTCCCCTCGTCTCGGATCTCTCTTCTCCTCTTCTCCCCAAGTTACGTGGCTGTGGATGCGCTCTGCGGTCCATATGGGTCGCGGAGATGATTGGCTCCATGTTCATGAGCAGCGAGTCGATCCGTTGGCCGGAGGTGGTCTCAACCTCTGCGATGCCAAAGGCTTATGTGAGGGAGCTTGAGAAAAAGGGGTGGTGGCGGCCCACGTTGGGCAGGCTAGTGGAGCCTCCTCGAGGGTCTTCGATGACGGCCCAACAGGACTACCGCTTGGGGTACGTTCGAGCACTCGCAAGTGAACATCCGAAGACGATGGTCTTCGCGGGGACCACTGCAGCGATGATTCTTGGTCACCCTGTGTGGCCGCGGCTTACCGACCTCCATGTCTATCGCATGCGGGGGCGTCGGCATCTGCGTCGTTTACGTCCCCACCCCAACTCGAAGGAATCCCTTCTTCTTCGCCCGATGACAGCACCTCCGTCACTGACGACGGTCCTCGACATGGGCCGAGATGTGCGCGTGACTACCCGGCAGCGCACTGCTGTGGATGTGGCACGGTTGGCGTCGAGTGAGACTGCCTTCGTCGCGGTGTGCTCGATTCTCGGTGCGCTCGCCACGTTGGGCGACACCCATATGGACAGGATGAATGTCGTCCAGTACCGGGAGAGGGAGCTGAGAGCTCGTACCGAGATGCAGCGAATGGCCGATGCGCTCGCGAATAGGTCGGGCCGTCAGCGTGCACGGCAGATCATCTCCCTGGCAAGTGGGTTGGTGGAGAGCGTTGCCGAGGCTCGTGTGCTGTGGCTGCTTCATGCATACGGGTTCCCGGCGCCGGAGATGCAGTACCGGATATCTGTTGACGGACGTTTGTACTTCGCGGACTTTGCCTGGCCGGACCGGATGGCCATTGTCGAGTTCAATGGTGAAGGTAAGTATGGTTCCGGGGAGCAGCGGGAGTTGCGCGTCGCAGAGGAGCGTGCTCGCGAATCCCGGCTCCGGATGCTTGGATACCGGGTTCTGAATCTCTCGTGGCAGCAACTTCGGGACCATCAGCGGCTCGCCCATTTGCTGCACGAGTTCCTGAATCCGGATGCGCGGATTCCTCGAGGTGGCGTGAACCTGCAGATCAGGCACGACTTGTTACGGCCGGAGCAGGGTGTCCGAAGAGATGAACGGACAATCGGGGATCGCCCCGGCGGCCGATGACCGGTGGATGAGCCCGGTCTCCCCTCTTGCCCCGGCCCCTCGATGAATCGGTGACGGCACTGCCGGCGTGTGACATCGTGGGCGATGTGACATGGCGGGCGATGCGCGACCCCTGGTCGATGCGCGTCGTGTTGGTTGGCTCCAGCGTTGCGTGACGCCCCGGGCGATATGTGACGTCCCCGTAGATGCGTGACGCTGCTGGCGATGCGTGACGCCCCGGACGGCGTCGACGGCGTCACTGAAAGCCGGGACCGTCACGCATCGAGGGAGGGTGACGAACGACGACGGCGGCACCGCTCCCGTACGTGGGAAGGCGCCGCCGTCGTTCTAGAGATGAACTACCGCTCGATATCTCCGCGAATGAAGGCCTCGACCGACGCCTTGGCGACGTCGTCGGCGCGCTGCTCCATGGGGGACTTCATGAAATAGGAAGCGGCGGAGAGAAGCTCGCCGCCGACCCCGCGGTCCAGGGCGATCTTGGCCGCGCGCACAGCGTCGATGATGATGCCGGCCGAGTTGGGTGAGTCCCACACCTCGAGCTTGTACTCCAATGAGACGGGGGCGTCGCCGAAGTTGCGGCCCTCGAGGCGCACGAACGCCCACTTGCGATCGTCCAGCCATGCCACGTAATCGGAGGGCCCGATGTGCACGTCGTGGGGATCGAGCTTGTCCACGAGGTTGGACTGCACGGCGTTGGTCTTGGAGAGCTTCTTCGATTCCAGGCGCTCGCGTTCCAACATGTTCATGAAGTCCATGTTGCCGCCCACGTTGAGCTGGTAGGTGCGGTCCACCGTCACGCCGCGATCCTCGAACAGCTTGGCGAGCACCCGATGGGTGATGGTGGCGCCGATCTGGGACTTGATATCGTCGCCGACGATCGGAACGCCGGCAGCCTCGAACTTGTCCGACCACTCCTTGGTCGAACCGATGAACACCGGCATGGCGTTGACGAAGCCGACTTTGGCGTCGATGGCGCACTGCGCGTAGAACTTCGCGGCCTGCTCCGAGCCGACGGGTAGGTAGCTCACCAGAACGTCGACCTGCTTGTCCTTGAGGACCTGCACGACGTCGACCGGGGCGGCGTCCGATTCCTCGACCTGCTGGTTGTAATACTTGCCCAGTCCATCCAAGGTGTGGCCGCGCTCGACCGCGACACCGGTCACGGGCACGTCGCACAATTTGATGGTGTTGTTCTCTGAGGCACTGATGGCTTCGGCCAGGTCCACACCGACCTTCTTGGAGTCGACATCGAATGCCGTGACGAATTCGAGATCGCGAACGTGGTAATCGCCGAACTGGACGTGCATCAAGCCTGGGACGGTTCCTGCTGGATCGGCGTCCTTGTAGTACTCGACACCCTGGATGAGGGAGGAGGCGCAGTTGCCCACCCCGACGATTCCAACGCGAATCTTACTCATTGATTCTCCTTGAGGTAATTGCGGTTGGTCCGTGTTGACCGGCTGCTTTTTGTTGCAGCAGTTGACCGCTTGCTCCAGATGGTCCCGGGAGCTACTCGTGGGAAACGATTTTGCCGTTCGGCTTCGATCATCCGTTCCAGCCACTCGACTTCCGCACTCACCTGAGCCAGGCCGTGGTTGGCGAGCTCAGTGATGTAGGAATCCGCGTGGCGGAGTGCCGTTTCTGCCCATAGAGTGAGCGCTTCGCGGCGCTCTAGCATCCGGGCGTACCGACCCTCCAGGATTCGCAACCGGGTGGCAGAATCTGTGGAGGAGAACATGGTGAACCTCACGTCGAAGGTGCCGTCCTCCCAATCTCCCGGCCCCGCAGAGGACAGTTCATTGTCCAGATAGGCGACGCCCTTTTTGGTGATCGAGTAGGTGATGCGCTTTCGGCGGGCTCCGGCGATGGTCAGATCCTCGTGGGATTCGATGTGCCCGCTTGTCTCCAGCCGCCGCAGGGCGGGATAGAGGGAGCCGTAGCTGAGGGACCGAAAAGTTCCCAAAGATAGATTCAGCGCCTTACGCAGTGCGTAGCCATGCTGCGGTCCTTGGACGAGATATCCGAGAATCGCGAGGTTGAGGACCTGTGCGCGGGGTGTACTGGCAGGCAATGAACTTCCTTCGAGTCGGTACGTTGAAATGAGGATATATCGCAAAGATATATCTGTCACGTATATGCAGTGTGTTTTCACGTTTCGCGTTATAGCGAGAGCTGAGTAAGTGTAGAGCGCATGTGACCTAAGTGCCAGGCTCGCCGCCGGTGCGAGTAGTCGGGGAGCACCGGTGTTCGACGAGCCGTTGAGGACGACGACGAAGCGTTCTTTCGTGGTCGCGTGTGCCGGCTCCCCGCGCTCGCGGTGTCGGGCGCCCGGAGCGTCCGCTCGGGTACGTCGTGCCCGCCGGCTCCCCGCGCTCGCGGTGTCGGGGCTAAGCCCGCAGACGATTTCCTTGTCCTCCCTAACGCAAGCAAGCTTGCGCCGCTCGGACTGCGTCATCGCGGGGCCGGGGCCCACAGACGATCTCCTTGTCCTCCCTAACGCAAGCAAGCTTGCGCCGCTCGGACTGCGTCATCGCGGGGCCGGGGCCCGCAGACGATTTCCTTGTCCTCCCTAACGCAAGCAAGCTTGCGCCGCTCGGACTGCGTCATCGTAATCACTGTTGGATCTGTGGTACAGCTAACGCGGGAAAATGGCGGATCGTGCGAAACTGGTGCTTGAAGAGAACACTTGAGAAGAGAACATCGGCCTCGGGATGGACATCGAGTGGGCCGCGCGTGCGGCAGACTTGCAACAGGTTCGTCCAGGCGATGTTCGTCTGGACAGAGACGATGTCCAGGTTGAACGGACCGATAACATCGGCGGCTTCAGGTCTGGCCTAGAGGAAACGGAGGAGAGTATGGCGTCATCACGAGATTCCGAGCTTTCTCATGAGCCACGTGATCCCATCGCTGCTCTGGGCTCGAGTCGTATGGGAGACTCGCATGCGGGCCGCGGCGACCGCACCGGGTCCCACGCCACCGGTGAGGGAAACGGTGCGGGGGCTTCTAGTCAGCCGTACGCCGAGGCCGACCGTACAACCAAGGACGGTTCGCGGACGGCCAACGGTGCTGGCGTCTCGGAACGCGGTACGAACGGCGGGCTCGGCGAGAACGCTTCCGGCAATGGTCAGGCGAACGGCGGGGGAGGGGAACCGGGCGGCAGCTCAGGTTCTGGCTCCACACCCGTGCCAGGCCCCACGCCAGGGCGCACATCCAGCGCCGCGCAGCAGCCGATGGCACACACTGCAGGCCCGGCCTCTCCCGCGCCCACCTCGGGCAACCCCGTGGCGGGCGCCGTTCCGCCAGGCATGGGCTGGGCGCAGGTGGCCGCGATGAATCCAATGGGAATCCCGGTGGGGATGAAGGTCCTCCTGGTCGGCGCCCTTGCGACAGTGATGTGTGTGGGTCTCTACCAGATTCAGAACATCGTCGCGCCAGCTTTCTTCGCACTGACACTGGTCCTGACCGTACGGCCCATTCACCGTTGGCTGTTGCGCAAGGGTATGCCCGTCTGGCTGTCGGCGGTCGTCACCATCACCACGTTGGTGGGGACGTTGCTCACGATTGTGGGTCTGATGGCGTGGTCCCTCGTGGGGCTTCCCGACGTCGTGCGGGGCTATGGTCCGAGTTTCCAGCGAATGCTCAAGTCCGCGATGGACTTCGCATACGAGCACGGATTGAACACGGATCAGCTGACCAACGAATTCCTTGGAAAGCTCGATTTCGGCCAGGCCGTCAACACCCTGACGAACGTGATCAACTCGCTTTCGTCCGCGACGGCCCTCATAGCTTTGATTGCCCTGGCTCTACTGTTCATCACGATCGACACGATGACCATCGGCTCTCGCGCAAACGTCGTGGAGAAACATGATTCCAACCTCTACGAGGCACTGTCATCCTTCGAGGGGAGGGTGCGCCAGTACTGGTTGGTCTCGACGATCTTCGGACTCATCGTGGCCGTCTTCAACTATGTGGTCCTCCAGATCCTGGACGTACCACTTCCGGTCGCATGGGCGCTCTTCTCTTTCGTGACGAACTATATTCCCAACGTCGGATTCGTCATCGGCGTCATACCCCCGGCCCTCATGGGTCTCTTGGATTCGGGTTGGCTCACGGCCGTGTGGGTCATCGTGGCATATTCGCTCATCAACGCGACGATTCAAGGTATCCTCCAGCCGAAGTTCACCGGTGACGCCGTCGGTCTCTCGACGACGGTGACGTTCCTTTCGTTGGTCTTCTGGACCCTCGTGGTGGGGCCCCTCGGGGCGATTCTGGCAGTGCCGCTCACATTGTTCGCCAAGGCCCTGCTGATTGACTCAAGCCCCCAGACGAGATGGATGGAGTCCTTCCTGATCCCGGAAACGGAATCCAAGAAGCGCAGCGACGACAAGTATTACGATAAGGAGTCTCCTTCACCGGACACATTTGTCGATTTCACGGCGCAAAATTCTGAAGAACGCAAGCGGATCCGCCGCACGCTGCGCAGCGTCTCACTGCGCAAACTGCGGGCAAGGACGGAGCAGAAGTAGATATGGAAAACACACCGAAGCAGGGCGGCCAAGAGGCTTCCCCCAAGAAGGGAAGCGCGCAGGCGGCCTCCCCGAAGAAGCGCAAGCGCGGGTGGAACTACCCGCGTAAGGGACTCGGCCCGATTCATCGTTGGATTCCGAGTTGGCGTTTCGTCCTCTCCTCGATCTTCGCCGTCTTTGCCTTGGGTACAGGCTTCCTGGTGACGCTCTACATCACCACCGATATCCCCGAGCCGGATGAGATGGCGCTTGCTCAGACGACGCGAATCTACTACTCCGACGGTGAGACCGAGATGGGGAGTTTTGCCGACGTCGAACGTGAGCCGGTCGGGGTGGAGACGCTTCCGGACTGGGTGGGCCATGCGGTCATCGCCTCGGAGGACAAGACCTTCTACACGAACAATGGAATCGACCTACGCGGCCTCGCCCGCGCGCTTGTCAACAACGCGCGTGGAGGCGCCCGGCAAGGTGGATCCACGCTGACCCAGCAGTACGTCGAGCGTTACTACCTTGGGACGACGACGAGTTATGCGGGCAAGCTCAAAGAGGCAATCATCGCGGTCAAGATCGATCGAGAGCAGACCAAGGAAGAAATCCTCGAGAACTACCTCAATACGATCTATTTCGGTCGTGGCGCATACGGCATCGAGATGGCGGCCCAGAAGTACTTCGGCATCTCCGCCAGCGAGCTCGACGTCAGCCAGTCCGCCATGCTGGCCGGCGTGATTCCCGCTCCTTCCGCGTGGGACCCCGCCAACGACCCGGAGAAGGCTGAAAGTCGTTGGCGGGGGGTGTTGCGCAACATGGTCGAAGAGGGATACCTCGATCAGGCCGAGGCGGATGCGCTGACTTTCCCGGAGACGATTCCGATGGAGACCAACAGTGATTTCGAGGGAACCAACGGCTACCTCTTGAGCACTGTCTCCAGTGAGCTGATCAACTCGGGCGAGTTCACCGCGGACGATCTCAACACGCGTGGCCTGAAGATCGTCACCACGATCGACAAGGACAAGCAGCAGGCCGCGGTGGACGCCGTCGCCTCTTTGCCTGAGGATCGTCCAGAGAAGAACCAGGTGGGTTTGGTTTCCACGGACCCGCGTACCGGAGCCATCTACGCCCTATACGGTGGCAAGGACTACATGGAGCGTGAGCGCAATGCGATCACGCAAGATCGGGCCCAGGCTGGTTCGACATTCAAGCCCTTCGCTCTGCTGGCCCATCTCGAAGAGGGAGGCAGCTTGCGGGACAGGTACGCGTCGTATTCACCCATGTCGTTCCCGGGTGGAGTCAGCATCGTGAACTTCGATGAGTCCAACCGTGGCAACATCAACCTCCTGACCGCCACAGCTCATTCTGTGAACACGGTTTATGTGCAGTTGAACGAGGAGGTCGGTCCGTCGGCCACTCGTGAAGTCGCCATCCGGGCTGGAATCCCCGAGAGCACGCCCGGCTTGGACGATGCGCTGACCAACGTGCTGGGCTCTTCGTCGCCGCTTCCGCTGGACATGGCGCGCGCCTACGGCACATTTGCCAATCGTGGAGTCATGCACGAACCCTTCATCGTGAAGGAGGTTCGCGATTCCCAGGGAGAGGCGATCTACACGGGTGGCGACGAGGGGGATCGCGTCTTCGAGCAGGACGACATCGATACCCTCAACTATGCCTTGCAGGAGGTGACCGCCCCCGGTTCCACGGGAGAGACCGCTGGACTTCTGGGCCGTCCCGTCGCAGGCAAGACCGGCACGTCCTCCTTCATTCGCTCCGCGTGGTTCATCGGCTATATTCCGCAGATGGTGACCGTGGTGGATATGTATCAGATCGGTGATAACGGTGAAGAGGAGGAGCTGACGCCCTTCGGCGAGTACTGGTACGGAATCGGTGGTGGTTCGTTCCCCGCCGAGATCTGGCTGAACTACATGCAGGCGGCGACAGCGGACATGGAGATCGAGGAGTTCGCTCCGCTACCTCCGGATGCGGGAAACCCGGTCCGCGACCCCGGTGGTTTCGCTCCGGCGCCCACTCCATCGAACGTGCCATCCCAGGAGCCCACGCAGACAGAGGAGCCGACCCAGGAGCCCACGCAGACAGAGGAGCCGACGGAGGAGCCGACGCCTGAACCGACCACGGAGCCACCCGCACCACCCGAGCCGACGGAGGAGCCGACGCCTGAACCGACCACGGAGCCACCCGCACCACCCGAGCCGACGGAGAACCCTGAGCAGCCCGGAGACGGCGGCGATAACGGTGGTCAGGGCGGCAATAACGGCTCGGGCGGAAATGGAAGCGGCAACGGCAACGGAGGCACGAACGATGGCAATCCGTATGGCGTTGCGGCCTGGTTCGTCCCTGAGCGAAGTGCGGTGACCTCCGCGCAGCGCCGGCTCCCCTCCGTACCGCTACCGGTCTAGACCCCGGCGAACCCGGGCGGCGAGATCCTTTCGGCTGTCTTACTTGGGAAAACTGGTGGGATGGTCGGAATCGAACCGGTCCGAGAACTGAATACGTGCCGACGTCGGCGATGATGTTCGATGTCGGTGCCGAGCACGAAAGTGGCTGCCTCCGGGGAGAGATGGGTGACATCTTTTCATTCAGAGGTGGCCACTTTCACGAGTGCTGGGTAGAGTTATTCGGTGGTGTTTTTCGGCGGGCGCCCGGTCCGCCTAAAGGCCCCCAACGCATTGACCCTCCTGTCATGGAAAGACCATGACCGTATAGTCCAAAGGAGGTGGGAAAAGCATGCGTGATTACGAGATGATGATCATCATCGATCCGACCGTTGACGAGCGTAACCTCGGTATCTTCGTCGACAAACTGCTTCAGGTCGTTCCCAACGAGGGCGGTTCCCTGGAGAAGGTCGATATTTGGGGCAAGCGTCGTCTTGCTTACGACATTGATAAGCGTTCTGAAGGCATCTACGTCGTGGTCGACATGAAGGCCACGCCGGAGACGGCCAAGGAGCTGGATCGTCAGCTTGGCCTCAACGAGGTCATCCTGCGTACCAAGCTTCTTCGCGCTGAGGCCTAAGACCGGACTCTAAGGAGAGATCATGGCAGGCGAACCGGTAATCACTATCGTCGGTAATCTGACCGGCGATCCCGAGCTGCGCTACGTCAGCTCCGGCACTCCTGTCGCGAGCTTCACCGTGGCGTCTACGCCCCGCAGTCTCAACCGTCAGACCAATCAGTGGGAAGATGGCGAAGCCATGTTCGTCCGCTGCTCGGTGTGGCGCGATTATGCGGAGAATGTTGCCGAATCCCTTTCCAAGGGGATGCGGGTTGTCGTCACTGGCCGCATGACGGTACGCAGCTACGAGTACAACGGACAGCAGCGCACCTCCATCGAACTCCAGGTGGATGAGATTGGCCCCTCGCTGCGTTACGCGCGCGCTCAGGTCACTCGCATCTCCGGCGGTGGCGGCGGAGGCCAGAACCAGGGCGGAAACAACTACGGCGGGAATCAGGGACAGTCCAACATGGGCGGCCAGGCGCCGAACCAGGGACGCGTCTCCTACGATGCTCCGCAAGGTGGTTCCTCCTACGATCCGTGGCAGCAGCAGGCACCGCAGGGTGGCTCGTCCTTCGACGATCTCCCTCCGTTCTAAGCTTCCTCCCAAAGGCGGGTAGCCGACCTGGTGTATCACTGACCGGTGGCCCTTGTTGGCGGACACTCGCTTTACATATCGACTTTTTCGACGGCGTCAGCCGTCTGGTGGGCACATGAAATTACGGTGCCACCACAATTGAAGGAGCACACTATGCCGAAGCCCGCGCTTCGCAAGCCCAAGAAGAAGGCCAATCCGCTTAAGTCGGCCAAGGTCCAGAACATCGATTACAAGGACACCGCAACTCTGCGTAAGTTCATCTCCGATCGTGGAAAGATCCGCGCTCGTCGCGTAACCGGTGTCACCACGCAGGAACAGCGCAAGATCGCCAAGGCAATCAAGAATGCCCGCGAGATGGCGCTGCTGCCCTACTCGAGCTCTGCTCGCTAAGGAGAGTTGACTTATGAAGCTCATCCTGACGCATGATGTTTCCGGCCTTGGTGAGGCCGGCGAGGTTGTCGAGGTCAAGGACGGCTACGGCCGCAACTACCTCGTGCCCCGTGGTTACGCCACCGCGTGGACCAAGGGCGGCCAGAAGCAGGTCGACCAGATCGCAGAAGCACGCCGCAAGCGTGCTATCGCCTCACTCGAGGATGCTCACGCACTGCGTGACTCGCTGCAGGGCCAGACGCTGTCGATCGCCAAGACCGCTGGTGAGAACGGCCGCCTGTTCGGCGCCGTCACCAACGCCGACATCGCCGAGGCGGCCACGGCTGCTGCTGGCAAGCCGGTTGATCGCCGCGCCATCAACCTTCCGACCCCGATCAAGTCGGTTGGTTCCTACAAGGCGACGGTGAAGCTGCATGACGACGTGTCCGCGAACCTCTCTATCGAGGTCGTAGCGGCCAAGTAAGTCCTGCTGCGTAGCAGGGGACGATATCTGCCCAGGGGCGGGCATCGTTCTCCGATAACCGAATATGGCGCTGAATCGCCATGCTGGTGTTCGAGGGCCGGTGGATAGTTCTTTTGTGGACTATCCACCGGCCCTTCGATGTCTGTGCTTTGGACGACGACGAACCGATAGCGTTCCGGCTATCCCTGCCAACCTCCGAACCGATCTCACATGCTTGCAGGCAGAGCGGCGGGAGGATTCGGCGAATCGATGACCTCCGCTGAGTGTCCTGCTCGGATCCCCGCCGTATGTTGCAGGCACTCCTGTTGTATTGCGTTGTATCGCGGTTGAGCCGTGCGAGTGATGGCGACGTGCCTGCCAGGCAAGTGCCGGCAGATTCTGCCCGGCAGATTAGTGCGGTGCGTCGCTATTTGCACCTTCTGAATGCCGTGCACGTGATGGGCGGTGTGGGCGACCAGGGGAAGCGCTGTCAAGGTACGTGTTGTATCAGCGTGATGCCGGTTACTAATTCCCTGTGCGGCGAATAGTTGAGCGGTTGTGGTGTGGCGGATAGTTGAGCGGTGCTGTGTGGGGTTTTTGTGTGTTTGTGGCTGGTTTGTGGGTGGTTTGTGGGGTTTGTGGTGGTGTGTGAGGGGGGTCTCGTGGTTGTGGTTTGACGGGTGTGGTGGTGGGTGGGTAGTGTTTTTGCTTGTCGCTGGGACGCGGTGCTGCTTGTTCTGACTGCTTTTTTGTGG
>JAZDRN010000013.1:68773-74619 GCA_047501485.1 Actinomycetaceae bacterium L2_0104 | reverse complement strand
GAACCCGGAAGCTAAGCCTGCACACGCCGATGGTACTGCACCCGCCAGGGTGTGGGAGAGTAGGACACCACCGCCACCCCAACCACGAGGCCCCCCACCAGTGAACACATCACCGGTAGGGGGCCTCGCCACACCCACACCACCACCGGCAACAACACCACCCAAGTGGCACCGGCGACGATGCCAGGCCCCGCCACTACACGGAGGCACTCTTGACACGACCAAAGGGCCCCCAATGTAGGGGGCCTCGTTCTACCCACACGACACCAGACGTCGAGCACCACCCAAGTGGCACCGGCGGCAACAACACCACCGGACCCACCCGTCAGGCACCATCCGCACCAGGCACACCGACCCCTGGCGGACCGCGGGACGCTTCTTAGCTAGAACCGGTCAATTCTGGATTTATACGCGTAAATACGCGCGATAATACCCTTTTGGCGTTGTGGCGCCCAATTCTAATCGACAAGTGTCGCATTTGGGACTTTGGGGCTAAGCGACATGTGTCGCCAATAGCCTAGTGTGCGTAGTGAAGGTGTTGTCTGCCCAGTTCAGCGGCTAGAAATACCGATAGAGGGGGATTGATGTCAGAGGTTCTCGATGGCCGGGTGCGGGTGGCCCATGCCTCGCCGACGCGCCGGTCCTTCCTCAAATGGTCGGGTGTCGCAACGGGAGCTGCGACGCTCCTGGCAACGACCTCCGATCTTGGAATGCCGAGCACCGCGTCAGCGGTCACGGGTGACGGCATGGCAGGGGTGGACAAGGTCGTCTGGAACTCCTGCCTTGTCAACTGCGGTTCGCGTTGCGCCCTTCGCTTTCAGGTCAAGGACGGCCGTATTGTTCGAGAACTTCCTGACAACACCGGCACGGACACCCTTGTCGAG
The DNA here is from genome assembly GCA_047501485.1 of Actinomycetaceae bacterium L2_0104. GTDB lineage: Bacteria > Actinomycetota > Actinomycetes > Actinomycetales > Actinomycetaceae > Ancrocorticia. The sequence goes on along the minus strand of JAZDRN010000013.1, from coordinate 73,735 downwards.
CCGACTCTGCGCCCCTGTGTGAGAGGGCGCTCGCTTCGCCGTCGTGTCTACAACCCCGATCGCATCAAGAAGCCGCTGCGACGCAAAGCCGGCACCAAGCGTGGAGATGGCCAGTGGGACGAGATCTCCTGGGATGAGGCCACGGACTACATCGCCTCCGAGTACCGCCGCATAGTCTCCGAGAATGGCCAGGAGGCGGTGTATTACCAGTATGGGTCGGGGGTTACCGGAGGCAATATCACCGCCAACGCTTGGAGGAGGCTCCTGGGGATCGCCGGTGGCTATCTCGGGAGCTACGGTTCGTACTCGAACGCTCAGCTGACCTTTGCTATGCCCTTCATGTACGGGCAGCGTTTCGAGTCGAATTCGATTGCCGACTCCCAGCACTCAAAGCTCGTCGTCTATTGGGGTAACAACCCGATGGAAACCCGCATGTCGGGTGGAAACAACATGTGGAACGCCGTGAAGACTCGTTCCGAGTACGGCGTCCGCACCATCGTGATCGACCCGCGTTATAGCGATACCGCCATGGCCTGTGCGGATCAGTGGATTCCCATTCGTCCCGGCTCGGATGCCGCCCTCGTGGCGGCGATCGCATGGGTGCTTCTTGACGAAGACCTGCACGATCAAGCCTTCTTGGATAAGTACTGTGTGGGCTTCGACGAGGAGCATATGCCTGAGGATGCTCCAGAGAATGCCTCCTACCGGTCCTATATCGAGGGCAAGGGCTCTGACGGCGTCGAGAAGACTCCGGAGTGGGCAGCCGAGATCACCGGTATCCCTTCGGAGACGATTATTGCTCTCGCCAGGGAAATCGGGACCGCCAAGCCGTGCTCGATCCTCCAGGGTTGGGGCGGCCAGCGGCAGGCGAACGGCGAATACAACTTCCTTTCGGTGCTGATTCTGCCCTTGATGACCGGCAATGTGGGCATTCAAGGCGGGGGAAACGGTTCTCGGGAGGGCACTATCAAATTCCCCCTCGTGAAACTCCCCGCGGAAAACCCGATAGAGACCTCGATCCCCTGCTTCAAATGGTCCGAGGCCATTGATCACGGTGCGGAGCTGACCGCTTTGAAGGATGGCGTTCAAGGCCGCGATCGTCTTACGACTCCGATCAAACTGCTCTTCAACGTCGCGGGCAACACCACCATGAACCAGCATTCTGATCTCAACTGGACCCGCGAGGTCCTGCGCGATGAATCGAAGTGCGAGCTCATCGTGGCGGTGGATAACCACATGTGTGCATCGGCCCAGTACGCGGACCTGGTATTGCCGGCCACGACAAACGCTGAGGAGAACGACTTCATTGCCTCGGAGTACGCCGGGGACACCGCGTACTCCATCATTGTCGACAAGGCGGTCGACCCTCTCTACGAGGCGAAGTCCCACTACGACATGTGCACTCTGCTGGCGCAGAAGCTCGGCATCGAGGAAGAGTTCACGGAGGGGCGCACACAGGAGGAATGGCGCACCCATCTCATCGATGAAACCCGCAAGGACGTCCCCGAACTGTGGAGCGAGGAAGAGTTCCACAGCAAGGGAGTCTTCCGCATCGTGAACCCCGATGGAACCTTCGTGGCCAACAAGGATTACATCGAGGACCCCGAGGCCAATCCGCTGGAGACGCCGTCGGGCAAAATCGAAATCTACTCGTCGACGCTGGCGGAGATGGCGCAGAACTGGGAGTTTCCGGATGCCGAGCCGGGTGACAAGATCGTCCCCATTCCAGAATTCGTCGAGACCTGGGAAGGGCCTGTCGCCGCACGGGACAGCAAGGACTTCCCGCTGCAGATGATCGGGCACCACTTCAAGGGACGCACGCACTCGACCTACGACTCGGTGGATTGGACATCGGAAGCCCATCCGCAGAAGGTGTGGATCAACCCAGCCGATTCTGAACGGCGGAAGATCGAAACCGATGACGAGATCTTCGTGACCAGCCCGCGGGGGCGCATACGCACCCATGCGTTCGTCACCCCGCGGATCATGCCCGGTGTCATCTCGATTCCACAGGGGGCGTGGTACAGGCTCGAAGGCGAAATCGACGAGGGTGGGTGCGTCAACACCCTCACGAAAGTGCATGGAACTCCGCTGTCCAAAGGAAACCCGCAGCACACCAACCTGGTGGAAGTGACGAAGCCATGAGCGCGCTCCTCCGATGCCAGGTGACACGTCTCCGTCTCTTGGCGGAACTGACTCCTTATAGCAACTTTCCATCGACCGACAGGAGGGTACGACGATGACGGTTATGAAAGAAGTCGTTGCCGATAGCCGAACGGCTTCCCCGAGCTCGTGCCCAGCCGGCACGTCGCGCCGCTCTTTCCTCAAATGGTCAGGTGTCGCGGCTGGAGCGGCCACGCTCGTTGCCAGCACCACCAACCTGGGCATGCCCGGGTCTTCTTCCGCAGCGGCCGCCGAGGGAATGACCGATGCCGATAGGACCGTGTGGTCCGCTTGCACTGTCAACTGTGGATCCCGCTGCCCGCTTCGCCTGCAGGTCAAGGATGGCACGGTAGTCCGCGTTCTTCCCGACAACACCGGCGACGACGAACTCGGCTCCCAGAGAGTGCGTTCTTGCGTTCGCGGGCGCTCCATTCGCCACCGCATCTATAACCCGGACCGGCTGAAGAAGCCTCTTAAGCGGGTCGCCGGCACCAAGCGCGGTGGCGGGCAGTGGGAAGAGATCTCGTGGGAGCAGGCTCTCACGGAGATCACGGACAAGATGAAGGAAATCAAGGCGGAATACGGCAACGAAGCCTTCTACATCAACTATGGCACCGGCGTCCTCGGATCCACGATGGCCTGTTCCTGGCCGCCAGATCAGACGGCCTTCGCTCGCCTGATGAACACCTGGGGTGGATACCTCGATCATTACTCCGATTACTCCACCATGCAGATCACCCAGTGCTACCCGTATTTCTATGGCGGCTGGGTCTCCAGCAACTCGCTCGACGATGCCAAGAACGCGCAGCTCCAGGTGATGTTCGGCAACAATCCATTGGAAACTCGCATGTCTGGCGGCGGGTATACCTTCATCACCCAGCAGACCAAGAAGAACTCGGGCGTGCGAACGATCGTCGTCGACCCGCGGTACTCGGACACCACCATCGGATTGGCGGACGAATGGGTGGCGATTCGTCCGGGCACGGATGCTGCGCTCATCGCCGGAATGATCTACGTGATGGTCAAGGAGGATCTGCACGATCAGGACTTTCTGGATGAGTACTGCGTGGGTTTCGATGAGGAGCATATGCCCGAGGGGGCACCGAAGAACGCCTCCTATCGTGCCTACCTAGAAGGTAAGGGCGAAGACGAAACTGAGAAGACCCCGGAGTGGGCAGCTGAGATCACAGGCGTTCCCGCCGATCAGATCCGGCGCCTTGCCCGCGAGATAGCTGGAACCAAGCCCTGCGCGATCACACAGGGGTGGGGTCCACAGCGCCACGCCAACGGCGAGAACACCGCCCGCGCGATCTTCCTGCTGGCAGCTGCGACCGGGAACATCGGCCTCGTCGGCGGTGGTACCGGCGGCCGTGAAGACAGCGTCGGCCTTCCTATCGTCAAGACGTTCAATACGACCACCACGAACACGGAGTCCAACAAGATCATCTCGGCCTTCAGCTGGGTGGATGCCGTAGATCATGGCGATCAGATGGACACCTTCAACGCGGGAGTGCTCGAGAAATCGGCTCCCGGCGTTCGGGATGGAAAGGTCCCGGTTGACGACGATGGGTACCCGACCAACACCAAGCTCGATGTCCCCATCAAGATGGTGTGGCAGTACGGCTCCAACTCTCTGGTCAATCAGACCGGGGAGAACAACGCATCCGTCGCCGTTCTCGAGGATGAATCGAAGGCCGAGCTGATCGTCACCTGCGATATCCAGATGACCGTCTCGGCACGTTATTCGGACTATGTCCTTCCGGGGACCTCCACGGCCGAGGAATTCGACATCCATCCCGGCGAGAACTCCGCTCCGATGGGCTACGGGATCATGTCCTCGCAGGCAATCGATCCTATGTATGAGTGTAAGTCCGTCTTCGATATCTGCGGCGAACTGGCTGAGAAGCTTGGAGTCGACGACGCCTACTACGACGGCAAGGACCGCGAGGCCTGGTTGCGGGATTCCGTTGCCGCGACTCGCGAGGCAGATCCCGAGATCCCGGATTATGACGAGTGGAAGGAGATGGGGCTGTTCCGCAAGAACATGGGCTCCGTCATCGCCCTCCAGGATTTCCGTGAGGATCCGGAGGCGAATCCTCTGGGTACGCCGTCGGGCAAGATCGAGATCTATTCCGATCGTTTGGCCAAAATGGCTGAGAAGTGGACCTTCGATGACTTCCGTCCGCAGCTTCCGGGCGACAGGCTGGCCCCCATCCCGGAGTACACCGAGACCTGGGAGAGTGCGCTGGACGCCCGCGGGAACGAGAAATACCCGCTCCAGCTCATCGGTCACCACTACAAGCAGCGCACTCACTCCAGCTACGGAAACGTGGACTGGATGCAGGAGGCGCATCATCAGGTGGTTTGGATCAATCCAATGGATGCCGCCGAACGCGGTATTGAGAACGACGACGTCGTCTTCATATACAACGAGCGCGGCACGGTACGTATCGGTGCTCGGGTGACGGAGAGAATCGCGCCCGGAGTGGTCTCGCTTCCGCAGGGTGCATGGTTCGATCCGCGTCCGGCCTCGGAGGTTGAGCCTCCGGCTGGAGCCAATCCGGATCATCCGGTGGATATCGGGGGAAATACGAACACATTGACCTCGTTGCACCCGTCGCCTTTGGCTAAGGGCAATGCGGTTCATACGACCATCGTTCAGATCGTCAAAGGTTAGGAGTTTTTGTTGTGGGTGTTTCGTTGACTGTGGCGGGTGCTGGTTATGGGTTTGTGTTTGACCAGAGTCTGTGTAATGGGTGTAAGGCGTGTCAGGTTGCGTGTAAGGATAAGCATGATTTG
>JAZDRN010000013.1:50852-68766 GCA_047501485.1 Actinomycetaceae bacterium L2_0104 | reverse complement strand
AAGGTTAGGAGTTTTTGTTGTGGGTGTTTCGTTGACTGTGGCGGGTGCTGGTTATGGGTTTGTGTTTGACCAGAGTCTGTGTAATGGGTGTAAGGCGTGTCAGGTTGCGTGTAAGGATAAGCATGATTTGCCGTTGGGTGTGAATTGGCGGCGGGTGGTGGAGTATACGGGTGGGTCCTGGCAGCGGTCGGGGAACACGTTTACTGCGAATGTTTTTTCGTATTACACGTCGGTGGCGTGTAATCATTGTGAGGATCCTATTTGTGTGCGGGTGTGTCCCACGACGGCGATGACGCGTCGGGAGGATGGCACGGTGTATGTGGATGAGGGTAAGTGTGTGGGGTGTCGGTATTGTCAGTGGGCGTGTCCTTATGGTGCTCCGCAGATGAACACTCAGACCGGGCATATGTCTAAGTGTGATTTGTGTTATGACTATCGGGAGTCTGGTCAGGATCCGGCGTGTGTGGATGCGTGTCCGTCGCGTGCGTTGGGGTGGGGTCCGATTGATGAGTTGCGGGCGGAGTTTGGGGATGAGGCGGGGATTGCTCCTCTTCCTGATCCGTCGTTGACGGGGCCGCATTTGGTGGTGAGGCCGCATCGTGATGCTCAGGGTTGGGATGCGGGTACGGGGTCGATTGCTAATCCGAGGGAGATCTGATGAATGTTCATGAGTTGCCGATGATTTTGTTCACGGTTATTGGTCAGATGTCGGTGGGGGCTTTTTGGGCTTTGGGGGCTGTCCATGTGTATGGGTATTCGAAGAAGTTGAGTCCGCAGGTGGTGGATCGGGTGACGGATACGGCGTTGTATGCGGCGGGTCCGTTGTTGGTGTTGGGGTTTGTGGCGGCGTTTTTTCATTTGGGTGATCCGGTGAATGCGTTGAATACGTTGCGTCATGTGGCCTCGTCGTGGCAGTCGCGGGAGATTGCGTCGGGGATTGTGTATGGGGCTGCTGGGTTTGTGTTTGCTGCTGCGCAGTGGTTTGGGTGGTTTAGTCGGACGGTTCGTCAGGTGTTGGCGGGGGTGACTGCTGTTGCTGGTTTCTTGTTGGTGGTCACGATGGCGGGGACGTATTACTCGGTGGAGACGATTCCGGCGTGGCATCATCCCGCGACGTGGGTGTTCTTCTTCGCCTCGGCCATCTTGACCGGATCACTCGCCGTCGGAGTGGCCCTCCTCATCACCTGGAACATGCAGACCCGCCAAGCAGGTGGCTGGATGTATCGGCTGGCCAAGCGCTTCCGCCTCATCTCCAGCGAGCCGATGACCGATGAATTGAATCGACTCACCACCAAGAGCTTGCAGGGTATCTCTCTGTCCGCCGCTCTGGCGGGGGTGGCCATGCTGGTCACCTACCCCATCTATTTCCTCTACCTGTCCAACGGACCGGCCGCAGCCCAAGAAGTCGCCGACCGGCTCATGATGCCGGCCTCCTACATCCGCCTGGCCCTGCTCGCCGTCGTCGTTATCCTGGCCGGGGTGTTCGCCTTCGTTCGGGCCCGCAACGAAAGCACACCATCGCGTGCGCTAGCGATTATCATCGTCACCGCCTTCGTCTTGGCCGTCATCACCGAACTGCTGGGCCGCGGGATGCATTACGAGGGCCTCTACCACGTGGGGTTGAACACCACCCAATACCTCCTCGGACAATAACCGCACACGGACACGTAAGTACAAGGGCACTGGTGGCGGGTCGGGTATCACCCCACCCGCCACCACTACCACCTGGACAAAAAGCCCACACCAGCAACCAATGCAACCACTACCATGGAGCTAGGTTTTTGAGTATGTCCAGCCACGCAACATCCGATTGACGACTTGAAACGAGAACCAGGTGCTTCACGCAGACCAACTAGATGCTTTCGCGGCAGCTTTCACGACCTTGGGTCGCCTACAGGTCCAGCCCTCCACGGCTGAGACCATGGCGCAGGTCGTGGGGCTCCTAGAGGAATGGCCACTTCCGGCCGACGACCTGACCGCTTCCGGCATCGCCTCCCTGCGCTCCTCCCATGAGAAGGGCGAAGCCGAGGGAACCGTCAAGCGGGATCACGACCTGCTCTACGGCATCACGGCCAACGCCAAGGTGGCTCCCTTCGAGTCCGTACACCGCAGCGAAGAGGGCCTCGTCTTCGACGAGGAGACCCTGGAGGTGCGCGAGCAGTACCGCCGACTCGGGCTTCAGGCGCCGCGTCTGAACCGCGAACCCGATGACCATATCGGGCTGGAGATGGATTTCCTGGCCCAATGCTGCGTCAGCGCGTTGACGGCACTCGAACAGGGCGCGAACCTCGCGGCCGAACGCTATGTCCGTATCGGCGCCGACTTCACCCGGGATCATCTGCTCGTATGGGCACCGAAGATGCTCGCCCGGGCCGAGGAAGAGGCCGAAACCGACTGGATGCGCGGCATCGAGCTTCTCTCTCGCGGAGCCATCAAGGCATGGGCGCAAGCCGTGGAGGACATCGCGTGAGTTTCGATCAGGCTGATTTCGATCCGACCAAGGCTCCCGCGAAGGAGGACATCGTCTCGCGCGGGGTCCGGCTCGGTACCGCCGCGACGGTCATCGCCGGCTTCTACTCGTCCGCTCCTACAACGGGCATGATCGACAACTTCTTCAACCCGGAGCTTCTCGAGGTGTGGCCATTGCGCGACGACGTCTCGCTGTCCGGTGTGGAACAGCTGTTGAACGGTCACGATCATCAGGGGCCGCTGCGTAACGACTGGCTGTCGCTCTACGGCTACGACGCCGTCGCCCGCCCCAGCGAGACCCAACGCGGTGCGGATCTCTCCGTGCAACAGACGCTGGGCGCGGCATATTCCACGGCCAACTTCGCAAGCATCCAGGCCGCCGATCTTCCAGCGGACCATATCGGCGCCGAACTCGCCTTCTCCGGCCACCTCGCCACCATGGCCGCCATGACGCGGCGCGAGGGCGAAGATCTGACCCGGTTGGGCCAACAGTTGCGGGACTTCGTAGGCGACCATCTCGCTCCGCTGGCCGACGGCGTCGTCGCCGACACGGAGAAGCACGCGAACACGCTGACCTACAAGGCACTCGTCCCGCTGACCCGTGGCTACATGGCCGAACTGCGCTCTTTCGCGGATTTTCTCGCCACGGGTAAGTGACATGTCTGATTCAGTCTCCGGGCTTCTGCGGTGGATACTGGCCCATGACATTCCCACAAAAGTGACGCTGGCCTGCTCGCACTCGCCCGCTCCCGAGCCCGGTCGGGCGGAACTCGGCGTCGTGCTGCAGGGGTGCATCGCGCACGCACCACTCGGCCTTCCCGCCCAGATACTGGCCTGCGGCGTGAGTAGAGTGGAGTACACCCGGTGCACGAACGATCCCGCTGGTGCCGACCGCATCGAGACCATCTGGCAGGGACTGACCCCCCGACCTGGTGGGCGAGGCCGTACCGGGCAAGAAGCGTTTCCGTCACGGCGAGGTCATCGACCTGGCTGCCGTGCCCCTTCCCCGACGCATACTGTTCGCGTCCAGCGCTGAGGGGCCGCTCGATCTGGCCAGCGACGATCAAACCCGCACCCTGGCCGCGCTCCGCTATCTGCGCGAACGCGGCGACATCTCCGAGATAGCCAACGTACCCGGTGCCGCAGCGGGGATTCACCTGCACGTCTCAGGCTGCACGGCCTGCAACGTATGCGTGCAGGCCTGCCCTCGGGGCGCGCTGGAATTGACGGCATCCACCAGCGAGAACGGGATAACGCTTCACCAGCTGACCCAGACCGCCGAGCTGTGCCGCTCCTGCCAGGCTTGCGTCCGCTTCTGCCCCGTTCAAGCGATCACACCGGGAAAACAGCACGATCTCAGCGCTGTTCTGGAAGGCGAACGAGAGCTGCTAGCCCGGGTGACGACCCGCTCCTGTCCGCGTTGCGGAGCCGTCCACCCCGCCGACCAGGGCGAGCTGTGCTCAGTGTGTGCATACCGTCAGAGCAACCCCTTCGGGTCCCAACTCCCACCTGAGCTGGCGAAACAGCTTCCCCCGGATATCGCGGAGCGCCTCATGCGGCCCGCCAGCCGCACGAGGGGAAACAACGGGGCCTGAAAGGATCGACCGGCGCACGAGCTCACACTGACTCGACGAATCTCAAGAAGGCTCGCTGCCCATCCTCGTTCCTGCCGTACACCCCGGCGTGCTCCAGCACCTTCGCGAACACCCGACCCACCTCGCGTTGAATCACGTCCTCTGCGTTGTCCCGAGTGACCTCGGCGGCGAAGCCCTCCGCCCAATCCGCGTGCTTCTCGGTCAGCGGATCAGACCGCAGGTCTGTGCCCGCGGACAGCCGCGTCGCCACCGCCGCCAATTCGTCTTTGAGACGCGCGGGCAGCACTGCCAGGCCCATCACCTCGATGAGTCCGATGTTCTCCTTCTTGATGTGGTGCAGTTCCGCGTGGGGATGATACACGCCAAGGGGATGCTCCCGCGTGGTGATGTTGTTGCGCAACACCAGGTCCAGCTCGAACTTGCCGTCTCTCATGCGCGCAATCGGCGTGATGGTGTTGTGGGGTTCGCCGTCGGTCTCGGCGAAGACGAAGGCCTCCGCGTCCGTGTAACCCCGCCATGCGGACAGTATCCGATCGGCCAGCTCAATGAGCCGCTCCCGATCCGTGCTGGAGATACGCAGAACAGACATCGGCCAGGTGACGATTCCGGCGTCGACGTCGTCGAATCCCGAGAAGTGGACCCGGCGTTCGATTCCCGCACGCGCCATGGCGAACTCGTAGTGGCCTCCCTGGAAATGATCGTGCGCCAGGATCGAGCCGCCCACGATCGGCAGATCCGCGTTCGACCCCACGAAGTAGTGCGGGAACTGCCTGACGAAGTCAAGAAGCTTGGCGAAGCAGGCCCTGTCGATCTTCATGGGCGTGTGCAGTTCGTTGAAGACGATGCAGTGTTCGTTGTAGTAGACGTAGGGCGAGTACTGCAGATACCACGGGGCGTCGTTGATGGTGACCGGGACGATCCGGTGATTCTGGCGAGCCGGATGGTTGACCCGTCCCGCGTACCCTTCGTTCTCCCTGCACAACAGGCATTGAGGATAGTCCGCCGCGGGCAGTTCCCTGGCGGCGGCTATGGCCTTCGGGTCCTTCTCCGGCTTGGAGAGGTTGATGGTGACGTCGAGCCTGCCGTATTCGGTGTCGCTGGTCCAGCGCACATCCTTGACCATCCGATCTCGCCGGATGTAATTGGTGTCCTGGCTGAAGGTGTAGTACCAGTCCGTGGCGGCGGCGGGCGAACGATCGTACAGCTCCCAGAACTTCGCCCTGACCTCGCGCGGCAGTGGGGTGAGCCTGCCCATGAGCATGGTGTCGAAGAGGTCCCGGTATACGACGGAGTCGTGCGCCAGCACACCTCGCTCGTGAGCGTCCCGGAGCAGGGGTTCCAGTATTTCCACGAGCTCTCTGCCGGAGGGGGCGCTTTCCGATGATCCGTGGCCGGCCGAGCGCAGCGAATCGGACTCCGGGGCGTCCATTCGCAGCCCTTCCAACAGGGTGTTCGTCGCCCATACCCTGTCCTCGGGGGCGATGAGCCCCGTCCGTTCTGCATAGTCGACGAGCTCGTCAATCGCTTGATGGGAGGTCACACTCATTGCACTGCCTATCTGCCTTCATACCCGTGGGGATGACTCCGGTGCCACTTCCAGGCACTCGATACGATGGCCTCGACGTCGTCGAACTGGGGTTTCCATCCGAGGACGCGACGGGCTTTCTCCGAGGAGGCGACCAGTTGCGCCGGGTCGCCTGCTCTCCGTGGGGATACCTGCACCGGGATGGGATGGCCCGTCACCCTGCGCGCCACTTCGATCATCTCGTTCACGGAGAAGCCTTGGCCGCTGCCGAGGTTCAGGACCTGGCTCTCGCCACCGTCGATCAGGTAATCGATCGCCTGGATGTGGGCCTGGGCCAGGTCGGAGACGTGGATGTAGTCGCGAATGCAGGTACCGTCCTTCGTTGGATAGTCCGTGCCGAATACCCCGATGCTCTCGCGTTGGCCGTTGGGTACCTGGAGGATCAGTGGGATGAGATGCGTTTCGGGGCCGTGAGCCTCGCCGATCCGCCCTGATTCGTGCGCTCCGGCCGCGTTGAAGTACCGCAGGGCAACCGAGCGCAGCCCATGGGCCCTGCCGACCCACCCCATGATCTTCTCCATGGTGAGCTTGGTGTCGCCGTAGCAATTGGTGGGCTCGGTGCGGTCGCTTTCCATGATCGGCACGCTCTCCGGTTCGCCGTATGTGGCGGCGGTCGAGGAGAAGACGATCTTGTCGATGCCGTGCTCGCGCATCGCTTGGAGCAGCACGATGGTGCCGTGCACGTTGTTGTCGTAGTACTTGAGTGGGTCCTCCATCGATTCGCCCACCTGCGAGGAAGCCGCGAAGTGGATGACCCCCTCGATATCCTCCCGCTCGAAGATCTCATCCAGAGCCGCTCGATCACGGATGTCCACCCGGTAGAAACGCGCATCGGGATGCACAGCCTGCGCGAAGCCGGTCAATAGATTATCGATGACGACGACGTCGCGCCCCGCCTCGATCAGTTCGTATACCGTGTGCGACCCGATGTACCCCGCGCCGCCCAGTACCACAATAGCCATGAGTCTCTCCTCTTTCCGCCGTCGGTTCCTGACTGCCACCTCGGAACCGAACCAGTCATTTTCTCGGAATCGAACGTTTCATGCGATGATCACCGCGCCCCCGATGGGCCGCACCCGGACCGTGTGACAGCTGCCCTCGCCTAGAACCGCCTCCATTCCCGCGCTGAACTCCTTCACCGAGTCCACCGGCACGTAGGCCTGAATCGTCCCCGCGAAACCGCCTCCGTGCACCCGAACCGCGCCTCGTCCGCCAAGCAGATGCTTGGCCAGCGACAGAGCGACGACGACGTCCTGGGCCTGCGGAGTCTTCGTGGCGTAGAGATTCTGAAGCTGGACACCAGAGGACTGGCCGGATTGCGCGACCATCGCGAAGTAGTCATCGAAACGCCGCTGCCTCAACGCCTCGACTTGCGCGGGAACGCGGGCATTGTCCTCGAAGAAGTGAATGGCGCGTAGAACGGCCCTGTCCCCGACCTGCTCGCGCAGCGCCGCGAGGCTGGCCCAGAAGATCGCCTCGTCCACCTCACGCAGAACCTGCTTGTCGAAGAAGGCTGCCACCTCGCGCATCTCGTCGGGAATCGAGGCGTATTCGGCGGTGAGGTCGGCGTGGTTGCCACCGGACTCGACGATGCACAACACGTGGCCGGACTCGTCCATGTTGAAATCGACCTCTTCGACAGCCGGCTCGGCCGGATCCGCGAAGTCGATGCCGATAACACCTCCGATAGAGCAAGCCATCTGATCGAGGAGCCCGCACGGTTTGCCGAAATACTGACTCTCGGCGTACTGCCCGAACTGGGCGAGTTCCACCGGCGAGACGGCGCCACCGCACGAGAGGTGATTGAGCATGACTCCGATGAGTATCTCGTATGCCGCAGACGAGGAAAGGCCGGCCCCACCCGGCACCGTCGACGAGACGCATGCCGAGAAGCCCTGGAGCTCATAGCCACGCTCGGTCAAGGCATGGGCGACACCGCGTACCAACGATGCGGAAGTGCCCTCCTCTCTCGATTTGCGCTCGAGATCGTCCAGGTTGACCGCGACCTCCGGGTACCCCTGAGATGCGATGCGTATCCAGCGGGAACCATTGGGTCCGGCGCAGGCGACCATATCCATGCTCACCGCGCCCGCGAGGACCCGGCCGCGCTGATGATCCGTGTGGTTTCCGCCCATCTCTGTGCGCCCCGGTGCCGTGAACAGCGAAACCTCTTCCCCCTCGGATTCACCATCGAAGCGGTGGCGGTAGTGCCGGGCAACCTCCCCGAGACGTTCGCGGGCAACCGCTAGGTCCGCCGGTGCCGCGCCATAGATAGGAACCAGAAATGAATCGAGGACTCCACTACTGAGTTCTTCCTCGAGCGTTGTGAGCTTCATTCGGTTACCTGCCTCATTGCATGGGATCGACGGCGACATTCACGCCACTTATTTTCACATTAACACAATCTAGGAACTGCCGAGAGTGTTGTGCATATCGATACAGTATCCGAATATCCGCTGTTATGTCATCAAATTAGGACTTTGGGATTACGTTGACGATCCTTCCGCCTCACTATAATGTTTGCGTTATCAGAAAACACGACAACCACGTTCCGACTCTCCGGGGCGAAAGGGGACCGCACATCGGTCCTGACGAGTACGGGTCTGCCTGCAACGTCGAGGCAGACCTGCTACTTGGCCCATAAACCACCACACATCAACAACCACAGTTCAACCTGTAGATTTCCCATCGCCGCACCAGACCGGCTCTTGAGAACCGCCCTCAAGCAGGAGCACTTATGATACTGACACCGACTCTCTTACCCATGAACCCAGCGGGAGAAGAGAACACTCTCTTCAACGCCCATTTACTTGATTACGTTCCCATACTCATCTATTTCTCCTTCGTCATCGGCGTCGGCTTCATCATGAAGAAGAAGTCCGCCAGTGCTGACGGATTCCTCACCGGAGGCCGCTCCATTCCCGCCTGGGTCACCGGCATCGCCTTCGTCTCAGCCAATCTCGGCGCGGTGGAGATCATGGGAATGTCCGCCAATGGCGCGCAGTACGGCATGCCCACATTCCACTACTTCTGGGTGGGCGCGATTCCCGCGATGCTGTTCCTCGGCATCGTCATGATGCCCTTCTACTACGGGTCCAAGGTTCGTTCGGTCCCCGAGTTCATGTTCAAGCGCTACGGCAAGACTGCGCATCTCATCAATTCGTGGAGCTTCGCATTGGCGCAGCTACTCATCGCCGGCATCAACCTTTTCCTCCTCGGCAAGATCATCAACTGGCTGCTCGGGTGGCCTCTCTGGGTCGCCCTCGTGGTGGCCGCCATCATCGTCTTCACCTACATCTCCATGGGCGGACTCTCCGCAGCGATCTACAACGAAGTGCTGCAGTTCTTCGTCATCATCGCCGCACTGCTTCCCCTCACCCTCATCGGGCTGAACCGCGTCGGCGGATGGAACGGGCTGAAAGAACAGATATCCGGGATCGCTATACAAGCGGGCGGCGACCCTTCCGACCAACTGAATTCGTGGCCCGGCACGCTACTATCCGGTTTCGACTCACCGGTCATGTCCGTGATCGGCATCGTGTTCGGTCTCGGTTTCGTGCTCTCCTTCGGTTACTGGACCACCAACTTCGTCGAGGTTCAACGTGCCATGGCATCCGATTCGATCTCTGCGGCGCAGAAGACTCCCATCATCGGGACCTTCGTGAAGATGTTCATACCATTCCTCGTGATCGTTCCCGGAATGATCGCCGGCGTACTCGTCACGGAGGTTGCCAGCGCCAAAAGTGCCGGCCAACCCTTCGAATACAACAACGCGATCCTGCTCCTGATGCGCGATGTCCTACCGAACGGCCTGCTGGGATTGGCCATCACCGGACTGCTTGCATCCTTCATGGCCGGAATGGCCGCCAACATCTCAGCGTTCAACACCGTCTTCACCGTGGACCTCTACGAGCGCTACATCCGGCCGAACCAGTCGGACGCGCAGTACCTGCGTATAGGCAAGCTGGCCACCCTGATGGCCTCGATCATCGCGATCTTCACGGCGCTCATCGCGTCCCAGTATGAGAACCTCATGGATTATCTCCAGCAGTTGTTCTCGATGTTCAACGCTCCGCTCTTCGCAACCTTCATCATTGGTATGTTCTGGAAGAAGGCGACTCCGACAGCCGGTTGGGTCGGCCTCACCGTCGGCACCCTGAGCGCCCTGACGATCAACGTGCTCATCTGGACGTCTGTGCTGACCTTGCCGGGTCAAGGTGGAGCATTCCTTGCGGCATCCGTTGCCTTTGTGACCGACGTCGTCGCGACCATCCTGGTCTCACGGGTCACCCAGCCCAAGCCTGCGGTCGAGCTGCGCGGTTTCGTCTACTCGGAGACACCCGTCGAAGAACGCACCGATCCTCATCTGCACGAGCTACCGCTGCTGCGTCGCCCGGTCCCGCTGGCGATCATATCCGGCGTCGCCGTCGTCGCCCTGAACATCATCTTCCACTAGAACTGGAGCAACAACCATGTCCTCAGAAAAGCAAACCCCAGCCAAGGCGCAGCTGACGGATATCCGCTTCGTCATCGCCTCGGCTCTCGGCCTAATCGGCGTCTTCCTCATCATCTGCTCCTTCATCTTCAACGGCGCTGATGAGATGGCCAAGACCGGCGGGATCGACGCGAATCTCTGGTCCGGGCTGGGTCTCAGCGCGGTAGCCCTCATCATGGGGCTCTGGTGGAAGATCCGGCCGGGGAGCTAAAGCCATACATCCCCGATAGGCGCCGAGATGACTGTCCACCAATCAACCGAGCATTTGGTGCCCGGAGTCACGCCACTTACACTCAATGAGGCGGCGAATGCGCCCGCATCTCCTTGTTTGTCTTGGTGCGAGAACTGGTTAGGTGGGCAAGTCATGGCGAAGAGGAAACGTCCTTCCATGAGCGATGTAGCCCTGCTGGCCGGTGTTTCCACGCAGACGGTCTCTCGAGTCATCAACCGTGAACCACACGTCAAGGATGACAAGCGTGAGAGCGTGTTGGAAGCTATGCACCAGCTGGGATACATCCCCAACTCGGCCGCCAGGGCAATGAAATCGGGAAACTTCAAGAACATCGGAGTCGTCTACCATACCCTCCACCCCGTCGGGAATCGCCTGGCCTTGGAGGGTATCGTGGAAGCCGCATCCGCCCAGGGCTATGGCACCAGCCTCATCCATTGGAGCTCACTAGCCCCGCAATCGGCTGAGGACGAGGGCCCCTCGATCATGCGCCTGGGAGAAATGTCCATCGATGCTGCGATCATCATCGTCTCCTCGTCTACGAGATCCGGTTCGGCGATCAGCCAGCTCGGGCCACTGACCGTACCAACGGTGATGCTGGGAACCACCGTTGCAGGCGACGTCGCTTCCGTCGGTATCGACCAGACCACCGGAACTCGGGAGGCCGTTCAGCACCTCCTCGATCTAGGGCACCGCACCGTCCACCACATCACAGGTCCAAAGACGTCCGTCCATTCCCAGGGCCGCCAGCACGCTTGGCGTGCAACGCTGGAAACGAATGGATGCGCCGTCCCGGAACCGGTACAGGGAGACTGGTCTCCAACTTCTGGCTATGTCGCCACCAAGGAACTTCTTCGGGGAGAGCCGCCTACCGCGATATTCGCGGCGAACGATCAGATGGCACTCGGCGCCTACCGGGCGATCCTCGCCGAAGGGCTGCGCATCCCCGAAGATGTTTCCATCGTCGGTTGCGACGACATCGACGAGGCCTGCCAGTTTCCCACCCCTCTGACCACAATCACCCAGCACTGGGATCGTGCCGGCCACGAGACTCTGCGGATCGCCCTCGAGATGATCGAGACGGGAACCCCGCTCTCCGTCAGCATTCCGACCGATCTCATCCTCCGTGAGTCGACGGCTGCGCCGCGGCAGTCGACCCGCTGACGCGGAACAGCAAGCCAACTAGCATCCGGCACCCACTGCCCGGAACGACCTCGCGAGGATTTTCACGATGCCCACCTCCTATTCCGGAACCCGACTCACTCTCCATACAGCCTCATACGAAGCCGACGTCGTATCCGTCGGTGCCGGTCTTGCCGCCCTCACGCACGAGGGGAACGCCTTGATCCACCCTCATGGCGACGACGGTTTCGCACCCGCCTACATGGGAAAGACCCTGCTGCCCTGGCCGAACCGCATCTCGGGGGGCCGGTACCGGGTCGGCGGATCTGAGCAGCAGTTACCGATCAACGACGTCGAGCACCACGCCGCCCTGCACGGACTGGCGGCGTGGACGGACTGGGAGGTGGCGCAACGGGAGGAGAACATCGCGGTGCTACGTACGTTCATCGCTCCCCGACCGGGATATCCATGGGCGTTGCGGGCGAAGGCACGGTTCGAGCTGAGCGAAGGGGAAGGGCTCACCTTCACCCTCTCCACAACGAACGTCGGCGAAGGTGCAGCGCCCTACGGCGCAGCCGCCCATCCGTACATTTCCTTCGCGGGTGCTCCTGTAGACCAGTACGAGATCGAGGTCCCCGCATTCTCGGCTCTGGAAGTCGACGAGAATCTCACCCCACTCGGGGCGCGGCCCGCCAGCGAGCTGGGGGTCGACTTCAGGCGGGCACGCGTACTAGGGGCCTCCCAGCTGGATCACGCTTTCACGGATCTACCGGATGGGCAATGGCGGCTCCGGGTCACGGATATCGGATCCGGGCGAGCCGCGAGCATCACATCCGATACTCGCTGGGTACAGCTCTACTCGGGCGAGGAGATCGGCCGCAGAGGGCTCGCCGTCGAACCGATGACGTGCGCTCCGGACGCGTTCAACAATGGGATGGGCCTCCTCTGGTTGGAGCCAGGGCAGACCCACACATTCCGATATGGCATCAAGGCGGACTGACGAGGCCGGGAATCGGGGACGAGGCCGGGAACGGAGGGGCTCGCGCGGTTTATGACTCCAGCAAGAAGCGCGCGATGCCCACCGCCGCCGCACCCCGAGCTTTACGCATCTGGTGGTGAGGGCGGCTCATGATCCTCAGATCCGCGACACCGGGAACCTTGAAATCGGTCAACGCCTTCCCGAAGGATTCCTCGGCCCAACGATTCTCGAGGAGCACGAGACCCTCACCGTTGAGAACCACATCGCGCACCGAAGTCGCCCGGGCGATGGTCGTCAGGAAGATGGCCAGATTCATGCCGTACTCGCCCAACGCGCGGCGGGAAGGCTCGTCTCCGATATCCGCAAGATAGGTGAGGTCGGCAAGATTGAAAGGACGTTGCTCGCTGTCGCCGATGAGGATTCTCCCCGAGCGAGCACGGCCCAGAACCGCTGCGCTGCTAAGCGCCCCCGTGGCGCAACCAACATGCCCGTATTGGCAGATGCCGGAGGCTCCTGCAATAGGAAGGTGAGCGCTCGTATCGGGATGTTCCGATGACCGCTCCGTGGACGAGTTGCCCTCGCGACCACGAGAAAGCTGAAGGTTTGGCCCCGCACCTGTGACGAACCTCGAGCCGACCTCCTCACCAACCGTGACGATGGCAAAACTCTCTGCCGTGACGCCGGCCCCGAACCACCGCTCCAGTGTGACGACACTATCCGGCTCGCTGGCAAGGTCAGTCACCGTCGGCAAGGATGTCTTGACGTGCTGGAGCAGATCCTCCCCCAGCCTCCCCATGGAAGGCTCATGACCGACACGGTCGCCAACCGTCCCACCCCCCACAGAGATCGTGACACGGCACAGCCGCGGGGGCTCTACCTGGTTACCCGAATCCTCCAAATCGGTGCGATCGAGAGTCTCAACCAGTCGATCGATAAGCGATGAGACGGCGGCTCCCGCACTTCCCGGGTCCTTGCCCATCAGTGGCTGGGTCGACTCCGCGCTTACTTCGGCGCGGGCATTCGTTAGAACACCATGGAGGGCACCGGCAGAGATGTTCACCCCGGCGAACAGGTATTGCGGCACCGCCGCCTCCAGCAGCTGGGTCGGCCTGCCCATACCGGAGCTGGAGACCCCGACTTGATCATCCCGCAAAAGCCCCCGCTCGATCAGGGGGCGCACCAGCCGGCTCAGCGTGGCTGGCGAAACATCGAGCTCCCGTGCCAACTCCGCTCGCGAACAGGGCCCATTCCGAAGGACGTAGACCATTATCGAAACGGCGGGGTCCGGATACATGCTCGCGACTGCTGCCCTTCTCTGCGTTGCGTGGGGACGGAACCTCCAGACGGGGACCGCCCATAGAAACGAGGTGGCGTAACCACACCCGGGAATCTGGCTAACCCTGCCTCCGAGAGGCGGCGTCATTCAGATCAACCTAAGCCCCATCATTCCACCATCAACGAGTCATGTTCCATCGCCGCGCCATGGATTGGGGTCCTCCCGCAACCGGGCCGAGGAAGGTTCTCATCGGCGATGAGAACTCACTTTGCGGGTAGCAGGCCACCCGACAGTCAGAATGCCGGAATGAAGATCTCCACGCGTCGGTTCAGCTGCCGTCCGGCGGGGTTATCCGAGCCATCGGCATTCTCGTTCGGGGCAACCGGCTGGCTTTCCCCGGGGGCGAATCCAGGAACCGCAAACGAAGAATCGTCTGGTTCAACGGACTGCTGTTCCGTTGGCTGTTCGCTCGGCTGTTCACTGGCGTTGTTCACCGTCGGGACGGGGCTCTCGGCTGGCTGGGACTCACTATCGTCCGTTGAAGAGCATGCACCCACCAAAGACACCGCAACAATAGTTCCTGCTACTCTGCAGGCCATACCAAAGGTTTCATGGAGTCATGATCAGCTCTCTGCACACAGAATAGGACGTTGGTCCCAGATACTGGTATGTCGACGAGGAAGCATGCTCCCCCTCGGGTAGCAATACCTCCGGTTCAAAATCCAGCTTCGCTCACTAGACTGTAGGCATGAAACTCCTTGTCCGCGCCCTTGTCAATGCTCTTGGACTGTGGCTGTGCATTCAGATCGTCTCCGGGATCAGCGTCACCGGATCCAGCGAATACGTCTGGCTGTACTACATTCTGGCCGGCGTCGTTCTGGCGCTCGTCAACATGCTGATCCGCCCCATCGTCATGATCCTCTCCCTACCGCTCTACATTCTGACCCTCGGTCTATTCTTCGTGGTCGTCAATGCCGCGATGCTCGGACTGGCCTCGTGGATCACCGGCATCTTCGCAGTAGGCTTCCACGTGAACGGGTTCTGGGCGGCGCTCTTGGGAGGAATCGTCATCGGTATCGTCAACGTGATCGTCGATCTCTTCCTCCCGCTCAAATATCGCCGGAATTCCTAGCAACCCGAGTCTCAAACGGCCCGGATCTCCTCGAGGATCCGGGGTCGAACCCAGCTGGGTGCACAGGCAGGCAGGTCGGCTCGGTGGATCGTTCCTCCAAGCCGCCGGCTTCCATCCCGGCATCCCCGCTGCCCACCATCGGCAACTCCGCTGTCCCCATCGGCATCCCCGCTGTCCCCATCGGCATCCCCGCTAGACCTTTGTGGCATGCCATCGCCGTCAGCTGATAAAGGAGGTCTTCATGCCAAACACTTTCGTGAAGCAAGGAAGCGCCCGCGCCATCGCCGCCGAGGCAGCGGGCCTGCGCGAACTAGGACGCGCGGCGCGGGCCGGAGGCGCTGCAACAGTGCGCCTCGTCTCCGCAGGAACGAACTCTTTGGAAACCGCCCGGCTGGAACCTGGAGCCCCCACGCAAGAGGCTGCGGAGGAATTCGGACGTCGGCTCGCGCGAACCCACGCCTTCAGCCCCGAAGGGAAACGCATATTCGGCCAAGCGCCCTCCGGTCTCGCAGAAAACGGCGCGGAGACGAGCGTTACAGCTGCTATGGGCGATGCTCCACTCCGCCTGGTGGCACCTGATTCGCAGGCACGGCCCTGGGGCGAATTCTACGCGGAGGATCGCATCCTCCCCTACCTGAGAACCGCCCGCGACAACGGGGCGGTCCACCAATCCGGCGCGCAGATTATCGAGCGGCTGTGCGAACGACTGCGCGTCGGCGATTTCGATTCTCCACAGCCCGAACTCGTCCGCACAGACGCCGCGCTGCTGCACGGCGATCTGTGGGCGGGCAACATCCTCTGGAGCCACACCGGCGCGGACCTCCACGAACGCGTCGAGCTGGAAGTCGAGCTGGAAGCGGAGACGTCCGCATCGGGAACCGTCGCCGTGCTCATCGATCCCGCCTGCCAGGGTGGCCATGCGGAATCAGACCTCGCCCAGCTCACCGTCTTCTCCGCACCTTTCACCGAGCGGATCTACAGCGCGTACAACGAAGTGTCTCCTCTGGCCGAGGGCTGGCAGCGACGCATCGGACTGCACCAGCTCCATATCCTCATCGTGCATGCCGCACTCTTCGGAGCAGGCTACGGATCCCAGACCATCTCCACCGCCCGCGGGTACATCTGAGAATGCGGGTACATCTGAGTATTCGGCACCTGCCCTTGAGCCTCCGGCAGTGACCGTCCGCGAGGGCTCGCAGACGGCAGTGCGAAATAATGTTCCGTATTCGGCCCGACGTGCGCTATATCGACAGGCCGTGCCATATGCGGAACATTGTGCTGGGTCAGGGGCAGCAGGGGGATGTACCGGCGGACAGCATCGGCTGGCGACATGGGCAACTCCAGGTACGCGCCGTGAGCTGAGCGCGAATCGCGCATCATTCCACATCTCCCATCCGGCACCCGCAATCCGAGGTGCCTCCTGTTACCGAGATCGCTGAGCACGGGCCGCAGCGGCCAGTCCGCCCATGAAACAATGTGTCCATGAGCTCTGCACCATTTGCCGATTTCCGTCCGCTCGCCGATGTCTCACCCGCCATCGCACTCGGGCCGCTCGATGGCCGCTACCGCAGTGTGAGCGCACCTCTTGTCGACTTCCTCTCCGAGGCCGCCCTCAATCGCGCCCGTATCCATGTGGAGGTCGAATGGCTCATCTATCTCGTCCAGAACAAGGTTCTGCCAGGCGCTCGCACGCTCACTGACGAGGATGTCGCCTACCTGCGTTCCATCCCCACCACTTTCGGGGCAGAGGAAATCGCCGAGATGGCCGAGATCGAAGCGGAGACACGTCACGATGTGAAGGCCGTGGAATACTTCCTCAAGCGTCGCCTCGACTCCGCGTCCGCCACGATCGGCCGAGAAACAGCTCTCTCCACCATGCACGAGATCGTGCACATCTTCTGCACCAGCGAGGACGTCAACAATCTTTCCTATGCCTTGGTCATCAAGGGGGCCATCGAGCAGGTGTGGCTTCCTGCCGCAACGGCGCTCGCCGATCAGCTGGCGGATCTGGCCAACGCGGAAGCGGACCGTCCGATGCTTTCTCGCACACACGGGCAAACGGCCTCCCCCACCACGCTCGGTAAGGAGATGGCTGTCTTCGCATCGCGTCTGCGCCGTCAACTTCGCCGCATCGATGCGGCGGACTTCCTCGGTAAGATCAACGGCGCCACCGGCACATTCGGGGCGCACAGCGTCTCGGTCCCCACCGCCGATTGGCCCGCGATCTCCCGCGGCTTCGTCGAGAACCTCGGTCTGGACTGGAACCCTTTGACCACCCAGATCGAACCGCATGACTGGCAGGCCGACCTCTACGCCGACATCGCCCATTTCAACAGGATCGCGCACAATATCGCCACCGATTTCTGGACCTACATCTCTCTCGACTACTTCCATCAGAACCTGGCCGCCCAGGGTTCGACGGGCTCGTCGACCATGCCGCACAAGGTCAATCCGATTCGTTTCGAGAACGCGGAGGCCAATCTCGAAGTGTCCTCGGCGCTCCTCGAATCTCTGGCCGCCACCTTGGTGACTTCTCGGCTCCAGCGCGACCTCACGGATTCCACCACCCAACGCAACGTTGGAGTGGCACTCGGTCATTCACTTCTCGCCATCGATAATCTGCGCCGCGGCATCGCCGGCGTCGATCCGAACCCTCCAGTGCTGGAGCGGGATCTCGACGCGGCCTGGGAAGTCCTTGGCGAGCCCATTCAACAGGCGATGCGGGCCGCGGAGATCGCTGGCGCCACTGGGATGGCGAATCCCTACGAGCGCCTCAAGGAGCTCACACGCGGCCGCAAGGTGACCGCGGAGGACATGCGTGAATTCATCAAAGGGCTCGGCATCCCCTCCGATGTGGAGCAGCGGCTGCTCTCCCTCACTCCATCGAACTACATCGGAATCGCCCCCGATCTGGTCGGCTTTCTCGACTGACGAGCAATTCGATAACTTCCGCACACTTCACTGGGAATTCGAAGGAAGTCCTGAGACACTAATGCTGAATTGAACTCGGTTGTGTGCCTAGCGCTAGGCAC
>JAZDRN010000013.1:0-50842 GCA_047501485.1 Actinomycetaceae bacterium L2_0104 | reverse complement strand
TTTTTTTTTTTTTTTTATTTATTTTTTTTTTATTTGTTTTTTTTTTTTTTTTTTTATATTTTTTTGATTGGAGACTAGCGAGGAGGGCCCCCCCCCCCCCCCCCCCCCCCCCCCCACACAACCGGCTCACATTGCCCACATGCCTTTCATAAGGCCGCCATGCTACGGGATACCTCGTGTAGCAAAGGAGAAAGATCCTGCTCTCGACATTTCATGCCGATCTCGCATCGCTCATAGCTCACAACGTCGCCGTGGCGGCCGCCGAGCCCACTCCCGACGCCACCCCTGAATTGGGAGGAATCGCGGGCTGGGCTATCAGCGTCATCGATGCTCTAGGCGGTCTCGGCGCGGCTTCTCTAATCGCGCTGGAGAATCTTTTCCCTCCGTTGCCCTCGGAGATCATTCTTCCCCTCACCGGTTTCTCGGCCGGAGCCGGAGCAGGGTTCACACTGTTGGGGGCGATCCTGTGGTGCACCGCCGGTTCACTGGTGGGAGCGTTCGTTCTCTATATGCTCGGCGCTCTGCTCGGCCGCGAGCGCACCCGGAAGATCCTCAATTCTCTCCCTCTCGTCAATCCCACCGATGTGGTCAAGACCGAGGCATTCTTCGACAAGCACGGTTCGTGGACGGTCTTCTTCGGCCGGATGATTCCAATCTTCCGTTCGCTCATCTCGCTTCCCGCGGGTGTCACGCGTATGAATCTGCTGCGTTTCACATTCCTCACCGCGGCGGGCTCACTCATCTGGAATTCCATCCTGATCTACGCCGGCTATGCCTTGGGGGCCAACTGGCACATCGTCGAGAACTACGTCGGCGTGCTGTCCAAGGTGGTCATTGCCATCGTCGTGGCAGCACTGGTGCTGTGGATCGTGCTACGAGTTCGGAAGAACCGGCGCGAGAAGGAGGCAGGCGCCGGCGGGGAACATCTTTCGGAGCTGGACCTCGAGCCGCGCTCAGCCGCCCCCGGTGAGAGCTCCACGCCGGCTTCCCCTACCGCGGATTCTCCCACCAGTGCTTCCCCCACGACCGCACCCGCTCCCTCCACGAACCTCACCTCCACGAATCTCACCGGGGAGGGTTCGCCGGCGGACAGCCTTCCAACCTCCCCGGGCACTTCCTCGCGGGAGCGGGAACAACGCGAAGACCGGCCTGTTTCCCCGGATTCCCCAGATTCCCCGGGTCCGGGCACGAACCCTTCCCCGGACCCGAAGTCTTTCTGACCACGCCGGCCGAGCAAGTCAGAACCCACAAGGTCTGCCGGTTGAGCAAGTCGAAACCCCTGCGGCATGAATAATGTTCCGCATATGGCACGACCTAGCCATAAAACGCCTATTTTCGACGTTTTCAGGAAAGTTATTCACTCGCAACAAAACTTCAGAGCCCGACCGCGCGCCACCTCTGATTTCGACTCCGGCCAACGGCCTTCGCTCAATCGGCGGGCTATATTTTCCGCCCCACCGGCGGGGACCCAACTCAACCACGCGATTCAACCTCCGCTGCTTTGCCACTAGGGTGAGAGACGTGCCATTCGTTGCCCTGCGCGGGCCACGAATGAGATCCGCGTACTCCAACCGCCGAAAGGACACTCGTGAGCGTCGTATACCAGCTGGCAGTCTCTGCAGGTCAAGCCGATTCCTATCTCCAGAATGGTCTCGATTTCTTCGGTGGCTTCGCTGTCGACGCCAACGAGGTCGCGCAGGTCACCGAGGTCGGCGATCTCATCTCACTGCTCAACGCCGACATGGCGGGCTCCCCCTTTTCCCCCGATAAGCCCATCGATATCCTTCAGGTTCCCGCCAATCCGTTCATTCAGACCCGTCTGGCCGTGGGCCCACTGCACGAACAGGCGTTCATGGGCGGAGTCGTGGAACACCCTCCGTTCAACGGCTCCGGAATCGCACAGGCTGCGGGCGTCCGCACCCAGCTCATGTGGGTCGAGCCCACACGCCTGACCACTGGATCTCGCCTGTGGCGCTTCTTCCCTGGTAGCGAGGAGCCGGAACTGCGCGGCGTCTATCATGGCATCGCCTGGGGATGGGAGACGGTCAAGACGGGCAATCTGAAGGCGTGCATCCCATCCGTGTTCACCGGCCCGATCCTTCCCCGCGAGTGGGGGATTCTTCCCGTGGAGGTCGAACTCGACGAGGGGACGAGCAAACCAGTGGCGCTCACGATGGTCACACCGGGCCAGCCGCGCCAGGAGGAAGGCTTCGAGGAGCTGCCAACGGGACTGTGGGCCAAGCGCATCGCCTACCACGAGGACCTCAACATCTTCGAGCATCAGGACGTGGCTCGCTACCGCAACATCCCCGTGCGCGTCATTCGCGCGGTCACCGGGAAGGAGGGCAAGCTGATGGCGCACATCGTGTCCCTGGCCGTCGATGCTCCACTCGCACAGGCCTCCGGTTTCTCGCGCTACGCACAGGGAACGAACACGCTCATCACCTCGTTCGACGATCTGACCGACAGAGCCTCGCGCGAGGCGCGCCCGAACACCTGGGATGTCTCGTCCCGCCCGGCGGTCACCCTGAAGGCCTCCCGCACCCGGGACAATTCCGATGCCAAGGCACTCATGGCCGACATCTTCGGCCTCCTCACGAACGTGGCTCCCACCGGCTGGTCGAAACTGCGCCTCTACATTCAGCTCGTGGGCCAGATGGCGCATTTCGCAGCGTCGGTAGCGGTCCCGAACGACGAGGAAGAGGCCTCCAGCGAGGAAGAGGCCTCCACCAAGGATGTCACCATCAACCTGCTTCCCACAGCGATACTGCACTACGTCGGTCAGCTCAAGAAGGTCCTCTACCGCGAGGAGGTGGGCGCACCCTACGTTCTCGTTTTCGAGTTCGACGCGCAGGGCCAGGCCAATGTGACGATCAACCTCAACGACGAACCGCGCTGGGCTCACCAGGTTCCCGCTCAGGTGTGGAGCGCGGATCTCAAGATGTTCCCCCGCTCGCAGGAGAACATTCCCCAGTGGTTGGCGGGCAAAACCGAGGAAGCTCAGACCGAGGACCAGTAAGCTCAGCCCAAAGCATGACGAACGCCAGCCGGGCCACCCCGTAGACTGCTCTGTGTAAAAAGGAGGTCAGGATGCCGAATACGACGATACGCTCGGGCCCGCGCCGCGATGTCGTCCTGGTTGACGAAGTCGTGCGATGGGTGCGTCGCCCACGCGATCTCGTCTCCGCCATCACGTCTCTGGTGAGCATTGCCCTCGTCATGCTGCTGGCCGTCTATGGTTCGGCCACCACGCTGGCAGTGACCCGTGACGTACGCACGGCAACCTCGGGGATCCTCGAGTCCATCCTGTTCATGCCGATCAACGTGCTCGAAGGCCTGCTGAGCTTCTTCCTGCCCCTCGCCGTCATCATCGATCTGATCTGGCACCGGCGCCTGCGAAGCCTGGTGACAGCAATGGCAAGCGTCGCCTCGGCGGTGGCGATCTCCTACGGCATGCTCTGGCTGTTCGAGAACTACTTCCCGCTCTCTCCCATCACGGGCCAGCTGTCCGACTCCCTGGCCGAGCAGTCGATCATCATCAACCTGCTTCCCTACGTTTCCGTGATCTCGGCGCTCCTGACCGTCGCCGGATCCAGACGCGCCTCCAAGACGACCTCCTGGGGATGGCCGTTGCTGTCCGTCGCCCTCGTCATCTCTGTGCTGCAGGGAAACCAGACGCTCCCCGGGGCGCTCATCACCGTGTTCATCGGCATGTTCTGCGGGCAGATGGCGCGCTACGTCGCGGGTGACGTTCCGGATCGGAGCACCGAGCTCGAACTCATTCGTCTGGTGCGCCGCGGCGGCATCGACGCCACCCATATCGTGCGCATCGACGAACTTCCCGACGACGCCGAACTGGCCGTCTGGAACACGAGGACGGAGGCGCCTCTCGGATACGTGGATCGTTACGGTCTCTCTCAGATCCGCGAGATCCTCGACAGCGCGGGGGCGACGCTGAGTGGTAAAGAGGATGGCCAGGACGGCGGCGGCATCCTCTCCGACGAGGATGAACAGGTCACCCCCGAGGAACTCAGCGAGATCAAGGAGCACTTCGATCACGAGGATGCCCACGACCTGACGATCGACCCGGGTGCCGACCCAGAGTTGCTACGGGCGCAGTTCCTCCGGGATTACCATCCGCCTGTGGGATCCGATGCCTCCCGTAACTACATCGCTCTCGCCGAGGACGGAACGGCGCATCACCTCGCTCTCTTGGACGCTGATCAGCACATCGTCGGCGTCCTCTCCTCTCTGTGGAACCGAATCGTGCTGACCACGACCACGCGGCGGTCCGAGCGGACGATCGAGGCCTCCGCGGACCGTCTCGCTCTCATGGAACTGGCCGCCACCAACGCCCACGTGTGCCCGGACCGTTCGCTCAAGATCGCCTCCTCGGATAAATCGATGCTGGCGGCCTTCGAACTCAACGGCGGTAGGACACTGCAGGACCTGAACCCGGACGAGGTTTCCGACTCCGTTCTCGACGAGCTGTGGGATCTGCTCCAGGAAGCACATACCCGCGGAATCTCCCATGGCGATATCCACGCCGGGACCTTGACCGTCCGCAACGAGCACATCGAACTGCTCCACTGGCACAACGGTTCCCTCGCTTCCAGCGAGGTGACGCGTCGCATCGACATGGCCCAGGCGGTGGCAGTCCTCGCGGCACACATCGGCGTGGAACGCACGCTCGCTTCGGCGCAGCGCCGCCTGCCCCTGGACCAGCTCATCACCATGGCACCGCTCATCCAGAAGACGATTCTCCCGGCCGAGACCCTCCAGGTCCTCTCCGACCGCAAACAATTGCAGGCCTTGCGAGATGCCCTGTTGGAAGTGATCCCGGAGGCGAGCACCGTCGAGCCGATGCAGCTGCGGCGCTTCTCCCCGAAAACCGTCGTCACGGTCTCGATCGGATTGGTTGCCGTCTATCTGCTGCTCGGTTCCGTCAACTTCGAGCAACTCAGGGACACCATGTCCCAGGCCGTTCCGGGTTGGATGTTCTTCGCCTTCTTCGCCGGTCTCTTCACCTACGTGGGCGCGGCCATCATCCTCAAGGCGTACACCGCGGAGCAGCTCTCCCTGCGGGATACCACACTGGTGCAGGTGGCCGCGTCCGTGGTCAACCTGGTGGCTCCGGCCGGCATCGGGCCCGCTGCACTCAACCTGCGGTTCCTGCAGAAGAACAAGGTCTCCACGCCTGTGGCGATCGCCACCGTCTCCCTCGTCCAGGTGGCGCAGTTCGTCACCACGGTCCTCTTGCTGGTGGTCCTCGGCCTGCTGACTGGAAACATCGGCTCGTTCTCGGTACCCACCGGAACCGTGGTGGTGGTATTCCTCGGCATAGTGATCGTCCTGGCAGTCGTGTTCCTCATCAAGCCCTTGCGGCGCTGGATCCTGGAGAAGATCCGCCCCACGATCGATCAGATCTGGCCTCGCCTCGTCTGGCTGGGCACCCATCCCAGCAGGGTCTTCTATGGGTTCCTCGGATCCGTACTTCAGACCGTTGCCTTCGTGGCGGCATTCGGAGGCTCCCTCGCGGCCTTCGGCTACAGCCTGCCCGTCGTGACCTTGGCCGTGACCTATCTGGTCTCGAACTCCGTGGGCTCACTCGTTCCTTCGCCGGGTGGTATCGGTCCCGTTGAGGCGGCTCTGACAGGCGGACTCACGCTAGCCGGAGTACCCGCCTCCATCGCGTTCTCCACCGCGATCCTGTATCGACTCTTCACCTTCTGGGGCCGCGTGCCACTGGGCTGGTTCGCTCTGCGTTACTGCCAGAAGAAGGAATTCGTGTGAGGCGGAGCCCGCGGACCGCACCACCATCGAAGGTGCGGTCCGGTCCGCGTGGGTGGAAACGCCACCTACCTCAGTGGCGGCCCGACCCGATCGCGTGGCTCATCGCCACGTGCGGAGCGGTGCTCTTCACGGCCTTCTCGGTGTCGCAGTGGCGGGGATTCATCGCCCCCTCGTGGGATCTGGGAATCTTCACTCAGCTCGCGCAGCAGTACGCGCATCTGGAAACGCCGATCGTCGATATCAAGGGACCCGGGTACAACCTGCTCGGAGATCACTTCCATCCGATTCTGATCCTGCTGGGGCCAGTCTTTCGTCTCTTTCCGTCGGGACTGTCTCTTCTTGTCCTTCAAGGCCTGCTCTTCGCCTGGTCCAGCGTCCCGGTGACCCGTTTGGCACGTCAACGCCTCGGTGGGATGTGGGGCAGTCTGCTGGGCGTCGGTTACATCGTGAGCTGGGAACTGGCAGGGGCCGTCGCCGCCCAGTTCCACGAGATAGCCTTCGCGGTGCCGTTGCTCGCTTTCGGGCTGGTGCACTGGATCGAGGGCAAGCACCGAATAGCCTGCATCGAGATCGGGCTACTCGTCTTCGTCAAAGAGGATCTCGGGCTGACCGTCGCCGCTTTCGGCCTGATTCTGCTGTGGATCGACTGGGGCGAAACGGCAGCCGGGGAGCAAGAACGAGCGCGCGGGAGCGTTGGGAGCACGAACACTTCCGTCGACGACGTCGTCTCTTCCAGCCAAGCAGCCCCCTCCCCCGAAGCTCCTTCCGAGGCTTCCTTCGTCTCCGCGAGCGCACCGTATCCGCCGTTCCCGCTACGCACCTGGAGGAGTCTGCGAGCGACGCTTACCTCGTGGCATCAAACCCCGAGCGCCTACATGATCCTGTGGGGGCTGTTCTGGTTCGTCATCTCCATCGCCGTTATCCTGCCCCTGTTCAACCCGCATGGCGGCTGGGACTACACCGATAGGCTCTCGGAGACACAGGACACCGCACCCGGCCTTCTGGGTTTCTTCACCGGACTGTTGGGACCCGGCGAGAAGATGGTGACCCTGATGCTGCTGGCGTTCAGCGCAGGCCTCGTCGGATTGCGCAGTCCTGTTCTCTGGCTCATGGTCCCCACTCTCGCGTGGCGCTTCGCCGGCAACGTACCGTATTACTGGGGTTGGGATTGGCACTATTCCGCTGTTCTCATTCCCATCGCGACGGTCGCCCTCATTGACGGCGTGGAGCGCCTCAGAATATCGCAACGGCTGCGCGAGGCGTGGAAACGCCGGGTCGTCCCCCTAGCTGTCTTATGTGCGGTGGTGCCCAGTGCGGCCATGATGTGGAATGGTCCGATGGGGTCCTTCCTCCGCGGCACCAACGATTTCCATCTCCTGGACCGTGAGGCGGGAGAAGCCGCCGTGGCGGAAGTGGGGACCGGCAGCGCCGTCGTCGCCGATTTCCGTATGCTCGCTTATGTTGTTCCCGGCAATACCGTCTACTGGGAGGGGACTGTTGCCGATGCATATGTCGACACCCTCATCGTGGGGCCAGGGCACGAAGCTCTCTCCTCTCCAGCGGGTCCGCAGTCGTGGGCGAGCGAGGAGTACGGCGGGGTGTGGACCGTCGCGTTCTCTGACGCCGATTTCCTGGTCCTCAAGCGGCCCTGAACCCGACGCATCCATCGGCCCAGCCGAATCATCCCCCTTTCCAGGATGGGATATCCACCGGCCCCTCCCGCAGTGGTCCCGCAACCACTCCAGAGAAGACTTACACCCTAAGTTGCCTGCGTACAGCTTCGAAGAGGCCCTCAGAACGCTCTCATCCCAATACGTGGACATACTGAAAAAACACTGATTGAAGCCATATAAACCACTGCAGAACTTGACATACTCTACTTTGCGTCACCCATCGAATTTTCCGCGTTACGATAAGGAATTATTGCTCTCCCCAAAAAACGAAATTGCATTTTTACACGGCAAGAAAACCAATTTTCGATTCTGAGGCTAGTTACACAAAAGCCAGGGAAACGCTTGAAGTCCTCATCACAAAATTGTTACTGTCTCTGACGTGCGTTTAACGCGATAACACTTGGCCCGCGCTCGCCGGCCCGGTTTTGGCTTGAGAGAGACATTCCGCGGCCGAAACCGGCGATCGTACGGTTTGTTTGGTGCTTGTAGCGACCCCGATGGTTGCTCGCATGGGACGTGGGGGCAACCAGCTCGCATATGCCATGGCTGGCCATGGCGGCAAAGTCCCAATCCTTCAGACCCGGGCTTCAATACGTAGTAGCTTGCACCTGCAAGGAGTACATGTGAGTAGTGTCCGATCGGAAGTGGAGCCGAGCAGTCCATCTGCCCTGTCGGTCTCCGGCCTGTATAAAGTCTTCGGCCGCAGACCCAAAGAGGTCCTCAAGGGCCTCGACAGCGGCAAAACACGCGATGAACTGCAAGAATATGGCACAGCTGCGGTCATCGACGCCAACTTCGACGTGAAGCCCGGCGAGATCTTCGTGGTGATGGGCCTGTCGGGTTCCGGCAAATCCACCCTTATCCGCATGCTCAACGGACTGAACCCCATCACACGGGGATCGGTCCAGGTGTGGGGCACCGAGGTCGACGGCCTGCAGGGAGACAAGCTTCGCGAACTGCGCCGCGAGAAGATGTCCATGGTCTTCCAGCACTTTGCCTTGCTCCCGCACCGCACCGTCTTGGAGAACGTCGCCTACGGCCTCGAGATTCAAGGCGTTGCCAAGGAGGAACGACTGGAGCAGGCACGGTCGTGGCTGCAGCGCGTCGGCCTCACCGGCTGGGAGGACAGTCTCCCCAGTGAGCTCTCCGGCGGAATGCAGCAGCGCGTCGGCCTGGCCCGAGCATTCGCCGCCAACACCGAGATCCTGCTCATGGACGAGGCGTTCTCCGCCCTCGACCCGCTCATCCGCCGCGAGATGCAGGAGCTGCTCCACGAGCTGCAGGAAGAGCTCGGCAAGACCATCGTCTTCATCACCCATGATCTCAACGAGGCGATGTTCCTCGGTGATCGCATCGCGGTGATGCGCGATGGACGCGTCGTTCAGGTGGGCACACCGAACGATATCCTGACCGATCCCGCCAACGATTACGTCGCCAAGTTCGTCCAGGACGTCGATCGCGCGAAGGTTCTGACCGCCAACGACGTGATGGAGCCTCCGCGCGCCGTAGTGCGCGTTGCAGCCGGTCCGCGCACCGCGCTGCGTATCATGCGCGACCTGCAGACGCCGACGGTTTTCGTCACGACGTCGGCACGCCGCGTCGTCGGATACGTCCGCGACACCGAGGTTCTGTCCCACGTTCGCGCCGGGCATTCGGATCTGGAGCCGATCATCCGGCCCCTGCCCTCGAAGGTGCACCCCGACCAGTACATCTCCGAGCTCTTCGAGCTGACGATCGAAAGCCCGCTCCCCATCGCGGTCGTGGACGACGACGACAGGCTCCTTGGCGTGGTCCCCCGGATCACCCTGCTGGCTGCACTGGCGAACGCCCCGGCCAACACCGATACCACGTTGCGCCCGATCCCGATGGTTCCTATGGAGATCATTGACGCTACCTTGAATGGCACGGCCAGCAACGACGAGGAGGTCCGCGCATGAGCGGTTTTCGTATCCCCTTTGGCAATTGGGTCGAAGATGGCATCGACTGGCTGATTCGCACGCTCGGTTGGCTCTTCACCTTCATCCGCAAGGTCCTGCAGGGCGCCTACGACGGTTTGGAGGACGCGCTGACGTCAGCGCCGTTCTGGGCGGTCATCGTCGTCATCGCCATTCTGGCGTTCCTGGCCAAGGGCTGGAAGCTCGCGTTGGGCTCGGCGATCGGACTCGTCCTCATCGTGGGATTCTCGCAGTGGGATTATGCAATGCAGACCCTCGCTCTCGTGTTGCTCGCCAGCGCGATCGCCCTGATCATCGCCATCCCGCTCGGTATCCTGGCGGCACGCAATGACACGGCGTCGGCGATCATCCGGCCCATCCTCGACTTCCTGCAGACCATGCCCGCCATGGTGTATCTGATTCCTGCGCTCATGCTCTTCCGCCTCGGTGTCACGCCCGGGATGGTCGCAACGATCCTCTTCTCCCTGGCACCCGGTGTGCGCCTGACCGAGCTCGGCATCCGCGGGGTGGACAAGGAAGTCGTGGAAGCCGGCTATGCCTTCGGCGCTTCACCGCGTCGCGTGCTACGTCAGATCCAGCTCCCGCTGGCCATGCCCTCCATCATGGCAGGGGTCAACCAGGTCATCATGCTCTCGCTGTCCATGGTGGTCATCGCCGGCATGGTCGGGGCCGGAGGCCTCGGCGATCAGGTTTACACCAGCCTCAACCGCGTCAATGTGGGCCTTGGGTTCGAGGCGGGCACCTCGGTTGTCATCCTCGCCATGATCCTGGATCGCATCACCGGCGGCTTCGGTAGTCACCGCAAGCGTCGCTCCTCCCAGAAGAAGACAACGCAGGAGACCCAGGAGACAGTACAAGATACGCCCGAGACCGTGGCGGCGGGCTGAGCTCCCCGCCCCCC
The DNA here is from genome assembly GCA_047501485.1 of Actinomycetaceae bacterium L2_0104. GTDB lineage: Bacteria > Actinomycetota > Actinomycetes > Actinomycetales > Actinomycetaceae > Ancrocorticia. The sequence goes on along the minus strand of JAZDRN010000013.1, from coordinate 40,520 downwards.
TTCAGACCGTATTCGACCAGACCGTATTCGACCGAAATCCAAAACACCTGTGCCTGTGCACAGACGGAGAGGAAACACGATGAAGAAGCGCACCCCCACGAAGATCTTTGCGTTCGGCGCCGCCGCAGCCTTGGCTCTGTCAGCCTGCGGTAACGACGACGCCGGTGGCGACGGCGGCTCGAACGGCGGCGGTGAGTCCAAGGAGATCACCATCGGCATGTTCAACTGGGACGAGGCCATCGCCGTATCCCATCTCTGGGAGCACATCCTGGAGGAGAAGGGCTACGATGTCACGTTGGAGAGCGTCGATCCCGGAGCGGCGTTCCTTTCCCTGAGCACCGGCGATGTGGATGCCCTCCTCGACGTCTGGGAGCCCGTCACCCATGCCGAATACCTCGACTCCTATGGCGACGATATCGAGAAGCTCGGTGTCTGGTACGAGGATGCCAAGCTTGCCATCGCCGTCAACGAGGACGCCCCCATCGATTCGATCGATGAGTTGGCAGACAACGCCGATCTCTTCAACAATCGAATCGTGGGCATCGAGCCGGGCGCCGGCCTCACCGCACTGACCGAGGAAGAGGTCATTCCCACCTACGGTCTTGAGGACTTCGACTTCGTGACGTCCTCCACCCCGGCGATGCTCTCAGAGCTGAAGACGGCCACTGACAACGGCGAGAACATCGTCGTCACCCTGTGGAGCCCGCACTGGGCCTACGAGGCGTTCCCCGTCAAGGACCTGGAGGATCCGGAGGGCACGCTGGGCGCAGCGGAGACCCTTTCCAGCTATGGTTCCTCCACTTTCAAGGACGACCAGCCTGAGGTGGCGGAGTGGCTATCCAACTTCACCATGTCTCCCGAGCAGCTCGCGGACCTCGAGAACAAGATGCTCAACGAGAACGAGGATCCCAACAACTACCCCGAGATCATCGAGCAGTGGGTTGCCGATAACCAGGAGTACGTCGACTCGCTGACCGCAGAGGGCGGGGACACCCCCGAAGATACCGAGTCCTCCGAGAGCGCCGAGTAACAGACGGGTGCTGACTCGATTCTCCACCGCTGCGCCATCGCGGTGCACGGAGCGATGATCGAGCGCTCTCGCGGCACGACGCTCACGGGTGGGGCCGGAACCGGCATGGTTCCGGCCCCACCCGTACGTGCATACCCATTCGTAGCCCACGGAAAAGGTGGGCACCGGCCCGACTCCCCAACCGTTCACAAAGCGAGACCAATCCGAATTGCGCAAGAAGTTGCCTGCACAAAAAGATGTGACGTGGGACAATCGAAACCATGAACGAACGCGCTGGACTTCCTGCACTTCCTGAAGATCTCATCGACGTCGATGAGGTCCTCTCCGCTTACTATGACATCGAACCGGATCCGAACAACTCGCTCCAGGCCGTTGTTTTCGGCACCTCGGGTCACCGAGGTTCCTCGCTCGACGGCGCCTTCAACGAGGCGCACATCGCCGCCACGACCCAGGCAATCGTCGAGTACCGCAATTCCCAGGGCTATGACGGCCCGATCTTCATCGGTCGCGACACCCACGCTCTCTCGGTCCCCGCCGAAAAGACCGCCGTCGAGGTCTTGGTGGCGAACGGTGCCGACGTGCGCATCGATTCGCGCGGCTCCTACACCCCCACTCCGGCCGTCTCCCTTGCGATCCTGGTGGCCAACGGCGCAGGGTCCGAGTCCGGTCTGCGTCAGACGGGGGCAGGGCTGGCCGATGGCATCGTCATCACGCCCTCCCACAATCCGCCGCGCGACGGCGGTTTCAAGTACAACCCGCCCACGGGAGGCCCGGCGGATACCGACGCCACCTCCGTCATCGCTGCCCGCGCCAACGAACTGATCGCCGCTGGCTGGAAGAACATCGAACGCGTGCCCTACGAGGAGGCTGTCAAGTCCGTCAAGAGCTTCGATTTCCGTGAGCTCTATGTGGACTCCCTCGCCGACATGATCGACTTCGATGCCATTCGCAAGGCGGGAGTGCGCATCGGGGCGGATCCCATGGGCGGCGCCTCCGTCGAATACTGGGGGGCCATCGCTGAGAAGTACGATATCGATCTGACCGTCGTGAACCCCGAGGCGGACCCGCGCTGGCCGTTCATGACACTGGACTGGGACGGCAAGATCCGCATGGACTGCTCCTCTCCCTACTCCATGGCCTCGCTGCGCGAGCGCATGACGCCCGACGCAGAGGGCAACGCCCCGTTCGACGTCGCCACCGGCAACGACGCCGACTCCGACCGGCACGGAATCGTGACCCCCGACGGCGGACTCATGAATCCGAATCACTATCTCGCCGTTGCCATCGAGTACCTGTTCACGCATCGTCCTGGCTGGGGCGGCGGAACCGGCGTGGGCAAGACGCTGGTCTCCTCCTCGCTCATCAATCGCGTGGTTGACGGCATCGGCCGCGAGCTTGTCGAGGTTCCCGTTGGTTTCAAGTGGTTCGTTCCCGGGCTGCTCGGTGGAACGCTCGGATTCGGCGGTGAGGAATCCGCCGGAGCCTCGTTCCTGCGTAAGGACGGGACTGTCTGGACCACGGACAAGGACGGCCTGATCATGGATCTTCTGGCGGCAGAGATCATCGCGGTGACGGGTAAGTCTCCCTCGCAGCTGCACGAGGAGCAGGTCGCCAAGTACGGCGCTTCGGCGTATGCCCGTATCGACGCGGCCGCGAGCAAGGAGGAGAAGGCCAAACTCGGAGCTCTCTCGCCCGAGGACGTGACCGCCACGGAGCTGGCCGGTGAGCCCATCCTCGCGAAGCTCGTCGCGGCTCCCGGAAACGGGGCCAAGATCGGCGGCCTGAAAGTCGAGACGGAGAACGCCTGGTTCGCCGCCCGTCCCTCAGGCACCGAGGATGTCTACAAGATCTACGGCGAATCCTTCAAGGGGGCCGATCACCTCGCCCAGGTCCAGGAGGAGGCCAAGGCCGTCGTCTCCAACGCCCTGAACGGCTAGGAACCGGCTCGGATAGCCCGATCATCGGATAGTCGAACACCAGATCCCATGATGCTCGGGGCATTCGCTCAATTGCGATCGCCCCGAGCATCGTCTGTTGTCACGCGGAGGAGAGACCAGGAATCGCAAGTCGAAGCCGATCCTGAAACCGGCGGCCAGAGGCGATGAGGGCACATCCGAGCTGTGGAATTCCCGGGACACGACTGCGGACCGAGGTCCCAGACGCATAACATGGACTTGTACCGACTCTAAGGAGAGAGAATGTCTATCCCCACCCCAGCCAAGGGCGTCGCAGATATCGGCGTTACCGGCATGGCCGTCATGGGTTCCAACTTGGCCCGCAACTTCGCCCACAAGGGCTACAAGGTTGCCATCCACAACCGCAGCGTTGCCAAAACGGAAAAGGTCTTCGCCGATCACGGCAGCGAGGGCGAATTCTATCCCTCGGAGTCCATGGAGGACTTCGTCAATTCCCTGTCCACCCCGCGCGTAGCCATCATCATGGTCAAGGCCGGCACCCCCACCGATGCCGTGATCGAGGAGCTCGCCTCCCTCATGGAGCCGGGGGACATCATCGTCGACTGCGGCAATGCGAACTACCACGACACCCGCCGGCGCGAGGCGGACATCCGCAGGCGCGGGCTGCATTTCGTGGGTGCGGGCGTCTCCGGCGGCGAGGAGGGCGCGCTCAAGGGCCCCTCGATCATGCCCGGCGGTACCCCTGAGTCCTACGAGCGCCTCGGTTCGATGTTCGAGAAGATCTCCGCGCACGTCGACGGCGTCCCGTGCTGTACCCATGTTGGTCCCGACGGCGCCGGCCACTTCGTCAAGATGGTCCACAACGGTATCGAGTATGCGGATATGCAGCTCATCGCCGAGGCCTACGATCTCATGCGCAAGGGCCTGGGCATGAGCGCCCCGGAGATCGGCAAGGTCTTCGAGGAGTGGAACAAGGGAGAACTCAGCTCCTACCTCATCGAGATCACCGCCGACGTGCTTCAGCACGTCGATGCGAAGACCGACCAGCCGTTCGTGGACATCGTCCTGGATCGCGCCTCCCAGAAGGGCACGGGCGCCTGGACGGTGCAGAACGCCGCGGAGTTCGGCATTCCCGTCACCGGCATCGCCGAGGCCACCTTCGCCCGCTCGCTCTCCGGCTCCGTTCCGCAGCGTCTGGCCGCCCAGGAGGCCTTGGCACCGCACACGGCAGGCATGGCAATCGACGATCAGGAATCCTTCATCGAGTCCATCCGCCGGGCGCTGTACGCCTCGAAGATGGTCGCCTACTCGCAAGGATTCGAACTGATCCGCGCCGCTTCGGACGAATACGGCTGGAACGTGGATCTGGGCGCCATGGCCCGCATCTGGCGCGGTGGCTGCATCATCCGCGCCGCATTCCTCAACCGCATCACCGAGGCCTATGAGCGCAACCCGGAGCTGCCATTGCTTCTCGCGGACGAGTACTTCTCGGTAGAGATCGCAAAGGCCATCACGGATTGGCGCCTCATCGTCTCCTATTCCGCTCTCAGTGGGATCGCGATTCCGGCGTTCGCCTCCTCCCTCTCCTACTATGACGGCGTGCGCTCCGAGAAGCTGCCCGCCAACCTCATTCAAGGGCAGCGCGATTTCTTCGGCGCACACACCTACCATCGCACCGACCGTGAGGGCGTGTTCCATACGCTGTGGAGCGGCGATCGCAGCGAGGAGCAGCAAGACTGAGCCGACCTCGCTCCCGCATGCCTCGGGGGTGAATTCCGCCCGGCTCGTCCGGCGGGATTCACCCCCGATCATGTTCGAGGCACCGGCCATCCGTGGACACCGCACTCCTAGGGCGCCAGCGAATTCTCCGGAGACCTCGACCACCACCTGCTACTGCATCACGAATGGGGAACGGCAGCGACGAGCAGTGCCATTCCCCCTCCCTCTTAGTAGAGTTGAGATCGTGGCATTGGCAGACATCGCACGCGCAATCGAGAACTCCGTCAACAAGCGCGGCATCGTACGCCGCAGAGCCCAGGGGTGGCAGCCTCGGATCTTCCCTTTCACCGGCTACGGATCGGTAACCGAGCTGCATGTGATGGCTCGCGCGATCATGGCCGACCCCGATAGAGACCGGCCTTTCACGCTCCCCTTCCTTCCCAAGAGCACACACGGCGTACTGCCGCGGCGTCCGGTCTCCCAGCTCCTGGACAGTCGCGGGCCCAGGATCGATGCGGTGGACGACATGGTCGAGAAGGCCACCCAGACGGCTCACGAGGCCCAGCGCGGCTGGCGTCAATTCTTCACCACGCAGGTGGGGTTCCTTCCCGTCACAGTCGAGATCGCCGGGAAGAGGGTCGAGACGCATACGGATTCAAACGGTTACGTCAACCTCCTCATCCACGATCACGGACTCGCACCGGGCTGGCATGAAGCACGCATCACTCCCCGCGTGGGCGAAGCGGTGACTGCGCCCGTCGTCGTCGTCGATCCGGAAGCCCGTGTCGGCCTGGTGTCGGACATCGACGACACCATCGTCGTGACCTGGCTGCCGCGCATGATGCTCGCGGCATGGAACTCGTTCGTCCTGCGGACGAACACCCGCACCAAGGTGGCCGGAATGGCCGAGTTCTATGGAGAGATTCTCAAGGATCACCCCAACGCCCCGGTCTTCTATCTCTCGACGGGAGCCTGGAACACCTTCCCCGCGATGCAGGAATTCATCCACGCCAACGGTCTGCCGATCGGTCCCCTCCTCATGACGGATTGGGGCCCCACGCCCACCGGGCTGTTCCGCTCCGGGCAGGAACACAAGGTCAAGCAACTGCGAAACCTTATGATCACCTTCCCCAACATTCGCTGGGTCCTCGTGGGCGACGACGGCCAGCACGATCCCCACATATACAACGAGCTAGCCCGTGAGCATCCCCAGCGCATCGCAGGCATCGCGATCCGCGAACTGAACCCGGTGGAGAAGGTTCTCTCCCAGGGCGCACTCGGCGGGCTCAACAGCCTTCCCAACGGGCCTTCCGAGGCGCCGCGATCAGTTCCGATCATCTCCGCCAAGGACGGCTACGGACTGCTGCGCAGCCTGTACGCATTCGAGTATGGCGAATCGAGTTCCGATTAGACGTTCGTACTGCCGAAATGGTGAACCGCTGGGCCTCTCTCCGGCAATAGGCAGGGTTGTCCGCTACGTCGTCGTCAACGGGGAATAGCTGGCGTCGGCACGGAAGGGACCGAAACCGATCCGCTACTGATTCGTCTGGTTGCGCTCACGTTTGGTCCGGCGCGAGCGCGCCAGCAAACCCGAATTCTTGGAGTTGTGCTCCTTCTGAAGCTCCCGAAGAGCGGCATCCTGCTCCGCCACACCGGACGCGTCACCACGCGCGGATTTCTTGACGGCATCGCGGGCACGCGAGTACTCGCTCAGCGCCACTCTCAGGCGTACATAGGACTTTTGCAGGGAGTAGTCATTGTTGACGGGAAGTCTCCACCGGAAGGCCCGGGCTCCGATGCAGAGTCCACCTCCCACGATGGTGGAGGCGAATGTGGCAATACTCGGCTGCCCGACCTCCCACAGGATGATAGCGGGAACGGTAGCCGCGAGCGCCGACGTGGCATACAGCCTGTTACCACCGAATATCGACGGTACGCGCCCCACGGCGACGTCGCGTACCATACCGCCACCGACAGCCGTGATCACGCCCATCATGATGGAGGGCAGCACAGCGAAGCCGCCTTCGAGCGCCTTGAGCGTACCCGTGGCCGTCCACGCTCCCAGCACGAAGCCATCGGCGACGATGAGAAAACGGTTGGACCATTTTCCGTCGAGTCTCAACAGGAAAGCAATGAGCGCGCCGGTGAAGGCTCCACCCAGATAGTAGGAGCTCGTCAAAGCAACCGGCGGCCCCATCTGAAGCAATACGTCGCGGATCATTCCTCCGCCGAGCGCGGCCATGACCGCGAGCGCCATGAAACCCACCAGATCGAAGTGCCGTTCCCTGGCGACAGTTCCCCCGAGGATTCCGGCTACGACAACTCCACTGACGTCGAAGACATGAAAAACAGTAGGAAAGATACCCGAGAAATCCACGCCCCAAACTTTACGGGCAGGGTCAGAACTCTACGGCGGTGACCCTCACGGAACCATCGTCAGATCCATCACGAACATCCGCATAACCGGCCTTCGCAGTACCCGGCTTGTTCGCCCCCGAAGAGTTCACGAAGGGGACGTAGCTGACAGCGCGATTCTTGAGTTCCTCAGTTGCCTCGCCGGCGGCATCCTTGGCCTTGCCCACCCCCGATTGCACCGGCTTGGAATTCCATACCTTCGAGGAGACGTTCTTGATCTGCTCGTAGCGCTTACGTCCCGCACGGGCCCCCAGCACGTAGCCGATCATTCCGCCCAACAGCAGTGTTCTGATCTTCATGATTCTCCTTCTGCTCCTGCTCACGCAGGCCGTTTTCTTTCAGTCCTCCCGGACAGCGGTCTTATTAAATACTAGGGCACCTGCTGTTCCTCATGCTCGAATCCAGGCCCGGCATTGAAATTCAATGCATCCTCCAGCGCCACGTTTTAGACTGGATAGAAGGAACTCAGCTTCAGGGAAGCGTTTCGGGGGAGCCAAAATGTCTGACACGCCAGAATATGCTCGGCCCGCTACCGGCGCGGGCAACGCGGCCGCGCTCAACTCCGCCCTGGCTGACGCCGCACCGGCCACCTCATCGAAGACCCCCGCCCCCACCGACCTGCCAACGCGCAAGTTCATCAGCGACGACCGCCTCAAAGAGGCGACCGGCCGTACGCGCAAGCAATGGTTCAAAGCGCTGGACAAGGCCGGCGCGCAGGAGTGGGACCACAAACGTATCGCTCGCTGGCTGGGAGGAAAACGGGAAGTCGATGGCTGGTGGGCGCAATCGGTCACCGTCGATTACGAATACGCACGTGGAAAACGCGCCTACGGCCAGCGGATGGACGGATCTTTCGAGACCAGCGTGAGCAAGTCGCTTCGCCTCACTCCACAGGATGTCTGGCCGTTGATCGACGACGACGAACGTCGGCGCGCATGGCTAGATTGCGAATTCGAGGTGCGAGGCCGTACCCAGGGCAAATCGTTGCGGATGGAGGCAGCCGATGGCTCGCGCATTTCCATCTCGTTGTACTCGCTGCCCGATGGCGCAGATGGCAGACCGCGCGTCCGCGTGGATATCACGCACTCGCGGCTTCCCTCCGCGCAGGAGATCCCGGAGACCAAGGCTTTCTGGAAGGCCTGCCTGAGTGAGCTGGCCGAACTCCTCTGAAGCCACAGGCTCCGCGCCGCGAAGTGCCGTCAGGAAGCCGGGCGGGCATCGTCAGGGCATGGTCTCTTGAGAGTGCTGCTTCGCCGGGCCGTCAGGATGCCGGCTTCAGCCGGACGAGGACACCGCGATGGTCTGAACCGCCCAGATCGACGATGGCCGCCTCGCTGCCTTCGTAGGCCGCTGTCGTCAGAACGCGGTCGATAGGCGAACCGAGCAGCGCCGGGAACTTCACCGTCCAGGTGCCCACGGCTCCGGAACCCGCCTGAGCGAGCGTGTCACTGCAGACCGAACCGAGGCGAAGCGAGGCCTCGTGATCGGCAGTGGAGTTGAAATCGCCCGCGATGATCGCATTCGGTTCGCTGCCGCATAGGGAGTAGACCCTGCTGATCTCTTCGCGCCACACATCCAGATGCGCACTGGATGGTGCGACCGGATGAACGGCCATGAGCGTTGGACCGTCACCGTCGGCCGGGACCGCCCGCACTCCGAGGGGAGTCGGTTCGTCAGTGGGCTCGAAGAGATCCGTCTGGGTGTACTCGCCGAGGGCCAAAGACACGAGAAGAGCGGTCGAACGGTAGTCCGCATCATAGCCCGAGGTGCCGGTATCGAACTGCTGGAAGCCCTTCCCGCGCTGCGCGAGCTCTACTGCGAGCTCCTGGGCTGTTTGGGTCGAGGTCTCCGGCAGGGAGATGACGTCAACCCCGTTGGTCTCGATGACGTCTGCAAGGGCATCGACATCCACCGATCCCCCCAGCGTGTTGTACTGCAGAACCGTGATGGATCCATCGCCGGCGGTGCCGGTCGTGATTCCGGCATCGGAACTGAGACTTTCCGCCTGATCGACGCCGCGGGAATACATGGTGCCGGCATGCAGGCCGGCAACGAGGAACAATGTGATAGACAGCGTAAACGCAATGCGTCCGCGAGCCACCACGGCTCGGCGGATAGCCGCCACGATCAGGAAGAACAGTCCGGCCGCGGCGAATGCCACGACGAGCCACCCGCGCATGGCCAATACTTGGGCGAAAGGTGCACGCAGAGCGTACTCGGCGGTTATATCGAAGAGGTCGGGCTTCACCGTCACTAATGCTGCAAGAGCGATGACCAGTGCAAGCAATCCCCAGACAAGGCGCATTGGCGTCCTCACGATGATGTTCCTCCCTGTTCTTTGCGCGGTAGATGAATCGCGACCCGGCCCGACGAGCATAGTCCGCCGTTCTGGGAGAACCTAGTGTGTGCGCTCACAGAGTAGTGGGGATAACTCCCACCCGGTTGATCCGGCGGTCAACTTTCTTCGTGGGCGTGGGGCGTTGGGCGGTGCCTTTATTGGCGGCTCGCAACACCCCACGCCCAGAGGATTTCAGACGGCCACGAGCGGCAGTCTCAGGATCGTGCCGTATTGGGGCGGAGGTATCGGTGCCTGCGCCTCGCAAGAATACCTTCAAGCCGCCTCCGCGTGTCTTTCCACCGGAGGAAGACGTCTTGCCAGGTCAGGCGTATCGGTTGATACCCGAGCCTGATCAACTCCGCGTCACGTCGCCGGTCTTCGTGATATTGCCTCGGATCCGAGTGATACCTGACGGAGTCGCATTCGATGACGAGGCTCTTTCCAACGAGTAGATCCACGCGCCCGACACCTTCGATGAAGGCCTGAGCCTGAACGCGGACTCCACGCGACTCCAAGAACCAGCGTACTTTCGTCTCGGTCCCGGACTGCGCCTCAGGCCGTATCCTCCCAAGAGCGACGCGACGGTGATAGGGCAACTCGTTGACGATAACGCGTGCGTCGGCCAACGACATCCTGCCGAGGCATAAAGCGGACTCGAAAAGGATCGCCGCATCCGATACCGGCAGACAGTGACCCGCGTGAAGCAGAGCGAGGTCGAGCGATGCTATTGGCTCGTTGTCCGGCCATCTACGCAGGTGAGGCTGTGGATGGACGATGGAGGCGGACAGTCCTCGGGTGCGGCCATGGACCCCGAATACGTGCAAGCCTGTGTGCGGCGGAGTCCAGAGACCATGATGCTCGGCTGCGCTGATGCACGTTAGCCGTACCCCCTGACGCACCGCAAGCGCAATATCGGCGGGAGCATGCGGAAGGGCGTACCAACCGCGGCGCAACCTGATGAGATTTCCCGCCGCGACACTCTCGTACAACTTGCTCCTTGAGATTCCACGATTCTCAAGCGCACTGGTGTGGAAGACTCCGGTTTCAAACACGGGAAATCTCACCACGGATCGCGTCAACTGCGGTCGACTATCTCCTCCGCTGTGGATCGGCTACGCAGGAGAGCTGGTTGTGGAGAAGCGCGCGACAGACGGTTTCAGGCTCCATTCGTTGCTCCGCCGCGACTTCTTTTCTGGTGGGCGTGGGGCGTTGGGTGGTGCCTTTATTGGCAGCCCGCAACACCCCACGCCCACTTAATCTGAAAAGGCGCGTTCCCGTGATGGATTCTGAGGATTTTCGTGGAAGAATGGCCCTCAGTATGGCACAAACACCCTCTTCGAATGGCCCGCAGGATCCGGAATCGCGCGGCGGGCAAAACCAGCGCGGACGGCGCGGGCACAAACAGACCACCTCAACCGATAGTGGAGCTTCCGGCGGGGCGAACCGAGACTCTTCCGGTAACGGTAAGCCTGGGCCCCGCGAGACCACCAGGAACGCTGGTCGCACCAGCCGCTCCAATAGGAGCCACTCCAACGCGGGCGCGGGTCGAGCGAGCCGCTCCAACCGTCAACGCCCGCGCCCGCCCAAGCCCCTCTCCCCCGAGCGGATGGACCAGAGGCGAGCTGCGGTTCCACGTATCTCCTACCCCGAGCAACTTCCCGTCTCGGCACGCCGCGAGGAAATCGCAGCGGCCATTCGCGACAACCAGGTCGTCATCGTGGCGGGAGAAACCGGATCGGGTAAGACCACGCAGCTCCCGAAGATCTGCCTCGAACTCGGCCGCGGCATCGCCGGTTTCATCGGGCACACGCAGCCGCGGCGCATTGCGGCCCGTTCCGTGGCCGAACGCATCTGCGACGAGCTGGGAGTCAAACTCGGCGGAGCGATCGGCTATCAGGTGCGTTTCACCGAGGAGGTCACCCCTGACACGCTGGTGAAGCTGATGACGGACGGCATCCTATTGGCCGAGATCCAGTCCGACCCCGACCTGCTGCGCTACGACACTCTCATCATCGACGAGGCGCATGAGCGCTCGCTCAACATCGATTTCATCCTCGGCTACCTGGCTCAACTGCTGCCGCGCCGCCCTGACCTCAAGGTCATCATCACATCGGCCACGATCGACACCGAGCGTTTCGCGAGGCATTTCGGCGAACATCATGCCGGCGGCAAGGCCGGGGACATCGCGCCGATCATCGAGGTTTCCGGCCGCACCTACCCTGTGGAGATACGGTATCGTCCCCTCTTCGAAACGTCCGAGCAGGAGCGGTCGGCCGCCAGCCAATCCTCTCCCACTCGAACGTCCTCCGAATCGGCGAATGGCGGCGGGCCCGCCACGAGGAACAAGCCTGAGACGCCCGGACGGGCAGAAGCAATAGACCAGGTCACCGGCATCGTCGAAGCGTGCGAGGAGCTGATGGCCGAGGGGCCGGGAGACATCCTCGTCTTCCTCTCCGGCGAGGGAGAGATTCGGGACACGCAGCAGGCATTCCAGGACGAGTTGAAGAACCGCTATGTAGAACCGGGTGGCCGCAGCGCCATTCCGGGTGCCGTCGAGGTCCTTCCACTCTACGCCAGGCTGTCCGCCGCCGAACAGCATCGCATCTTCGAGAATCACTCGCACCGGCGAATCATTCTGGCCACTAACATCGCTGAGACCTCGCTGACTGTCCCGGGCATCCGCTACGTGGTCGACCCGGGAACGGCCCGAATCTCGCGCTATTCCAACAAGACGAAGGTGCAGCGCCTCCCGATCGAACCCGTCTCCCGGGCCAGCGCGAACCAGCGTTCCGGCCGCTGCGGCCGCGTGGCCGACGGCATCTGCATCCGCCTCTATTCGGAGGACGACTTCGCCCACCGAGAGGAGTTCACCCAGCCGGAGATCCAGCGCACTTCCCTGGCGTCGGTCATCCTGCAGATGGTCTCACTCGGCCTGGGTGAGGTCTCCAAGTTCCCGTTCATCGATCCCCCTGAGGAGCGGGCGGTGCGGGCGGGCACCCAGCTGCTCGAGGAGATCGGCGCTATCGACACTCGGGCACCACGCGGCCAGCAAAGAGGTCCCCGGCTCACCAAGGTCGGCTGGGAGCTGGCCAAGCTCCCCATCGATCCACGTCTGGGCCGAATGCTCATCGAGGCCCAGAAGAACGGCTGCGCCTCGGAGGTACTCGTCCTCGTGGCCGCACTCTCGGTGCAGGACGTGCGCGAGCGGCCCACTGAGAAACGCGCTCAGGCCGATCAACTGCACGCCCGCTTCACCGCTAGATCCTCGGATTTCCTGGCCTATCTGACGCTCTGGCGCTACTTGCACACTCAGCAGCGCGAGCTCTCCGGTTCCCAGTTCCGCCGCATGTGCCGCGCGGAGTTTCTCAACTACCTGCGCTACCGCGAATGGACGGACGTGGTATCCCAGCTACAGCAGATGTCTCGCTCGCTGGGTCTGGACATCCATCCGCTCGCGCTCCCTACCTCGCGCCAGATTCGCGAGGCGGATCTGGCCGGCCCGGCCACTGCCGGCGCCACCCCGGAGTCCAGGGCGGAGGCCACCACGCCTCATCCTTCGGCTTCGACGTCTTCCTGGTCCTCGGGAACAGGAGCGAGCCCCTCCTCCACTCAGACTGCGTCCGCGTGCCGTGAACTGGGCCGCTCCGCGGATACGCCCGAGGCAGGGGCCATCCACCGCTCCATGCTGGTAGGGCTGCTCTCCAACCTCGGCAATTGGTCTGAGCGCACCCGTGATTACCTCGGGGCCCGCGGTACGCACTTCGTCATCTGGCCGGGCTCCGGCTTGCATCGGCGTACCCCGGCATGGGTCATGGCCGCCGAGCTCGTGGAGACTTCGCGTCTGTTCGCACGAACGGTCGCCGCCATCGAACCGCATTGGATCGAGCCCCTCGCCAAGCACCTGACGAAACGCTCCTACTCCGAACCGATCTGGAGTTCGCGCAACGGCGCGGCCATGTGCAAGGAGAAGGTGACGCTCTACGGCATGACGCTCGTCGCCGATCGTCAAATCCTTCTCTCCTCCGTGGGTACCGATTCCGCCCGTGACCTCGCACGCGAGATGTTCATCCGTCACGCGCTCGTGGAAGGCGACTGGCGCACGCACCACCGGTTCCTCAAGGAAAACGCAGCCGCGCTGGAAGAGGCGGCCGAAACCGAGAGGAAGTTGCGCCGCCATGGCCTCGTCGCGGACGAGGACGCCCTCGCCGCCTTCTACGAGGAACGGATCCCGGAGAAGATTGTCTCCGGGCGCCACTTCGATTCCTGGTGGAAGAAGGAGCGGCAGAAGAACCCGGACCTGCTGAACTTCACGCAGGAGTTCCTGCTGGGCGAGACCCAAGCCTCCGGCAGCGACTTCCCCGCCGAATGGGTGCAGGGCGATCTCACCCTGCCCCTCGAGTATTCGTTCAACCCAGGTAGTTACGGCGACGGCGTCACCGTCACCATTCCCGTCACTCTCCTACCGCAGGTCGAGGATGTCGGCTTCGACTGGCTGGTCCCTGGCTTGCGCGAGGACCTCGTCGTCGGCACGATCCGCGCACTGCCCAAGAGGATCCGCCGCCAGCTGGTCCCGGCGCCGGATGTTGCCCGGGCGATTCTCCCACTCCTCGGCGAGTCCGGGGATTCCGTAGCATCCCTGAGTGGCAACGCCCCCTCGACGGCACCTGTCCCCTTCCGCCAGGCGTTCACCGACGCCGTCTTCAAGCTGCGCGGGTTCTGGATCGAGGATGCCGATTGGAACGACGTCGAACTGCCACCTCACCTTCAGATGAACTTCCGAGTGCGCTCCGAGCGCGGCGCGGTCTTGGAGGAGAGCACGAGCTTGGCGTATGTGCAGCGTTCTCTCGCACCACGAGCTAAGTCCGCGGTTGAGAACGTGGTGAAAGGCGCCGTGGCGATGGCGCTCGACGAGGCTCGGCGCGGTTTGCTCTCCGATGCTTCCGATAAGGACGCGGCCGGCGACTCCGGCGCCCCCGGCGAAGAGAGGGCGCGGGCGGCGATCCGCGCCGCGGAGGAGCAGGCTAGGACGGATATGGCCTCAGCGGAGCCATTGGTGGACTGGCCCAACGTACCGGACGGCGTCATACCGGCGTCGATCGAGACGACAGGACCCCACGGGATGGTGGTACGTGGCTACCCGGCACTCGTCGTCGCCGACGGCCCTGACGGCGCCAAGAACACCAAGCAGGTGCAGTTCTCGGTACTGGCCGAGCCGAACGATCAGGCTCGCGAGCACAGGCACGGCGTCATCCGGCTGCTGGCGATCAATGTCGCGCTACCCGAGACGCGGGTGACCTCGCGGTGGTCCGGCGCTCAGTCTCTGGCATTGGCCGGGACACCGTATCCCAGCACGTCAGGGCTGGTGGAGGACCTTCAGCTGACCTCGGCACGCAATCTCGCGGACCTGTGGTGCACACCGAACCGCACCGTCGTCGGCGAGCTACGCGCCAAGAGCGACTGGGAGGCGATGCGTTCGTGGACGCGTGACCGCCATGAAGATGAGGTCTATCGCCTCGCACAGCTTGCCGCAGACATCTGCACCGAGTGGGCCGCTGTGCAGCAGGCGATCAAGGCGAACTCCTCGATCGCACTTCTGGGCACGGTGACGGACGTCCGCGACCAGCTGGCAGAACTCATGCCTCCCGGATTCCTATCCACGACGCCGCAGGATAGACTCCCCCACCTGGTGCGTTACCTGAAGGGGGCGCGGCTGCGCATCGAGAAGGCCCAGCTCAACCCCGCGGCCGACGACGCCCTCGCCTGGCAGATATCGGACGTGGCGGAGAGGATCGCCGCCGCACGCCGCAAGGCCGCAGGTCAGCCGTACGACCCGGCCATCGCGCTCCTGCTTCGCGAAGCGCGATGGATGTTGGAGGAACTGCGAGTCTCGCTGTTCGCTCAACAACTCGGGACGCAGGGCAAGGTCAGCGCGAAACGGATAGAGAAACTGCTGGCGGGGGTGTAGCACTCTCTCCGTCGGATCTCGATGCGGGCCCGTCGGCGTTCGCTCGATCGGCGGTTCTTCCGCCCAACCACCGCCACGCCCAACCACCGGGCCGCGCCCGGCGGCGTCACGCCGGTCCGATCACTCCGGCTGTTTCTCCTCCGGCTCGATGCTCGCGGCAAGGATCTCGTCCCGGTTCTGCCGGATCGTGCTCTCGACATCCAGCCATACGGCAGTGGTGACGTCCTTGAAGTCTGGGCGAACCACCTCGATCCAACGCGAGCTCGCATACTCCTTGCGGAGTGTGGCGTCGTCGGCGTTCTCGAAGCTTCGTTTCATTCGCGAGTAGCGCTCATCCTCGCGGTAGTCCGGCGCGTTCTCCGCGATCCAGTTGTCGACGACGGCGGTATCCCCGCCCATGATGGCCTCGAATTCCTTGACCTGCTCCTCGGATAGCCCTTCCGTGAGCCGGTCGCCGATCTCATTCTGCACCCACTCGAACATGTATGCCAGGAAGGATGCGCGCATCTCCGGTTCCATACTGCCGAGTCCCACTCGTGCCAGAAACTCATCGCCCGGGTTGGGCACGCTCATCTCGTTCTCCCTCGAACATCGGTACTCGGTCCTTCCGTATTCAATCGCGTGAGTAGCCAAAGCACAAATGGGTGGGTGATCACTCCGCACGATACCCATTCCCCACTCCTTCCGCGGGTACCCAGCCCTTTCCACGGGGGCACGACGGCGGCCCGGCTCCCTTCCACACGAACCATCTCCCAGCGAGCCAGACAGCGGCCTCTCACCGTCCACCTTCGCCGTCCTGGTGTTCAGTCCACACCATCCGCATAATCAAGTTCACGCCCGCGCACAATCCCATTCGGGTATCTTTGAACCTGTCGTTATTTCTCCCTCGTGGGCACACCTCAGCCCGCAGCAGGCATGAATCGCGCCCACACTGGTCTAAGACACCCGACTCACCGCAGGGGGCACACCTCAATGGAGCCACTGAATATCGTGGCCGTTTGCACGGGAAATATCTGCCGCTCACCGCTTTCCGAGTACTTCTTGAGGAATGCACTCAACCCCGAGCACTTCTCGATCTCCAGTGGGGGAA
This sequence comes from Actinomycetaceae bacterium L2_0104, assembly GCA_047501485.1. GTDB lineage: Bacteria > Actinomycetota > Actinomycetes > Actinomycetales > Actinomycetaceae > Ancrocorticia. The sequence goes on along the minus strand of JAZDRN010000013.1, from coordinate 24,047 downwards.
CCCGCGCCGTGCGCGGTGGCGAGGTCCCCGAACAGCAGGCAAAGATCGCCCGCCAACTCGGCCTGGATGCCATTGTGGAGCATAAGCCGCATCAGATAACCGCCAACGAGATTCGCGATGCCGACCTCGTCCTCACCGCCACGCTGCGCCACCGCCGTCGCATTGTGCGAATGCTCCCCTCCGCCTCAAGTCGTGTCTTCACGATGCGCGAGTACGCTCACCTTGCTCCCCACGTGAGGGAAGCCGACCTCATCGAACTTCTCGCGCAGGGCACGGAGCCGCTGAAGACAGTCGCGGTCGCCGTCCATCAGATACGCGGCACCGTTCCCGCGCCGTCCAACAGCGAGGACTATGACATCGTCGACCCTTTCGGCGAGGACAAGAAGACCTACCGCATCGCGGCGGACCAGCTCGTCACCGCGCACCGTGCGATCGTCGATTTCTTACAGCGTGTCGAACGCCTTGCATCCCAGCTGACGGCCGCGAGGCAGGAAGCCGAGCCCCAGCTCTCACCGCGGCCGGCGAGTGATCCGGCGCCCTCTCCCAACGCGCTCCCTTCCGCTCCGGCCACGGCGCCTCGGAACAGCGAAACGGAATCCTCACCCTCGCAGACCTCTCCTTCACCACAGCATGATGTACCTCACTCTCCATCCGTTTCGAACCAAACCTCGATGAATACCCCGGCCCCTATCGGCCAAATCGTCAGGACTCGTCCCGGAATCGACCCCGACACCTTTGAATTCCCCGCGTTTCAAGGCGACGGCCCGCCAACCCACGGCAAGGGAATTCAGCTAGGCTTGGACGAGGCGACGGTCTCGCAACGTTCAGGCAAACACACCTTCAACCCGAAGAATCCTGATCACGCGAATAACCGGCGCCGAATCATGTCCACATCACGCGATCTGCCCGTCCCCAAGGCTGATCGAGGAAAGCATCGGCGGTACCCAAAATGAGGAAGCAGTCAAAGCGGTCACGCAGCAGGTCCCGAGTCGAGGCTTCCTCGGTTCTCAAGGCCACCGCGCTGATCGTTCTGACACTCGTCGTGTTGGTCCTGTGCTTCCTCGCCATCAAGCACGGAAGGGGCGACGCCTCGGCAGCGGAGGCTACCTCACGCGTCACCTCGGCCCCATCAGCTCCATCGGCGTCAGCGAATACGGGCCCGTCGGAACCGGGCGAGTCCGGCGGGGGAGATTCACCGGCAGAGGCCTTCTCCCCCGCGCCCCAGCTCATCGTGGCCACCGGGGAAGATTCCGCGTACCGGGCCATCGCCGGTTCCTGCCCGGAAGGCGGTTCGTCGATCGCCGTGACCGAGGACGGCGGTGCAACCTGGGCCTCGTTCGACGTCGGCGCGCGTCTCGGTATCGGTGCGATTCAGTCCGTCCGCCCCGGGAATACCGGCTACGCTTCCTTCGTGGGGCAGAACCTGGCGGATTGCTCCTCTGCCTCCGCCGGCCAGACGTATACCTCAGGCAACGACTGGGAGGTGGCGGCCGGCGTTCTCGAGGTGTCCTGGTACATCGATCCCACTGATTCTCAGATGATCATGGGGCCGGAGAGCACTCCTGTCGAAGCGCCATGTGCGTTGCGGCAACTGACATCGAACGGGAATGATTCCGTAGCCGGGCTGTGCACGGATGGCCGCGTCGTCAGCTCCTCGGATGCCGGCGCCTCGTGGACCGAGTCCGAGCCCATCGAGGGCATCGACGCAATGGCGTTCGCGGGCGATCGCGTCCTGACCACCGCGCTGGGGAATCCCGCATGCGCCGAGGGCGTCGCGATTCGTTCTTTGGATTCCTCTCTCGCGGTCACCGGAGAGCAGTGCGCGCCGGACCTGGCCGCGACGGCCGGCCAGACCAGCATTTCGGAAAGCCCCGACGGCACATTGTGGTTGCTCGCCGATGAGAACGTGCGCCGTTCCTCCGATAACGGAGCCAGCTGGCGGTAGGTCGCGTCCAGCTGCACTGCCCCCGACCAGCGAAACCGCAACGGAATCCACGCGGCCGCGCATCTCGCCACACACGTGTTCGCACCCCGCCTCGTACGTATTCGCACGGTGCAGCTGTAGCGGCACCAGCCCCTAATGCGAGACGGGAGTGCTTCCAACGTAGTAGTCCACGGGCTCCTCCTTGGTGAAACCGCGTTTGAAAATAAGCAGTGAGTCATCCGGATCGGAGGTTCTTCCACCGCCGTCGTTCACATACGGAACGCCCATCGCGTGGAAGTGCTCAAGCATCTCATGTTGCAGCAGATAGTTGGGATGGTAATCCCGATACTCACTCGCCATCCCGCCCACGAACAGGTAGACGCAATGCGGCGAGTGCAGCGCCAGCGTCATGGCCGCCAGCTCCTGCCCGAGACGTGCGAAGAAGAAGGTGCATCTGCCCGGGAGCTCCGCGAAGAAGGCCTCGAAGAACCCCTTCTCGAAGTAGTAGATATCCTCGGCCTGATTGCGGCGCATAGTCTGCCGATAGAGAGTGAGCGCCTCCTCGATGCCCTCGGCGCCACCCGTGGTGACCACGATCCCCTTCTCACGCGCTTGCCGCACGCGTTTGCGCACGTTCTTGCGACGATAGTTGGCCAGCAGATCGTCGCCACTTCTTGTTCGAAGCAGAACCACCTGGCGCCGCAGCTCCGGCTTGCTCTCGGGCAGAATGGGGTACTGGTTCTGCAGCAGTGGGTGAAACTTCTCGCTGACGGCGACGATATCGTTCTCCACGCAGAAGCGCTTGACCTCACCTTGGAAATTCGCCCAGGAGCCATCGAAATCCGTGCCCGTGAAGAGCGCTCCCGTATATCCGTACACGGCTTCAAGGACGTATTCGCCCTCCTGCCGCTCCTTGAGGAAGAACGGGTAGGCGATCCGATTGCCATCGCGTTCGAGGTACAGCAGCACCTGCCGTGAAGAGCACTCGCGTTGGCGCGCCCTGTACGCCTGGAAATAACCCCATTCATGGGCCACGTCCCAGAACGGAAAACTGTGGATGATGCGGTCCCATTCCGGCTTTTCTGTCACGACCGTCAATTGCATGGGAGAGAGAACCTCATCCGTTTCGTCCATCACAGGGCAGGTCGATTGCGGTCTCTCGGTTCGTGGCGCGAACCGGAAACGATTCAACAACTGTCTCCACGATACCCGAAAGCCTTTCGTTTCGCCCGGAATCGCGATCTTGAACGACGAGTGGACGCGAACGGAACCGATGCGCGTTTCACAGACCAGAGCTACGAGTCCGCAGCCTTATCCTGCGAGAAAGACCCCAGGTCGAGCCCGGTCGGAGCCTTCGTGGGCGAGACTTCCTCGCCATACGACTTGTAGACGTAGTTGCCGTATCCGTAGGTGTCGGGGCCTTTAGTAGGAACCATTGTCACCACAACCCCCACAACCTTCCCACCCACCTTCCGCAACGACTCCACCGCACCACCCAACTCCACACGACCAACCCGACCAGAAGCAGCAACCACCAACACCCCACCCGTCGACCGCGACAACACCGCAGCATCCGTCACCACCAACGCCGGAGGAGCATCAACAATCACATAATCAAAAACCCCCGACAACGCCTCCAACACCTTCTCCATCGCCGAAGACCCCAACAACTCACTCGGATTAGGAGGAACACGCCCCGCCGGCAACACAAACAACTGATTCTTCCCCCACTGCTGCAACGCCCCCTCCAACGACACCTGCCCAATCAACACATCAGACAACCCAACACCACCCTCAACACCCAACTTCCCCGCAACCGACGGCTTACGCAGATCAGCATCCACCAACGCCACACGACGCCCCGCATCCGCCATCACAATCGCCAAATTAGCCGCCGTCGTACTCTTACCCTCACCCGGACCAGCCGACGTCACCACCACCGACGTCAACCCATCCCCCACATCCACATACCGCAAATTCGTCCGCAACACCCGATACGCCTCCACCAAAGGACTCCCAGGATCCTGCACCGCCACCAACGGACGCACCCCAGCCCCACCATCACGACCAATCACCCCCAACACCGGCAAACCCGTCACCACAGCAACGTCCTCTTTCGAGCGGATCTTGGTGTCCAGCACGGAGCGGAGGACCGCGATCAAGATGCCGAGAGCGAGCCCAGCGACGAGGCCGACGGCGAGGTTCAGAGGCACCTGCGGGGTGACAGCAGAGGTGGGGACGGTGGCCGATTGCACGGTCTTAACCTGCACGCGGGCTGGTGAGCCCTCGTCCACATTCTCGAGTTCATCGGAGACTACCTCGCTGAACACCTCGCTGGTGGTGTTGGCCAGTAGGGCAGCCTGCTCCGGATCCGGATCGGTCGCGTAAATCCTGATGAGAACGGTGTCCGGCGGCGAGTCAGCACTTATCTGCTCTGCGAGCTCATCACGGGTGATGGGCAAGTCCAGCTCCTCGATGACCTGGTCCAACACGATGGCACGATTGACAATGGTGACGTAGGAGGTGACCGCCTCCTGCGCGAAGGAGGATCCCTGCGAGAGATCGCCTACCGACGCCTCGTTGGACCTCACGGATACGAACAGCTCGGTCGTTGCCTCGTATTGCGGCGTCCTGGTCAATGACCACACGGCCGCGCCGCCCACACAGAGCATCGTCACTGTGAGGATCAGGACCCAGCTCTTTCGGAGGATCATCAGATAGTCGTGCAGTTCCAAGATCGGTCCTTAATTCTCAGGGCGTGATAACTCAATCTGCAGTCATGCTCGCACAAATCTACATCAATACCAACACCCGTATGGGTGAAGGCGGTCCACGTGAACAAAACGTCGTCGTCGCCTTGCTTTCCTGCCATTACTTACTCGATAGCCTTCCATGCTCCGTCAGGCGAAGAGATTGAGAGGCGCGAAGAAGACTGCTTTCACCAGGCTCCATATCATGTACTGCTCTATGCCGTATACCAACGAGTACACATGGAGCAGCAAGAGCACCCCCGCCAATACGAAGATCGCGTAGTCGACAAGGGAGCTCTTGGCCCCCGTCAGCTGACGCATCGCCAGGTAGACGACGAAGCCCAACAGATAGACGATCGTGAGGAAACGATCGCCTTCGACGACGAAACTGACCATCAGCCCCATCGCAGCGCTGGCCACGATCAGGAAAAAGGAGAACAGGCGCAAGGTGGCCCGGCGCTGTTCGATTTCTGCAGGAGACTCCGCATCCGGCAGCGCCCGCAATCGACGATTCAGCAAGACGGTCTTCAGTATCAAAAGGGCTATCATCATGAGCGAGACCAGGTTGTTGACCCTGGTATTGAAGCTCGCCGCTTGCGTCGCGGACCAGGAGTTCTCGGTGCCGGCGTCGATGGAGGAGCCCAGCGCCTCGGCGAGGATCGAGGGGAGGAGCCCGGATGCCCCTTGAAGATTGCCCAGCAGGAGCGGGGCCAACATGGTGATGGAGGCAGCCGCGACGAAGGTCAGGATCACCGCTGTGCGATTGACCCTCTTGAGGAGGGGGAAAACCAGCCAGATCACGAAGATCACGATGACCGATCGGTGAATGAGGAGTGCGACGACGAAGAGCGCGAGGCTGCTGACCCGGCTCTTGCGTTGGACAAGCTCTCGATATACGGCGAGCGCGCATATCAGCACCGCCAACGAGTTGCGCATTCCGGACACGATTCCCAGGATCGGGATAGAGCTGAACACGAGGATCCACACCATGAGGACCTGCCCGGTGCTCGCCCTCGCCCGATTCCCACTGTCGAACAGAACGTAGGAGATGATCGCGTAGGCGATCAGGGTAACCGCGGCCTGCAACAGATAGGGGTTGCCGATGTGCGCGACCGTCCAAGACAGGGCATCCCATGCGTACAAGTAGCGGTAGTGGCCCGCATCGAATGCCTCGAAGAAGGGAACTCGCCGGTAGAGCGCCAACCATTCGATGTGCCGATAGACGTCGGCAGCCTCGGTCGTCCGATAGAAGTAGGCCACAGTGGCGAGGGAAATCGCCACACCCAAACTGGATATCGCTGCCTTTCTCGCTCGCGAGTACAACCAGAACGAGGCGGCTACGCCACCGAGTGGAAACACAAGCCCGATCAGTGCGATGACACCCAGCAACTCACGTCTCCTTGCTTCAAACGGCGGTCTTGTCCTTTCGGGATCTCCTACCCGCAATCTCCCTGTAAAGACTAAGGTAGTCCGCCGCCATCGCTGACGAGGAGAATTGCAGAATCTCGTCGGCTCCACGGCGGCCCTGGTCAGGATTCTCTCGCAGATCCGTCAGAGCCCGATCGATCTCCGCGGCTGCAGGTTCGACAATCTGGCACGAGCCCGGCTGCCAGATCGCCATGGCTATCTCCTTGTGGGGGCCGATGTCGCTCAACAAGACGGGGAGACCGCAAGATATTGCTTCCAACACGGCCAACGGCATCCCCTCGGAGGCGGAGAGTGACACGAATAGATCACTTGCGCGCAGATAGTCCACGACGTTCGGCTGGGGGCCCAGGACGTGCACCCCCTCGCCGGCGATCTCTCGGCATCTATCCAACAGCGGTCCCCCGCCCAGGATGAAAAGCTCGAAACCCCGGCCTGCAAGGACCCTATTGAACGAGGCGATCGTATCGAGAGTGCGCTTGCGCTCGGAGCATCCCCCGGTGGACACCAGTATGTAATGGCCGGAGTCCATTCCTAGCGTGGCTCGCAGTCGGTTCTTGGTCTGCCCACTGGGCTGGCTGAAGCGTTCCTGATCGACGCCGTTACGTATCGCCCGGGCCTGCAGCCCATATCCCCGCATAAGGTAGTCCGCGTTCGATTGCGAGCAGGCCACGATATAGGGGATCGACCTCAGCGCCCGCACCTGCGATCTCTCCATGAAGCGGCCGACCATCGGACCGTAGGTGTCACGGAAGTCCTCGTAGATGTTGTTGTGCACCGTGGTGACCACGGGAACGTCCAGGCCCGAGCAGAGCACGTCCGCTCTGTAGCCGTGCGTGTGCACCACCTCCGGCTGGAATGACTTCAGCAGCAGACCCAGCCTCTTCTTGGCATTGCGCAGGTAGTCGCTCCTGCTGTCCGTCAAACGGACGACGTTCACACCCAACTCGGCAAAATCCGCCGCCCGGGAGTTCTCTCCCTCGGCACGAAGCGTCGCGACGACGACGACGTTCTCCTTGGCCAGCGGTTGCACGATATCGTAGAGAACATTGACGGGCCCGCACTTTGCCAATGACGAAATCACGTAGAGCACTTTCATTGCCCACACCCTTCGGCTTGATCCACCCTGGAGCCGGAGCCCTAGGGGCGCACTCGGAGTACTCGTTCGAAAGCGAACTTTCGCGCGCGATCGGGAACGAGCGACATGGGAATCCGTATGGCCAATCCCTTGAAGAATTCCCTGACGGTGATGAAGTTCGTTCTGCGCATATAGCCCAGCAGCCCGGCCTGGCTTCGTGCGTACTGCATGCCGGACCGCCGACGATACATGCCGTTGCCAATGCGCATATGAAGAAGGACGTCCGGCGAATTCATGCCCTGTGAACCGTTCTGGAGCATTCGAACCCAGAGGAAGTAGTCTTCGAGCCGGAAGAAGTCCTGGTACCCGCCTGCCCTGATCACGCTGGACTTCTTGTACATGACGCAGGGGTGATTGAACGGATTGCGCATCTTGGCGAAGCGCACCAGTTCGTCGTGCGTCTCCGGAAGTCTGCGTGCTTGGGAGAGATCGCGTGGCTCGCTTTGGAACTCTTCGACCGCACCCGAGACGATGTCCACCCCCGGATTGTCCAGGAAGCAGTCCAACTGCAGTCGCGCTCGGTCCGGCACCGCTATGTCGTCCGCATCCATCCTGGCCACGAGTTCATGTAGGCACATGTCCAGACCGGCCGAGAGAGCGATCCCAAGCCCCCGATTCTCGGGAAGCCTGAGCACTCGGATCACGTCCGCGAGACGGCTGACGTCATTGAGCAGTCGATCCAATTCGTCGGTCAGTGGCCCGTCGCATACGATCACGAAGTCGCTGGGGGCAATGGTCTGCGCGAGCATGCTCTCTATGCTCTCCCGCAGATCCGCGGGGTTGTCCCGATGGTAGACCGGCAGGAGCACGGAATAAGGGGGATATGTCCTGGACATGGTTCGTCTATCTTGCACCGACGTGGCTGAACAGCACGCCGAGGGTCTTGAGAACGATCAGGAAATCGAGGAGAGCCGAACGACGCTTGATGTACTCGATGTCGTAGACGATCTTCTCCTGGGGAGCCAGGTCATAACCGCCATTGACCTGAGCCAGGCCGGAGATGCCCGGCCTGATGTAGAGACGCTGGCTGAAACCCGGGATGTAACGCTCGAACTCTTGGTAGAAGACCAATCGTTCGGGCCGGGGCCCTATCAGGCTCATCTCTCCTCTGAGAACGTTGATGAACTGCGGAATCTCATCGAGCCTGGAGCGCCGCAGGAAGTGACCCACCCGCGTGACGCGCTCATCGTTGGCGCTGGCCCACTGTGCGCCGCCGGCTTCGGCATCGACACGCATGGATCTGAATTTGACGAGCATGAAGGGACGTCCTCCCATTCCGATCCTTTCCTGACGGAAAAGCACCGGGCCCTCGGAATCAAGCTTGATGAGTATCGCGATGACAACCGAGGGAATTGCGAGCACAATCAACGCGAGCAGGGAAAATAGGAAGTCCCCGACGCGCTTCGTCGCGCGAAAGAAGACCTTGCTGGGTAGTGCCTCGAAGTGGACCCGTTCAACCGGGTAACATCTCACTTCCAAATCCCCACCGATCGGAGAGACGTCCCGGACACCGGGAGCCAGATTCCGAACGGTGGGGGAAAACTCACCCTGCGCAACGATCAAACTGTTGTTATTGATTTGCGACATGGTACACCTCACCAATGGAGTGCTTGTTATTTGCGTGATGGGATTAAGTTATCACTACCGAAAAGGTAGTTTCTTGGTGTTTTTTGGAACGAAAGCGGGAAGGAACTGCAAAGTTCCTGATAGAAGCCTTAGTAGAGGATAATTTATCACATACCCTATGAGGTATCACTAAATCTTAGCAAACAAGCCCCTCACCAGCACTTACGCTTACTCGAAACATTTCCCTGTGCTGGAAATCACGTTTCTGGCACCCGGATCTGCGATCAAAAGTTCATGTACCCCGCAGGGTATAACAGAATTGGCGCGGGGACATAATGGGACCACGGGTGCGTCCGCCACCTCGCACCGGCAGGGCGAATCACCTCCTCCAGGGAGCATCGCTTCGAATTCTCGCATACCCCAGAGGGTGTGACCTAAAAGCGGATGTGCACGGGCGTGTGCAGGCTTGCGCAGTGCCGATGCGTTCTCCTTCGAACGAAGCGCTGTCAGCCCTGCGGAGCAGATGTGTTCTCGGAATCCGGCACACGCGTCTGACTGGCTGCTAGATGACTGAAGGTGGCATAGGTGTCGGGGCCTTTAGTAGGAACCATTGTCACCACAACCCCCACAACCTTCCCACCCACCTTCCGCAACGACTCCACCGCACCACCCAACTCCACACGACCAACCCGACCAGAAGCAGCAACCACCAACACCCCACCCGTCGACCGCGACAACACCGCCGCATCCGTCACCACCAACGCCGGAGGAGCATCAATAATCACATAATCAAAAACCCCCGACAACGCCTCCAACACCTTCTCCATCGCCGAAGACCCCAACAACTCACTCGGATTAGGAGGAACACGCCCCGCCGGCAACACAAACAACTGATTCTTCCCCCACTGCTGCAACGCCCCCTCCAACGACACCTGCCCAATCAACACATCAGACAACCCAACACCACCCTCAACACCCAACTTCCCCGCAACCGACGGCTTACGCAAATCAGCATCCACCAACGCCACACGACGCCCCGCATCCGCCATCACAATCGCCAAATTAGCCGCCGTCGTACTCTTACCCTCACCCGGACCAGCCGACGTCACCACCACCGACGTCAACCCATCCCCCACATCCACATACCGCAAATTCGTCCGCAACACCCGATACGCCTCCACCAAAGGACTCCCAGGATCCTGCACCGCCACCAACGGACGCACCCCAGCCCCACCATCACGACCAATCACCCCCAACACCGGCAAACCCGTCACCACAGCAACGTCGGATGAAGTACGAATGCGCGAATCCAGAGCACTCCGCACGATGGCCAGCCCGAACCCCAGGGCGATTCCCGTCAATGCCCCCAATGCCAAGTTGCGCACATGCCTCGGGCTGACCGCCTCCTGGGGTTCCTCGGCGGCTTGCACCGGCACGAGTTGAACACCCGCGCTGGGGAGTGAGGGAGCGAGTTCCAAGTCGTTCGCGATCACGTCCGCGAACACCTCGCTGGTGGTGTTGGCCAGTAGGGCAGCCTGCTCCGGATCCGGATCGGTCGCGTGGATGGTGATGAGGGCCGTATTCGCGGGCGAATCGGCATAGACGCGCTTGGCGAGCTCCTCGCCGCTCTGTGGCAGTCCGAGCTCCCGGACGACACGGTCCATGACGATGGACCTGTTTGCGATGGGAACATACGAGGCCACCACCCTGCGCGCCAACGCCGATCCTTTGGTGATGTCCTCAGCCGAGACGTCGCCGGAACGCACCGAGACGAACAGCTCCGTCGTTGCCTCGTACTGCGGCGTCCTGGTCAACGACCACACGGCCGCGAGCGCGATGGCGATGAGCGTTGTTGCGAGAATCAGAATTCGACTCCTGCGGAGGATCAGGAGGAGGTCGCGCAGTTCCACGATGTTGAGGTCCTTGTCGATATCCACGGCCAATGACGTCAGCGGACAGCTGGACGTTGGCGCAAATCTACACCATCTCTTGCGAAGAGCCACCGCATGTACAGGGGCCCGCCTCGGCATACCGCACCTGACCCGCCGCGCTCCTCCGGACCTCCGAAGTACCGAGCGAGTTCCGTGTCGGGAGGGTTTCACGGGCCACGACGCCACAGCTATCCACCATCGTGTTCCACATACGGGCGATCTCTGGGATGCTAGATGTCCATATAGGAAGATGTCTGGGATGGCGCGAGTTTGGAGAGTGGCATGGCGGAACCTGTTGTGAGCATCATTTGCGAGACCTACAACCACGAGTCCTACATCAGGACCTGCCTGGACAGCCTGCTCGCACAGGAGACCCGCTACCCGTTCGAGATCATCGTGCACGATGACGCCTCGACGGACTCCACGCCCACCATCGTCGCGGAATACTCCCGTCTCCATCCCGGCATCATCCGCCCGATCCTCCAAGAGGAGAACCAGCTGTCGCAGGGGCGCAACCCCTTCGACCTGGCTTGCCAGATCGCGGAGGGGAAATACATCGCGTGCTGCGAGGGCGACGACTTCTGGCTCGATCCGAACAAGTTGGAGATGCAGGTCGGCTATCTCGAGGAGCATCCCTCGTGCACGTTCTGTTTCACCAACGCGAAGTACTTCGACGACGCCGGTTCCTCCTTCACGGGTACTCTGCTTCCCGGAAACGAGAAGGAGGCACGGATCCTTTCGCGGGACCGGGCGATCGACGTCGTCGATATGCTGCAGATCGAGTTCATTCCGACGGCGTCCTTCATCTTTCCCCGGTGGGCGTACGACCAGCGTCCCATCTTCCCGCGGCCGGCTTTCGACGGGGACCGCTACCTGCAGATGGTGATGACGGAGGCCGGCGAAGCCCACTACATGGATGCCATCACCACGGCGTACCGCATCAACAATTCGAGCTCCATGATGGAGGTCTGGCGCCGCAACAACCAGAAGATGTACGAGGGGGATGTGGAATTCCTCCATTTCTTCCTCGAGTTCGACGCCTACACCAAAGGGCGGTATGAGAAAGAGCTCATGCCGTGGATCATGCGCTGGGACTACGCCGCCGCGCGTCACAGTGGCGATGCGCGCAGGGTGCGGCAAGCCAAGTTCTGGCGCTATGCCAGGCAGAAAGGCGGCCTCGAGGTACCTGTCTACCTGCTGACGTGCGTTTCCCCCTCGCTGTTCCTGGCCACCAGGGCTTTCGTTCGCTCGCTACCTCGGTTGAGCCTCCCCAAGCGCAAGAAATAGGCCCGCACCCGCGCCGGAACACTCAGATTCGCCGCGCCCGTCCCGCAATTGTCTCGGTTCTATGACAAACAGGTGGAACGCATTTCCCTGCCGATACCCCTGCGGGTACATTGTGTATTACTTCCGCAGGAAAAGTGCTTCACGCTCTACACAATGCGCCGACACCTGACAGATGAGTTGAACCGAGTGGCTTCGCTATGATCGATCCTTCCTTTAAGCGCGCGACGATCCAGTCTTTCTTCTGGAAATTCGTCGAACGGGCCGGTAATCAGATCATCATGCTTGCCGTCCAGATCGTCATGGCACGCCTGCTCTCACCCAACGAATTCGGGATGTTGGCGATCATGATCGTCTTCATCAACATCGGCAATGTGATCGTCCAGTCCGGGCTGAACACGGGGCTCATCCAGATCGGCAAGGTGCGCGATTCGGACTATTCCACCGTCTTCTGGATGAGCTTCGCGGTCTCGGTTCTGCTCTACCTCGGAATCTTCGTCTCGGCCCCGGCGATCGCCGCCTTCTTCGAACTGCCCGGTCTGGTGTGGCCGCTGCGGGTGCTGACTTTGAACCTCGTCATCAATTCCTACAGCGCGATCCAGATCGCAAAAGTCGCCCGCATCATGGATTTCAAGAAGATCTTCGTGGCGACGATCTTCTCCGCCGTGATCTCGGGTGTCCTCGGAGTGACGGTCGCGCTTCTCGATGGAGGGCTGTGGGCACTGGTCATCCAGCAGCTTTCCTACCAACTGGTCAATGCCCTGGTCCTGAGCTTCCAGGTTCCGTGGCTACCGCGTTTCGAGTTCCATCCTGACCGCGCGGCGCTGCTCTTCCGCTTCGGATGGAAGCTTCTGGTCTCCGGGCTGTTGGACACCGGCTACCAGAGCCTCTCCGATCTCATCATCGGTAAGAGGTTCTCAAGCGCCGATCTCGGTCAGGTCTCACAGGGCAACAAGTACCCGCAGGCCCTGGGAGTGTCGATCGACAGCGCCATCCAGCCGGTGTTGTTGTCCGCTGTCTCGCGGCTCCAGGACGACGTCGTCAAGGTGCGCCAGGTTGTGCGCCGAAGCCTGATGACGAGCACCTACGTGGTGTTCCCGGCCATGGCCATGCTGGCCGTCACGGCCGAACCCGTGACGCGGATGCTATTGGGAGAGCAGTGGATGCCTGCGGTTCCCTTCATGCAGATGTTCTGCTTCCTCTACGCGCTATGGCCCATCCACACCACCAATCTTCAAGCGCTCAACGGCATGGGTCGCAGCGACATCTTCCTCAAACTCGAGATCGTCAAGAAGCTCGTGGGGCTGCCGGTTCTTCTGACCACGGCCTTCGTCATCGGAAACATCTACGCCATCGTGATCGGAACCCTCGTCGCGGACATCCTCGAGACGTACATCAATGCACGGCCCGCAGGCAAGATCCTCGGCTACCCGTATCTCAAGCAGGTGCGGGACGTGGCACCCGCCTTCGGGGTGGCTCTGCTCTCTGCGCTGGTCGCGCTTCCGCTGGGTCTGCTTTCCCTCTCCGACGCGGCGCTCATCGCCACGCAGGTGCTCGTATTCGCAGGTTCTTACGTGGGCTTCTCCCGCATCCTGCGCATCGAGGCCTTCACCTACCTTTTCTCGACTCTGAAGGGTTACCGCACGCTGCGGTGACGCACGACCTCCCACCCGGGGAACGAAGGAAACCGATTCGCCATGACTGAAACGATCCGAACAACGAATGACATCCCCCATTGGGATCGCAAGAACGATGCCCACTGGGATCAGGAGGTCGAGGCGCTCGATCCCATCCACGTCACTCGCTCCTCGATGCCCGAGCTGGACGAGTACATTCAGGAGATCACCTCGATATGGCAGAGCCGCTGGCTCACGAATATGGGCGCCAAACACGACACCTTCGAATCGATGCTGCGCACCTACCTGCAGGTGAAGAACGTCGCTCTCTACACCAATGGCCACTCGGCGCTCGAGTGCTCGCTGGAAGCGTTGGGATTGCGCGGAAAGGTCATCACCACACCGTTCTCCTTCGCCTCCACCACTCATGCCATCGTGCGCAAGGGATTGGAACCTGTCTTCGCAGACATTCGCGAAGACGATTACACCCTGGATCCGGAGAGCATCGAGCGGCTGGTCGATTCCAGTACCTGCGCTATCGTGCCTGTGCACGTGTATGGCAACGTCTGCCAGGTCGAGGCCATCGAGGAGATCGCCCGCCGGTACAACCTCAAGGTGATCTACGATGCGGCACACGCTTTCGGCGTCAAGCGGGACGGCGTTCCAGTCGCCTCCCACGGCGATATCTCCATGTTCTCCTTCCACGCCACGAAAGTGTTCAACACCATCGAGGGCGGTGCCCTCACCTTCGGCGACGACGGATTGAAGCAGCGCCTCGATCAGTGGAAGAACTTCGGCATCACCGGACCGGAAGACGTCGAATACATCGGCGGCAACGCGAAGATGAACGAGTTCTGCGCGGCCATGGGAATCTGCAACCTCCGTCGCCTTCCCCAGGACATCGCGCTTCGGCGAACGATATACGAACGATACGCGCAGAACCTGAGGAACCTGGAAGGCATCGGCCTGCCACGCATGCAGGACGGCGTGGAACACAACTATTCCTACATGCCCGTTCGCATCGACGAGGCGTTCGGCGCCTCTCGTGACGACGTCTACGAGTTCCTCGCCGAGCACCGCATCTTCAGCCGGAAGTACTTCTATCCGCTCATCAGCGATTTCTCGTGTTATGCGGGACGGTTCGATTCGCGCAGGACGCCGGTGGCGCGAGAGGCCTCCGAGAGAGTTCTCACCCTCCCCATATACCCCGACCTGCCTCTGGAGACCGTGGATCAGATCTGCGATCTATTGTGGCGTCTCAAGTTGAGTAGCTGAGACGGCGCCGGTGCCGGTGTCGATCACGCGTCTCTTATGCCCTAACTACTCGGGGACACGCGCCACCAGCAACGAGACCTTCCACATCAGCCACTCCAACGGGCCGCGCGTCGAGACCGACTTCCAAGCGGTGCACAGAACAAGCGATCCGATGACGAGGGCAAGGATGGGGAACCAGGATTGCGTGTAATTCCAGTCGAGGTTGAAGGCAATCGCTACCACATGCGCACTGTAGGCCGTCAAGGACATGGTGCCCACCGCCGCCAGCGGATAGAGCACGTTCCGAGACAACCGACCGATCAGAAGGCAGATCCCCAGGAAGGCGATGCAGAAGCCGCCGGAACCGACGGCCTCGAAAATCGTGTGGGTATGCGCGCCGGCCCCCACCCAGGAGTGCAGGCTCGGGAAGGGAAGGCCCAGCCATGGTTGGATTCCCTCGAGATCCGGATCGAAGTCTCCTTGCGACGGCGCAAGCGCCAGGGTTTGGCTGAACAACCTGCCGACGATCCAGGCTGAGCCATACCCGAGCAGCATCAGACAGGAACCGATGACGACCAATCGGCCCTGCACCGCCTTGCTCGCGAGATCGAGCCTGCCGATTCCCATGCCGGCGACGACGTACGCCATATACACCACCCCGGGGTACATCCCCGTGAGGAAGACGTCCACCGTGAAACCATTGGCGTCATCGCTGGGCCATAGGTGGAAGTTCTCCATCAGCCACAGCGCCACATTGAGTACCACGGGCCCCGCGAGCGCCAGACCACCGGCGGTGGCGAACAGACGCCGCGCACCCCAGCGGGTCATCGGAAGGGAAGCGATGAACCAGGCAGCGTAGCACCCCAGGATAATCGCTACCGGGACGCCCAACACGGAAAGCGGCCCCGCGATGGCCAGCAGCGTGGCCGACCGGCCGAAGATGCGCAGCCGGGCCGAGCGCATGCGTTCGCCCCTATAGGGAACGTTGCGCCCGGTGAGGATGGAGA
Organism: Actinomycetaceae bacterium L2_0104; assembly: GCA_047501485.1. GTDB lineage: Bacteria > Actinomycetota > Actinomycetes > Actinomycetales > Actinomycetaceae > Ancrocorticia. Next base: position 8,152 of record JAZDRN010000013.1, on the reverse strand, counting down.
GGGAGACTCCCGCCAGGACGGCGAAGAGGATCGAGGACCTTCCCTCCGGGAGGGAATCGAGAAAGGAGCCGATGCCGCTTCGCTCCACCTCAGGGCCCACATGCGCATAGAACATGCCGAAGATCGCCAGGGCGCGGGCGATATCCAAGCCGCCGATGCGCCCGCTGTAACGGGCAGCCATGCTCTTCGCCTCAGATGGATTCTCCGGCAATTCAACGGATGGGGCCCGCATGTCCTGCGCCGTCGCCGTGGCATTGCGGACCGCCTCGGCGAGCGAACCGATCTCCACGGCCGGCACGGCAACCGCTTCCCGGTAGACGTCGTCGTCGACGACACGCTCACCGGCGGACCGGGCACCCAAAGGCGCAGAGTCGGATGTCTCGGGCCGCCGCCCGGATTCTTCTGAAGGCTCGGACGCCTCGGAGGATCCATTCATGTACACACCATATACCCCTCAGGGTATATGGGAACCTCCACTGCACCCAGAGCCGCAAACCGTGCGAAGAAAGCGAGGGAGTGGCAAACCCTTCCGGCCTGCCACCCCCTCGCTCACTCGATATCTTTCGTCTTTTCCTGCCGTCCGAGATCCACCGGCCCCGGCGACTACTGAACCCGCAGGTAGACGTCCTCCAGGGCGTTGTCGAAGCTCCACATCTCGAGGACTCCACCCGAGAAGTCCTCCGGCACCTCGAAGAACATCCATCCCTCGCCCGCTTGGCCCGGTTCGACATCGCCGATGCTGATCACCGTGTCATCGCGATCGAAGACGAACTCCTCGTAGAAGGTCTCGCTCAGCGAATCGTCAGCGAGGTTCACATACATCTCGACGTAGGGATCCGCGGCGGCGTCTCCGTTGTTGGTCAGCCGTACCTGAACCCCCATGAACTTGTTGCCGGCATCCGGCGTCACGGGAACCATTCCCTCGGCCAGGATGTCATTCGCATTGGGGTTGGAATTGGCGACCTCGACGGTCCACTCCCCGACGGTGGCGGAGCCCTCGTTGATGGTGCCACCTGGAGTGGTCGACGGACTCGGACTGGGGGACGTCGAGGGGCTCGGCGCCGGAGTCGTCGACGGAATGGGATCCGGAGTCGAAGGGCTTGGCGCGGGCGTCGTCACCGGCGCCGAAGAAGAAGGACCGGGGGTCGGTTCGTCGTCGTCCCCTCCACCCAAAACACCGGTGAAGAAAAGGATGCCCACAACGATAGCCGCCAGCGCGATGAGGGCGAGGAGCCAGCCCCAGAGTGGGAAGCCACCCTTCTTGGGGGGCTGTCCACCCGGAGGGTTCCATCCACCCTGGTTGCCGTACTGCGCTGGGACGTAGTTTCCCTGCTGGTCGTAATAGCCGCCCTGACCGAACTGCTGCTGACCCTGCTGGCCGGCGCCATACTGGGCCGCGTACTGCTGATCGTAGGGTGCACCCTGTCCGTAGGGGCCACCCTGCTGGGCATACTGCTCACCCTGCCCATACTGCTGCTGGTACTGCCCCTGAACGGGGTAGGAGACCGTGGGCGGCCCACCCTGAGGGGTGTACTGCTGGGTCTCGGGGGCCTGACCGTAACCCTGCTGAGGCTGCTGGGACTGGCCGTAGGCCTCGGAAGCCGAGGCTCCCTGCGGAGCAGCACCCGGTTGGCCATAACCGAAGGCTGCCTGGGTCGGCAGAGACTCGGTGGGCTGGAAAGGAGTGGGCCCGTTGTCACCACTGTGCGGGTCCTTGGGGTTTTCCTCGCTCATCTCAAACCTCATCTTCTCCGCTCGCGCGGGGTTCCTCCGCTGACGCGGCTTCCTCTGGGCTATATGCCGATATCGCCAAGGATAACGGTATCCGTCCCTGTCATAGAACAATCAATCCGTGGTGAGATCGGATAACGAGATGATCAGCCGACGCGGTGGGAGATCTTTCGCCGGCGCTCGATGGAATCCTTCTGCCGCGACGGGCCCAGCCGCCGATCGCCGTGATAGAGAATGGTCTCCCAATTCACGTCCTCCGGCGGGGTCCGGCCCGCGCCCGCCTGTGGACCTTCACCGCGCGCGGCGTCGCCTCTCTTTCGCTTCCTCCTGCCCGGTTTGGCAGGCACGAAGAGCCAATCGAGCACCCCCATGAAGAAATCGACGATCGAGTTCCACACCCCGATGTAGGCCACGATCGCTCCACAGCACAAGACCGCATTGAAGAGGGCGAAAGCCGCGTTTCCCCAGTTCTGTGCACGGAAATCGCTGTAGAAGATGTAGAGGGAGAAGAACACGATCACCCACGGGACGGCCACGTAGATCGCCGGCGCCGACGTGCGGTCGCGCACCTTCGGTGTACGGGCGAACGGTATCTTCTCTCCGGTGATGGCCTGTTGCAGAGATTTCAGGACACCCGCCACATTGACGGCCAGGAGCACCAGGTTGAAGCCGTAGATCCGGAAGATATCGCCGAAGCGATGGCCGGAGGCCTGTAGATCCAAGCCCATCGAGACGAAGTAGGGAATCGCGGCACCGAACACCCACACGCTGAGGAGCCGGGAATCGTACGGATAGCCCAGAAGGAAAATCAACCCCACGCTCGCCCAGGCGATGGACGCAAGATAGTTGCTGCGCAGCATGACCTCTCGCCACAGGACGGTTTCACGCAGACGGCGTCGTTTGCGGATCTGGCCCACCAGCTTGGGCAGGATGAGCAGGCCGCCGTCGGCCCACCGCCGCCGCTGCACCACAAGCGAACCGAAATCGGGAGGAGTGGCGGAATAGCTCAGCCGCTCGGGGTAGTTGCGCAGGCTCCAGTTGTACTGGCCGATATCGATCGATGATTCGGTGTCCTCGATGACGGTTCTATCGGGAATATAGGTGGTGATCTGGAAGCCGCCCACCATCTCCGTGGTGGAGATGTCACGTAGCGCCCGCGTCCTGATGATGGCGTTCGCCCCCACCCAGAAGGTGGCACCGTAGTAGGTCATGCCCTGATGCTGGATGTGCTGGATATCGGTGGTGGCCCCCGCCAGACGCTCGATGCGGGTGGGGGCTCCTCGGTAGGAGGAGTAAGGGGTCTGTGTCACGGCCACCCGCTCGAATTCGGGGCGTTCCAGGTATTCGACGAGCCGCAGGCAGTAGTCGCGTAGCAGCATCGAATCCGCGTCCAGAGTGAGCAGATACTCGCTCTCGGGCACCGAGAGGTCGACGGCGTCCTCCCCCTCGGCCCGCTTGAGAACGACGCCGTCGGGCGTATCGACCTTCGTCCACTCCCCTCCGATGAGGGAGATGTAGGAGTTGAGATTCATAGCCTTGTTGGCCTCGTGGGAGAGCGAACGATACTGTTTGCGCTCGAAGGAGGTGACGTCGGCGCTGAAGATCCATACGAGGCGGTTGTGCAGTTGGCGCATGCGTGAGAAGGGCAAGGTTCCCTTCTGACTGATGGCCCCACGTAGCGCGAGTTCGGTCAGGCGCAGATCGCCGGCCAGGTTGGAGAGCACCTGCTCGATGAAGAAATAGTCCGTGTGGTCCTCGAGCGGCTCGTTCAGAGCCATCGTCTCCAGCCACTGCGCCGCCCACAGGTAGCCATCGGCGAGTGAGGCCATATCGGCGGCGTCGACGGCGCTTTCCTGCCCGTCCACGCCGTGCTTCCGATGAAAATCCTCTAGCAGTGCGGCGACATGCAGACGCGGGGTCTCCAGTTCTCGCTGAATCTGGACGACCGTCTCTCGCGTGGCCTCCAGCGAGGCGATACGTGCCGGATCCGTGGGGTTGGGCGGATCGTCTATCAGCAGTACGACCCGTAGGTTCGGGAACTCCTGCAGAGCCGCCGACCACAACGTCTTGCGCACCACCGAGATCTCCTCAATGTAGGAGGGCACCAACACCGTGACGAGCTTGTCGTATCCGCCGTCGAAATGCTGATCGAGAGGTTCGCGCGGCACCCGCCGGTGGTCCCGGAACCTGTAGAGGGCACCCTGCCGTGCCAGCATGTACATCATCGCCGAGAAGGTGAGGAAGGAGACCACAACGACGTAGGAGGTCAGCTCGAGCGCGAAACGCAGGTCGAAGTCCTTGTTCTCGATCAGTTCTCGGACGATCGTGGTGACCACGTATATCGCCCAGGACGCGACGGTGCAGCACATGGCGATGCGACCACCGGTGATCGCCCGGGCCGAGGGTCTGGAGTGCATGATCGACAACGGTTCGAGGTCCCGCTCGGATCCCCACTGCCTGCGCCATGTGCCTATCCGCGTCTTGGACCACTCGGGATTCGCACCGGTGGAGGGCGCCGATCGATCCGGATGTTTCTGCATGGCCCTCTTCATCTCCCTGTCGCGGACGCAGCGCACCGGAGCCTGAACGGGACTCCTGTGCAACAATAGGTCCGCTATGTTAAATCGCTATGCGGGACGCCGCTTCTCCTGGTTCCGAGCTCTCATCGTCTTGGCTGTTGTCGCGGCACTCAGCATCGGTGCATGGTATCGCTTTTCTGTGTGGGATGACCAGAAGCAGGCCGCAGCCTCCGGCGAACCCTGGTACGGCGGCTACGTGGACGTCACGGCGACTCCCATGCACCGCTTCGAATCCGACGGGGAATCCAGCACGCATCATGCCGTCCTGTCCTTCGTTGTAGCGGAGGACGCCTCCACGTGCGCGCCGCGTTGGGGCGGCGCCTATTCACTCGACGAGGCATCCACACAGCTGGACCTGGATCGGAGGATCGAACGGTTGCGCGGTACGGGCCACGACGTCGTCGTGTCCTTCGGGGGCCAAGCCAACACCGATCTTGGAGACGCCTGCGGATCGACCGCGGACCTGGTATCCGCGTATTCGCGGGTCATCGACCGCTACGAACTGGGGACGATCGACCTGGACATCGAGGGCAATGCGCTGGACGACGCAGAGGCGATTGTCCGACGCGCCGAGGCAGTGCACGAACTCCAGCAAGGGGCACTCGGCGAGGGCGGCCGGTTGGCCGTGTGGCTGACCTTGCCGGTGGGGGTTGACGGCCTCACAACGGAGGGACTCCACGTGGTGGAGACCTTCCTGGCGAAAGGCGTCGATATCACCGGGGTCAACGCCATGACCATGAACTTCGGGGGTCTTGACGGATCACTCATGCAGGCCGGCGTCACAGCGTTGAAAAACCTGCACGAGCAACTGCAGTCGGCCTACCGCAGGGCGGGAGACCCGCTCGGGGACTCGACTGTCTGGCGCAAGATAGGGGTCACCCCCATGATCGGACAGACCGACACCTCGTCGGAGATCTTCACGTTGGAGGATGCCATCGGTCTGAACGACTTCGCGCGCCAGGCGGGCCTCGGACGAGTCTCGATGTGGTCGGCCAATCGCGATCGCACCTGCGGGCCCAACTATCCCGATGTCACCGTTGTCTCCGATTCGTGTAGCGGGATCGACCAGGGAGACCGATCATTTGCCCAGCTGCTCTCGGCGGGATTCTCGGGTAGTCCCGTCGCGTCGCCGCACCAGGAAGCCACGTCTGAACCGACGGCTCTCCCCACAGACGATCCCGAAACCAGTCCCTACCCGATCTGGTCCGAGGATTCTGCGTTCTTGGCCGGCAACAAGGTGGTCTGGCACGGCAACGTGTATCAGGCGAAGTGGTGGACGCAAGGAGACATCCCCGACGATCCGGTGGCCGAGGAGTGGGAGACTCCGTGGGTGCTCGTCGGACCAGTGCTCGAGGGAGAATCGCCGGTGGCCGAGACAGACGTCCCCGAGGATCTCGTACCGGACTGGGATCCGAGTGTGGCATACACGGCCGGTGAGCACGTCCTTCTCGACGGCACCGTCTATCGTGCACGTTGGTGGACCCAGGCGGAAAGCCCCAATGCCAGTTTCAACAATCCCGGAGCCTCACCGTGGGTTCCGCTGAACTCTCAGGAACTGCAGAAACTGATCGACAGCGGGGACGCCGCTGGCGGAGAAGGCGAGCGTGCGGTCCCTTCTATGGGTGCGTGCGGTCCCTTTTTGGGCATATGAGCGTTCTGTGTGCCGTCTACGGCACACAGAACGCTGGTGAGCCCATTTAGGAACACCAGCACGGCGGGGCACGGCAAGGTCCGCTGGTTAGAGGCCCACAGATGATGCCAAGCAAGGCACCTCAAGGCCGGTGGCCGCTGTCAGGGAAGCGAGAAGTGCGGCGATGTCGTCTACGGCAACGGCCTTTCCGAAGAAGTATCCCTGCCCAAGGTCGATTCTCATCGCGCGCGCGAAGGCAAGATGCTCGGGGCTTTCTATACCCTCGACCAGGAGGTGGGAGCCGGCCTCGCGGCCAGCCGCGATGAGGTCGTGGAGCCTGCCGTAGGCGCCGGGGTTCTCGCAGGCGGCGGTGAAGACGGTGCGATCGATCTTGACGACGTCAGGTGCGAGATCCCTGATCCTCTCCTCGTCGGAGAAGCTCACACCGGCGTCGTCCACCAGAAGCAGGCAGTCCATACGAGTAACTTTGGCCCTGAGGTCGACGCGTCCGACGTTGGGAGAGGTCTCGAGAAGCTCGAGCCCCCAGCGATGGTGACGCGCGGAGACCAACTCGCATAACCTGTTGCTGAGCATCGCGTTGACGGAGACGTTGATGGTGATGACCGTGGGAAAGGGAAATCTGCGGGCTTCCTCTATGGCGGCTTCCGCGAGTGCCAGTTCGAGCTTCGTTCGCTGGCCGCGATGGTGCGCTCTGTCCAGGTGGATCAGGGGCGAGACATCGTCCTGGAAGCGCGCCAGAGCCTCGAATCCAGCCAACCGCCAGTTCTCCAGGTCAACGATGGGCTGGAATCTGATGCGAGCGCGTGTCCGGGGCATTGTCCTCCTCGCTTCTCAATCTTGACGGGGCATGTTGAATACTATGGCCCGACCCAACCGAGAGAAGCTGAAAGAACCTATCATTGACGGATATCCTTGCAGGTGGACGGGCAGATGCCCCGTCAGGAGATGGTGGAGTGGGTATTGTCGCAGGCACCTCGAAGAACATTTGCTGAGACCGGCGGCGAACAGAGCGGCGCGGGCGCCGGTGGGCAGGCACTGCGGTCATGGGGAATAACGGCCATATCCTTCTACTCATACGTCACCGGCGCTTTCTGTGTTTACTTCGCGGCGCTGCTTCTCACCGATTTATACATCGGCGATCACCCGCGAGTCCTGAGCGTTGTCATCGTGCAGCTCGGCCTCCTCTCGACCATCGTCGCCTTCATTTCCCTCGTCATGAGGAAACCCCTGCCGCAGTGGGTCGGATGCCTGCTGGCGATCTGCTATTCGTTCACGGCGCTCTATTCGCTGCTTCATCACGGCTGGTCCAGCACGGTCACGGGAAGCCTGATACAGGTACTGCCGCTCATGGCGATCTTCGTGGGGGCCTTCTTTCCTCCCACTTACTCTCGTTCTGCCATATACGCCTACATAGGGATCTGCGCTCTGGTCATCCCATTGAGCGGGCATTCGGATCTGTTGACCGTGCCCCGTGCGTTCTCCATCGTATTCTCCGTCATCTTTTCGTTGGAGATGGGCATCTATGGTCGACGACGTGCCCGCGAGGAGACGATGTACGACACTCTCACGGGCGCTCTCAACCGGCGAGGGCTGATGCACCACGTCGCGCACGAGGCCCAGAGAGCTCGGCGGTATCAGCATCCCCTTTCTGTGGCTGTCATCGACTTCAACGGGTTCAAGGAGATCAACGACCGAGAAGGACATTCGGCGGGCGACCGGGCACTCCAGGAGGCCGTGAAGGAATGGCGCCGTACGCTACGCAAACAGGACCTTATCGGAAGGTTCGGCGGGGACGAATTCGTCATCGTCTTCCCCGAGACCATGCCGGAGGATGTCCGAACCATCATGAACCGTCTCGCCAGCGAAGCCCCGGCCTCGTGGAGCTGGGGAATCGCGCACATGCGCAAGTACGACACCGTGGACTCCCTATTGGCTCGCGCGGACGAGCGCATGTACAAGGACAAGTCGTCCAGGAAGTGATCCCTGCCTACTGCCGGCTCACTACCTGCCGCGCCACTGGTCCTGCCGCACTGCTGGTCCTGCCGGGCCTGGCTCCAGTTGAACCAACGATATATACGCCCCTGACGGTTCGTGGGGGGGGGGGGGGGCCCCCCCCCCCCCCCCCCCCGCGCGGATCACCAAAAATTAATCGCCCCAAAACCAAAACCCCCCCAAAACCCCGCGGGGCCCC
>JAZDRN010000012.1:69140-83728 GCA_047501485.1 Actinomycetaceae bacterium L2_0104 | reverse complement strand
CCTCGTCGCCCTGGTCCGTGCCGGCGCCACCTTCGAGAAGGGCAAGCTCGTCGAACGACCCGAAGAATCAGGAGGTCAACAACACGTCGCGTGACACGCCGATCCACAGGTCTTGACAATTACTCCGTCTGATCGAATCAAGGTCACCCAATAATTCCAACGTTTTGGAAGGGTAATCCCGTGGCTAGTATGGTGTGAAGTGATTCGATGATCCCTCTTCGAGCACCTTGCGATCGCGGTGATCAAAGACTTGACGCAATCCCGTCAGCGTCGTCAAGTCTGCGCAAACCTGAGCGCTCTGCACGGCAGTCCTTTCCTAAACTCCACCATGCAGTCCTCTCTAATGTGCCCCGCCAGAGGAGCACGCCCCCTACCCCGTGGAAGCCCAGCGGAGCCGCAGCTGTTGGCGCGCACGGGTAGGGCGACCTCCGGTACAGCAGTGAGCCCACGGGCAAGGGCATCAAAGCAGGGTCACCCGCCACCGTAGTCCGGCCACTCAGCGCTTGCCCGAGTGCTGCCGACCGACCGATGAGCCCGCCTGTACGAGCGGCGCTCGCCGCCCGGCAGATCAAGCAGCCAGCAGAACGACCTCAATCAGCAGATGATCGCCCTCCGCACGGAGTTCGACACGTACCCCCTCAGCTCCAGTGGGAGGGTGCTTGCCGTTGAAGTCGACCGAACTCGGATCAATCCTCAGTTTCTTGCCGCTTGGCTGAGCTCCGAAGTTGGGGCAACAAGCCGACTTCGAGCAATCGAAGCGAGCAGTTCGGGTTCCAACTTCAAAGCGCTGAGGTCGCAGCCCAAGGCGTTGATACGACGGATGGATGACGTAATGTACGTCGGCAACGTCGAGTTGTGCGGTATGGATCCGGAGACCTTCCGCTACTCAATCCTCAGGGTGTTCGACCCGGCGACATCGACACGGGCGATTGATGAGGCTGAGAGCCACTTCAAGAACACGCTGGACACCCGCAAGCACGGGCTGAACCGAAACTGGATCCAACTCCGAGTCAGGGGACCTCCATATCCCCGCTACTCGGTGAAGCTACCAGCGAGATCGACGCAGAGCCGATTGCCGTAGCTGTAGTCGAGCATTCTGCGCCTGTGCATCTGATGGACCGCGACACCGGGTGCGATGCCGATCTCGCGGGCCTTGTCGGCGATCTCCCGGTCGTACGACAGGCCTCGGAACTGCGAGACTCCGGCCTCGCCGAACAGGATGTCCATGGCGAACGCGTTGGCACCCTTTTCTGCGGCGGAGTTACGCTTCTTCTCCGTGCTGTACTCCACGTGCATCTCGCCGCGCGGGTCGTTCAGGACGTGCCCGAGCTCGTGGAAGAGGGTCCAGATGACGAATCCGTCCTTGCCCCAGCGGCCGGTCTGCTGGATGACAGGCACCTTCTTGTCGATCCAGCGGGTCATGCCCAGTAGCGGGAGCTTCTTCGGCGGCTCGACCACCATGAAGACGACGCCGACGTCTGCGAGCATGTTCGCGATGTCACGGAGCATGGTCGAGTCAGGCGTAGCCGCGCGGGTCCTCAGTGCGGGCAGGGCTGCCCTAAGCTGCTCGGGGTCGTAGTCGAAGCCGCGACCGCGCTCGAAGGGCTCGGCTAGCTCCGCTGCCCTCAGCCACGTCGTCAGGAGGGTCCGGTCGAGGGTCGCCCCGGAATCCTTCAGTGCGGCCAGTGCGTAGTCTCCAGCGGATGCCTCCTGGTGGAGGTGGACGTATGCCTCCCAAGTCCCACAGTGGTGGAAGGACAGGAAGTCCGACACGAGCCTGCCCGGGGAACGCTTAGTGGCCGTGGTCGCGCCGACTCTGCGCAGGTACGTGACAGCTGAGGGGGCGATCTCATCGGCGTGGTCAGCAAGGCTCTCCTCGTCGGCGATGCGGGCGAGGTCGGCCCGGTACAGCGCCTCATACTTCAGCCAGGTCTTCGCGGGGATGCCGACCACGCGCTCGAGGCGCATAGCAGTGTCGCTCGTGATCGGGGCGCGGCCATTGACGATCTCGTTGACCTGCTTGCGGCTGCTTCCGAGGAGCTCGGCCACGCGCTGCTGGGACAGGCCATGATCGTCGATCCACTCCTCGAGGTACTCCCCGGGAGCGACGGCGTAGTTGGTGGCGGTCATGGTCTCTCCTTCCTTAGTGGTAGTCTTCGGTGTCGATTACGGTCACGGTGACCGCTGTCAGCGAGTTGGTTTCTGGCTCGATGATTAGTCGCCAGTTGCCGCTGAGCTCGCCGGCCCACGTTCCCGCACGCTTGCCTTTGAGGTCATGCCAAGCTCCTCCCGGGTCGTCAATCAACAAGTCGCCGAGCGTGTCCGAGTTCTCAAGTGCCTTGATCCGCAGTCGGAGCTTCTTCTTCAGGTCGGGTCGCTTCTTTTGCATCTCGCGCTCGTCCGTGCACAGCTTCGCGATCTTGTTGTCCTTGTATTCTACTCGCAATCAGTGTCACCGATCTCGTTACAGTGTAACGTAGCCATCATAGAAATTCCATCATAGAAATTATGCCTGAGTGTGAGCCGTACCTCTGACCCGACACACAGATCTGGCCGGCCGTGTACACGGACCCAATAAGTCCTAACGAGACGATCACCTGGTATGGGCTCTGATGGCGTCACTCGCCGAACTCGTTGAGCGACAGGAAGCTTCACCTGCCGGGTACCTCGGAAAGGTCTGCTCGGAGGTTTGTGGAGGAAGTTGACAGGCTCACTTCTTTCCCCCGACGACATTAGCATCAAGCCATGCCTGGAGGTCCGAGACTCGATAGAGAATCCGGGAGCCGGGCAGGCCGTGGCGGACGTACGTGGGCCCGAGGCCCCGAGTACGCCAGTTGTTGAGAGTTCCCGGTGCGACGCCGATCATGCGGGCAGCAGTGGACGAATCCACGGCGAGAGGCACGGGGGTTGAATTATCTGGCAAAACAGCAGCTGAAGTGGACACAACAATCCTTCGAAAGCAATCCACATGCACCGTTGATGTGGATGCTATCGAGGCAATCGGCCCTCGACCCGGCGACTGTCACCTTGAGGCTGTGTCGGCATCTCCCCTCCGTCGCGGGAAGACGTCACGGCCGAAGCCGTGAATCGCGCCGGTAATTTGTCGGCTTCATGCGATCCAGCTCTGCGTTATGAGTTCATTCTACCACATAAATCTTGACTTGAACCAATGTAATAAGTAATATCTATGGCATGCCACGAGTTCCACTGAAACCAGGTCAAACATCCATCGACACAAGCGTCGTCGTTGAACGTCCAGACGGAGGCTATCGCCTCCAATGGTCGATCTGCCTCAACGACGGGAAGATCCTCAAGAAGACGTCTAAAGGCCCGACGAAGGGCGAGACCCGTGCCAATGCCCGGAGGACGGCAGCCGAACTCCTGCGCAGCGGAGGTAATCGGGGAACGTGGACGCCGACCTCCCTCATGTCTGACTATATTGAGGAGGTCTCTATCCCGGCAGTCACCAATACCGAGAAGCTGAAGCAGCTGTCGAAAACTCGATACCTACATCTCCTTGACGTGCTCATCGAACAGTTCGAAGGTTACAAGATCGTTGACGCGACGCGTTTCCGCAGGCTGGAGGAGGCTCTTCAAGCGATTGCCAAGGATCGGGGCCGGGAGACCGGACGTCAAGCCAAGAACGTCCTCTCGCGCTGGGTCCTCGGCCAGATGATCCGCGATGAGTTGATCGAGGCAAATCCCTTGCTCGGAATGCCGATCGAGCTCGGAAGCATGAAAATGACGAAGAAGAGCAACGGCGGTCAGGCGCTCTCCGAAGCGGAATATCGGAAGGCTCTCGACTACCTGCTTTCCGTCGATACGACAGAGGTTGAGGAACCTCGCCGTGGGCGCTACCAGGCCGTTGATCGCGTTGCCCAGCGCCGGGCGACCGTGGAGATGGCGCTTCTCCAAGCCACGACGGGGTTGCGCATCTCCGAGGCCCGGCAGCTGTACTGCCGCTATGTCACCGTGGACGACACTGGCCGTGTCCTGATCCATGTGGGGGAAGATATTGCGAAAGGCTCGAAGCCTCGCGACGTAGAAGTCCTCGATTCCCGCGTGGCGGCCCGCATCGCGGTCCGCCTTGCTGAGACACGGGTCGATCGGTTGTTCGGCTCCCCAGCGACACCGACGAGCCTCTGGGATACCTCCAACGCTCAGCATGCCATGACGAAGCTCATGCGAGAGATCGGACGCGAGTGCAAGATCCCGCTGTTGTCCGAGGTCTCCACGCACGTCTGGAGGGCGACTCTCAACACGATGGCCATGTCCAAGGGCGTCCCTGCTGAGATCCGGGCCGCATGGTTCGGTCACGGCCAGGGAGTCAACCTCGCGTCCTACACGGACACGACGGATACGACGCCTCTGGTCAAGGCGATGAAGTCATAAGGTAATCTGTATGGTCATCTGTATTGCTGTGAAAGACTGTGAATTCATGAGTTAGTCCGTGAAACCAAATGTCTTGAAACCATAGCAACTGGCGGGTAAAGCTAACAACAGGCCAACGCTCACTAACGATCGTGATTAAACCCCGGAGGTCGTAGGTTCAAATCCTGCCCCCGCCACTGATGCAAGGGCCTGGTTCTCATCGAGAACCGGGCCCTTTGCTTTACCCGGAACAAACGGAGCTGGCTGCCACGTGCCTTGCCCGATTACATGCCTATTACACGGAAATTAGGGTCAGTGGGCAAGGGCTTGGCGTGTTGTGGGTTGTAGGCCTGTCAGTGTGCAAGGGCGCTGGAATCCAGTCATCCCGGCCGTCGAAATGTGACGGTCCCGGCTATAAGTGACGTCCCCCGCGTTATGTGACGGCGCGGCCGGTGTCGACGACGTCACATAACGACCAGAGGGTCACAGATTCATTCTTGACTCAGGCGATGCAATGGCACAGGCGGCCCGTGGCTTTGGCAGTTCGCATCCATAAGGCACTTCTTCGCCATCCAGCATCTGAGGCAAGCTTCTCGGAGATCATCGGAGTAGATCATCCATGGAGACCCCGCTGGTGGGGGTACTCAGGGAGCCTCCCTGGACCAGATATACCGCCCTAGCATGGAAGCATGTCTGTCATCGCTATTGCCGGAGCTCGCCCTGCACTTGGAGCGGCAGTTGCCCGGAAACTCGGACGCGAAGATTTCTCGGTAGTATTCGTCTCTCGCATTCCGACGAACTCGGCGAGCTCCGCCAACAGTTCACCGCAGTACTGGCGCGACTGAGAGAGGTGTGAACGTGCGGCAGCTCATCATCCTCGGTGCGAATGGAAACGGAGATCCTTGCCACGACTCGGCAGCACTGGCCGAGCGCATCTGGGAACCCCATATCGCCGGCGCCAGGCCGTTCCGTCAGCATCGGAGAGCAGACGTGAGGAACCGACGCTCCCGGCTCGTCGCCGCCTTCGTGGTGGCCTCGATCGGTTTAGGACTCACCTCTTGTTCCGCTACTGAACCGCAGTCCGAATCGGGAGCGACGACGGGGCCGTCCCAGGCGACGTCCCCGGCCCCTGCTCCGAGCTCCCCGCCCAAATCGTCAGGAGAAGCCATGAGCGAGACATCTATACGCATCGTGATCGGAGAACAGACTCTCGAGGCGAGGCTCTGGGACAACGCAGCGGCACAGTCCTTGATCGACCAACTGCCGCTGACGCTCGACTTCTCTGACTACGGTGGCCAGGAAGTGCTTGCTGAGCCGCCTCGGCCGCTTGCCATGGAGGGCATGCCTTCGGGGGAGAGTGCGCCAGAAGGCACCATCGGCTACTATTCACCGTCCGAGGCCCTCGTGCTCTACTACAGCGATGTCGGGCGCTACAACGGTATTGTGAGGATTGGCGAGATGGAGGGAGACGTGTCCGTGCTCCGCGGCTGGGATTCCGCCCGCTCGGTCACCATCGAGCTCGCCGATTGATCCCGACTGCGGGCTCGAACTCCCTCGAGCGGCGTTATCGCCGGCGGGAGGAGAGGGTTGAGGCAACCCATGTGGCTTCATCGGCTAGAAGCTCTCGGGCGGTGCCTGCCGGAGCGTAACCGATGGCGGCAGCTGCCTCTGTATCCAGGATAATCGGGTGCGTGGGATTCCACGGATGATCCCCGCCCTCTCGCCCCGGCTCTAGACCGCGCACGCATCCCTTCCAACCGATCGCTTCCGCTATCGCCCCCACGATCCGCTTAGCAGTCAGAGGGTCTGGATCGGCCGAATTCAGAACACGCCCCGCCGGGGTGTCGGCAACGGTCTCGATGAGAGCGGCGGTGTTGGCGGCCGCGGTCAGATGGTCTATCGCCATGCCATGATCTGCGAGCTGTATCTCATCGATGCCCGCGAGCATCTGTTCCACGATGGCGGCTGTGCGTGCGTTGCGGGCCCAGCGCCCGTGGACCTTGGACGGACGGAGAACCGTGATGGGCAATCCGCTTTCCAAGCTCTCTCGTTCCACGGCAACTTTGGAGGCAGCATATCCCTCGCGCGAAAACGGATCGACCCCCGGGCCGGCAGGTGGAACCGTCGGGTTGGTCTCCGGGATGGGAATGCGGAACGCGGGTGCCTCATCGCCGTTGATGTGCCGGCCCTGCGGGTCGATGTAGACGGCGCGGGAGGATACGACAACGATCGAGGTGCAGACCCGCATGGCGGGAACCAGGGCTCGTACGTCTTGTCCCCTGTAGGCGACAAGGTCGACGAGCAGATCCGCGCCGTCGTCGACAAGGGCGGAAACACCTCGTATGTCCGAGCGATCGATCTGGCGAAAGCGGACTCCCATGTCGATGAGCTCGCGCGGCATCTTCGCCTGATCGCGCCCCGTCACGTCCACGTGCCAGCCCTGCCCGGCTAGCCTTAGCGCCGTAGCCGCGCCGATTGCCCCGGTACCGCCCAGGATCACCGCTCGTCGTCCAGTTGAAGCCATGCGCTCAGGATATTGCGGGATGCCCGGATAGAGAAAATCTTTGGACGACGACGGCACCTAGAATTCGTTGTTTTCCGGGTTCCGGGTTCCGGGTTCCGGGTGGGGTCAATGCTGGGCGGCGCGTGGCATCCGGATACAGCATGAACGTCGACACATAGAACAGGACCGGTATGAAAGTCAGTCCGGAGAAGCCGATCCTGTTCAAAAGCCTGCTGGCATGCATCAGCCGATGCCCCGATCAAAGCGGGGCCCGAGCGTCGAACGCTCAGGCCCCGCTTCTACGATGCTGCTACGGAGCTGGAATCTCGAATTGAGTCTCGAATGGATCGATTTGCTCGTCCGAGCCGATTACCTCTGCGCCGCCGCGCCGGTACTGGATGAGGTAGGAATCGGAGCGCTCTTCGGGGAAGAAGGCGATCCAACCGGTGTGCTCGCCACCGTCGCGGCGCGAGACATCTTCGAGGGGAGTGTGGCCGGCGGCTTCCATCTCATCCTCGATCATGCGCGTCTGGTTGTTCCAGAAGTCTGCGCCATCATCCCACGAGATCTCGAAATCTCCGATGGAGACCAAGCCGCCGTACTCGGTGCCGGGGGTGACGGTGACCTGGAGAAGAACTACCTCGCCGCCGTCGGCGATGACGTCGGACTTCTCTTCAGACGGGAAATCGCGGATCGCGGAGACAACCTGGATGGTGTCTCCCATATCGGGATCCTCGATCGTCTCACCGATCTCTACTTCGGCCTGATCGCCGGCTGGGGCGGCACTGGCCTCGTCGGTCTCGGTGCTGTCATCCGTTGGTTCGTCGGTGGGAGCCTGTTGTGTCGGGCTCTCTTCCACCGTGCTTTGTTCTGTCTGACTCTGCTGTGTTTCAGGTTCGTCTGAAGAGGAGCACGCGGAGAGAGCCAGCGCGCCGCTCAGGGCAGCAGCAAATGCAAGGGAGGAACGTCGAAAACGGGTGTTACGCAAGCTATACCTTTCGTTGGAACGAGAAACTCGGTGCATTCTCGTTCGGGCGGAGGCCTCGCTGACAAGAAACAGAATCGACTACGCACGACATCACTGACGGGTGTCGCAATGCCTGGTCGCAGACAATCACGGGTCCCTGACCGGACCTTTGTCCCTTATATTACCGTCAATGTGTGCTATACGCTTGCCATTTTAAGAATAAGCGTCGGAGATCGTAGGGCAAATGCGGGCAAAGGAATGTCTCGGTCGCGTCGGCCCCGGATAGCGGAGGGAGGACGCGGCCTCTCTGTGATGTGCTTTTCGAAGGTATGCCGAAGGGTAGAGCGGGGGCGCGATGCCGAGCATTAGAGCGATGCGCGGGGTTCTTTCTCGCTGTGCCCCTGCTCCTCGAAGAATGAGATCTTGCCGTTGTGCTCTAGAACCGCCAGCCTGATGCCGTCGAGGCTTTCGAAACCGGATTGCCTCGCGGCGGTACGCAGCTCGTCGTCAGAGATGTGAAAGCGCCTGAGTGCGGATTTGTGGATCGTGCCCTGTGACACGAGCACGACGGGCGGGCCTTCGACAATGCGGGAGATCCGGGTTGAATGAGAGGATGCGAAGTCAAGGGCCACCGCGAGCAGGGCAAAGGTTGCAACAGCCAGCACGCCGCCGGTGAGAGTCCTGTCCTCGGCCGTGATGCCCTGTTGGATGAGATCGCCCATTGTCACAAATACCAGAAGGTCGAACGAACTGAGTTCGCCGAGGGTGGCCCTCCCGGAGGCTTTGGTCAACAACCACAGGAGTGCGAAAGCGATCGCAGCTCGGATGACTATTTCCATGAGAAATCCTCTCGATGGTGTGGCCCGCCCTGGGCAGATAGGCTTAGGGAAGCTTCCATGTCCGCAAGAAGACATCGAACGGGCCGAGCCCCTCACCCGAGAGTGATAGAGCGCCCGTGGTTTGTGGGGTCCAACCGTCAGTGGTGCGGCCGGTGATCGAGATCCATGCGGTTGATGAGCCCGCGTTGGGAGCGAACTCCAGTAAAAGCGAGCCGTCCGCCGCCGTCGTCTCCGACTCCGGTGTCGGCCGTACATCCAGGTCCTCGAAGAGTCCCATATAGTTGCGATCGATACCCAGTTGGAAAGAGGTTGGTAGCCCCTCGCCGCTCTTGATCCGCAATGTCAGCGCGATGTCGCTTCCAGCGCGTGTGGTGTGTGGGTATTCCACGTGGATACGTGTGGTACCAACTGTTGTATCGATCTCGGCGGTGCGGTCATATGCCCCGCACAGACCGGCGATCACAAAAAGAGAAAAGCCAAGCAGGATCGCTCGTTTCGCCCAGGCTCTCCAGCCAGTCCCCTCGGTACCGTCTAAGTCAAGTAACGGAGGTACATGATGTTGGGCCTCCACTTGGTCGTTGTTTGCTTCCATGGCTCACAATGCCGCCAATCTTTCGGCCGGCACACTCGTCCTCTCGATGGACTGTGCCGGAGCGGTGATGCCTTGCCGCAGGTAGAACCTGGTATGTAGCACGAGATGTTGGAATACGAAAAACGAAAGCTCGATGAACCCGGTTATCGGATGTTGTTCACCATGTCACAGTCGATCGCTTCAAGCAATAGCTCGGAATGCCTCGCCGCACGTCCGTGTGCGTTGAAGAGCTATTCGTGTGCAAATGAGAATTCTGCGCGGGAGAGGCTCTTTGATCTGGGAGTACGGCGAGGACCCTCCCCCAAAGAGATCCTCGCCGCACAGTTTTGGTTGCGCCCGGTCATAGTTCGGGCATGGTGCTGGTTACTACCTCCTTCTGCCGCCAATCGCGCCGTAGATGACCAGCACGAGCAGGGAGCCGAGAATGGCGATAAGCCACGTCTGCAGGCTCCAGAAGTTCTCCAGGCCCACATCGAAGATGGCGGATCCGATCCAGCCACCTAGCGCCGCACCCAAGACACCGACAACGAGGGATCCGATCCAGCCGCCGGGTGCCCGGTCGGCCAGGATGGCCTTCGCAATCGCGCCCGCGATCAGGCCTAGAACGATCCAACCGATGATTCCCATGATTTTGCTCCTAAGAATTAGAAGTGTTTGATGCCCGGAAACTCGGGATGAGAGTCGGGATTGAACAACGAGGCGTTCTCACGCCGCGACGGCTCGATATGCGCGACGTGGTCGAACGTGTGTCGCCGTCATTGACCCGCGCGCTAGTGAATCTCCACATGGTCGCGCGCACGGGACTGCTGGGTGACGTTGACGATAAGGCCGACGTCTGCAAGCGGTGTGCCAATGACCTTGATGGCGGAGGGCAGTACCTGCTCGGAAATCTGCTGCGCGAGATGAGGGATGTCTGCTCTCTCGTTGACGGTCAGATCGATGAGGAGTTTGGCTTCGCTTCGACCCCCACGCAGCGATGCCGTCGCCTTGGTGACGTGGGGGAGATCCTCGACATGGGTGGCGATCGCGTCGGAGATGACCTCTGGCGCCACCAAGGTGACTCCCTGTGCGGGATCTTCGTGGAAGCGCAGCGTGGAAGAGCGGTGCGACCGCGGGATCTGACGCAGCAACCACCACAGGGCGAGCAGGATGAGGAGAACGGCGACGGCGATTGCAGCCACCGGTACCCACCCGGCGTCCAGAGCGTCGGCAGCTCCGCTCAGGGGCTTATCCTGAGCACTCCATCCGGAGCCGATGCCGGATAGGAGCCCCGCCGCGAGCGCCATCCACAGCGCTCCACCCAGCAGGAGAAGGATCCCGAAGATCGTCAGCAAGGTTCTGTTGAGAGATCCGGCTGTTTTTCTCATAGTGCTTCCTGAGTTGTTGCGCTGACACTTACGGCTGGCCGCCGAGCTAGCTCAGCGGATTCCAACCGCTTGGTCACCGCGTCTTTGACGGATTGGGTGAGACTGCCTGTCGAGTGCAATGGTGTCACCACCCGCACGTTGACTCGTGAGGCATTGGCCGTGGTCTTGATCGAGGTAACCCCATCTACCTGTTCCGCCGCAGAGGAGGCAAGGTTGGCCAAGCCACGATTGGTCATCACGGCCTCCGTCTGTCCGTTCACCAGATCGCTCGATGCGGCCTCCACGCGAAGGGGCGCGGCATTCGGCTGGCCCGGTATCCATGCGCACAGGAGAAGGAGGAGCCCGAGGAAAAGTACGATAGAGGCCGCGATCCAGGACTCGGTTGAATTCGCCGCTGTGGACGCTACGCTTTCCGATGCTGATGTGACGGCCTCGGGCCACTGACCGGAGGAGAGCCTCGTGACGGCGGCCCACATGAGGCCTCCTGCCAAAAGAAGGATAACGATGCACGCGAGGAGCGAGGGTATGGTACGGGTAGGGCGTCGTCGTAGATTGCTCATAGTAGTACCCTCTCTTCTCGCCGGTTTCGAGCGGCAAGATAGGTGACTCGAATGTCCACCTGTGCGACGCGGACTCCTGAGAGCTGGCTGACACGACGTATCAGCTTCTCGCGCACCCGCTGGGTGGACTCCTCAATGGACTGTGGATACACGATCCCCAGTTCCACCCGCAACGAAGCGATCGATCCTGTGAGTTCGACACTGACGTTCGGTCGAGCAGACAGGTCTTTCTGTTTGCCCAAGCCGAGAAAACCGCTGGTCTGGCCGCCTATCCCGGAGATTTCATGCATGCACTGGGAGGCGATCTTCTCCACAACCCGATCCGAGACGGTCAATCGGCCGTTTTCAGCATCCCAGCGGGAACCGGAGCGTGCATCAGATGGAGATTCGTTGGAGGAAAGGGCGGGTGCAGCAGATGTATCTTGTTGCGGCTCGAAGGAGACCGCTCCCTGTTCTTTTGGACCCGGCATGAGAACTATCTCCTATCGGAGCCGCGACCGGTCAGGGCACTGAGATCGAGGCGCCCTTCCAGAACCATGCCGATAACCCAGCCGATGAAGGCGAAAACTGCTGCCGTGAGGAAAGCGAAGAATCCGCCGAAGAAGGCGAATGCTGCGAGAGCGAGACCGACGAGGAGCCCAATATGGCTTGGTTTCATGGTTGTATTCCCTTTCTCTGTTCAGGCAAGAGGGGCCTTCCCCGCGGACAGATCCGCGGAGAAGGCCGCTTCTGCGCTCTCAGTTACTGCAGCTCTCGGTTCTGCGAGTCGTCCGAATCGTTCTTATCGTCCGAATCATCCTCGGGAAGGTGCACGTCGGTGACATCGATATTCACCTCGATGACTTCGAGGCCGGTGGCCTGCTCGACGGTGCGGATGATGTTATGGCGGATGCGGTTGGCAACTTCAACAACCGACGTTCCGTAGTCGACGACGATGCTCACGTCGATGGCGGTCTGCTTGTCGCCCTTCTCGACCGAAACGCCTCCGGAGACATTGGTCTGCGAGCCGGGGATGCGCTCCGTGATGGAGTCGAAGACGCGACGCGCAGTAGAGCCCATCGAGTACACGCCGGGGACCTCGCGGGTCGCGATTCCGGCGAGCTTCTGTACGACTGTGTCGTCGATCGTCGTCTTGCCCTGGTCCGTCTCCAGCGGATTGTTGCCGCGCGAACTGTTGGACGCGTTCTGATTCCGGTTTGCTGCGTTGTCATTGGCCATGGAGTCCACTCCTTCGAGTCGGTTTACTTTTGGCTTGTACTTATATAGACGACGCTCCGCCGCGTTCCTCACGAAACATCTTTGAGAGATTTTCGAAGGGCTGTCTTTCGAACGGGGAAAAGCTGAGGCCACCGCGTCAATTTGCGCGCCAGCCCGCGACAAACTCTCGCACGACTGCTTCTGCCACCGAGGCGTCGGGGACTGAACAGGGCGGAGGGGCGGGTGGGAGGTTGATATATTACCCGAACTGCGTCTACCACTGCGGTATGAAGCGGCGCAGTCCTTGTTAAGGTGAGGTGATCCAGTGTACGGATATGTTGACTGTTCGATGAGGTGGGCATGAGTGACGACGAGGAGCGGGAGCGGACGAGCCTCATCACGCTGGTCGAACGCTCCCAGGACGGGGATGCGGCATCCTTCGCCCAGCTCGTAGATCGTTTCGCCGGCTCTCTCCTACGTTTGTCATATCGAATGCTTGGGAATATGGCGGATGCGGAGGACATAGTCCAGGAGAGCTTCATGTCCGCCTGGCTGGGGTTGTCCTCCCTGCGCCACCCCGAAGCGTTCTCGACCTGGCTCTATCAGCAGACGGTCAACAAATGCACTGACCACCTTCGCCGCCGGCAGAAGCAGGACTCGGTATCCATCGACAACGAGGAAACGGGCGACGGCGTCGTCGCCGATACGCGTGACGATCCTCAGCGTCAGGCTGAAGAAACGCTCACCGTCAACGATCTGACCCGGTGGTTGCAGGAATTACCGGTGGACCTACGTGTCTGTTGGGTTCTACGTGAGGTTCATGGGTTATCCTACGCCGAGGTGTCGCAGATCCTGGACGTGCCGGAGTCCACCGTTCGGGGAAGATTATCTCGGGCTCGAACGGCGTTATCCCGCGCGATGAAGGAGTGGAGATGAGAAAGGAGAATACCCTCGAATGCGGGCGCACAATTGATTCGGTGTGGGAATCTCTGGAACGTCCACTCGATGAACATCAGCGTACCTGCACGTACTGTCAAGAGGCCCGAACGTCGCTTCTCAAGCTGCTCGACCTCACCCGGCAGGTCCGCCAAGAGGACGAAGAGCTGAATATCCAGGCGGGAACCCGCGATCGGATCATGGACTTTGCGCGCACCCATGTGCGTCGAGGTGCTGACATTCCTGTCTACGAAGACAGTGGCTCCACCATCTCCGTCAGCCAGTTCCTGGTGGCACAGGCTGTTCAGGAAACGGTTGACAGCTTCGCGGGATTGACTGCGCGCCGCAGTGCGGTGCGGCCTCGTAAGGACGGGCAAGATGGGGTGCAGTCCTTTGACCTCACTGTCAGCCTGGTGATGTCCCCGTCGGTCCGCCTTCCAGCCGTGGAGAGGGAACTCCGGCAGGCGATCGTCACGCGAATTAACGAGCGCCTGGGCGGAGAGGTGAGGATACTGAATCTCCTGATCGAAGATGTGCAATACGATGAAACAGACTAGTCCGCGCCAGATACCCGGCCAGCCCTCTGCTCCTCATCCGGAACTCTCACGGGCCGAACTATTCGCGATGCTCGCAAGCGTTGTGGATGGTACGCCGGGCGTTGTGAGACGTGAAGCTACGATGGAAGACTTCGCGCGTTCCTTTCTGCCGACGGGTTCGTCGGATCTCGACCGCGAGGGAATGAAGGTCACTCGGGGTGGGGACGGAGTCTCCGTCGTCGTCGCTCTGAACGTCGATCGGCGGCACACGGCTTTGGCCGTGACCCTCGATGTCGTGGCACAGATCAAGAGCGCGCTCTCGGCATGTGGACTGAACCCTGTGCAGATCACCATCAAGGTGTGGGAGATGTCGTAGTTCGAAGCCACGGCGATGCTGCTCGAGTTGGAGGAGTATCGCCTTGGTGCTGCTGCGGTTCCTCACTGCGGATTCATGCTCGGAGGGGTGCTTGCACCCCTCCGTTTCACGTCTGACCAGCACAGACGTAACGATTGCGAAACACGAGTACCCTACTTTGGGTCTATTGTTTGATCAGGTTGGATTCTGCACTGGATTCCGGACGTCGGAAGCGGTGCACGCCGGCCTGATCCCGACCCGTGGGGGGGGGGGGGGGGGGGGCCCCCGCCGGCGCCGCGGGTCTTTGTTTGTTTTTTTTTTATTTGTTTTATAACTCCATCCCCACCCACGCCCCCCCACTAAAT
>JAZDRN010000012.1:67389-69130 GCA_047501485.1 Actinomycetaceae bacterium L2_0104 | reverse complement strand
TGTTTTTTGTGGAGTGGTGATCATGGGCATTCGTGCCGTGGGGCCAGCGCCGCGCCCCCCCCCCCCCCCCCCCCCCCCCCCCCCCCGGCCCCCCCCCCCCCCCCCCCCCCACGGCTTTTGTATAGGAGATTGAGATGAGTGCGAGTACTCCCGCCTCCCCGTCGGAGGCGCCTCAAGAATTGACCAAGGGGCTGCAAGCCCGCCATATGACGATGATCGCCGTAGGTGGCGTCATCGGTGCGGGCTTCTTCCTCGGCGTGGGCGGTGCGATCCAGAAGGCCGGCCCCGCGGTCCTCATTGCCTATCTGGCCGGAGGCCTTCTGGCCTTCCTGGTCCTCATGCTGCTGGTGGAAATGGCCATCGGCCGTCCGGTGGCGGGTTCCTTCCAGCGTTACGCATCCGAGGCGTACGGCCCTCGCGCGGGCTTCGCCACAGGATGGACGTATTGGCTGGCGTTCCTCATCGGCCCGGCGTCCGAGACCATTGCCGCGGGCACCTTCCTCCACGTGTGGTTCCCAACCATACCGATCTGGGTCTTCGCGCTGATAGTCGCTGCGCTCATGACCGTGGTCAACCTGGTCGGCGTGGCATTCTTCGGTGAGGTCGAGTTCTGGCTCGCCCTCATCAAGGTCATCGCTCTCGTCGTCTTCATCGTGTGGGGCGTCGCCGCCGTTACCGGCATCCAGCCCGAGACCCCGGCCTCGATCTCCAACATGGTGAGCGAGGGCGGCTTCGCTCCCGCGGGCATCGGCGGCATCCTGGGCGCCATGCTCATCGTCATGTTCTCCTACGGCGGCACCGAGGCCATCGGCACCGCGGCGGAGGAATCCGAGCATCCCGAACGTGACCTGCCGAAGGTCTTGCGTTCATCCATCTTCCGCATCCTGGTCCTCTACGTCGCCTCGGTGGCCGTTCTCATCATGGTGGTCCCGTGGAACCAGGCGGGGCTGTCCTCGAGCCCCTTCGTCGATGCGATTGCGATTCTCGGTGGACCCACCGCCGCGAACATCATGAACTTCGTCGTTCTGACCGCGGCGCTGTCCTGTATCGACTCGGGTATCTACGCCACCTCGCGTATGCTCTTCTCGATGTCGCGCGAGGGGTACTTCCCGGCCGTGTTCTCCAAGCTCAGTGGTAAGACCAATGCCCCGCGCGTGGCCATCATCTCCTCGACCGCCGTGTTGTTCCTGGGCGCCCTGCTCTATTTCTTCGCTTCCGATTTCGCCTACTTGTGGTTGGCGAGCTTCTCGGGATTCGGTTTCATGTTCGCATGGCTGATGATCGCCATCAGCCAGCCGAAGATGCGCAAGATCCTCGAAGCGGAGGGGAACCTCAAGTGGAAGGCTCCCGGTGCCAAGTACGCCTGGGTCATCGCTGTCATCCTGATCCTCGCGACCTTCGTGGGGCAGTTCTTCATCGAAGGTGGATGGGTGATGATCGTATCCGGCCTGGTCTGGCTGGCATTCACGGTTGTCTATTACGAGCTCGTCGGTAAGAAGCGCTTCCTGGCCGTGCAGGCAGCCAAGGGCAATGGTGCGGTCCAGAGAGGCTGATCCCCGCCGCTGATCCCCGCCGCCGATCCTTTTCATCGTCTTCCACTGGACGATGGCTCGCGACAGGGCGGCATAGCCGCGGGTGACAGAGAGGTGGGGGGGGGGGGGGGGGGGGGGGGGGGGGGGGGGGGGGGGGGGGGGGGGGGGGGGGGGGGGGGTGGGGGGGGGGGGGGGGGGGGGGCCCCCGC
>JAZDRN010000012.1:0-67379 GCA_047501485.1 Actinomycetaceae bacterium L2_0104 | reverse complement strand
GGGTACCGATCGGTACCCGCACCTCTCTGCTATGGCCAGACGTCAGCGATTGGGCCGGTCCTCGGGCCGCTCGGGCCGCGGGACCTGCTCGATGAACTTCTTAGCGATGTCGCCTCGACGCATGAAGACGACCCCTTCCTTCGACTGCGCGTAGCGGATGAACTCGGCCAGCCCATTCATGCGGGCCGGGTTACCGGTGATACGCGGATGGATGCCGATGGACATCATGCGCCCGCAATCGTCGCCGTCGTCGAGCAACTGATCGAGGGTGCGCGAAGCGACCTCCACGAAGTCGGAGGGAGCGGCGAAACCCGTTCCCATGATGTAGCGGCAATCGTTGACCACCAGCGAGTAGGGCACCACCAGATGAGCCTTCTCGCCAACGAAGGTCCAGTAGGGAAGATCATCGCCGTAGTAGTCCGAGTCGTAGAGAAAACGCCCGTCCTCGACGAGCAGCTCACGTGTGTTGACGGACATCTCGCGGCAGTACCATCCCTCGGGCTGGCGGCCCAGGGTTCTCTGGAAGGAGTCCATGGCGAGATTGATCAGCTCCCTCTCTTCCTCACGGGAGTATTCATAGTGATCGATCCACCGGTAGCCGTGGCCCACGATCTCATCGCCGCGCTCGACGATCTTCCGCGCCACGTCGGGATTGCGCTCGAGCGCCACGGCCGCGCCGAACACCGTGACCGGCACGTCGTAGCGGTCAAAAGTGCGGAACATGCGCCAGATGCCGGCGCGCGAGCCGTACTCGTACATCGATTCCTTGGCGAGGTCTCGCTGATCGTCCACCTCGAAGGGCAGCTCGTACATGCCATCGTTCATGGCGTCACCCATGGCGAAGGTCTTCTCAGAGCCCTCCTCGTAGTTGATGACGATGTTGATGGCGACCTTGGCGTCGTTATCCCAGCGGATTCTCGGGGGCTTCTCGCCGTATCCCTGAATCTCGCGATCGGGCCCCTCGACCCCTGGAAGATCGTCGTTGCGGTACCAGTGGTTCTTCGCCACCTGTTCCTGACTTGGCATCTTGGCCATCCTCTCGAACTGCTGTACAGACGGTGCAAGTCTATTGGAACACCCCGCGCTATGCCCACGACCTCGTGTTTTAGAACACCGCGTGGTCACCTGCGGATGCCATCGCACTAAGATGATGGGGCATTACCCCGAAGGAGATCTCATGGCGCAACCCATCCGTGTGGCATTGGCAAGTCTTGGCGGCACCATCACCATGTCGTCCGACGACGGCCATGATGTCACTCCCACTCTCACCGCCGATGACCTCACGACGCCCCTGTCGCGGTGGGTGCGCGGTGTGGAGATCGAGGCCGAGACGCTTCAGAACGTCGGATCGCCGCAGCTGACGGTTCACGATGCCCTGCGCACCCTCGATTTCGCCCACCGGGCGGTGGACGCGGGCGCGCGCGGCGTCGTCGTCGTTCAAGGGACCGACACCGTGGAG
The DNA here is from genome assembly GCA_047501485.1 of Actinomycetaceae bacterium L2_0104. Lineage (GTDB taxonomy): Bacteria > Actinomycetota > Actinomycetes > Actinomycetales > Actinomycetaceae > Ancrocorticia. The sequence continues at coordinate 65,920 of JAZDRN010000012.1, read as the reverse complement.
GAATCGGCCTATCTCCTGGACCTGCTGTGGGATCGGCCGGAACCGATCGTCTTCACGGGTGCAATGCGTTCCGCCGACGAGGCGGGGGCGGAGGGCGCTGGCAACCTGGTGGCCTCGATACGGGCCGCCACCGATCCCGCAATGACCGGCAACGGTGTGCTCGTCGTCTTCAACGACGAGGTTCATCTGGCCACGCATGTCACCAAATCCGATGCGAACGCGCTGGCCGCCTTCAGTTCCGCGGGGTGGGGGCCGATTGCGCGCCGTGTCGAGGACAACATCCACGTCGCCTACCACCGGGCCGAGCGATGCCCGGCCCTTCCCGCGCCCTCTACTGGCGCGATCCGCATTCCGTTGCTCGTCGCCTCCTATGACGACGACGGCGGGGCGCTCGCGGCCATCGCCAAGACGCAACCGGACGGCGTCGTCATCTCCTCGATGGGATCGGGGCACATGCCCATTGCCATGGCCGATGCGGCGGAACGAGCTATAGCCGGAGGAATCCCGGTCGTGTTCGCCACGCGCACCGGGGCGGGTACGACGACGAGGGCGACCTACGGCTACCCCGGCTCCGAGGCCGATCTGCTACGACGAGGGCTCATCGGAGCGGGATGGCTGCACCCACGCAAGGCTCGCCTGCTGCTGCACGTGCTCGTCCAATCGGGGGCCTCCCGGCAGCGGATCGAGGCCGAGTTCGCGGCGCGCGGGCAGTGACGCCGTCTCAGCTACTCGCCCTGGAAGCTGGGGTGCAGCGCGGCGGCCGCGAACGTGTAGAGCTCCTCGCGCGTGGATGCGCCGACTTTCCGCATCGCCTTGTACACGTGGTTCTCGACGGTGCGCACGCTCAGGTGCAGCCGCTGGGCTATCGTCGCATTCCCCAGGCGCCCGACCAGGAGGGCCACCTCGAACTCGCGCTCGGAAAGCGTCTTCACTGCCATGTGGGACATGGCAGTGTCCGCGAACCTGGCCGAGGGAAAACTCGCGAGAACCTCGGATAGCAGGTTCTGAATCGATACAGGGTCGCCCTGGTCGCTGGCCAGCGCCGCCCACAGCGCGCACACGAAAACCGTGGTCTCGATGCCTTCTTCGATCTCAGGCAGGAGCACATACAGCGCCGGGTAGTCCAGGGCGGAGAGCGCTTTGACCAGGCGGACGAGGGTGGAACCGCGATGGAACTCGTGGCTGTCCGTCAGATCCTCGAGCATCTGCGCGATCTTCGGGGAGGGGAACAGTGCCGCCGCGATGTGCAGTGTCGACAATGCTCCCAACTTGTATCCGTTGTCGAGCTGCTGGCGTGCGGCTTCCTCCAGACTCTTGATGGCCGCGCCGTAATCTCCGGCAACCACCTGGGGGATGGCGACAGAGAAACTGGAGTCCATGCCGGGCAGGGCCGAGTTGTGAACCGGGACCTGCTCCGCGGATCGAGCCATTTCCAGGGCGCGCTCGTGACGGTCCGCAAGGATCGAGAACAGGGCCGCCAACCGGAGCAGGGATGCGTAGATGGGGCCGGTGACCAGACCCGGCCGACCGCCGGAGAAGATGGTTCCCGTGATCTTCTCCGCCTTGTCCCACTCCCCGCGCTGGATGAGGATGAGGGCGCGGGCGTAGCCGATGCTCAGCATGCCCGGCTTGTCCAGCTGCCGCCGAGCTTCCGTGTAGGCCTCTGAACTGAGTTTGAGTGCCTCTTGCGAATGGCCCGTGTAATGCAAGGCCAGGATGCGCACCATCTGCCCCAGTCCGGTCAGTACCAGGGGCCGTCGCGTCCAGTTGCCGGAATCCAGCACGTCGAGGGCTTGCCGCGGGCGCAGATCGGCCAGGTAGAGGAAGGCCAGGACGATAGGTGCTATCGAACCGGGCTGGGCAGGAGCCTCGAACTCGAGTTGTTCCTCGTAGTCGGAGGGCAGGCCGGTGGTGATCGCCTCCAGGAACAGGCTGTAGGCGCCGGCCTCTCCGGCGAGTTCCGGGTACTCGTCCGCGAGTTCGGCGAGGATTTGGCAAGCGCGGGGCAGATCGTGTTCGGGATGGGCGGCCCAGTCCGCCCTCATCGTCGCCAGGATGAATGCGACGCTCGGGTCGTCGGTGTCCTGGAATGCGCCGGCATTCAGCACCTCCTTGATCTCGGCGGGAGGTTCGTTGATATCCCATACCGTCGTGAGGTAGGTCAGGGCATGCTCGGCGGTGGGATCTGCCTGCCAGATGCGGAAAAGGGCATGCGAACGTGTCCGCGCCTGTTCGTCGAAGAGTCGAGCGAGAGCGATGTCTTCGGCGACGTTCAGCTGCGCCACGGGCGTCTCCATCTGTGGCAGAGCCGCCAGTTCGCCCTCGATCTCGCGCAGCCCCTTGAGCACGTGACGTCGTAGCATAGCGGAGGCGTTGGCTCTGATGTAGTCCTCCAGCACCGGGGGATGCACGGAAACGATGGGGTCCTCGGAGCTGGATCCCACCAGTACCACCAGCCCGAGTTCTTCGAGGATCCTCAGATGGTGGGACGGCAGCAGTCGCTCCAACCGCGAGGCGTGGCTGGGTCCCAGCAGGCCGCAGGAGAAGAGAGTGGCGAGTACGTCGTCGTCCAATGCCGGAATCATCGCCTGGACGGTCGCGCCGAGATCGTCATGCCACAGGGAAGCCGCTTTCAGGACCCATTTGCCCTCGTTCAGGCCGATCGTGCCGTGTAACCGGGCGGTGAGTGCCAGGGCCTTGCCTAGCCCGGGGTTGCCCGCCGACTTGGTGAGTACATGGCTGATCAGATCGTCCTGCACCGGGCCGTGGAGAACGGCGGGTAGCAGTTCGGCCATCTGATCGTATCTGAGCGGAGACAGCGAGATGGTGGTGGCGATCCACCTCTGCGTCAATCGCGTCGCCCGGTCACGTGCCCAGGTGGGATCCAGATCGCCGGTCAGGACGAAAGGGATGTTCAGTCTGGAATGGACCTGGTTCAGAACCCCGAGACTCGCGTGGTCGATATCGGCGATGTTGTCCAGTGCGATGACGACGTCGCCCTGACCGTAGAGCTGCTTCGCGAGCCGGTCCGTGATGTCGACGGGGGATGCCTGCGGCGAGAGCGGGCCGGGCAGGACGGCTTCGAGTGCGATGTAGGGATGGCTTCCCAACAGGGGCAACCCTTTCACCGTCAGTACGGTGGTGCCGGTGCGTTCCAGTTCTTCGACCACCTCGTCCAGCAGGGTCGAACGCCCGGAGCCGGGAGCCCCGTTGAGCGCCACCCCCAGTCCGGAGCGAAGGTGGGCGACCGCCCGCTGCACCTGTGGTTCGAGGAGGCGCGGCTTAGGCCCGGATACTTGGACACTGGACATGGCAAATTCCTCCACCCATTGTGGCTCTGTCCTGTGCGCCGACGTGCGATTGCGTGGTGAGGCCGGCGTCTTCACAGTGTGACGATCGGTAGCATAGCGGCTGCTGACGGGGTATGGAAAGTGCGGGTTGACCGCCGATTGCGCCTACCCGTATCGCTCTCACCGCTCATCCGATTCGACGGCGCTCGACGCTTCCCTTGCCCCGATACTCACCCTGGAACGGCTGCTACTCACTCGCCTCGGGCGCGCCACCGAATCGTGTGCGGCGGTCACTCACGTTCGGGAGTCTCGCCGAGGCTATGTGTTGCGAGGGGGATACTTCTGTGCCCGATTTATGCCGAATAACACCGGAGCACGCCCCTCTCATCTATTTTCTTGCCAGGGGATCTGGTGTTGGGGAGAAGACGTTGTCGAAGAACGCGAAGAACGCTAGAAGACCAGGTGTATTTGCCGCGCTCTGTTCGGTGCCCGTCGCCGCGGTGATCCTCCTATCCTCGATGCAGGCCGCGGCCGAGCCGGGCGCAGATTCGGCCCCCGCTGACTCCGCGTCGACCCTCGAACAGGTCGAACCGACCCACGAACAGGCTGAACCCACATCGGACTCGGTGCCGGCCGAGGCAGCACCTGGACCGAGCCACGCGGCGTCGTCGTCCAACACGAATGCCTGCCTTGCGACGATCGATCTTCCCAGCCACTACGGCCCCGCCGTGAATTCTCCCTATAGGAGTGCCTACACCGGGACCATGGCATCCGGAATATCGCCGGTCATGATCGACGGAAGCAAAGTCTTCGGGGCGACGACGGGGAGTTCCGCATTCCTGCCGGTGGCGGAACTCCCGGCGCAGGCCACAGGCACCGGCGTTTCCAGCATCGACGGAATCTTCTCGAATACGGCCATCGGAAAACTCGCCGCCAGAATCGGGAACATCGCGGGTTCCGGCTCGTGGACCGGTATAGCAGGCTCCGGCCTGACGACGATGGCCCTGGATGGCGGTAACCACGGACAGCGCGAGGGGACGTCGTATTTCTGGTACTGGGGTTACGCGACCGGTTCCATTCCGGCGAATCCCTCGCGGCCGGGGATAGACAACATCGCGGTGGCTGTCTTTCCCAACAATGCGGATGGATCGCTGGGAGCCAACACCACGCCCTCCAGTATCCTGTTCGTTCCTCGGCCCGGCAGCGGCTCCTACAACTACTGGTCCGGCGGGGAGGTTCACCAGCCGACCGGAAGGATCTACTTCACCGGCGGGGAGGATTCGACTCTGGGGGCCACCGGCACCTACCGTCTGATGATCTTCGATCCGCAGACGGGCGACTATCTCAACCCAGGACCGATCTATCCGAAGACAACCGAGGACCAGACGCGTTTCAACGGGACGATGCCGGCATCGGACGTGGCGGTGGATGCCGCTGGAAACGCCTACATCGTGACGGATGGCCGGAATACCCCGAACCCGGGAAGCGGTACCGTTCAGACGACCAAGTGGCTGGTGAAGCTCGAACCCGCGGGCGACGGCAGGTGGGTCTACTCCGGCGTGACTCCTCTGTGGTCGGTTTCGGGTTCCACGTACAGGCGCGTGACGGGTGACAACATCTGGGGCACCGCCTTCAGCGAGGGAAAGCTCTACATGGCCGGGACGTATTCCGGCGGCGGTAACACCTCCCGGATGTCGGTGGCGGATACCCTGACGGGCCTCACGAGCGATGTTCCCGGCGCAACCGGCGCCCCAATCTATGATCTCGCCTCCGACGGGTCCCTCGCGGCGTTGAACGGAACCGTGTTCGAGGATAAGGATCGCAACGGGTACATGGACGGCTCGGATACCGGCGTTGCGGACCAGCTGGTACAGCTCTACGACGCGAATGGGACGGTCGTGGGCGAACAGACGACCAATAGCGCGGGAGAGTACTCTTTCCTGCTACCCAGCGGAACCTCGGACAGATATCGTGTGCGGGTCGTCCAGCCGCAGCTGGACGGCGTCAACGCGGCCCAGACAGGCTTGTCTGCCGAATCGCTGTGCGGTTACAACGCGATCACGGCGGGAAGCTTCGGACAGTCAACCGGCTTCGCCGTGCCTCCCAGCGATCCCGAAACCGGGCGGCCGGGACCATATGTGGATTACCCGAGCCAATCCGGGGCGGGAACGCCTGGCGCGGAGTCACTGGACACCTCTGAGATGGCGCTGTACGGGCAGGTCGAGGTGGTCTCCGACCTCGATGTCTCCACGATGAACTTCGGCATCAACCGAGAAGGCTCCTGGGGCGACGCCGGCAACGGCGCGAGCACGTTCAATACCACGGCGGGGGCCAACGGGCCCCGGCACATCAATCCCGACAGTTGGGTCCTGGACGGTGGAAAGGGCACGCCCGGGCTGTACCTGGGATCGACGCCCGGCTGGTATCAGGACGGTGGGACGGCGGACGAGCACGTCACCGACGACGGCGTGTCCTTCCTTCTCGGTGGCACGCGGACGCCCGCGGCTGAGGCCGTCATCGCCGCCGGGGTTTCGGGGTACACCTTCTCGGTGGATGTGCAGGGGGCGAAGAGCGAACTGGGTACGGTTCGTGCCTGGCTCTCCAACAGGAACTCCAACACGTTCCCCGATGCCCTGACCGCGAGTAGGCAGGGACCCGGCGAGCTCACCGTGGACGTGCCGGCGGGGTATGTGACGAATCCGGCCGAGCGTTCCTTCCTGCGCGTCGATGTCACGAGCTCGAACAACCCCATAGGCGGTTGGCATTGCAACACGTCCACGTCCGCGACGATGTTCTACGCCCCGCCGCGGGATTCGGAGCAGTCGAAGACTCTGGATTGGGTCATCGACGGCGAGGTGGAAGATCACCCGATCCTGGTGGCGAACACGGTGGCCCGGGTTCAGGTCGAGGGAGTACCCGGCGACTACGGTTTCAGCGCGCCGTCGAACACGCTCATCTCACCACCGAGCGGTGGGGCAGCGACGGGTACCGTCCCTGAGGATGGGAGCCGCATCCTCGTATCCTCCCACGCGGTCGCGAATGCGCACGACGACGTGTCGTTCGACATCACGGACATGCCTGAGGGCGCCGAACTCGGGGGAGAACCGGTTCTCCTGGATCAGATGGGCAACGCCATCGCGGGATACACGGCGGACATCGATCGCGAGAGCAGGCGGGTGACGATTCCCGCAGCTGTCTTCTCCATCCATCCCGACGTGACAGTGCGAATCAAGACCCTCGGGCCCTCGACGGTCGTCGGGCAGAAGCTGATCGGGGAGATCGCCGGCGGCACCGTGGAGCAGACGGTGGCGCCCGGGGATTGGGAGATCGTCGCGACGGCAGGCGACGGGACCACCCATGTGATCAGTACGGGTCAGCCGCTGCGCCTGGAGATGGATGAGAACTACACGATCGGTGAGCGTCCGGCTGGCGAACCTTCGGCGGCCTCGAGCCTCTACACACAACGCGGTCCCACCGTCTGCACGGACGCCGATGGAGGAACGCTTCCCGCCGGAACGTTCGACGAGGAATCGGGAACGCTCCGGGTAAGCGAACCGGGCATCGAGGTGCAGTGCACGATCACCAATTCGGCGGCGCAGGTCTCCTTACTCAAAGTGCGCGCCGGAGAGGGAACGACCGGCGGATGGGGGATAACGGCGGCGAATGCGGACCCGCGGTTCAGTTTCGACCTCGACGACGCGGCCGCGACGACCCTGGCCAAGCCCGGCAGTTACTCCATCTCTCAGGCGCTGCCGGGCGGGGTCTCCCTCGTCTCCCTGGAGCAATTGGACCTGAGCACGCCGTCATGCGCGGATGCCGCTGCGGACCCTGCCACCGCTGCTGATTCGTGCTGGATCGAGCTTTCCGCCGCGGAGCGACAGGATTTTCAGGTGGCGGCGGGAAGTCACCATGTACTGCGTCTTCTCGCGGCGTCGGCACAAGACATGCCGATGTTGCCCGTGACAGGCGGGGTGGGGACGGACGCCTTCATCCTGGCCTCCTTCGGGTGTGGCCTTCTCGCGTTGGTCGCCTACCTGGCGCAGCGCAGGAGAACCGGCGTGTGACAGCCGGCGTGCTGAGTGAACACAGCGACGGCGATCCAGATATCTCCAGACCAAAGCGGCCCGATAGTGCCGCGCACGAAAGGAAGACAATTGAAAATAAGTAGCAAGAAGTGGGGCTTCACAGCCTTGGGCAGCGGCATCGCAATTGCCAGCCTCGGCCTGATTGCGGTGGGAGCGCCCGCCCTGGCGGCTCCCGGCGAGGGCGGGACCGGCTCCATCACGATCCACAAGTACGAGCAGCCGACGGATGGCGATCTTGGCCCCGCCGACGGTTCGGATCTCGGTGCGATCACCGGTCAGAAGCCGGTCTCCGGGGTGGAGTTCTCCATCTGCGAGATCGGAGGGCTCGATCTTGCCGGCTCCGCCGACTGGGAACGGATATCCGATCTGGGGGTTTCCCTCAACGCCCAGGGCACTCCGGTGCTGAGCTTCACCGGCTCGGGAACAGCGCCCACCCTGGGGTCCTGCACGCCGCTGGGCCTCACCGATGGCAACGGCGAGACGGTGGCCGCCGGTCTCGCAGCGGATCGGGCTTACGTCGTTTATGAGTCGGGCCCGCTTCCCAACACCGTGTACCTGTCGCAGCCGGCGATCGTGAGCGTCCCGTTCCCGGGCAACGGTCAGGACGGGCAACCGGTGTGGAACTACAACCCGCACATCTACCCCAAGAACGTCCTGGCAGGGTCCGGAGCAACCAAGAACGCCGAGGTCATCGGCGCCAACATCTCCTTCGATATCTCCATCCCCATCAACCATTTGGGTTTCGATGGCAACGGCGACCCCATCAAGTACACGCAGTTCGAAATCTCCGACCAATTGAACGGCGCACTCTCCTACCAGGGAAGTTCGGTTACCCTGGCCGCCCAGGGCGGTGGCGATGTGCCATTGGCCGCCGGCGACTACACCGTGACCGAGGCGAACGGGCTCGTCAAGCTCGTGCTCAACGCTTCGGGACTCGCCAAGCTGGACGCGAACATCGGCGGCACGTTGGTGTTCACCATCGACGCCGTCGCCGACGGCTCCGGGGATACCTCCAACACTGCAACGATCACCGTCAATGGTAAGGGCGGCGACGTCGAGGTTCCGGAACCGCAGAAATTCCACTCGGGCGCTCACGTGCTCAAGACCGCCATGAACAAGGGTGCTTCCTCCGCGGTCCCGTTGGGCGGGGCGACTTTCGAGTTGTATTCGAACGTGGACGCCGCCGCCATTGGAAGCTGTCCCGCGAATGTCGCTGATGCGGCAAGCACTTTGAAGAAGGTTGATACCGGTTCGGTCGGCTTCGTCTCCGCTTCGGGTAGCGGTGCAACCCCGAACCTGGTGCTTGCCGAGGGCGACTATTGCGTGTACGAAACCGGCGTTCCCGCCGGCTACAAGGGTGTTGTCACTGGCACGAAGCTCACCGTAGCCAGCGAGGATGCAAGCGTTACGATCCAGAACACCCAGATCGGATCGGACGAAGGCGATCTGCCGTCACTACCCCTGACGGGTGCCACCGGGCAGATTCTCATGCTCTTGGCCGCCGTGATCCTTCTCGCGGTCGGAGGTGGCCTCTACCTGATGCGCCGCCGTCGCGAAGGTCCTGCTGATAACTAAGGCCTCAGCAGTGCGCTGCCAGTAGGCGCTCGGTGCCTTGATCGTCTCTGGTGGGAGGACGAGGATTTGCTCCTCGTCCTCCCACCCATGGCGTCTGCATTGTGAAAACCAGTCCGGGAGGGCAACGCGAATTGATCCAGACACCGCCAGCAGGCAAGCGGGCATCACAGAAGAACGAAATTAGCGGTAAGGATGGCACAGGTGGCCGCGCTGTTGAGGGCCGGCCAAGCGTTGTCGATGCCAAAAGTGGGCGACGGTGGCGATTCAGTCTGCTGGACCTGCTCATAGCGTTGTTCTGCTTGGCGGGCGTCACGGTCTTCATCTACCCCATCGCTGCACAATGGGTGTCGCAATACAATCAGTCGAACATCATTGTGGATCAGGCCCAAGTGGATGAGGCGAGTGGAAAGAACGCCGCCACTGCCAAGATCGCCGCCGCGCAGCGCTACAACGAGCTGCTGAGCGCCCAGGCAATCCTTGCATCCGGCGCGAACGTTGCCGAGGGCGTCGGCCCTAAGGTGGAGACTTTCGACTACTTCGAACTGTTGAATTCCGATCCCACCGGCATCATGGCGCGACTGCGGATTCCCTCGATCGACCTCGATCTACCGGTCTATCACGGCACCGGCGAGGACACCCTGCTCAAAGGAGTGGGGCATCTGCAAGGCACATCTCTACCGGTGGGTGGGCAGGGAACTCGTTCCGTGTTGACGGGGCACCGCGGCCTCGCCTCCGCCACGATGTTCACGAACTTGGACAAAGTCAAAATCGGGGACACCTTCACGACGGAGGTCATGGGAGAAGTCTTCGCCTACCGCGTCTTCGATATCAAAGTGATTGATCCTCAGGACACCGAGGAGATCCGTGCGGTGCCTGGGCGCGACCTCGTGACGCTGGTCACCTGCACGCCGCTGGGAGTGAACTCTCACCGCATCGTCATTACCGGTGAACGAGTGGATCCCACACCACAGCAGGATATCGATCAGGCGGGATTGCCTCCGGATGTTCCCCACTTTCCCTGGTGGATGGTCTTCTATGCGGCGGCGGTTGTGCTGCTGTCGGTTTGGTACTGGAGATCGGGTTACCCGAGGCGCAAACGCGAGAGACGTGGACCTGAACGGCGTAACCGTGAGAAGTGTCGAACTGAACGGCGGAGGAACCCGGACCGAGGGTGAGACACCGCGCGCAGGAAGGAGTGATAACGGGCACGCGATGGCACCGGCATATACGGCGTGCTGAAAGGCCCCCGCAGAACTGACGGGGTAGGCTGAGAGGCCTTATGCGAGTCTTCCCCCTGCTTGTCGCCGTTCTTTCAGTCGTTGGCGTGACGACTCTCGATTCGATTCCGGAGACCACCCAGGAGCCTCCCGAGGCGTATAGCCGCGAGGCGAATTTCGGCAAGGCCTGGCTGGATGTGGATGGCAACCGCTGCGATACGAGAAACGACGTCCTGGGTCAGCAACTCTCCGGAGTGGAGTACGTTCCGTACGGGGATGCCCCTTCGCGCTGCCGTGGCGCGACCGTCTACAGTGGCCTGCTCGATGACCCGTACACCGGCCGGCGCATCGAGTTCACGAGGGATAGCCCGAACGAGGTGCAGATCGATCACGTGGTTCCGTTGTCCTGGGCCTGGCGCAATGGCGCTTGGCAGTGGACGCAGGAACAGCGCATAGAGTTCGCAAACGATCCGGAGAATCTGCTTGCCGTCGATGGCCCGTCCAACCAGGGGAAGGGTGACAAGGGCCCCGGCCAGTGGATGCCCCAGAACGTTGGATTCCACTGCGAGTATGCTGAGCGCTTCACCACGGTGGTCTCCAGCCACGGCCTGACGCTTCCGTCTGAGGATCGCGAGGTGCTTGCGGATACTCTTGAGGCGTGTGCGAGTTCGGGCGGCTACGAGCCCTCTCGCGGCGCTTCAGGCGGCGAGGGTATCGAGATGGAAACCATTCGCGAATACGCGATCATGGCTGTTGCGGTGGTTCTCGTACTCGCCTCGGTGTACTCGCGAATGTCGAAGAAGCGGCGTCGTCGTCCGCACCGGCCGTGATCCAGCCGATCGGACTCCCACCTGGCGCGACAGCGCGAGACCACCGTCATGTCCGATAACCGCTAGAGGACTGTGGGGCCTTCTGCTGTACTGGTACACATGAAGAACATGGATGGCCCCTTTTTCGACGAACGCTTCGAGGAGCGGTATCGGGCCATCTCTTCGCGCGATTCGCGTTTCGACGGCCAGTTCTACACCGCGGTGATATCCACCGGGATCTACTGTCGCCCCTCGTGCCCGGCGCGTACACCGAAGCCGGAGAACGTCAGGTTCTTCCTCACCTCCGCCGCGGCGCATGAAGCGGGCTTCCGTGCATGCAAACGTTGTGTGCCCGAGGCCGCTCCTGAGAGCCCGGAGTGGAATTCACGGCGCGATGTCGCGGGCCGCGCGATGCGGTTGATCTTCGACGGGGTGGTGGACCGCGAGGGCGTGGAAGGGCTTGCGACGAGGTTGGGCTACACGCCCCGCCACATTCATCGCCTGCTGACGGCCGAGTTGGGCGCCGGCCCGCAGGCCCTTGCTCGGGCGCGGCGCGCTCAGTCCGCGCGGGCGTTGCTCGTGGGAACGGATCTGGGCATGTCCGAGGTCGCCTTCGCGGCAGGCTTCGGATCGGTGCGTCAATTCAACCAGACCGTTGACGACGTATTCGCCCTCAGCCCACGTGCCCTGCGCGCGAAGTCCGTGCGTTTCGAACCGTCGCGGCGTGAGAATTCTGAACAGCTGCACATCGATATCGATCTCCCGGTTCGCCAGCCTTTCGATGCTCCAGGGATCTTCGGCTTCCTGGCGGCTCGCGCCATCGGTGGAATCGAAGCCGTCGGTATCGACGACGACGACCTGCATTACGCTCGTACCCTCGTTCTGCCCCACGGACCCGGAGCTTTCGACGTCACCGCGCGGGTGGCCGAGCGCCGTCGGCGATCGAACGGAGCCAATCCGCAATGGAAGCTGACGGCGCATCTCGAGCTGAGCTCGTTGGCCGATGTGGCCCCGGCGGTATCCCGTATCAGAAGGCTCCTCGACCTCGACGCCGATCCTGTGGCGACCGATGCCGCCCTGGGTTCGGACCCGGTTCTCGCGCCCCTTGTCGCGGGTGTTCCCGGCATCCGGGTGCCGGGAGCCGTCGATGCGGAAGAGATGGTCGTCCGGGCGATGATCGGCCAGCAGATCTCCGTGCGTGCGGCTACCGGTCATCTAAGCCGTCTGGCGGAACGGTTGGGTTCGCACTATTCGTCGTCGATCGCGGGGCTGTCACGGCTGTTTCCCACCTCGCTCCAGATCGCCGAAGGTCTGCCGGTCACGTCCTCGACGGATCCGGGACGTCCGTTGCGCCTGCCCGCCCAATCGGTCAACGCGATCCGTGGCATCACCAGTGCGATGGCCGATGGGGATCTGCTGCTTCATGCGGGCATGGAGACGGAAGCCATGCGCGATGTGCTGATGAGACAGCCCAGGATCGGCCCCTGGAGTGCCTCCTATATCTCCATGAGGGTACTCGGCGATCCTGACCTCTGGCTGGAGGGCGACGCGGCGCTGCTATCGGGCGCCAGGTCTCTCGGCCTGGTGGGTCGAGATCTTCCCGCGCGCGAGGGCCAGCGCTCGCTCGCGCGGATCGCAACCGGCTGGGCTCCGTGGCGGACCTATGCCGCGATGCATGTGTGGCAGGCCGCGCTGGTGGCGGCGCGCCCCTCTGGTGCACCGGATAGCACGAGAGGTGCGCAACCCCCGCCGCCCTGATGAGCGATTGTGCGTTCCCTTTCGCTCCACACGTCCGCATCGCCGGACGCCCATCCAACCCGAAACCCAGCTTTGGCCCCATCTTCTAGGAGCACCGATGAGCAACGTATTCTCCACAACCCTGAACACTCCGGACGGGCCATTCAGCATCGTCACGGACGGTGCAGTCGTCCTCGCCTCGGGCTGGACGGATGACATTGCATCCCTCATTGCGCTTATCCATGCCACGCTGCGCCCCGAGCCCTCGGCCATCCGCCAGGTCGCTCCCTGCGACGAGGAACAGCCCATCGCCGCCGCCGTCGCTGCCGTGCGGGAGTATTACGCGGGCGACCTCGATGCGCCGCGTCGCATCGCCGTTCTCCAACGCTCCGGTGAATTCCGCACTCACGCCTGGGATGTGCTGCGAGATGTCCGGCCGGGGGAACCGGTGACCTACACCGAGTACGCGAATCGTGCGGGCCGTCCCGCTGCGGTCCGCGCCGCAGCCTCCGCCTGCGCATGCAATGCCGCGGCCCTGTTCGTGCCTTGCCACCGGGTTCTTCGTTCCGACGGCAGCCTGGGAGGGTTCCGCTACGGCCTCGGCATCAAGAAGAACCTGCTGGAGCATGAGGCCGTCCACCCGCAGGAGTGAGGAGAGTCGATGAGGCCGTTGGTTTGCGACTCCGGTGGTAAGGCCCCGCCCTGTAGCCGCACTAGAATTCAATCGAATCGAATTCTTCCAACTGCATCGATGCCGCGGTGAACCGGCGGCATTGTGAGGAGTACGCCATGGCTAAAGTCGTCGTTATCTACAACACCGTCACCGGATTCTCGCGCACCTACGGCGAGTGGATCGCGGAGGACCTCGGGGCGGAATTGGTGCCTTTCGCCGAGATAAAGAGCTTGAAACTCGACTCCTACGATCTGATCGTCTTCGGTGCGGGCGTCCGCATGTCCATCATGCGGGGCTTCTCCGATTTCCGTAAGCAGCTCAAGGCGGCGGGGTTGGAGGATTCGGCCAAGGTCATCGTGTGGGCGAATGGCGGGACTCCGCAGCATCCCGACAGGGACTGGAAAGTCCCGGCCGCTACCTTCACCAAGGAGGAGCTGGCGAAGGATCGCTACCCCTTCTTCTACTTCGAGGCCGGCGTGCGCTACGAGGGACTGAACAAGCCGGAATACGCATTGCTGAAGGTCTTCTCGAAGCGCGTCCAGAAGTATCGTGACCGTGGCGAGTGGGCCGAGGCAGTGGCCGACCGGATAGCCGAGGGCTATGATCACTCCTCACGCGAGGACATCGAGCCGCTCGTGGCGAAGGCACGCGACATGCTGGCCGGATCCTGAGCTTCGGGAAGCTTTTCGCGATGGTCTCTCTGTTTCCAGATAAGCTCGGCGGTCTCTGGCATGATGTCGGGCTTGCCAAGGGCAAGCCCCTTTCGGCCACGCGCGGCGGTTCCCCGGCTCGCCTGGACTCGCGGGACGATGCTCCGCTCACGTCGACGTTCTCCGATGATGACGCCATGATGGTCTACACCCGAATGGGCAGGCCCCGGCGGCGAGCGTACGTTCTGGTCCACGGGATCGGTATGGGACGGGCGGTCTTCGCCCGCCTGGCGGCCGCCCTAGCACGCTCGGGCAGAGTCTACGGCGTGGATCTGCCGGGATTCGGCGATTCGCCGCGACCCACGCAGTCGTGGAGCATGACGCATTACGGAGACCTGCTGGCCGCTTTCATCGAGAACGTTGTACGCCAGGATAGCCCGCCGCAGGAGATCGTCCTGGTCGGGCACTCGATGGGAACGGAAGTGGCCGTGGAGGCCGCCGCGCGCCATCTCAACAGCGTTGACGCACTCGTCCTCATCGCCCCGACGGTCAACGCCTCCGAGCGCACGGCGACTCGTCAGGTTATGCGGATGGTTCAGGACCTCTACGATGAGTCGCTACGCGTGCTGGCCAACGGTTTCATCCAATACCTGAAGGCGAACCCGTTGTGGTTCCTCAAGGTCCTCAACGTAATGCTGCACCACAAGGTGGAGACCATCCTCCCCAGGATCACGACGCCCACCCTGGTACTGCGGGGAGAAGACGACTGGGTGTGCCCCAGTTCGTGGGTCAAGGAGGTCGCCGAACTGATTCCCGGAGCGCGATACGCCGAGGCGAAGGGCCACGGGCATGAGGCGATGATCAGGAGCGCCTCGCCGGTTGTGGGGATGATCGTGGAGTTCCTCGACGAGATGTGAAATAGCATGGGGCGGTGAGTTATGTTTCTGGTCTCCTGACGATGCTCTCTCTGATCGTCGCCTTGGGTGCGCAGAACGTCTTCGTTCTGCGCCAGGGGATCCGCCGCCAGCATACGACCCTCGTCATCTTCATCTGCATCTTCTCGGACGTTCTGCTCGTGGCGGTGGGAGTCGCCGGCCTTGGAAGACTCGTCAACGATATTCCCTGGCTGATGACGGCGGCTCGGTGGGGCGGGGCGCTCTTCTTGCTCACGTACGCGGCCTTCGCCGCGCGCCGTGCTCTCAATCCCTCGGGGCAGGGGATGATTGCCGATGGGGAGCCGGTCGCGGGGAACAAGGCCTCCGCCGAACGGCGGGTCATCCCGCGGCAGAGCGTCTCCGGCAGTGCGGTAGTCGTCGTCGCGCTGCAGACGCTGGCCTTCACCTGGCTCAATCCGGGCGTCTATCTAGACACCGTGGTGCTCATCGGATCGCTTGCGGCAACTCACGGGCAGGCGCGTTGGATATTCGCCGCGGGTGCCATGACCGCGAGCGCCGTTTGGTTCCTCGCCCTCGGCTACGGAGCGCGTTACCTGGGAAAATGGCTGCGCACCCCGCGAGCCTGGCAGTACGTGGACGCCGGTATCGCCGTCGTTCTCATAGCGATGGCAGTAGTGCTGCTTGCCGGTTGAGCCCCGCGGCAGAGGGTTCTCGGCAGGTTCCTCGTTCGCTCATGGGCAGCATCCGCTTCTATTTCGTATCCCTTGGCTCGGGTTCTCCCTCCCCGCGATGCGTGAGATATTCTCGCGAATCAGCAGCCGTGAAAATTAAATGAAAAAAGTGTTGGCAATCATGAAACTTATGTGAATATACTTGTCACGCACGAAGAAGTGCCGAACTAAGGAGATAGTCCATGAGCGGTGAAAAGATCGTCATCGGAGTCGATGGCGGCACCACAGCTGTCAAGGCGGTAGCCTTCGACCTTTCGGGCGGCATCCGCGCCACCCATCACGAATCCATTCCGGTCAACTACGGCAAGCTGGGCGAGGCCGAACAGGACATGGAAGCCATCTGGCAGGGAGTCGCCGCGTGCCTCCGCGAGGTCCGTGCCCAATGCCCGGACGACGACGTCGTCGCCATCGGACTCACCGGGCAGGGGGACGGCGCCTGGCTGGTCGATGAGGCCGGCGTCCCCACCCGCCCCGCGGCGACATGGCTCGATGGCCGCGCCTCCGAACGCGTGAACGAGTGGGTGGCCAATGGGAAGGCAGATAAGGTCCTGCAGACATCGGGAACCACGGTGTTCGGTGGGCTCTTCCCGGTTCTCTACGAGGAGTTCAAGGAGAAGAACCCCGAGATCATCGAGCGCTCGGCAACCCATCTGTATTGCAAGGATTGGCTGCGCTTCCGCCTGACCGGTGAGCGTCTCACCGATTACACCGAAGCCTCGCGCACGTTCCTCAACGTCGACACCATGGAGTACTCGCGGGACATGGCCGATGCGCTTGGTATGCCGGACGCTCTGCGCCTGCTTCCTCCCATCGTCCCCGCCGATGGCCCCGGCGGGGTGGTCTCCGCGCAGGCAGCCGATGAAACCGGCATCCCCGCGGGCACCCCGGTGGGAGTGGGCATGATCGACGTCGCCGTGACCGGCGCGGGCCTCAGCGCCGTAAACGACGGCGAGGGCTGGTTGATCCTCGGTACCACCGGCTTCGTCGGCGCACTTCTGCCGGATGCGCAGTCCCGCCGCTCGCAGGTCTCGATGGTGCTGGCCACCGGCCGTGGAAAGCAGGTGCTCGAGTTCCTCGTCCCGATGACGGGCACGCCGAACCTCGACTGGATCCGGCAGGTGCTTGGCTTCTCCGATCGCTCCTGGGAGGACATCGAGGAGGAGGCTCGCACCGCTCCCTCGGGCTCGGGTGGCGTCGTCTACCTGCCCTACGCATCGCCGGGTGGAGAGCGCGCTCCATTCCTCGACACGGCGGCCTCCGCCTCGTGGATGGGAATGTCCCTGACCACCCCCCACCTCCCACGTGCTGCGTTCGGTCTATGAGGGCGTGGCCTTCTCGCTGATCGAATGCATCGACACCCTTCAGATGGATGGCGACCTCGTGGTCTCCGGCGGCGGCTTCCGTTCGCAACTGCTGTGCGAGATCCTCGCCGATGCCACCGGCCAGCGCGTGATCCGGCAGGAGGCGCCGGAGGCTGGAGCCCGCGGCGCCGCCGTGCTGGCGCTGGTCTCGGCCGGAGAGGCGTCCGATGTCGCGGCCGCGGCGGAGATGCTCAAGACGGGCATGGAGGAATACCTCCCCAACCCGGACAACTACGATATCTACCGCCGCACCCACGAGGTGTACGTGGCCGCCCGCAAGGCCATCCAGCCGGTGTGGCCGCAGATGCGCAGCCTGCGCCGAGAGAGCGAGGCCTGAGATGGCTGTCCTGCTCGCAGGGGACGGGTTCGTTACCGCAGGGGTGCTGCGCCGGGCGGTGGAAGATCAACCCCGCATAGCCGAGACGGTAGAGCTCAAGGACCTGCAGTCGAATTGGCCCAATGAGCCCTACCGGGATTTCGCGGGGGTACGCGAGGCCTTCGGCGATGAAGACCAGTTGATAGCGGCCCTCCAGGGGGCGCAGGTCTGCTTCTCCCACACCTACCCCTTCTCGGAGAAGGTGATCGCGGCAAGCCCAGACCTTCAGCTCATCACCATCTGCCGCGGTGGGCCCGTCAACGTGGATATAGAGGCGGCCACCCGCCACGGCGTCGTCGTCAGCTACACGCCCGGCAGGAACGCGATCGCCACGGCCGAACACTCGGTCGCCATGATCATGGCCTCCGCCCGGCAGATCGCTCAGCGTGACGCGGAGCTGAAGGCTGGCCAGTGGCGCTCGGATTACTACAACTACGACCAGGTCGGTCCCGAGATCTCGGGGAAGACCGTGGGTGTATGCGGGTATGGCGCAGTAGGTTCCCGGGTGGCGAGAATCCTGGCCGCGATGGGCGCTCACGTCGTCGTCTATGATCCGTGGGTGGAAGCCTCAGCCTTGGACGAGGGAATGGAACTGGCAGAGGATCTGAACTCGATGCTCGTACGGGCCTCGGTTCTCACCCTGCACTCGCGTCTGACCGCGGAGAACCAGAACATGATCGGAGCCGAGCAGATCGCCTTGCTGCCGGAAGGTGCGATCCTGGTCAACTGTGCCCGCGGGGGCTTGCTGGATTACGACGCCGTCGCCGACGCGCTGGATTCCGGCCATCTGTTCGCCGCCGGGTTCGACTGCCTGCCGGAGGAGCCTCTTCCCGCTGGTCACCGGCTGTTCAGCACCCCTCGGGTCACCATGACCCCGCATCTGGCCGGTGCCTCCAAGCAGGCCGCGGAACTGGCCGCCACGATCGGGGCGGAGGATATCGCCTCCTTCTTGGAAGGCGGGAAACCCCTCCATTGCGCCAATCCCGAGGTGTTCGCCTCTGACGCGCTACGGACGGAGAGAAGGGCAAGATAGAAGACTCAAGGAGTGCGCTGAAGGCGGGATCCCGCACGAGAGGAGCCCGCCATTGTCAATCGAAAACTCGTCAAAGTCCATACAACTGGCATAGATTGAAGCCATAGAGAAGGACCGGTCCGGGAGCTATCCGGCGCAACGCAAGGTTTGCCTCCACCAGGAGCTGAACGGTGTCGCGAAATGCTCCCGGGAGGACCTGCTCTTCACACAAGGTTAGGATGCAAAACTTATGCTGTATCAAGCAGAGCGCCAGAAAATCGTCGATGCCTGCCTCGCGATGGTCGAAAAAGGCCTCGTGGTGGGAACAGCCGGAAACGTCTCGATCCGAGTGGGAGACCACGTGGTGATCTCCCCGTCTGCCGTCCCCTACGAGGAGATGCAGGCCGGCGATGTCGCAGTGGTGGAGATGGGTGGCAAGCAGATCGAGGGCAACTACAAGCCCTCCTCCGAGTGCCCGCTGCACCTGAGCGTCTACGCCAATACCGATGCGGGTGCCATCACGCACAACCACGCGCCGGCTTCCACGGCCCTCGGCCTGGTTGTGCAAGACGAGATCCCGTTGAGTCACTACTATTCGGCGCTCTTCGGCGGAGCGATCAGGGTTGCCCCGTACTCGACATTCGGCACCGATCAGCTCGCGAAGGACGTCACCGCCGCGCTGCAGGGCCGGACCGGTGCCCTCATGTCCAACCACGGTGCGATCACGGTGGGGCCGACCCTCGATAAGGCGCTCGATATGTTGCCTTACCTGGAGTATGTGTGCGAGATCCAGCTACGTGCACTCGCGACGGGCCTGCCCATCAAACTCCTGACCGACGCGGAGATGGACCAGGCAAGCTCGGGCATGTCCGGCTACACGAAGAAGTCGGCCGCCGACGGCAACTAGATCGGCTGTGGGTATAGATCGGCTGGGCAAACCGTCTGTCGGTACTGGCTATCCCATCTATCCCATACCGGTCCCGGCGGGGCTGAATAGATCGATGTGACCGAATAAAATAGCAAGCTCCGGCGACTCTCACCATGAGATGCGACGCAGGTTGGGGGCGGGGACGGTCAACTGTTCGTCCCCGCCCCCAACGAGGAAGAGGAAAATATGCCAGCAAAGCCCGAACACCTCAGTGGAAGGCGACGCCAGATCGTCGACTACGTGACCGCGGATGGACCGGTTCGGGTCGAAGACCTGGCAGAGCGGCTCAACGTCTCGATCGTGACGGTGTATCGGGACCTCTCCAAGCTGGAGGAACTGGATCTCGTCTCCCGCAGCAAGGGTGAGGTCTCGCCAGCGAGGTCGAGCCAGTCGGAGATGCCGACATCCATGCGAGCCAAGCTCAATCCGGCAGAGAAGCGCCAGATCGCGCGTGCGGCCGCGGACCTCGTCGAGCGGGGAGAATCGCTCATGGTGGACGACTCGTCGACGGTGCTGCCCTTCCTCGATGAGATCAAGGACTACGCGCCGTTGACCATCCTCACCAATGCCCTGTCCGTGGTGCGAGATGTGGGGAACAACCCCGGCACCACCGTGTTCATGATGGGCGGGCGCTACCGCCGCTGGACGGATTCCTTCCACGGCCCATCGACCGTGGACGCCATCAGGAAGGTCCGTGCGGACGTGTGCGTCATGTCTGATGCCGCCGTGTGCGGGAACTTCGTGTGCAACCCTTACGAGTTCGTGGCGGAGACCAAGCGAGCCATGCTGGAGGTCTCCGCGCGGCGCATCCTTCTGGTGGATCACACCAAATTCGAGCGACGCGCTCTGCACGAGGTCGTCCCGGTCTCCACCTTCGATACCGTCGTGGTCGATTCCGCGACGGATGCCGCTATCATCGAGCGCTTGCGCGATGAGGTGGCGGAGGTCGTCGTCGCGGGGGAGTGAGAGCGGCGCGGGAGGGTGCGGCATCGCCCAACTTGAGGGTTAGCGTTCGAAGTCGATAGTTAGAACCCCGACTTCGAGCGCTAAAGCTCAATCTCGGTGGAACACGCTCGGTCGCGAGGGAGCGCCGCACGATGAGCCAAGCCGTGTTCGATCGCCGGTCGCGAGCCCGCGGCAGTTACCCGACTCAGCGCTTGCGGTAGAGCTTCTTGTACTGGAAAACCGGCTCGCTCGTCACATGCACGCCCAGGTTCCGGAATACTCCCTCGTCCACGGGCCCGAGAATCACGGATGAGTGCAGGTCACAGCCGGAGAGCTGATGCAGGGCGTCCAATGCCTCGCGTGCGTACACGTTGGTGGTGGCGCTGACGGCCAAGGCGATGAGCACCTCGTCCGTGTGCAGTCGTGGGTTCTTGCTGCCTAGATGGCGGGTCTTGAGGTTCTGAATCGGCTCGATGGACTCGGGGGAGAGCACATCGACGGAATCATCGATGTGGGCCAACACCTTGAGGGCATTGAGGAGCACCGCGGAAGAACTGCCGAGGAGCGGAGACGTCTTCCCGGTGACGATCTGCCCGTCTGGAAGCTGCAGCGCCGCCGTCGGCCCCTTCGTCTTCTTCTGCTTATCCATTGCGGGGCGGACCACCGGCCGGTCGTTCACCGTGATGCCGACCTTGCCCATGAGCAGCGCGATCCTGTCCGAGACCGTCGAATCGAGTTCGTCGCGGCACTCGGCCACGCGGGCCTTGTAGTAGCGGCGGATGATCTCCTGCTCCGCAGCTCGGCGGCATACCTCGTCGTCGGATATGGCGAGACCGGCCATGTTGACGCCCATATCCGTCGGCGATTTGTAGGGGGAGGCCCCCATGATCCGCTCAAACAGGATGTTGAGCACAGGGAAGATCTCGACATCGCGGTTGTAGTTGACGGCCTGCTCACCGTAGGCGGCCAGATGATAGGGGTCGATCATGTTGACGTCGTCCAGATCCGCGGTGGCGGCCTCGTAGGCGATGTTGACCGGGTGGTCGAGCGGAAGATTCCAGATCGGGAAGGTTTCGAATTTGGCGTACCCGGAGGTCAGGCCGCGCTTGTGATCGTGGTAGATCTGGGAGAGACAGGTTGCCATCTTGCCGCTGCCCGGACCCGGAGCAGTGACGACGACGAGGTCGCGGCTGGTCTCGATGTACTCGTTCTTTCCGTACCCGGCATCGGAGACGACGTGTTCGACGTCGTGCGGATATCCCTTGATGAGGACGTGGCGGTAGACACGCATCCCCAGGCGTTCCAGCTTGCGTTTGAACGCCTTGGCCGGGCGGTTGTCGTCACTCATCTGCGAGATGACGACGGAGCCCACATACAACCCGTAGGAACGGAAGGCGTCGATGAGACGAAGCACGTCCTGGTCATAGGGGATCCCCAGATCCTCACGGACCTTGTTGCGTTGGAGATCACGAGCGCTGACGACCATGACGACCTCGACCTCGTCGCGGATCGACTCGAGCATGACGATCTTGTTGTCCGGGAGGAAGCCGGGCAGGACCCGCGAGGCGTGCATATCGTCGAAGAGCTTGCCACCGAATTCGAGGTAGAGCTTGCCGCCGAACTGTTCTCTGCGGGCGTTGATGTGCTCGGTCTGAAGGGAAAGATACGTGGCGCGGTCAAAACCGATTGCATGCTCTTCCATGTTGAATCATCGTACCTGTTCGCGGGCGGCCGAGACGGCCATGTAAGGCGTGTATTGCGTTACGCCGAGGCTTTTCTCGCCTTCATAGCACAGGGTGCGGGCGTGTCAGGCATGCGCTGCCACCGGGCTGGTCGTACCGGGTGTATCACCGGCGTCCGTTGGAATGCCGGCGCCCGAGACGGGTTCGCCAGCTTTCATGGCCTGCTGGCCAGTGTGAACGTCCTGCCCATTGGTGAGCGCGGCCGCGCGATTGGCCAGCTTGCTCACGGCGAAAGCGACCAGCAGCACGAGCGTACCGGCCAAGGCGAGCAGCACGCCGACGACGGCGGGTGCTCGGTAGCCCAGTCCCGCCGTGATGACGACACCGCCGAGGTATGCGCCCAGCGCATTCGCGAAGTTGAAGGCGGCATGGTTCATGGCCGCGGACATGTTGGGGACGTCAGCGGATTCGCGCAACAGACGGGCCTGCAAGCCGTTGGTGAACAGGCTCATGGCGGTTCCGATGATGAAGAGCAGCGGCAGAACGATGTAGGGATTGTCGGTGAATATGGCGATGAGAGCCAGGACGATTGCCATTCCCAGTACGCCTGCGAGTGCCGACTTGTCGATGGACCGGTCGAGGCAGGGGCCGGCGATCAGCGAGCCGGCCGTCATACCGCAGCCGTAGAGGACGAGGACCCATGGCAGCATGTTCACGGGGATTCCAGTCACCTCTGTCATCGTCGGGGTGATATAGGTGTAGAAGGCGAAGGAGCCGCCGAAGCCCACGGCTCCCGCCAGGAGAGGCAACCAGATCTGAGGACGCGTCATCGAC
This sequence comes from Actinomycetaceae bacterium L2_0104, assembly GCA_047501485.1. GTDB lineage: Bacteria > Actinomycetota > Actinomycetes > Actinomycetales > Actinomycetaceae > Ancrocorticia. The sequence goes on along the minus strand of JAZDRN010000012.1, from coordinate 43,119 downwards.
TTGAGTTCCGTCCTGGCGGAGGTGCCCGGTTTCGCGGGGATAGACGGAACGAAACGAAGCAGGCCGAGTATCGAGACCAGGCCGATGCCGGCGACCACGAGGTAAGCAAAACGCCATCCCATCGTGCTTCCCAACCAGGTGGCCACGGGTACGCCGACGATATTCGCGATCGTCAGCCCGAGCATGGCACGTGCGATCGCGGTGCCAGACTTCTCTGGTCGGACGAGACTCGCGGCAACGACGGCCGCGATGCCCAGGGTGACGCCGTGGGGCAGTCCGGTCAGGAAGCGAGCAGCCAGTAGAGTCGGCAGATCGACCGCGGCCATGGTGAGGAGGTTGCCGAGTATGAAGATCGTGGCGCACATCAGGAGCAGCTTCTTGCGATCCATTCGTGGCGTCAGCGCCGTGATGAGAGGAGCGCCCACCACCACTCCGACGGCGTAGGCGCTCACGGCCCAGCCGGCCTGCGGGTTTGTGATGCCGAGGTCGTCCGCAATCCACGGGAGCAGACTCATTGAGGCGAACTCAGTGGTTCCCACGGCAAAGCCTCCCGCGGCAAGAGCGGTGATGGCCAGCGATGCTGAATGGACACGTGGCATAGTGGCTCCAATCGAAAGAACAGGTGCGGGTTTCGCGACAGCCGCAGGAGGTCGAGCCCTGGGCACAAGACATCGATACTAGACCCGTGCCTTGGGGAGAGACAGATCCGAATGGGTCACGTGACGGTTCTCATTGTCGGACGGCAAAGCCACGGGGAGCGTCCTTTTCGGGACTCACTCGCAAATACACGTCGGGACGCGTAGCGTAAAACCGTGCCAGTATTGCGTTCGATAACAGCGGTGTGGATAGCGACAGTCCTTCGAGTGGGAATGGCGGTGACGGTCGGATCGGTGTTCGCCTCGCTGGCAGACGGGCGGGGAGTCGATCCCTGGCAGGTTTTGCTCCTCGTTGTGATTCCGCTGCTCCTGGCTGGAATCGAGCATTGGGAGAATGCCTCCTATGGCGTTCGCCAGGCATCCTTGGAGGCCGGTCTCCGTCACGGTGTGATACGGACGGCGTGGACCAGGGGGCTTGCACGGAACAGCACGCGGCGTTCGGGACAGGTTGTGTCGCTGGCGACCGACAGTGTGGAGCGATCAGCTGCTATGAGGGCCTCTTTCACCGGGCCGATGATCGGTCAGATGACCGCGCCGATCGTTGTGCTCGTTGCCATCGGGTTCGCCGTGGGAGTCCGCCAGGCACTCATCCTGGCCATCGCATTGCCTCTCGTGCCAGTGATGGTCAGGGGTTTCCAGAAGATCTTCGCCTCGGTATCCGGCAGACATCGAGAGGCTTCCGCCGGGCTCGCCTCTCAGTTCCTGGAAGCCTTGCAGGGGCTCACCGATTTGCGATTGCTGGGCGCGGGAGCGCGGTTCGGGGGGAAGCTGGCGCACAAATCCGAGGAGTTGCGCCGCCGTGTGATGAGTATGCTGGCCGCCAATCAGGTCGTGATTCTGGTTGCGGATGCCGGCTTCTCCCTGGCAATGCTGGTGGTTGCCGTGTGGCTGTCTCTCTCGGGGCTGGCGTCCGGCGCTCTGACCGCCGGGCCTGCCTTGACGCTGGTGTTGTTGGCTCCGCTACTCATGGAGCCTCTCAACCATATCGGCAAGTTCTTCTACGTGGGCATGGGCGGGCGCGCCGCGACAAAGGCGTTGCGGAGTTACACCGAGCGGAATGATGGAGATTCCCGGTCCGATGCCCCCGTAGCCGAAACGGTGGGGGGCTCCGAGACTGCACTGTCCCTCGACGAACCGGCGGTGCTCGCCCAGAAACCGGCGGTGCCCGCCCAGAAACGAGAGGCGACACCATCCGGAGAGACCAAGGATGCTCCGCCGGCCATTGAGTTGCGTGCGGTGGACTTCAGCTGGGGGGAGGGCCACAAGGTCCTGCGCGATGTCGGTCTGAGCATCGGCCAGGGTGAGCATGTCGCGCTGACCGGCCCCTCCGGGGGTGGAAAATCAACGATCTTGACCTTGATCGAGGGGCTTGCGGATCCAGAACGGGGAGCCATTCTCCTGAACGGCCTCGAGCTGCCGGCGGCCGAGCGCCGCCGGCATTGCTCGATCGTGCGCCAGTCCGCATTCCTCTTCACCGGAACATTGGCGGAGAACCTGCTGCTGGCCAGGCCGGATGCCACCGAGAACGAACTCTGGACAGCATTGCACGACGCCAACCTTGGCGAGGTGCGCCGCTGGCCTGAAGGTTTGCAGACTGTCATCGGGGAGCGAGGCTTGGAGATCTCCGGTGGGCAGGCTCAGCGGATCGCGATCGCGCGCGCCTTCCTACGCGATGCGCCGATCCTCTTGTTGGACGAGCCCACATCCCAGGTGGACTTGTCCTCCGAGCAGGCCATACGCGAAGCGCTCGATCGCCTGAGCCGTGGGCGCACCGTGGTGACGGTGGCGCATCGGAGGGCACTCGTCGATGCGGCGGACCGGGTTCTCGACGTTCGCGAAGGAGAGGTGATCGCGTGAGCACACGACCGATTCAGTCTCGGATTCCTTCAACCAGCGGCCAATTGGCCCGCTGGCTGCTGGGGGTCGCGCGCCCTGTGCTGGCACCCCTGGTTGCCTCCACGTTCTTCCGCATTGTCGGCCAGTGCGCCAGCATCGCGTTGCTGGTCACAGCTGCGGGGGCGGTTGCTTCCGCGGCTGTCGGCGAGCTGAGCTGGGGCATCGGCGCTGTTCTATGGCTCCTAGCGGGCCTGGCACTGATCAAGGCACTCTGCGCATATCTGGAGCAATACACCGGCCACCTGGTCGCATTCAAGGCGCTGGCGCGGCTGCGTTCCTATTTCTATGACCGGCTTGAGCCGCAGGCGCCGGCGGCCGTCCAGGGACGCGAGTCCGGTGACCTTCTGGCCCGTGCAACCAAGGACATCGACCGGATCGAGACATTCTTCGCCCACACCGTCGCTCCGGCGATTTCGGCCGTGGTTGCCCCGCTGAGCGCCGCCTGTTGGTTGGCGCTCGCAATTGACCCTCTCAGCGCACTGATCGCGCTGGTCGGATGGGTCCTGGTAGGAGTCGTGGTTCCCTTCGCCGGTTGGAGAACGACGGCGAGGCAGGCTCAACGGCTACGGAATCGGCGCGGAGCCCTCGCCCACCACGTCACCGACTCGGTTCAGGGAACCGAGGAGGTCCTGGCCTTCGGCATCGAGGATGAGCGCTTGCATCGGATGAGCAGAATCGAGGATGGGATCGGCGCGCTGCTCGTCAGCCACTCGCGCCTTCTGGCCGGGCGTAGAGCCATGGCCGCGCTCGTCCAGGTGGCGACCCCGGCGGTTGTACTGTTGGCCGGTTCCGCCCGTGTCACCAGTGGAGATCTCTCTCTCACCGCTCTGGTCATGGCCGTAGCGGCGGCCGGTGCCGTGATGCCCGTCGTACTGGCTGTGGAGGAATTCGTCTCGGTACTCGACAGTGCGCTCGCTGCCGCGCGGGCCGTTGCAGAGATCACCGAGGCCCAGCCCGCTATCTCTCAGCCCGATCATCCGAGAGCCTTGCTCGGTGGCCGCTCGGATGAGAACCACGAAGGGATCGTCCCCCCTGGCATCGAGCTGGAGAACGTGACCTTCGGATACCCGCGGAAGATAGATGAATCCGCACCGCCGGTGCCGCCATTGCGAGACGGAAGCCACGAGCATACGGATGAGGTGGCGGCGTCGCCGGTGTTGAAGGATGTCTCGTTGACGATCGAGCCCGGTGAGACTGTGGCATTGGTGGGCGCATCCGGATCGGGTAAGTCGACTATCGGCGCCATGATCGCGCGTGTATGGGATCCGCAGGCGGGCAGCGTCCGGTTGGGAGGAATTGACGTGAGCGAGTTGGCGGAAGCTGAACTGCGCCGCGCCGTCACCCTCGTGCCGCAGCGGCCATTCCTGTTCTCGGGGACTGTACGTGAGAATCTACTGCTGGCTGATCCTGAGGCCGGCGACGAAGAACTGTGGGAGGCGTGCAGCCTTGTTGCACTCGCGAGCGATTCGGCGTCGTTGCCATATGGGCTCGATACCGTCGTCGGTGAGTTCGGTGGCGGTGTCTCCGGGGGGCAACGGCAGCGAATAGCCTTGGCCAGGGCCCTGCTGCGTGGAGCACCCGTGTTGGTACTCGACGAAGTGACGTCGGACCTCGACCCGGATACCGAACGAGAGGTCGCCGGGAATCTGCGCCTCCTCGCGCCGGAACGGACGCTGGTGTTCATCGCCCATCGGCCCACAACGGCTCTTCTTGCCGATCGTGTGTTCGTCATCGACGACGGGCGGATCGTCGAAAGCGGCCGACCGGATGAACTGGCGGCGGCGGACGGGCCGTTCAGCCGCCTGATGGTGCGAGAGGGTTGAGTTCGATGGGCTCCGGAGGATGATCGCCTCCGGGTCTGGGACGGCGCGCCCCAAGCGAGCGCAGGTTAGATGCGCCGGCTGTACCGCTCGTTCAGTTCGCTGAGTGATTTGCCATCGCTCTGACGCTTCCACACCCGCAGGCCGCTCTGGGCCGATCCTGAGACGGCGCGTGCGGCGGCCGAAGCAGAGGTCTCGATGCTTCCATCTTCCAACCGGAACCTTCCTTCGGCAGTAATCGCGACCTTGTGGACGTGACCGAGCCGCGGACGCTCCCAGATGAAAATGTCGCCTTCGTTGACGAGCCCCACCCGCAGCAGATCGGTGGTCTTGACCTGACGCCCGTTCTGCGATGAGGCCCGTGAGCCCAGGAGCAGGCGATCCTCACTGATGACAGCGAGGTCGATGCCCTCGGAGTCCCGCCGAATCGACCAGTAGTCGCTCACCTGCGTGACGATTCTGTCCTGTCGTTCGTTCAGTACGCTGTCGCTCCATTCGGACAGGCTTGAGAGTTCCGCGGTGAACGGGAACTGCGTCGCATCGTTCGCCTCGAGCAACTTCTTGCGACGGGTTGCGAAGTCTGTGGAGCTCTTCAGACTCGCAGGGCGAACGGTAGAGAGGACGATGTTGCCAAGGCGGTCGTACCAGTAGTCCTGCTGGGCGGGGGAGAGGCCCTTCCACCCGATGGTGGAGTTCTTCGAGGGGATGACGCGTAGCGCGTTGATGGAACGGCGCACTGAAACATCGGACACCCCTCTGGCCTGCGCATTGGCACGTTGCAGAATGATTCGCACCAACGAGCTGCGAGGCGAGAACGCCCCGCGCAGATTGCCAAGGGCTCGGCGCCGCAACTCGTCGGAAACGCGGAATATTTGGCTGTGGGGTGCGCCCGCCTTGAGATCGCGAATGATTTGAACGATTCGCCCGATGCGTTGGCTGTGGGTTGTCTGGGCCACGGCATCCACGCCGGTGACTCGCTCCAGATGGTGCAGTAGCTCCGCCGCCGTGGGTGGATTGTCCTTGTAAGTGCGCAGAATCCACATGGCTGCCGAGTACCATTCGTGGGTCTGGTACTGCCTCAGCAGGTCCAGTTCGGTCCAGATATCGGAGTCCTCGAGGCGGTTGTCGGGGCGGCTGATCCGTTCGTAGACATCGGAATAGGGAACGACGACGTCGTCGATGAACTCGTGGGCGCGGTCCGGTTCGTATGTGCTGAGCAGTCTATTGGGGAATTCTTCGATGAGGTCGCCGCTGAGGGGTTCGGCTACCTCGACCACGTAGATCGTGCGCAGAAACTCCTCGAACTCGCCTCCGTGCTTTTCGGCCACGGAGTCCCATATGCGGGCGTATTCGGAACGGGATTCCTCCGGTGTGGCTGAGATGATGCGCGCCTTGAGGATATCCGCTGCGGTGAGGGGGATGCCGCGGTCATTGAGAACGTGGAACATTCGGTAGGCGTCCGCGTAATCGGTGGAGCCGACCATGACCATGATGACGTTCTTGTAGAGATATTCGGCGATGCTGCGGCGCTGTTCCGTATCGTAGATGGCGGAAAGATTATCGTAGATGGCCCGGGTGTTCTCGATGATTCGCCGTTGGGCATGCGTGGTGGTGTCCGCGGGTGTGAGGGCGAAGAGTTCTTCGACGGAGCCTTGCTGGACGTAGCTGCGCATGAACTCGCGGTCGAGTTCGCGCAGAATGAGGCGGGGTGAGGCCTTGCGTCCGACGACGGGGTCGCCCAAGTCGTTTAACCGCCGGTCCAAGGAATCGCGTAGCGGTGGATCTTCTTCGAGGTCACGCAGTGCTGCGAGTAGGAGCGTAAGGGTGATCATGCGCTGCTGGCCGTCGATGACGTCCCAGGTCTTCCCGGAGTCACCCGTCCCCACGAGGACGAGCGATCCGAGGAAGTAGGGTGAGCGGTCGGCTAGGCAGGCTTCGGCGATGTCGTCCAGGAGCTGCATCGCCTGATCGGCCTCCCACACATACTCGCGCTGGAAATCAGGGATATGGAGTAGAAATGAATCGCCGAAGAGCTCCTGGATGTTGAGTTCTTTCACTTCGAGGGCCACGATGCCTCCACCTCTCACTAATATGTGCGGGCTCGATCCGGGTTACAGGGCTCCGAACGGCCGAATGCTGCCCGATTCGATATCCCCAATGTCTCCAACCGTCGACGTTCTGGTGATGATCGGAGTCCAAAAGAGCCTCAATCATGATACAAGGTCCCCGTTCGCGAAGACGGCACTTTGTAGATACTTGAGATGCGAGCGACGAAAAAGCCCCTGTGCCACATTCTTCTGTGGCGCAGGGGCTTTTTCATTATCGACTTGCCCGCATGATCAGCATTGCCCCGCCGATCGGCGTTGCCCTGCGAGAATCTCAACGAGCTCAACAACCGAGGTTGTGCTCTCAGTGAGGCCCTGTGCATTGCATAATCAGCGAGCGGACTTCTCGGAGTCCTTGGCCTCCCACTTGGGGCGATCATTGTAACCAAGCACCATCTCCAGAGAACTCCTCCGCGGGCGTCTCGTAGCGAGAAGCTGGCGTACAAATCCCATTTTTACCTCCTCAGGCAGCGCGGTCCATTTGGTGTCCCAACCTCTCCAGCGCGCGTTCTGCGGCTGAGAGGCGGAAAGCTGCGCGTTCGGCGCGAGATGCGGAAGCAGCAACTCCCAGTGAGGCCATCTCGGCTTGGGCCGAGGCAAGCTCGGCCTTCGCGTCATGAATCTTTCGCGTAGTCATATTCATTTATTCTCTTCTTCCATCTCCATGGGCGGAGTCAGACTCCACGCCCGTATTTTCTTTTCCCCAGCAGGTGCTGAGGTGGCGGGTGAGCCCGCCGGCAACCGACTCGTTCGAGCCGGACGCGCATGTGATTGCGCTATCTACCGTAGTAGTTGACGTTCAACTCTACATGAATGGAACGGATAGGACAAGCGTCCTATTCCCGTAGCTGGTGTGAAGTAATAGGTAAATGGGCGAGTCAGGACAAATGCCCCTATTGTGAACATCTGCTTTGTGGCAGCGGGCCCGATTTGACGAGTAGATCGGTGGCGAATACTAATGATTGGCTTTTCATGGCCGGGGCAGTGACTAGGCTGGGCATCATGGACACGACGAACAGTGCAGCGCTTCGCACAGAATCCGATTCCATGGGGACCATCGATGTTCCCGCCGACCACTACTGGGGTGCGCAGACTGAACGCAGCCTCCACAATTTCGACATCGGACGTTCCACCTTCGTGTGGGGACGACCGATGGTCCGAGCCCTGGGCGTACTGAAGAAATCAGCGGCTCAGGCCAATGCCGAGCTTGGTGAACTGCCGCAGGATATCGCCGATCTCGTTGTTCAGGCCGCTGACGAAGTCATCTCGGGAGAACTTGACGACGAGTTTCCCTTGGTTGTCTTCCAGACGGGTTCTGGAACGCAGTCCAACATGAACGCCAACGAAGTCATCTCGAATCGTGCGATTGAGATTTCCGGGGGAGAAATGGGCACCAAGAAGCCCGTACATCCCAACGATCATGTGAACCGCGGCCAATCCTCGAACGATACGTTCCCCACAGCGATGCACATCGCCGTGGTGGAACAGCTCAACAACAAGCTGTACCCCGACGTCACCACGTTGCGTGACACCCTCGACGCCAAGGCCAAGGAGTTCGCGGATATCGTGATGGTGGGCCGCACCCATCTTCAGGATGCCACCCCCATCACACTCGGTCAGGCGATCTCCGGCTGGGTGGCCCAGATCGACTTCGCGCTGGACGGCATCCGCTATGCGGATTCGCGGGCGCGGGAACTTGCCATCGGCGGCACCGCCGTCGGTACCGGTTTGAACTCCCATCCGGACTTCGGACCGGCGACTGCCCGCAGGATCAGTGCCGAGACTGGCTTGGAGTTCGTTCAGGCGGATAATCTCTTCGCCGCTCTGTCCGCCCACGATGCTCTCGTGCAGGTATCGGGCGCTCTGCGTGTGCTGGCTGATGCCCTCATGAAGATCGCCAACGATGTCCGCTGGTACGCCTCGGGTCCGCGCAACGGTATCGGCGAGCTCCTCATTCCGGAGAACGAACCCGGTTCCTCGATCATGCCCGGCAAAGTGAACCCCACCCAATCGGAAGCCATGACGATGGTGGCTACCAAGGTGTTCGGCAACGATGCCACCGTTGGATTCGCCGGTTCGCAAGGCAATTTCCAGCTCAACGTTTTCAAGCCTGTCATGGCTTGGGCGGTGCTGGAGAGCATCGAGTTGCTCGGTGACTCCTGCCTGATGTTCAACGAGCACTGCGCCGTTGGCATCGAACCCAATCATGAGAAGATCCAGCACAACCTGGACATCAACCTCATGCAGGTAACCGCTCTGAACCGGCATATCGGCTACGACAAGGCTTCCAAGATCGCCAAGAATGCTCATAAGAAGGGCATCTCGCTGCGCGAGTCGGCTTTGGAGCTGGGCTACGTCACCGACGAGGAGTTCGATGCGTGGGTCATTCCGGTGGATATGACGCATCCGAGTGCTGGCTAGGCCCAATACTCTGATCGTCGCCTGAAAGCTCGAAGGGCCTGTGGATCGCGTCTTGTGACGTGACCGCCGGCCCTTCGGTTTTCTATATGACTCCTCATTGCGTCATGAGCGTTCGGTCACTCGCTTATTCGGAGGGGATGTTTTCGGGGCCCTCGCTGCCGCCCTCTACGGCGCACGGCCCGGAGTGATTTCCAGAATGGTGTTCGAAGAGTTGTCTGGCCAGCAAGTGGGCCAGTTCATCGGCGCTCTCGGCGAAACCCGAGGTGATCCACTGATCCACGATCGCGAACGCCGAGGCGGAGTGGAGAGCTACGCGGTAGCGATCGATCGTCGTCGCATCCTGGAGCGCCGCAACATTGTCGCGATACAGGTAGAGGAAGAGGGCGTAGTCGAGTTGCGCGGCGTAGATCCGTTCCAGTACTTTACGATTCGATTCCAGATGTCGCAGATAGGCGGAGAAGTATTTCTCCACGACATCCATGTTCACCGGCAGGGGGAGATCGGAGCGATGCGGTGGTTTGTGCGGATCCGGGATGGGGAGATCTTCGAAGATCGTCTGGAACTTGAAGAGCAGTAACTCCTCCTTGGAGGAGAAGTGCCGGTAGTAGGTGGCTCGTCCCACATCGGCGCGATCGGTGATTTCGGAGACAGAAATCTCTGCGAGAGACTTCTCCCCGAGCAGTTCCAGCAGCGCATCGGCGATGCGCTCCTTGAGATTCTCGGTTGTCCGCGCCTGTCGAGCCATTGATTCTGCCTCCTGAGGGGCGCGCCTCGGCGTATCCCTCGTGCTCTGTCTCCGCTTGTTCAATTGACAGTATGCCACACGATTGATACAACTGTCTCATTGAAACGAATGTCTCTTAGAGTCAGTTGTATCGCACGTCACGAATCGATATCAGGATGTGCTGAAGCAGTGGCTGTCGGAACGGATCGAACGGATCGAATGAAAATCACTCAGTTAATCGGCAAGAGGGAGTGGGGCCTCGCCCTGACGGCCCTGATTGCCATTGTCGTGCAGGTCTACTTCGATCTGCGCCTACCGGACTACATGCAGGACATCACGCAGATCATCGTCATGCCCGGTGCTCGGGTATCCGATGTCCTGGAGCAGGGTGCGCTCATGCTGGGCTGTGCGCTTGGATCGATGGCGGCGGCCGTCGTCACCGGGTTCTGCATGGCGATGATCGGCGCCACTCTCTCTCGAAACATGCGCGTTGCCGTATTCGACAAGAGCATGGAATTCTCCATGGAGGAATACAACAAGTTCGGTGCGGCCAGCCTGATCACCCGGTCCACGAACGATGTCACGCAGGTGCAGATGTTCGTCGTCATGGGCTTGCAGATGGCGATCAAATCTCCCATCCTCGCCGTGTGGGCGATCACCAAGATCGCGGGGAAGAACTTCACCTGGACCATGGCGACCGGCGTCACCGTGCTCATCCTCTTGGTCATGATGGGTATCATCCTCTCGATGGTCATGCCCCGTATGATGCGGATGCAGCGCATCACCGACGATCTGAATCGTGTGACCCGTGAGCATCTCGGCGGCCTGCGCGTCATCCGCGCATACAACGCCCAGGATTTCCATGAGGAACGTTTCGAGCATACGAACACCGAGCTGACCGACACCAACATGTTCGTCATGCGTTCCTTCGCATTCATGATGCCCGCGATGACCACGATCATGTCCGGCCTCTCCCTTGCCATCTACGCTTTGGGCGCCAGCATGATCAACGGTGCGGCGGACCCCACGGACAAGGTGCGGCTCTTCTCCGAGATGATGGTCTTCTCGGCATACGCCATGCAGGTGATCGGCGCGTTCATGATGCTCACGATGGTGTTCATCTTCTTCCCGCGCGCCCGCGTCTCGTATCGCCGTATTCGTGAGGTTCTGACGACGAACGTCTCGATCCAGGACGGGCCGATCGAGACCGCCTCCACGCGTGGCCTCGTCGAGTTCCGGAACGTCGACTTCAGCTATCCCGATGCCGACGACGACGCCCTTCATGACATCTCCTTCACCGCCCGCCCGGGTGAGACCGTTGCGATCATCGGTGCCACGGGTTCCGGTAAGTCCTCGATCGTCAACCTCATCCCGCGTTTCTACGACGCGCACGACGGGCAGGTCCTGGTCGACGGCGTCGACGTCAAGGAGTGGAAGCAGGCCGACCTGCGCAACCGGATCGCCTATGTTCCACAGAAGGCCACGCTCTTCTCCGGAACGATCTCGTCGAACATCGACTATGGGATCGGTCCGAAGGAGATCACACCTCAGGACATCGTCGCGGCCGCTCGCGTCTCGGCGTCCACCGAGTTCATCGCGCAGAAGGAAGACGGCTACGCCTCACACGTCGCACAAGGCGGAACGAACTTCTCCGGTGGTCAAAAGCAACGCCTTTCGATCGCCCGTGCGGTGGCGCGTGACGCGGAGGTCATGATCTTCGACGACTCATTCTCCGCCCTCGACTATAGAACCGATCGCAATGTGCGAGAGGCTCTGCGGGAGAACGCTGGGGAGGCCACGATAATCATCGTCGCCCAGCGCATCGGCACGGTCCGCAACGCGGATCAGATCCTGGTGGTGGACCGCGGCCGCATCGTTGGCCAGGGCACTCACGATGAACTGATGGCGAACAACGAGGTATACCGCGAGATCGCCTTCTCGCAGCTCAGTGAGGAGGAGCTGGCATGAGCGACAACCGAATCACAGAAGAGTCCGTGAGGACGAACGAACGTGCGGTCAACGCCGCTGTGGCGGATGCCGACGTCGTCGAAAGTACGATCCCCGAGAAGGGTACGGCAGACGAACTGGAGTCCGCGGCGGCCGGCACCCGAGTGGCGCAGGAGGTCCGCGAGCAACAGCTCGGAGCGGAGGCTTCCGGTGCTGGCGGACATGGTGGCGGGCCGGGAGGCGAAGGTGGCGCCGTGAACCGTGAGGTCATCGGCGAGATGGGCCCCACGCTCCGTCGCGTCCTGGCATTCGCGCGCAAGTACTGGGGTTACATGATCGCGGCCGTCGTGATGGCGGTGGCGGGCTCCGTGTTGACCGTGATCTCACCTCACTACCTGGGAGAGATCACCGATACCATCGCGTCGGGGATCATGGGCAACATGGACATGGACCGGGTGCGCACCCTCGTCATCATCGCCGTATCCATCATGGTCGGAAGCTTCATCTTCAGCTATGTCCAGGCGAGGCTCATGGTGGTGGCCACGCAGCGCACGTCGCAGGGCATGCGGACAGCGATCAATCGGAAGATCGATCGTATGCCGCTGTCCTATTTCGATCGCACCAGCCACGGGGACACGCTCTCGCGCGTCACGAACGACGTCGACATGCTGTCGCAGACCTTGAACAGCTCGGTGAGTTCGATCATGACCGGCGTGATCATGCTGCTCGGGTCGGCGCTGATGATGTTCGTGACCGAATGGCGCATGGCGCTCGCGGGTATCGCGGCGGCTCTCCTCGGATTCATGCTGACCCTGGTCATCATGAGCGTCAGCCAGAAGTTCTTCGTGGCTCGCCAGCGTCAGCTCGGTGCACTGAACGGTCATATCGAGGAGACCTTCGGCGGGCAGAACGTGGTGCGTGCCTTCAATGCGGAACCGCTCGCGAAGAAGGAGTTCCGCACTCGCAACGGACGTCTCTACGAGAGTTCGTGGCGCGCCGATTTCCTTTCCGGCCTCATGATGCCGATCATGACGTTCGTCGGGAACCTCGGATATGTCGTGGTGTGCGTGGTGGGAGCGGTGCTCGTCGTGAACGGCACGATCTCCATCGGCGTGATCACGGCGTTCATGATGTACATTCGCCTGTTCACCCAGCCGTTGGCGAATATCGCTCAGGCGGCCACCTCCTTCCAAGGGGCCTCCGCGGCGGGCGCCCGCGTGTTCGAGCTGCTCGACGAGCCTGAGATGGCCGACGAGTCGGACAAGCCTGCAACCGATCATGTGGTGCGCGGGCACGTTCGTTTCGACGACGTGCACTTCGGCTACGTTCCCGGCAAGGAGATCATCCACGGGTTCTCGGCGGATGTCTACCCAGGTCAGAAGGTCGCGATCGTGGGGCCGACGGGAGCGGGCAAGACCACGCTGGTCAACCTGCTCATGCGTTTCTACGACGTCGATTCGGGCCGCATCCTCATCGATGGCGTATCCACCTTGGATATGAAGCGCGAAGACGTGGATGCGCTGTTCTCGATGGTGCTGCAGGATACGTGGCTCTTCAAGGGGACCATGCGCGAGAATCTGGTCTATCGCACGGAGGGCGTGACGCAGGAACGGCTGGATAACGTGGTCGAGGAAGTCGGACTTTCGGAGTTCATCAAGCAGCTTCCGCAGGGTTACGACACGGTCATGGACGAGGGAAATGCTCTCTCGGCCGGTCAGAAGCAGTTGGTGACGATCGCGCGAGCGATGATCGCCGACAACCCCCTGTTGATCCTGGACGAGGCGACCTCCTCGATCGATACTCGCACCGAGCTGATCATCCAGCGCGCTCTGGATTCCTTGACGCAGGGACGGACATCATTCGTGATTGCGCATCGTCTTTCCACGATTCGCGACGCAGATATCATTTTCGTCATGCGCGACGGCGACATCGTGGAGACCGGCTCGCACGATGAGCTGCTCGCCCGGGGCGGGTTCTATGCGGAGCTCTACAATTCGCAGTTCGACACGGTGGAGTAGCTTCGCCGGTTTAGAGGCCTGACTCCGCCGACGGGGCAAGCGTGGCCGCTCCGTCGCCTGAGCTTCGGGTGGCGCGGCGAAACCGGTGGACCGGAGAAGAGGTGGGAGGCAGGGCGAATGCCCTGCCTCCCACCTTGTTCCTTTGCCTATCTGGTGGCGAGATAATGCCTGGGGTTTCCCTGGCTGGCCGTTTGGGCTGCCGAGATACCGATGCTTGCCGTCAGTATGAATCCAGCAGCAATGATCCCCAGGTGCAGCGGCCAATTCAAGGCGATACCGGCAGACAGTCCGTTCACGGTCAGTACATGCGAGGTCATGGCGGAGACCAACAGGGCGAGAGCGGTAGAAAGTAGGAACACCGTTGCCGACCCGAGGACTACCTCAGATGCGGCAGTCGTGTAGAGGGTTCTTCTGGAGGCTCCTGAAATCCGTAGAAGTGCGAAATCAAGGAGTCGCCGGCGGCGCGACAGGAGAACTTGGCCGGCGGCACCGACCAGCCCGATCGTGACTGCAGGTGCTATGAGCGCTATGGTGTCGCTGCTGTTGAGAATCTCTGAGGATGCGTTTGCTTGGAGGGCCCGCTGCCATGTGATGAAAAGGCCGGAGAATATCGCGGCGATGCCTGCTGCCACCAGGAACGGAAGATTCGTCGCCGTGATGCGTCCCGGGTTCGCGCGGGCGAAATTGAGGGCGAGGGCCCAGGATGGGCTGATGCGTCTCGGAACGATCCAGCCCCAGCGTGCCGTCCAGGGGATCAACCAACGAGATGCGACCGCCATCGTGCAGAGGATGAGTACTCCTGATCCCAGGGCGGTATTGAGTCCGGAATCCAACGTCGCCGACGGGTCGGCGTTAAACGTCTCGTGAGTGAGGAGTAATGCGGACACAGCCAGCGTCACGGCCAGGGCCGCCCGCGCGACGGGGCGCCCACCGGCTTTCGTCTCCGTTTCGCGTAACGCCGACCCCATCCTGACTCGTCCGGCCACCCGGAGGGGACGTAAGGAGCCGAATAAACCGATAACGTAGCTGAGGCATACTGCAAGCGCGCCAGATGTGGCGGTTGCGGCCATGGAAGAGGTATCGCTCCCGGCCATTGTCAGCAGTACATGTGTCAGAGGGGCGAGGAATGGAAGTGAGGCCATCACACCTGCCAGCGCTCCTACAAGGCAGGCTGCGGACAGCTGGCCTGTCGCAATGAGCCCGCACTGTCGGGGCGTTGCGCCTGCCAGCTTCCATAGAACAATTCGATGCTGCATGTTCAACACCACCCCCGAGCCGACGTTGCCGAGCACGATGATTGCCGGGATCGCGGAGAACATGACGACGGCCACGATGGCTGCGACATTATCCGCCAGAGCGGCGTCCTCTATGCCGATACGTCCAGGGTCCTGTACGACGTTTACGAGAAAGACCATGCAAGCGTGAAGAAATACAGTGGATATTGCCGATACGACGCTGGGCGAAATGAAGATCCATGGATCTCGCGACAGCTCGCGGCGTGCCAACGTCAGGAGAGGGTGTTTCACAGGTTCTCCTCCATGGCCGCGAGAACGAACTCGGGGGATGGCTGGGTAACGCGATGGGTCATGACGCCGTCGCGCATGACGAAGACGAGGTCTGAGCGGCAGGCAGCTGCAATATCATGCGTCACCATGACAACACTGCGGTCATCCCCTGGATAGCGGCACAGGAGGTCCAGCACGGTCTCCGAGGCGCTGGAATCCAGTGCTCCGGTCGGCTCGTCCGCAAATATCACTTCTGGCTGCTGGATGAGCACCCGGGCGAGTGCCACCCGTTGCTGCTGTCCGTTGGAAAGGTCGGAGGCGCGAACACCTGCACTCTCGAGAATGCCGAGATCGGTCAGAACTCCTCGCACACGGTCCTCATCCACCTTTCCGCGCCGAAGGCTGGTGGGAAGGATCGTGTTCTCCCATGCCGTAAGGGAGCCCACCAGGTTCGAGCTCTGGAAAACGAATCCGATCCGGGTGCGATAGAGCCGTGCCAGTTGCGCCGGGGAGAAGGAAAGCATGTCGGCATCGAAGCCCAGTAGCTCGCCGCTGTCCGGACGGTCGAGTCCGGAGAGGCAGAAGAGCAAGGTGCTCTTGCCGCATCCTGAGGGGCCCACAATCGAGACGAGGGCCCCACGGGGCACTTCCATATCGATGCCGCGCAGTACCGGAATCCTGTCGTGTCCCCGTTCGGAGCCGAAGGACTTGGTGACGTGCCTCGTGGCCAGGATGATGTCATCCTCTGTGGAGGACCTCCACGAGGGGGTTGGAGTGGTACGTAGGGAGTGCGATGGATCTTGTCTCATCACACCAGCGTGCACGTGGAAGCTCGGGGAGCGCATCGCACTCAACCCCCGCGAGCGTGAGGGAAAACCCTCAAGCTTGCCGGTGAGCCCGGCGTTTTGCGCAGCAGCGCTGCAACCTGCTGCGAAGATGGAGGAGTGGACAAGGAGATCTTTGCGCCGTTGTGTCAGATGCCGTGGCGCTTCGTGGTGAGCCGTTGGCCGTGGTTGTGCGTTGGGTACCTCACCGGCACGGTTATCCTCGCTGTGGTGACGATGGGGTTCGTCGTCCTGTTCCCGTTGTTGCCGCTTTGGGTGCAGATGATGGGGGAGATCGAGGTTCGCCGTGCCGACGTGCTGTTGCCGAGAAGACTGCGGACCGGGCTCGGGCAACGGTGGGACTGGAACGCTCTGTGGAGCAGACTTCGTTCCGTGGCCGGATGGCGACAGGCGGCGCTGGCCATGCTGGTCGTTGTTCTGGCGGTCTTCGCGCTCATCGTAGCCTTCATCGCCGTGACATTGGCCGTCACTGTCTATCGTCTGATCGAGGGGCGAGGAGTGCTTCTCACCGGTACGCACTGGATTCTGTCGGCGGAAGAGCCGATGTGGCAACGCCTCGGCGTGGCCGCACTGTTCATCGCTGCAATCGTTATGGCGTTATACATCTTGACCGCAGTAGCCCTGCTACAGGTTCTGCTTACCCGGACGATGTTCGGGGTGGACTCGCTCCAGTGGCAGGTGGGCCGGTTCACCGAACGCAATACCGCTCTTGTGACCGCGTTTGAAGCGGAGCGCCAGCGCATCGAACGGGAACTGCACGACGGGCCTCAGCAGCATCTTGCCAATGCCGCGATCCAACTTGGTTTGGCGCGCTCCCAACTGCGGGAAGGCGGTGCAGATGCCCACCTTGAACTTGTCCAGAGCGAGCTGGAGGCGGGTGCACAGGCACTGCGCTCCGCCCTACGGGGGTTGCGCCCTCGCACACTTCTGGAGGAGGGGCTGGGCGCGGATATCAGTGAGATGGCCAAGTCCGCTCCCATACCGATCGATGTCGCCTACGATGTGGATCGGCGGCTGGACCCCGCGACCGAGGCGAGCCTCCACTTCGTCGTCGCTGAATTCCTCTCCAACACCTATCGGCACTCGCGGGCCTATGAGGTGCGAATCCACGTGTCCGAAGTAGATGGAATGCTCTGCTTGGCGATGATGGACGACGGCGTCGGCGGCGCCGATTCGCGCGGTGGCACCGGTATTGCCGGCATGATGAACCGTGCGCGACTCCTGGGCGGGACGCTGGAGCTGACCAGCCCCCATGGTGGCCCCACTCGGATAACGTTGCGCTGTCCTCTTGAGATCCCCGAAAAGGATGCGTCAAAGGCGAGCCTGAACCAGGAAGGATGCTGATGCGAATCGCAGTCGCCGAGGATGTCCTGCTCATGCGGCAGGGAATCATCTCGGTTCTCGCGGCAGGTGGACACGACGTGGTGTGCGAAGTGGGTGACGCCACCGAGATACTGCCCCGGTGCATTGAAGAATCGCCTCGCGTGCTGGTCACAGATGTTCGAATGCCGCCCGGGAACACGGACGATGGGTTGCGTGCAGCGCTCGCGGTGCGGGAGCAGCTCCCGGACATCGGCATTCTGGTGCTCTCGCAATACGTCGGAAACGAATACGCGCGCAGGCTCCTGGCGAGCACGTCCGATCTCACCGGTGGAACCGGCTACCTCCTCAAGGAAAGCGTCGGCCGGATATCTCGATTTCTCGAGAGTGTGGAACGGGTTGCGCGCGGTGAGATCGATATCGATCCGCGGGTCGTCTCCCATCTGTTGGAGCAGGATCATTCACCGATTGCTCGGCTCACCCCGCGACAGCGGGAGGTTCTCTCGCTGTTGGCGCGAGGGAGGACGAATGCGCAGATCGCGGAGGCTCTATACGTTTCTCCGGCGACGTTGGAGCGGACGATATCGCAGATCTTCGCCGCCCTCGACCTGTCCGAGATAGAGGGCAACCGCCGAGTATTGGCGGTACTGGAGTATCTGAGGGTCTGAAAGGCGACGGACAAGTGCTCGCGAGGATCGGCGGTTGGCGTCTCATCTGATCACCTTCCCACTGTGGCAACTCCGACGGGATTCGCGGGAATGTATGCGCCTCGAAGAGTGTTGACTCGGTAGATAGTTGAATCTAGAACTAATGGGAGGGTGGGCATGGCTCCTCAGGACAGACTCGCCGAAGCGACCCGTATGGGCACCGTTCTGCTTGAGGTGCGAGATCTCGAGAATATGATGCGGTTCTACCACCTCATCGTCGGTCTCGACATCCTTGAGGAGTCCTCTGGCACGGTGGCGTTGGGCCGCCGCGCTCGGCCGATGCATACGGGAGCTGTGGAAGCTGAGGCTGCGCAGGCCAAGCCCTCCTGGATCACCGTAGCCGATCCGGGAGGCGATGCGCGGTCAGCGGCTGGTGGAGGCGCCTCGACAGCCGGAAACTCGTTGGAGGAGAGCGCCGTGGTTGTTCTCCGCGAGAACAAGAACCTCCCGCTGCGCTCGGAAGGCTCGGCAGGACTCTTCCATACGGCGATCCTGTTCCAGAATCCCCGGGAGCTCGCCGCCGCGGTCATTCGTATTTCGCGTTCGGTTCCCCAGCTCTTCACCGGCACGGGCGACCACAATGTCTCGCAAGCCTTCTACCTGGACGACCCGGAGGGGAACGGGGTGGAACTCTACGTGGACCGTCCGCGCGAGACCTGGTCCTGGATCGAGGGAAGCATCTACATGACCACGGAGTACATAGACCCGGCGCAGTTCGTCGCCGACAATATGCCAGGAGTCTCGCAGCAGACGCGGCAGGGCGGAAATGACGTGGGCCTGGGTCACGTCCACCTGCAGGTGGGCGATGTGGATTCTGCACACCGGTTCTACGTGGAGACCCTGGGCTTCGAGCAGACGGCCCGGATGGGGCGCTCCGCGCTTTTCGTCTCCGCGGGTGGATACCACCACCACATGGCGATGAATACCTGGGGGAGCGCCGGCGCCGGCCCCCGTGTTCCGAGCCTCGGCCTCGGCAGGGTGGACATCGTGGTTCCCAACCGTGCGGAGGTCGAATCCGTCACGGATCGGCTGGTCCATGGGGGCTTCGCCGTCCGTGACGATGGCCGGACCGTCGAGACGTCCGATCCATGGGGAAACACGGTGCGCCTGACAGGCGTGGCTGTCCCTTGATGTGCACCTGACGGCGCACCTCGCCGTATACGGCAGCGATGTCGCTGGTGTGCCCTTTTAGGGACCGGTGGGCATCATCTGGGTGGGGTTCCACCCAGCCCGGCGGAGGCGTGGCTGACATCATGGCCCATCACGTCCACCGACACTAGACTTATTCAGGAAAAGGAGCATCATGCAGTTTGGAATTTTCTCGGTCTCGGACATCACGGAAGATCCGACCACCGGCCGCATCCCGACGGAGAAAGAGCGAATCGACGCCACAGTCACCATCGCGAAGCATGCCGAAGAGATCGGCCTCGACGTCTTCGCACTGGGAGAGCACCACAATCCCCCGTTCTTCTCCTCTTCGCCCACGACCGCACTGGCCTACATAGGCGCCCAGACCGAGCGGCTCCTGCTCTCGACGGCAACCACCCTCATAACCACCAACGATCCGGTGAAGATCGCCGAAGACTACGCGATGCTGCAGCACCTGACTGACGGGCGCGTAGATCTCATGATGGGCCGTGGCAACACGGGCCCGGTCTACCCCTGGTTCGGCAAGGATATCCGCCAAGGGATCCCTCTCGCTGTCGAGAACTACCAGCTGTTGCGCGAGCTCTGGGATGAGGAGATCGTGAACTGGGAGGGCAAGTTCCGCACGCCCTTGCGTGGCTTCACCTCCACCCCGCGCCCTCTCGACGGGGTCGCTCCATTCGTGTGGCACGGTTCGATCCGCTCTCCCGAGATCGCCGAGCAGGCGGCCTACTACGGTGACGGCTTCTTCCATAACAACATCTTCTGGCCGGCTTCCCACACCAAGCGAATGGTGAACCTGTACCGCCAGCGTTTCGCCCACTATGGTCACGGGCGTCCCGAAGACGCGATCGTGGGGCTCGGCGGCCAGTTCTATCTGGCCAAGGATTCGCAGCAGGCGGTGCGGGAGTTCCGCCCGTATTTCGATGTCGCGCCGGTCTACGGTCACGGCCCCTCTCTCGAGGAGTTCATGGAGGAGACTCCTCTCACCGTGGGATCGCCGCAGCAGGTCATCGACCGTACGCTTGGATTCCGCGAGTTGGTGGGCGATTATCAGCGTCAGCTTTTCATCGTCGATCATGCGGGTCTGCCCCTGAAGACCGTCCTCAACCAGCTGGATCTGTTCGGTTCCGAGGTCTTGCCGGTGCTGCGTCGCGAGTTCTCGGCCGTACGAGCTCCGGGAGTTCCGGAGGCGCCGGTGCATCCCCGCGTGCGTGGATCGCATTCGGCCCCATGGATTTCGTCCGACGACGATGCAGAGGTTCCCGTTCATGACGGTCTCCGTCCGGTCGACGACGTCACCGGTGTCAGTTTCTACAGGCAGGCACCGACCGAGGAAGCTGCGCTCGCCCACGCGGACGAGCTGATCAAGGAGGCGCAGAGGCTCAAATGAAACTTGTAGCGATTTCCGCCGGGCTCTCAGACGGCTCGGCCGCCACTCGACTCGCCCAGGGGATTGCCGAGAGTGCCGGCGGGGAACTCGAAGTAGTCGCCCTGCGCTCCTATGCGCGCGATATCGCGGATGCTCTCACTCGTGGTTTTCCCGGCGAAAAGCTGGAAGAGATCTTCGCGAAAGTGAAGCAGGCCGATGCGGTGGTTGCCGTGTCCCCTGTCTACAATGCGCTTCCCTCGGGCCTTTTCATCTCCTTCTTCGACGTTTTGCCCGAGGGGGTCTTGGCGGGCAAGCCCGTCGCCTTGGGTGCCACCGGTGGAACCCCGCGCCATAGCCTCGTCATCGAGCAGGCCATACGGCCGATGTTCGTCTACCTGCACGCCGTCGTGCCTACGACGGCGGTCTACGCGGCCACGGAGGATTGGGGTGCTCTGGGGGAGGGATTCGACGGTTTGGCCGGCCAGACCTTCGCCAGCCGTGTCGGCCGTGAGGGACGGGAGCTGCGGGCACTGGTGGCGATGGTCAAGAGAGATCCCGCTCTCCTGGAGGTCGAGCAGGAAGCCGGCCAGAATTCTCGGTGGGAACCGGCGGAAGAGCTTGGGAAAGGTCAGGAAGCCGGTCAACCGGTGAAACCGGGAGGCTTTCGGCACGGCGCGATGAGCGCAGACGAGGCCGCGGCCATCGAGCAGTTCCCGGACTTCGTGTCGTTCGAGGATCTACTCAAATAGTCGTGAATCGAATGGGCATGCGACTTCTCTCCATTGCCCACCCACTAGAGAGCATGCTTGAGCGACACTGAATCCGGCACCGTTGCGCCGGCGCGCACGTAGAGGCTGAACCGATAGTCGATACCGGAAACCGAGGTGTGCCAACCGCGGTCCGGGTTGCTCTCCCGCAACAGCCATTCGTTTTCGTTTCCGGGGGAAAAGGCGAAATCGGGTGCGAAGGCGTCTGCTCCTGGAACCTCGTAGTCGAGATCGGTCACGGACAGAACCGAGGCCAGGGGGAGTGCGGCCTCGTAGATCTGCGCCCCGCCCATGATCCATATGAGACCGGCGGGATCGGTTGGTTCAGCGCGTGCAATCGCTTCCTCCAGGCTCCGTGCGACCTCGGCGCCGCCGGCTTCGAAATCGGAGTTCCGGGTCACCACGATATTCTGCCGATTCGGAAGCGGCTGATACCTCGCGCCCAGACTCTCCCACGTTCTCCGGCCCATGATAACCGGATGCCCCAGTGTCATCCGTTTGAAGAACCTGAAATCCTCGGGCACGTTCCATGCCATACCGCCGCTTCGCCCGATGGCGCGGCCATGGCCCTGCGCCCAGATCATTCCGAGCATGTTTGCCTCCAGGTGGTCCATTGCGATTGAGATGGTTCGTGCGCTGCGGGCAATCGAGTGGCGCTCAGACCGAGATAGGGGCCTGGATCGTCGGGTGGTGTCGGTAGCCGTCGGAAGCGTCGATGTCGTCCATCCCATACTCGAAGATCGAGGGCGCCTTGTTCAACTTGAGGGTGGGGAAGGGGTACGGCTCGCGCGATAGCTGCTCGCGCACCTGGTCCACGTGGTTGAGATAGATATGGCAGTCCCCTCCGGTCCAGATGAATTCGCCGACGTCCAGCCCCACCTGCTGGGCAACCATGTGGGTGAGCAGGGCATACGAGGAGATGTTGAACGGGACCCCGAGGAACATGTCGGCGCTGCGCTGATAGAGCTGGCAGGAAAGCCTGCCGTCGGCGACGTAGAACTGGAAAAGGGCGTGGCAGGGCTCGAGCGCCATCTCCTCCAGCTCGGAGACATTCCACGCCGAGACGATGATGCGGCGGGAGTCGGGATTGTGCCGAAGCTGATCCACTATTCTCGCGATCTGATCGATATGGGTGCCATCGGGGGTGGGCCAGCTGCGCCACTGGTACCCGTAGATCGGCCCGAGCTCGCCGTCTTCGTCGGCCCACTCATCCCAGATGGAGATTCCGTGCTCTTTGAGCCATGCGATGTTGGTGGACCCCTGCAGGAACCACAGCAGTTCGCCCTTCACAGCTTTCATCGGAACGAACTTGGTGGTGATCCGGGGAAATCCCCGCGATAGGTCGTAACGGATCTGCCGCCCGAAAACGGAGAGCGTTCCCGTCCCGGTGCGGTCGCCTTTCTGAGTGCCGTTCTCCAGTACGTCGGCCAGAAGATCTTCGTAAGCCCGGTTGATTGCCATGGGACCAGTGTAGTGGAGGCCCATGGGGTCGAAGTGCGCGACGAGTGGACCGGGCGGTGGGGGGGGGGGGGGGGGGGGGGGGGGGGGGGGGGGGGGGGGGGGGGGGGGGGGGCGCCCCGGCCCCCCCCCCCCCCCCACCTTTCACTCACCGAATCCTATGCGCTCAGCGCAGCCGCCCATCGCTGACGAGGCGTTGTCACTGCTCGATGACGGATGACTGATCCTTGTGCGAGACCTGGATCTTGCGGGGCTTGGATTCCTCGCTGACCGGCAGGGTGAGCGTCAGGATACCGTCGGCGTACTCGGCCTCGATGCGGTCCACTGCCATACCGTACCCGAGCGTGAGCTGCCGGGCGAAGGTGCCGGTGGGGCGCTCGCGCGACAGCCACTTGAGATCCTCGTCGGTCTCGGCGGGGCGCTCGGCACGAACGGTGAGCGTGCGCTCGTCGATATCGATGTCGATCGAATCCGACTTGACGCCGGGCAGATCGATTCGCGCAATGAAGTTATCGCCCTTGCGGAACAGGTCCATTGGCATTGCGTTGGACCCCGGTGTACGAAGTGTTCCCGACATCATCCGCTCGATATCGCGGAAGGGGTCATAGGTGTTGTTGGCCATTCTCATCGCCTCCATTGAATTCGACGGGGCATTTCCCCGATCCCTGGAAATAATCTACAAGGATGAGCTGAATACATGCAAGCAAACTTGAGTGGACTTCGCTCAAGGTGAAGTGTCGGCGATAGGAGCGCGCATATGCCGTAGAAAAGCCACGTCATTGACGATTTTGATATTCCTTCCCACGTCAGAAGGGGCGTTTGGTAATCTTTCGGCACCACCGGCCAACAAGGAAGTTGATAAGTGATGAAGAAGAGGTTCAGACTCGCTGGCGCGATGTGCGCCAGCCTCGCGCTATTGGCGGGATGTACGAATGCCGGATCCGGAGGAGGTGGCGAGGGCAGCGGCGGCCAGCCGCAGGAGCAACCCGCCGTGACCGTCACCAAGGGAGACCTCGTCGGCGCAACTACAGACGGAGTGAGGGAGTACCTGGGGATACCCTTTGCGAAGCCCCCGGTCGGGGAACTGCGCTGGAAGGCTCCCGAACCGGCGGAGGCGTGGGAGGGCACGCTCGACGCCACCAAGCCCGGCCCTGACTGCGCCCAGCAGGTCAATGGCGACTCGGACGGCTCGTTGAGCGAGAACTGCCTCTACCTCAACGTCTACGCTCCCGACGAGGACAAGGAAGATCTCCCGGTGGTGGTGTTCATCCACGGCGGCGGGTACACGGCCGGCACACCCAATATCTACGACGGGCACCGGATGGCCGAAACGGGAGAAGCCGTCGTCGTCGTCCCCGCCTACCGTCTGGGATACTTCGGATTCTTCAGCGCGGAGGGAACCGCGCAGGAGGGAGAGTACGGGGAACAGGGAAACTGGGGAATCCTCGATCAGCAGGAAGCCCTGCGGTGGGTCCAGGAGAACATCGATTCCTTCGGAGGAGACCCGGGCAACGTGACCATCGTCGGCGAATCGGCCGGAGGCGGTGCAGTGTGCACTCAACTGGCCTCGCCCACGGCCGAAGGACTGTTCCACAAGGCGATCGTCCAATCCATGGGGTGCGACGTGAGCGATACGCCGCGCGATATGAGTGCGCAGATCGAGTCGTGGGGCTGCGAGGTGGGCGACATGGCCTGCCTGCGCGAGGTGCCCGTCGATACGATCGTCGCCACAGAGGCGAGTTTCGACCTGACGAATCCCGTGGCTGGAGGCCCGGATCTTCCGTTGTCTCCTCTGGATGCTGCGCGGGAGGGGACCCTGGCGGATGTCCCGATCATCGTCGGTGTCACCCGCGACGAATGGCAGGGCTTCCTCTCGGGTAATTATCCGATGTCAGAGGCCGATTACGAGGCGGCCGTCAGCGCGGATTATGGCGCGGAGGCGGCCCCGCAGCTTCTCGAGATGTACCCGGCCGATCGGGGAGATGACCCGAGTATGTCCCTCGGCTGGCTCGTCGGCGATTCGTTCATCATCTGCCCCGCCTACGGATCGGCTCAGGCTTTCGTCGACGGCGGCTACGACGTTCACTTCTACGAGTTCGCCGATGAGACCGCTCCGGGTTTCCGCAGTCTGGGCGATCCCTTCCCGCCGTCCACCCGGGACCTTGGCGCAACACACACGAGTGAACTGGTCTACCTCTTCGACTACCAGGCGACTCAGCGAAAGCTGACCGCCGATCAGGAGGGTCTCGCTTCCGAGATGGTCGAACGCTGGATCAACTTCGCCAAGACCGGTGAACCCACCTCCGAGGGGGCTGCCGAATGGAAGGCGTTCGACGGCGAATCCGTTCTGGAACTCACGACGGCGAAGGCCGACGGCTCCAAGATGTCGAGCGACTTCGCCGATCGGCACAACTGCTCCTTCTGGAACGCGCCCGCGGAGTGAACCCGGCGACGGGTGGCCCACCGGCGGCGACCCAACGCCGGGCGGCGCAGCTTTCGCGATTCGGATCACTCCTGGGCGGCGATGACCTCGGCGATGGACTCGCCTTCCTTCGCGAGCAGGCGATCCACCCTGCCCTCGGCAGCCTTCTCCACGCGGGCGCCGACGATCGGGATCTTGACCTTGAGCTCGCCCACGATCTCGCCGACGGTCGGGGTGCCTTCCTGCAACGTGATGGACCAGGTCAAGGAGACGGGCAGGCCATGAGCGTCCAGCTTGTAGTCGACGACGTTGCCGGAGGCCTTGGCCGTGACGGTTGCGTTGACGCCGTTCTTAGCGAAGCTGCGCACCTTGCTCGGAAGCTTCTCGGCGGGGACGCTGGCCTGGGTGACGGCCACGTTTCCATCTATCTTGTGCTGGTAGTCGGATACTTTGAGTGCGTCCATACGCTTCGCAGCCAGCTCCTCGGAAAGAAGAGCAGTGACGATGCGGTCGACAGGAGCATCGAGAGTCAGTGTTCGTGTAATACGCATACGCCTATTGTGCCCGATTAGTCGTACTCTAGTGGGGTGCCGACTCTGACGAATATCCTTGCGCGCTGTTCCAGTTTGTCTCCCGCGGACCGTGAATGGCTCCACCAGCTGGTGGGGGACTGGCAGACCATTGCCGACGTCGCCACCGCCGACCTCCTCCTGATCATTCCGCGCGACGGCGGCGGCTTCACGGTCGCCGCCCACTGCCGGCCGGCCACCGCCGCCACCCTCTTCGACGATGACATGGTGAGCAAATCGGTGGTCTCGCAGGTATCGGAGCTGGCCTCAGAGGTCATGAAGGACGGAATGCAACGGGAGATCGATGTCGAAGGACGTTATTCCACGCTACGCCCGGTGAGAACCAATGGCCGGATCATCGCCGTGCTGGACGTCGTCACGGCGTACGAACCCGATGTGGTCCCTTCCCAGGTTCACGAGAACTACGAGCAGATCGCCGGGACGCTCGCGCATATGGTGACGACCGGCGAGTTCCCCTTCGAGAACACGCCCACCGGCGTACGGCACGGCACCCCTCGCCTGACCGATGGCTTCGTGCAGATCGATGAGGACGGCACCATCCTCTACGCGAGCCCGAACGCCGTCTCGAACTTCCATCGACTCGGAGTGCAGGGAACGCTGCGCGGTCACATATTGGCCGAGCTCGTCACCGATGCCATCGAGGACCACTCGCGGGTGGAGGAATCCCTCGCTGTCGTGGTGATGGGTCGGGCGCCCTGGCTCACCGAACTGGAGACCCACGGCGTCATCCTGTCGATGCGAGCGGTCCCGCTACGTGACCGTGGTGAGCGCCTGGGGGCGATCATCCTGTGCCGCGACATCACGGAACTGCGGCATCGCGAACAGGAACTTCTGACGAAGGACGCGACGATCAGGGAGATCAATCATCGCGTCAAGAACAACCTGCAGACGGTCTCGGCGCTCTTGCGCATGCAGGCGCGGCGGGCGGAGGACGAGGTTACGCGGCTATCGCTCGAGACTGCCCAGCGACGAGTCGCAACCATTGCCCTGGTGCATCAGACCCTTTCGCAGACCATCAAGGAGAGGGTCAACTTCAACGAGGTCTTCGGCCCCCTGCTGCGTATGTCCTCTGATATTGCGACGACGGGTGCCACCGTCACCTCGAATATCTCCGGGGAGTTCGGTGAGATCGGCGCCAACCAGACCACCGCGCTGGCCGTGGTCCTCAACGAGTTGGTGACGAATGCGGTCGAACACGGGGTGCCCCAGGGCGGTCACATCGAGGTCACGGCGAAGCGCGAGGGAAATCATCTGACGGTCGATATCGCCGACGACGGCGTCGGTATGGGCGGGAAACGCCCCGGTGCGGGCCTGGGGACCCAGATCGTACAGACCATGGTCGAAGGCGAACTGCACGGTTCGATCGAATGGCTTTCCACGGATAGAGGCGGCACCTGCGTGCGCCTGGAGATGGAAGTGGACGCCTGAAAACCTCGGGAAGACGCCTGGGCCTGAAAGTCTTGGGAAAGAGGGAGGGCGGCGACCATGTGGTCGCCGCCCTCCCTCTTATCTGCTTGTCAGCCCACGTTGGAGCGACGAGCCCGGGCCGTCCGGCGCTTGAGCGAGCGGCGCTCATCCTCGGAGAGCCCACCCCAGACGCCAGCATCCTGGCCCGTTTCCAAAGCCCACTTCAGACAGATGTCAGAGACTTCGCAGCGATTGCATACGCGCTTCGCCTGCTCTATCTGGGCGATGGCCGGACCGGAATTCCCAATGGGGAAGAACAGCTCGGGATCTTCGGTGAGACACGCTGCCCGGTGACGCCAATCCATGTGATGTACTCCTTATACCCGCAGCCTCGACGTTTCGGAGATCGGGCTACTTGGTGCGACTTAAACCGTAATCAAGATTCGCAGGTTTTCAGTATCAGGTAAAGAGATAAAAACGTGATCTTTTCCCCGCCACCAGGGGCTTCACAGCGGGACCAAAGTGCGTCTACCGTGTGCGTGCGGACGTATTTGTGCTGGTCAGGGGTTTGCTGGATGCGCGTAAGATGCCCGGCGTCGTCTCAGCGGACTCTCGGCGCCCCGTGACCTGTGGATGACTGTGCAGCGATGAGCGCCCACTGTGAGCAATCGAACGTGTCGTTGGCGCCGCGGCCGGAAGCCTGTGGGGACTCAGTATTCCCCCGGCCGGACCAACCCGCTCTCGTAAGCGAGCACGACCGCCTGCACCCTGTCCCTCGCGCCCAACTTGGCGAATATGCGACCGATATGGGTCTTGATCGTCGCCTCCGCAACGAAGAGAGCGGCTGCGATCTCCTGATTGGATTCTCCGTGAGCGACGTGGACGAGTACCTCTCGCTCGCGTTCGGTGAGATTCTCGATGATGCTGGGATCGGTGGCGCGGAACTCGGCGGCCTCTCGCGCCAGGTGCTCCACGAGCCTACGGGTGGAGGATGGCGCGATGACGGCGTCGCCCCTGTGCACGGTGCGGATGGCTTCGAGCATCTGGGCCGGTGGGGCGTCCTTGACGAGGAACCCCGATGCCCCGGCCTGTACCGCGCCCAGGATGTATTGGTCCTCCTCGAAGGTGGTGAGGATGATGATCTTCGGACTGATGCCGTGAGCGTAATGCTCCTCCGCGATGATCCGGGTCGCCTCCAACCCGTCCATCACCGGCATACGGATATCCATGAGGACCACATCCACGGGGACAATGGCGAGGCGCTCCGTTGCGAGCTTGCCGTTGCTGGCCTCGACCACGACCTCCATGTCGGGTTGGGAATCGATCACCATGGCGAACCCGGTGCGTACGAGGTTCTGATCATCGACCAGCCCTACGCGGATATTGCCTTCGTTTTCGTCGATGCTGCTCATTGCCTACTCTCCACGGTTCTTTCTACGATCATGCCACATTCTCTACAGGCCTCTTTTCTCCAACGGGATGGAGGCTATGACGCGGAATCCTCCGCCTTCGACCGCACCGGTGTAGACGGTGCCGCCAAAAGCCGTCGCTCGCTCGTTCATACCGATGATCCCGTGTCCCTTGCCGTCGGTGTTACCGGGCCCGGTGCCGTCGTCGTCGACCTGGATGACGATCTCGGAATCGAGCCACTGCAGGATGATTGATATCTGCGCCTCCGGCCCCGCATGCTTGAGCGTGTTGGTGACGGCTTCCTGGCAGATGCGGTAGATGGCCGTGCCTACTCCGGTGGGCAGCGGCCGGGGAGTGCCCAGCCGGATGAGAGAGATGTTCGTCCCGGACTCGCGGACCTTGAGGACGAGCGCATCGAGATCCTCGGCAACCGGTTGGGGGAGGAGGGGCAGTTGCTCCGGGGAGTTCGAACGCAGCACGCCGATGATGGAGCGGATGTCCTTGAGAGCGCCTCGGCCCATCTCCGCGATCGTCTCCAGTGCTTTGACGGCGGCGCCGGGATTCTTCGCCGCCGCGTATTGCCCGCCGTCGGCCTGTGCGATGACGACGGACAGGGTGTGGGCGACGACGTCGTGCATCTCGCGTGCGATACGACTGCGTTCCTCCAAGACGGCCAGCTCTGCATCCCGCTTGGCCCGTTCGCTGGCGGCTTCGGCTGCCTCGACCATGCGGGTGATCTGTTGGATCTGATTGCGGCGCAGCAATCCCACGGTATAGACGATGATGACGAGCAGCATGAGGAATATCAGGTTGGGAAGGCTCTCATTCCAATGGTTGCGTGCAATTCCGATCCTCCACACCAACCCCAGGAAATCCAGCGAGCGGAAAAGAGTTCTCCAGATCAGGAAGACGCCGATCATCGCGGAGACCAGGGCGGTGCGCTGCGCCCACGTCGCGCCATAGACGGTGACCGCATACAAAGCGAGCAGCACGGAGATGTCCGGTGGGATCGTCTCCCCCGGAGCGATGAGAAAACGCAGCAGCGCACCGAGGAACACCAGCGCCGCGCTGATCTCAGGGTGGGTGCGCCGAAAGACGGTGGGGATCGCGTACAACAGGCCGGCCATGATCACCAGGACTGTCAGTATCTCCTCGGGAAAATCGAGGATCGAATAGCCGGAGAAGGTCAGGGCGTGGAAGGGGAGGTTGTGCCAGTAGAGGTTCCCGAAGTAGAGATAGGCGATACCGAGGGCAAGCATGAGGTCGAAGGGGCTGATCCCTTTGAAGGTATAGAAGTTCTGCCACCGCGTTGCCATGTGTCTAGGTTAAATGCCGCCGCGACGCAGCGGGGACCTGCGAGTAGACCCGAGGGCTGATGAGGACTCCTTCTCAGGGCGTGGTCCTCCTCGCGGCGACCGGTGTGAAACTGGAGAGGCGGGTCAAGGGCGGGCGGAAACGGCAGGCCCGCCGAGCTTCCTCCTACGCCGAGACCGGAACGATGTTGTCCGGATGATTGTTGCGAATGTTGCCTACGGCCTTGCCGACGATATCCGCCTGTACGTCCCGGTTCGAGCGTTCGATGAGCGCGAGGGCCGCGTATGGATCGTCCTGCCTCGGATCCAGCCATGCCTCGTATTCCCCGGGTTCGAGAATGAGGGGCGTGCGTTCGTGGATTCTCGCCAGTTCTCCTTCGGCTGCACGGGTGACGATCGTCGCCGAAAGCAGCCAGGATCCGTCCGGCTTCTTCCACCACCCGTAGAGTCCGGCGAATCCAAGGGGGCTGCCACCCAACGAATGGATGAAGTATGGGATCTTGCCGCCCGCCGTCGTCTGCCACTCGAAATAGCCGTCGGCGGGAACGATACAGCGGCGCTTGGCGAGCGACGGGGCGAAACTGCGCTTCTCAGCCAAGGTCTCGATGCGGGCGTTTATCATCTGCGGGCCCTGGGAAGGGCCCTTGGACCAGGGCGGCACCAGGCCCCAACGCGCGACGTGGAGTTCGCGTACGACGTCGTCGCCCGGTGAGTGGCTGCCGGTGGCGGAAATGGGCCGCGCGAATCTCTCCACAACGATCGGGATATCCTGCGTCGGAGCGACGTTCCACGATGGTTCCAGGGATTCGCACTCGGAACCGAGGGTGTCGATATCGAAGGCGAGTTGAATATCGGTCAAGGCTGTAAACGAGGCATAGCGTCCGCACATGCGGCCAGCTTATCGTTCGACGGCGGCGCGGCCACCGATGCTGCCCGGTGTTCCGCCTATCGCGGGAGAACCTCGGGAGCGTGGGGCCCGCGATGGTGAAATGGCCCCGCACTAGTGGACAATAGACCTCGTGAATAGTGAACAGGTGGAACCCCTGGGCAACGAGCCCGTGACCCAAGTGCCCGGCCAAGAGAGCCTGCCGGAAACGCTCAACGAGGCCGCGAAGAAGTGGGAGGAGATCGCACCACTCGTCGTCG
Source organism: Actinomycetaceae bacterium L2_0104 (assembly GCA_047501485.1). Classification (GTDB taxonomy): domain Bacteria; phylum Actinomycetota; class Actinomycetes; order Actinomycetales; family Actinomycetaceae; genus Ancrocorticia. Next base: position 12,124 of record JAZDRN010000012.1, on the reverse strand, counting down.
CCGCACAGGTGGCCTATCACTCGGGAGAATCCCCGGAGTTGACCGACGAGCACTACGATCGGCTCATCCACGAACTTCGTGCCATTGAGGAGGCGTATCCCGATCTGGCCACGCCCGATTCGCCTACGCGGGTGGTGGGCGCTCCCGCCGAGGCCACGGGATTTGCGACGGTGCGGCACCTGGAGCGGCTCTACTCGTTGCAGGACGTGTTCTCGCTGGAAGAGCTGAAAGTCTGGTACAACAGCATGCGGGCCGAGCTTCCCGGGGGCTTCGGTGTCACGGCGGAGACCAAGATCGATGGCCTCGCCCTCAACCTGCGCTACGAAAACGGGGCATTGACCGTGGCCGGAACGCGGGGGGATGGAGCCACGGGAGAAGACGTCACCGCCAATGCTCGCACCATCGCCGCGATTCCAGAACAGCTGGATGGCGATGGGTGGCCCGGCGTCATGGAGGTGCGCGGCGAGGTCTTCTTCCCACTCAAGGAGTTCGCCGAATTCAACGCAAAGCTCGAGGCCGAAGGCCAGAAGCAGTATGCGAACCCGCGCAACGCCGCCGCGGGATCTCTACGGCAGAAGGATCCGCGCGCCACGGCGGCGCGCCCGCTGTCTTTCATCGCTCACGGCATCGGTGCCCTGGAGGACGTGCCCGCGCAGACTGCAGCTCTGGTGACCACCCAGGAGGGCGTGTACGAGGCTTTTCAGAACTGGGGCATTCCAGTGTCTCCCTACACCGAGCTCATCGACTCGTGGGAGGGCGTCGAGGAGTTCGTCGCCCGGCACGGGGAGGACCGCTATGAGCTCATCCATGGCATCGATGGCGCCGTATTCAAGGTGAACGACCGAGGCCTGCAAGCCAGGTTGGGCTTCACCTCGCGAGTGCCGCGTTGGGCGGTGGCGTACAAATATCCGCCCGAGGAGGTGGAGACGCGATTGCTCGACATACGCACGCAGGTGGGGCGCACCGGGCGGGTCACTCCCTTCGCGGTGATGGAGCCTGTCCTCGTGGCAGGATCCACGGTTTCCCAGGCGACCCTCCACAATCCCACCGAGGTGGCGCGAAAGGGCGTTCTCATCGGCGACATCGTCATCCTGCGCAAGGCCGGCGACGTCATCCCGGAGGTCGTGGGCCCTGTTCTGGCGTTGCGTGACGGGTCCGAGCGCGAATGGACCATGCCGGACAGTTGCCCCTCGTGCGGCACGCCGATCGCACCGGCGAAGGAGGGCGACGTCGACCTGCGCTGCCCCAATACTCGTTCCTGCCCGGCGCAGCTCACCGAACGCGTCAGCCATATCGGCTCGAGAGGCGCGTTGGACATCGAGGCCCTGGGGGATGTGACGGCGTTGTGGCTCACCGATCCAGAGGCCGCCAGGGGTGCCGCACTGATGGCTCTTGCGACAGGCCATGTTCTTCTCATCGAGGATCCCGCGACCGGCCGTGATCGAAAGATCTCGCTCTCGCATGAGAGACTCGTGGAACTCGGTGTCGTGGATGAGGACGGCGCCATCGTCCATTCCGAGGAGATCATCCCCGAGCGTATACAGCGAGAGCTGGGGATTCCGGAAGTGCAGCAGCCGTTGCTCGAGACCGAAGCGGGCCTGTTCTCTCTACAGGCCGAGGATGTCCGCGATGTCTGGATCTGGCAGGAAGTACGCGCGAAGGGAGAACTGACAGGGGACTACCGCCGCGTTCGAGCCGCGTGGACGAAGCCCAAGTGGAAATATCCGCGTGGCGGCAGCCCCGAGATGGTGGGCCCGTCTCAGCCGGGCAAAGCCATCGCCAAGATCGTCGATGAGTTGGACAAGGCAAAGACGAAGGAACTCTGGCGCAAGCTGGTCGCGCTCTCGATTCGCCACGTTGGGCCGACGGCGGCGCGTGCGCTCGCTGCTCGTATTCCTTCGCTGGAGGCGCTACGTGCGGCTTCCGTCGAGGATCTGGCAGAGATCGACGGCGTGGGCGCGATAATCGCCCAATCCTTCTCAGAGTGGTTCGAGGTGGATTGGCACCGCGAGGTCATCGAGCGTTGGCATGCAGAGGGAGTTGTCTTCGAGGACGAGGTTGGCGAGGAGCTTCCCCAGACGCTGGAGGGCATGACGATCGTCGCCACGGGTTCCCTTGAAGGATATACGCGCGACAGCGTGAAAGAGGCGATCGTGGTACGCGGAGGCAAGGCTGCGGGGTCGGTATCCAAGAAGACCACCGCCGTGGTGGCCGGGGACAACGCCGGTTCCAAGGCGACCAAGGCTGCGGACCTCGGAGTTCCGATTCTCGACGTCGAGCAGTTCAATGAGCTGTTGCGCACCGGCGAGCTTCCGGAGGCGCTCGCCGCGGCCGGCGAGCAGGCTATGAGCACCGGGCAGGCCGTGGAAGAGGGCAGGGCGGCGGATGTTGAGCAAGCTGCGGATGACTCCACGGACGCTTAGCCGAGGCGGAGTTCTCACGTGAAGTATTGGTGGCGATACCTCTTCGTCGTGGCCTGGATGGTGGTCATCTTCCGCTTCTCCACCGAGGCCGGCGATGCGTCGGGAGGTCGTAGCGACATCATCGTGAACTGGCTGCAGGGGATTGGCGTTCCCGGCTCCCGGGAGACGCTGGGGTTCCTGGTTCGCAAAGCGGCTCACATGACGGAGTACGCGGTGCTCGCCCTGTTGAGCTTCTACGCTCTGCGAGCGCATATCGAGCGAGGCGGAGCCCTGCTGTGGAGCTTCGGCATCGCGGTCCTCTACGCCATCTCCGATGAGATCCACCAGCTGTTCGTCCCCGGACGCACCGGAAGTCCGCGAGACGTGATCATCGATGCGCTGGGAGCCGCGATCGGGTTGGCTCTCGCCGCCTGGTTCAGCAGACGGCGAGAGCAAGCCCGCAACACGAGTCGACCCGATTGAGTGGAGGCTGGTTGAAGGGCCGTCACTCATCACTCGATTCCCGGCCGGACCTCAGTCCGTCACCGGCCCAAGCATGGCATTGGCCCACGCACCGTGCAGAGACTCCTGATCGGAGGGCTGGAACAGTCCCGCAACCACGTCACGGTACAGGCGCGAGAGCTCGGAGCGATTGAAGTACGACGAGCCCCCGCAGGCCCGCACGGCCTGCTCCACGGCTCGCAACGAAGCCTCGGCGGCGGCGTTCTTCACCGCGGACAGTTGGGGCATCCAGATCGGGCCACGATCCACGCCGTCCTCGACATCACGCGCCAACTCGCGTATCTGCGGCCCCACGGCGTTCATCTCGAGCGCGGCGGTCGCAATGCGCCAGCGAATGTCCGGATCGTTGGCATACACGGTCTGGTTCTTGACAGATTTGCGGGTTTTCACATGTTCGACGGCGACCTCGACAGCGCGTTCTCCCACACCCGCGTAGGTTGCCGCCAGCAGGATCTCGAAATGCGCGAAGATGCCGAAAACCACGGGATCCTTTGACGGACCGGGTTCTGGGCGCGCCAGAACGCGGGACTCCGGGGCGTGAGCGCCCTGCAGCAGCAGGGTCTGGGACTGCGTTGCGCGCATGCCCAAGGTGTCCCAATCGTCCTTGAGTTCGAATCCGCCGTCGTCGCGAGTGAGAATTGCGAAAACGGAATGTGGCCCGTCCTGGCCGGAATCGTCGCGCCCGAAGGTGAGCAGCCGGGACCACGCGGGTGCCAGCGAGTTGAAGATCTTGACGCCGGTGAACGAGTAGCCGCCCTCGCCGTCCGGCTCAGCCTGGGAGATCGAACCGAAGAGCACGAGATCGTTGCCGGGTTCGGAGATGCCGAAACCGAAGAGCTCGCCGGCCGCGGCTTCGCGCAGAATCAACTCGCCTCGGGGATTGCCGTTGCGTACCAGATGGCGACCCAGACCCACGATGATCTGGTGCATGTTGATGCCCAGGGCCGTGCCCGGCGCGGCCATGGCGAGGCGTGTCTGCTCTGCCGCGATCTCCTCGAGCGTCAGGCCGCCTCCTCCATATTCGGAGGGTACGAAAGCCGCGAGGTATCCGGCTTTGCGCAGGTCCTCAAGGTCCTCATGGGGAAAAGTGTTCTCCGCGTCATACCGGGCTGCACGCCCATGAATCTTCTCCAAAAGTTCATCGCTGAGGAATCCCACGCCGCACTCTCCTTGAATCGGTCATCTACTGGACACGGTCTGCGGCTCAGGGCGGCAGTGACCGCTTCCTCACCGTATCCGTAGCAAACGACTGCCGCAAGAGTCTCCACCTCCAAGCGAAAGCGTGGACGGAGGATGGTTACATGAGGGGCGCGAGCGGACGTAGCACGCGCTCCAGCACCCACGCGATCTTGCTGCGCTGAGCCCACATCTGGCGCGTCAGCTCGTGGGAGTTGTCCAGGTCCACCTCGAAGATCTCCTCCATCACCGTAGCGAAGGACTCCGCGTAGATCTCCATATTGATCTCGAAGTTGCCGCGCAGTGACAACCGATCGATGTTCGCGGTTCCCACGGTGGACCACGCGCCGTCGACGGTCATCGTCTTGGCGTGCACCATCGCCTCCTCGTAGAGGAAGATCTTGACGCCGTTGCGCAGCAGTTCGTCGTAGTGCGAGCGAGCCACCCAATCCGCATAGATATGGTTGGAATACTCCGGGATGAGGATGCGGACGTCCACACCCCGCCGAGCTGCCGCAACGAGAGCGTGCATCATGGCATCGTCGGGAATGAAGTAGCCCATCGTGATCCAGGCGCGCTTGGACGCACGGTTGAGGACTTCGATATACAGGGCTCGGATCGGATAGATGTCCCGTGACGGGGCGTTCTCCCGCACCAGAATCGCGGAATCCCAATCGTGGGTGGGCGCGAACTCCAGGCGAGGGGAATTCTGCGTGCGGTAGCTGTTCCACATGGTGATGAAGGACAGTTCCAGTTGGTGCGCCGCAGCACCTTCGACCCGCAGATGGGTGTCGCGCCAGTGGTGCGCGTAGAGTCTGCCCACGTTATATCCGCCCACATAGCCGATGCTGCCATCGACCGTCATGATCTTGCGGTGATCGCGGCCCTTGTCGCGCTCGCGGCCCGTGAAGATACCTGTTCTCACCAGTGGGAAGTTGATGGAGTACAGATGCGGCATCTTCGGGAAGTGCCGGAAGCGAGGGTCGGAGTTGAGGTTCCCCCACGTGTCCAAGAGGATATAGACGTCCACGCCCCGGCGTGCCGCGTCAATGAGGGCGTTGCGGAACTCATAGCCGGTCTCATCCGCTTTGACGATGAAGCACTCGAAATAGATGGTCTCTTTGGCGGCGCGGATATCGGCCAACATGACGTCGTAGAGTTCGCGGCCGTATGTGAAGATCGTGAACTCGTTGCCGCCGACGCTCACGTCTTGAGGCGGCAGATGCGGGAAGATCCCGGACTGCGGGCGCCTGCGTTTTCGCATGGAGTCGACGGCGGTCACGGTGGCGACGGCTGCGGCCTGAACCCCCAGTGCGGCAAGCGAGGTCCACTTCATCGCGGAGAGGACCTGCTGGCGAGAAGGGACGGAAAGTCGGAGCATAGGATAACCTTACCGGTCGGCGGGGCGATACCACGACGTGCTTATCAGACTGTGGAAGGGCTTTGTCCTGATAAGCGGGCCGGTAGCGAGGACGTCGTCGTGCCGGAACCGGCTGGCCGTGGGAGAGTGACTATCACGCCGTACCGGCCAACAAAACGGGTGAACGTCACCACGTTCGTTTCCGGTCCGAAACAATAAACAACGTAGAATCGAGAACATGTCGTCATTCTCTGTAGACGAGGTCGCGCGCTTGGCCGGCCTCGCACGAATTGCTCTCACACCCCAGGAGGTTGAGCGGCTGTCGGATGAACTCGGTGTCATTGCCGACGCCGTCGCCAAGGTGTCCGAGGTGGCAACCCCGGATGTACCGGCTACCAGCCACCCGATTCCTCTCAGCAACGTCATGCGCGAAGACGTGGTCGTACCCACTCTCGATCGCGACGAGGTTCTTGCCTCGGCCCCCGCGGCCGAGGATGGAAAGTTCCTGGTTCCACAGATTCTGGGGGAGGAGTGATGAACGAACTTCTCAAGAAGAGCGCGCTCGAACTGGCCGATCTGCTTGCCACCGGAGAGATCACGTCCGTCGAGCTGACACAGGCCTGCCTTGATCGCATTCATGCCCTCAATCCGAGGATCAACGCGTTCCTTTTCGTCGACGACGACGGCGCCCTCGCCACCGCCCGTGAGGTCGACGCCAGGCGTGCCACCGGTGAGACGCTGCCGCGTCTAGCGGGCGTGCCCATTGCCATCAAGGACAACATGGTTTCGCGGGGCAAGCCGACCACCTGCGCCTCGAAGATCCTGGAAGGATGGCTACCGCCGTATGACTCCACCGTGGTGGAGAAGCTGAACGCGGCCGGTTTGCCCATCGTGGGCAAGACGAATATGGACGAGTTCGCCATGGGTTCGTCCACCGAACATTCAGCTTTCGGCCCCACGTTGAACCCGTGGGACAACGAGCGCATCCCGGGTGGCTCCGGTGGCGGTTCCGCAGCCGCCGTCGGTGCATTCATGGTTCCCCTCGCCCTCGGATCGGACACGGGCGGTTCCATCCGCCAGCCGGGTGCGGTCACCGGAACCGTTGGCGTGAAACCGACCTACGGTGCCGTCTCGCGCTACGGTCTGATCGCCATGGCATCCTCGCTGGATCAGATCGGTCCCGTCACCCGTACGGTGGCCGACGCCGCCGCGCTGCAGGAAGTCGTGGGCGGTTACGACCCGCTCGATTCGACGTCGCTCGATGAACCGGTTCCCGCGCTCGAGCAGATCGTCGCGGATGCGGCGGGTAAGCCGCTGAACGGCGTGAAGGTCGGTGTTGTCAGTCAATTGCAGGGCGAGGGATACCAGGAGGGGGTGCTCGCTTCCTTCAACGACTCCGTCGAGGTGTTGAAGGGATTGGGTGCGGAGGTCATCGAGGTGTCCTGCCCGTCCTTCGAGTACGCGCTCGGTGCCTACTACCTCATCATGCCGGCCGAGGTCTCCTCGAACCTCGCCCGGTTCGATGGGATGCGCTACGGCATCCGCGTTGAGCCCTCCCAGGGGCCGGTGACCGCTGAGACCGTCATGGCCGCCACGCGCGGCGCCGGATTCGGCGATGAGGTCAAGCGTCGCATCATCCTGGGAACCTTCGTGCTGAGTGCCGGCTTCTACGACGCCTACTATGGCAGCGCGCAGAAGGTGCGCACACTGGTGCAGCGCGATTTCGATGCTGCCTTCGAGCAGTGCGACGTGCTGGTTTCGCCGACGGCTCCCACCACGGCCTTCAAGTTCGGCGATAAGATCGACGATCCGATGGCGATGTACCTCAACGATGTGGCGACGATCCCCGCGAACCTCGCGGGTGTCCCTGGGCTCTCGCTGCCCTCTGGCCTGGCGGAGGAGGACGGATTGCCGGTTGGCTTCCAGATCCTGGCGCCCGCCCACGGCGATGCCACGATGTACCGAATTGCCGGAGCGCTCGAGGCGGGGATCGGCGAGCCTGTCGCCAATGCCTGCCCGGCAGCCGAATGGGAGGAGACGCTGTGATGGACGAATTGATGGATTTTGATGAGGCCGTCAAGCGCTTCGACCCCGTTATCGGGCTTGAGGTGCACGTCGAGCTGGGAACGGCGACCAAGATGTTCGACGGCGCACCGAACGCGTTCGGTGGAGATCCGAACACGTTCGTGACCCCGGTTTCGCTCGGTCTTCCGGGATCGCTGCCGGTGGTGAACGCGAAGGCGGTGGAGTATGCCATCAAGATCGGCCTCGCTCTCAACTGCTCTATTGCCGAGACCTGCCGGTTCGCACGCAAGAACTACTTCTACCCGGACCTGACGAAGGCCTTCCAAACCTCCCAATCCGACGAGCCGATCGCATACGAGGGATACCTCGATCTGGACCTGCCGGATGGGACTGTCTACCGGTTCCCGATCGAGCGCGCCCATATGGAGGAGGATGCCGGAAAGAACACCCACGTGGGCGGTGCTGGCCGGATCCAGGGAGCCAAGTATTCGCTCGTCGACTACAACCGCGCGGGCGTGCCGCTGGTGGAGATCGTCTCCCACCCTGCCACGGGCATCGGTGCGAACGCTCCCGAGGTGGCGGCCGCCTACGTGCGCTCGCTGCGCGACATCTTCCGGGCGCTGGGAGTCTCCGAGGCTCGCATGGAGCGTGGAAACGTGCGTGCGGACGTCAACGTATCGTTGCGCGAGAATCCCGAGGCTCCCTTCGGGACCCGCACCGAGACCAAGAATGTCAACTCGTTCCGGGGCATCGAGAACGCCGTGCGTTACGAGATCCGCAGGCAGGCGGCGATTCTTGCAGCGGGTGGAACCATCATTCAGGAAACCCGCCATTACCACGAGGAGGATGCCTCCACCTCGTCGGGCCGCGTGAAGTCGGATTCTGAGGACTATCGCTACTTCCCGGAGCCTGACCTGGTTCCGGTATCGCCCGCTCGCGAGTGGGTGGAGGAATTGCGGAAGTCGCTTCCCGAGTTGCCGGCGGCCCGTCGCCGTCGTATCTCGGAGGAATGGAAGCTGTCTTCCGAGGAGCTGCGTGATCTCGTCAACGCCGGTGCGATCGACGTCGTCGAAGAGACCGTTCGCGCCGGGGCAACCCCGGCGGGCGCGCGCAAGTGGTGGATGGGCGATATCGCTCGTTTCGCCAAGGAGTCAGAGCTGGAGCTGGAAGACGCGCCGGTCACTCCCAAGCAGGTAGCGGAGCTGGATTCGTTGGTGCAGCAGGGCAAGCTCAACGATAAGTTGGCTCGCCAGGCCCTCGAGGGCGTGTTGGCCGGAGAGGGGACCCCCACCGAGGTCGTTGCGGCCCGCGGACTGGAGATCGTGTCCGACGACGGCGCCCTCGTGACAGCTGTCGAAGAGGCTCTCGCTGCCAATCCGGATGTGCTGGACAAGATCCGGGCAGGAAAAGTTCAGGCCGCTGGAGCCATCGTGGGAGCTGTTATGAAAGCGACGCGGGGTAAGGCCGACGCCGCTCGGGTGCGTGAGCTCATCATGGAACGCGCGCAGTAGGCGATAGCACGCCGTCATAGCCGTAAATCGGGCTAGACCACACAAGGGGGGAAGCCCGCGGATAGAGTGACGCTCGCCAATGGCGACGGTGGGGGTTTCGGTTCGAACCGAACCCCCCCCACCGTCGCTCTACCGGCGCAGTTCTTGGCGACGTGAACTCCGGGGTCACTCCGCGTGGAGACTGAAGGTCACCTGGTATTGCGACGCATCGTAGACGTGGCGGCCGTAGTCAACGAGTTCGCCGGCCTCTGAGTACGCGGAGCGCTGCGTGGTCAGCAGAGCGGCGCCCTCGTCGATCTGCAGGAGGTCCGCCTCCCGTGCATCCGCCAACCGAGCCGCGACGCTTTGAACAGCGTTGGTCGGCCTGATCCCTCGCTTGGCGAGGCAGTTGTAAAGACCGTGCGCGTTGAGTTCCGTGAGGGAGGGGGCGTACTTGGCGGGCAGGATATTATGCATGAGGGCTAGAGGGGTGTCTTTGCTCCAGCGCAACCGTTCGATGAGTACCACTTCGGCGCCCTCCTTGCATTCCAGAAGGCGTGCCAGCGACTCGTCGGCCAACTGGACGTTGTAGGACAGAACGTCGGTGCGCGGAGATAGCCCGGCTTTGTCCAGATCGTCATGGAGGCTGGTCAACCCGATTTTCCGTCGGATGTGGGAGGGGGTAACCCGGGTTCCGACGCCGCGACGTCTCGTCAGAAGCCCCGCGTTGACCATATCCTGAAATGCGCGCCGGACAGTTGGGCGTGACACCGAGAGACGGTTCGCGAGAGTGACTTCATCTTCGATGAGCTGCCCCGGTGCGAGTTCGCCAGAGACGATCAACTGGGTGATCGGTTCGGAGACCTGCATGTGCAGCGGGGTGCTCGAATCGCGATCAACGGTGATGTCCAGGCGCCTTGGCTGGTCGAGGTCTTGTTCATCTTGGCTCATAGTGCTCACTCCTCTAATCGTGGCTATTGCCAAATGACTTGGTGATGCGGCGTGGTGTTTGAACGGTACTCTCTGCCGGACGTGAATCGGATGCTGAGAGCGGATGACGACGCATCGTTTGGTGTTTTGGGCCAATCTTAACAATGTAAAGAGTTGGGATTGACAAAATTCGGATAAAGCTCGCCAAAGTCTCTCATACTGGTCACCTGAGGCGGTTTTGACAAAGTATGCCATCTTCCAGGCTCGGAGTTGGGCTGTGTCGGATAGCTTCTCGCTCCGTGTATCCCCTTCTCATATTTGTCAGGTGGTTGCTTCGGGCGATCGTGCGAAAGTTCTGCGCGGGGTAATGGTCAGACCGATTTGGAGTGCGTTCACGACTGGTAGGACCGGAAAGGTCGATTGTTATGACGGACTTAAGTCCCGGTAACCTGTGGGAAAATAGCTAGTGAGGGTCGAAGCCGAGGCCCGTGTCCTGAATATGGTCAGACCGCGATTCCGTGACGTGCAGTGTCTACTATCAGGGCATTACTAGTTTGGCGCAGTCCCCGAGAGGTGAGTCCATCATGGCTTTGACCAGTCCCAGTTATACGGTGACAATGCGAGTGAGAGTTCCGTCTCATCCTCGTGCAACTCAGCACCTGGTAGAGGCGGTGGCCGATGCCGGCGCTCTGGTCACCGGCATCGACATGGTGGAATCGCTAGAGGACTATTTGATCGTGCTCGTCACCTGTGACTGTGTGAATACTCCTCACGTCAACGAGGTCAACCACCGGATCGAGATGATGGTGGGCACGAAGGTCCTCGAAATCTCCGACGCAACACTCGAGGCCCACGTGGGTGGAAAGATCTCAGTCGAGCTGAAGAACCCGCTCCGCACGCGTCAAGACCTCGCTCGCGTCTACACGCCCGGGGTGGCCCGTGTCTGTAAGAAGATCGCCCGCGATAAGAGTTTTGCGCGTAGCTACACCATCAAGAAGAACACGGTGGCGGTGGTTACGGACGGTACCGCCGTTCTCGGGCTTGGCGATATCGGCCCCGAAGCGGCGCTGCCGGTCATGGAGGGCAAGGCTGCCCTCTTCAAGAAGTTCGGCGGGGTCGATGCCTGGCCGGTCTGCCTCGACACCAAGGACACCGAGGAGATCATCTCCATCGTCAAGGCAATCGCGCCGGTATATGGAGGGATCAATCTCGAGGATATCTCCGCGCCCCGATGTTTCGAGATAGAGGAACGCCTGCGTGAGGAGTTGGACATTCCGGTATTCCATGACGACCAGCATGGAACCGCTATCGTCACTCTTGCTGCTCTGATCAATGCCCTGAGGGTTGTAGACAAGAAGATCGAGGATGTCCGGATCGTCGTCTCCGGAGTGGGCGCGGCGGGTTCGGCGATTATCAGGCTTCTCAAGCTGCACGGTGCTCACGACGTCATCGGCTGTGGACGGGAAGGTGCTTTGGGGCCGTTCCGTGAGGAGGCCAACGCCCATCGAAATTGGCTGGCTCAGAACACGAACCCGAATGGGCTTCAGGGAAGCCTGAGAGATGTACTCGCGGGAGCAGACGTTTTCATTGGCGTCTCCTCTGGAAATATCCTCGACGGCGACGACATCGCGACGATGGCGGACAAAGCCATCGTGTTCGCGATGGCCAATCCGACCCCGGAGGTCGATCCTGCGGAAGCCGGGCTGCATGCTTCCATCGTCGCAACCGGACGCTCTGACTATCCGAATCAGATCAATAATGTTCTGGTCTTCCCGGGCCTGTTCAAGGGAATGTTGAAAGCTGCTGCCAACACGATCGACGACGAGATGTTGCGGGCCGCTGCAGTTGCTGTCGCAGATGTGGTGACAGATGATCAGCGCAATTCCAACTACATCATTCCTGGAGTTTTCGACCCCCGAGTTGCCGAGGCGGTCTCCAGGGCGGTTGTCCGCTACATGAAGGGTCCCGAGGGGAAGCCGGCGGAGGCCGCGTCGTAGGCACAGGTGCGGGTGGGCTAGAAGCCGGGGGTGCCGTACATGGGCGTAGCTTTGGCTTCTGAGCGGGCTTAGTGTCGGCTCGTCTCCGTGCGTGAAACGATGAGCGGAGAAAGCGTACGCCGTTGAGGAGGGGCCCCAGCCCATTCCCTTGTCGCGGCCCGTTTTTGTTTTTTTTGTTCAAACAGGGGGTGGGGGGGGGGGGGGTGGGGTTTGGTTGTTTTT
>JAZDRN010000011.1:0-88155 GCA_047501485.1 Actinomycetaceae bacterium L2_0104 | reverse complement strand
CCCCGCCTGCGCCCGCACTCAGCTCTCGCCTCCGAAGCCTTCTCCCTGCCCACGCCGCTCATCCCGCGCCTTCAGCTCGGACTCGATCTTCTCTCGGGTCTCCTGACCGTGGCGGCCCCCAAGCGAATCCCCGGTTTCTTCGACGTCGGCGCGGTGGGCAACATCGCGGCGTACCTTCCGCAACTTCTTCGGCGAAATGCTCCGCTCTCGCAAGTCCTCCGACCACCCTTCTTCCCCTGCTCCCCCGGCTCCATCCGCGGCCCACGCTGGAGCCTCGGAGTAGGCGGCTTTCGCTGGCCTACGCGAGGCGACCAGCGGCTTGGACGATGCTGAAAGCTTGCGCGCGACCACGAGGAAGCCGGTGTGGCCGATCATCCTGTGATCGGGGCGCACCGCCAGACCTTCGAGGTGCCAGGTTCGCACCAGCGTCTCAGAGGCCGTCGGCTCGGTGAACGACTCGCTTGAACGCAAGTCTTCGACGAAGCGGGACATCTGCGTCGTCGTCGCAACGTACACGAGGATCACGCCACCCGGGCGCAAAGCGGATGTCGCCGAATCGATGATCTCCCACGGTGCCAGCATGTCCAGGACGACGTGGTCCAGCGAACCTGGCTCCAGGCCGTCGAGGACGGCGTCGGCATCCCCTATCGCGATATCCCACGGAGGCAGGTCGGTGCCATACCAGGATTCGACGTTGCCCTTGGCGATCTCGGCGAATTCCGGGCGTCGCTCGGCAGACAATAGATGGCCATCCGGCCCGGTCGCTCCCAGCAATGAGAGCGACAGCGCTCCAGAACCGAGCCCGGCTTCGAAGACCCGGGCACCCGGGAAGATATCGGCCATATGCACGATCTGGGCGGCGTCCTTGGGATAGACGACCGTGGCCCCACGCGGCATCGACAGGACATAGTCGGATACCAACGGGCGCAACGCGAGGAACCTGCGCCCGTCCTCGGTCTCGATCACCGTGCCCTCCTCAGCACCGATCACAAGGGAATGCCGGAACGAACCGCGGGTGGATTGGAAATATCCGTCCCGGGTCAACGAAATCGTGTACTGCCGCCCCTTCGTATCGGTCAGCTGGACGCGCTCACCCGCGCGGAAGGGGCCGCGCCTGCGGTCTCCGGTAGTCTCACTCATGGAAGTCGATTCTAGTGGACGACGACGGCGCGTTCCCGCCAGGTCCTCCCGGCCCGTTACTCGGCTCTCTCCCACGATCTCGTTCGACCGATTCCTCACCCGGCCCGGTACTTTGCCGAGGCTCGGCACGACCCGCAGCGCCGATCCTGACGTCAGCTTCCCTCGATCGCTGTCTCGATGATCTCTCCCATCGGGCGGACTAGCTCAGCTGCGAATGTACTCGTCAGGTGATCGGAATCCCGATACACCAGAATGTCGTCGAGGATGGGCCGACATAATTCGTCATCGCAGATATATTCGTTCATGCTGGCCCATGAAGCACCAGCGTCCTCTACAGCATCTCTCTCCATCGCCTTCTTCTCGCTGTCGATCACTTGGGATCGATCTGCCGCACAGTGATCCTGATCGGAGATATTCGCAGAAAGGCATGTGCTTGGTGTGAAACCGGGACTCGGCGTATCCGTCAAGACAAGCACCGGTGCAGGTATGCGTTCAATAGTCCGACGAGTCCCCTCTACCCATGCCTCTTCCTTCGGAGAGCCATCCTGCTCGAAAATGGCTTCCTCACGGCTCGACATGATGACAAGGGCAGGATCGGTTTCCTCGATCTTCTGCAACGCGTTTTCACGCCATTCGTCGCATTCGTCAAAGGGGACACCGGTGCGCAACACTGTCACATCGACGGCCGGACACACGTTCTTCGTCTGTATCTCCACCGAGTACCCGGCTTGCTCCGCATAGCCCCAGATTGCTGGAAACCACTGCGCCGCATGGGAATCGCCGAAAAGAACGATTCGGGGATCATCCGGGTCGCCGAACACGCAATCCGGCGGGACAGAACTTCCAGAGGAGAGATTGCATCCATTGGTGTGGATGGGGTCCAGATCGTCCGAGGCGCCTTCAAGTGTCGGGCGCATATTGCTGGGGACGGCAGTGTTTCCCGAAGGGGGAGGTACCGAGGGAGAGTACTGCTCGGCGACGACGCCGCCGTCTTGCGGACGAGCGTCGGACGCGGCCTGCGCACCGGTCGCCAAGACCAGGCATCCGAGGGAACTCGCAGCGGCCGTCAGGAACACGCGCCGTTTCGGAATGCGCACGGCCCACGACGACTTGCGGAACGGCTGCTCGATGAACCGGTAGCTGAGCCAGGCAAGGGGAATCGCCAACGCCGCGAGAGCGAGTCCAGCGGGAAGAGATAGCGCGGTACGGAATCCCGACGCTGCCTGAGGGAGCATCAGCAGTGGCCAGTGCACGAGGTATAGGGAGTAGGAGATGAGGCCGAGGAATTGGAACGGCCTCGTGGAGAGCAACCCGTAGGGTCCATATCTCCCGTGACTGGCGCCGCCCGCGATCACCGCCGCTGTCGCGAGGACGGGGAGCGCCGCGTTGTAACTGGGGAACGGGGTGTAGCCGTCGAAGAGAAAAACGGCCGCGGCGATCCCTGCGATCCCGGCCCACGAGAGGGTATCGCCGAGCCAAGCCGGCATGCGTGCGTGGCTTCCCTTCAACAGGAATGCCACCAGGCCACCCATGCCGAGTTCCCACATTCGAGAGGGAAGGAGGAAGAAGGCGTCCGGTTGGGATGCCTCCGTCATGTGCACCGCGTAGACGAACGAGGCCACCACCAGAACCGAGACCATTGCGAAGAGGATCTTCCGGTTCCTACGCGCGATGAGGAATCCGAGCATGAGGAGCAGCGGCCACAGCAGGTAGAACTGCTCCTCGATTCCGAGCGACCAGTAGTGCTGGAAGAGAGAGGGAGTGTCCTCGGCCAGATAGTTCGTCCCGTCCTTCGCGAAGAGGAAGTTGGGAACATAGAGCGCGGTGGCCACCGCTCCCCTGCGAACCTCGTCCATGAGGACCGGCGGATACCACAGCACCGCACCGACGAGCGACAGGGCCAGGACTGCGAACGAGGCGGGCAGAATGCGCCGGATTCTCTTGGCGTAGAAACTTCCAAAATGAATTCGCCCGTGGCGATCAAGCTGGGAGAGCAGATGGCTCGTGATAAGAAATCCGGAGATGACAAAGAATATGTCGACACCTACATATCCGCCCGAAACCGCTGGTAAACCCGCATGGTAGAGCAGCACGGCGACGACGGCAATTGCGCGTAACCCTTGGACATCCTTACGAAAACCATCCGACGGAGACTTGCTGTGCATGTCGGCAACATACCATCACGGCTTAAAGAATTCTGATGACAACATGCATCCCGGCATGGATGGCGAGTGGCTTTTCACTGGCTTCCGCCCTGCCTGATCCTCACAGAGGCAATGACCCACCTTTTCGTGTCGGAGGGACGTTGTACGGTTGGAACATGAGTTTTCACGCAGCACTTTCGCCCTCGCGAACCAAGGACTTCAAGCAGTGCCCGCTGCTGTTCCGGCTTCGAAGCGTCGATCGGATGCCCGAGCCGCCGTCGATCGAAGCATTGCGGGGGACATTGGTGCATGCCGTTCTGGAGAAGCTTTTCGACGCGCCCGCATCCGAACGCACGCAACAGCACGCCCAGGACATTCTCGAACCCCAGTGGCAAGCTCATCTGGAGAAGAAGCCTGAGGATGCGAAATTGTTCGACGACGCCGCCGCCATCGAATCGTGGTTGGGTTCGGGGCGCGTACTGATCGGGAACTACTTCAAGATGGAGAATCCTCAGTTTCTCCAGCCTGCCGCACGCGAATCATTCGTCAACGCGACATTGCCATCGGGGCTTCATATCCGGGGCATCATCGATCGATTGGACGAGGCTTCCAATGGAGCGCTTCGTGTTGTCGACTACAAGACTGGGAAGTCCCCGAATCCTCGTTTCCAAGCCGAAGCGATCTTCCAGATGCGTTTCTACGCGGCGGCATTGGTTCTCTCGGGAAAGAACCTCCCTGCTCGCACCCAACTCATTTATCTCAAGGACGGCCGCACCCTGACCTACGATCCGGTACCGGCCGATGTCGACGCCATCGGGATGGAACTGGACTCGGCATGGTCGGCAATCGAGGAACGCCTGGACACCGGAGAATTCGAGGCGAAGACCTCTCCCCTCTGCAACTGGTGCCACTTCCAGAGATACTGCCCAGCGTTCGGCGGAGAAACTCCCCCGATGAGTGAGGAAGGAGCAGCGAAACTACGCACCGCCAAGGCTTCGGCATAGCCTTGGGAACCACAGCGGACCAGGAGTCATCAAAGCTTCGCACTGTGGTCCAGATGTCTTAAGTCCGGCTTCCGTTAGCCCGGCATCCCTTTAAGTCTGGCTTCTGTTAGTCTGGCTTCTGTTAGCCCGGCTTCCCTTTAGGCCTGGCTTCCCCTCAGGATCGACGCCATCTTCTTTCCGCGCGCGAGCTCATCCACCAGTTTGTCCATGTAGCGGATCTTCTGCATGGTGGGCTCCTCGATATCCTCCACCCTGTAGCCGCAGATGACACCGGTGATAAGGGATGCATTCGGGTTCATGGCGGGAGCCTGCGCGAAGAACGTCTCGAGGTCTACCTCGTTGGCGACCGCTTCTTCCAGTCCGGCCTCGTCGTAGCCCGTCAGCCACGTGATGACCTGGTCCAGCTCGTCCTTTCCGTGCCCCTTCTTCTCCACCTTCGTCAGGTACAGCGAATAGATGGAGCCAAAGGTCATGGCGAAAATGCGCTCGTAGTTCTGGGCCATGGGATATTCCTCTCGTGGATCACTGCGTATTCTATCGCCCGGCATATCCCCTGGAAACAGCGTGGTGGCGGGGCCTCGAATTCCCCGCCGCCACGTCACTCCCACCGGCTATCCACGCCAGCGGGAGTGACCGCTCACTGCCATCAGGCAATGGCGACCGGCCTGAACATCGAGCCGGTCGCCCCCTTGACCTTCGGGGGAAGGCCGAGGAACAGGAATTCGGTGCAGTCATCCTCGGAGAGCTCCTCGAGGATCATGTTCTCCATGATGTGGATGCCGTTCTCGATCAGCAGGTGCTCGTGCACCGGATGCGGGTTGCCGGGCACAGTGGAGGGCTGGACCTCGACGGTCGATGTGTCTCCACCGACGGCGCGGATGCCGGCGGCCGAGAGCTTTCTGGCGACTTCCAGCGTGATGCCGCCGCCATCGTATTCCTTGTTGAACACATCCGTGTCCTCCCAGTAAGCGCCCGCGCCCGAACGGAAGAGGACGACGTCGCCCTCGTGGATTTCGATGCCGTGCTCCGCCAGGTAGGCGTCGAAGAGCTCCTCGGTGAACGCCTCGCCCTTGCGCAGGGCGTGGCCCACGTACTTGGCGGAGTCGATGAAGACACCGCGGGTGATGAACACGGGAAGCTCAGCTGCGGAGCCCTTCAGCGGCCCGAAGTCTCCGAGGTCCGTCGCGGCCTTGCCCACATGCCAATGCTGATCTTCCCCGGTCACGGTATGTCCCAGAGCGTCGATGTGCGCCAATCACGGGATCGTCGCCGCTGGTTCGGTATCTCAGGCGGTCGAGCAGTGCATCGAGATAGAGAACTCTTCCGGACTGTTGCTGCAGCTTGCCGGCTTCAGCCCGCATACGCTGGGCGAGCAGGAGTGCCTGGAACTGGCGGAGCGCAATGCACGCCCATGGGGCCTCCTGGACAATCGTCTGACGTAGCCACCGACTGCCATCACCGGAATTCCCCGCTCGCCATGAGCCGGCGCCTGGCCGGACTTCGCTCCAAGCTGCACGGCCCCGGCGAAACGTCATGCCCGGGCACGATAAAATGGTCAGATGCCTTTGGAGAACCTAGATTCGCTTCGCAATCCCATCGCCATCGTGGCCCTGAGCGGTTGGGCCGATGCGGGTAACGCCGGCAGCGATCTTGTCCAGCACCTCATCGACAGGTACCCGGGCGAGGAGATCGCTCGTATCGAGGACGAGAGCTACTTCAACTTCCAAGAGCACCGCCCGATCCAGCGTATGCGCGCGGAGGGGACGTTCATCGAGTGGCCCCACGTGAGCCTGCATGCGCTCGACCTTCCCGATCAGGATCAGGATCTGGTCGTGGTGCACGGGGTGGAGCCGCACCTGATGTGGCGCAGCTTCACCTCGCGGATGATGGAGCTTCTGCGCGATTGCAATGCCTCCATGGTTCTGATCCTCGGCGCTCAGCTCGTCGATACGCCGCACACACGCGATTTCCCGTGCGGTGTGTACAGCACGAACCCGGACGTGGTGGCATTGCACGAGGGGATAGATCCCACCGAGTATTCAGGTCCCACCAGCGCGCTCGGGGTCCTGGCGCAGCGCTTGGACGACGCCCATATACCTACGGCCCAGGTGTGGGTGTCGATTCCCCACTACGTCGTCGACCCGCCGAATCCCAAGGCGCAACTGGCCCTTCTGGAGGCGATCGAAGCGGAATTCGCGATCGTGCTGGACAATGCGGACCTTCCGGAGCAGACCCGCGAATGGGAGGAGCAGGTCTCGCTCCTCATCTCCCAGACCACGGATATCGCCACCTACGTCTCCGAGCTGGAAGCCAGCTATGACGAGGAGCTCGCCGAGGAGAACAACGGGCACCAGGTCGTCCAGGAGATCGAGGAGTTCCTGCGCGGTCTGAACGACGACGGCGAATCCTCCCGTTGAAGAAGAAGCGCTCCCCGCAGTCGCGGGGAGCGCTTCTTCTTGAATCTCAGCTCACTCAGTATACGGCGAGCGCTCCCGCACCGAGAAGGGCCACCACAGCGGCCGCGAGCACGAGACGGTAGACGACGAACGGCAGGTACGACCTGGTCGAAACGAGCTTGAGGAACCAGACGATGACCGCGTAGCCGACGAAGAAGGCGACAACGGTTGCCACGACTGTCGGCCCGGCGGCGAGCGTTCCGGCATCGGAGGACTTGACCAGCTGGAAGATTCCGGAGAGCAGCACTGCCGGTATGGCCAGAAGGAAGGAGACGCGCGCCGCGGCCTCACGGGTGTATCCCAACAGCAGACCGACCGTGATGGTGCCACCCGAGCGCGAGACGCCGGGAATGAGGGCCATGGCCTGCCCCAGACCGAGGAGAAGCCCATCGGGAAGCGTGATCTTCTCCAGCGTCTTGGTGCGCCGCGAATAGCGGTCGGCCAGGCCGAGAATGATAGCGAAGAACGCCAGCACAAAGGCCACGATGTAGAGGTTGCGCAGGTTGGTCTCGATGGTGTCCTGGAAGAGGAGCCCCAGAATGCCGATCGGGAGGGTGCCGATGATGACGATCCAGCCCATCCGGACGTCGGCGTCGCTCTGCGGCACCGGATTCTTCCACTTCACGAAGGGGATCGCCCGGAACCACTTGGAGACGATGCGAACGATGTCCCGCCAGAAGTAACAGATGACCGCGGCTTCGGTGCCTATCTGGATAATCGCCGTGAAGGCGGCTCCCGGGTCTCCCCAGCCGAACAGATCCCCAAAGATTCGGATGTGCGCCGAGGAGGAGATCGGGAGGAACTCCGTCACCCCCTGGAGAACTCCAAGAACAATCGCTTCTAAAATACCCACGACGGTCAGCTTAACCGGACGCGAGAGGCAACTCTGCGAGACGTTGCACTAGGCTGGTCATTATGAGGGAACGCACAGTGGGTCGCAGTGGTCTTGTCGTCGGCGAAATCGGACTGGGGACACTGACATGGGGGCGGGACACCGATGAGGATCAGGCGCTCGGCCAACTGCATACGCTGCTGGATGCGGGCGGTAATTTCCTGGATACCTCACCGGCTTTCGGGGCGGGCGCCGCCGAGTCACTCATCGGAACGATCCTGAACGGCAGGATTGCGCGCAAGGACATCGTCCTGTGCACGAAGGCCGGATTCACCACCATGGGATTGCGCTCGCGGTTCGGCGCCGGACGCGGAGCGATTCTCGACTCGGTCGCCGATTCCCTGGAACGGATGAACACCGACTATCTCGATATCTTGATGGTCGCTGCCCCCGATCCCCTGGCTCCCGATGAGGAGACGGCGACCACGCTCGCCTCACTGGTGGAGAACGGAACGGTCCGCTACATCGGTTTCATGGGCTATCCCGCCTGGCGCGGAGCAGTTCTCCAGCAGCTGCTCAGCGACCGCCAACTGCCGCTTCTCAGCGCCGTCGAGGTCGAATACTCGCTTCTCGCCAGAAGCTGCGAGGAGGAGCTGATTCCGATGAGCGCACACATGGGTCTGGGGATAGTGGCCGCATCGCCCCTTGGTCGTGGCGTCCTCACCGGCAAATACAGACGTTCCATTCCGCCCACCTCGCGCGCTGCCTCCGACCACCTCGCGGCCTTCGTCGATCCCTACCTTCAGGATCGCCCCCGCAGACTTGTCGAAGCGGTGGCAACCGCCGCCGAGGGCCTCGGCACGTCTCCCTCCGGGATCGCCATGTCCTGGGTGCTGGCTCAACCCGGAGTCAGCGTAGCCCTGACCGGGGCCAGGACCTCCAATCAGTTGCACCACATCCTCGATTCGCTTCTCGAGCTGCCCGACCCGATCGAGTACGTCCTGAGCGAGGTCACCTCGTAAACCACCGGGCGCATGCGGCACCGATAGCCAGGGTATTTCGCATATTGCGCGCGACCAATGGATGAGGGCCGGTCGATCGACCGGCCCTCATCGTCTCGTCGCACTCTGGAGCGCTAATCTCTCAGTCGTAGTCCGGCGTCTCCAGATCCGTCTCGTCGAGATCGTCCAAATCATCGTCTATGTCGTCGAGGTCGGATTCCTCATCGAAATCGTCATCCTCGTCCAGCTCATCCAGGTCGTCGAGATCGTCCTCATCCAGAAGATCGTCCTCGTCGAGATCGTCGAAGTCTTCATCGGATTCTTCGTCAGACGCGTAGACGTCTAAGGGTGCCTCCACCTCGTAACGCGTGAACATGACGTCGTCGTACAACGTGTATGCGTCAGCCAAGGCGTCACTGGCTTCCAGAACGCTCTCGGCATCGGGATCTTGCGCGCTTGTAGCGGCCTGATGGAATGCCTCGAGAGCGCCAATAAGCCCGTCAAGTGCTGCGCGCGGATCAATAGCCATGTCACAAGATTAGCCTGCCTCGTCGCTCTTATTCCACTTGCTCACACGCAGCTGCAATACCGGTGTCGAAAGGCCACTGAACTGCGGTTTTGTCCACTATGTGACACGAGACACGCATACGACACGTTCTGCACCGATCATATAGGTGGGGACTTCTATCCTCTTGTGCCGATCGATCATTGAAGGGATGAAAGAATGACACAAATCCACTTCTCATATGGCAGGGGCCTCGGTGCCCTTGCCGCGGTGGCTGCGCTGGTGACCGCAACCGCGCTCCCAGCTACCGCCGACGACTCCAAGGACGCGCACGACAAGTCCGGGGTCTCTCTCCAATCCGATAGCTCAACCACCCCGGAGCCTATCAACGTCGATGAGATTATCGATCAGGCCTCGGACACTCCCGGTTTCACGGGTAAGTGGTTCGTCGAGTTCAGCGCCGAGCCCACCGTCAACGGCGGGGCCATCTCAACGATCACGGCCCAGCAGGAGACCTTCTCCAATGACGTCTCCGATACCGGCATCGAGGTCGAGGAGAACTTCGTCGACCTCTGGAACGGCGTGACGGTATCGGCCGACAACGAGGAGCTTCGTTCCATCGCGGAACTCGACGACGTCGTCGCGCTCTTCCCCGTCGTGGAGGTCGAACGGCCGGAGACCATTCCCGGAGATATCTCTTCCCCCGATCAGGTCTATGCCAACGACATGACCGGTGCCACCACCGCGCATGACTACGGCGCAACGGGCGCGGGTATCAAGATCGGCATCATCGATACCGGCGTCGACATCGACAACACGGTGTTCTCCGGCACGGGCGTCTCCGATACCACCGCCTTCCCCAACGAGAAGGTCGTTGCGGGATACGACTTCGTCGGCGACGATTTCAACGCCGACCCGAGCATGCCCAGCTACAATCCGGTTCCCACCCCGGACGAGAACCCTGACGATTGCGGCGGGCACGGCTCGCACGTTGCCGGCACCGCAGCCGGAAACGACACGGCGTCCGAGTTCAAGGGCGTGGCCCCCGATGCGCTTCTCGGAGCCTACCGGGTCTTCGGATGCGAGGGCTCGACGGACTCCGACATCATGCTTCAGGCCATGGAGCGCGCTGCCGCCGACGGCATGGACGTGGTCAACATGTCCATTGGCGCAGCAGGCATGACCTGGCCGAACTACCCCACCGCTGTGGCGGCTGACAACCTCGCCGCCTCCGGCGTAGTAGTGACCGTCTCGCAGGGCAACTCGGGCGACCGCGGCATCTTCTACGGCGGAGCCCCGGCGGTCGCCTCGGGCGTCATCTCCGTGGGCTCGGTGGACAACACCCATGTCCAGCAGTTCTCTTTCTCGGTCGGCGACGCACTCTACGGATATAGCCAGGCCACGGCTGCGCCCCCGGCGCCGCAGGAAGGCGAGCTCGAGCTGGTGACCTATCCAGCCGGTCAGGAGACCGGCGCCGTGGATCTTCCCGGCGAGCCCTTCGAGGGCAAGGCCGTGCTGGTGTTCCGCGGTGAGTCGAGCTTCCACGACAAGGCGATTGCCGCCCAGCGCGATGGCGCGGCGGCCGTCATCATCGCCAATAACGTTGCCGGAACCATCAACGCCTCCGTCGAGGGCGCGGATGCCATCACCGTCCCGGTCGTTACCATCACCCGCGACGGCGGAACGGCTCTACAGGCCGTCATCGCGCAGGCCTCGGATGAGGCCCCGGCAATCCTGACGTGGACCGACGAGGTCGCGGTTGCAGAAGATCCCGTCGGCGGCGAGATCTCCGACTTCTCCTCGTGGGGCGTGGCCGCCGATCTCAGCCTGAAGCCCGACGTTCTTGCGCCCGGCGGCAATATCTTCTCGGCCTATCCGCTCGACGCGGTGGACGGCAACGGCTCCGGTTTCACCTCGATGGGTGGCACTTCGATGGCCGCACCGCACGTCGCCGGAAGCGCGGCTCTGCTGCTTGCCGCGAACCCCGGGCTCAATCCCCAGGATGTGCGAGCACTGCTGCAGAACAACGCCGATTCTGTAGACAATCAGAAGGTCACCATCGATGGCCAGTTCTATCCCGAGGCCGTCTTCCGTCAGGGTGCCGGGCTCATCAACATCCCCAATTCCCTGACCAAGGCCACATCCGGAGCGCCCATCGGCACGGTTGCCGCGCCCTCGACGGTCTCCCCCTCCAAGATCGATCTGCGCGACAGCGACGAGATCGAGGTAACCACTCTGACGATCACCAACAATGCGAACTACGAGGTCACCTACGATCTGTGGGTCGACGATTCCCCGCTGACCGTCTACGGACGCAACATCGAGGCGAATCAGAAGACGGAGATCCCGATCGAGGTCGAAGCCGTCACCGAGTTCTCTGCGGAGCAGGTGACCGTCCCGGCCAAGTCCTCGCACACCGTTCAGGTCCGCATCGACGATCCCGCCCAGTATTGGTCCGGCGATCCGGTTCCGGGCGGCACCATGTACGGCGGATACATCGTTCTGGAAGGCAGTGACAATACTGTTCAGCATGTTCCCTTCTTCGGAATGACGGGTGATTACGAGAGTGATCGCGCCTTCATGCTCGCCACCTGGTCGGATCTCGGCTACACAGCCGGGAATGTACCGGAGGGGGCGGACCCGAACGCACCCGCCATGCCTCCGGCTGCCTTCTTCAACAATGGCCAGGGGGTCTACAACAGGGCCGAGGCGGACCACGTCTTCACCATGGGCGAGGACGATCTGCCCGCGCTCGGTGTAGCCACCGAGAACCCCATGCGAGACCTGACAGTCAATATCTTCCACGCCAACGAGGATGGGACGAAGGGTGAGCTTCTCACCGAGTTCGCCCCGTTCTACTACTCGGACGGCAGGCCCGCCACGAGTTCCTACTCCCTCATCGACCTGTGGGACGGAACGTACCAGGCCTCGGAGGATCCCGCGGATATCCAGGAGGCTCCCGACGGCCGCTACGTGTTCGAGGCCGTCGGCACGCGAGGAGTGGGCGCCGCGCAGAACGCCGAGAACACCGACACCTGGGTGTCCGAGCCCTTCATCGTGCGCGAGGTTCCCGTCGAGCCGGAGCCGGAGGGCCCCGCCGCCGATCTGCACAACGATTGGACGGAGACGGTAGCCGTCACCATTCAACCGCTGCTCGAAGGCACCGTCCTCGTTGGCGACTGGGATGGCGACGGCAAGGATACCCTCGGTTTCCACCGCGGTAACACCTTCACCTACACCAACACGGCGGATCTGTCCGATGCCAAGAGCTTCATCTTCGGTCGCGCGAGCGATACTCCGTTGGTGGGCGACTGGAATGGCGACGGCAAGGATACCTTTGCCATTCGCCGCGGAGCCACCTTCCACGTGCGCAACTCGCTATCAGGCGGTTCCGCTCAGGTTGCCTTCACCTATGGGCGTCCCGACGACGCCGTGCTGGTGGGCGACTGGAACGGCGACAAGACGGACAGCATAGCCGTTCGCCGTGGTGCTACCTTCCACGTGCGCAACTCGCTATCCGCGGGTCCGGCACAGGTCGCCTTCACATACGGCCGCGCGGACGACATCCCCTTGGCCGGCGACTGGAACGGCGATAAGAAGGACACCTTCGCGATTCGTCGCGGCGCGGATATCCATATGAAGAACACCCTGAGCGGCGGTTCGGCCGACGACGCCAAGACCTTCGGTGCGGCTGATTCCGTGCTGGTCTTCGGTGACTGGGACGGCAACCTCACCGACACCCCGGGAGTTCTTCGCTAGGCAGGCGCGAAGTCCGAACGAGGATGGGGCTGGGACGACAGATGGTCGTCCCAGCCCCTTTTCCATGCCCCACCACAGAACAGGCCTCTGGCAAGATGCCGAGGCATCCCCGCCTCACCGAGATATCCCCGCCTCCAGAGGCGGAGCTGCTCCCGCCCCATATGTGATCGACGCTAAACTTTTCAACCAACTCCTGGAATCTCCACGTCAGCGCGAAGGAAGTAGCCACACCTGCGTCACCGATGCCGCCGCCGGAACTCGTCCTGACCAGGGCGGACGCACGAAGCGCTCAGATTTATCCACAGAGAAAGTCGTGGATAAACAGCGCATAAAGATAACAATTTGATTATATTGGATAACGAACTGTTACCTACGCAACAACCGGGACTATCTGAAAACGCGACGAGATGGGGTAGCGTCAGCATCAGTTAGGTAACAAATCGATAACGTTCTCGCGAGGGCGGGAGCAGAAACGTTGAGGAGTGAGAGTGAAGATAGATACCAAGCGCGTGGCGGCCCCGGGGGCTGCCGGACTCCTGGCCGGTGCACTCGTCGCCGGCGTCATGCCAACCACCTTTGCAGCCGAAGCACCCGCCAAGGATCGGGGCGATATCAATCTTGCCTCTCTCGTAACCTCCGCAAGCAGGACCACGGAGGTGACCGCCACAAAGGCCGTTCATGCTCCACTCACTGCGGGTTCCGCGGACGCACCCGCCTTCGAGCCGATAACGGTAACGGTTGAGCTTCCGCCCGAACCCGAGGTCGTGGAGCCCGAAGTAGCTGAACCGGCTACGGCGTCGGCAACGGCGTCGGCTACAGCCTCTGAGACCGCTCCCGCGCAAAACGTCGCGCCAGAAGAGGCACAAGACGAAACCGCGGCCGCAGCGGAGAGTTTCACCCCCGCTCCGGCAACCTCCAACGGCGTGGTCGGCATCGCCCGCCAGTACAATGGAGCAGCCTACGTCTACGGAGCTTCCGGGCCGTCGGCCTTCGATTGCTCCGGTTTCACCAGCTACGTGTACGCACAGGTCGGGATCACGCTCCCCCGCTCCTCCGCCGCACAGCGTTCGGCCGGCGTCGAGGTCTCCGCCGATCAAGCTCAGCCCGGCGATCTCGTCTGGTGGCCCGGTCACGTCGGCATCTACACCGGAAACGGTATGCACATCGCGGCCCGCAACCCCGCCTCCGGCGTAGCCGAAGGCCCGGTGTACGGAAACCCCGTCTACATCCGCGTCGGATAATAGGTTTGCTCATCGGGCTCTCGGTGCCGGGGAACCGGTGGCATTAGCCCTCTTCCCGCCGTCACGAGCGGCGTACCATTGCGCCCTTTGAGCTGATAAACGGCCCAAGCCGAGATTTTCACGCGGTCTCGGCTTGGGCCCTTATTCGCAGTGTTCCGTACCTTGACGCGAACCGTCAGTAGCGACGATTCCCATGGCCGATTCTGCCGACGGCGGATCCGGTTCCACATCGGCGGCCATTGCACCGGTGGGAGTGTTCCGGCGGTGGCTATCGCCTCCGCATCAGTCCTCGGACGGGCTCTCCACACCGAGTAGAGCGTTCTCGACCACTTCCATGAGGGCTGGATGCGGCCAGTATTGGCCGCGTGCCGCCTGAAGGGCCGGAATACCGAAGCTCATGGCCATGACGATGGGCTGGATGAGGATCGACGCCTGATATCCCATCGCATGAGCACCGAGGACGCTGCCATCCCGGCGATCGGCCACGACTTTGAAGATACCGGTGGTGTCCTCCATGGCCCAGCCGTAGGCGGTATCCCCATAGCGTTGCGTCTTGACGGTGACATTCTCGCTTCCAATGGTCTCGCGGGCTTCCGCCTCCGTGAGCCCCACCTCGGCCAACTCAGGATGGGAGAAGACGGCCGCGGGTATCGGCATGTCGCCCTCCTCCCGCAGGTTCGCGGGATTCTCCAGGTTGTGCGCCACCACTCGGGCCTGGTGGTTGGCAACGTGCTTGAGTTGCTTGGGGGAGCATATATCTCCCAACGCGTACAGCCCCGGCACCGCCTGCCCACCCGCCAGCACCCTGAGATATTCGTCGACGACGACGCGCCCATCCTCATGCAGATCGATACCCACCTCGGCTGCGCCGATCAGGTCCGAGTTAGGACGGCGCCCCTGAGCTACCAACACGATGTCGGCGTCGTGGAATTCACGGGACCCATCCTCACTCACGGCTACCTCGACGGTGAGTTGTTGGGAGCCCTTGGCGGTAATGGCTTCAAGGGTGCGCCCGGTGCGGACCTCCCAGTGCTTGCCCGCCTCAGTCTGGAAAGCTTCCTGGATCTCGGCATCGAGCTTCTTCATCAAGCGAGGGCCGCGGTTGATCTGAACGACCTCGCTGCCGAGGCCGGAGAAGATCCCGGCGAACTCGCAGGCAACATAGCCTCCGCCGAGAATGACGATCTTTCGCGGCAGTTCGCCGATGCGCATAACGGTGTCGGAGGTATGAACGCGTGGCAGATCGATCCCCGGAACATCCGGGAGGACAGGGCGCGAGCCTGCGGCGAGCACCAGGTGATCGGCCTCCACCCGCGTGCCATTCGCGGCCTTGAAGCTCTTGAGACCGGTGAGACGAACCGTCTCTGAGATGAGCGTGACATTGTCCGCTCTCTCCCGGTATTTCTTCCCCGAGGCCGATGCGGCGTCCGTTCGCCCGAAGATCCGATCGCGGATGGCACGCCAGTCCACCGAATCGGTGTGCTGGCGCACATCCAAACGCTCCGCTTCCTCCGGGCTGCGCGCCACCATGGACGTGCGAACGAACATCTTGGTGGGGATGCAGCCGAAGTTGAGGCAGGTGCCTCCAAAGCGCGGGTTCTTTTCGGCGATCACCACCCTCTTGCCTTCCCAGAACGAGGAGACGAGGGTGTTTCCCGAGCCAGAGCCGATAATCGCGAGGTCCGACGTAAGTTCAGTCATAGAGTCGATGCTAACGAAGGCGCCTGTCAAAGGCGAGCATCGCCTTCCCGATTTTCAGACTCCGCTCAGTGGCCCGGCATGCTGCTCTCAGAGGCCGAGCACTTTTCTGATGTCGGGCGAGAAGAAGTCAGGCCCTTTCAATACCTTGCCATCGCCCCGATAGATCGGCCGACCGTCAGCGCCCAGCTTCGAGAGATTGGAGGCTTGGATCTCGGCCAGGACATCGCGCATGGGAATACCCGTCTCGAGCGCCATCCCATAGATGACGTAGACCAGGTCGCCGAGTGCATCGGCGGCCTCTACGGTGTCGCGGGTACCGTCGTCGTTCGAGACCGCGCGGGCATACGCCGACTCGATGCTCTCGCGCGCTTGGACCCCATACACCGCGCCCACGAGCTCGGCGAACTCCTCGGCAACGAGGCCCATGCGCATGTGGACGCGCTCGCGGTCGACAGTCGGACCGTCGTCCACAACAGGAAGATCGTAGGTGTCGTGGAACTGACGCACGAGTGCTTCCGGATCGCGGGAGTCGGGCATCGCCGGCCGGGTGGGCGTGGGGCCGAACCAGGCGTGGGACGGTTCGCGGGGGTCACTCGGAAGGATAGAGGCATGCAGCGAGTCGACGGCGATGCCGCGGTTGGACACTCGCGACTTACGGATCAGACCTTCGAACGTGAACCCGGCGCGCCAGGCGACCTTCGCGGAAGGCCAGTTCGTCTCGCCGTCGATCACAAAGCACTCGTACTGGACCGACTCGACCTGGAGGGTATCGAAGGCGAAGTCGAGAGCGGCCTGGACCGCTTCGCCCATGATCCCCTTGCCTCGCCCCCGCGGTGCCAGCCAGTATCCGATCTCGGCCGTCAGGTCTTTCTTGGTCAGGCCGATAGCTCCCACAATGGGCGATCTCCGGGCTGTAACCGATTGCCCACCGTTGGCGTCCTCTTCGCTTTGGCTCGCCTCGCGGATGAACCAGGTGGGAGAGCCCTTCTCCCATCCGGCGAGAGCAATATTCTCGACGAAATAGGCGGCGTCGTCCCGGGTATAGGGAACGGGGACAGTCGTCCACTTCTGGATCTGCTCGTCCTGGCAGATCGCATTGATCTCGTCCACATCCTCCAGGGAGGGAATATCCAATTCAAGCCGCCGCGTTCTCAGAGTCCTCAGATGCATGGCCGCCAGTCTACCGTCCCCCTCCGCTCGTTTAGAGCCGCTCCTCGTCTGCTGACGCGCGACATCACGCCCCGTCCTCTCCGCGGTTTCCTTGACTTGCCACAGCATCGATGCAAGCATGGCGGCAAACCTTGACCGTGCTATCCGGATTGGGCCGAAGGAGAAATTGCCATGAAACCCTCACAGTTCAGCACATGGGGAAGAATTGCCGGAACAGCCGCCTTAGGAGCAGCGTTCGCGCTCGCCGGGTGCTCGGGCGACGCGTCGGATCCCGTCTCGCCACAAGCTTCCGTCTCCAGCACGGCCTCCCCTGCCACCACCCCGTCGCCTTCCACACCAGCTCCCTCATCCTCCGAGCCTTCCTCCGCGCAGCCATCGGGTAACGCGGAAGGGCCGGGCAGGGATGCCGATTTGGCGACGACGACCTTCGACGTGCAGTGGCAGGATGCCGTGGATATCGCCATGGAGCGTTTCGACGGTCAGCTGACCGAGGTCAAACTCGATTGGGAGCGCGACGAGTGGGCCTACGCCGTCGAACTGGTCTCGGATACCGAGGAATACGACATCAAGATCAGCGCGGTCAGTGAAGAGGTCCTGCGGGAGGATACCGAGCCTCTCGATGGCGACGACGCTGCTGAAGCGCAGGAGGACATCTTCGACCCCTCAACGGTTGTCGATCTTCAGGGCGCCCAGACAGCCGCACTCGGCGCCGTTGACGGAAGGATCGTCGAATGGGTTCTCGAGGGAGATGAACGCGGGGTGTTCTTCGAGTTCGAGATCCTTTCCAACGATGGTGGAGACGATACGGATGTCCGCGTCGACGCCACCAACGGCGAGGTCGTGGAGGTCGACTGACACTCGCGTGTCAGGAGGCGGGCATTTCGGCGCGGGCGGGCTCCGCCGCAGCCGGCCCGCCTCAATGCACAGCGCCACGCAGTGGATCCCCCTGAGGAAGGGGCATTGTCATGAGATGGCGCAGGAAAGCGTCGTCCACTTCCTCCAGCGAGGTGATCCTGTGTATCCCCTCAAACGGGGGAATCTCGACCATGAACGGCACCGCGACGGCGTGCGTCCTGGCAGCCATCGCCGCTCGGATCCCGAAGGGCGAATCCTCGAAGGCCACGCAGTCATTGGGGTTGACGCCGATTCCGGACGCCGCCATCAGGTAGGGGTCCGGCGCGGGTTTTCCGGCCGGCACCATATCGCCGGCGACGCAGATCTCCAACGTTCCCGCAGGAGCCTTCGTGGTCACGACATCGGCGATGACCTTCGGCGAAGCCGTCACCAGGGCGGTGGGGATGCCGAGGAAGACCGCGCGTTCCAGGAGTTCATAGGCGCCCGGCCGCCACAGTGTCGGGCGGGAGGCTGTCACCTCCACCATCAGGTCGACGAGGTCCTGCTCCATCGCGATGGGATCGGCATCGAGATCGAATTCGTCGCGTACCCGCGAGACCCAGAGCGGAATGGGAATGCCGATGGCGGCTTCGGCGAACTCGTCAGTGTAGACGAGCCCGTGCTTGGTGAAAAGCGCGGACTCCGCCTCGCGCCAGTACCATTCGGAGTCCAGTAGGGTTCCATCGAGGTCGAAGAGCAGTCCGTGGGGCAGCAGATCGGCGGTGGGCAAGGGGCATCCTCTCTCGGGCATAGCCCGCAAACCCCGTTGGAGAACTCGCGCTGATCTCACGCACGGGCCTTCTCACGAGCTATGGCGTGTTACTGTCCGGGCATAAGCCTATCAATTTCCGATCTGGGAGATCCTGTAAGTCGACGGTCCTTCCGCTGCTTGCAGGCCAACCGCTCAGACCGCGATGACCCTCCCCGTCACAATCCCCTCGACCGAGAGCACATAGGAGCGTCCGATCTCCTCGTCGGAGACCGGGCGCTGACCGGGAAAGGTCGGGTGAAAATGGGGCGAGTTGGCGAGCACGTTGGGCGAAACCGCATTGATGCGGATCCCGCGTGGTGCCTCCGCAGCCGCAGTGAGAACGAAAGACTCCAGTGCCCCATTGGCCATGGCGGCCGCAGCCCCGGTGGCGATGGGTTCGCGCGCGAGGACGCCGCTCGTCAAGGTGATCGATCCGCCAGAGGCGACATGGTCCATGCCCTGCCGGACAATCTCGATCTGCCCGAGGGTCTTGGATACGAAACCTGCGAGGTAGTCCTCACGTTCGAGTTCGGCCAGCGGCTTGAAGGGCACGGTACCCGTGGCAACGACGATTCCGTCCACTTCTCCCACCGCTGAGAACATCGCGCCTATGGATTCGGCCGACGTGATGTCCACCGAGACCCGCGCCGAACGAGACGCGGGCACGACCTCGTGCCCGCGTGCGGCGAGGGTGGCCACGACGACCTTGCCGATGTTCCCTCTGGCGCCAACTACCAGAATCTTCATGAGCTCCTCTTCTCCGGACCGTTGCTCTCGTGCACGCAACCAGCCAGTTATCATAGCAATTTTGCGCAATTCTAGGCTACGTGCGAAAATGGCCCCGCGGAACCTCTTTCATGTTCTTACCTTCCTGGCAGGGGAAAAGTGGTGCAGAATGGCTGATAGGCCTCGACAAGAGCTTGCGCTCGACAGAACGAGCATGGAGCCTCTTTTTTCTCAGGTTGAGAAATCCTTGAACTCGGCGATCGCGTCGGGAAAGTTCCTTCCGGGTTCGAGGATTCCGACCGAACCAGAGCTCGCAGAGATCTACGGCGTCAGTCGGATCACCATCCGCCGAGCGATCGACGAGCTCTGCCAGCATGGCATTCTCGTCAAGCGGCAGGGTAAGGGGACCTTCGTCCGTGAACGGAAGATGGCCCGCAAGATCGAGCATGCCGCGAGCTTTACCGAATCCTGCAAGGCAAGCGGGATGACCCCATCTGCAGCCGTGTTGAAACGAGAGGTTCTCGCCTCTGTTCCCTCAGACTTCGCCGATCGGGAGGATTTCGCTGGAGATCGAATCATCTATATCCAGCGTATCCACTACGCCGATGGCGCCCCGATCATGATCGAGAACAATTATTATCCATACTCGCGTTACGCTTTCCTGCTGGCGGAGCCCCTGGAGGGTTCACTTTTCGAAGCCCTCGCGGCCCGTGGCGTTCGGATAGGCGGCTCCCAGAACTCCTACATCGATGCCATCGCAGCCACCAGGGCGCAGGCCTCACTGTTGTCTATCCTCGTCGGCGATCCGCTGTTCCTGCTGTACCGTGAGATGCTGGACAAGAACGACTCGCTCATCTATATCGGCCGCCAGTACATCGCCGCCAGCCGCTATCGTTTCTTCTACGACGTGAACTGAACGTGAGGCCCGCTCACCCCCGCGCATCGCCTAGCTGGTCTCCGCAGCCAACTCAGATTCCATGATCTCCCATGCCCGCTCGATATCGGAATGCTTGTTCCACAGCGCGGGCGGGCCGAGGACGACAACGTCTGCCCCAGCGCGGTACAGATCCGAGTAGAGGGTCTTGTTCATGGAGCCGTCGGCCTCGATGAGGAAATCCAAACTCATTTCTGCACGCCACCGCCTCAGCGTGCGAATCTTCTCGAACATCTCCGGTATAACCGGCTGCCCGGCGATACCGGCGTCAACCAGCATGAGGGTCACCTTGTCGAGGTAGGGCAGATAATAACGGATGGAGTCCAACGGTCGCGCCGGGTTGAGAGCCACGCCCGCCTTGCACCCCAATTCCTTGATCCGGTTGATCGTCACCAAGGCCACGTTCTCTATCACGTCCGCATGCGGCGTCATATAGGTTGCGCCCGCGGCCGCGAACGCTTCCAGATGTTCCCAGGGGCGTTGGACCATCAGATGCGCGTCCATCGGTTTGGTGACGATGCCCTTTATCGCCTCGAGGAAGTCGGGACCCACGCCAAATGTCCGGACGTAAAAGCCGTCCTTGACATCGAGGTGGAGAAAATCCGCGCGTTCGTCGATGAATTCGATCTGGTGTTTCAGATCCAGTAGATCGGAACAGCCCACGGCCGCCGATAGTTTCAGTTTCCTGTCCATGTCACTTCTCCCTTGTATTCGTTGTCCTGCATCGATAGGAAGGGGCCGGCTCGGCGTAGCCGCGGTTGCGTACGGCGCCGTGCCGGCCCCTGGATTCTCCAGCCGCTGACGGCTGGAAGCGGGCTTCCAAGTGGGTTCTAGCCGAGTTTCTCGGCGTAGCCACGCATCCACGCGGCGTCGTCGGGATCGAGCTGGATTCCCATCGCCTTGACGTTCTCGGAGAGCTCCTGCGGCGTCATGCTTCCACTCAGCACCGTCACGTTGGGGTTCTGCGCCAGGATCCAGGCGATGGCCAGATCCGCGGAGGCGCAGTCGTATTTCTCGCGCAACGGCTCCCATGCGTCGAGCATGTCGAGGGCCCGTTCCAGGTTCTCCGGTTCGAACCACTTCTTACCGGCGCGCGCATTGCCCGCTGGCGGAACGTAACCACGCGGAACAGCGCCGGCCAGGATCCCCATCTCGAGCGGAGAGTATGCCTGGACAGTCACCCCGTTATCCAAGCAGAGCGGCATGAGTTCTTCTTCCACGGCACGGTCGAGGATGCTGTAGCGCATCTGAACCACGTCCAGTTCGCCGTGCTCGAGGTACTCGCGCACTTGATCCGGGGTCACATTGGCCGCTCCGATCCCACGGATCCTGCCGCTCTCCTTGAGTTCCATCAAGTATGCGACCGTCTCGGCGATAGGCGTATCGAAAGGCGCGATGGCCGGCCAGTGCGTCATATAGATGTCGATGTAGTCGGTGCCGAGGCGCTCCAGGCTGGCATCGAGCTCCCTGGCGATGGAATCCGGCGCGAGTGAGCGGTTGAGCACGCGGTCTCCGACCTTGTTGAAGAAGGATCCCTCGCCCTCCCATACCAGGCCGCACTTGGTGATGAGGACGTACTCATCTCGCCTTCCCGCTATCGCCTTCCCGACGATCTCCTCACTGCGGCCGAAGTTGTAACCGGGGGCGGTGTCCACCAGGTTCACGCCGCGGTCCAGAGCGGTGTGGATCGTCTGGATACCCAGCTCCTCCGTGTCCGCACCATCGAAGGCGGGACCGCCACCGATAGCCCAAGTCCCCAAACCGATCCGGGAGACGTCCCGTCCGACATTGCCGATCTTCATTCCATATCCTCACTTTCGTTTGTTGCTTGCGATAAACTCGTCGACCTGCGCTTTGCTCCGCACACCCTCCGTCGCTCCGAGCCCACCCACGGAGACGGCCGCGACGGCGTTGGCGAACACCGCACATTCCTGGGCGGACTTTCCATCCAGCAGCGCTCGGATGAACCCCGCGGCGAAGTTATCCCCCGCGCCGGTGGTGTCGATCGCCTCAAGGTCATCGCGTACGAATGCGGGCACGACGGCGTCGACCTCGTTCCCACGCACCAGGCATCCGCGTTTGCCCACTTTGAGGACAACGGTTCCGACTCCCTTGCCCAGCAGAATGTCCGCCGCTTCGGATTCGTCTCGGGCCCCAGTGAGGGCGACGGCTTCCTGCGCGTTGGGGAAGAAATAATCGACGTAGCTGAGAGCCTCGGCTATATCCTCCAAACCGGCCCCGATGCGGCTGGGAACCATGTCCGCACACACTGTCATCCCAGCCCGTCTCGCCTGGGCGAACAGCCCCGCCAGCCATTCGCCCGACAACAGGGGGTTGTTGAAGATGCTGCCGAACGCGAGGATTCGACCGTCAAGATGGTTCGCGGCGTCGATGTCCGACTCCTCGGTCTTCCAGAGGCTGCCGTTACGGTTCGTGATGAAGGTCCGTTCCCCGTCGGGCTGCACCAGGCCCACATTGAGCGAGGTGGTTAGACGCTCATTCACCCTGATACCGCCGACGTCCACTGCCTCGCTCCGTGCGCTCTCCACGATGAAATCGCCGGCGGCGTCCGCTCCCACGGCCGTCACCAACGCCACCTTGGCACCCAGCCGGGAGAGGACGATGGATTCGTTGAGCGCGTCGCCACCAGCCCTCATCGAGATGTCGTTGACGGGATAGGACACCGCGTCGAAGACGGATCGGTCCACCGGCTGCAAGGGGATGTCGACCACCGAGGAGCCGACGCACACCACATCGAATGCGGTCATCGTTCGTTCCTTTCTCAGGAGAGGGAGGAGTCGACGACCACGACTGCCTTGGTGAAGGCATCGGGTTGATTGGCGGCGAACTCGAAGGCCTCCTGGATGTCCGCGTAGTCGAAGTGCTTGTCGACGATGGCGGAGGCCTTGAGGGCTCCCGAGCGGATGAGTTCGATCGTGGTCGGGTAGGAGTTGCAGTAGCGGAAGACGGTCTGGATGCTCACCTCCCGGTTGATGGACAGGAAGGAGACCGGCGCCTCGCCGGGGACCGAGCCCACCACCATCAGCTTTCCGCGGCGCTTGACCACCTGGAGCCCCAGCTTCACGGTGGGCACGGCGCCCGCGGTCTCGAAGACGACGTCGGCGCCGTACTGGCCCACGACGGAACGGATCTGCTCGACGACGTCGTCCTGACCCGCGTTGATGGCGGCGCTCACTCCGAGATCGCGCGCCTTGTCGAGCCGGCGTTCCTGCAGGTCCACGACGACGACGCTGCGTGCACCAGCCATCTTGGCCACCATCGACACCATGAGGCCAACGGCACCGCAGCCGAGGATGACGACTGTTTTGCCGAGCAGGCTTCCCGCCATCTCGACGGCGTGGGTGGCCACGGAGGCCGGTTCGACGAGCGCGCCCTCGTCGAGCGTCATGTCGTCCGGGAGGCGGAAGGCGAGATGGGCGGGATGGGCGATGTATTCGGCGAATGCCCCGCGATAATTTGGGGCGGTGGCCATGAAGTCAACCTGCGGGCACACGTTGTAGTGACCAGCCAGGCAGAACTCGCAACGGTAGCAGGGTTCTCCCGGCTCCAGGCATACGCGGTCGCCGACCTTGATGTCCTTCACCTCGGCGCCCACCTCGGCAACGATGCCGGAGGGCTCATGGCCGAGCCCCACGATCTGGCCGGGCTGGGGCGGAATGTACGGGCCGAATCTGAAGCCATGGATATCGGAACCGCACATGCCCACACGGGCGATCTTGACCACCACCTCGTCCGGGCCGGGGGTGGGCCGCTCACATTCCTGTATGACCATCTTGCCGGGTTCTTCCAGAATAGCCTTGGAATTCGCACTCATTTGTTCTCTCCTGTATCTCTTCCTCGTTGATCTAGCCGGATAACCGGACACCGGCTCTCGGCGTCCGGGCCAGGGGTTTCTTGTTGTTGGTTGGCGCAAATGGCCGCCGGGTTCAGGGCTGCGGCTGGCCTCCTCCGGTTTCACTCCCTCTCGTTGCCCACGGCCATCTCCTCGCAGGATTTGCCACGAGTCTCGATTCCGAATACCGCGAGGATGAGGGCACACGTGGTCAGCAGGCCTCCCAGCACCACGAAGACGGCCACGACACCGAAGTCCGTCAGCAGCCACGCCACCAGGTAGGGCGAGAGGATGGCGGTGATGCGGCCGATCGAGTTCGCGATTCCGAGGCCGCGCATCTTCTGTTCGGTGGGCCAGATCTCCGGAGCATAGACGGCCGATGAGAAGCTGTTGTAGATGTAGAGCACCATGATCATGAGCGTGCCGACGAGCAGGACACTGGTCTCCGTGGTCTGGTTCGCATAGATGTAGCCGAGGGCGGCGATCATCATGATCAAGGTGGTTCCCAGTATCTTGCGTGGGAATCTGTCCATGATCAGCGTGGAGATGAAGACTCCGATCGGAGCTCCTATCATCATCGTCAGTGACATGAGCAGCGAGCTCTTGATGTCGATTCCCTGGTTGATGAAGATCGTGGGCACCCATTGCGTGATGGTGTAGAGCGACAGGTTCATGGCGATGAGCGTCGCCGTCGCCACCAGGGTGCGGCGCCCCAACTCTCCTCTGAAGAAATCCCAGAACGGCGTCTTGATCTCCTCTGCCACCACCGGTGGAATGTCGTCCGCGTTCTCGCCGGTATCGATATAGCCGCTCTGGGCGGCGACCCTCTCGATAACCTCCATTCCTTCCTCGACCCGACCGGTCTCTATGAGCCAGCGGGGTGATTCGTCCAGCTTGAAATGGACGACGACGAGCATGACCAGGGAGGCCACTCCCCCGACGGCGAACATCGCGCGCCAGCTCGCAACGGGAATAAGGATCGCGGCCAGCACAGCCGCGATCAGCGGTGACAGGTTGCCGAGAAGCGATATACGGGCGGACCATGTGCCCCGCACTCTTGCCGGGATGAACTCTGTGAAGGAGCCGTAGCCAAGGACGATGCCTCCTCCCATGCCGATCCCCATCAGGCCGCGACAGACGATGAGGAAGACCATGTTGGGTGCGAACGCCGCCACCAGCGCCATGGTGCCGAAGACGAGGATGCAGAGCTCATATGTTCGCTTCCTGCCGATCCGATCGCCAAGCGCTCCCGCCACCAGCGATCCGATGAAGAAACCCACCATCATCGCCGAGGAGAAGAAGGCATTCCAATAGTTGCTCGACCAGCCGCGATCGACGAGATCGGCAAGCACCGAATTCCCGGAGGAATTCAGTATTCCGTTGAATTGCAGGGCAAAGCCCAATACCCAGAACGTCTTCAGGTGCCAGTGCGAAACCGGCATCCTCTCCAGCTTCGCCAAAGCCCTTTGCGCTTCCATCATTTCCTCGCACATTCTGCGGCTCTGGGCAGACATCGCGCGCAATTCACATTGCCATCTGCGGTAACCGCACCGTTCCTATCGGGCGATGTCTGCAACCTTCGAGAATCCTTCGCGGCACCGTCTATGGCCGCAGGGTGCGTCGATGCACCCTGTCGAGTGCCGAAGGCCACGTCGCCTCGCGTTTCATTGTGAGATGTCATCGCACGCTATTCGTCCTTACAGAGCGGGCGATGCTCGTGTGTATCGCTCAGCCGGGTCCGCGCATGAGCGGCGCGGACCCGGCCACACGATCTTCTTAGGTACAGGAACCGCTGTCCTCGACCGGAGAGGTCTCCACCTTGACCGGACCGCTCAACCGGGGCATCGCTGCCGCGCGTCCCGTCGCCCCGAGCAACTCGATCTTCTCGAGCGCCCGCTGCTTGAGCGCAGCCCGTACACGGAGCTGCGTATTCACGAAGTTGGTGGTCAGGTCCTCGCGGATCGCATCCATGGCCGCCATCCCCAGCTCGGCGTGAATGTTGACCTTTGCCACGCCCAGGCCAACAGCGCGCTTGACATCCTCGTCCGGAATCCCGGAGGCGCCATGCAGCACGATCGGGACGTCGACGGCGTCGCGCACGGCCTCAAGGACGTCGAACGCGATCCGGGGAGTCGTCGAGTAGGGACCGTGCACGTTTCCAATGGCAACGGCAAGAGCATCGCAGCCCGTCCGCTCCACGAACTCCGCCGCCTGACTGGGATCCGTGTAGTCGTAGCTGGCCATGACGGCCTCGTAGTCACCCGGGTCGCCGACGTGGCCCAGCTCCGCCTCGACCGGGATTCCTCGTGGATGATAGAAGTCCACTACCCGCTTGGTCTCGGCGATGTTCTCCTCGAAGGAGAGCTTCGAGGCGTCGCGCATCACAGCGTTCATACCGTGTGTGTAGGCGTTGTGCACGATCTCGAAGCTGCGCCCGTGATCCCACATCACGATGGTGGGAACGTTGGAATGCTCCGCCATCGAGAGCATCGTCGGTGCGAACTCCTCGAAGATCGTGTTGTTGACGAATCCCGTTCCGAACGAAACGATGACGGGAGCATCGGCTTCCTCGGCCGCGTCCATCACGCCCATGAGCATCTCGGCATTCCACGTGTTGAAGAGAGGGACCGCGTAGCCCTTCTGCTGCGCGTCGCGCAACCACCAATTCAAGTCAGCAAGCATGCTGATTCCTTTCCTAACTCTTAGTCTTCGTCATCGAAGTCGTACGTGAGCACGACCTTGATGGCGTCCTTATCACGCATGGCCTCGAAGCCCTTCTCCCACTCGGAGAGGCCGAAGCGATGAGTGATCATCTTGGAGGTCGAGACCAGACCGTTGGAGACGAGGCGCAGCACATTGCGCCATGTTCTCGAGTCGTAGGCCATGTGACCGATGATGCTGATATTCCATTCGGTGATGCGGTTGATGGAGAAGTCCAGCGGCTGGAAGCCCATGCCTGCACGAACGATCTCGGCGTTCGGACGCACCATCTCGATGGATTGCTTCAACGCGATGTTCGCGCCGGAGCATTCGATGACGAGGCCGAGGTTGTCCTTGCCGCAGATCTCCTGGCAGCGTGCGACGACGTCCTCCTTCTGCGCGTTGATCACGTGGGTCGCACCGAATTCCTTGGCCTTCGGGAAGCGCACGGCCTCATCGGCCTCCAAGCCCACCAACACGATGTTGACGGCTCCCATGATCTTGGCGAGCTGCACCGTGTACAGTCCGAGCGGGCCGGCACCGAAGACGACGACGTCCTGACCGGGCAAGAACGAGGTCTGTTCGCACATCGACTTGTACGAGTTGGCCAACGGCTCGCAGGCGCAGGCCTCCTCGTAGGCCATGTTCTCCGGGATCTCCCAGATCGCATGCCGCTTGATGCGCAGGATCTCGCCTGGGATGATGGCGTACTTCGTGAAGCCACCTCCCCAACGGTTGTTGTCGAGCCCGATGTTCACCTTCTGCTCGCAGACGAGGAAGTCGCCGCGCTCACACGCCGGACAGACCCCGCATACGTGGCCCGAGTTGTCCGAGACAACGCGCTGGCCCACCTTCCAATCCGTGACCTTCGAGCCAACCTCGGCGATGTCGCCGGCGAACTCGTGGCCGCGGATCGAGTTGAACTCATCCGAGCCGTTGTCCACTCGGAAATGCTTCATATCCGCGCCGCAGATAGTGGCGGCCCTGACGCGGACGAGGACGTCCTCGTCACCGATCTGCGGCTTCGGCACGTCGATGAGCCGATATCCGCCGAATTCCTTACCGTATCTGGCAAGTGCCTTCATTGTTATTTCCTTTCTAGTGTTTCAGTTTGTTGGTCGACCTCGACGCCCGAGATCTCCTCGACGGAAGCACCACGGCTCTCGACGCCGAAGACCGCGATAACGATCGCCGTGACGAGGGACGTAGCACCCAGGAGGATGAACACCCCGGTCATACCGGAAGATGTCAGGAGGGCCGCCACCGCATAGGGAGAGAGGATGCCGCTGATTCGTCCCACCGAGTTGGCGAGGCCCGCGCCACGTAGTTTCGCCGCGGTGGGCCAGATCTCCGGCACATAGACGGCCGACGCGAAGCAGACGTACATGTAGACGAAGATGATGAGGAAGAAGCCCACGATCGACAGGGCCGTCATGCTCGTCTGCAATGAGTAGACGTATCCGAGGACGGCAATGATGACGAGCAAACCGATGCCGAAAACCTTGCGTGGAAAACGCTCGATGATGAAGATTGCGATGAAGATACCGATCGGCGCACCGAACATCGACATGGTGTTGAGAACCACCGAGTCTTTGAGGTCGATACCCTGCGAGAGGAGCATCGTCGGCAACCAGTTGATGAGCGTGTACTGAACAACGTTCATCGCTATGAGGACGAACGATCCGAGGATCACGCGCTTGAGCAGCTCACCCTTGAAGAGGGCGGAGTATGGAATCTTGGCCGTGGTTTCCTTGGCCACAGCCTCGGATACCGGTGCCGGCTCCAGCTTGATGCCCTTGCCCTTCTCGACCCGGGACTCGATATCATCGAGGACCTCATTGGCTTCCTGGAAACGGCCCTGGCTCTCCAACCAGCGCGGAGATTCCGGGAAGAGCTTCCACACGACGATCAAGACGATGGTTGAGGTGACAGAGGGGATGAGGAACTGGATGCGCCAGTTCATATCGGGGCTGACAACCCCTACCAGGAAAGAGGCGATGAGCGAGCAGATCGGGTAGGACCAGTTGCCGATGAAGGAGGCACGCGCGGACCACGAGCCGCGATCTCGTGAAGGCACATACTCGGTCCACGATGCGAAGAGAATGGTGAGAAGGCCGCCCAGAGCGAAGCCCATCACGAAACGGACGACGATGAGGAAGGTCATGTTGGGTGAGAAGGCCGCGATGACCATAGTGACGACGTGGAAAATCACGAACATCATGTATCCGTTGCGGCGTCCCACCTTATCGCCGATGATTCCACCGAGCAATGCTCCGAGGAACATTCCTGCGGTCGTCAGCGAGGAGAAAACGGCGGCGGAGTCATTGTCCGCCCAGCCGATATCCTTGAGAACTGCCAGAACCAGTCCGCCGATGGCGTTACTCCAGCAGGTGAGGAGGCCGAAAGCCACCATCCAATACACGCCCCAGTGAAAGCCACTGGACGGAAGCCGATCCAACCGGGCACCGGCGTTCGGCCAGGTGCTGTCTTGCTTAGCCATGAGTACTCTCTCGTCTATCGATCCGGGGATTGAACCCTGCGGATGTGTCATGTGGGTCTTGGCGAAGGCAGAGATAACCCCGGGATATCCACCGCGGAACCTGCACCAGCCGCGAAGGCACACGAGGCTTTGCCGCGAGTTCCTCCCCCGCAGATCCCGAGGG
Source organism: Actinomycetaceae bacterium L2_0104 (assembly GCA_047501485.1). GTDB lineage: Bacteria > Actinomycetota > Actinomycetes > Actinomycetales > Actinomycetaceae > Ancrocorticia. The sequence goes on along the minus strand of JAZDRN010000011.1, from coordinate 58,681 downwards.
ACCGCACCACTCTGTCCACGCAGCTACACCTTCGTAGTCCCTCGGCGAGCGCCCTGAGAACTCCCCGAACGTTTCACACCTTCTACATAACGTTATATAACGTCATGTCATCAACAGTACTGATCTGCACCCACACCCAATAGGGTCGAAAGTCCTAAAATGCGCCGAGCGCAGGAATTTCCGCCGTAGAACATGCGGTGACGATGGAAAACTTATTGATAATAATTATCAATAAGGTCTATGATGGGCACCCGCGCATGCCTGCGTCACGACGAAAAGCACCGGTGACCCATCTTCTCGTTGCCACCGGGGCCCACACAGAGTCCGAGCCGCGCCTCCCGCAAACCCTGAGGAGCCCTTACGGATACCCCGAACGCATGCGGGCCACCAGAGGAGATTCGGCCCACGCCCCACCCCCGGGCACGCTATATCGCCAGCGGGGCAGACTCCGCAATACGCGCGACCGCCGCGCTCATACCATCGGCTATTCCAGCCTCATACTCCTCGGACCAGCGGGCCACCGGGATCGCACAGGAGATGGAATCTCGGACGGGATTCGTATAGGGCAGCGGGAAGGCGATGCAGCGGATACCGAGGATGTTCTCCTGGTTCTCGGTTGCATACGTACGCGCGCGAGCGGCCTCCAATTCCCGCCTGAGGACACCGGGCTCGGTGATGGTGTGCTCGGTCAGCCGTTCGAAACTCTCGGGAAACAGCTCCGGACGTCGCGAGAGCACCGCTTTGCCCAGGGCAGTGGCAGACGCCGGCAGGCGCCTACCGACACGGGAATAGGCACGAAGTTCGCGGGGTGATTCCTGAGTGAAGAGGTAGACGATCTGAGAGCCGTCTATCCGGCCCATGTGAAAGGTCTCGCCGTAGGTAGCGGCCAGATCGGTGAGAATAGGCCGCACCACACGGACAAAGGGATCCGAATCTATGTAGGACGTGCCCGCTATGAGGACACGGATACCCAGCGAATAGCCGTCGGTGGCATCTGACTGGACCCACCCCTTGGCGATCAAGGTTCGCAGCAACGCATACACCGAGGAACGCGGCGCTCCCATTGCCTGGCAGATCTCCGCGAGATGGGGAGGATTCGCTTGACGCGAGGCCAGATACTCGAGCAACTCGATGGTGCGGCTCGCAGACTTGACGTTGCGCACGCCAGTCTCCGGCAGTGTGGCACTCATTCCCGCTCCTTCAAGACGCCTGTCAGTCCACAACAAAGGATACAGAGTCACCGAGCCCTCCGAAGATAGGCACTCAGTCCCAGGTCGCGACTCTCGTGTGACGGACGCCACCTAATTATCGGATTCACTCCCCATTTTTAGCTGACTGTTCACTATTTCAGGCATATCGTTTTCATATGTAGACAATCGTCTACCTAGATAGCTATTGATCTGCATTCGATCCGCATGAGCAAGGGGCGGAAACGGAGCAGCGTTGTGGAGGGTAACAATGACGTTCAAACCCGCAGGAATCATTCCCGCGCTCGTGACTCCCCTGGACTCGGAGGGAAACTTATTCGAGCAGGGGCTACGCGATGTCCTCGACTACACCATAGACAACGGCGTGCACGGCGTCTTCGTCCTCGGCTCATCTGGAGAGATCTATGGTTTGACCGACGCCCAAAAACGCCGGGTCGTGGAAATCACGGTGGAGCATGTCGGTGGCCGCGTGCCCGTGTACGCCGGCGCCTCGGAGATCACCACGCGCGACTGCATACGCACGGCGCAGATGGTCGGCGAGGTGGGAGGCGTTTCCGCCCTCTCGGTGCTGACGCCATATTTCATGACTCCGACCCAGTCCGAACTGGTGGAACACTACAGAGCGATTGCCGCGCAGACTGATCTTCCGGTTCTGCTGTACTCCAATCCCGGCCGTACCCAGGTAGCACTGGCGGTCAACACCGTCGTCGAACTGGCCGAGATCCCGAACATCATCGGCGTGAAGGACTCGGCGGGCGATATGACGCTCACCGCGGACTACCTGCGCGAGACTCCCGACGATTTCGTGGTTCTCATGGGCCGTGACACCCTGATATATCCGGCACTCGCCATGGGAGCGGATGGCGCAATAGCCTCAACAGCCAATATCGCTCCGCGGCTGCTCTCCGAACTTTTCGCCTCATATCAGCGCGGAGACCGGGACAGGGCGTTGGAGCTGCAGAAGAAGCTCTCGCCGCTGCGCAACCTGCTCGACAAGGCCACCTTCCCCGTCGTACTCAAGGAGGGCCTACGCTACGCGGGCGTCGAAGCCGGCCGCTGCTTCGCGCCGGCTCGCGAGCTCGCGGAAGAGTACCGCACGCCGCTCCAGGAAGCCGTCGCGGCGGTCACTCGCATCTGAATCGCTCCTGTTGAAAGCTCGCTCCCGCACATGGACGTGCGAGGACGGGTTCCAGCCTATCGGCTCCTCTCATGAGAGCCGGCAGATCCAAACGCCCGGAAGGCCCTTCGCGGCACTCCCCCGCATACTCAACGACGAGTTCACATAGGAGAACCCCATGCCTCTTGTAATCGTGGCGCTGGCCGTAGCGCTGCTTATCTTCCTTATGACGAAGATGAAGTTGAATGGCTTCATCGCACTGCTGCTGACGGCGACCCTGGTGGGCATCTGGGCGGCGGCCACCGGGAGCCTCACAGTCGATGGCGAGCCGGTGGGAGTCTCCGCCATCGCCGAGATCCTCGAAAACGGGATCGGCGGGCAGATGAAGTCCACCCTGGTGGTCGTCGGACTCGGCGCTATGATCGGACGCGTTATGGGCGACGCCGGAGCCGCCCGACGCATTGCAGCCCGCATAGTCGCCACCTTCGGAGAGAAGGGCGTGCAGTGGGCGATGGTCGTCACCTCCGTTCTCATCGGCGTGACGATGTTCTACGAGGTCGCCTTCGTCATCATCGTTCCCGTGGCCTTCACTCTGGTTCGCGCGACGAAGTCCAACCTGTTGTGGGTCGGCCTGCCGATGTACATCACGTTGTCGACGATGCATTCCTTCCTTCCGCCCCATCCCGGTCCCACCGCTGTTGCCGGCATGTACTCGGCGTCCGTCGGATTGACCCTCGCATATGGTCTCATCATGTCTGTGCCGATCGGCGTCTTCGTCGCGATGACGTGGCCGCGGCTCGGTTTCATCAAGAAGATGAACCCGCAGATCCCCACAGGCCTGGTGTCCGAGGAGGAGATCCCGGACGAAGAGCTCCCGTCGCTCGCCGTCTCCCTCACTGTCGCCCTCTTCCCGGTGGTCTTCATCGCCGGGGCGGCCATCTACGACATGTTCGTCGACTCAGAGAATTGGCTCTCCGAGATCGTCAACTTCCTCGGCTCCCCCGCGATCGCCCTCCTCATGGCTCTCCTCCTCGCGATGTACGTGTTCGGTCCCCGCATCGGTCGCCCGATGACCGCGGTGGCGAAGTCCGCCGCGGAGGCAGGCAAGGCCATGGCCATGATCCTTCTCGTGATCGCCGCGGGCGGCGCCTTCAAAGAGGTGCTCGTGGCGGCGGGTATCGCCGATTACATCGCGGACATGACCTCGAGCTGGGCGATCTCTCCGATCATCCTCGCGTGGCTCATCGCGGTGATCCTGCGTATCGCGCTCGGCTCGGCAACGGTCGCAGTAGCCACGGCGGCGGGTATCGCCGCTCCTCTCGTTGTCACAGCCGGAGTCTCGCCCGAACTCATGGTGCTGGCGACCACCACCGGCTCTATCGCCTTCTCCCATGTGAACGATCCGGGGTTCTGGATGTTCAAGGAGTACTTCAACCTGTCCGTGACAGACGCCATCAAGTCTCGTACCACCTACACCACGGTCCTCTCGATCCTGGGCTTGGGCGCGGTGCTCTTGATGAGTCTCGTCATCAACTAACCGACAACCAGAAACGGAGACATCATGAAGATCGGATTCATCGGACTCGGAATCATGGGCAAGCCCATGGCCAAGAACCTCATCAAAGCCGGGCACGAACTCTATGTCAACGACCACAGCGAGGAAGCCGTAGCTGAACTCGTCGAACTCGGGGCGAGCCCCGTCGCCAACGGCGCGGAGGCCGCACAGGCAAGCGAGCTCGTCATCACGATGCTCCCGAACTCGCCCCAGGTCACAGAGGTCGCCCTGGGAGAGGGCGGTATCGCCGCCGGCGCCCACCAGGGCCTCATCTACGTGGACATGTCCTCGATCGCCCCGCTGGTCTCGCGTGAGATTCACGACGCGCTCGCGCCCAAGGGAATCTCTATGCTGGACGCCCCCGTTTCGGGGGGCGAGCCCAAGGCTATCGACGCCACCATGTCCGTGATGGTGGGTGGAGACAGGGCCGTGTTCGACGCCGTCGCCCCGATCATCGATGCCATGGCCGGAACCGTGACCTACGTGGGATCCATCGGAGCCGGCAATATCGCGAAGCTAGCCAACCAGACCATCGTGGCCGTCAACATTGCGGCCTGCGCCGAGGCATTCACGCTGGCACAGAAGGCCGGCGTCGATCCCGAGGCCGTATACCAGGCGATTCGCGGCGGGCTCGCCGGCTCCACCGTCATGGATGCCAAGGTCCCCATGATGCTCGCACGCAACTTCGATCCGGGATTCCGGATCAATCTGCATATCAAGGATCTCGGCAATGTGCTCGATACCGGGCACGGGGTCAACGCTCCGCTGCCGCTCACCTCACTCGTACGCGAAATGATGAGCGTGCTCGACGGCGACGGTCATGCGGGCGAGGACCACGCCTCGCTCGTGCGAGTGTACGAGAAACTGGCCAACATCGAGCTCACTCCCGGCGAACCATTGGACTGAGTGGCTCACCGGCCTAGCGGTTCCGGGTGACGCACCGCCGCCGCGTCACCCGGAACCCCTATCGAACGAATACCGATCCACGAAAGGCGGCACCGGCGTCGTCGTTCGTAGCGGCGCCTCGCACCCTCCCCTTCTAACCAGGAAAGAGACAAAGATGTCCACCCCTACTGTTGCAAAGATCGACGTCTACCCAGTGGCCGGCCGCGACTGCATGGAACTGAACCTCTCAGGAGCTCACGGCCCGTACTTCACCCGCAATATCGTGATCGTGACCGATTCCGATGGAAACGTGGGGATCGGTGAGGTCCCCGGTGGTGAGAAGATCACCCAGACCATCGAGGACGCCAGGGACATCGTCCTCGGGCGCTCATTGGGCGAATACAAGAATATCCTGGCCGAGGTGGGGGCCGCGTTCGCGGATCGCGACTCCGGCGGCCGCGGCCTGCAGACCTTCGATCTGCGCACCACGGTCCACGCTGTGACCTGCATCGAGTCGGCGCTGCTGGACCTGTTGGGTCAGCACCTGGAAGTGCCGGTGGCGGCGCTGCTCGGAGACGGCCAGGTACGCGATGAGGTCAGAACTCTCGGCTACCTCTTCTACGTGGGCGATCCCGATAAGACGGACCTCGACTACGCGCGGGAGAAGGATTCGGACGTCGAATGGTACCGTATCCGCCACGAGGAGGCGCTGACTCCGGACGCCATCGTGAGATTCGCGGAGGCCACGCACGGGCTGTACGGGTTCAAGGATTTCAAGCTCAAGGGCGGTGTGCTCTCGGGTGAGGAGGAGATGAAGGCGATCGTGGCGCTGAAGGAGCGCTTCCCGGACGCGCGCATCACGTTGGATCCCAACGGGGCGTGGTCGCTTCAGGAGGCTATCGAGCTGTGCCGCGACAAGGTCGGCATCCTGACCTACGCGGAGGACCCCTGCGGTGCCGAGGGCGGGTTCTCCGGCCGCGAGGTCCTAGCAGAGTTCCGCCGTGCCACCGGCCTGCCGACGGCCACCAACATGGTGAACACCGACTGGCGGCAGATGACGCATTCCATCGCGCTACAATCCGTGAGCATTCCGCTGGCGGATCCGCACTTCTGGACCATGCAGGGCTCCGTGCGCGTCGCCCAGCTGTGCCACGACATGGGCATGACCTGGGGATGCCATTCCAACAACCATTTCGATATCTCGCTGGCGATGATCTCGCACTGCGGGGCGGCCGCTCCCGGCGAATACAACGCGCTGGATACGCACTGGATCTGGCAGGAGGGTCTGGAGCGCCTCACCAAGGAACCGCCTCGGATAGTCGACGGCAAGGTCGCCATCCCCGCAAAACCCGGCCTGGGTGTGGAACCGGATATGGAGCGCATCCTCGCCGCCCATGCCCTCTACAAGGAGAAGGTGGAGGGCTCCGGTGCCCGCGACGACGCCATAGGCATGCGGTTCCTCGTGCCCGGCTGGACATTCGACAACAAGAAGCCCGCGCTTGTGCGACCGTAACCGCTAACGGCACCGTGCCCACCGACGATGGTGCGGGCACGGTGCCGTATTGTGACTGGTGTTCCGGAGTTCAAGGAGTTCCCATGAAAATAGTCTGCTGCCCCGATAGCTTCAAGGAGTCCATGTCCGCCGCACAGGCGGCGGCCGCGCTCGCGGAGGGAGTCCATCGCGTTCTTCCCGAGGCCGACTGCCCGGAGATCCCCTTGGCAGACGGTGGCGAGGGATTCACGGAGTCCCTGGCGGATGCCTTGGACGCACGTCGTATCGAAGTGCCGTTGCGCGATGGCCTGGGAGGAGACGCCGTAGGCACCCTCGCGGTTGCCGGTGATCGCGCGATCCTCGAAGTCGCCGAGGCCGTCGGGCTGGGTATGATTCCACCCTGCAACCGTCGCATCCGGGCGATGACAAGCTACGGGGTGGGTCAGTTGATTCTGGCCGCGCTGGACGAGGGGGCCACCGAGATTCTGGTGGGCCTGGGCGGCTCCGGGACGAACGACGGCGGCGCCGGAATGCTTCGCGCGCTCGGCGCCGTTCTCCAGGACGCGGAAGGCAATGAGCTGGACGGCTCGCCCTCGTCTTTGAGATCTCTGGAACGGCTGGATACCTCGGATCTCGATCGACGCCTTGCCACGACTGACTTTCGCGTCGCCTGCGATGTGGACAACCCGTTATTGGGCGAGCGAGGCGCATCGGCTGTCTTCGGTCCTCAGAAGGGGGCCACGCACGAGGACGTCGCGTTCCTCGATGAGGCGTTGGAGCAGCTGGCGAGGGTTGCCGACCATCTGGATGGGCCGGCGCAAACCCCGGGTGCGGGCGCCGCGGGAGGGTTGGGCTACGCTTTCTGCGCCTTCTTGGGCGGCAAGCTGCAATCGGGCGTCGACGTTGTGGTGGATGCCGTGGCTTTAGCCGACGCGGTCGCGGACGCGGACGTCGTGTTCACCGGCGAGGGAGCTATGGATCGCCAGACCTTGATGGGCAAGACGCTGTCTGGGGTGGCTCGGGTAGCCCGCGCCGCGAATGTTCCCGTTATCGGCTTCGCCGGCAGCCTGGGAAGCGGTGTCGAGGAACTCTACGATCACGGCTTTGTGGGGCTCATGCCTATTGTGGCGGAAGTGTGTGCGCTGGACGAGGCGCTTGCCCACGGCCGCGCGAATCTGGCCGATGCCGCCGAACGCGCCACCCGTCTTCTCGTCGCGGGCAGACGGCTTTAGAGAGCGGCCATAGAGCGAGCCAGATGGGTGAACATGGCGGCGCGGGCCCCTTCAGAGTCTCCTCTGGAAATGGCATCGCCGATCTGGCGGTGTTCGTGCCGCAACAGCTCCCCGTGTCCGGGTGAGATCACGTCCGCCTCCTCATGGAGGCTGGCGCGTTGCAGCAGCACCGATTGCGAGCCGAGGGCAGAGATGATCTCGACGATCAACGAGTTCCCCGAGGCTACGGCAATGGCTCGATGAATGGCGAAGTCGGCGGCAATGGTCGAGCTCTGTGTGGCGACGGCGTGTTCGAAATCGGCGAGAGCTCGATCGATGCCCGCGAGGTCAATGGCACGGTGCCGCCGCGCCGCCAGCGCCGCGGCCTGCGTCTCCAATCCAAGCCGCAATTCCATCACGTCGCGAGCCGAACGCGAGGCCGACAGATCCAGGGTGAAGGATTCGACGTCGTCGCCCCTGCCGGTCAGCGGACCAGCAGCCGCGATGAACGAACCTCGACCCTGAAAAGTCTCCACCAGTCCCTCTGCGCGCAACTGCGAGACGGCCTCACGGACAACCGTTCGCGAAACCTCGTAGGCCCGTCCCAATTCAGCCTCGGAAGGGACCCTGTCCCCCGCTGCCAGGTGTCCTGCCGCGATCTCCGACTTGAGACGAACGGCCAGGGCGTGGGATAGTCCGCGCGGATCGTTCCGGCGCAGGTGGGAACCACCATTCTCGTTCATCGTTCTCCAGGGCGGTCGGTGCTCGAAGGCGGAGGACGAACCGAGGGGCGCGGCCTCTTCCAGGTCACCCGGTATTTTATCCGACTGACCTGGAAGAGGTATCGGAACTCATGGATGGCTGGCGGTTACGGGCGGGTTCCGATATCGAAGGTCTCCACGGTCCAGGCGCGCAGCTGCTCGGACAGCGTGACTCCCAGGCCCGGCCGCTCGGAGACGAGCATCCGTCCGTCTTTGATCTCCATGTGTTCGTTGAAGAGGGGATCCAGCCAATCGAAGTGCTCCACCCAGGGTTCGAGCGGATAGGTGGCGGCCAGATGGGAGTGAATCTCCATCGCGAAATGCGGAGCCAGTTGCAATCCCGCATTGGCGGCCAGCGTGGTGAGTTTGAGGAACTCGGAAATGCCCCCGATGCGCGGAGCGTCCGGTTGAATGAAATCTGCCGAGTGTAGCTCGATCAGCTTCTGATGTTCGGCCACCGAGGTGAGCATCTCACCCGTTGCGATGGGGGTGGCGATTTCACGAGCGAGTTCGGCATGACCCACGTAGTCATAGGCGTCCAGGGGTTCTTCGATCCAGATCAGATTGAACTCCTCCATCGCCTTGCACATGCGCATGGCGGTGGGGCGATCCCACTGCTGGTTGGCATCCACCATCAAGGGGAAGTCATCGCCGAGGTGCTCCCGCATCGTGGTGAGGCGCTCGAAATCGATCCTGTGGTCGGGGTGCCCCACCTTGATCTTGATCCCTCCGATGCCGGCCTCAAGCGATTTCGTCGCATTGTCGACGACGGCGGACAACGGCGCGTTCAGAAAGCCACCGGATGTGTTGTAGCAGCGGATCGCGTCTCGATGTGCGCCGATCAGCTTGGACAACGGTAGGCCGGCGCGCTTGGCCTTGAGGTCCCACAGGGCGACGTCGATCGCAGCGATGGCTTGCACGGCCACGCCGGATCGTCCGACAGAGGCTCCTGCCCACAGGAGCTTGACCCTGAGACGGTCGATGTCGTTCGGGTCCTCCCCGATGAGGTTGTCAGCGATCTCCTTGGCGTGGGCGAACTGAGCGGGACCGCCCGCCCGTTTCGAGTAACCGAAGCCCACTCCGGTGTGTCCTTCTGAGGTTTCGATCTCGCAGAAGAGGAAATGGACTTCCGTCATCGGCTTCTGACGACCGGTGAATACCTTGGCGTCGGAGATCTCAGTCTTGAGCGGGAGGATGACGTGTGAGAGTTTGATGTAGGCGATGGTGTCGGCGGCCATGATGCTCCTTTGCACATATGGAAGAGAGGCTTCGTCGCCCCTCATCTCGACACATACATCATATAAGTAACTAATTTGTATAACAAGTGGAATGTGCGGTATGTACATGCCGCATATATGCCTTGTCGACGCTCGAGACGCCGCAACGCCGCGTCATCTTCGCGGCGTTGCGTTCATCGGCTTCTTCACGACCCTCAGGAATCGCGGGCTTCCCTCTCGTGCGGGAGGTTCGCGGGATCCTCTTCGGGAGGAAGCTCGTCAGGGATCGAATCCAGCGACGGGGTCTGCCCCGGCCACAGAACGGCTACGGTGCACGGCGCGTGGTCGATGACGAAACGAGTGTGCCTGCCGATGCTATGGGGGCCCAGCCGCGACCTGTCTCCATCGCGCGCAAGGAGAAGCAAGTCGGCGTCGTCGCACGCCTCGGTGATCACCCGTTCGGTGCGCCCCACCAGGAGGTGCGTATCGCATTCGCGGCCCAACGCCCGTTTCGCCTGCTCCAGCAGATCCTGCGCGGCATCCTCGCTGAGTTTGTCGTAATACTGGTGGCCCGGTGCGTGCCCGCGCCCCATGAGCCCAGAGAAGATCCCCGACGGCATGTCCTGCTGGGTATCGGCCACCGCCACCAACGTGATCTGGTCATCCTTCGGACGATTCTGGGCGGCGGTCACCACCGCATCCCACGTACCGGGTGCAATCCATGCAACTACTTTCATCTCATACTCCTATCAGATGAGTGACGCCCCACAGGACGCTCGTACACAACACCAAACTTACCGGAACGGTGAGAAGCCCGAGCTTGGTGAATTCCGCGACCTCAGTGTCCTGATCCCGGTCCGCCAATATCCTGCGCCACAGCAATGTGGCCAAAGATCCAACGTAGGTGAGGTTCGGCCCGATGTTGACGCCGATGAGCACAGCCAGCACCGCCGGCGGCCCGGCGTGTGCGACGAGCGGGAGCAGCACCAGCACGGCGGGTAGGTTGTTGACGATATTCGCCAACAGCGCCGCGATGAACGCCAAAGCCAACATGGTGAGCAGGCTCGTTCCTTCCGGAACCAGATGGCTCAACGTCTCGGACAGGCCGTTGTCCACCACCGCTCGCACCACGACACCCAGTGCAAGGACGAACAGCACGAACCACACGTTCGCCGCCTTGAACATACCCAGCACTTGCCGACCCTTCGACTCGGAGCCAGTGAAGAGACGCTTCCCGGCGAGGAGCACGACGCCCAACAGGGCCGCCCAGTAGGACTCGATCTGGAGAGGAGAGCAGGCTATGAAGCCCAGCAGCGTGATCACCAGGACGGCAAGGGCGAACTTCGGGATCATGATCTCTTCATCGACGTCCCGGGCATGCTCGGCGCGCAACGACAGGTCACTGGCGAATCTCCAGCGGAACACGCAGTATTCGACGGCGAGAGAGACCAGCCACGGAAGAGCCATGATCATGGCGAAGGTGGCGAAGCTTAGCTCTGAGGTGTTCATCGCCAGCAGGTTCGTGAGGTTCGATACCGGCAGCAGCAGCGAGGCGGAGTTCGCCAGGTGCGCGGTCGCGTAGACATGGGGTTTAGGCCGTACGCCCATGCGAGAAGCCGTACCGAAGACGACGGGGGTCAGCAGCACAACCGTGGCATCGAGGCTGAGGACCGCGGTGGTCAAAGACGCTGCGACGAACACGAGAACAAGCAGGCGCTTGGGATCGCCTTTCGAGCCCTTGGACATGAGTTGGCCGGCAGCTTTGAACAGTCCTTCCTGCTCGCATAGGTGCGCGAGCACCAGGATCGCCGCCAAGAAACCGACGGTAGGGCCTAGGCTCGCGATTTCCTCGCCCGCGACAGGCAGGTCTATGGCTCCGATGAGGATGACGAGAAGCGCGGCAGGCACAGCGGCAACAGCCTCGGGCAAGCCCTTGGGACGGATCACGGCAAAGGCTAGAACGCCGACAAGGGCGAGGATGGAGAGCCACTCCATCAGGTTGTTCATCGCAGACACCACGTAATAGTGAGGCCTGGGGTGCCCCATGTCAATAAAACCTCGTCAATAGAATCTCGCCGATCGGCGGGACCGACGAGGCCATCGGCGCGGCGGTGCGATTGACGCCGCAAAGGGCCACTGCCGTGGTAGAGGGCCGGGGTGCTTTGTCGACGGCGTCGTCGAACCCAGAGCAAATAGAACTGGCCGCGATATCGAACGAGCCGCGGTCAGTCAGCGCCGGTAAAGGTCACGGTCCCCATATCAGGATCGTTCGAATCGGTGACGGTGACCGTTAGATCACTGGTGTTGGGCCGATCTTCGATGCTGGGAACCAGGTAAAGCCAGGACCACGCGTAGGAGCCACCGGGCATCAGGTCCGCAATCGCTGAGTCATCTGAGGCGAACTCCAGCCTGAAACCCTCTTCTCCTGATCGAGAGACGGCGAATTCAAGCCCTGAAAGATCGATGGATGGGATGTCCCCGACACTGTTCATGTCCTCAGGAGCGTCATTCTCATTTCCGACAACTACGATCAAGTCGACTTTCGCCCCTTCGGGTGGTGCATCTCCATATCGCTCATGGTATTCCTCGTATCCACCGAGGTAATCGTCAGAACCTACTCCTTCGTCTCCCTGCGTATAACGAATCGACGGCCGGACGGTGAAGGTCAAGCCATCCGCCCTCCGGTAGGAATCTCCGAACCTGAACGTGTCCGGGGCGGGGGTGGTCGGCTCTGCAGCAGTGGAAGGTTCTGCCGTGGCAGCGGGTTCAGAAGCCGGGCTAGTGCTGGCGGGGTCTGCCGCAATCGATGACGTGCTCTTCGGCGCCGAAGGCGACTCCTGGGTGGTATCTCCCGTACTTGTCGAACAGGCACTCACGGTGAGGAGTATCGAGGCCACTGCGGCCAGGGTGGAGTATCGAGAGTTTCTCATACCTTGACTTTAGGCCGGTGGGTGCCGAAATCACCGGCATCTGCAGACACGATTTGATTAAGGCAAGCGCACAAATCGGTAACATTCCTGGAGGCAGGGGGTCGGAGCCTGGACCCAGTCAGTGCCTCCTGGCGTTTGTGGTTAGTCGGCGCGCTGTGTGTCGATGCGGCGGCAGGCGGCGATCGAGGACCACCACACCGAGACGATGAGGCCGACGACGGTGCGTAGCAGGACCTCAACCAGCCTCGCGACGATCTGAGGGGCACCCCCTCAGAGAGATGGGTTACCCGGGACTAAACACCCGTTCCGGTCATATCGGTTTGCGACCGTACGGTTACCCACAGTTTCCTTTCCGGCTCCCAGCCACAAATCAAAACGGGTGTTCTATTGTGGTGGGAGAGGCCTTCTGGCGGGAAGAAACGGATGTATAGGTTTTTCGAGACGGTTGCGTGCCTGGTCAGACTACTTGTGGGCGTGTATTTCCTCCTCTATTCATCTTTACGGTCTTGGGAGCTTATACCCGGCGCGTACAGTACAGCGTGGGAACTCTGGCCGGGGCGCAGCCTTCCTCGTATGGCCGGAGCAATCCCTCTCATGGAGCTGTGGATGGCAGCACTGGGGGTCCTGTTAGTCACCCGATTCCGTTCGGGCCTGCTCATTACACGAGATGCCGGTCTTTTAGGTGCCGGTGTCGCCTACGTTCTGGGCTTACCGTTCGTTGCCACGTTCGCTTACTCAGCAATGCTCACCCAAGGACCCTTCACCGACGGGGAAGTCGCAGCGTGCGCGTCTTACGGCTGCCCGCCTCTCAGGCTCGCGCTGTTCCTGACCTATCTACCATCCCTGGTCCTAGCCGTATCCATGTTCATCGTGGGCTGGAGATTCTCCCAGGACACCCCGTGGTGGAAGCGTATATGCGGCCTGCTAGGCCCCTACCTGGCAACAATCCTTCTCACGTGGCCCATCTGGGAAAACAACGTCTGGGCCGTCATAGGACCATGATAAGAACCAGTTAGTGGCTCGACCCTAGGCAAAAAGCCAGGGGCAGCACCTCACCACTCCATGGGTCATTGCGTATGCGGGTCCGACGTCGTAATCCTCGCACCGGTCTGATGGGCCCGGGATCACCTCGAAAAGGAAACTCGTGATCCCCACCGTTCACTCCGTGAGTCCAATATCCGACTCCGTTCTCTGGGGCGCTTGAATGTCGGCATCAGCGTGGATATCTACACAAACGGCCTGACTTCCTGCGCAAGCTGCTCTATCCCTGGGACAATGACCAGGACGAGTGCACGGGCTTCTTCCACATACCGGTTGAGCTGAATCGGACTGTCAACCTGAGAAAGGGCCATGATCATGGCGAGAGCAACTGACAAGCAGGTCCGGTTGATTACCGACCTGGAGCTTATTCCTGAGAAAGGCAAGATACGGCCCCCAATTCAAGATCCTCTCTACCGGCTTGTGTACGACCGGCCAGCGACAGCCGAATCCAGGCTGGGCGCCACTGAACGAATCTGTTTCCTCAAACGCCAACAGCGGAGCGTCGGTGAGGATTCCCCACTCTGGGAGCACGTGTACAACGCTCTAGACACGCTATCCGAGCAGATGAAGGCTATCGCAGCCGATCCCAAGGCTTTCGCCGTTTATACCGCCGATATGCAGACCGAACTAGAGAATGCTCGAGCCGACGACGACCAGGCCCACGTAGACGAGCTGACCCAACGTATAGAGAACACCCGCACGGAACTCACACAGGGTGCACAGGAACTGCGTCGGCGCGGGCCACAGCACGTGAGTATAGAACTCGACCGGACCTGGCCAGACATCATCGATCCAATGAACTGGGACCTGTTCGCCGCTGCCGTCGAGGCACTGAAAGTCGCAAGAGGCGAAAGTCAAGGCGATGCCCAGCGCCAAGGGCATTGGGAACGGCTTTTTACTGCCCTGGAGTCTTTCGACGACCTAGCCAACGACGTCGACGAAGCTCCTCTGATACTGCTTGCAGCCTCGAGCATGCGCGACAGCCTCAGGGCTCTCGACCCTCACACCCTGGACACCGATAAGGAGGACCCGTACCAACTTCTCGGTCGGGCACGCCGAGCGGCAGACGAACTCGTGACGATGTTGTCCCTGCTGCTCGCCACGGATGAGGGATGATGCGTCACCAGGTTTAAGCCAGAATACGGCCCGGTTCATTCATAGAAGCCGGACAGCGGGATAGCGAGCACTCGCTCAAGAAAATGGTCTGCTCCGGGTTGCGGAGCAGACCATTTTCATCACTTACGGGCAACCACTATCGGTGGTCGTGGAAGACCCCGGGCCCGCCTGTCGTCTGGATGTGTTCCTGAGCTCTGTCACGGCGCCGTCTAGCAAACCTGAGACAGAGCCAGGTAACGAGGCAGATGGTCGCGATAGCCAAGAGAATGGTGATGACCGTAAAAATCTTCATGAGGCCTCCTCGAGAATTTTAGTTACTCGTCATCCAAGCGTCTGAGCCGGTCACGTTGGCTTGCATCCACACCATATATCAGATCGGGAATCCTTCGAAAGCGACCGAGACATGTGCGTTGTAGCGCACCGCGCTGTCCGACTTTTTCACGAGCCCATGATCTGACAGGACACCACCGACGACTCTGTCGCAATTGTCATCATAGTGGGTGATGCTTCCCGCGCCTTGGGCACATTCTGTGGCGTCTTGCGGGCCTGTTCCTGATGCCTCATCCTACGGACGGGATATTGACAGAGCCACAATTGATCCGTCTTCGTAGGTCTCGATGTCCACATTGTTTTCATCGACGACCTGCGGGTCGTTATGACAGCATCCTTATCAGGGAAACTCGCCCCGATAGCGAGGCCTGACCTAGAGGCCGCCCTCTCACCCACCTTGACAGCTCTCATATACCTCTCATCGCCTTTAGGATGGACCTGTGGTAACTCGGATCAAACAAACTGAAGCGGAATAGTTCATGCGATGGAGCTTGACCGACCATGGTCTCCTCCCCCAGCACTACGCGCACCAGGTTGTCATTCTCCATCCAGAGACGGTGCCTGTGCTGGACAAGTATCCTCCGTTCCAAGCGCCCAACCCCTATAACGCGGAAGCTTCCCAGGAACAACAAAATAGTATCGACCAGCTCTTCCTGGAGATCTACGACCCCACGACGCCGTGCTCTTTCGTAATGTATGCCGGATATTTCACCAAGAACGATTGGGGGCTGAGTGCAGGATTTGATGAACCCGACGGTACATGGGTGCTCGGAGGCAGACTCAACTACGTTCTTTTCGGTGCACCACTCAAGGAGTCATTATTCGCGACGACGACCGAGCGATGGGACCATGTCGCTTTCACGGAGCTGAGCTACGTATGGGCCGACGACCGGTCGTGGTTCTTAGCTTGCCCACCCGATCTGTCGTTCACCTTGATAGGAAGTGACAATGAGACGTTGGCCGATCGTTTACTCGCTCACCCGGAGCTCAACGCACTTGAATGGACGCAAGACGCGTGCTGACGCATCCTGTAGATCGATCATCCAGCCCGATTTGATACCACATGAGCTGAGACAACCCCGCCCGGTCTACCAGTGAAAATTCAGAGCGCCTTCCGCGGCTTATTGTGCCTTCCCCGGACGAGTACCGCGTCGCTAACTGAACACCCACCGGTTATCGGGTTGCAGTTACAAGAAAACATGGCTTGCCGCGATGTGCTATCTCGTGAAAAACACCAGCCGACGCTATTCTCACACGCTCTTCCCATCCCTATACCCGCGCCCATCAAAAAGTCTCGGGACACCGAATGAACAGTGTCCCGAGACTTCACATTTTGTGCGCAGAGGGGGACTTGAACCCCCACCCTCTAATACGAGGACTAGCACCTCAAGCTAGCGCGTCTGCCTATTCCGCCACCTGCGCGGGTGACTTGTTGTTCAAGTTATCTCCCTGAGCAACGGATAAAACTTTAGCACGCGCCCATGGAGACTGACAAAACTAGAGCGCCTCTTTGGGCGTGACCTATCTCGCCTTTTCCGGAGAGTGTCAAGATGGCTCCCAGCACCACGGTCTTTTCGTTGCCGAACCGCCGAAATCGACCGAGATAACACCGCCGTCGAAACCTCGCCGGGTCTCCAGGGGTCACGGTTTGATGACCGCATCACCACGCGCCACGTAGCCCTCAGGAATAACGACGTCGCCCCGGACGGTCAGGCTACGGCTTTGCACCAGCGAGGGAACCTGTGGGACTCGGGCACTGAAATCCTCAAACCGCGAGAAGTATTCGTCATCCAGGGAGACGATCGGCCGAGTCTCGCAGCGGTCGATGAGCCTACCCTCCTCATTCAGCTCGAACGCGTCCGAACGCAGCAGCAGTAGATCCGCCATCTTCTTGACCGGGATGAAGCGGGTGTTGTCCACCTCCAGCAGCTCGGAGTGAGCGAAGGAACCGATCGCGGAGCCCATGGCACTCTCCAGCTGGATGATCGCAGGGGCCTGGTCCACACTCGGATCGATGATCTTGCGATTGACGATGAGAGGAAGTTCGGGGCCTCCCCGTTCACTCACCTCGCGCAGCGATTCCAGATTGATCCACAGGTTATTGGTATTGAGGAACGGATGGCGCTGCACGTTCTGGAAGTGATGGAGATCTTCGGGCGGGGTCTGCGCCAACTCGCGCAGTACGATCGTCCCGCTCTCCCGGTGCCGGGCGAAATGCCCGCCTTTGACGTCCATTGCGTCACGACGCACCACCTCCGCGGCGAAATCCGCCCCCGTGTTCTGGAACCATGTGGCGATACGCGGGTCCGGGACCGCACCGAGATTGTCGGCATTCGCCACGAAAAGATAGCGATAGCCCCGCTCCAGCAGCTCATAGAGAAGGCCGGAACGGATGAGGACACCGTAGAGATCTCCATGGCCCGGCGGGGCCCATTCGAGCGAGGAGTTGAGGGGCCATTCGATAGGCTCCAGCGTTACCGGATCCAGGCGCGGCACGACGGTTTGCAGCACCGAGAGCGGCAGGCCCTCGACCTCGAGCCCCCGGCCTTGCAAAGCGGCGTTCGTCTGCGATTGCGTCGCCGTCGAGTTGAGCAGGATGAAAGGCAGCTCGGCACCGTATGTCGCGCGCAGCCGCTGGATCTGCAAGATGGCGATGTCCAGGAAGCTCTTGCCGCCATGGGCTTCGAGCAGAGATTTGGGGCCTTTGAGCCCCATGGTGGTACCAATTCCTCCGTTGAGCTTGAGTACCGCGGTCTTTTTCAACGCGTCACTATCGACGTCGATGTTCTCGATTTCATCGAGATGGTCGGGATCGGACAACGGTTCGATCGTCTCTTCCGGTAAGAGCGCCTTCTCTCCCGCGACAACGCGCCGCAAGACACGGACAAACGAAGCTATCTCGGACTCCCCTATGCCCGCGCGCTGCATCTTTGCGACTGCACTTGACTCAGGTCGATTGGACATCCCGCCCCATTTCTCATTGTCACCATGGGTATGTGTCGCCAGCCCCCTGCATATCGTGCGGAGACATCACGCCTCAGTGACAGGCCAGCTCTACCCTTCGTATTATCCTATGGTCTTTTCACAGATCTTCGCATTGAAAGGCTTCCGGAAAGATTGCTGAAAGCCGGGAACCCGATCTTTCGATCAGCGTTCCCGGCTGTGCTGGTTATAATTTCTGGCCTGTTTCGGGGTGCTCACCCGTGCTATCAGGACTCGGAGTTTCGGCGGACGACGGCGAATCAGGGCCTGCCTCGTTTTCAGTTGTCCCGTCATGGACGACGACGGCGTCCTCCACGTCGTCGACCAAACTCGCCGCCAGTATGTGGGCCGATAATTCGTCCAGACGCTTGGAGATCTTACGGCGTTCGCTGATCTGCTGGCCTCGTCTCATCACTTTCACGATGGGGAGGGCACGTTCGATGGCTTCCAGCTCGTTACGCCAGGCGATCGCCTGCCGCGCCACGTCCGCGGTATTGGCGGAGGCATACAGGTAGGTCACCTGTTCACGCAACACGATGCTTCGGCTCTCCAAGCCTTTGGGGGTGTTTCCCTCTTCTTTGGAGCCGATGACTTTTTGGAAGCGTCCCGTCAGAGCGGAGAAGGCATTGGGATTGTCCTTCAGTATCCGCTGAATCTGTGGTGCGAGTTCTTTCGCCACAATAAGGGCAACCGGCCCAGCCTTAGCCGCTAAACGGAGAATCACCTTGAGGTATGCAGCCATAACACCCGCCTTTCCTAGTAGACCATAGTAGCCGTTACCAATGAGGACATGTCAGCCACGGCGCTCACGCACGTGCCGTATTCGTTGAGGGAGTAATCCATGCCTTCCCCTGAGAGATATTCGTGCTCTCACCGGAAATCCCTCGAGCGCAAAGACACATTGAAGGACAGCTTCTCCAACTGGTCAGCAACAAAATTCATAGCGCCATCTCCCCGCTCCACCATCCCGCGAATGATGAGCCCCTGGCTTCGACGAGCCACATCGCGATACCGGCTCCACAGGCCCTGCGAGCACATAACGTTGAGAAGCCCGGTCTCATCCTCCAAAGAGATAAAGGTGATGCCCTGGGCCGTGTGCGGGCGTTGCCTGTGCGTGACGACCCCCGCAACGAAAACCCTCTCCCCTTCTAGCACCTCCCCCAGCTCGGCAATGCGCAGTACATGACGTTTGTCCAGCTCTGGGCGGAGAAACTGGGTGGGATAGGCTGACGTCGATACACCCGTCATGCGGATATCGACGTCCGTGGACTCTGCCTCACTCATGGCCGCGAGCGGTGGCGATTCCCCTACAGCCTCGGTGCCCGGAATCGTCGGCTGGTACCACATGCCACGCAGAATTCCCCGATCCTCCAGAGCATGCGCCAGCCATATGCCCTCACGCCTACCGGTCCCAAGAGATTCGAGAGCTCCCGCCGAAGAGAGGGCCTCGATATCCTGCCTCGACAGCTGCGCACGATATGAAAGATCAGCGGCATTTTTGAAAGCTCCCTCCTCACGAGCGCGCAGGATTCGGGTTCCGGCTTCGCCGAGTCCACGAATCGCCGACAACCCCAGCCGTACGGCGCGCGCGGAATCGGTATGCACCAGCGGATGGGGGGTCACCTCCCTCTCTTCCCTCTGTTCGACGGCGGCCTCTTCCTGCGAGCTCATCACATCGGGTGGCAAGACGAGAACCCCGTGTAGGCGGGCGTCTGCCACGAGGGACTGCGGGGAGTAGAAGCCCATGGGTTGTGCCGCGAGAAGCCCCGCGTAGAACTCCTCCGGGTGGTGAACCTTGAGCCATGCCGATGCGTAGACGAGGTAGGCGAAGGAAAAGGCGTGAGATTCGGGGAATCCGAACTCTGCGAAGGCCTGGAGCTTCTCATAGATCCCTTCGGCCACCTCGCGAGCGATACCATGCTCTGCCATCCCCGCCAGGAGATCCTCTCGCAGCTCCTCCATTCGCTCGTGAGAGCGTTTCGATCCCATGGCCTTACGCAGCTTGTCGGCATCACTCGGCGTGAACCCCGCCGCATCGATGGCTATCTGCATGAGCTGTTCCTGGAAGAGAGGAACCCCCAAAGTCTTTTCCAGAGCGGGACGAAGAAGCTCGTGCGGGTAGTCGAATTCCTCTTTCTTCTTCCCGCGTCGAACTTCTCTGCGGCGCTGCAGATAGGGATTCACCGACTGCCCTTGGATGGGCCCGGGACGGATGAGAGCCACTTCAACAACGATGTCATAGAACTCTTCCGGGTGAAGCCGCGGCAGAGTGGCCATCTGGGCGCGCGATTCGACCTGAAAGACTCCCACCGTATCTGCGGCCTGCAGTAGCTTGTAAACGCCGGGGTCCTCCTGCGGTAGGTTGTGCAGACTCAGCGGCTTCCCATCCGCTCCAAGGATCCCCCTCTCAGTCAAGAAGGTGAAGGCAATACGCAATGCCGTCAACATTCCCAGACCCAGCAGGTCGAATTTGACCAGGCCCGCTTCCGCGCAATCCTCCTTATCCCACTGCAGGACGGTACGATCGGGCATATTCGCCCATCCCACGGGGCACACATCGATCACGGGACGATCGCACAGCACCATTCCTCCCGAGTGAATCCCCAGGTGACGGGGAAGTTTCTGCAACCGTGCGGCCACGTGGGCGACGTCGTCAGGAATGGCTCCGGTTTCCCAGTTCTTTGCGAATCCCGCCGCGCGGCCGTGGCGAGCGACGAACTCCTTGCCCTGCGTGGCGTGAAGCTCATTCGTGGGGTCCGGGGTACGACCCTTGGTCCGGGGAACGCGGTGCTCAACCCCTTCTGACCATTGATCGGCCTGCCCCTGGTCATAGCCGAATGCACGTGCTGCATCGCGGATGGCGGAGCGTGGACGATAGGTGATGGTGTTAGCGACCTGAGCAGCGCATTCCCTTCCGTAGCGGTGATAGACATGCTGGATGACTTCTTCCCGGCGCCCCGACTCGATATCCAGATCGATATCCGGGGGCCCCACACGATCGGCGGAAAGAAAGCGCTCGAAAAGCATCTTATGCTGTACGGCGTCGACGGCTGTGATACCCAGCGCGAAGCACACGGCCGAATTCGCCGCGGACCCCCTCCCCTGACACCAGATTCCCTTCTGCGCGCAGAAGGAAACGATTTCCTCCACGATGAGGAAGTATCCGGGAAAGCCAAGGCCGGAGATCACCTCCAGTTCGTGATCGATGATCTTCCATGCCTCCGGATTCTTCTGTCGATTCCCGTAGCGCTGCAGAGCCCTCTCATGGGTGAGCTGGCGTAGCCACGTACCCTCGGTATGCCCCTGCGGAACCGGAAACGGTGGAAGTTCAGGTGCCACGAGAACCAGGTCGAACACGCATTCGCGTGCGAGACGTGCTGCCGCCTCCACCGCCCGAGGATGCTCGCGATGTATCTCCCTCATCTGAGCACCTGAGCGCAGATACTGCCCTGAGGCAGGCAGGTAGGGATTGATCTCGGGGAGGGTCATCCGCGCACGAGTGGCTGCCAGCACATCTGCCACCGGACGATCTGTTGCCCGCGCATAGTGCACGTTGCCGGTGACGATCGCTTCGACTCCGCCCTTTTCTGCAAGTTCCGACAAGAGGATGCAACGCTCACGGTCCAGGGGAGAGCCCGATGCGGTCAATTCCATGACCACGTTGTCCCGCCCGAAGGCATCGATGAGGCGATCGAGCTCCCGTGCTGCCCGTTCCGGGGCCCACACCCCCGGACTGCTTTCCAAGGCGCGGCAAACCGCTCCTTTACGGCATCCCGTCAAAACCATCCAGTCATTTCCAGCAGCTTCGGCCAGACCTTCGAGGGTGTAGTGGGCCTCGCCTTTTCTCCCACTGGCGAGCATGGCCTTACCGATCGTGCGTGAGAGGGTCCGGTAGCCCTGCGCATGGCGAGCGAGGATGAGAAGATGTTCAGCCTGCGGATCGGCCTGCCCCATCCGCACTCCCTGTTGGGCAAGACTCAGCTCGGTGCCCACGGCAACGGGAAGGCCCGCCGTGCGGGCCGCCTCCGCCAGCTGGACGACTCCCGGAAAGCCGTCATGATCCGTGAGAGCCAAGGCATCGAGTTCCAGCTCGCATGCCCGTTCCACCAGTTCGGAGGGCAGGGAAGCTCCATCGAGGAAACTATAGGCGGAATGCGCGTGAAGCTCCGCATAGGGAACTCTTCTTCTAGGCATAGCGCCCCTCCTCCTGCCACTGCCCGCCCTCTATGTAGACAAGCAGCGCACTGTCAGACCCCACCACCTGCAGGTAGGCGCGGCGCTGGCAATCCGCCCACCACCGTTGTTCCATCACCCAGGGCCCCGAAAAGTCTGTCACGGGAAAAGTACAGTTTGTTTCCTGCACAACAGCCGGTTCCGGATCCTCGCACCCACCCGCACATGCGAGCACACCTTCACCGCTCACCCGCAACGGATGCCCGCAATCGGCATAGACCTCCACGGGTAGCGGCGTGGGGTGCACGATGCTCGGAGCCGGATCGGGAATCGAGCCCGGCCAGGGTAGTTCCGCAGCCGCGGAACTACCCTTCGCCTCATTCCACGCCCTGTCCCCAAATCTTTCACTGGGTACACGTCCGCCTATCTTCTGGGGCACACGCACCGATTCTTCTCCCAGAAGACTCTGTAGCCGCACAGCCGATCGTCCCGATTGTTCCTCATGGACGCCCTTTCCGCCCCACAACGGTTGCTGGCGCCGACCTGCGGGAAGAAGGTCGGTCATCGCCAGCTCCAGGCGGGCCACTGCCGCTCCCTCCTCGGCGCTGTCCACCCAACTTCCCAGCTGCCAGCGCACCCGATCGACCACATCCTTGACCCCGCCGCCATCGAGCACCCACGCGCGCTGCAACTCATTCCCATTGACGAGGTTGGCCGTGATCGTGAGGCGGCCTCCACCTAGAGAGCGAGCAGCCATTTCCTCAGCCAGATCGGTGGCGAGTTGCCTGGCCGCGAAGGCCGCCTGTTGCGCATTCTCCAACGGAGGTTCGAATGCTCTGGCAAAGCCAAAATCCGGCGTGGACCTCTTGGGATCCGGCATCCGAACGTCCTCACCGCTCACAAGCTGCCAGATGAACAACCCCGTGCTTCCGAAACGGGTCGCGAGCGCGGACCTTCCCATCCTGTGTATGCCCCCGAGAGTCCTCACTCCCAATCTGTCGAGAAGTTCGATGCAGTCTGTGAGTTCGACGCGCATCCGGGGTGTCGTGACCGCCAGCAGAAGCACCGATGTGCGTTGACCGTGAAGGTAGGCGGAACTGCCCTGCGACCGGACAAGGGAGTTCTCCCGAGTGGCGAGCAACGTCGCCAGCGTTCCATTGGCGAACCCCACCTGCGCTTCGCATCCGGCGATCTCCGCGATCTCTCCAACGATGGCGTCCGCCAGCGCCTCTGGAGAGCCCGTGCTGCGCAATGCTCCGCGAGCGGAGAAAAGGACGCTTCCGGGTTCCAGGACCGTGATGCGGGCAATGTGATGATCGAGGGCCCGCAGTACCGGTTCGAAACGGCGGACATCGCGTTCGGCATCGGGGGCGAGCAGCACCGTATCCGGGCACAGAGAATGCGCAAGACGCTTGCCCATGCCGACTTCGATGCCTTCGCGGCTTGCCCATGCATTGACGGCCAGCACACCACGGTTGCCGCACACAGCAGCGGGAACCCCCACCGGAACTTCACCCGCCAATTCAGCGGCGGTCACCGGCCAATTGGGTATCCACACTCCTCCATGGCTCACATCGATTTCCTCGCGATAACTCATGAAAGCACAACCTTTAACGCTCTTTGCGTCCCCATGGCCTTTCCAGCGTTTCCTTCCAGGTTTTCACCGATCCCTCTCACATTCCTGCCGTTCTTGTGCCCGTGGCTGCGCACCGACGCTCCCTGCATGCTGCCGAGCCTCGCCCCACTCGTTTCGGCCCCATCCGTATCGAGTCGCGGAACAGAACGGACGACTTCGCGCGTCTGCCAGCCTCGCTGGGTGACGGCAACACGGCAAGGCCTTCCCCCGGGCCGGGACATATCCAGGTTCAAGGCGTTGATGTGCCCGCTGCCGCCGCGAGGTCCCTCTACTCCTGCAAGTTGCCCCTGCACCTGTTCCCGGCTTTCCCACCCTTCCGCGATCAGAAGCACTTTCCGGGAAAGCGCGCGGCGCGACAAGAGCCTCTTTTCACGGGAATCAAGGAATACCCGTTGGCCGACCACAACAACATCAAATCCGTCGATAGCAGTGGAAATAGCCTGTGGAAGAACGCGATCCCTGTATTCGGGCACGAGGATCACACGGTCGAAGTCCATCCCCAGGAGTAGAGCCATCCCCCAGCTCATATCGGGTATTCCGATACAGGCGACCCACGCACCCTGCGAGCTGGCCAGTCCCGCCAGAAGCAGGCTGGCCAGCCTGCTTCCGCGCACACTCAGCGTCATACCCCGCCGCAAACCGTGCGGCAGTACCCCGGTCAGGGAAGCGGGAACGGACCATCCCATTTGCGTGGACCATGCGGCGGGCTGGAAGGCCGAATCCTGGACCGCAAGGGGCCGCCCGCCGGCGTTCACGGCATTTTCATCTGGCAACGGCTCTCTGCCCTCCGGCAACGGTTCTTCGGGGGCGCCGTCGTTTTGCGATATCTGTAGGGCATGCGCGCCGTATGTGGGAGGGTGTGCTCTGTCCAAGCCCACTGCCGCTTCCGCCTGCATGAGGATTTTTCGCGCAGTT
Source organism: Actinomycetaceae bacterium L2_0104 (assembly GCA_047501485.1). Lineage (GTDB taxonomy): Bacteria > Actinomycetota > Actinomycetes > Actinomycetales > Actinomycetaceae > Ancrocorticia. Next base: position 34,112 of record JAZDRN010000011.1, on the reverse strand, counting down.
GTGAGACGCTCTATTGTTTCCACAACCCCTCCTTCATCGAACTGTTGTTCGATATTCAGACTAGGGCGTACCTCCGACACGTTTCCACCCCCGTTTTTCACAAAGGTCGATACCCCCGTCTTATTGCGGGCGGTCCACCTGGTAAAACAGAGGACGCCGGTACGAAAGATCCAGCGCCCCTACCGTTTTCCTCACCCATGTTTTAGCGTGGTGACATGGATCTCACACGACCTTTCGCGCCAGAGCCCTACTCATTGCTTCCCAAGCGCCCAGCTTTCACCCTCACCAGTTCCGATCTCGTAGAGGGCGAAACCATGCCCGTCATCCACACCGACGACGGCGAGAACCTGTCCCCGCAACTATCGTGGAGCGGCTTCCCCGAGGAAACGCAGAGTTTCGTTCTCGAATGCTTCGACCCGGACGCCCCCACCCCGGCCGGATACTGGCACTGGGCCATCCTCGACCTCGATTCGCAGACCACATCCCTCGAACAAGGTGCGGGACAATCAGATCTCTTCCTACCGGGAGCCGCGAGCCACATCCGCAATGACGCCAGCGAGTTCAGCTACGCCGGGGCGGCCCCGCCTCCGGGCGACCATGTCCATCGCTACATCTTCACGGTCCATGCCCTCGATGTCCCCTCACTCAACCTGGCTCCCGAGGAGATAACCGCCACCGCGCTTTCCTTCAACGCCCTCTTCCACACGATCGCGCGCGCTCACCTGACAGTCACATACCAGCGATAGCCCGGCCCCTTCCCCACTGCCGTCCATCTGGAAGCGCCCTTCTCTCGCGCGATCCCCTTCTCTCGCGGAGCCCTCTGGCAGAGGGCTCCGCCCCTTCATCACCGGATCCGCCTCCCGGCTGAATGACACGCCTCATTGCCGCTGCGAGTAGCATGTGGGGGTGTTTCATATCGTCTTCTACGAGCCTCGCATCCCCGGCAACACCGGTGCCGCCATCCGCTTGGCGGCATGCACCGGCTCCACGCTCCACCTCGTCGAGCCCTTGGGCTTCAATTTCTCCGACGCCCACCTCAAGCGAGCAGGCCTGGATTACCACGATCTCGCGGATCTACAGGTTCATCCGAACTTCGATGACCTGCTGGAAAACGTTCCGGACCAGCGCATATTCGCCTTCACGGGACATACGAGCAACAGCTTCGCCGAGGTCTCCTACCGCCCTGGAGACGTCCTTCTCTTCGGGCCGGAGCCAACCGGCCTACCACCCGAGATCATCGCGCACCCGAGCGTGGACAAGGCACTGCGTATCCCGATGATGCCGCACCTTCGTTCACTCAACCTCGCGAACTCCGCTTCGATTGCCGTCTACGAGGCATGGCGGCAAAACGACTTCGCGGGCGCATCTGACGTTTCCTGAGCACTTGCCCCGCCGTTTCCTGAGCACTTGCCCCACGCCGGATTCAGCGAGCTATCTCTCACCAGGCTCCGCGGCACCGCGCTGGTAGACGATGGAGATCTCTTCCAGCAGGTCCTCCACAGGCACTTCCAAGGCCGCTGCCAACCGTAACAGAGTGAATAGTTGCGGATTCACGGCCTTGTTCGATTTGCGATCCGAGCGCGCAGATTCCATCAGCTGATAATGATTGCGATCGATTCCCGCCCGGAGCGCGACTTGCTCTTGCGACAAACCGAGTTCATGTCTGCGGTCGCGGAGGGTTTGAGCGAAGAGCGAAGCGAGTTGTTTCTCAAGCGGGGAGGATTCAGCCATGGCTCTAAGACCACCGGGTAAACCCTGCCGGATCGACGGGGTATACCCGGTAATAGGTCAAATGTAGAGCTTTGACCTCGGAAAATACAGCAAGTTCGATTGCAGGCCCGCATACCGTTCACTCGCGGCCCGTTCACCCGCAGCCCTGTATCCCGCCTGCCCGCTAGCGCACCCGCAGCTCCCAACAGGCCACGGCGCTCGCGGCCGCCACGTTGAGGGAATCCACGTGCCCGGCCATCGGGATGATCACCGTGTACTGAGCCTGCGCTATGGTGTGCTTGCGCAATCCATCGCCCTCGGTCCCCATGATGAGGGCGACCCGCGACTGCTCGCTCGTACATTCCTCAAGGCTGGCGAACCGATCCAACGGGAGAGAGTTCTCGGTCAGCGCGAGTGCCGCCGTCGTGAAGCCCTCGGCATGCAGGCGCTCCAGCGAACGCGGCCACTCGCCGATCCTCGTCCACGGGACTTGAAAGACCGTCCCCATGGACACGCGCACCGAACGCCGGTACAACGGGTCCGCACAGTCATCGGTCACCAGCACGGCGTCGATCCCGAGCGCCGCGGCGGATCTAAAAATTGCGCCCACGTTCGTATGGTCGACCAATGACTCGAGGATCACCACGCGCCGCGCAGGTTGCCCGTCCCTAGCCGTCGCGAGAAGCCGCACGGGGTCCATCAACTCCGGGCGATTCATCGCCGCCAGCGCCCCGCGATGCAGGTGGAAACCCGTGATCCGCTCCAACGTGTCTTCCTCGGCCACGAAGATCGGGATATCGCCGCCATCGGAGCTGCCGCATGCGGCCTCGATCCACGGCTCCAGCTCCGCCAGCCAGCGTGGAGCGGTGAGGAAGGACCGGGGGCGGTGCCCTGCTGCAAGAGCTCTCGCGATCACCTTGGAGGACTCCGCCATGTACAGGCCGCGTTCCGTCTCCAACTTCCGGCGTAGCGCCACGTCCGTCAGGCGCGTGTAGTCGATGAGGCGGGAATCGTTCAGGTCCGAGATTTCAATCAGCACGCTTCATGGTGCCACGGCACATGGGAAACACCCAAGCGGGCACGGTCACTGTGAAGAACTCGCGTCGATTTCACGCGAGCCCCGTGCCATCTGGTGGATCGCATCCCATGCGTATGCACGAAGGGGCCGCAACCACCTGCGAACTGGCCCATGTTCATTGGACTGGTTCACTTCGTGGTTGCGGCCCCCGTCGCCTCACTTCTCAGCGTGGGAAGCTGCGGATCAGATCCCTCCCGGCAGCCCTGGTCCACCCGGAAGGTTCGGACGCTGGCCGGCCTCCGCATCCGGATTGAACCGGTGGCCCGACTGCGTGCCGGACTCGGAGGCTACGTCGGTTGCCTTGTCGGCTTCGCCCTTGGCATCGGCCAGGGCCTTGTCTATATCCGGCAGCGCGGTGGCGGCAAGGGTGTCGGCGATCTCTCCCTTATCCGGGAAACGCACCTTGTTCGCACCGTCCGGAGTCTGGGCGTCCTCGTCGGGCTCGTCTCCCGGCGTGGTGAAGCCCTTCGAGACGGCGTTCAGTGCGGACGTCAGATCGCTCGGGATCATCCACAGCTTGGACGAGGAGGACTGAGCGATCTGCGGCAGCATCCGGATGTACTCGTAGGAGAGCAGCTTCGGATCGGCATTACCGCGGTGGATAGCGTCGAAGACCTGCAGAATGGCGCGGGACTCACCCTGTGCGCGCAGAATCGTGGACTGGGCCTGACCTTCCGCACGGAGAATGGCGGACTGCTTCTCGCCCTCGGCCGTCAGAATCGCAGACTGCTTGACGCCCTCGGCCGTCAGAATCGCGGCACGGCGGTCACGCTCGGCCTTCATCTGCTGCTCCATCGCGCTCTGCACGGTTGCCGGCGGATCGATGGCCTTCAACTCGACTCGCGAGACACGGATGCCCCAACGCCCGGTCGCCTCATCCAGCACACCACGGAGCTGGCCGTTGATCTGGTCTCGGCCGGTCAGGGCCTGCTCCATATCCATGGTTCCGATGATGTTACGCATGGTGGTCACCGATAGCTGCTCGATGGCCGACATCGGATTGGCGATCTCGTACGTTGCCGCCTCCGGATTGGTCACCTGATAGTAGATGACCGTATCGATGGAGACGTTGATGTTATCGGATGTGATCACGGTCTGGGGTGGGAATGGGACCACCTGCTCGCGCATGTCGATACGCTGGCGGACAGTGTCGAAGAACGGCACCAGGAAATGCAGGCCCGGTTGCAGCGTCTTGTGGTAGCGGCCCAGCCGCTCCACGATCACCGTGTACCCCTGATGGACCTTGAAGACGGCGCGGAACACCGCGACGACCACAAGAAGAAGTAGCAGCAGGAGCAATATCAGGACGATATTGCCTGCAAGATTGTCTGAGGACATAAGATTTCTCCGTAATCTTTAGGGGATATCAGGCCTGAGGGGCGCGAGGAGCGACGATTGCCGTCGCCCCGTCGATCGCGACGACGACGACATCGGTTCCCTGCGCGATCGTGCCCCCGGTTGTACGTGCTGACCAAACGTCGCCGCCGATCTTGACGCGACCGGCGCCTTCATCGATCAAGGTGAGGGATCTGCCCGGTTTTCCCACCTGCCCGTAAACGTTTCCCGCAGCTGGACCCTTGGGGTTCATCTTGTTCTTGGCCCACGGCCGGGCGAAGAGGATCAATACGACAGACGCCACGCTGAAAGCGATGATCTGCCATGCGAGACTGTCTGTTCCGAACGCGACACCCGTACTCACCAGAGCCGCGCCACCGAGCATGAGGAATGTGAATTCCACGGTAAAAGTCTCGATGATGAAACAAACAATGGCGATGATGAGCCATATGTGCCAAGCCATAGTGGGGGTCCCTTCCTCCTTGAGGGCGCCAGCACGGCAGCCTTCACCACTATCCTACATATCCGACGGTTAAAGCACTGAAAGGTCTCTGGGAAGTGATACCCAGAGACCTTTCAGCAAACACGGAATATTGAGATCATCAGCCATTGCGCCGGAGCACGGCGAATTTCGCCTCGCAACCGCCGCCGTCCCTCCACCGCTATCCACCGCTAGAGGGCTAACCCCCGTTGCGGATCGCCTTGGCTGTGAAACGCCCATCCTCGAAGGAGACGGACAGCGGCAAGCCGAACACCTGCGAAAGATTCTCTGCGGTGACCGTCTCTGCGATCGGACCCGCCGCGAACTTCTTGCCATCACGAAGCAGCAGGGCATGAGTGAAGCCCTCGGGGATCTCCTCCACATGATGGGTCACAAGAACAAGCACCGGGGCATAGGGCTGGTGGGCGAGCCGGCTCAGTGTCTCCAGCAGCGACTCACGACCACCCAGGTCCAACCCCGACGTCGGCTCATCGAGCACCAGGACCTCGGGGTTGGGCATCAACGCGCGCGCAATGCCCACGCGCTTCGTCTCCCCCGATGAGATCGTGTGGAAGGAACGCTCCTGAAGCGAGCCGACGCCCAACTCCGAGAGAAGCTGCTTCGCCCGCTGCGTGTCCTCGGCATCGTACTCCTCGCGCCAGGTCGCCAGATGACCATAGGCCGCGGTGCGCACCACATCGAGAACACGCTGCCCCTGCGGGATCTTCACGTCGAGCGAGGCCGAGGCCAATCCCACCAGGGGACGGAGCTCGTTGACATCCACCCGCCCCAGCTTCTCGCCGATGATCCAGACCTCGCCGCTGGTCGGATGCATCCGACCAGCGACGAGCTGGATCGTGGTGGTCTTACCGGCACCGTTGGGACCCAGGACTACCCAGCGCTCCCCCTCATTCACGTCCCAATCGACATGGTCGAGAATGTTGCGGCCGCCGCGGCGAACTGTCACGTCTTTAAGTTCGAGCACATCACCCATGGGTTATACCCTAGTCCACGGCGAAGGGATCATAGACCAGCGATGACGTCGCGATAGAACTCCATGGTCTTGACGCCGATCGACTCCCAGGAGAAGTGCTCCTCGACCCGCTTGCGCCCGGCCAGTCCCATCTTCTTGGCGCGATTGACATCGGAGCACATGTCGTCCAATGCCGCGGCCAGGTCGGTCTCGAACTTCTCCGGGTTGGTCGGGGTCCCGGTGCCGTCGTCGAGCTGTTCGATCGGAACGAGCGTGCCGGTGACGCCGTCGTCGATACAATCGGGGATTCCACCGGTGGCCGTACCGACCACCGGAAGTCCGACCGCCATCGCCTCGAGGTTCACGATGCCGAGCGGCTCGTAGACCGAGGGGGTGACGAACGTGGTGGAGCACGCCTCCAGTTGCACAATACGGTGGCGCGGGAGCATATCCTCGATCCAGACAACGCCGTCGCGCTCAGCCTGCAGATCCTCGACCAGACCACGGGTCTCGGCGGCGATCTCAGGTGTGTCGGGAGCGCCCGCGCACAGGATGACCTGGATCTGCGGCGAGACCTTCTTCAGGGCGCGCAGGAAGCCGGGCACGCCCTTTTGGCGGGTGATGCGACCGACGAAGATGATGGTCGGCTTGTCCGGATCCAGGCCGTAGGAGGAGAAGAACTCGCGCGCCTCGTCCCATTCCGCATCGCCTTGCGGGGCCTTCCAGTCCGTCAGGTCGATGCCGTTGTGAATGACGCGCACTCGCTTGGGATTGATCGCCGGGTAGCAGCGCAGGATGTCGTCGCGCATGCCGTTGGAGACTGCAACGATTCCGGCGGCACCCTCGTAGGCCGTCTTCTCAGCCCACGAGGAGACGTTGTAACCGCCACCGAGCTGTTCGCGCTTCCAGGGGCGCAACGGCTCCAACGAGTGGGCGGAGATGACATGCGGGATGCCGTACAGGAGCGAGCCGAGGTGCCCGCCCATGTTGGCGTACCAGGTATGGGAATGGACGATGTCGGAACCGTCGAGGTCCTGTGCCATCGCCAGATCGACCGAGAGCGTTCGAAGAGCAGCGTTGGCATCCTCCAAACCGGCAAGGTAGTCGTAGCCCGTCAGGGTGACGCCTGCAGGCACGTCCACTTGCTCCTCGGCCGAACGTTCGCCGTCGAAAGCGTGGACGTGGATGTCTGCGTGGGCTGCAAGAACCTTGGCTAATTCGGTGACGTGTACTCCAGCGCCACCGTAGACGTGCGGTGGGTACTCACGTGTGAGTAGATCAACTCGCATGTTGGTCCTTCCTCGTTGAATGGATGCCAAATGACCTATGCGTGAACCACTCTAGCGGTAACCAACCATTTGTGAGACGTTCTTGGAAAACGTGCCCCCCATCACTTTTTTCACGGTAGGATCGGTTCCATGAGATCAAACCCACGAGTACTTTCCATCGTCTTGGCCGGAGGCGAGGGTAAGCGGCTGATGCCGCTCACCGAAGACCGCGCAAAGCCGGCCGTTCCATTCGGCGGCATCTACCGCCTCATCGATTTCGCACTGAGCAACATCGTCAATTCCGGATATCTCAAGGTCATCGTGCTGACACAGTACAAGTCGCATTCGCTTGACCGCCACATCACCAAGACGTGGCAGATGTCCAACCTTCTGGGAAACTATGTGGCTCCAGTACCTGCGCAGCAGCGTCGCGGCAAGAACTGGTTCCTGGGCTCCGCAGACGCCATCTACCAGTCCCTCAACGTGCTCGACGACGAGCGCCCGGACATCGTTCTGGTGACAGGCGCGGACAATATCTACCGCATGGACTTCTCCCAGATGGTCGAGGAGCACATCGCCTCGGGCCGTGACCTCACCATCGCAGGAATCCGCCAGCCGCTGGAACTCGCCCCCGAGTTCGGCGTCATCGACGTGGATAAGAAGGATCCCAGCAAGGTCGCTCGATTCATCGAGAAGCCGCAGGACACCAGCGAGCTCGGCCTGGCCGACGCCCCGGATCAGTTCCTGGCCTCCATGGGCAACTACGTGTTCAACACCGATGCCCTGTACGAGGCTCTCAACCAGGATGCCGAGGACGAGGATTCCAAGCACGACATGGGCGGCAGCATCGTTCCGGACTTCGTGGAATCCGGCAACTGCAGCGTCTACGACTTCACGTTCAACACCATCCCCGGCTCGACCAAGCGAGACGAGAACTACTGGCGCGACGTGGGCAGCATCGATGCCTTCTACGAGGCCAACATGGATCTCATCTCCGTGGAGCCCGTGTTCAACCTGTACAACGATCGCTGGCCACTCCTGACCGGCTACACCGGCCTTCCGCCCGCAAAGTTCGTCTACGGACATCACGAGCGTCTCGGCCACGCTCTGGATTCGATCGTCTCCCCCGGAGTCATCGTCTCCGGAGGCGAGGTGATCGGCTCGGTTCTCTCTCCCGGCGTTCGTGTGAACTCGTGGGCATCGGTACGCCAGTCCGTCCTGTTCGACGGCGTCACCGTCAGCCGAAACGCCACGATCGTCAACGCCATTGTGGACAAGCACGCCTTCATCGGCGAAGGAGTCTCCATCGGCGTGGACCCGGAGAAGGATCGCGAACGCGGCCTGCACATCTCACCCGGTGGTATCGTCGTCGTCCCGAAGAACATGCGCATAGAGGAATAGTGTCTAATTAGAGCATGACTCTATTTCTTCGCGAGGGAGAACCTGTCCGGTTCTCCCTCGCCGCGCTTTCTCCCCTGCCTGCCGGCCTCCTGACCCACACGCGCCATGTGTTCTCCCAGGAGTTCGATTCGGTCGTCGAGTCCACTCCACAGGTCCCGGACATTCACACGCTGAGCTTCTCGGGGCGGAGTAAGAGGGCCGGTGACATTCAGGAGGTCATGGACGAACTGCGCGGCCCCGCCCTGGCCCTGAAAGTCGATTGCGCATTGCTGACGGGCGACATCGCGGTGGACGGTCCGCGCATGATCGTCTCAGATGTGGATTCGACCTTCATTCGCGACGAGGTCATCGAGATGATCGCTGCCGCCGCCGATGTGGAGGAACTCGTCCGAGACATCACGGACCAGGCAATGCATGGCACGATCGAATTCGGCGAGTCGTTGCGGCAGCGCGTGGCCGCTGTGCGCGGTGTCTCCACCCAGATGTTCGCCGACGTCGCCAGCCGGGTGACGGTGACCCCCGGCGCCCGGGAGCTCATCGCCGCGGTCCACGACCGCGGCGGTTTCTTCGGCTTGGTGTCGGGGGGCTTCCATGAGGTAGTCGATCTCTTCGCGGAGCCGCTTAACGTGGACGGCATCCTCGCCAACCGCTTCGAGATCGCCGAGGGGACGCTGACGGGTAAGACCCTGGGGCCGGTCATCGACAGACAGGCCAAGGCGCGGACACTGCGCGAGTGGGCGAACGCGGAGGCGATTCCGTTGGAATTGACCGCCGCCATGGGCGACGGGGCCAATGACCTCGACATGATGAAGATCGCGGGGCTCTCCGTGGCGTTCTGTGCCAAGCCGATCGTTATCGCTCAGGCCGATGCCATCATCACGGTTGCCCGCTTCGACATCCTGATCGCGCTGCTGGGATGGGACGCTCCCAACATCTAGGCGGTGTCCGCAAGGTCTAGAATGGTAGCTATGCATTCCTCTCGCACCACCGGCAGCCGTAGCGCCGCGGTGCGGCGGGCCAACGTCCCCCAGTGCCCATTGCGCTACGGAGAGCCGTGCACGCTGTGTCAGGCTTTTGTGACCGGCCCCGAAGACTGCCAGACCGTGGCACTCGTCATGGACGATCCCGAGCTCAAGGCACAGTGGGCGAAAGGGCGCGCCGCATGGGCGCGCGAGCAGCGCCTCGCCAAACAAGCCGCTCAGCGCGAATATTCTTCGGGTCTCATCACGGGAACCCCACGAAGCTGGTAGTGCCCGCGCATCGGCGCAGACGCGCTACTAGAGCGCCGAGCGCAACACGTCGCTGAGAAAGAGCCCGCCCGCGTCAAGCTGAGCCCAGCTATCAACCCGTCCGATAGCGGCCGTCGCCGTCGGAAACCCCGCCTGCAGTTCGCTCTGGGCGGGCGAATCCTCGGATGCCAGCATGACCGAGGTATGGGACATGGTCGGCTCGTGACCGACTACGAGCACACTGCCGGTGTCCTCGGGGACCTCGCGGAGCAAGTCCAGGACCTCTCGCCAGCCGGCGCCGTAGAGGGATTCCTCGCTGCGTTCGGTATCCACCGCCAGCCCACCGGATTGCAGGCCGGCAAGGGTCTGCATGGTGCGCGTCGCGGCAGAGACCAGGGCCAGATCGATCCGCCCCACCCTCTGGGAGATGGGAGCCGCCTGGTGGGCCGCTTGCTCGCGCCCCCTGGCAGCCAACGGACGGGTGAAGTCGCGGCGGCCGGTGGCGGCCTTTGCATGTCGCATGAGAATGAGGGTCGGCATGGCTCCAGGCTACCCCAGAAGGCGGCTACGCCAGGGCAATAAGGTCCAGGTAGTCGGACGACCACAGGTCTTCGTCGCCATCGGGTAGCAGGAGTACACGTTCTGGATCGAGAGCCTCCACGGCTCCCTCATCATGGGTGACCAGAACCACGGCACCCTCGTAACGTCGTAATGCATTGAGGATTTCCTCGCGAGAAGCCGGGTCCAGGTTATTGGTTGGTTCATCCAGCAGCAGCACGTTGGCGGCGGAGACCACGAGCATGGCCAGGGCCAGGCGCGTCTTCTCCCCACCCGAGAGCACCCGGGCCGGTTTCTCCGCGTCCTCTCCCGAGAACAGGAAGGAGCCGAGCACCGAACGCACGTGGGTGTCGTCGAGCTCCGGCGCCACATGACGCAGGTTCTCCACCACCTTCTTGTCCAGGTCGATCGTCTCGTGTTCCTGCGCGTAGTAGCCTAATTTGAGTCCGTGGCCGGGGATGACCTCACCGGTATCCGGGTCCTCGATCTCCGCGAGCAGGCGCAGCAGGGTGGTCTTTCCGGTTCCGTTCAAGCCCAGCACCACCACACGGCTGCCACGGTCGATCGCCAGATCTACTCCGGCGAACACCTCCAACGAGCCGTAGGACTTGGACAGACCCTTCGCCGTCAACGGCGTGCGCCCACAGTGGGCCGGGGAGGGGAAGCGCAGATTCGCCACCTTATCCGCTTGACGAGCGTCCTCGGCTCCCTCGAGCAGCCGTTCGGCGCGACGCGCCATGTTCTGGGCGGCGACGGCCTTGGTGGCCTTGGCGCGCATCTTGTCCGCCTGTGCAAGAAGCGCGTGAGCCTTCTTCTCAGCGTTCGCGCGTTCACGACGACGTCGGCGCTCATCGGTCTCGCGCTGGGCCAGATATTCCTTCCACCCCATGTTGTAGACGTCGAGGCTCGCGCGGTTGGCATCGAGATGCCAGACCGCCGTGACAGTGTCCTGCAACAGCTCCACCGAGTGGGAGATGACCACGAAACCGCCCTTGTAGGCACGGAGGTAATCGCGGAGCCACACGATCGAGTCATGATCCAAGTGGTTCGTGGGCTCGTCGAGCAGCAGCGTCTCCGCTTGGGAGAAAAGGATGCGAGCCAGTTCCACCCGGCGGCGCTGACCTCCGGACAGCGTCTCGAGACTCTGGTGCAGCACCCTGTCCGGTAGGCCGAGGGCTGCCGCCATCTGGGCCGCCTCGGCGCTGGCCGCCCAGCCTCCGGCCGCGGTGAACTCCTGGTCGAGCCGCACATAGCGTTCCATGGCCTTGATCTGCTTGTCCCCCGTCAAGGTGGACATGTCTTTTTCCGCCTTGGCGATGCGCCTGATGGTGACGTCGATACCGCGCGCCGACAGAATGCGATCGCGGGCCAACTGCTCCAGATCTCCCACCTGGGTGTCCTGAGGCAGATAGCCGATGGTGCCCGAGCGCGAGATCGAGCCCGTGTGCTCGATGACCTCCGAGGTGACACCCTCCCCCGCGAGCAGGCGCGTCAGCGTGGTCTTACCGGCACCGTTGCGCCCGACGAGACCGATCCGCATACCTTTGTCGATGCGGAAATTGGCATCGACCAGCAGTTCGCGGGTTCCGATGCGCATGGTGAGGTTCTGGGCGTTGATCACGCCCCCTAGCCTACAAACTTATGGCTGCCACCACTAACCTGCCGTTTGTATGATGCCCCACCACAGCGTTCCGGTCCGATGAGGTGCGCGGCGGCTATCCACCCCACTATCCTCGACGTATGTCTATGAATGACGGAGTCAGGCTCGACGGCTCACGTGTGCGAAAGCGCGGCCGCGGAACGGTTGCCGCCGGTGGTATCGGAGGAATCGGCCTGATCGGTGCCATCCTCATCTATCTCTTCACGGGCCAGGCACCGGATCCCCGCTTGTTCGATCCTCTCAGCGTGAGCGGGGAGGAAGGGGGCGACCTCACAGAGCAGTGCCGCACCGGAGCCGACGCGAACGCCTCCACCGAATGCTGGATGGTCGCCACAGCCGAGTCCCTCGACGCCTTCTGGCAGGTCCAGTTGCCCGAGGAGACAGATGTGGAATACGTCCAGCCTGCCTTCGTGATCTTCGATCAGTCGACGACGACGGCGTGTGGCACCGGCACGGCCCAGATGGGCCCGTTCTACTGCCCAGCAGATCAGACGGTCTATCTGGACGTCACCTTCTTCGATCGGCTGGAAACCGATTTCGGCACCGAGAACTCAACTCTGGCGCAGTCCTACATCGTCGCACACGAGTTCGGTCACCATCTGCAGAACGAACTCGGCTACCTCGGCCGTGTGCAGCAGGGCGATACGGGGCCGAACGGCACCCAGGTGCGTTCGGAACTCCAGGCCGACTGTCTTGCCGGGGTATGGCTGCATTCGGCCTCGACCACGGTGGACCCCGAATCCGGCGAGACCTTCCTCAAGCCCATCAGCCGTACCCAGCTGGACTCGGCCATATCGGCCGCCTCAGCGGTTGGAGACGACCACATCATGGAGAACGCCGGAGTAGCAGTCAATCAGGAGAGCTTCACGCACGGGAGTGCGGACCAACGCATGAACTGGCTCATGGAGGGCTACAGCCAGGGCACCATCGCCTCGTGCGACACGTGGGAGGTCGCCCAGCCGTAGCGACGATCCGAAGCTGACGGTCCCGTGATTTCGAAGCCCCGCGGCCGCCCAATCGGCGGGTTGGTATGGCCGACTCAATCGGAGGGACCGGCACGCACGAAGAAGGGGACGATCCCGTGCGGGATCGTCCCCTGTCGACTACCGAACGAACAACCACAGACGTGAGCCCGTCCAACACTCGATGGGCGCCGTCGTCGTTCGACAGCAGCCCATTCCATCACTCCACTCAGACGTTGAAGCCCAAAGCCTGCAGCATCTCGCGCCCCTCTGTCGTGATGCGCTCTGGACCCCACGGCGGCAGCCACACCCAGTTGATGCGCATGGATGTCACCATGCCCTCGAGAGCTTGAGCTGCCTGATCCTCGATCACATCGGTGAGGGGGCACGCGGCCGAGGTGAGCGTCATATCGACGACAGCCTTCGTTCCGTCGAGATGCACCCCGTAGAGCAGACCCAGGTCCACGACGTTGATGCCGAGTTCCGGATCGATCACGTCACGCAGTGCTTCCTCGATGTCCTCCACTGTCGGGGCGGTCAGCGGGGCCTCAGGCGCCTGAGACGTGCCCGGGTATGCGGGGGCCGATTCCAAGTTCTGGTTCTCAGACATGGTCTCCTCCTTTTTCGGCCAGGACGGCCTGATCTGTAGCGTCGCGCAAGGCCATCCAGCCCAGCAACGCACACTTGATACGCATCGGGAACTTGGCGACGCCCACGAAAGCCGCGGCATCCTCCAAGGTTTCCTCGTCTGCTTCGCTGAGGTCGTGCCCACGAGTATCCATCAGTTTCCTGAAGGTCTCGGACAAAGCCATGACCTCGGTGAGCTCCTTGCCCTCAAGCATCTCGGTCATGATGGAGATGGATGCCTGAGAGATAGAGCAACCGTGGCCCTCCCACCCGATCTCCTCGATACGAGAACCGTCCGGCGACAGCCTGACCTGCAGGTTCACCTGATCGCCACAGGTGGTGTTCACCTGAAACGACTCACCGTCGAAGCTGTCGAGTTCCCCCTCCCCGTGACGCTCGCGCGCCGCGTCGAGAATGATCTGCTGATACATAGCATCCAGATCGTTCATCAATCCTCCAAACGGAAATAGTTCCGGACGCCCGCAAGGGCCTCTAAGAAGATATCAATCTCCTCGGCCGTATTGTAGGGACCAAGGGAGACCCGCGACGAGGCGAAGACCCCGAAGTGGCGATGAATCGGCTGGGCACAGTGATGCCCGACCCGCACGGCCACGCCCCGCGAATCCAGGTACTGGCCCACGTCGTGAGGATGGACGCCCTCGACATGAAACGCGACCGAACCGGTGCGTTCGAGGCACTCGACAGGTCCCAGGACGCGGATGCCGGGCAACGGCCTCATACCGTCGAGGATACGTGCGGTGAGCTCCGCCTCGTAGGAGGCTATCTTCTCCATGCCGATGTCCATGAGATAGGAGGCCGCCTCGCCCATGCCGACGGCCTGCGCGACGGGCTGCGTGCCCGCCTCGAACCGCGCCGGCGCGGGCGCATAGGAGGTCTTCTCCATGGTCACCAGTTCGATCATCGATCCACCGAACTGGTAAGGAGGCATGGAATCGAGCAGCTCGCGCCGCCCGTACAAGGCTCCGATACCCGTCGGTCCGAGCATCTTGTGCCCGGAGAAAGCCGCGAAATCGACGTCGAGCTCCTTGAAGTCGACCGGCATGTGCGGAACGGACTGGCACGCGTCGAGCAGCGTGAGCGCTCCCACGCGCTTGGCGGCCGCCACGATCTGCGCCACCGGCGAGATGGAACCGGACACGTTGGAGACATGCGTGAAAGCAACCAGCTTGGTGCGCTCGTCGATGACGTCCAACGTGTCGGTATCGATCCGCCCGTCCTCCGTCAGGTCCAGCCAACGCAATTCCGCGCCGGTGCGCAGGCATAGCTCCTGCCACGGCACGATGTTGGAGTGATGCTCGGCGCGGGTAGTGACGATCACGTCTCCGGGGCCCACATGGAACCGCTCGGAATGATCGCCCCTGCCCGCAGCCGCATTGGACATGACGTATGCCACCAGATTGATGGACTGCGTCGTGCCCGAGGTCCATACGACCTCACCGGGCTCTACCCCTACCAGAGCGGCGACTCGATCGCGGGCATCCTCGAAGGCGACAGTCGCCTCCTCGGCAAGCTGGTGCGATCCGCGCTTCACGGCTCCGTTGTGCACGATATCCATCCCCCGCACGGCGTCCAGGACGCGCTGCGGATGCTGGGACGTGGCACCGGAATCAAGGTAGACCAGCGGAACTCCCCCGCGCACGGTGCGCGACAGAATGGGGAAATCACCGCGTGGTGCCGGTGTTTGAGTCATCAGGCCCCCACGAAGATGTCGTAGCCCGACTCTTCCAGCTGGTCGGCAAGCTCGGCGCCACCCGTCTTGACGATCTGGCCGCGCGCGAAGACGTGCACGTAATCGGGCTTGATGTACTGCAGGATCCGCGAGTAGTGCGTGATCAGCAGGATCGAGTTATTGGTCTCCTCGTGGATGCGCACGACACCCTCGGAGACGATGCGCAGCGCATCGACGTCCAGGCCGGAATCGGTCTCGTCGAGGACGGCGACCTTGGGCTGGAGCAGTTCCATCTGCAGCACCTCGGTGCGCTTCTTCTCTCCACCGGAGAAACCGACGTTGAGGTCGCGGGAAACGAAGTCCGGGTCGACCTTCAGGTTGGCGGTGGCTTCCTTCAGGCGCTTGGTCCAGTCGCGCAGCTTCGGGGCATGGCCGTCGATGGCGGTCTTGGCGGTGCGCAGGAAGTTGGTGACCGAGACGCCGGGAACCTCGACGGGGTACTGCATCGCGAGGAACAGTCCGGCCTGAGCGCGCTCATCCGGGGTCATGTCGGTGATGTCCTCGCCGTCGAGCAGGATCTTGCCCTCGGTGATGACGTACTTGGGGTGACCCGCCAGAGCGTAGGCGGTGGTGGACTTGCCCGAGCCGTTCGGGCCCATGATGGCGTGGACTTCGCCGTCGCCGATGCTCAGGTTGACGCCGTGCAGGATCGGCTTGAGGCCTTCGGGGGTCTCAACCGAGGCGTGGAGGTTCTGGATCTCAAGTGTGGACAAGGTCGACTCCTATGACAAGGTGGCGTCGACGTCGACGAGGACGTCTTCGCCATTAATCTCAATAACGTATACGGGGACCGGCTGCGTGGCCGGAAGTGAGAGCGGGCGGCCTGTAGCCAGGTCAAAAGGGGAACCGTGCTTCCAGCACTCGATGGTCCCGTCCTCTATGTAGCCCTCTGACAGCGAATAGTTGCCATGCGTGCAGGTGTCTCCGATCGCATGCCAGCTTCCATCCGAATCACGGACGACAGCGACAAGGACCTTCGCACCCGATCCGCTTGTCAGCGTCACCTGCTGTGCTTCAGCCGGATCGATATCCGCCACCGAGCAGGCGAACTGCAAACTCATTCGGCATCCTCCTCGCCGCCTGCCGCAACCAGCTCGGCAAGGTCGAGCTCGCGCTCGATCGCGTTCATCAGCTTCTGCTGCACGGAGGTGACGCCGATCTGCTCGACCAGCTCCGCAAAGAAGCCGCGCACCACCAGCCGGCGTGCGATGTCCTCGGGGATACCGCGGGCGCGCAGATAGAAGAGCTGCTCCTCGTCGAAGCGGCCGGTCGCCGAGGCGTGTCCGGCGCTGGCGATGTCGCCGGTCTCGATCTCAAGGTTCGGGACGGAATCGGCCTTCGCACCCTCGGTGAGAACCAGATTGCGATTGAGCTCGTAGGTATCCGTGTTCGTGGCCTGAGCCTGGATCAGGACGTCGCCGATCCAGACCGAGTGTGCGTCCTGACCCTGCAGGGCACCCTTGTAGGTGACACGGGACTTGCAGTTGGCCGGCCCGTGGTTGACGAAGATGCGATGCTCTTGGTGTTCGTCGGCCTCGGTCACGTAGGCGCCGAGCAGTTCGGCGTCGCCGCCCTGATCCTCGTAGGACAGGTTGGTGGAGATACGGACGACGTCGCCGCCGAGGGTCACCACGATATGGCGCACCTTGGCATTGCGGCCCACGCGCAGGCGCTGGGACGAGAAGTGACGCGCACTGCGCTCGGCCTCCTGGACCGACACGACGGTCAGCTCCGCCTCCTCGCCGACGGAGATCTCGAGTCCCTCGTTCAGCTCACCCACGCCGGTGTGCTCCAGCACAACCGTGGATTTGGAGCCCGCCTCCGCGATGATCGCGACGTGAGCCGCGTGCATGCCCTCGGGAGTGTCCATGCCGACGACGATCTCGCGACCTTCGCTCCCCTCCGGGACCGTGACGATGTAGGCCTCCTTGAAAGCCTCCCAGGCCACCGCGGAGGAGCGGTCGTCCGGAATCCCCACGATGCCCAGGCGCGGATCACGGCGATCGACGACCTCGACGGCGTCCGAATCGGACGTCATCGTCACCGCCGCGGCCGTCAGATCGGCGTCGAAGAAATCTGCGACGCGATCCATGGGCGTGAAGCGCCAATCCTCTTCGTGGCCGGTGGGGACTGCGAAGTCCGCGGCGTTGAAGGAGGAGAAACGGTCCTTGCGGGTGGCACCGGTGCTGAAGTCCTCGTTCTCGACCAGCACGGCGTTCGAATGATCTGTAGACAGGTTCGGCATGTCAGCCAACGCTTCCTTCCATCTGAAGCTCGATGAGGCGGTTGAGCTCGAGGGCATATTCCATGGGCAGTTCGCGGGCGATCGGCTCGACGAATCCACGCACGATCATGGCCATGGCCTCGGTCTCGTCCAAACCGCGCTGCTGCAGGTAGAACAGCTGATCCTCGGACACCTTGGAAACGGTGGCCTCGTGCCCCATCTCGACGTCGTCGGTGCGAACGTCCACGTAGGGGTAGGTATCGGTGCGGGAGATGTCGTCGACGAGCAAGGCGTCGCAGATCACCGAGGACTTGGAGCCGTAGGCGGTCTCGTCCACCTGGACCAGGCCACGGTAGGAGGAACGCCCGCCACCACGCGAGATCGACTTCGAGACGATGGAGGAGGTGGTGTGCGGAGCCGAGTGAATCATCTTCGCACCGGTGTCCTGGTGCTGACCCGGACCGGAGAAGGCTGCCGACAGTGCCTCGCCGCGGGCGTGCTCTCCGAGCAGGACGCAGGCGGGATACTTCATGTTGATACGCGAGCCGATGTTGCCGTCGACCCATTCCATGGTGCCGCCCTCGGCGACCGAGGCGCGCTGGGTCACCAGGTTGAGGACGTTGTTCGACCAGTTCTGGATCGTCGTGTAGCGAACGTGAGCGTTCTTCTTGACGATGATCTCCACGTTCGCGGCATGGAGCGAGTCGCGCTGGTAGATGGGCGCGGTGCAGCCTTCGACGTAGTGCACGTAGGAGCCCTCGTCAGCGATGATGAGCGTGCGCTCGAACTGACCCATGGACTCGGTGTTGATGCGGAAGTAGGCCTGCAACGGGATCTCGACGCGTACGCCCTTGGGGACGTAGATGAAGGAGCCGCCGGACCACACCGCGGTGTTCAGCGAGGCGAACTTGTTGTCGCCGGCCGGGATGACCGAACAGAAGTGCTCGCGGAAGAGCTCCTCGTGCTCCTTGAGTGCGGTGTCGGTATCGAGGAAGACGACGCCCTGCTCCTCCAGGTCCTCGCGGATCTGGTTGTAGACGACCTCGGACTCGTACTGGGCAGCCACACCCGCGACCAGGCGGGCCTTCTCGGCTTCCGGGATGCCAAGCCTGTCATAGGTGTTGCGGATGTCCTCCGGCAACTCGTCCCACGAGTTCGCCGGACGCTCCGTCGAGCGCACGAAGTACTTGTAGTCGTCGAAGTTGATCTCCGAGAGGTCCGCGCCCCAGGTGGGCATCGGGCGGCGCTCGAAGAGCCGCAACGCCTTCAGACGCAGCTTGAGCATCCATTCGGGTTCACCCTTGGTGGCGGAGATATTGCGAACGACGTCCGCGCTGAGACCTCGCTGAGCTGCCTGACCCGCAACGTCGGAGTCGCGCCAGCCGTAGCTGTACGTTCCGCCCAACGCCGCAATGGTCTCCTGCTGCTCGTTGATAGCCTCAGCAACCGCGGCCTCATGCCGGGTCTGTGTCATGGCTGTCCTTCCATGTTGAACGAAGTCCCGCGGGTACGCGAGACGAGTGGGATGGTCAGTGTGCATACATGCTCGCCGCCGGCCAGAGTGGCCAGACGTTGCACGTGCACGCCGAGAAGCCGGTGAAAGGCCTGCGTTTCGGCCTCGCACATCGCCGGATAGGCCGTCGCCACGTCCTGGATGGGGCAATGCCCCTGACACAGTTGCAGTGTCAGTCCCCCGGGACCGCGACGGATACTGGCCGCATATCCATCCTGTGTGAGGGCGCGTGCCAAAGCCTGCGCCCGTGCTTCGATGTCGTCCCCGATTTCATCGAGCGCGGGACGATAGCGCTCTTCCAGGCCGGCGATTCGTTCCTCGGCAAAACGCCGAATGCCCTCATCGCCCATTGTTGCCATCACGAAGTCCAGGGCCTGCGTGGCGACATCCCCGTAGGAGTCACCGAAGGTTGCCTGGCCCTCGTCCGTCGCCACATAGCGGCGAGAGGGCCTGCCCCGCCGTACCGGTTTGACGACGACGCCCTCGTATTCAGCGATTTGTCCGTCCACTTCGAGCTGGGCCAGATGGCGGCGCACTGCCGCGGCCGTCAAAACTAGGTCTGCCGCAAGTTCAGCAGAAGTGATTGGGCCCTTCTCGATAATGAGACGGAGGATCTTGTCTCGTGTTCCAGCGTCTGGATCAAGTATTCCAGTCATGCGATCCCCCTCCCATACGCCCATCTATTAAACAACATTACTGTTGTTAAAATCCAGCGACCCTAGCTCTGAGCACCGTTTTCTCGGTGTGAAGAGACCCACCTCTCACGGTGGAATAATTCCAGTAAAGGTGGCAGGGCTGTTTTTGCACGGCCACCTTGCTCGGATTCGATATCGCCCTGAGCGAACAGGTCTGAGGGTAAGCCGAATCCGGGCGCAGCGAGGTGAGATGGACGCCGGGACGCTTCAGCGCCGCGAGGCGGTGTAGGCCAGCACCCCGACGACGAGTGAGGGGCAATGCAGGTGCCCGGCGAGGACGCCGGCGACCACCGCGTCCAGCGCTACCCAGGCGGTCTCGATCTCCGCCTCCTCGTCCTCGCGAGAGAACTCCGTCTCCACCGGATGCACATCGCGGGCCAGGAAGACGTCCAGCTTCTCGTCCGAGCATCCCGGCGAGGTGAAGAAGCTGGCCAGGAACGTCAATTCGTGAGCCCCCAACTCGGCCTCCTCCGCCAGTTCGCGCGCCGCGGCCACCTTCGGGTCTTCCCCCTCGATATCGAGCAGGCCCGCCGGTATCTCCCACATCAGGTGGCGCACCGGGTGGCGGTACTGCCGGATGAGCAGTACCTCTTCGCCCGCCTCGCCATCTCGCACGGCCAGCACGGCGACGGCGTCGTCGTGCCTGATGTACTCGCGGGTCATGCGGCCGGACGTGGAGACCAGTTCGACGTCGTCGACCATCACATCGAAGATGTGACCGTGGAACCGCGTCGAGGAGTCGAGCATCCGCACGTGCTCGCTGACCCCGATATCGCGCAGTTCACCCGGTAGAGAGGATGCCGTGCTTTTCAATGATTCTCCTTTGGCCGATAGCTGCCCCTGAAAGCTACCACCTCGGGTCCGCACTAGGCGCCGGTGTTCACCTCGTCGCGGGCCCGCAACGAGGCTGCGATCAGCCCTGCGAAGAGCGGGTGGGCCTTCGTGGGGCGGCTCTTGAACTCCGGATGCGCCTGGGTGGCCACGTAGAAGGGATGTTGCTCCCTGTCGAGTTCGACGAACTCCACGAGCTGCCCGTCGGGCGACGTACCCGAGATGTGCAGGCCCGCATGCTCCAGGGCATCGCGATAGCGGGAGTTGACCTCGTAGCGATGGCGGTGGCGCTCCGAGACATCGAGGCTGCCGTAGCTCTCCACCACGATCGAACCTTTCGCCAACCGCGCCGGATATCCGCCCAACCGCATCGTGCCGCCCATGTCGCCGTCGCCCTCCACGACGCTGCGTTGCTCGGCCATGGTGGCGATGACTGGCTGCTCCGTCTCCGGGTCGAACTCGGTCGAGGAGGCCTCCGCGATTCCCGCGAGGTTGCGCGCGACCTCGATCACCATGCACTGCAGGCCGAGGCAGATGCCAAGGGTGGGAATCCGATTCTCGCGTGCGTAGCGCAGCGCGCCGATCTTTCCCTCCAGACCGCGGATGCCGAAGCCTCCGGGCACCAGAACCGCGTCGACACCGGCGAACTGCGCGGCCGCACCGGACTCGCTCTCACAGGTGTCGGACGCGATCCAGCGGATCTCCACCTCGACCCGGTTGGCGAACCCACCGGCACGCAGCGCCTCGGCAACAGACAGATATGCGTCGTGCAGATCCACATACTTGCCCACGAGTCCCACCGTGACCCTGCCTTCGGGATGGCGCACCCGTTCCAGAAGATCATTCCAGTGCGACCAGTCGACGTCCCGGAAGCTGAGATCGAGGCGCCGCACCGCATAGGAATCGAGGCCCTGATCGTAGAGCGTCACTGGGATCTCGTAGATGGAGGGCGCGTCCTTGCACTGGATGACGGCCTCCCGATCCACGTCGCACATCAGGGAGATCTTCTGTTTGACCCCTTCCGGCAGATCGCGGTCGCAACGCAGCACCACGGCATCCGGTTGGATTCCGATGCTGCGCAGACTCGCCACCGAATGCTGGGTGGGCTTCGTCTTGAGCTCCCCTCCCGCGGCGAGATAGGGGACGAGGGAGACGTGGATGAAGAAGACGTTGCCGCGTCCGAGCAGCTGGCGCACCTGGCGCGCGGCTTCGAGGAAGGGCTGAGATTCGATGTCCCCCACCGTTCCGCCGATCTCGGTGATGATGACATCCGGGACGTTGCCATTGGCATCGGGGGCGGCTTGCGCCCGCATACGCTCGATGATCTCGTTCGTGATGTGGGGGATGACCTGGACGCATTCGCCGAGGTACTCCCCCGCCCTCTCCCGGGTCAGCACCCGGGAGTACACCTGACCGGTCGTCGAGTTGGCGGCGCCCGTCAGGTTCACATCGAGAAAACGCTCATAGTGCCCGATGTCCAGATCGGTCTCGGCGCCATCCTCGGTCACGAAGACCTCTCCATGCTGGAACGGGTTCATGGTGCCGGGATCGACGTTGATGTAGGGATCGAGCTTCTGCATCGCCACGTTGAGTCCACGAGCCCGTAGCAATCTCCCCAGGCTCGAGGCCGTGAGACCCTTTCCGAGCGAGCTCGCCACACCACCGGTGACGAAGATCTGGCGAGTGGTCGTGTTCTGGTTTCCCGGGAGCCGGGTCTCTATGTGTTCCACGGAATTTCAGCCTATCACCGCCAATATTTCGTGCGTGTAACAAGGCGGTCACGAGAGACGAACCAATCGCTGGACAGACACTCCGGCTATGTTCGCCCGCCCGCCATCGACAAGGCGCGACGATCCGCAAAATATATCGCCGCACCTCCTCCGCCGACCACCGCGATCCCACCGACGAGAACGGCCGCCGCGGCTCCGATGAGCCCGCGACCCAACCAATCCAGAACCAGATGGACCATTCCGTATCCCGCCAGGCCGACGACGACGGTGGCGAGGGCAACCAGCACGGCTCCACGCGTCATCCCCTGGGTGGCCTCTCGCCCGAGCGACAGGCGGATGGCGACGAGTTGCCCGATGGCGCCGATCGTCATACCGATGGAAACGGACACGCCGATGGCGACGAGGGTCTCCGTCCGCCCTGCGAGCCCGAATTGCACCTGGATACCGAGCGCCGCACACACGGACAGCCACGCCACGACGTTGACCACGACGACGGCGCGGGAAGCCTCGACGGCGTAGAGCACTCGCGAACAGTGGTAGATCAATGAGTACCCGATCAGGCCCGGAGCCATCGCCACTAGGGCTACGTCCAGGCCGGTGGCCTCACGCAACGAGTCGAAGACGAGTTTGGCGGGCACGGCGAGGACGGCTAGTAGCGCCGCGCACACGATGCCGATCTCCAGTACCAGGCGCGTCGAGCGCGCCGTCAGCTCCGCCAGTCCGGGCCGACCGGGCAGCGCGGCCGCCTCGGACAGACGCGGGAAGACCGCCGTGGCGATAGGGACTGCGAAAACGGCGTAAGGAACCATGTAGATGGCGTTGGCGAAGGTGTAGATGGGGTAGGCGCCGGCGCCGTCGTCGCCCATGGACCCATTGGTATTGGCGACGACCATGATGACGATGATCTGGATCTGCTGGGCGAGTATTCCGCCCAAACCCGCGCCCATGAGCTTGACGGCGCGCCGGGCCACACCTTCGGGAAAGCGGAAGGTTGGGCGGAGCTCCACCAAGCGGAGCACCGGAACCAACTGCGGCAGTGAGAAGGCCACCACGCCCAGGGTGGTCCCCCAGCCCAGCCACGCGATGGCGGCACGGGAGAGGGCCGCCGGATCATTCTGATGCCCATCCGCGAGCTTCCAGAAGACGAGGAAGACTCCGATCACCGTGACGGCCGAAAGCATCGGAGCCAGCGCAGGGAGAACGAATCTCTTGTGCGCCTGCAGGATTCCCGTGCACACGAGCGATATGCCGTAGAGCGGGATCTGCAGTGCGAACATCCGCAGCAGGCTCGTCGCTAGAGCCACCTCGGCCGGGTCGGTTCCCGGTCCGAGAAGCGCCTCGCTGATCGGGCGCGCCGTCACCACGACAACCCCTGCGAGCGGCAACCCGATGGCCACGATCCACGTCAGGAGGGCCGAGGCCGTCCGTGAGGCCTCCAGCCGCATGTTCTTAGCAAGGAAACCGGAGATGAGCGGAATGACGGCTCCCGCCAACGCTCCGCCGGCGGCGACCTCGAAAAGAACATTGGGCACGGTGTTCGAGGTGGAGTACGCCTCACCGGAGAGGGTGTCGCCCAGCGCGCCGTTCTGTACCAGGGTGCGCACGAATCCGAGAAGTCGCGACAGCAGTGTGAGGATCGCGATCGATCCGGCAGCGCCCGCTACTGAAGCAGCGGCCTTCTTCATGACCGTCCGAGCTGATCAATCCGGCTGAGAACGGGATTCTCCTCGATTACCTTGGAGAACGATATTCTCTCGCTTGCCAGGGTCAGGCCCACCACGGCTCCGAGCGCGCCGAAACGCACCAGCGAGCTTCGGCTGGCGGCCAGAGAGAATCCGAGTCCTGCTCCCAGCGCGTTGGCGCCGAGATCACCCAACATCGCCTTGCCCGACAGGTCCGACGGGGCGCAGACGGCACCTGTTGCGAGGACGCTTCCCGCGATGGGCGCGGCAACTGGGTTCGCGCTCAAAGCCAACGGAGCGGCAACGGCGGCACACGCTTTGAGTGCGCGTCCCGGTCTCAGATCCAGCAGATTGATCAGATTGGCCGTACCCGCCACCAACATGCTCTGGCATGTCCAGGACGCGAATCTGCGCGTGGGCCCTCCCGTTCGCTCCAAGGTCAGCGTGCTGAGGGCTGCTCCGGCACCGATCACCCCGATCTTCAGTGCGCCCGAGGTGAGCCTTCCCTCGCGCAACGCCCCCAAGTGACCGCGCAGCCCTTTGGCCTTTGCGGGAAAGCGTTCTTCCATCTGATCGTCGATGTACCCCGCGGCGGCCGCCGTTCCGACGGCCGTGAGCGCGCCAAGACGCGGTGAGCCGGACAGGGAAACGGAACCGGCCATCATGCCCGCGGTGGCGACCGCTCCCTCGGTGAGAGAGACGGTTCGACCGCTGAACGAGGTGCGATCCCACGACGGAAGGCCGACGCGGGCGATGGCCGCTCGGGTGGCGCCTGAGGCAATCAGGGAGGTGATAGCGGCGCGTATGAAGTTACCCATCGCCCTCAGTCCTGCGCGTCATCCTCGGGTGCCGAGTCCGCCGGGTTCTCGGCGGGACGCGGTGCCTCTATACGCTGACCCAGTGCGGCCTCGGACCGCTGCTCGGTGCCCAGCGCCACGTGGGAGTCGGTCAGCTCCGCTGCAATGGCGAGCGGCACATTGATCTGGGAGGAGACGGTTCCGACGGAGTCGACCGTCGAACCGTTCTTGGTATCGCGCAGGGCCACCAGCAGGTCGTTGTCTTCCAGGGCACGACCGAGTGCGACCGTCGGCCCGCGGGAGGCTGAGGTGTCGAAGGCGTTCGTGAAGATGCCCGACTGCGCTTCGATCTCCGCCCTATCTTCCGAGGCGAGGTCGTCATCCTCTGGGTAGAGGGTTGCCGGGGCTATGAACAGGATGGCGTCCGCCGGGGCCGTGATCTCACGGTCGACGCTGAACAAGGCATCTTCCTCCGAGGTCAGCGAACCGAGGAGGATCTTCGCGTTGGGATCGTCCGGCCCGTTACGCAGTACCACATCGATTGCGCCCGCGATCACTTGGTCGTTGGTCGGGTTCTCCGGAAGCCCCTCCACGTACTCCTGGAGCTGGCTGGCCAGGGCCCCACGATAGGTCCCCTTGGCAGAGTCCGCGAAAGCCGATGTCAGCGTGATCTGGGCCGAGACGTTGGCGCCGGAAAGGTCCAGGTCCTTCTCCAACCCGCTTACAGTGTCCGCGCTGGCACCCGGGAGAACCACGATGGCGATATTGCGGTCCGTCAGCGTGCCCGGGAGAAGCTGCTCGCCCGCGATGGCCAGGGCGCCTTCCGAACCCTCGAGCACCGTCTGCGTCTGCGAAAGCTCCGCGCGCGCTTCGTCACGCGATGTGCGCAGGGTGTCCACCTGACCGGAGAGAGTGTCTCCGATCGAGTTCTGGAGCGGTCCCGCGCCGAGGATGATGCCCAGGGCCAGCGCCAGGAACACCGATACCAGGGAAACGAGGTGATATCTGAAATCGACCATTATCTGCCTTTGCGTCAGAAGAGATTCGCGAACCAGTGGATGACGTCACCGAACCAGGCGGAGGTCAATCCGAAGAAAGCCTGCCCGGCAGCCGTTGAGGCGAGAGCGGCGCCTATGGCCACGCATCCTGCCAGGATGAGGAAGAAGATCTGCCAGTTCGATATCCGGGAACGGTAGAGCTGTGAGACGCCCTTGGCGTCGATGAGCCTACTGCCCACGGAGAGCCGGGTGAGGAAGGTCGAGGCCATTCCCGAGCGTCCCTTGTCGAGGAACTCGATGAGCGTGTTGTGCGTCCCGACCGCAACGATCAGCTTGGCGCCCTTGTCGTCCGCCAGCAGCATGGCGACATCCTCGGAGGTGCCGGTGCACGGGAACACGACGTGCCCCACACCCAGATCCTCCACCCGCTTCTTGCCGGGAGCGCGCCCATCGCGGTAGGCATGAACGACGATCTCGGCGCCCGATTTCAGCGCCCTGTCGGAGACCGAGTCCATGTCGCCCACGATCATGTGCAGCGGGAGGCCCTCCTCCAGAATGGCGTCCGCTCCGCCGTCGACCCCGATCATGATCGGTTTGTACTCGCGGATATAGGGACGCAGAGCGGCCAGATCCTCCTTGTAGCGATATCCGCGCACGACGACGAGGACGTGGCGCCCCTCGAAATCCGTGGCGACATCCGGAACGCCGACGCCGTCGAAGATCAGATCCTGTTCCTTCTCGACGTACTCCATGGTGTTGGTGGCGAAGGCCTTGAGCTGAATACTCATCCCGGCGCGGGCAGCCTCTTGATCGGCGGCGATGCTCTCGGCGGTCTGCACGACGCCCTCGGCCACCAGCTCATCCCCGCGATAGACCGTGCCGTCGTCCTCGACGCGCAAGATCTCGCCCTCGCTGACATCCATGATCTCGCTGCCGAGGTCGTCGATGAGGGGAATCCCCGCTATCTCCAGGATGCCGGGCCCGAGGTTCGGGTAGCGTCCGGAGGTCGACTTGGCGGCGTTGAGCACAGCGGCCGGCTTGCATTCCACCAGGGCTTCGGCCGAGACTCTGTCGATGTCGCTGTGATTGATCACCGCGATATCGCCCGGCTCCAGACGCTTTGTCAGGTTCTTGGTGCGCGGGTCGACCCGGGCAAGCCCCGCTAGCTTCCCGGCTTCAGGTGTGTCCTTCTTGCGGACGAAACGAAATGCCACGGTTTCATGGTGCCATATCGGCGGAGGAAAGCAGTTCAGCGGCGTGGGCGCGTGCCGCCTGCGAATCCTGGCCGGAGAGCATCCGCGCCAGTTCGGAGAGCCGGTCCTCGCCGGAGACGGGGACCACATCGGTCACCGCGGATCTCTCGTTCAGTTCCTTGACGACGACGGCCTGAGTACCTGCGTATGCGGCCACCTGCGCCAAATGCGTCACTACCAGCACCTGACACGTCGTGGCGAGTTCCGCCAGCCTGCGTCCAACCGCGAGGGCGGCACGACCGCCTACCCCCGCGTCGACCTCGTCGAAGAGGAAAGTGTGGTCCTTTTCATGCTGTCCGGAGGCCAGTGAGACCTCTACCGCCAGCATCACGCGCGAGAGTTCGCCTCCCGAGGCGCTTTTGCCGATGGGAGCCAGAGGAGCGCCACGGTGCGATGCCAACCGGAAGGAGACGGCATCCGAACCGTGTGTGCCGGGAGCAGCCCCGGGGGTCACCTCTATATCGAACGTCGCATCCGGCAGGGCCAGCTCCGGCAGTTCTTTCATGATGAGCGCGCCCAGTGCACGGGCCGCCTTGGAACGCTCGGCGTGGAGGGCCTCCCCCGCCTCGTCGAGATCGGCCTGGGCCTCCCGCAGTCGTTTCTCCAGCCGCTCGCGTGTTCCCTCCGGATCACCGAGTTCGGCGAGGGCGGCGCGCGCCTCATCGGCGGCGGCGCGCGCATCGTCCAGATCCATCCCCAGATCCTTGCGCAGCCCTCGTAGGGCCTGGCGGCGAGAATAGATCTCCGAGAGGCGCTCCGGGTCCGCCTCGGTGTGTGCGGCCAGATCCGCCAGAGCATTCGCGATATCCGAGAGCTCGGCTTCCACACCATCGAGTCGCTCCACGAGCTCATCGACATCCGGGTCATCCGCGATCTCGTCAAGTGCGCGCCGAGCGGCAGCGATGGCCGACAGCGCCGTGTCCTCCACGGAGTCCGAGCCTGAGAGATACGCCGCGGCTCCCGAGAATCCCGCGTAGCGGACTTCGGTGTTCTCCAGAAGCTGGGCCTGCCTGCGGAGCTCTTCCTCCTCCCCGGCCTCCGGGTTTACCTCGTCGACCTTTGCGAGCAGCGCCTCATAGGCCAACCGGGAACGCGCGGCATCCTTCGCCTGGGCTTCGAATGCCCGCAGGTCCTCCTGCGCACGGCTGAAACCGTCCCATGCCTTGCGCCAACGCTCCAGACCTTTGGCTATGGCCTCTCCGCCGAAGCGGTCGAGCGCCGAGCGCTGTTGGGCGGGGGTCGCCAGCCTGAGCTGATCGGACTGTCCGTGCACCGTGACAAGATCCCCGGCGATCTCGCTGAGCACGGAGGTGGGAACCGAACGACCTCCGATATAGGATCGCGACCGGCCAGAAGCCGGAACGTGACGAGCCACGAGAACCGCGGCGACGCCGTCGTCGACATCGAAGGTTCCTCCCGCCTCCGTGATGCGCTCCAAGACCGGGGAAGCGGCAGAGACGGTGAAAAGACCCTCGACCACCGCTCCAGAGGCTCCACGCCGGACCTTCGTGGCGTCCGCCTTCGCACCGAGCAGCAGTTGCAGCGAGGTGACGGCCATCGTCTTACCCGCCCCTGTCTCACCCGTCAAGGCCGTCAGGCCGGGGCCGAGATTGAGTTCCGCCTCCTCGATGACACCGAGGTTCGAGATGCGAACCTGCTCAATCACGCTTACCTCCCTTGATCGGCTGCCGTCCTCCAGCCTTTCACAGGCAACCGGAACTTTGTGACGAGGCGTCCCGAGAACGGCGAGTCGTTCAGACGCGCGAGCAGGACGGGCTTGTCTCCCTTGACGGCCGTGACCACCGAGCCCTCCGGCGCGGACATCATTCGCCGACCATCACACCATACTCGCGCGTCATCACTCAGGACATGCAGCTCCAGCGTCGAGTCCGGGCCCACCACGAGTGGGCGGGTGAACAGCGCGTGCGCCGCAATGGGAGTGAGGACCATGCACTCGACGTTCGGCCACACCACGGGGCCACCCGCCGAGAAATTATATGCCGTCGACCCGGTGGCGGTGGAGAACACCACCGTGTCGACCTTGAACGAGGAAAGCTCGCGGGCGTCCACACCGATCGAGGCCTCGAACATAAGGGAGTGTTCGTCCTTCTCGATGGCCGCGTCGTTGAGGGCCCAACTGCGCGACACCGTCCCGTCCGGACGAGAGACCGTGACATCGATCGTCATCCGCGAGTTGATCTGCCATGCGCCCGAAGCGATCTGTTGGATCACCAGCGGGACGTCGTCGGGATCCGCCTCCGAGAGGAAACCGACGTGTCCGTAGTTGATGCCCAGGATAGGAATGCCTGCCGGGCGGCCGAATTCCGCGGCGCGCAGGATCGTCCCATCGCCCCCGATCACGAGGATGAGTTCCGCCCCCTCCAACGCCTCCGGGCTGTAGGACTGGACGACATCGATACCCAGATCGGTCAGATGCTTCGCAACCGCGTTGACCGTCACGGCGGCATCGGGCCTTTCGGGATGAGAGACCAGCACGACTTTGCGAGCCATGGTTTATTCCGCCTTCTGCCCGGTGGGCGCAGATCCGCCCGCGGGTCCTTCATCGATTGCACGCCAAATGGCTTCCTCGAGTTCCTCGCCTTGCAGGCCCGGAACTCCCGCTTTCATGTGCAAGAAATACTCTACATTGCCCGCCGGCCCCGGCAGCGGGGACGCGGCCACGGCACATATGGCCAGGCCTGAGGCGCGGGCCGAACGCGCCACCTCTGCGACCGCCGAGGCATGCAGGGACGGGTCTCGGACGACTCCGCCATGCCCCAGCTGTTCCCTGCCCACTTCGAACTGCGGTTTGACCATCAGGAGGAAGTCGGCGTCGGCCGCAGCCGCGGCGACCAACGGCGGGATGACCAAGGTCAGCGAGATAAAGGAGAGATCCCCCACCACGAGCTGCGGGGGCGGGGAGACCACGGATGGATCCAGCGTGCGCACGTTGGTGCGCTCGATAACCGTGACCCGTGGATCCTCCCGCAATCGCCAGGCGATCTGGCCGTAACCCACGTCGACAGCCACCACATGACTCGCTCCCCTGCGCAGCAGCACATCCGTGAAGCCTCCGGTGGAAGCACCGGCGTCGAGGCAGCGGCGGCCCTCCATCTGGGGGGCGGCATCTCCCAGCCTGTCCAATGCGCCGATGAGCTTATGAGCGCCGCGCGAGACGTAGTCATCCTTCCGGGACTCCGTCACCAGCAGCGCCTGTGCCGGGTTCATTTGACGCGCTGGTTTGCGCACCACTTCCCCGTCCAGCAAAACCAGTCCTTCGGCGATGAGTTCACCGGCCTGCTGACGGGACCGGGCCAGTTGCCGGCGCACCAACTCGGCGTCAACTCTGATAAGACGCGCCACCTTGTTCTCCCGCTCAACTAGCCCTGAGCACGGGACAACCGGCGCGACAGCTCTTCGAGCATCTCGTCCAGGGTACGGATCTGTTCATCCGTATCCTGCTCCTCGAGCCCCGCTAAGGCGGACTGAGGATCGAGAGGAGGCCGTGGCGCCGGTGTGTCACTCATGCGATTACTATATCAATGCCGCAGCATTCAGCGCCTAACCGACAGTTCCGGAAGAGACTCTGCCAGAACCAGTGCGGAGACTCCGGAATCGGCAGCCTGCCAGGCGGCATGAGCCAACGCCCGGTAGGAATCCAGGTCCATTGGACCCTCGAGGGATCCCTCACCGAACTCGAAGCCGGTGCCGTTCCAACGGCACCGCGCCCCACGCACCGCGAACCAATCGCCATCGGTCTCGACCGTGGGATATGGCTCGTGCAGGGCTCGCAGATCATCGGCAAGGAAATCCGGACGGTGGGTCGCCGGAGCCAGGCAAATGTCCCGCGCGGTGGCCAAACCCGTCAGCACGTGCAGCACGGGAATCCGTGCTGCGACCGCGCCCTGGATGTCGGTGTCCAAATTGTCACCGATAGCGAAGGGACGCTGCGCCTGCAGCATCTCGGCAGCGTTACGGAAGATCTCCGGTTCCGGCTTGCCCGCCGATAGCGGAGTCACACCCGTCGAATTCGAGACTGCCAGCACCATCGAGCCGTTCCCGACCATCAGTCCGCGTTCGCGCGGAATCGTCTTGTCCAGGTTCGTCGCGATATACAGCGCGCCCGCCCGGATCGCCAGAGCCGCCTCGCTGAGAGCCGCCCAACAGGTGTTCGGATCGAACCCCTGGATGACGGCGGCCGGCTCGTCGTCGGCGGATTCGACGACGACGAGGCCCACCTTGCGCACCTCGTCCCGCAACGCCTGAGCGCCCAGCACCAGAACCTTTGCGCCCTCCTCGACATGCTGGCGCAACATGCGCGCCCCCACCTGGGCGGAATTCACCACGGTCTCCTCAGTGGCGGGGATCCCCAGCGCAACCAACTGCTGGGCGACCTCCTTCGGAGCGCGCGACGCGTTGTTGGTGACATAGGCCTGGCGCATGCCGTCGGCGATCGCCTTCTGGATGGATTCCGGAGCGTACTCCACCGCCTCGTTACCGAGGTAGCACACGCCGTCCAGGTCGAAAAGCCCTACATCGAACCGGCTGACCAGCGTCTCTTCCATGTGTCGATTCCTTACGCTAGTTCCTGGTCGTCGTCCGTCTCCGGCTTCGGATCATCGAGCAGCTCATCGGCCGCGTCCTCGAACTCAGCCTCTAGATCCTCTGACTCGACTTCGACGTCGTAGAAGTCGTCGTCTTCGGTATTCGACTCGCCCTCATCCAAGGTATCGCCCTCATCCAAGACCTCGTCGGATGAGACGTTCTCCGGATCGTCCTCGCTGCCCTCATCGAGGTCGTCCACGTCGGCTTCATCCTCGACGTCGGACCCCACCGCGGCGAGATCTTCCAGCGACTCGTCGGCGTCTTCCGCCGGTTCGTCGGTCAGATCCTCAAACTCCTCGCCTTCCTCGTTCTCGTCCTCGTACAGGGCGACCTCGCCCTCAGCCGCGAAAACCGGTTCCCAGCCCTGACGAATTTCATTGGCCTCGTCGAGACGATCAAGTTCCTCCAGGCGGTCCGCCCGAATGAGCTCGAAGCGCGCCCGCAGGCTCTCCTCGAGACTCTCCGGATTGATCTTCTCAAGAACGGCCAGGCCGCCCTCCGAGTCACCGGCATCGGCCCGCGCTCCAGAAGTGACCAACGCAAGCTCGATCTGAGCGTCGCGGTCCAACTTCTTCATCGGAACCTCTGCGATGAAGGAAAGTGCCTTCTCCGGACGTCCCAGCCCGCGCTCCGAGTCTGCCTCGATTGCTACATGCGTGTAATCGTCTGTCATGCGGCGATAGGTGCGCAGCTCACGTAGCGCCTCGCTGTATCGGCCGGTGACGTAGGCGGCCAGGCCGAGGGCCTCGCGCACGATATCGATGCGGGCCGCGTGGCGGTAGGCCGCCTGCGCGTGCTCGTAGGCAACTTCCGGGTTCTCGTCCATCATCGTGCCTGCATAGACCAGGTGGCGGGCGACGTTCTCAGCGTTGATGCGGCTGAGGCTCATTAGGCGGCTACGCGACTCCTTGTCCAAATCGCTGGCGGAGATGGTCTCCGGCACGAAGGGATCCCGCCCACCGGCACCACGTCCGCGATCTTCGAAGCGATCATTGCGGCCATCGCGGTCGCGTGAATCGAATGAACGGCCGCGGCGGTCGTCGTCGCGTCCGCGATCACGGAAGTTACGGTCACGGTCCCTGCCGCCATCACGACGGTCCGAGCGGTCATCCCAGCGGCGACGGTCGTTGCCGTAGGGACGATCATCACGCGCACCGCGACGATCATTGTCAAAGCGGTTGCCCCGGTCCTCACGCGGACCACGGCGATCATCACGACGATCCGAACGGAAGTTATCCCGGCGATCGCCACGATCCTCCCATCGACGCCCACCATCACGACGATCCGACCCAAAGCCATCACGACGGTCATCGCGGCCGCGGAAGTTACGATCTCCACCGCCCCCACGGGAGCCACGATCGTCACGGAAATTGTCGCGACGATCGCTGTAATCACGCCTGTTGCCGTATTCGCGGTCGCGGAAATTGCGGTCGCCGCCACGGCGGTCATCGCGACGATCGAAGCCGCGGTCGTCGTCGCGTCCGCGATCACGGAAGTTACGGTCACGGTCCCTGCCGCCATCACGACGGTCCGAGCGGTCATCCCAGCGGCGACGGTCGTTGCCGTAGGGACGATCATCACGCGCACCGCGACGATCATTGTCAAAGCGGTTGCCCCGGTCCTCACGCGGACCACGGCGATCATCACGACGATCCGAACGGAAGTTATCCCGGCGATCGCCACGATCCTCCCATCGACGCCCACCATCACGACGATCCGACCCAAAGCCATCACGACGGTCATCGCGGCCGCGGAAGTTACGATCTCCACCGCCCCCACGGGAGCCACGATCGTCACGGAAATTGTCGCGACGATCGCTGTAATCACGCCTGTTGCCGTATTCGCGGTCGCGGAAATTGCGGTCGCCGCCACGGCGGTCATCGCGACGATCGAAGCCGCGGTCGTTGTAGTCGCGTCGATTATCGTATCCACGACGGTCATCACGGGAGCCGCGCCCCTCGGAACGATCGCGACGGTCGTCGAAGTCCCGCCCATAGCCGCGGGAATCACCGGAGCGCCGGTCGTCGTAACCACCTCGGGACCCACGGCGATCATTGCCGTAATCGCGCCCGCCGCGGCGGTCGTAGCCGCCATCGCGACGGCTCGACCCACGGTCCGATGCTGACTGCCACCCCGAAGAAGGACGCTTCTGGCGTTCCGAATTCTCTGACGTATTCTGATCCTCTGACATACCTATCCTCGTGGTTCAGTTATGAGCAAACTTCGCCGCCCCTCTGGAGCGGACACCGCGGACAAGTCTACCCTCCATAAGGCTTTGAGGAGAACCGCGGCGATGTATCGCACATCGGCATTCGGTGTTCTATCTCGGTGGCGTCGGTGCCGTCTATGCTGGGTGGTGGTGTTGCCGTGTGTGGTGTGGGTGTAACGGAGGCCCCCTACCGGTGATGTGTTCACTGGTGGGGGGCCTCGTGGTTGGGGTGGCGGTGGTGTCCTACTCTCCCACACCCTGGCGGGTGCAGTACCATCGGCGTGTGCAGGCTTAGCTTCCGGGTTCGGAATGGAGACCGGGCGTTTCCCTGCAGCTATGACCACCGCCACAACTCGTGGATGCTATCCCCTCGTGCGTGATGGGGTGGTGTTGAGGAATCGTAGAGTGGACGCGAAACAATGACCCACCCCGTCGGGGGTGGTGTTTTGTGAGGTGGTCGGCCATTAGTACCAGTCAGCTCCAAGAATTACTTCTCGTCCACGTCTGGTCTATCAACCCCATGGTCTGTGGGGGGCCTTCACA
>JAZDRN010000010.1:0-99169 GCA_047501485.1 Actinomycetaceae bacterium L2_0104 | reverse complement strand
GGGGTGGAAGGGCTGGGGCTTGGAGGTGTGGTGATGGGCGTCGTCGGGGTCGGCGGGACGGTGCTGGTACCGCCGCCGCCCTTGCTGGTCTTGTCCGATAGGCCATTGCTCACGCCCCACAGTCCGACCGCGATCAATACGACGGCGCACAGTCCCGCGATGACGGCTTTCCAGGGCACATTGCTCGTTCGGGACCGTTGCGGCTGCGCTCGGGCCTGCATGGCCTGCGGGGTGGCGAACGGCTGTGGGGTTCCCACCCGCTGATTGCCGCCGAATTGCTGTGGCGTGGCTGTCCCCTGGCCGGCCGCGAACTGCTGCGGGGTGCCGAAGGGCGGGTTCGCCGGAACATGTTGCGGCGCGGATGCCACCTGATTGCCCGCGTAGGGACCCGCCACGTTCTGCTGCTGAGATTGAGCGGGTACATCATGCCGACTGACAGGAACTGTTGGATTCGACCAGATACTCACGCTGGTGGCCGGCTGCACTCCCCCGATGCGGACGGGAGGCGGTGGGGCGTTCAGTTTGGTGAGGGCGGGAATCGCACCGAGAGAATCGGCCAGTGTACGCATACGCTCGGCGATCCTGGCGGCATCGGGTCGTGCCTCCGGCTCGATGGATGTCATGTCGTCGATTGCCTGCCAGAGCGCATCGGGGATTCCCCCCGGTCTGCCCGGTCGCGAGGTGGCATGCTGGGCGATTAGTTGGACAGGGGTTCCCCGGTAGGGCTGGATACCGCAGAGCAGTTCGTAGAGGATTATCCCCAGCGAGTAGATGTCGACCGCCGCGGACGGCGCTTTGCCGTCGAAGAGCTCGGGAGCCATGTAGTGAGGTGTTCCGATGATGGCGGTGGATGTCTGGGCGCCTTCTACCGCTATGGTCGCGATCCCGAAGTCCGCGAGCTTGGGAAGCTGCGCATCCTCAGGACTCTCTATAAGGATGTTCTCGGGTTTGAGATCTCGATGGACGATGCCCACCGTGTGCACGGCTCGTAGGCCCTCCGCGATCCTTCCCACCAGCCGAGCTGCCTGCTGTGGCGCCAGAGTGCCCTTCCCCGCGAGGAAATGCCGCAGGTCGGGTCCGTCCACGAAGTCCATCACGATGGCGAGGATGTTCTTCTCCACCACGAGGTCGTGCACCCGCACCAGGCCGGGATGGTCCAGACCCAGCAGGACGGAACGTTCACGGACGAAACGTCGCAGGACCTCTGGATCCCGCGCCAGTTCCTCACGCAACACCTTGACGGCGTAACGAGTCCCCTCACGATCATGTCCGAGCCATACGTTACCCATTCCACCGCTGCCGATTTCGCGGTCGATAACGTATGAACTGCCAAGATTCCACTGGTCCGTCAATAAATTCACCTCATCACCAATAATCGGCTATTCGGAGATGAAGTGCCCCATCCGTCCACGCCAGAGGCTTCCTTCAACTGCACTTTTGGTGATCGTAGCCAGATTCACCTCGGTGAACAATATCGATTTCACTCCATGGCACATCGAAACTGGAGATATGTTCCCACCCTGCGGCCGTGACGATCGGCACCGAAGGGGAAGCACCCTGCTTTCCAGGGGCTCGGGCGCACCCGCAGGCTGTCTCCTCGGTCGCTGCCGAAGGTTGCTGCCGAATCGCGATTCACGCGCTAGTATCGGTATCGGTGATGGATCCCGCCAGGGTTTCGTGGCGCCGATCACGATGCGCCCCAACCCGAACCGCCGGTCGGCTGATGGTTCCTGTACCACATGTGTGGGCAGGATTCGTGCTGCCCACGGAAAGGCGACTCCCATGCCGCACGTTCCCCCGCAACCAGCTCTGGAGAGGTTGACTCCTTTCAATCGCCATCCCATCGTGGTCGGGATCGAGCCTGCACTGCCGGACCTAGTGGCGTTCACCGCACTTTCCCTCGCCGAGGCCACTGCGGCCCCGTGCATCTATTTCGCCTATGCCGATCCGGGTCGTTATACGGTCGAGGAGTTCGACGACGGCACGATCCGCCACGCCTCCATGAATCCAGACAGCCTCGATGACTCCTGGCAGCACCGGGAGGAGGACTTCCACGAGAAGCTGGGCAGGTTGTTCGCCTCGGCGCAGGTCCCGTGGGAGTTTCGCTATCTGGCGGGCAGACCCGATCGCGCGCTCACCCATCTCGCCCGCGCTGTCGACGCATCGGTCATTGTCGTTGGCACCAGGGCTCCCGGCGCACGCGCACACATCCGTCAGATCGTCGAGGGTTCCGTGGCCTATCACCTCTCCCAGCATCAGCATCGGCCGGTGCTGACGGTTCCCCTGAGTGTTGTCGACTGGAAGGCCACCGCGAGCGTATGGGATCACTGAACATGGACTCCGGGGCGCAGACCACGCCACGAGCAGAAGATACCACCGCAAGATCGCGATCCCGCTGGACGATTCCCCGATTCGCCCTGCTGGTGGCCGTGGGAGCGACCCTGGGGACCCTCCTGCGCGCAACTATCTCATCGGCATTCCCTCACCCGGTGGACGGATGGCCGTGGGCCACCTTCGCCATCAATGTGGCAGGCAGCTTCATCCTGGGATTGCTCTTGGAAGCCCTGGTTCTATCCGGAGACGACACTGGCTGGCGCCGTACGTTACGTCTAACCTGTGGAACCGGGGTCCTTGGCGGCTTCACGACGTATAGCACCTACGTGTTGGAAGTGGAGAAGCTGTTCCAGGAGGGAGTACCCGCCTACGGGCTGCTGTACGCTCTCGCAAGCCTGGCCTTCGGCCTGATCGCGGCAGGTGCGGGAATCGCGTTGGCGACGGCCGTCAGCGGGCGACGCCGCGCTCCCGGAACATCCACGAATCCCAAGAAGGGGTCTGGCCGATGATCCTGTTTCTCACCGCTCTTGCCGGCGGGCTTGGAGGCGCGCTCCGCTTCCTCGTCGATACCGGGGTCAGTCGCTTCAACAAGTCGAGTATCCCGCTGGGTACGATCGTCATCAACGTCTCCGCCTGTTTCCTCCTCGGGTTCCTCAACGGCTTCGTCGCTCATCACGCCGGGTACGAAAATCTTGCCTCCGTGGTGGGGATCGGAGTCATGGGAGGATATTCGACATTCAGCACCGCCTCTGTCGAGGGAGTACGGCTCATCCGGGCGCGACGTTACCTGGTGGCGCTATTGCACGGTGGTGGCATGCTCGTTCTCAGCTTCGTGGCCGCACTGCTGGGTCTCTTTCTCGCAAGTCTGTTGCCCTGACCCTGGCGTAAAGCGCCGGACCGTTCTCCCGTCCACGCGGTAGCTCCGGGGCGGGAGGCGGCGCGGGTTGTCAAGCGCGAAGAATGTTCTCCAGAACCTGGATGACGCCCTCCTCGGAATTCGACGGGGCGAGGTAGCGCGCCGCCGCGATGATGTCCGGATGCGCATTCGCCGTGGCAAAGGAGGGG
The DNA here is from genome assembly GCA_047501485.1 of Actinomycetaceae bacterium L2_0104. Classification (GTDB taxonomy): domain Bacteria; phylum Actinomycetota; class Actinomycetes; order Actinomycetales; family Actinomycetaceae; genus Ancrocorticia. The sequence goes on along the minus strand of JAZDRN010000010.1, from coordinate 95,770 downwards.
CCCGAGGCCTGGATCATCTCCAGATCGTTGAGATAATCGCCGAAGACGACGGTCTGCTCTTCGCTCACTCCCAGTTCCTTCTGCAAGGAGCGCACCGCGGTGCCCTTGTTGACCCGGGTATCCATGATGTCGATCCAGTGCTCGCCTGAGATCACGACCGCGTGGGACTCACGAAGGTGAGTGACGAACGGAGCCGTGCCGGATTCGGCGTCGTCGAAATCGAAGATGGCGATCTTGAGGATGTCGTCGTCGAAATCGAGCTGATCGGGAAGAACACGGTGCGAGTGATAATACTTGCGTACCTCGTACATGAAATCCTCATCAGAACGTTCCACGTACGCGGCCTTCTTTCCGGCGACGACGATGCCCAGGTCACGGCCGTGATCGCGCTCCAGTGATCGCAACAATTCCACGGTGTTCACGACGAAATCGCGTTCCAATGGGATCGAGGAGATCTCCTCGCCGTCTCGTACCACGTAGGCACCATTTTCAGCGATCACGGGCATACCCTTGATCTCCGCCTCGAAGAGCGAGGCCAGCGTGAAGTATTGGCGACCGCTGGCCGGGACGAAGACGATGCCGCGTTCCTTCATCTTCTCGATCAGTGCCCAGAGGCGCTCGGGGATGTTCGAGCTATCGTCGAGCAGCGTGCCGTCCATGTCGGTCACGATGAGGCGAGGGTCGATGCCGGAGGAGTAGACAGTCGGATCGGTGGGCTGAGTAGTCATGGACACCACCATATCGGGAAGTGCCTCCCACTTTTCGCCTCTCTCACCGCGGTGCGCGGTCCTGATCGAGGTGGGACGAATTCGGGGAGCGGAATGTGTCGGAGGCCGCTGAGACAATCGGATTACTCACCACCGCGTTCGAGCGATCGAACGAAGCGACAGCACAGATATGGAGAACCACGATGGGAGAGAGAAAGGCGGCTTTGTCCGCCGAATCCACCGGCAACGGGCTTGTGCAAGGTCCCGATGGCTTGCTACGGCCCACCTGGGCCAATAGGGACGAGCTCGTGCGAGACTACTATGATCTCGAATGGGGCAAGCCACTCACCGATGAGCGAGACATCTTCGAGAGCTTGAGTTTGGAGGTGTTTCAGGCCGGTCTCTCCTGGCTCACTATCCTCCGCAAGCGTCCGGGCTTAAGGGCGGCCTTCGCGAATTTTGATCCGGATCGGGTGGCGGCATTCTCCGAAGAGGGCATCGCCCGCCTTTTGGGGGATTCCAGCATCGTCCGGAACCGGCGCAAGATCGTTGCCACGATCACCAATGCACAAGCCACGGTGAGGCTTCGCGAGAAGATGGGTTTGCCCGGCCTCGTCTGGTCGTTCGAACCCAGCGGCCCGCCCTGGCCTGGCAACGCAACACGGCTGCCCACGAGGTCCCCGGAATCGATTGCCCTCGCCGGAGCGCTGCGCGCGGAGGGGTTCACCATGGTGGGGCCCACCTCCGTCTACGCACTGATGTGTGCGATAGGGATTATCAGGAAACCGATGATGCAATCGCATCGCGAGGTAGGCGTGGGCGGCCCGAAGGAATAGGCGCGCGATCGCTTATGGCGGCTGGAAACCCGCGGAGAATCAACGGGGTGCAGGACGAATCCCGTTCGAGCGAAGGGAGTTCTCCTCCGGGGCTTGAGATTGACGTTACGTCAACCTCTAAAGTCTTCGATATGGAATGGACGATTCACCAGGTGGCCCAGGCGGCTGGGGCGACGAGCCGGACGCTACGTCATTACGACGACATCGGCCTACTCTCGCCCAGCCGCGTCGGGCACAACGGATACCGCTACTACGATCGAGCCGCCTTGCTGCGTTTGCAGCGCATCCTCCTGCTCCGAGATCTCGGAATGGGGCTGGAACGGATAAGAAGCATCCTTGCTCGTGACCGCGACGAACTCGTGGTGCTCAAGGAACATCTGGCGGCTCTCGAATCCGAGAGGGTACGGGTAGAACGGCAGGTGCAGGCGGTGGAACACACCATTCGAGCTCTGGAAGGAAAGGAAGAACTCATGGCGGAAACCATGTTCGAAGGATTCGATCACACCGAGTATCGGGAGGAAGTCGAGCAACGCTGGGGCAAGCGGGCCTACGCGCGGTCCGATGAGTGGTGGCGTCGGCTGAGCCCCACGGAGAAGAAGCAGTGGCAGCGAAGGGTGGCGGATCTCAGTTCAGACTGGACGGCTGCAGCGCAGGCGGGGGTGTCACCGGATTCCGCGCAAGCTCGCGAACTCGCCCGACGCCACGTCGATTGGCTGGCCGAGGTTCCCGGGACCCCGGCGCACTCGCCCGATGCCGATACTGTCACCTATATTCTTGGGTTGGCCGACATGTACGTGGCGGACGAGCGGTTTGCCGCGAACTACGGTGGTGCAGCTGGGGCCGCCTTCGTCCGCGATGCACTGCGTTCTTACCTCGGCGCCGGGAACGAATCGCCGGAGGCGGCTGGAGCGGGCGAGGCATAGATCGAGCCACGAACCGCACCGGATGGACGTTGTGCGGCTGTAGGCAAGGGCCCCGCAGTTGTGTCTCTTGCCGCTGTAGGCAAGGGCCCCGCACCGGACGGATCTCTTACGCCTGTGGGGCCGTCTTCGTACCGGGTTTCGTGCCGCCCTGGTGCGGTGACGGCCTGCGGCTTGGGGTCACGGATGTTCGAGGCGACGGCAGTGAAATAGCGGCCACTGCGAGGGATGCCGCGTGATCGCCACTCGCGCGACTATGTGCATCAGACGCCATTTTCTCGGTCCACGCCGTCCCGTATAGGATGGGAAAGGCTTCCAGATGCTCCCCACGTGGGAGCCATCGCGCACTCGTCGACCCAGAAAGAGCCTTATGACGGTCCAGCCCTCTCCACCCGCCGACTACCTACCCCTTGTCAACATCCGTCTGATAGCCAGCGACATGGACGGGACCCTCATCGGAGACGACGGCAAAGTGCCCGAGCCGATGTGGGCACTGCTCGAACGCCTCAAGAAGGCTGACATCCTCTTCACTCCGGCGAGCGGCCGCCAGGTCGCCGCGCTCGAGCACACATTCGAGGGGGCCACGGAGAGGATGCCGTTTATCGGGGAGAACGGCGCGCTCGTGGTGCGCGACGGAGAGGTGCTCTACTCCCTGACGGTGGCGCCCGAGATCGTGACTCGTCTCGTCGGCATCGTCCGGGGTCTGGCATCCGACGGTATGGACATCGGCGTCATCCTCGCGGGCAAGCGAGGTGCCTACACGGATCGCCGTGACGAGGCGTTCCTGGAGCAGGCTGCGCGCTATTACCGGAAGATGGACATTGTCGAGGACGTGCTGAACGTCAAAGACGACATCGTCAAAGTCGCCATCTGCTCTTTCGACGATATCGACGACACTCTGGTACCCCTGGTGGAACCTTTCGAGGCAACCCACTCCGTGGTCTCCTCGGTCAAGAACTGGCTCGACGTCACCGAAAAGGGCGCGGATAAGGGAAATGCCCTTAAGCGCCTCCAGGAATACCTGGGCATCAGCGACGCGGAGACGATCGTATTCGGTGACTACCTCAATGATATGCAAATGATAGAGGCCGCCCAGACGTCATTCGCCGTCGCGAATGCTCACGCCGAGATCATCGCCGCGGCGACCCATATCGCCCCGTCCTGCGAGGAACAGGGAGTGATCCAGGTGATCGAGCGAATCCTGGACGAGAATCCGTCTGAGTAGAACTGCCTCGTGCATACGTAACGGAACCGCGAGCATGCGCGACAGTGCTCTGACCCACCGCCGAAGTTGAGGGTTAGAGTACGAGGTCGCCGTTCTACCTATCAACCTCGTACTCTAACTCTTCATCTCGACGAGTCGCCCGCTACTTGGACTCTTTCGCTACTTGGACTCGCCCACTACTTGCGCTTGCGGCGCTCGCGCACCCGCACCGAAATCTCGATCGGAGTGCCGGTGAAACCGAAGTGCTCGCGCAGCTGGTTCTCGATGAAGCGACGGTAGCCCGCCTCGATGAAGCCCGAGGCGAAGAGTACGAAGCGCGGAGGCCGAGAGGCGACCTGGGTCGCGAAGAGGATGCGAGGCTGCTTGCCGCTGCGTACCGGATGCGGATGGGCGGCCGCCAACTCGCCGAGGAAGGAGTTGAGCCTACCCGTGGGAATTCGACTCTCCCAGGAATCGAGAGCGTCGTGCATGGCGCGGGTCAGGCGGTTCGTATGCCAGCCTGTCTTCGCCGAGAGGTTCACTCTCTCGGCCCAGCGCAGCTGCACAAGCTCGCGGTCCAACTCGCGGTCAAGTTCCAAACGACGCTCGTCGTCCACCAGGTCCCACTTGTTGCACACCAGAACCATCGCGCGCCCGGCGTCTACCACCTGCTGCATGACCCGGATATCTTGCTCGGTGAGACTCTCGGAGGCGTCGATGAGCACGAGACCCAGTTCGGCCTTTTCCAGCGCGGCCTGGGTACGCAAAGAGGCGTAGTAGTCCGCACCGGAGGTCTGGTGCACCCGGCGCCGGATCCCGGCGGTGTCGACGAAAGTCCACACGTCGCCGTCGAGCTCGATGTTCTCATCCACGGGATCGCGGGTGGTTCCCGCGATCGGATCGACGACCACGCGTTCCATGCCGGCGAGCTTGTTGAGCAGGGAGGACTTGCCTACGTTCGGGCGTCCCACCAGCGCGATGCGGCGCGGACCCGTGTGCGGCATGGGGGCCGCGACGGACGACTCCTCGGGCAGGGTCTTCAACGCGACGTCGAGAATGTCCCCGATACCGCGCCCGTGCATGGCCGAGATGGCATACGGCTCTCCCAGGCCGAGGCCCCACAAAAGGGCGGCATCGGATTCCTGCAGCGGGGAATCCACCTTGTTGGCCGCCAGGATGACGGGGCGGTTCGAACGGCGAAGCAGCCTGACGAGCTGTTCGTCGGTGTTCGTGATGCCGACGGTCGCATCGACAACGAGGACGACCACGTCCGAGAACTCGATGGCCGCCTCGGCCTGACGCGCGACAGAGGCATCGATCCCCGCCACGTCGGCCTCCCAGCCGCCCGTGTCGATGAGCGTGAAGTCGCGTCCGTTCCACGAGGCCGGGTAGGAGACGCGGTCACGCGTCACTCCGGGAGTGTCCTGGACGACGGCGACGCGGCGGCCAACGATTCGGTTGACCAGGGTTGACTTGCCCACGTTCGGCCGCCCGATGATCGCGAGCACGGGAAGTGCGCGTGGTAGCTCTTCCTCCCAGAAGATGTCCTCATCGGTCAGGACCGCGAGATCCTCGTCCGAGAGCTCGTAGGCGTCCAGGTTGCCGCGCAGCAGCTCCACTTGGAGTTGATCGTCGCCTGAGGCGGTGTCGTCTTCAAAGACTTCGGGTTCTTCACTCATCGCATGTCCTTCGGGATTAAAGAGATGACGGCCGCGACGACCTCGTCGATCGAAAGCGCGGAGGAGTCGATGGTCGTCACTCCGTCCTGCGCCGTCATGAACTGCGAGACCGTGGAGTCGTCGGCATCGCGACGCAGCACTTCATCGCGGGTGGCTGCAAGTGCCTGAGCGTCGGCACTTCCTCGAACTTCGAGCGCCCTCCGGGCCAAGCGTGCCTCTTCCGAGGCGGTGAGCAGTACCCGGATATCGGCGTCGGGAGCGACGACGGTGGTGATGTCGCGCCCCTCGGCGATGATGCCGTTCCGCGCCTCGGAGATGATCTGACGTTGGCGGCGTTTCAACTCCGCGCGCACATCGAGGTTGGTGGCCACCTTGGAGACCACCCTGGAAAGTTCGGACGAGCGGATCGCCCGGCTGATATCGCTGCCGCCGCAGAAGATGGACTGGTTATCGGGATCCAGTGGCATCTCCAACGGCATGGCGACGGTCGCTTCAGCGACCGCTTCCCTATCATCCAAGTCGATACCTTGGTTCTCGCACCACCAGGCGGTCGCCCGATACATGGCACCGGTATCCAGATAGGCCAGTCCGAGTTCCTTGGCGACTCGGCGCGAGACCGTGGACTTACCGGAACCGGATGGACCGTCCAGGGCGATGACTACACCCATCTGCATTTCCTCCCCTTCAATGATGACCTGCCATCCGCGCTGTTCCAGTGACCGCGCCAGATGCAGGGCCTGGCCCGGGATCACCGACAGCATGGCCCGCCCCACGCTCTGGGCGACCGAATGCTCCAGTTGCAGATCTTCAATATTGACACCGATTTCGCCGACTTCAGTGAAAAGGCGTCCAAGCTCACCCGGCTTGTCGGGTACCAATACGATGACCTCGGCGTAGCGGCGCGGCGGCCCGCCATGCTTGCCGGGAATGCGCGCCACGCCCTCGTTGCCGCGAGCTATAGTGCGCGATACTCCCGCCAGCACCCCCGGAGCGAAAGGATCATCCGCGCCAGGTTCCAGCGAGCGCACGAGCCTCACCAACTCGTCGCTCACCTCCCGAAGCACCTGGGTGACAGCCGGGGCATTCCCGGCCACGATGGTGGCCCACAGGGTCGAGTCCGAGTGGGCTATACGGGTCACATCGCGCAGGCCCTGACCCGCCAGGTTGAGTGCCTCACCGGGAGCCCTGCGCAGTGCGCCCGCCACCAGGGAGGAGACGAGCTGGGGCATATGGGAGACCAACGCGACCGAGCGGTCGTGCTCTTCGGGTTCCATGACGATCGGCAGGGAACCGACATCGAGGGCCAGCTGCTGCATGATGTTGACGAGACTCTCCGAGGTGCTGGCACCCGAGGTGATGACCCAGGGGCGGCCCACGAAGAGATCCGCGTCGGCCGCTATGGCCCCGGAGCGTTCCCGGCCGGCCATGGGATGGGAGCCGATATACCTATCCGCCCCGGGATGTTCATCGATCTCTTCCACCACGCGCTGCTTCACAGAGGCGACATCCGTGACGTAGGCCTCCGGGTAGCGTTCCAACGCGGATATCGCCACGCGCGCGGCAACGTCCGGGGGCGTGGCCACGACGACGAGCTGTGGTTGCTCGTCGTCCGAGGAGGCGATGTCCCCGGCGCCAAGATCTCGGGCGAGCGCTTGGGCCGCCGGAGACATATCCTCCAGCTGCACCTGTGCGCCGAGCTGGCGTAGGCGCAGCCCTAGCGAGGCACCGAGCAGGCCGGTGCCGATGATACGGACAGGCGAGAGCATGTCACATCCCGACCGAATGCATGAGCGCGCTCAACTCGTTGCCGGCGATCACGCGGGTCCTGCCCGGCTTGAGACGGCCCACCTCGATGGTTCCGAACTTGGTGCGCACCAGCTCCATGACGGGGTGGCCGACTTCCTCCATCATGCGGCGGACGATGCGATTGCGTCCCGAGTGCAAGGTGATCTCGACGATGGAGTTGCGCAGCGCGGCCTCGCGCAGCACGAAATTATCCGCCTTGACCGGACCGTCCTCCAGTGTGATGCCCTTGGTGAGAACTCGGCTCAGTCCGCGGGTCACCTGGCCCTCGACACGGGCGATGTAGGTCTTGGGAACCTCGTAGGAGGGATGGGTCAACCGGTGGGTCAATTCGCCGTCGTTCGAGAGCAGGATGAGGCCCTCGGTGTCCTGGTCGAGGCGGCCCACGTGGTAAAGCCGCGTCGGGATCTCCTCGACGTACTGGGCCAGACCGGGACGGCCCATGTCATCCTCCATGGTGGAGACGACACCCGGCGGCTTGTAGAGCGCCACCGTGAGCTTCGAATCGTCGATCTGAATCGGCATATCGTCAACGTGGATCGTGACCTTCGCGGGATCGACCCGTACTCCGAGGCGCGTCACGATCTCTCCGTCGACGGCGACACGGCCCTGTTCGATGAGATGCTCGCATAGCCTGCGCGAACCGACGCCGGCGTGCGCCATGACCTTCTGCAGGCGCTCACCTTGGGTGTTGTAAGGGGTGCTCATCGCAATTCCTTTTCTACTTCATTCAGTTCGGACACCTCTGGCAGATAGGGGGCCAGCGGTGCTAATTCGTCCAGAGAGTTCATCCCCATGCTCTCCAGAAAGCTCTGTGTGGTGCCGTAGAGGACGGCTCCCGATGCCGGGGTGGTACCGACCTCGGCGACAAGTCCGCGCATCATGAGCGTGCGAACGACGGAATCAACACTAACACCTCTGATAGCGGCGATCTGTGCGCGGCTGACGGGTTGGCGATAGGCGATGATCGCCAACGTCTCGAGGGCGGCGGTAGAGAGTCTGGTTGACGTCTCTCTCAACACGAAGCCGGCGACGACGTCGGCATATTCCGGATTGGTGTAGAGCCTCCAGCCGCCACCGACCGAGCGCAGCTCGAATCCACGTATCCGCCCGCCCGTTCTTCCCGCATATTCATCGCGCAGTTCACGCAGCAGATCCTCGGTCTCCTCCTCCGTGAGACCCATTGCGTGCGCGAGGTCCACGCTGGGGATCGGCGTCGTCGCCACCAGGAGGATGGCTTCCAGGGCGCCCAGGCCGCGTGCTCTCTGATCTGCCCGCACGGACTCGGACTGGCCGATCCCGGGTGTCCCATTCGCTACGTCTTCAAGCATTCCGTGAGTCTCGTCTTTCCTGTCTGGGGTGCTGGGCGGGATGGCGCGGGAGCCTCCGGCGGTTGTGTCCATGTGTGATCTTTGCGTGGTGTATGGGCCGGACCGGACGGCTGTGCTAACCGTCGCCGGCTTCGAGCTCGAGGGAGATCGTGCCCAACGCCTCATCCTGAGCGACCCGCGCCTCGCGCCTGCGTACGAGCTCCAGGACCGCCATGAAGCGCGAGACGACCGTTTGGCGATCGGGTGCGTCGGCGCATAGCTCGGCGAAGCTCGCCGCCCCACCCGTTGCCAGCATCTCACGCAGATAATCCACCTGACTCGCGACTGACACCAGCGGATTGTGCAGGTGTGCGATCTGGACTTCTGGCTCGCTCTGGTCGCGAGCGAACGCCTGATACGCGACGAGCGCGAACTCCTCGGGAAGGATGTCGAGGTGCACGTCTGGAAGCAACCCCACGTACCGTTCCTCCAGCGGAACGTCTCGCGCATAGGCCCGGCCCGCTTCCGAGAGCCGGTCCGCGATCGCCAACGAGGCCTGCTTGTAGGCGCGGTATTGCAACAGTTTGGCGAAGAGCAGGTCCCGTTGCTCGAGGAGTTCGATCTCTTCCTGGTCCTCCTTTGTTCCCGGGAGCAGACGTGCCGCCTTCAGGTCGAGCAGGGTCGCCGCGACCACCAGGAACTCGCTGGCCTGGGACAGGTCGTATTCGCTCTGGGCCTGGATGAAGCCGATGAATTCGTCGGTCACCTCGGCCAGCGCCACCTCGGTCACATCCAGACGCCGTTTGGCTATCAGCGAGAGGAGAACGGAGAAGGGGCCCGAGAAGATGTCCAGCGATACCGCAAAGGGCCCCGCGGGGGCCGGCATGGCAATCTCATCGGCGGACACGGTCGCACTCTCCGCCCTGAGCCGCAGGCAAGCTAGCGCGCACGCGACCCGGACGGATCAGGCGCACTGTCCCTTGGCGATGATCTCGCGCGCCAGTTGCCGGTAGGCAAGCGCTCCGTTGTGGCTGGGAGCGTAGTGGGTGATGGGCTGCGCCGCGATGGTGGCGTCGGGGAACTTCACCGTGCGCGAGATGTAGGTGTCGTAGACCTGCTCGCCGAAGCCCTGTTTGACTGAGCTCATGACCTCGCGCGAGTGCAGCGTGCGCATGTCGATCATGGTGAGCAGCACGCCGTCCAGTTGCAGGCGGGGATTCAGACGATCCTGCACGCGCTCGATCTGCTCGGTGAGCAGCGCGACTCCACGCATCGCGAAGAATTCCGCCTCCAGCGGGATGATCACGCCGTGGGCGGCCGTCAAAGCGTTGACGGTCAGCAATCCCAGCGAGGGCTGGCAATCGATGATGATGAGGTCGTAGTCGTTGAGAACCGGACGCAGGATGCGTGAGAGGGCCTGCTCACGGGCGACCTCGTTGATCAGAACGATCTCGGCGGCGGAGAGGTCTATGTTCGCGGGAATGAGGTCCAGCCCCGGAATATCCGTGGAGACGATGGTCTCCGTGACATCGGGCTTGGCAGCTATCAGCTCGTTGTAGATCGTACGTTCCATCGCCCGAGCGTTGACGCCGAGTCCCGCGCTGGCCGCTCCTTGCGGGTCGAAGTCCACCACGAGCACACGGCGGCCGTACTCGGCCAGGGCCGCTGCCAGATTGATGGTGGTCGTGGTTTTACCCACGCCTCCCTTCTGATTCGACATCGCGACGATGCGGGCGGGACCATGGCTAGCCAGCGGCGCAGGCTCCGGAAAGTCATGTCCGGTGAATTCTGGAAGAAGGGCGTCTTGATCACTCACGTTCCCAGCCTACCTAAGACAGTGCCCTTGGATGTGATGCGGCGTAGACCTCTCGTACTGTGTCGCGGCTGACGTGGGTGTATATCTGGGTCGTGGTGACGGAGGAATGGCCGAGCATCTCCTGGACGATCCGCACGTCGGCTCCTCCCTCGAGCAGGTGGGTCGCGAAGGAATGTCGCAGGCTATGAGGGGAGATGTGAGTGGATATCTGCGCCCTGCGGGCGACGTCCTGGATGACGCCCCACGCGCTCTGCCGCGATAGAGGCCTACCTCGGGTGTTGAGAAAAACGCAGTGGCTTCCCGAACCGCGGTTCGCCAGCTGCGGACGCCCGCGCACCAGGTAGGCGTCCAGCGCCTCGGCGGCAAAGCTTCCGAGCGGAAGGACGCGCTCCTTTCTTCCCTTTCCGAAGAGCCGCACCACCCTGGATTGAGTATCGAGATCGTCGAGACTCGCACCGACGGCCTCGGAGATGCGCGCGCCTGTGCCGTAAAGGAACTCGAATAGGGCGCGATCCCGCAACGGTACCGGCCCCTCCCCCATCCCGGCCACCTCGATCAAACGGTTGACGTCCTCGATCGGCAGGGCTTTCGGCAGGCGCTGCGGGATCTTGGGGGGCTGAACGTCCTTGGCAGGATCGTCGGGCGTGAGCCCCTCCTCGAAGAGAAAACGGTGGAACGCCCGCACGCTCGCCATGGATCGCGCCACGCTCGAACGGGCCATGCCTTCGAGGGCCTCCGCAAACGATGCGACGTCTTCACGGCCGATCGAACCCGGATCATCGATCTTCCGAGCGGACAAATGATTGAGATACTTCCCGAGGTCGCGACTATAAGCCGCAAGCGTGTTCACGGACAGAGATCGTTCCACGGTCAGATGATCCATATATTGGCGCGCGAGACGCGAAAGCCGCGTCGAACCGGGGATATGCGAGATGGAAACCGCCATGGACCAATTGTAGTCGCTGGTTGTCCGGGTACCGCGTAGAGCGCGCACATCAACGCTTTGACCTGTAGTCTTGGAGGTGGCAGCCTCGCGAGAGGTCTGGTTACAAACATCTCCGGGCCGACCGGAGTCAACGCAGAAACAGAAACTAAGGAGATGCTGCGATGGCGGAGCTCAAGTGGACCGATCTAGATCAGCGCGCCGTGGACACCGGTCGCGTTCTGGCGGCAGACGCCGTGCAGAAGGTTGGCAACGGCCATCCAGGTACGGCTATTTCCCTGTCACCTGTTGCTTACACACTGTTCCAGAAGGTGATGCGTCACGATCCTTCGGACGCCCAGTGGATTGGCCGCGATCGTTTCGTGCTGTCCATCGGTCACTCGTCCCTCACCCTCTACAATCAGCTCTACTTCGCCGGTTATGGCCTGGAAGTCGAGGACATCGCCTCGTTGCGCACCTGGGGATCTCTGACCCCTGGCCATCCTGAATACGGCCACACCACCGGTGTGGAGATGACCACCGGCCCGCTCGGCCAGGGCCTGGCATCGGCCGTGGGCATGGCGATGGCCTCGCGCCGTGAGCGCGGCCTGTTCGATCCGGAGACGCCCAAGGGAGAGTCCCCGTTCGATCACTTCGTGTACGTCATCGGCGGCGAAGGCTGCCTCGAAGAGGGTGTCACCTCCGAGGCCAGCTCGCTCGCGGGCACCCAGCATCTGGGTAACCTCATCTTCATCTTCGACGACAACAGGATCTCGATCGAGGACGACACCGTTATCGCCTTCTCCGAGGATGTCCTCGGGCGTTACGCCGCCTACGGTTGGCACACCCAGCACGTGGACTGGACCAACGACGGCGGCGAGTACAAGGAAGACGTCGACGCCCTCTACGCTGCCATCGAGGCCGCCAAGGCGGAGACCGATCGTCCCTCGATCATCAGGCTGTCCACCATCATGGCGTGGCCTTCGCCGACCAAGCAGGGCACCGGGGCCGCACACGGCTCCGCTCTGGGAGCAGACGAAGTCGCCGGCCTGAAGAAGATCTTCGGTTTCGATCCGGAGAAGAACTTCGCTGTCGAGGATGAGGTCATCGAGCACACCCGCTCGCAGGCCGCAGATAACGCAGCTGCCGCTCGCGGCGAGTGGGACAAGCAGATGTCCGCCTGGCGCGAGGCGAACCCGGAGCGGGCCGCGCTGCTCGACCGCCTCGAGGCCAAGGATCTTCCCGAGGGCTGGGCCGATGCCCTTCCCACCTTCGAGGTCGGCAAGTCCCTCGCCACCCGTGCTGCATCCGGAGAGGTGCTGACCTCCCTGGCTCCGGTTCTCCCGGAACTGTGGGGTGGTTCGGCCGATCTGGCGGGATCGAACAACACGACGATGAAGGGCGAGCCCTCCTTCCTGCCCGAAGATCGCCAGTCCGCGGACTTCCAGGGCAACGAATACGGCCGCACACTGCACTTCGGCATCCGCGAGCATGGCATGGGAGCGATCGTCAACGGCATCGTGTTGCATGGCCTGACGCGCGCATACGGCGGCACCTTCTTCGTGTTCGCCGATTACATGCGTGGCGCGGTACGCCTTGCCTCGGTCATGAACATCCCGTCGATCTTCGTGTGGACGCACGATTCCATCGGCGTGGGCGAGGACGGCCCAACGCATCAGCCGATCGAGCACCTGTGGGCTTACCGCGCGATCCCGGGCCTGGACATCGTCCGTCCGGCCGATGCCAATGAGACCGCGGCTGCGTGGAAGAGCGTACTGGAGCGCCGCGACGGCGGGCCCGCGGGCATCGTCCTGTCCCGTCAGAACCTGCCGGTTCTCGAGGGCACCAGTGCCGAGGGCGTGGACAAGGGCGGCTACGTGCTGTCCGACTCCCCCACCGGCACCGTCGACGTGCAGTTGCTGGCCACGGGTTCCGAGGTCTCGCTGGCCGTCGAGTCCCAGCAGGCTCTTGCCTCCGAGGGAATCGGCGCCCGCGTCATCTCTCTGCCCTGCCTGGAATGGTTCGAGCAGCAGGATGCGAAGTACCGCGACTCGGTGATTCTCCCCGACGTCAAGGCCCGCGTCTCGGTGGAGGCCGGCACCACCTTCGGATGGGCGCAGTACGTAGGCGATGCCGGGCGCAGCGTCGGCATCAACCACTACGGCGCTTCCGCAGCGGCAGGCAAGCTCTTCGAGGAGTTCGGCTTCACCGTGGATCACGTGGTCTCCGCGGTCAAGGAGTCCATCGCTGCGGTCTGAACACCACGGGCGCTCGCCTCACGCGTGCACCCGATGAGAACTCAATAGCATGAACGATGCCGCACACCATTGCCCGGCTGTGCGGCATCGTTTTCGCCACTGGGAAAAGTGAGATTGGCGGCGAAGGTCAGCGTTGGCGCCCCTGCACGTGCTGTCAAACCTAAGCTCTTGAAGCTCGTTGAGCCTCGTTTCAATCGTTGTCATCGAGTTCTAGATTTAAGCCAACGCTCGACGACCAATGCAACAAGCGCCACCACAATAGAAGCAACAACGAATATTGTTCTTTGAACATTCCAATTTATTATGGAATGAACTAGCAGAAAACCTAAGAAAAGAAACAACGTGGTATAGATTCGCATTCGCAAGCTGGGCCACGAACCTGTTGCCCGACAACGTTGCTTTTCCTTCGACATTGGAAACCCTTCACCGGCTTGCATCCGTTCTTACAACCTAATGCATGAAGAAGTTTCTTCTATAACATTTGCTAAACAAGAAAGAATAGAGCGCGCCAGAAAGGCGATTTTCAGGCACCTGTACGGGTAGGAGCTGCGATTTTGGACATGTTGTTTGCCGATCACCTTATTTATGTAAGGCTGAACTTCTCTCGACAGAAGCCCAATATGTGGCTCCTTGCCCGCTGAGAACAGGCGTGATGAAAGACTTAGGCCGTAGGTCCTCGCGAGACTTCCACCTGTACCGCATGTGGCAGTAATCTTTTGGGGGCGGTGTGCTCGCTGCCGGGGCGGCCGTTCCCGGCATATTCGAGGGCCCGAGTTGTGCGAATGAAATGGCGTCGCGCTGCCCCGGCTCTATTCAGACAGATGATGGTGAGGCTTCAGGCATGAACAACCCTTTGAGATCGGCTCCCGACACTCGCCTCCAGCGTATTGCGGGCCCTTGCGGGCTGGTCCTCTTCGGAATCACGGGAGATCTGGCGCAACGCAAGATCCTGCCTGCGCTCTACGACCTCGCCAATCGCGGGCTGCTGCCGCCCTCCTTCTCGATCATCGGCGTGGCTCGCCGTCATATCGAGAACATCGGTGAGGTCGTGGAGAAGTGCATCCGCGACGGCGCCAAGACCCCCGTCACCGACACCACGCTGAGCCAGCTGCTCTCCGGACTGCAACTGGTCGAGGGCCAGTTCGACGACGACGCCACCTACCAGCATCTCGCCGAGACCCTCGCGGAAGTGGACACCGCACGCGGAACCGGCGGCAACTACGCCTTCTATCTTTCCATTCCCCCCGCACTCTTCCCCACCGTACTGGGCGGCCTCGGCCGGGCGGGCCTGCAGCGTGGCGAAGGAGACGGATGGCGCCGCGTCGTCGTCGAAAAGCCCTTCGGGCACAACCTGGAGTCCGCACGCGAACTGGACGCGGTGGTCACCGAGGTCTTCTCCCCGGATTCCGTGTTCAGGATCGACCACTACCTCGGCAAGGAGACGGTGCAGAACATCCTTGCACTGCGCTTCGCCAACGAGCTCTATGAGCCGGTGTGGAACTCCGAGCACGTCGATCACGTCCAGATCACCATGGCAGAGGATATCGGCATCGGGTCCCGCGCTGGATACTACGACGGCATCGGCTCGGCACGCGACGTCATTCAGAACCACCTGCTACAGCTTCTCGCGCTGACCGCCATGGAGGAACCCAACAACTTCAGCGCCGAGGCGCTGCGAATCGAGAAGGAGAAGATCCTCGAGGCGACCACCTTCTTCGGCTCCGTCGAGGACTCGGCCGTGCGCGGCCAGTACGAGGCCGGTTGGCAGGGCGGGCAGTGGGTCAAGTCATACAAGGAAGAAGACGGCATCCCCGCCGATTCCATCACGGATACCTACGCCGCCATCAGCCTGGGGATCCACACGCGCCGCTGGGAGGGCGTCCCGTTCTACCTGCGCGCGGGCAAGCGCCTAGGCCGTCGCGTCTCCGAGATCGCCATCGTCTTCAAGTACCCACCCTTCCTCCCCTTCGACTCGACGGCGGGGCTGGGGCACAACGCCCTGGTCATCCGCGTGCAGCCGCAGGAGGGAGTCACCTTCAAGGTCGGCTCCAAGGTTCCCGGTTCATCGATGCGCCTGCGAGATGTCACCATGGATTTCGCCTATGGGCACGCGTTCACCGAGTACGCCCCGGAGGCCTACGAACGTCTGATCCTGGATGTCCTGCTCGGCGATCCGCCCCTCTTCCCCCAACAGCGGGAGATCGAACTCTCGTGGAAGCTACTGGATCAGGCGGAAGATCACTGGGAGTCCAGCCCCGAAACCCTCGGCACGTACGCCCCCGGTTCCTGGGGGCCCAAGTGCGCCGAGGAAATGCTCGAACGCGACGGTCGCGTCTGGCGCCGGCCCTGATTCCCAAGGAGAACCATGATTATCCACATGAACAACACCTCCTCGGCGGCCGTCGGCCTCAGGATGGATGAGCTACGGGACACCGTGGGCTCGGTGGCACTCGGGCGTGTGCTCACGCTTGTGATCATCGCGAAGAACGACGGCGGCATCCGCGACGGCATCAAGGCCGCGGCGGGCGCCTCACGCGCACACCCCTGCCGTATCGTGACGATCGTGCCCATCGAGTCGGATGAAGCTCGCCTGGACGCCGAGATCCGCGTCGGGGCCGAGGCCGGGCTCTCCGAGATCGCCATCCTGCGTTGCTACGGGGGCGCCGGGGAGAACCTGGAGACTCTCCTGACTCCCCTGCTGCTTCCCGATACCCCCATCGTGGTGTGGTGGGTGCAGGACGTGCCCGAGGACACGGCGGGAACATCGGTCGGCGCTATCGCGCAGCGGCGCATCACCACTTCCCGCTATCTCGGCGACCCCGTCAACACCCTGGTGCGCATGCGCGAGAGCTACCGGGATGGCGACACCGATCTGGGCTGGGCCGGCATCACGCTGTGGCGCAATCATCTCGCAGCCATGCTCGACGAACCTCCCCTGGAGCCGATCCAGCACGCCCGCGTCCAGGGCGCATCCACGCATCCCTCCACCTACCTCCTCGCCGGCTGGCTGGCTCTGCGACTCGAGATTCCGGTGGAGATCGAGTACAACCGGGGGGCCGTGCTCACCGAAGTGAGCCTGTGGCGCCCATCTGGGGAGCTGAAGCTTGTTCGGCCGCTCGGCAGCGAGCTCGCGGACATGATCCGGCCCAAGCGTCAGGTGCAACGGGTCAATCTGCCGGTGCGCACAATGGAATCGATGCTCATCGAGGAGCTGCGTTCCATGACGGAGGACGTGGCTTACGGCGATGTTCTGCGCAATGGCCTGCAATTGCTGGACATTCCGGAGTTCAAGGTCTGAGGACGTTCACGGGCCTACGAAACCCGATATGAGCCCCGGCAAGCGCCCCTCGCGCCTGCCGGGGCTCAGCGCTATCGCCTCGTCCCTTTTTCCCGGCTGGGCACCAACTGGTCCGGTATCACCCATCCGCGTCCCGGACGCAGCGAGAAGCGGACATACTCTCCCACAGTACGCGGCCGGTCCGGGTCCCACTCGTGCACCACGAGGGTGCCGATATCGCTCTCGACCTCCGCCAGCGCCCACGAGCCGGCGAAAGACGATTCGATGACCTGGCCGATATCGCCGAGTATCTCCGAACCAGCCGGAGCCGGTTCCAGCAACAGCGCTTCCGGAGGAAGGACGACCACGGCCGCGCCGACGCGAATACCCGGGTCGGCGGGCATACGATACTCTCGGGCGCCAAGCAGCACGCGTGCCGTGGGCCCGGGCTCCAGCACGGTCCCCGCGAGGACATTCTTCTGACCCAACAGGTCCGCCACGAAACGCGAGGCAGGCCTGCGATAGACCTCCTCGGGTGGACCGTCCTGCACGATCCGGCCACCGCTCATGACGGCCACACGATCTCCAACCAGGAACGCCTCCTCCAGGTCATGGGTCACGTAGACGGCCGCCAGACGGGCCCTTCGCACCTGGGCTACGATGTCCCGTCTGATCTCGCGGCGCAGTGGTGTCTCCACATGGGAAAGCGGCTCGTCGAGCAGAAGGACCTTCGGTCTGCGCACCAATGTGCGCGCCAACGCCACTCTCTGACTCTGCCCTCCGGAGAGGACCGCGGGGTCCTTGTCCGCCAGGGAGGAGATATTGAGGTTCGCCATCGCGATGTCGATGAGATCGTCTCGTTTATTCGCTGGCATCCGGTCATCGTCCAAGCCATAACCGACATTCTGCCGCACGGACAGTCCCGGAAAGAGCACCGGGGATTGAAAGACCAGCGCCGTCGAACGCCTTTCCGGGGGGAACCGCGGTCACGTCGACCCCGTCGATCGCCACGGTCCCCCGGCAGCGTCGCATGCCCGAGATCGCGTGCAGTAAGGTCGTCTTCCCGCAGCCCGAAGGCCCGACGACTGCGAGTATCTGTCCTGGCGAGACCTGCTGGCTCACACTGTCGACGAGGAACGATCCCGCCCTCGTCGACAGGTCCGAAAGGAGCAGCCCCATCGGCTTCGAACTCATTGCCTGCGCCACCTCTTTCGCTGGTCCGTTGAACTGATCGTCGTGCGCACCACCGCGATGACGCCCGCCATGGCGCAACAGGTCAGCAACCCCGCGATCGAGGCCAGCGCGAAAGCCTCGTCGCTCAGGCCGCTCGCCACGAGTGTGAGCAGCGTGGGCGTGACGAGTTGGGTCCCGGAGGGTTGGACGAAGACCAGCGGCGCGATGTTGGTCAATAACATGCCGGCCTGCAGACACAGTGAGGCGATGGCGATGGTGGAGAAGTAGGGCGCCTCGACGGTCATGAGCACCCGAACCCGGCCCGCACCGAGATCTCGCGCGGCGGCGACGTCGTCGATCGAGCGCAACGAGAGGGCGGCTAGCAGGAGAACGGTGGACAGTGGCAGACACACGCTGACGGCCGCTAGGAGAAGACCGATCCAGCCGCCCAAGATCGCGCCGCCACCTACCAGGGAGGGAAGCACGATCTGATCTCCGGCGGTGACCGGAAGCCTGAAGGCACTCGCCAGCACCGATCCGACGGCGACCGGAGACACGATAACCATGAACGTCACGAGCGCGCGACCATAGGCTCCGACCCACCCTCGGGTGTGGCTGATCGCAACCGAGAGTCCGAGGGCTCCACCGGCGCTCAGCGGCACCGCGACCAGAATCAGAATGACGGTCGGGATGACCATGGCCGCACTGGGGACCATGTCGTTCGCCAGTGCGCGCGCAGCCCCGCGCACGACCGTTGCGACAATGACCAACAGCACTCCCATTGTTCCCACTGTCACGGATGCGACGAGGCCCTTGAGCCAACGTGGGCAGCTGACCCCCTCCAACAATTCGGAGATATGGGCCTGACGTCCGAGACGCTCACGGGGCCATCGCAACCAGCCGGGCCGCAACGCGACGAGCAGCGCCAGGACCACGGCGGGCACGATCACGAAGAGAACCGCACGCGCCACAACCTGCGGCGGTGCCCCACCGTTGACCGCTCGCAGCAGATGCGAGGCCAGATACGACTGGGTTCCACCGTAGACCTCATAGAGGCCGGGATCCGAGAAGAGTACGAGGTTGCCCCAGAACCAGCCGGCCGTAGCGCCTCGGCTCCAGACCGGGAATATCGTCCTGCGGCTCAGGGCAGGCAGGCGCAATCCCAGGTCTCGGCCCGTGGCCAGCAGCGGCGCGTCGACGAAACGCAGGGCGACCGCCTGCCCGAATACTGCAAACGGCAGTCCAACGAGAGTCATGGTCAACAACAGGCTCGGGCGCCCGAACGCGACGTGGATGGCGTGCGCCGTCAGCACCGGCGGAAAGAGGAACGGTATGGCACACGCCATGAAGACCATGCGACGCGCCACGCGTCCCAGACACAGATACCCGGTGGCCACGATGGCCAGCGCCACGAGCGCAGCCACGAATGAGGCGAGCATGGGCAAGATGACCGACTTCAAGGAGAGCAGCGCGATGACGTGCCACGGCGTTTGAGGAAATGAAGTGCCGGATTCGAAGCGCAGCAGCAGAAGGAAGGGAAAGACGACGACGGCGCTCATCGCGAAGATGACCAGCGTGGGTATCCATCTCCTAATACGCGCCATCGCGCACCTGCCTCGCCCAGGCCTCGATGAGGATCGGCCGCATACGCGCCGCCTCCGTGAGATCACCGGATACCAACGGAACGTCCAGTCCAGCCAATGCCTCGGGAAGGTTCGGAGAGACCTGTGAGCTGGTAGCCAGCTGAGACAGCACTCCCGAGGAGATGCGCTGGCCGGGAGCGGAGACGGCGAAGTCGATGAACATCCGCGCCAGTTCCGGGTTCGCGGAGTTGCTCAGCAGGGCGATAGCACCGATCTCATATCCCGTTCCCTCGCTCGGGAAGACGGTGACGACGGGGTATCCGGAATCCTTCTCCGCCTCGCAGTAGGGAGCGAAGGAGATCCCGATACCCGCCCTGCCCCGCGCAACATTTCGCGCCACGTCGGTCCCAGAATCCACGTAGCCTTGCAGCTGATCCTCAAGCGCATCCATGTACGCGATGGCCGGTTCCACGGCGCCGAGTCGCCCGAACTGCACCCAGAGCATGGTCGCCGCGGTCCCGGACAGAAGCGGATTGGGCGCGAGAATCTGACCGCGGAAATCGCTGTCGAGCAGCTCCTGCCAGGAGCCGGGCTCCTCACCGGCGGCGACCATATCGGTATTGACGCAGAACGCCAGGATCCCACCGTAGACGCCGGCCCAATAGCCATCCGGATCCCGCAGTTGCGACGGGAGCAGGCGTACGGAGGGCAGGTCGGCAATGGGAGCGAAGAGGCCGTCACGTGAGGCCTCCACATACGATTCGGCCGGACCCCCGAGCCACACGTCGAATTCGGGGCGGCTCGTGTTCAACTGCAACCGCGCAAGAGCCTCCGAGGTGGGAAGGCGCACCACGTGCACACGGCGGTTCGTCTGCGCTTCGAAGGCATCGGCAGTAGCACGGCAGGAGGGCGAATTGTTGGAGCACAGAACGGAGAGCTCGGCTCTGGGAGGCTGTAACAGCAGCAAACCGGCGATGGCCACGGCTCCCGCGCATACGAGCAGAAGCATGCGGCGAAGCTGCTTGCGCGCCCACCGTGAATGCATACGAACACTCCCCCTGAGAACTCCATTGGTGCAGAGGAACGATCCACACTGACTGCGCCCCTCGAATCGCGGTAGGTGTCATCGAACGAATGGGCCCATCCATCCTATGCGATGGTGGACCCACTCGTGTCAACAGCTGCCGCGTCGGTTTACGAGGCAACCTCCTTCTGCTCGCGGTCGCGCATGAGCTGACGCTCATCCCGCCCGACGATCACCATGAACACAACCGCCAACACCACGATGCCCACCAGCACACCGTAGGTCACATCCCAACCGAAGTTGTGGATGAGGACGCCGACCCCAGTAGAGGCGAGGGTTGCGCCCAGCAGATATCCGAAGAGTCCGGTGAAGCCGGCGGCGGTGCCCGCCACGTGCGAGGGAGACATGTCGATGGCCTGCAGGCCGATCAACATGACCGGTCCGTAGATGAGTCCACCGATGATGGCGATGAGGATGTAGAAGAGCCACAGCGGCGCCGTCGTCGGAAGCTGCCAGTAGGTCAGCAGCGCAACTCCCACACCGACGAGGAAGACGATTCCGGCGCCTGAGCGCCATCCCTTGAACACCTTGTCCGAGATCCACCCGCACAGCAGGGTTCCAACGATGCCTGCCAGCTCGAAGATGGCGAATCCCATGATCCCGTCCTTGATCTCGGCGCCGGTGAAGTCGCCGAGGTACACGGGGATCCAGTTCAGCACGCCGTAGCGCAGGGTGTAGACGAAGACGTTGGTCAAGGCCAGGAGCACGACGACGCGGTTGGTCAGCACGTATTTGACCATGATCTGGCCCCAGGACATTCCCTCGAGCTCGTCGTGGGATACCTCTGCCTTCGGCGGGTCGTTGCGATATTCCTCGATGGGAGGGAGACCGACGGCCTCGGGGCGATCCCTCATCAGCCAGAACGCGATGGCGGCGATCACCAGGGCGATGAGGGCCGGGAACCAGAAGGCCGGGCGCCAGTCGGCGTCCGAGACGGCCCAATGCTGCAGCGCGAAAGCGGCTGCCACGCCCACGCCGGCGCCGCCGACGTTGTGCGCGCAGTTCCAGATGGAGGTCTTCCACCCGCGCTCGTTGGTGGAGAACCAATGCACCAGGGTGCGTCCTGAGGGTGGCCAGCCCATGCCCTGGAACCAACCGTTGATGAACATCACGGTGGCGAAGAGCGCGACAGAGGCGGTGATGGCCGGGACGAACGCGATGAAGATGTTCGTCAGTGCGCTCAACGCCAGCCCCAGTGGAAGGAAGTAGCGCGCATTGGCGCGATCGGAGAGCATCGCCATGAAGAACTTCGAGAGTCCATAGGCGATGAGGACGGAGTTCGCCACGATACCGATCTGGACCGTGGTCATGATGTCGTGATCTTTGAGGATCTGCGAGACGATCGACACATTGTTGCGGATGAGGTAGAAGCCGGCGTAACCGAGGAAGATCCCCAGGAACACCTGAGCTCTCAGTCGCGGATAGAGGCGCGCGACCTCCTCGTCACTCTTACGGGGAGCCGCAGGCGGCGCCGCGAGGAAGCCCAAGCCATTCTTCGACGATGAAGACATTGCCATTCCCTTGATTGACAGAGCGAACGTTCGTTGTTCGCAGGTACATCTTCATCCTCGGACACCGCAGGTGACACGTGGGAAGGGCACGGTCACCATTGGTCACACGTCTGTGACCGTCAGCACGTACCCGCGTCCACGCACGGAACGGATGATGCTCGGATCGCTCCCCGCCTCGGCGAGGTGCTTGCGCAACCGATAGACCGCCGTCTTGATCATCTCTCGTCCCCCGGCCGTACTGCTCGTGGCCCACGCCTCGTTGAGCAGCTGATAGGTCCCGACGGTCTGTCCCGCGTGCCCTGCCAACACCGCCAGTACCCGAAACTCCGTGCTTCCCGCATCGATGCGGGAACCATCCCACCACGCCCTCTCGGCGCTCAGATCGAGGTGGAGGGAGCCGACGCGAAGCGTGGTCGATTGCTCGACATCCTTGCCCGTCGTTCGGCGCAGCACGGCCTGTGTCCTCAGCGCCAGCTCGCGTGGACTGAAGGGCTTCGTGACGTAGTCATCCGCGCCGACTTCCAGCCCCTTGATACGGTCGGTCTCCTCCGCGAGGGCGGTCAAAAGTATGATGGGAACCATGGAGCCGCCGGCGCGAATGCGCCGAACCAGATCGATTCCCGTGGCGTCCGGGAGCATCACGTCGAGGATGACGATATCGATCAAGGACGACATCAGCTGGTCGTAGGCCTGCCGCGCGGTATCGGCGGTAACACAGGTGAAGCCCTGCGTCTCCAGGGCAAAAGTCACGATGAGCCTCATCTGAGGTTCGTCGTCGACCACCAAGACTCGGGCACTCACGCTCATCCTTCTACTCGAACGGCCGCCGGGTATCCTCCACGGTGGGAAAGGCTCCCGTCACTGTCCCACCAGTGTGCCACAGCCTACGACTCATGCCATTCGGGCAGCTGAACCATGATGGATGTCCCGCGTCCCTCGTCCGTATCGATCATGAGGCGCCCTCCGAGCGCCGCGGCGATATCGTGCACGATCATCATTCCCAACCCCGATCCAGGCCTGCGGGAGGATCCCGTGGCAAAAGGCGTGAACAACCTGTGCACGTCCTCCTCGGTCATTCCGCTGCCGTCATCGGTGACGGATATGGTGCACCCGCCCTCGGAGCTCTCGCGCACCTGGATGGAGATCGCCGAATCCGGGCCGGCATGGCGGGCGGCGTTGTTGACGAGATTCCACACCATCTGCCGCACCAGACGCTCGTCCGTCACGATCGGAAGGACTCCTCCACTGGCGTCGATGCGGATGGAGGTGCCGATGATACGTCGAACCTGACGAGCCGTAGCCGCGACAACGGTTCTGATGTCCACGGGTTCGGCGTTCACGACCACGGAACCTGCCTCGAACCGGGCAGCGAGCAGAAAATCCTCCGCCATATCGATGACCAGTTGGGTGTTATCGGCGATCGTCGTCACGAACATGGCCTGGGTCTGGGTCAGGGGGCCCGGCGTCTCCTCGGCGAGGAGCTCCGCGGCACCGCGGACCAGCGCCAGGGGCGTCCGTATCTCGTGAGACACCACAGCGGGCCGTCGATCCAATTCGACAACCCGCTGTTTGAGTTCGGTGTTCTCGCGGTGCACGGCGCGATATCGCCATGCTAGAACCGCAAGCGCCGCCGCGGTCAAGGCGCACAACGCCCATCCGAGCCACGCCATGCCTACGGCCACCTCCTTACGAGATGAACTTCGTGATCAGTCCAATGAGCACGACGACGACGATCCACACCAACGCAACGCCGATCGTGATGCGGTTCAGATTTCGTTCCGCAACACCGGAGGAACGCATCGAGGTGGAGACTCCACCGCCGAACATGTCGGAGATACCGCCGCCCTTGCCCTTATGCAAAAGAATGGACAGGATCAGCAGCACGCTCGTTATGACGAGCAGGACCTCGCAGATGATGAGGAGAACCGACACGCTTTGCTTCCTTCCTAAGTACCAGCCGTTCTGGCACAAACTTCCTACAGTGTACTAAGAACGCGCGGATAGCCGAAAATCGAATATCCGCGCGTCCCGCTGAGTACCTAGGGTGAGCTCTTACCTCACTGCAGGTAGGTGACGATCTTGGAGAACTCGTCCGCCTTGAGGCTCGCGCCTCCGACGAGTGCTCCATCGACGTCGGGCTTGTCCATGATGTCGCGCACGTTGGACGACTTGACCGAACCGCCGTACTGGATGCGGACGGCCTCGGCCACCGTGCCGTCGAACAGCTCCGAGATGCGGCCACGGATGGCGCCGCAGACTTCCTGGGCGTCCTCCGGGGTCGCGACCTCGCCGGTGCCGATGGCCCAGATGGGCTCGTAGGCGATGACCAGCTTGGCGACGTCGTCGCCGGAGAAGTCGGCGAACATCTCATCGATCTGGCCCAGCACGTACTCTACGTGAGTGCCTTCCTTACGGATCTCCAGAGCTTCGCCACAGCAGACGATGGGCGTCAGGCCTGCATCGAGGGCCTTCTTGGCCTTCGCGCCGATGAGCTCATTGGACTCGCCGTGGTACTCACGGCGCTCCGAGTGGCCGACGACGACGTACGAGCAGCCCAGCTTGCTCAGCATCGCGGTGGAGATCTCGCCGGTGTAGGCACCGTCGTCATGAACGGACACGTCCTGCGCGCCGTAACGAATCGGAAGATCGTCGGCTTCGACGACGGTCTGCACCGTGCGGATATCGGTGAACGGGGGAACGACGACGACCTCGGTAGCCGAGTAGTCGTGGCCCAGATCCTTCAGGGTGAGCGCGAGCTTCTGCACCAGGTGATTGGCCTCGAGGTGATCGAGGTTCATCTTCCAGTTGCCCGCCATGATCGGGGTACGTGTCATGAATCAGTCCTCCAGAACTGCGATACCGGGCAGAACCTTTCCCTCGAGGAACTCGAGGGAGGCGCCACCGCCAGTGGAAATGTGAGAGAACTTCGACTCGTCGAAGCCCAGGTTGCGGACGGCGGCCGCGGAGTCGCCGCCGCCGACGATCGAGAAGGCGTCGCCATCTTCCATCGCCTGGGCCACGGCCTTGGTGCCTGCCGCGAACGCCTCGAACTCGAAGACGCCCATGGGCCCGTTCCAGACCACGGTCTTGGAATCGGCGATGGCCGCGGCGTACTTCGCGGAGGTATCGGGGCCGATATCCAGACCCATCTGATCCGCCGGGATCGCATCGGCGGCGACGATGGTCGCCGGTGCGTCGGCCTTGAACTCGGGAGCGACGACGACGTCGACCGGCAGCAGCAGGTCCACGCCGTTCTCCTCGGCGCGCTTGATGTAGGAGGCGGCGGTCTCGACCTGGTCCGCCTCGAGCAGCGAGCCGCCGATCTCGTAGCCCTGGGCCTTCAAGAAGGTGAAGGCCATGCCTCCGCCGATGACGAGGCGATTCGCCTTGTCCAGGAGGTTGTCGATGACGCCGATCTTGTCGGAGACCTTGGAACCACCCAGAACAACGGTGTAGGGGCGCTCGGGGTTCTCCGTGGCGCGAGACAGGGAATCGATCTCCTTGAAGACCAGCTCTCCCGCTGCCGAGGGCAGCAGCTTCGCGATGTCGTAGACGGAGGCCTGCTTGCGATGCACGACGCCGAATCCATCGGAGACGAACACGTCGGCAAGGGCGGCGTACTCCTTGGCGAGTTCTTCACGCTCCGCGTCCACCTTGGAGGTCTCGCGGCCGTCGAAGCGCACGTTCTCCAGCAGAACGACCTGGCCATCCTGCAGTGCCTCGACCTTGGCCTTGGCATCCTCGCCGACGGTGTCGGCTGCAAGCGGGACGTTCTGCCCGAGCACCTCGGACAGGCGAGTGGCCACGGGAGCGAGCGAGAAGGCGGGGTTCACCTCTCCCTTGGGGCGGCCCAAGTGAGCGGAGACGATGACGCGGGCGCCCGCGTCCACAAGACGCTTCAGCGTGGGAAGTGCGGCGCGAATGCGGCCGTCATCGGTGATGTTGCGGTCTTCGTCCAACGGAACGTTGAAATCCGAACGGACGAAAACCTTCTTGCCGGCGAGATCGCCGAGGGAGTCAATGGTCCTCATTGACGGTCCTTTCATCAATGCAGATGCCCGCACACGCTGTGCATGTACGGGCATCTGACTAGCTCATCAAGCTCAGAGCTTGGAGGCCACGAGAGCGGTCAGGTCGACGAGACGGTTGGAGTAGCCCCACTCGTTGTCGTACCAAGACAGAACCTTCACCAGGTTGCCGATGACCTTGGTCTCGGTCGCATCGAAGATCGAGGAGTGAGCATCGCCGACGATATCGGTGGAGACGATCGGATCCTCGGTGTACTTCAGGATGCCCTCGAGCGGGCCCTCGGCAGCAGCCTTGACGGCGGCCTGAATAGCCTCAACGGTCACGGGCTTCGCAGCTTCGAAGGTGAGGTCGGTCAGGGAGCCGGTCGGGGTGGGAACGCGGACAGCGAGTCCGTCGAACTTGCCCTTGAGCTCGGGGAGCACCAGAGCGACCGCCTGAGCGGCACCGGTCTTGGTGGGGATCATGTTAAGAGCGGCGGCGCGGGCGCGGCGCAGATCGCTATGGGGAGCGTCCTGCAGGCGCTGATCGCCGGTGTAAGCATGGATCGTGGTCATGAGGCCACGCTCGATACCGAACTCGTCGTTGAGCACCTTGGCCAGCGGAGCGAGGCAGTTGGTGGTGCACGAGGCGTTCGAGACGATGTTGTGCTTCTCCGGATCGTAATCCTTGTCGTTCACGCCGATGACGAAGGTCGCATCCTCGTTCTTCGCGGGAGCGGAGATGATGACCTTCTTGGCGCCACCATCGATATGGGCCTTGGCCTTGGTGGCGTCCGTGAAGAAGCCGGTGGACTCGACGACGATGTCAACACCGAGATCGCCCCAGGGCAGATCGGCGGGGTTGCGCTCGGCGAGAACCTTGATCTCCTTGCCATCTACGACGATGGAGGCCTCTCCTGCCGAGACCTCGCCGGGGAAACGGCCGAGAATCGAATCGTACTTGAGCAGATGAGCCAGAGTCTTGGTATCGGTGAGGTCGTTGACGGCCACAACGTCCAGGTCCACGCCCTGTTCCTTGAGAGCGCGGAAGAAGTTGCGTCCGATGCGGCCAAAGCCGTTAATGCCAACGCGAATAGTCACTCTATTCCTCCTAGTGTGCATGCACACGCTTGTTTCCACAGACGCCGACAGCGCCCGTCTGTGCCGGACAGGAACGTCCGGTCATCAGTGATCAGTTTAGCGTTTCATCGCCTCACGTGTTGGGCGGGAGGTCCCTTTTCTTTGAGCTATCTCACACCCTGGGACGTCGCGGCGTTGACCAGTGCGGGAGCCCGAAATGTGCCATGTGAAATATACGGTGGCATGGCGCGTTTCTCAGCATTTTCTATGCAAAAGCGCGGCGGGCCCAGGAGTGTTAATGCGTCTGCGCAAATGTGTTCACGCGTAGCGATAGGGGCCTTGAGGTGCCCTCGAAAGGTACCTCCCGACGTTCCGGGAGGCTCTCGCCGCGCTCCGGTCCGCGCCGGCAGGGGACTACCGCTGAGGGGCGTCAATCCCGGTTCAGATTCCGTTCCGCGATCGTGACGGCGTCCAGAGTGGAAGGTATTCCCAGGTCAGCCGCCCGCTTGTCCGCCATCGTGTTCAGACGGCGCAGGCGCCCGGCCACGGCGTCCTTGGTGGCCGGAGGATTCAGACGCTCGCCCAGCAGATTGAGAGAATCCTCCGGATACTTCATCCGGAACTCCCCCGCCTCGCGCAGGTTGTCCGGGATCTCGTCCCCCAGAATCTCGAATGCGCGCTTGACCCGGATCACCGCAACAACCGCCGCGTCGGCGGAGCGTCGCATGTTGGCATCGTCGAAATTCGCGAGACGGTTCGCCGAGCCGTGAACCTCGCGTTCGACGCGCAGCTCCTCCCAGCGGATGACGGAATCGTTCGCCCCCATACGGGCGAGCATCTCAGCGATGGCGTCGCCCTCGCGGATATCGACGCGGTGGGCGCCGCGCGATTCACGAGCACGGTACGGGATGTCCATGCGGCGTGCGAGTCCTCCCAAGGCATAGGCGGACTCCAGACTCGGGCAGACCACCTCCAGCGAAGCGTTCCTCCCCGGTTCCATGAGGGAGCCTCGGGCGAGGAAAGCCCCGCGCCAGGCGGCCGCGGCGTCGGCCTTGGAGCCGCCCACGATCGACGGGGGCAACCCGCGCACCGGCCTGCCGTAGGTGTCCAGCAGCCCGAGGCGGCGAGCGATGCGCTCTCCCTCGCGGGCCACTCGCACCACGTAGTGATTGCCCTGCCTCATCGAGGTTGAGACCGCGAGTATCTCCGGTTCAACGTTGAAAAGCTGCTTGACCAGTTCCCAGAGGTGGCGTGCGCTACCCGCATGGCTCAGCTCGGACTGAATGGAAACCTTGCCGGAGTTGATGTGCAGTCCCCCGCCGAAGCGGAACATCGCGCAGGCCTCCGCCCCCGCACTCGAGAGCATCCGGGGCAGTACCGAGGCTAGTTCATCCTTGGCGGACTGGGTCAGGGCTGGCATACCAAAAGACTTCTTTCTGCTCGGGGACAACTGGTGGGCAGCACTGAAATACGGCGGCCCTGGTTCTCGCGGATCAGGCTTCCTCAAAAGCATCGCGATAGGCCGCCGCCAGCCTCAAGGGGTCGTGGCGGGCCGTGCCGTCATTCATTCTAACCGTCCGTATCAGGAGGTGCGCACCGCACTCCTGGGCAGCCTCCTCCACCTCGGCACGGTCGTCGATGGCCGCCGGATCGGCGACAAGGACATCGAGACGCAAATCCGGAGCGTGGTCGTGGAAAGAACGGATGTGGTCCGCCACGGAGAGCCCCTGTGTCTCCTTCTCTGAGAGAAGATTGAGAGAAAGCACCCTCTTTGCCGGGGTATCGCATAGTGCCCGATGCAGATCGGGAACCAGCAGGTGGGGAATGATCGAGGTGAACCAGGATCCCGGACCGAAGATCACGTAGTCTGCCGAGCCGATCGCCTCGAGCGCCTCGGGCTGTGCCGGCGGATCGTTGGGGATGAGGCGGACCTTGTCCACATGACCGGTGGTCAGGGCGACGGCGACCTGTCCCCGCACCGTCTCGGTCACGGCATCGGTTGTCACCTCCGCCTCGATCTCCAGCGGCGTGGAGGACATGGGCAGTACGCGCCCCTTGATCTCCAGCAGCTGGCCCACCCATTCAAGAGCGGGAACGCTGCCACCCAGCTGCTCCCAGAGCGAGACGATGAGTAGATTACCCAGGGCATGGCCGTTGAGGGGGCCATCGGACCGGAAACGATGCTGCAGCACATCACGCCAGGTCTGCCCCCACTCCGAGTCATCGCAGAGCGCGGAGAGAGCCATGCGTAGATCACCGGGAGGCAGCACCCCGAATTCCTTGCGGAGGCGACCGGAGGAGCCGCCGTCGTCGGCGACTGTGACCACCGCCGATATCTTCTCTGTGAGATGCCGGAGAGCAGACAGGCTGCCATACAGTCCGTGGCCCCGCCCAGGGCGACGACCGAGGGTCCCGAGACTCCGCGACCGATCGCCATCATTCCCTCCCCAGGTCGCGATGCAGGGTTCTGACAGCGAGTCCCCTTTCACGCAGGTTCGCGGAGATTGCCTCCGAGATCGCAACCGAACGATGCTTGCCGCCCGTGCACCCGATGGCGATCGTGACAAAGGGTTTCAACTCGTGGGCGTAGCCGTCGAGGATACCCGCCATGAGGTCACTGTACTGCTGCACGAAATGGCTCGCGCCATCCTGGGAGAGAACGTAGTCCGAGACGGGGCCGTCGTGGCCGGTCAGGTGGCGTAGCTCGGACACCCAGTAGGGGTTGGGAAGGAAGCGGACGTCGGCGACATTGTCCGCATCCAGCGGCAACCCGTACTTGAAACCGAAGGACATGACGGTGACGCGCAGATCGGCCTGGGCCTCCTCTGCAACCAGCCCGCGGATCTTGCGCGAGAGGTCGTGCACGGAGAGATTCGAGGTGTCGATGAGAATATCTGCCCGGTCCCGCAGGTTGCGCAGCTGCAGCCGTTCCTCGTGGATGCCATCGAGAAGCCGCCCGGTGCCCTGCAGCGGATGGGGGCGGCGTACCGATTCGTACCGGCGCACCAACTCGGCATCATCGCAATCGAGGAACAGGATCCGGTAGGCGATGCCCGCCTCACGCAGCTGGTCGAGCGTCGCGCTCAGCTCCGAGAACTCCCGGGAGCGGACGTCGACGACGGCGGCTAGACGGCGCACTCCGCCCTCCGGGGTCAGGAGCCCCGCAAGAGCTCGCAAGAGCCGTGGTGGGAGATTGTCGACGACATACCAGTCCAGATCCTCCAGCGTGGCAGCGGCGCGTGAGCGCCCGGCCCCCGACATTCCGGTGATGACCAGAAGCTCTGCGGGATCGCTATGCGGCAGGCTCGCATCCTTGTCCTGCTGGGGAACGCCGAGGGGAAAGGAACCCGTGTCATTG
Organism: Actinomycetaceae bacterium L2_0104; assembly: GCA_047501485.1. Lineage (GTDB taxonomy): Bacteria > Actinomycetota > Actinomycetes > Actinomycetales > Actinomycetaceae > Ancrocorticia. Next base: position 65,242 of record JAZDRN010000010.1, on the reverse strand, counting down.
ATGTCGCTCATGCATCCATCTTGCCACAGACGTGGCCGCGGTCACGGCCCGAAGATCGGACCGGAGGCGGACATCGAGCCTATCCCCTCGAAGAATCGAACTCCCCTGCTGATTCGAAACCGCCGCTCACAGGCTCATTCGGATCGTCGCCGGACGGGAGGCCCTCGGCATCATCCACGTCCCCATCAGTTTCCCCTTCGGCCGGCGACTCAACGGTGGGGGCCTGAACCCCCTCGGGGACCTGATCCGTCACGACGGCGTCGCCGCCCGCCTGGCTCTTCGCGGTGGTGGATGCCAGCGATTCCGCGATCGCCTCTGCGAGGCTCGGACCAACGCCTTTGACCTCCTGCAGCTCAGCGATCGAGGCGGCCCTGATCTTGGCCACCGAACCGAAAGCCTTCAACAGCGCCTTCTGCTTGGCAGGGCCCAGACCGGGAACGCTGTCCAACGCCGATCGCGTCATGGCCTTCCCACGCTTCTTGCGGTGGAAGGTGATCGCGAAGCGATGGGATTCGTCGCGCAACTGCTGGAGAAGCCGCAGCGCAGGCGATGTGCGAGGGAAGATCACGGGGAAGTCGTCTCCGGGGACCCATACCTCCTCCAGGCGCTTGGCCAGCCCTACCACCTGAACCTCCGCGCCCAGCTCGTCGACCACCCGCTGGGCGGCATTGACCTGGGGCAGACCGCCGTCGACGACCAGTAGGTCGGGACGATAGGCAAAACGGCGCGGCTTGCCCTGAACCTGGCCCGATCCCACCAACTCGTCCCCGTTGGTCTCATCCTCGGCCGCGCCGGCGTCGTCGCCCGCGGCGCCCGCAACCAGACGGGCGAGCCGACGGCGCAGCACCTCGTCCATGGCCGCGGTGTCGTCGGGGACCCCCTTGCCCTCGGGGCCGCGGACGATGAAGTGACGGTAGTCGGCTTTCTTGGCCAGGCCATCCTCGAAGACCACCATGGAGGCCACTTGATGCTGGCCCTGGATGTGGGAGATGTCGTAGCACTCGATGCGCAGCGGGGCGCGCTCCAGCTCCAGCCCCTCGCGCAGTTCCTCCAAAGCCTGCGATCGCACGGTGATATCCGCAGCGCGCGCGAGCTTGTGGCGCTGCAGAGCCTGGACGGCGTTCTCGCGCACTGTCTCGGCGAGCTTCGCCTTGTCCCCACGCTGGGGAACCTTGAGCTTGACCGGCCTGTCGCCACGCCGCTGGCGCAGCCACGCCTCCACCTGAGGCTGGTCCGCAGGCAGGGCAGGCACCCAGATCTGGGCTGGGATGGCTCCTACAGGCGTGTGCTTGCGATCGTCGATGCTCCTGGACTCGGTGCGAATGCCGGGGATCTCGTCATACTCCCGGTCTCCATACACCTGTAGCAGAAGCTCCGCGACGATCTCCTCCCGGCTCAAGCCGCCGATCTCCTCGGACACCCAGCCGCGCTGTCCTCGAATCCTTCCGCCGCGGACGAAGAAGACCTGTACGGAGGCCTCCAGCTCATCGAACTCGAGACCGAAGATGTCCACATCGAGGTTCTGCTGGAACACCACGACGTTGCGTTCGCTAGCGGCCTCCAGCGCCTGGACCTGGTCGCGCAGCCGGGCCGCTCGCTCGAAGTTCTCCTCCCCCGCAGCCTCCATCATCTCGCGCTTGCGCTCCGATATGGTGCCGGAGGTGTCGCCGTCCATGAACTCGGCCAGGCCCATGGCGATCTCACGGTGATCCGGCTCGGAGATCCGCCCGACGCAGGGCGCGGTGCAACGGCCGATATAGCCGTAGAGGCACGGACGCCCCGCCCGCTGAGCTTGATTGAACTGGCCCTTCGTGCACGATCGCATGGGAAAAGCCGTCAGGAGATTGTCCAAGGTCTCGCGAATCGCCCACACCTTCGTGTAGGGCCCGAAGTAGCGCACGCCGGGCCGGTGCTTCTGGCGTGTGATCCAGACGCGCGGGAATTCCTCGGAAAGAGAGAGGGCGAGGTACGGGTAGGACTTGTTGTCCCGGAAGACCACGTTGAAGCGCGGCTCGAATTCCTTGATCCAGGAGTACTCCAGGGTGAGGGCCTCGACCTCCGAGCCCACGACCACCCACTCCACACGACTCGCCGTATGCACCATCTGACGAATGCGCGCGGAGAGCGAATATTCGTCCTGGAAGTAATTGGCCAGCCGGGCGCGCAGGCTCTTCGCCTTCCCGACGTAGAGGACCCTGCCCTCCAGATCGCGAAAGCGATAGACGCCCGGCTGGGCCGGAATGGTTCCCGGCGCCGGGCGGTAGCTCGCCGGATCAGCCATGGCTACGCCCGCAACAGTGGCTTGAGGAACTGGCCGGTGAAGGACTCCTCCACCTCGGCCACATCCTCCGGGGTGCCTTCGGCGATCACCATGCCGCCGCCGGCGCCACCCTCCGGGCCCATGTCGATGATCCAGTCCGCCGATTTGATGACATCCAGATTGTGTTCGATCACAATGACAGTATTGCCCTTGTCGGCCAGGGATTGAAGCACCTGCAGCAGTTTGCGGACATCCTCGAAGTGCAGTCCCGTGGTCGGCTCGTCAAGAATGTAGACCGTGCGCCCGTTGGAACGCCGGTGCAGTTCCGAGGCCAACTTGACGCGCTGGGCCTCGCCACCGGACAAGGTCGTGGCCGATTGGCCCAGGTGCACGTAGCCCAATCCCACTGACTCCAGCGTGGCCAGGTAGCGCGTGATCGACTGAATCGGCTCGAAGAACCCGCGTGCCTCATGAATCGTCATATTGAGCACGTCGGAGACCGACTTGTCGCGGTACTTCACCTCGAGGGTCTCGCGGTTGTATCGCGCCCCGTCGCATACCTCGCAGGGAACGTAGACGTCCGGTAGGAAGTTCATCTCGATCTTGATGGTGCCATCGCCCTTGCAGGCCTCGCAGCGCCCGCCCTTGACATTGAAGGAGAACCGGCCCGGCCCGTAGCCTCGCATCTTCGCCTCTTGGGTCTGGGCGAACAGGGTGCGAATCTTGTCCCAGACGCCGGTATAGGTGGCGGGGTTGGAGCGAGGGGTGCGGCCGATGGGCGACTGGTCCACGTGGACCACCTTGTCGAGATCGTCCAGGCCTGTCACGGACTTGTGGCGCCCGGGCACACCGTGCGCCCCGTTGAGCTGGTTGGCGAGGGACTGGTAGAGGATCTGGTTGACGAGGGTCGACTTGCCGGAGCCGGACACGCCCGTTATTGCCACCATGCAGGAGAGCGGGAACTTCGCGGTGATGTCACGCAGATTGTTCTCGCGCGCTCCGGTGACGGTGATCTGCCGCTTGGGATCGATACGGCGCCGTTCGGTCGGCAGCGCGATACGACGTTTGCCGGCGAGGTACTGGCCCGTGATGGACCGGTCGTTGTCCTCGATACCTGCGACCGGCCCCGAATAGACGACCTCTCCCCCGAGCTCGCCCGCGCCCGGGCCGATATCCACGAGCCAGTCGGCCATGCGAATGGTGTCCTCATCGTGCTCCACCACGATGAGGGTGTTGCCCAGATCCCGCAGTTTCGTCAACGTGGCGATGAGCCGCGCATTATCGCGCTGGTGCAGTCCGATCGAGGGCTCGTCCAACACGTAGAGCACCCCGACCAGTCCGGAGCCGATCTGCGTCGCCAGGCGGATGCGCTGGGCCTCGCCACCGGAGAGGGTCGCCGCGCCGCGCGCCAGGCTCAGGTAGGTGAGTCCGACGTCCACGAGGAAGCCCAGGCGCATCTGCACTTCCTTGAGGACCTGTGCGGCAATGGCGGCCTGGCGCTTGTTCAGGGTGAGGCTGTCCAGGAACACCTTGGCGTCCTGGATGGAGAGCTGACACACATCGTTGATGCTCTTGCCATTGAGACGCACGGCGAGCACCTCGGGGCGCAGCCGCGCACCCTGACAGGTCGGGCAGGCTATCTCGCGCATGTAGCCCTCGTACCGTTCGCGCGACCACGATGATTCCGTCTCGTCGTGCTTGCGCATCACATAGTGGATGACCCCTTCGAAACCGGTGGCGTAGAGGCGTTCCTTGCCCCAGCGGTTTCGATAGGTCACCTGGACCTTGTAATCCTTGCCCCGCAGGATGACGTCCCGGATCTTCTTGGGCAGCTTGTTCCACGGTGTATCCACATCGAACGACAGCTCGTCGCCGAGCGCTTCGAGCTGACGGGTGAAGAAGTCCTGGTGACTCGACCAGGGTGCGATGGCTCCATCGCGCAACGTCAGCGAATCATCGGGAACCACCAGCTCGGGATCGACCTCCAGGCGCGATCCGATGCCGTCGCAATCCGGGCAGGCCCCGTAGGGGGCATTGAACGAGAAGGTGCGCGGCTCGATCTCCTCCAGGGCCAGGGGATGGTTGTTGGGGCAGGCGCGCTTCTCCGAGTAGCGGCGCTGACGCTCCGGATCGTCCTCGTCCAGATCGACGAGTTCAACGACGACGATGCCGTCGGCCAGGCGCAGCGCGGTCTCGATGGAATCCGTCAGGCGGGTTCGCATCCCCTCTCGCGCTACCAGGCGATCCACGACGACGTCGATATCGTGACGCAGCTTCTTCTCCAGCTTGGGCGGGTCGTCAAGCCGAACGGTCTCGCCGTCGACCCGGGCACGGGTGTATCCGGCCGCGGCCAGCTCCTCGAAGACGTCCTGGTACTCGCCCTTGCGCCCACGCAGTACCGGAGCCAACACCTGAAAGCGTGTGCCGTCCTCGAGCTTCTCGACGCTGTCGACGATCTGTTGGGCGCTCTGCGCCTGAATCGGTTCACCGCACACGGGGCAGAACTGCTCGCCGGCCCGCGCGAAGAGAAGCCGCAGGTAGTCGTAGACCTCCGTCACCGTTCCCACCGTCGAACGGGGGTTGCGATTGGTCGACTTCTGGTCGATCGACACCGCCGGGGAAAGGCCTTCGATGAAATCCACGTCCGGCTTGTCCATCTGACCGAGGAACTGCCGGGCATAGGAGCTGAGGGACTCCACGTAGCGGCGTTGCCCCTCCGCGAAGATGGTGTCGAAAGCCAGAGACGACTTACCCGAACCCGACAGGCCGGTGAAGACGATCATCTCCTCGCGAGGAAGGTCAAGGGAAACATCCTGAAGATTGTGCTCACGGGCACCCTGCACATGGATACGGTCACTCACTCGCTACATGATACTCAATTAGAATAGAATTTCGAACTGGCAAAATCCTCCGCTTCCGATTTGGAGGCATCTAGTAAACTGGCATGCGAGACACGCTTGCTCTCGGTTCAACAGGAGGACTTCTTGCACGTAAGCCGGCCAACCCGCCTCGGAGTCTTCCTCGCACTCATCCTCGGTTTTCTGACCGTCGCGATGGGTGGCGCCGCGGCATCGGTTTCGCAGCCAGCGACGAACCTCACCTCTGATGACACGCCGTCCCCCTCCGATCCGACTGCTCCGGGAACCGGCTCTCCCGGGGGGCAAACGCGAGACGACGAATCCTCCGACCCCATACTCTTCATCGGCATGACGGGCGTCAGCACCTCCGACATCGACTTCACGAACCCGGTGATCGCCGAACACCTCGGCAATGCGGGTTTCGCCAATGCGCTCGTTCGTTCCGTGTCTCCCTTCACCTGCCCCGGCGAGGGGTGGATGTCCCTGGTGGCACCCGGTGATGTCATCGACCAGGAAGGGCGCTCCGAGGTCTCCGATCTCGCGGACAGGTGTCCCACTTTCGATGTGACCGAGACCGAATCGGCCGATCCCCTCATCGCCGGGGCCGGATCGGCGCAGGTCGATGAATTCTCACGGATGACGGAGACCGTCCGTTGGCCCGCGGAGAGCCCCTTCAGTCCCGATGCGCTGGGCATCGGTCCCGGTGCAGCCGTGGCCCTGGCCGATGAATCCGGCAGGGCGCAGAATTGGATGCCGTTCTCGCGCGACGATCTAGGTGAGGCACTGAAAGAGGCGCCGGGCGACGTCGTCGTCGATATCGGTTCCGTGCGTGCGCGCCCCTCCGACACCTTTCTCCGCACCTACCAGTACGAACGAACGAATGCCAGGCTGGCAGCCGTCCTGGAGGCCAACGCGGAAAGCGGCGTCGACCGCCGCATCGTCGTCGCCTCGGTGGGAGTCTCGTGGAACATCGGCGAGCTGCAGTTCTTCGCGACCACCGGCCTCGACGACAGCGGACAACTCGAGGGGCCCGGCGTCATCGCCTCCGCCTCCACCCGCGCCGATGGGTTCATAGCCGCAGCCGATATCCGCACCGTCATCGCAGGAACCGGCGACGGCCTGACGCTGCTGCCCGAGGACTCCGTGGCGGACGCCGTCTCCTTCCTGCTGGTGGAGGAGAACCACGCGACCTTCTCGCGAATCGCGACCTCCACCTGGTATCAGGTCTTCAACGCCTTCGCGCTCATCGGTATCGTCGCAGCCGTCGCGCTCTTCCTGGTGCGGCCGGGCCGGAGCCCTTCCTCATGGACCGCCCCCAAATCGCTGTGGGCGGCGGTCACCTACTGGAACCGTTTCGTCTTCGCCTTCGTTCCGGCGGCCCTGCTGCTCAACTTCCTTCCCTGGTGGCGTCTGCCGCTGGAGGGGTCGGCGATCACCTACGTTCCGATCGCCTGCACGGTCGTGCTGGCCGCGCTCTTGACGCTTGCCGCCTCCCGCTTCAAGCATCCCGTGGCTGTGCTAGCCATCATCGCCCTGGTGCTGCTCGGCGGGGATGTCATCCTCGGCTCGGCCCACCAGCGCAACGGGTTCATGGGCTCCCTCATGCTGACCTCCCGGCGTTTCTACGGCATATCGAACCGCACCTATCTGATTCTCATAGTCGCGGGTCTGCTCGCGGTGCTGCCCGCCATCGCCCGCGCCCAGGAGACGGTGAAGCGATTCGGCGCAGCCACTCCACAGGCCAAGGCGGCGCAGCGGCGCGCCGGGATCACGGTTGCGCTCGTCGGCTTCGTCATCCTGCTCATCGACGCCCTACCAGCGTGGGGCGCGGACTTCGGCGGACCGCCGGGGATCATCGCGGGCTTCGGTATCGTCGCGCTGCTGGCGGCCGGGATCCGGCTGCGGTGGTGGCATCTGCCCGTCTGGATCGTCCTCAGCGTCGCAACCATGGGACTCGTCGGCATCGCGGACAGCCGCTCCGGTTCGGATTCCCACATCGGCGAATTCTGGTCCTCTCTGGGCTCGGCGGAATCCTTCGAACTCATCCAGGGCAAGATCCGCGACGTCGTTCGCTCCTTCGTCGGCCGCCTGGACATTCTGGTGATGCTCGCGGCGGTGATCGTTTTCGCGGTGCTCATCGTCTTGGCGCTGCGCCAGCTCAACAAGCGAAGCGGGATGCACGTCTCGCAGGCGCGCGAACTCGCAGCCGCTCCCGGTTTCACCATGGTGACGGTCGGCATCCTCGCGGGGATCCTCATCGCGGTTCCCATCAACGATTCCGGAGCGCTCATGCTGAAGGAAGGCTTCTACATCGCGGTCCCGGCGCTCATCGCGCTGCTCGCCGGCGAGCATCTAAGGCTGCGGTCCATGTCGCGGACCGAGCCGGAACTTCGGGATCCCGCAGACCAGCTCGAGCAGGACACGACGCAGCAGTAGCCGCACCCGTTCAACCGGCTGGAAGCACTCTCATGGCCGGGGACGAGCAGGGATCTCCTCGGCCATCATGGGCGATCACGCCTACCTGCGGAAACGGTAGCCGGCTCCCCGCACCGTCTCGATGCGGCTCTCCCCGAGTTTGTTGCGCAGGTATCTGATGTAGACGTTGACGACGTTGGTTCCCGGATCGAAATCCAGCCCCCACACGCCCCGAAGCAGCTGCTCGCGGGTCAACACCTGGTCCGGGTGGCGCATGAGGAACTCGGCGAGTGCGAATTCGCGCGTCGTGAGATCGACCGACTCGCCGTTGAGGTCCAGGCGCCGGGTGAGGAGATTGAGCCTCACATCCCCCACGACGATCTCCTGAGCCGGTTCGGCAGGTTCGCCGGCGGAGACGTCGCGCAAGCGAAGACGAATTCGTGCCAGCAGCTCGTCGAATGCGAAGGGCTTGCGCAGATAGTCGTCGGCACCGCCGGTCAGACCCGCCACCGTGTCGGCAACGGTATCCCGGGCGGACAGAATGATGACGGGAAGCGTGACGCCGAGGCGGCGCAGCTCGGACAACACCACCATGCCATCCCGCCTGGGCAGCCCCAGGTCGAGAATCAGAAGATCGTATTGTCCCGAAATGGCTTCGGCCAACGCCGCATCGCCGTCCCCGACGGCCTCGACCTCGAAACCCGCGGCGAGCAATCCGCGCTCGATGAACTGCGAGATGCGCGCCTCGTCCTCGGCCAACAGAATACGGTTCATGAGTTCCCTGCGTTCAGATCGTCTTCGCCATCGGTATGGTGCCCCGATTCGCCTTCCAGGTCGTTCATTTCGTCAAGCGTCGCATCCAGCTTGCCCAGGGGCAACGATATCGTGAACGAGGCGCCTCCCAGCGCGGAGTCTCCCGCCCGCACCGTTCCCCCGTGGGCCACCACGATGGAACGGACGATCGACAGTCCCAGACCGGTGGATTCCCCGTCGCGTCTGCCGTGGAAACGCGCGAAGATCTGGTCCATCTCCTCGGGCGGAATGCCGACGCCGCCGTCGTCCACGATGAGTTCCACGCACTCCTCGTCATCGGAGATTCTCGACCATATGTGGATCGGTTGACCATCCCCTGTCGAGTTCACCGCGTTGGAGGTCAACTGCATCAGGGCCTGGGTCAAGCGCTGTCCGTCCGCCGATATGCTGCCGCTCACCGCATTCGGCACGCCCCAGCGACGATCGCCGAGGAATTGCGACTTCGCCGCGACGTTCAGGATCAGGTCCGTCAGGTCCACCCGCTCGAGGGAGAGGAAGTTCGGCTGTTCGGAACGTGCCAGGAGCAGCAGATCGTCGACGAGCCGATTCATCCGATCGACTTCCCCCAGTAGGAGCTGACGCTCCCCCTCTCCGGTTCGGTCACCGGACAGTTCCAGATTGCCCCTGATGACGGTCAGCGGGGTGCGGAGTTCGTGGGCGGCGTCGTCGAGGAACTCCCGCTGAGTGGCGAAGGCCTTCTCGAGCCGATCGAGCATGCGGTTGAAGTTGATCGCCAGCTGGGTGATGTCGTCCGCGTAGCTGTCCTCGAGAGGTATCCTCCGGCTCAGGTCTCCCGAGTCGATTTCCTGTGCGGTGGCGAGAACTTGGCGCATCGGTGCTACCAGCCGAGCCGTGACCAGCCATGACAGGAACGAAGCCACCAGCAGTGCGAGCATCAGAACGAAGCCCACGCTGCGTATGGTGCGCCCGGTTTCGTCCATGATCGGCTGCATGTGTTCGACGATCACAAGAGCATTGCCAGCGGCGCCTTCGGCATCCTGAATCGGAATGATGGCGTAGGCGAGCAAGCCGGCATCGGTGGTGGAGGTTCCCGAGCGTGGTTCCGTTGCGCTGGCCGCGGCACTGACGATGTCCGGATCCCGATCCAGCCGGAGCGCGGCGGGGCCGCGGGTTCGCGTCCCCGGTTTTCCGTCGATCACGCTGAACAGGAACTTGCGTTCGCCCGGAACCGCGGAAAGCAGATATTGGTTCAGAAGTACGGCGGCGCTGTCGAAGCGTTCCCCTGTTTCCGGATTGATGCCGCGCGAACTGAAGGATCTGAAGGCGGCGACCTCGCGCTCGATGTCCTCCTCGATCGACTGCCTGCTGGAGGACTGCAAGAGATTCGCGGTCACCACCATGGAACCGACGACGGCGATCGTCATGAGGAGTACGAACCAGGCGAGAATTCGTGTGCGCATGCCACCTCGCCAGCGCAATGAGGAACGGCGGCGGCGCGGCATCGCCGCTTCCTCAGTCATCGTCACCGTCGTCTAGATCATCGTCGGAGTCATCATCGTCATCGTCACCGTAGTAGTCGTAGTAATCGTCATCGTCGTCCAGCTGCCCGGCGGTGGGTAGAGGCTGGGGTTGCACCTGCGTCGCCCCGGTACCGGGCTCCTCGGACGGCGTCGGAGTGGACGACGGACTGGGCGACGGCGTCGGAGTCGCGCTGCTCTGCGTCGGAAGGACAACCGGTCCTCCCAGTGCCGGTTCGACATCCCGCGCCGTTCCACACGCCGAAGTCAGGAAGGCGACTACGAGCGTCAAAGCCGCGACGGTGGATGGGAGCCGTCCGCGGCGAGCGCGCGCAATGGTGCGATCGTGGTTCTCGGTCATGGCGTCCTTGCTTTGTTCAGGAGGATCGGTGTCAGGTGGCGCCACCGGGGCCGAAAGGCGTAGATGCAGGCAAGTCTAACCAGAGTCGCGCGTTCGTAGGCGACGATGTGTGCCCGCGGTATGCCGCGTGCCCTTCCCTCCCCCTCGATCAAGGCCGACACCGTATCCGATTGGCGGGCGTCCCAGATTCCCTGCGCGTGGCGCAACCGGACATGGGCGCCGAGGTTTCCCAGGTCGATGGCCGGATCTCCTCGGCACACCGTGTCGAGGTCGATCATGCCGGGTCCAGCCTCGGGATCCCAGATCAGTTGCTTGTCGTGAAGGTCCCGGTGGATCGGCGTCACCGTCGACGGCGTCGGCAACGCCAGCAGGGCCTCCATCGCAACCGCAGCCACCCGCGAGATCTCTTCGGCCGCATCCGGTTCCACGGCGGCGACTTTCGAAACCCACGACGCGAGGACCACTGCCTCCGCGGTGGCGTCGTGCACTGGAGCATCCATCGCCACGAAGGCGGTTGCGCGCGACCATGCGTCGAGTGTTCCGGCCCAGGCCAGCTTCCATGCAACCGGACTCCAGTGGGCGCCCGAGTGGAGGCTGCGCCCGGGAACCGCCGAAAACGTGACCGTGGATTCGTCGTGGCCCAGCACCCTCGGAGTGCGAAACGTGTGCGCGAACGGCCGGGCGCGTTCGATGCCTGCGAGTATTGCGCCGCTACGGCCCGGTCGCACCACCTTGACGTAGGTGTTCGCTCGTGTTCTCACCACCGCACGACGACCGGGACGATGCGAAACCACTTCGCCACCGTGTTTCCCGAGAACCTCGACAAGTTGGGGAAGAAGGAGGTCGCTTCCCTCCTCCATTGCTTTCATCTCGATTCCATTCCAGTAGGCTCCCCGGAGAGCTCCTTCGAACGCGAGCTCCACGGGCGCACCGCTCCCTCTGCCGGGCCACACTCGCGAGACTCTCCATTCCCGGCCATCGATCATGACTGCGAACGGGACCGGCTTCATCGGAGACTCCCCTCCACGGGGCGTGGGCCGCCGTCGTCAAGGCCGATGACATGAGCCGCCAGATCCACCCGCCGTTCAATCCGAAGGGCCCAATCGGGACACCAATTCCGGAAGGGTTCGAGGGCGCTCGCCAGTAGACTACCGCAGATCCACGGCGCCAGATCCGGAACTGGCAGAAGCTCGCGGTAGCCGTCGAGAAACGCCCGGTTCAGTTCGGGGGTTTCGAGCAGGAGGCAGGCAGCGCCCCACGTTCCCAGATCCTGGGCCGCGCTGCCGATTCGCGCCCGGTCCAGATCGACGATGCGTATCTCGGCACCGTCCGTGAGAACCTGGTCGGGTGTGAGGTCACCGTGAATGGGAACGGCGGTGGCCGGCAGATTCCGGGTGGCGAGGCGAAGTCGATCGTTCACCAGCCTGATTCGGCTCGTGAGTCGCGGAAGCAGAGCCGTTATCGGCCCCTCCGGTGGGGTTGCCGGTGCCGTGGGCACCGCAGATATCCCATTGGATGCCTCGTCGGAGAACATGTGCGGGTCCGAGCCGTGCACGGTTGCGATCGCCCTTCCACACGCCCGTGCTGCGGCGATGTCACGGATGTCGCTGAGGTCGCCGTGGCCCCAGAATGGCACCACCGCCGCCGTTGTGCGGAGCCCCCACCAACGATGTCGCGGGACGGGTGCGCCGCTGCGCGACCATGCCTCCTCCGCTCGGAGCAACGGGCCCAGGCCCTTCGGCGAGATTCTCAGAAGGCTGTCGCCATCGGGAACCCGGGGACCACGTATTCTCAGGATCAGTCGCCGAGCAGGATTGTAACGAACGACGTCGACGCGGGTCGAATCATCGAGCAACTTACGCGCATGCGCCAGTGGGCGCGCCAGCTTCGGGTCCGTTTCGATGCCGCCGCTGAGCAGCCGATCCCGGCGATGCACCGTTACCGTCGCTCCACCGCGTGCCGCCCTCCGAAGTACTCCGGCTGCCTTGTCCGGGTCGGTCAACAGTGCCACCCAGCCGTGCCGGGCGAGGTCGCCCCGGCCGGAGGTCTCCGGTACGTCAGAACTCCACGAGGCCAGCAGACTCCGACCGGGCTTGACCCTCAGCCGTTCCAGCGAAGCGGGCCTTTCCAGCAATGCCTCCAGCTGCTCCGGGTCCAGGACACGTTCTGCCTCCGCGATGCCGATGTACTGCAGTACGGAATCGGTGATCATACCTGAGCGTCCTTTCTCTGCTTCGCCATCCACCGGGCGAAGTGGGATTCGGCGTCCCCCAGCAGTTCGCTGGGTGTCCCGTCCTCGACGATCCGCCCCTCGTCCATCCAGATGATCCGATCCATTCCCGCGATCATGGCGGGATCGTGCGTGACCGACAGGACGGTGCGGCCGCGGGTCAGCTTCTCTAGCGAGCCGGCCACGGCCGCTTTGGACGCGGGGTCCAGCCCCGTCGTCGCCTCGTCGAGAATGATGATGGGAGCGTTCCTGATCATGGCTCGTGCAATGGCCAGCCGCTGACGTTGGCCGCCGGAGAGTGTGTCTCCCCTGGGGCCCAGCACGGTGTCGTAGCCCTCCGGAAGCTCGAGGATGAATTCGTGGGCTCCCGCGCGCCGGGCCGCGTCCTCGACCTGCTCGTCGGTGGCGTCCAGCCGCCCGTACCGGATGTTCTCCCTCACTGAGACGGCGAACAGTACTGATTCCTGGAGAAGCACACTGACGTTGGCACGCAGGCTTTCCTGTGTGGCATCGGCGATGGAGGAGCCGTCGATGAGTATCCGCCCCCGATCCGGGTCGGCCAGGCGCAGGATGTAGGAGATGAGGGTGGATTTTCCCGCGCCGGACGCCCCCAGTATTCCCAGGTGCTGCCCCGCGGGCACATGGAGCGCGAGGCCGGAGAACAATGGGCGTCCATAGCCGTCGTTGCTCGTGATGTTGAAGAGGCTGAGCTCGCCACGCACGGTTCCCAACGGCTTGGCTCCGGCCCTGTCCGCGATCTCCACCCGCTCGTCGAGCAGGTCGGCGATTCTTTCGCCGGAGGCCGTCGCCCGGGCGATCCTCCCGGTGTATTTCGCCAGGTCGCGCAGTGGACGGGTGGCAATCTTGAGGTACTGCAGGAACAGCACGAGATCGCCCGGGGTCATCTGTCCCCGAAGCACCTGCCAGCTCCCGAAAACGAGGACGATTGCCTGGGAGACGCCCACGAGGACGTCCGTGGATCGCTCAAGCCCGGCCGCCAGCCGACGAGCGCGAACACCCGCCTTCATCGCCTTGGCGTTGCCGTCCGAGAACTCCCTGGCCACGGTTCGCTCCAGTCCGTAGGATTTCACGACGCGAATGGCCGCGAGGGCTTCCGCCGCGGAGCTGACGAGCGTGCCCTCTCCCCTGCGGGTTTGCCGCGAAGCGTGGGTGATCTTCGGCGAGGCCAGCGTGGACAGCAGGACGTAGACGACCGCGGCCCCGCCGATGATGATGCTCAGCAGAGGGTTCATCCACACCAGAACGATCATGAGTACGGTGACGGTCACTAAGTTGCCCACCAGCGGGAGCCCCGCGGTGATGGCAGCCTCCTGTAGCCGGCCGACATCGCCCACGAGACGCTGCGAGGTGTCCCCTATGGAGGCCCGAGAGTGGTATCGCATCGACAACGCCTGCACGTGGTCGAAGACTCTGCTGCGCAATTCAGTGGCAACACGGGCACCCACCTTGGCAAGCGAAACTGTGGAGAGGTAGTTCGCCGCTGCCCTGCCCGCGACGATGGCGGCGAGGGCGGCCGCGGCGAGCGCGATGGTGCGACCGACGTTCTCGGTTCCCGCGGCGGCGATATTCGCCCCTAGCGCCGCAGAAACGGCGTCCACCGCTATCTTCAGTGGCCATGGCTCGAGGATCCGCAGAGCGACATCGACGAACATCGCCAGTAGGCCGACGAGCGCCAGCCCTCGGTGCCGGTGCACGTGCGGGCGGATTATCGCCAGGGTTCGCTTCAGGGCGGATCGGCGCAAACGATGGTTCGCGGAGCTGCGCCGTCCACGCGAGCCCCCTGCCAGAAGGGAAGCCATTACTCCACCAATCCCATCAGTGTTCCGACCCGAGCTCTCCAGTCGTGTTTCTCCCGCGCGCTCTCCCGCGCCGCCTCACCCAGTCGGCGACGCAGGCCGCTGTCCCGCGCCAATCGCCGCAGCGCGTTCGCGAGTTCGTCGACGTCGCCGGCGGGGACCAGCATTCCGCACGTGCCGTGCTCGAGGGTCTCGGGTATCTCCCCGATGGCCGAGGCGACGATCGGCAGACCGGCGGCCATGTATTCGTAGAGTTTGAGCGGCGAGAAGTAGTGCTCGCCCGCCGGGTACGGAGCGACGGCGATATCCAGGTCCCGAAGCACCCGGGGCACCTGTGCGGGCGCCACCGAGCCGAGGAATCGCACCCGATTCGCCACCCCGATCCGCTCGGCCCGGTGCTCCAAGGCTTCCCGATCAGGACCGTCGCCGCACAGCACCAATTCGGTGTCGTCATCCATTCGGGCTACGGCCTCGATGAGCAGACCGGTGCCGTGCCACGGTTTCAGCGTCCCGACAAAGCCCACCTTCACCGCGCGTCCGCTCTCGTCCGGTGTTTCTCCGGTCGGTGCCGGGGATATTCGCTCGGTGTTGACCCCGTTGGGAATCACGACGACGTTCTCCGGCTTCGCTAGCTGCCGCGCCCATTCGGCGACCGGTGAGCTGACACAGGAAATGACGGTGGCAGCGGAGAACTGTGCGCGGGTGGCCTCCCATGCCCGCTCGACTTCGACGAGTTCGCGGTAGCGCCGCTGTTCCTCGATGAGTGGCGCGTTGACCTCCAGGACGAAAGGTATCGCTTCGCTTCGGGCAACATCGGCACCCGCCGAGCTGAACAACGAGTAGCGCTCATACACGCAGTCCAGTTCCGCGTTCCGTGCCTGTCGGGCGATCGTCTGTGCCACACCCGAGATCGCCCTCTCGCGTTCAACGGTGGACGTGCAGGTCGGAAGGGGAAAATGCCGTGCTTCGAGGTCCGCCAAATCGGTGGGAATGCTCTGGTCCAGCCGGACGCAGAACACGATGACCTCGTGTCCAGCCGCTCTCAGGGCTCGCACGATCTCCTGGGCATGGACACTGGCTCCCTTTGCACCGAAAATACCGATGCCCGGGTCCGGAAGAAGATAGCCGATCCTCATTTGGGACCACCTGCCTCGTCGGCGTGCGCCAGTGCCCGCAGGCCGGCGGCTTGGCTCGCGGAATCGTATTCCTGCTCGATCAGCCTTCGTGCGGCCCTCGATATGCGTTCGAGGTCGGTTGCGGGATCGAGAGCCTCCAGGATCGCGGCAACCAGCGCGACTCGATCCCCGGAGGGGACGAGCCAACCGGTTTCGCCCGTGCGAACCACCTCGCCCACCGCGGTGACATCCCCGGCCACGCACGGCACGCCGCTGGCCATTGCCTCCAGCAGTACCGTGGGCAAGCCATCCGCGTTGCCGTCGCGGCCGACGACGAACGGGGCGACGAAAAGATCGGCCCCCTCGAGCAGGGCACGGACCTCCATCTGCGTGCGCGGCCCCAGCAGCGACACCTGCCGGCGGAGGTTGTTCTCCTCGATCATGTTCCGGAGGATCTCGCGCAACGGCCCCTCCCCCACGATGTCCATCCGGAAATCCATTCCACGGTCCCGAAGAATCCTCGCGGCGTCAATGAGCAGTTCGAAACCCTTCTTCTCGACCAGTCGTCCGACACCCAGCAGGCGGGGCACGGACCCGACCGCATGGCGAATGCGAACCGGGAAACGCTCGAGCTCCAGTCCGTTGCGAATCAAATGCAGGTTGCGGCACGCCTCGTCCCCGAAGGTGGCGCGCAGATACTGCCGGTTGTAGTCACTGATGGTGATCGCATGATGCGCTCCTCTCAGTTTGGCGGCGAGATCCGCCCGGTCCACGTCCTCGTGGAAGATATCCTTGGCGTGCGCCGTGAAGGAGTACGGGAGCCCGGTGATTGCACCCGCGAGCCGGGCCACCGTCGTCGCTACCGATGCGAAATGGGCGTGCAGGTGGCTCACGCCGTGCTCGGTCGCCAATCCGGCGACGGCCACCGCCTGTTCCGCCTCGTCTGCCTCGGCGGCCAGTAGCAGGGGAAGCGCCTTCTCGACGGCGGGAATCAAGGACGGCGGAGTCTGCGCCCATGTCTCCCAGAAACCCCTGGAGCTGTGAGAACGTGCAATGTAGTGGACCGGTGCCTTGACCCGGGCAAGCTCGGCGTGAAATCGAGTGTCGGCCGGGGGCCGCAGCGAGTAGATCACGATCTGCTCTCCCGCGGCTTCCCTGGCCAGGATCTCGGAGATGATGAAGGTTTCCGAGAACCGCGGGTACATCTTCAACACGTAGGCAACCGGCCCCGGCACCGAAGCTTCCTCCTGGGATGAGCGGCCCGGTATCGGCTCGGAGAGTTCAGGTGACACTGGCGAGTTCCCCTTTCATATGGGTCTTCTTCTGCCGGAGCAGCGAGGCAGCGAGTGCGGGCACGGAGTGCAATCCGTCGAGGTCGATGTGGTCACGTCGGACACGGCGGGTGACGGCCGAGGCGATCCAGCGCTCCAGCATCGTTGCGTCGAGGTTCTCCAGCCGGACCAGATCGACGGCGTCAGCCCTTTCCAGTGCCTCGGCCCTGAGAAGTTGTTCGGTGCGGCGGGTGCTGCGCGGAACGATGAGGGCGGGTGTGGTGGAGGCAAGGATTTCGGTGGCCGTGTTGTATCCGCACATGGACACGACGGCCGAGGCATCGCCGATGAGGGCGGGAATGTTCGGGGCGCTGCGGCGGATCCTGGGCGCGGCGGGGCCCGCTCCCGCCCGCCTTTCGAGATCCTCGACCTCCGGATCGGGCATCTGCGGCCCGGTGATCAGAATGTGATCGAATCCCGCTGGCACGCGAACAGCGGCCGCAATGCGCGCCAAGGCGTATCCGTCCGATCCCCCACCCATGAGAGTCAACACGTAGGGGCGATGCTCGGCAGGCGTGCCCACGTCCCGGGGTCGTCCTCGAGAGAGGTAGCCCGTCGCATGCGCCATGTTCGCCAGCACCGCCGGTAATTCCCCGGTTGTACGCGCATCGTGGACGGCGGGGTCGCCATAGAGCCACACGTCGTCGAAGACGGCGCCCAGACGCTCCGGATTCCCCAACCGCTCCCATTCGGCAGCCGCTTGCTCCGGTTGATCGATGACCTCGCGCAGCCCCAACACGATCGCGCAGCCGTTGGCGTGCAGCTGACGGAGGGTTCCCTCCAACTCGTGGGAGATTCCCCACGGATGACGGTCCACGATGAACAGATCGGGCTGCAGGGTCGAAGCGGCAGCCCGGATGGAAAGGGAGCGGAATTGGCTCACGGCGCCCGCGGAGGCATCGAGATGGCGCGGGACATGGCCCCGGCCGGCGTGGGTCATGCCGGGCAGTATGAACCAGTCCCACCCGGCGGGAAGCGGGTCACTCGCGGCGTACGGATTGCCGGCCACCAGCAAGCCGCCGACGGGTGTTCCCGTCAGCTCGGGCAACCCCTGTGCGAGAGCGAAGGCCAGCGCGCGATTTCGGCGCGCGTGCCCGAGCCCCACCGTGTCGTGTGAATACATCAGAACGGACGTCATTGACGCAATCACCTTCCCTTCACGGATTATCCTGTCGGGGATCAGTGAAACCTCCGTGAGCCGAAGATGAGAGAACTCTTCATTTCTATCCGGGTGGAAGTATGGTGAGGCCATGTCAATTTTTGCTGTGAACTATGAGTACGATGCAACGAAGCGAGACCTCATGGCGGAAATCCGCCCCGAACACAGGGCCTTTCTCGGCTCTTTGAAGGAGGAGGGCAGCCTCCTGGCATCCGGTCCGCTCGGAACCAACGGTGCTCTCATCGTCGTCGTCGCCGACGACGCCGATGCGGCTCTCGCTCTTCTGGAGGCGGACCCGTTCCGCATCAACTCGATCATCGAGACCCGCGTGGTCCGGACCTGGGATCCCGTCATCGGGCCCTGGCAGTGAAGTGGCGGCCGGATCCCTTAGTCACCGGGATCATCGTCGCCATGATCCTGGGCCTCGTGCTGCATCTGCCGCAGCGGGCCCATGACATATTCTCGGTCGTGGCCGATCTGTCCGTGGCCACCGTCTTCCTCGTCTACGGCATGCGGATCCGCACACGGGACGTAATCGACGGGTTGCGCAACGTGAAACTGCAGGGCCTGGTACTCGCGGCCACCTACGTCCTGTTCCCAGCTCTCGGCTTCGCCATCGGCAAGCTTGTGGCCCCATGGCTCGGAACCGGGTTCGCGACCGGGTTCCTCTATCTCTCGCTGTTGCCCTCCACCATCCAATCGTCGGTGACTTTCGTGTCCATCGCGCGGGGCAACGTGGCAGCGGCCGTGTGCGCGGCCACGATCTCCAATATCGTCGGCATCTTCATCACGCCCGTACTGGTACTACTGTTTCTCAACATCTCGGGGGCGAGCGGTGACGACTTCCTCAGCGTCTTCGTCCTGCTGTTGTTGCCCTTCATCCTGGGTCAGCTGATCCAGCCCAAGGTGGGGGCCTGGTGGCGGGCGCACCGGCGGCTCGTGCGGGTGGTGGACAACACGTCGATCATCCTCATCGTGTTCTCCGCTGTGCTCGGAGCGACGGCGGCCGGAGCCTGGCACGGGGTCACGGTATGGACGATCCTTTTGCTGCTCGCACTCTCCGGGGTTCTGTTGGCGCTCCTGCTCACGCTCACTTGGTGGGGCGGCAAGCTCGCCGGCCTGAATCGGGCGGATCGCATCGTCTTGCTCATGTGCGGATCCAAGAAATCCCTCGCCTCCGGGTTGCCGATGGCGAAGGCTCTCTTCCCGGCCGGAATGGTGGGGTCCATCATCGTGCCGGTTGTCATCTTCCATCAGCTGCAGCTCTTCGTCTGCGCCATACTGGCGCGGCATCTCGGGCTGACGGCCGATCCGGCCGAGACCCCGGAAGGCTAGCGGCGGATCCCGCTGGGGAGTCGGCCGGGTGCGCCGCCAATTGGCGGCGCACCCGGATTATCGCCACAGTCCATTACTCGAAGGCGTTGCCGGTAGGGGCATCGCCTTCGCCGTCGTCGTCCTGCGCGCGATTGCGGCGCCGTCTGGTCGCCCACATCGAGGCGATAACGGTCACCACGATAGTGCCGATGATGACGAGCAGCGAGACGGTGATGTCGGGCTCGGGGATGAAGGTCAGCATGTCGTAGCCATGGAAGGCGTGCAGCACCAGCTTGACGGCGATGAACCCGAGGATGAAGGCCAGTCCGTAGTGCAGGTAAAGCAGCTTGTCCAGGAGGCCGTCGATCAGGAAGAACAGCTGGCGCAGGCCCAGCAGAGCGAAGACGTTGGCCG
Source organism: Actinomycetaceae bacterium L2_0104 (assembly GCA_047501485.1). GTDB lineage: Bacteria > Actinomycetota > Actinomycetes > Actinomycetales > Actinomycetaceae > Ancrocorticia. The sequence goes on along the minus strand of JAZDRN010000010.1, from coordinate 45,677 downwards.
AGAACACGATGAACGGTTCCTTCGTCAGGCCGTAGACAGCCGGGATCGAGTCAAGGGCGAACATCAGGTCGATCGAGCCGATAGCGATGATGCAGAGCAACAGCGGCGTCATCCACGTCTTGCCTTCGCGGCGCACCAGCAGCTTCTGACCGACGTAGCCATCGGTCACGTTGAAGCGCTTGACCGCATAGCGCACGATGCCATTCGGCTCGTACTCCTCGTTCTCCAAAGCGCCCGGCTCCTGGACTCCCTCCATCACCTGCTTGATCGCGGTGTAGAAGAGGAAGACTCCGAAGATGAAGAACACCCAGACGAAGCGCTCGATGATCGTCGCGCCCACCAGGATGAACACGAGTCTCATGACGAGCGCCATGACGATTCCGTACAACAACACCTTCTGCTGGTATTTCCTGGGCACGCGGAACGAGGCGATGATGATGATGAAGACGAAGATATTGTCGAGCGACAGCGCCTTCTCGGTCAGGAAGCCCGCGAAGTACTCTCCAGCGAAGGTCGAACCGTGACGCATGAAGAGGACTCCGCCGAAAAGGATGGCGAACCCGATGTAAAAGAGCGACCAGATACCGGCCTCTTTCAACGTGGGTTCATGCGCTTTGCGGACGTGACCGAATAGATCGAAGAGGATGAGGCCAAGGGCCACAGCCGAGAGCGCGATCCATTCCCAGGGGTGAACCACCATTTGCGCGGCGGTCGATCCCGACATGGGCAATGGACCTTGTGAAGATAAGACAGAGTGCACAGTTAGCCTCCGGGTCGACGTCATGATCCGAAGGTCTCTTCCCGCCATCTCTGGCCTCGGTCCGGACTCAACCGGTTTCGCCAACGGATTTCTGGTTCGCTGGCGCAACTTCTAAGTCGTGATGACGAACCGATGTTGCGTGGGAATACTCCCCTTCCGAAGGACTAGTGTACGGGACCTCGGACTCTTGTCTAGGTTGACCGCTCCCCCAGTGATATCGGATTGGTTACTTTTGTGCCTGCTGGGAGTGCCACAGCTCACTCTTGAGCCCCTTGATCTCATCGCGATAGCGGGCCGCCAGCTCGAATTGCAGCTGTTCTGCGGCCGCGTGCATCTGCGCCGTCAGATCTTCGATGAGCTGGGTGAGGTTCTGCGCACCCTCGGCACTCGCCGCCCCGGCAACCGTCGGAGCCCGACCCTTGGCGTGGCTCGGCTCCTGCCGGTAACCACCCTCGAGCAAGTTCTTGGTGTCGATGTCCTCACGCGCGAGCATATCGGTGACATCCGCGATCTTCTTGCGCAGCGGCTGCGGATCGATACCGCGTTCCCTGTTGTAGCCGATCTGCTTGGCCCGGCGTCTGTTCGTCTCCTCGATCGCATCACGCATGTTGGGAGTGACGGTATCGGCGTACATGTGCACCTGACCCGAGACATTTCGGGCGGCGCGTCCGATCGTCTGGATGAGCGACGTCGTCGACCGCAGGAAACCCTGTTTGTCGGCGTCGAGAATCGACACCAGCGACACCTCGGGCAGATCGAGGCCCTCGCGCAAGAGATTGATACCCACCAGGACGTCGAACTCGCCCATGCGCAACTCCCGCAACAGCTCGACACGACGCAGCGTGTCGACATCGGAATGCATGTACTCCACCCGGACGCCGCGGTCGGCGAGATAGTCGGTGAGATCCTCGGCCATCTTCTTGGTGAGTGTGGTGATCAGCACACGCTCGCCGCGCTCGGAACGCAGGCGAACCTGCTCCAACAGGTCGTCGATCTGACCCTCGGTGGGTTTGACGACGATCTCCGGGTCCACCAGGCCCGTCGGCCGGATGATCTGCTCCACGAAGCCGTCCGACTGTTCCATCTCGTAGCGGCCAGGGGTCGCGGAGAGGTAGACGGTCTGGCCGATGCGTTCGAGGAACTCATCCCACTTGAGGGGACGGTTGTCCATGGCCGAGGGCAGGCGGAAACCGTACTCCACAAGCGTACGCTTACGCGACATATCGCCCTCGTACATGGCGCCGATCTGGGGCACGGTCACGTGCGATTCATCGAGGATGAGCAGGAAATCGTCCGGGAAGTAGTCCAGCAGGGTGTTGGGCGGCGTGCCGGGCCCACGCCCGTCGATGTGCCGCGAGTAGTTCTCGATACCGGCGCAGCTGCCGATGTTGCGCATCATCTCGATGTCGTAGCTGGTGCGCATCTCCAGCCGTTGCGCCTCCAGGAGCTTGTTATGGTTGCGGAGCTGCTCCAGACGCTCGGCGAGCTCTTCCTCGATGGTTCGCAGGGCGCGCTCCATGCGCTCGGGCCCCGCCACGTAGTGCGAGGCAGGAAACACGTGCGCCGTCTGGGTCTGGCGAATCACATTCCCCGTCATCGGGTGCAGCAGCGAGATGGAATCGACCTCATCGCCGAAGAACTCGATGCGAATGGCGAGCTCCTCGTAGACCGGGATGATCTCGACCGTGTCTCCGCGCACTCGGAAGGTTCCGCGGGTGAAGGCGATGTCGTTGCGGGAGTACTGCATCCCCACGAAGGTGCGCAGAAGATCGTCGCGATCCAGGGTCTGCCCCACCTGCAGCTGCACCATGCGCGCCACGTACTCCTGCGGCGTTCCGAGGCCGTAGATACAGGAGACCGAGGCAACCACCACGGTGTCGCGCCGCGTGAGCAGATTGTTGGTGGCCGAGTGGCGCAGGCGCTCGACCTCGTCGTTGATGGAGGAGTCCTTCTCGATGAAGGTATCCGTCTGCGGGACGTAGGCCTCGGGCTGGTAGTAGTCGTAATAGGAGACGAAGTACTCCACCGCATTCTTGGGCAGCAGCTCGCGGAACTCTGCCGCCATCTGAGCCGCCAACGTCTTGTTCGGCTCGATGATGAGCGTCGGGCGCTGCACCTGTTCGATCAACCAGGCCGCGGTCGCAGATTTGCCCGTGCCCGTGGCTCCCAACAGCACCACGTCTTTCTCACCCGCGTTGATGCGTTCCGTCAGCTCCGCTATGGCCTGCGGCTGATCACCCGCTGGCTTGTACTCGGAGATAACCTCGAAGGGAGCTTCACTTCTGACGAGATCGGTCACGGGATTCATGCCTCAACGCTACCGCGCGAGAGCGAGAAAATCGCCACCGGTAACCGAAATCATTTTCGCCTGGCGCGCAATGTCGCGCGGCTCCTAGACAACATTCAGAAACTGCCCGGAAGATGGTGTCAGAAATAAGGAGCACCATGGCTGAATCTCAATCTAGGGAAACGTCCCACCGCGACCATCATGCCTCGCCTCGCACTTCTGCGAACTCGCCTCGCAGCTCTGCGGAAGAGCCTCATTCCTGGCGGTCCGAGGGCGTTGCGAAACCGGGGGATCGCAAGAACCCCTCCGGGCGCCAGCGTCCCTCGTGGCGGCGAATCTTCGCCATCATCCTCGTGACCTGGGTCGCGAGTTTCTTTCTCTTCTCCTGGCTGCAGCAGACCCTCAACCCCGTCGTGACGCTGCCCTACAACGAGTACTACTCGCAACTGACGAGCGACAACGTCAGGACCATCGCCTCTCAGGGCGACACCATCGAGGGCGAGCTGCGTCACTCGATCACCTTCGAGGGGACGTCCTCGCACCAGTTCACGACCGAGCGTCCGACCTGGGCCGACGACGACATGGCCCAGCTCTTGTCCTCCAACGGCGTGGAGATCACCGCCGTCTCCACTATCTCCCGTTCCAACCCACTCCTGACCTTGTTGTTCTCACTGCTTCCGATTGTGGCGTTGGTGGGGCTCTGGTACTGGATGATGTCGCGCCAGATGAAGGGCGGCGGCATGGGCGGCCTTTTCGGGGGCAAGAACCACGAACCGATCGATCCGGAGTCTAACCGGGTGACGTTCGAGGATGTTGCCGGAATCGACGAGGTGGAGGATCAGCTGAGAGAGATCGTCGACATGCTGAAGAAGCCGGAGAAGTACACCCGGCTCGGTGCGAAGATCCCCCGTGGCATCCTGTTGGAAGGCGGACCGGGCACGGGAAAGACGCTGCTGGCGCGTGCCACTGCCGGTGAAGCAGAGGTTCCCTTCTTCACGGTGTCCGCGGCCGAGATCGGCGGAATCCTCGCGGGCAAAGGCGCCTCGGACGTCCGCAGCCTGTTCGAGGCAGCACGCAAGGTCGCCCCCGCCATCATCTTCATCGATGAGATCGACGCCATCGGACGCTCGCGGTCCTCAGCGAGCTCTCTCGGTTCGAACGAGGACCGCGAACAGACCCTCAATCAGATCCTCACGGAGATGGACGGCTTCTCAGCCACGGAGAACATCATCGTCATCGCCGCCACGAACCTGGCCGAGGTGCTGGATTCGGCGCTCACGCGTGCCGGTCGTTTCGATCGCACCATCACCGTCTCTCCCCCGGATCAAAAGGGTCGCGAGGATATCCTCAGGGTGCACACCCGGGGCCGACCCGTCGACGCCACGGTTTCATTGGCGGCGATATCACGCAGCACTCCGGGTCTCACCGGCGCCGATCTGGCGAACCTTGTCAACGAAGCCTCGCTGCTGGCAGCGCGGCGCGGGGCGGGAACCATCATGACCTCTGACTTCACCAACGCGCTGGAGACCATCCAGTTGGGTGTGCAGCGCTCCGTCATGATGGATCCCGTCGAGCTGGAACGGACGGCGTGGCACGAGGCCGGACACGCACTTCTGGGCATGATCCAGCCGGGAGCGGATCCGGTTCGCAAGATCTCGATCATCCCGCGCGGGCGCGCCCTGGGAGTCACGCTCTCCACTCCCGAGGCGGACAAGTACGGCTACGACAAGGACTATCTGCGCGGGCGCATCATCGGAGCGCTCGGCGGCATGGCCGCCGAGGAGGTGGTGCTCGGAGTCGTCACCACCGGCGCCGAATCCGACCTCCAGACCGCCACCGGCATTGCTCGGCAGATGTTCGGACGTTGGGGGATGTCCGAGAAGATCGGACCCGTGCAGGTCTATCCGAGCGAGGGCGATCCGCGCTCGCAGGGCGTCTCCGACGAACTGCTGGCCACGGTCGACGCGGAGGTCAAGGAGATGCTCTCCGATTGCTACGGGGAGGCCAAGCGTCTATTGGGCGAGCATGCCGATCAGCACAAGGCTCTCGTCGACGCCCTGCTGGAACACGAGACGCTGGACGAGGAGGACGCTTACCGCATCGCGGGCATCGAACGAAGTCCGCAGACCCCGCGTGCCGGCGTCCGGACCATCGGCACCTCTCAGTCCGAGTCCACTTCGAACTCGTAGGCGGGGTCGGCGCTGACGAAGCGGCTCTCCCCGAGCACCGGCAGAAATCCGGCTCGGCGGAGAGCCGCTTCGTCGTTACGTATACGCGTGCCTGTACCCACATCCGCAGCCGACCCGGGCTCGGCGTTCATAGGGCCACCTTGACGAGGATCCAGCCCGTGATGCTCCAGCCGCGCCATGATTCTGGCGACGGCGCCGGAATCGGGTGGCACGGGCAGGCCCTTGACACGCCGGCCAGCAGTAAGATTCTCCGCAAAAGGTTCGAGGCGGTCTGCCCACACCGCGGCGAGTTCACCACGCAGTTGCCCTTCGCCGTCCGAGTTGTCCACCCAGATATCCGCCAATTCGCCCAGCCGCTCCTGCCGTGCCTGGCTCGCTATACGGCTGCGGGCATCGTCCTCGCTCATCCCGCGCAGGCGGACGAGCCGCTCTATTCTGACGGATAGATCGGCGGCTATCACCATGTTGAGATGGGCCTGGTACTTTCTCGGACTCTGGGCGAGAAGCGCCAGTTCGATGACGGCGATGCCACTGGGATCCGTCTGTTCCCACTCGGCGAGCAGGAGCTCGGCAGCCGACCAGGTACGCGGGTGAGTGATGGAGTTCAGCCGGCGCAGGGCGGCGTCGTCGGAGAAGACGATGCCCGCCAGGAACTGGCGGTCGACCACGCCGTCTCGGACGGCCTCGGGCCACAGCTCCGCCACCTCTCGCGTCCCGTCTGTGCCCGGATCGAGCACACCTCGCGCGATATCGTCCAGGGACATCGTATGCGCCCCGAATTCCGCGAGCATTCGCGCGGCGGTGGACTTTCCCGCGCCGATTCCACCGGTCAGACAGACGACTAGCATGGAGCCTCCTCGTTGTGGATACTCCATGCTAGTCGCATTCTCATTGAGTTATTCGCACGCAGCCGCCTGGGATTCGCGCGGCCGCCGGCCCGCAGATATCGGTCGGCCCTTGAGCTATCGAGAGGCTATCGAGCCGCACACGCGGGCGTCACTGCAGTTCCTCGGGGATCCACCACAGGCCGTCGTTGTTCTCCTCCATGTACTGCTTGAACTCATCGGAGTGGTAGGCGTCGACGATGTCCTGTGCCCACTGGGTGTCCTTGTTCTCTTCCTTCACCACAACCTGCAGGATGAGATTATCGAGGATGTCCTCGGTCTCCAGCGCGGTCGAGGGATCGATCTTCGCGTTGTAGACGATGGAGCCGGTGATGACGATGTAGTCGAAGTCCTGCGCCACAGCCGGGATGGACAGCGACTTCATCTCCGTGAACTGCAGGTTGTGGGGGTTCGAAGTCACGTTCGCCTCGGACAGGGCGGAGAAGTCCGCGGACTCGTCGAGCTCGATCCAGCCGATCTTCTGCAGCAGCAGGTAGGCCCGGGCACGGTTGGAAGCGTCGTTGGGAACCGCGATGGTCGCACCATCGGCGACCTCGTCCAGCGACTCGTGGTTTTCGGAGTAGATGCCCGCCGGGACCGTGGGGATCGGGCTGATCGGGACGAGGTCGCCATCGTTCTTCGCATTGAAGTCTTCGAGGTAGGCGGTGTGCTGTTCGACGTTGAAGTCGACGTCGCCGTCGTTCAACGCGATGTCCGCATTGAGGAGATCGGAGAAATCGACTCCCTTGACCTCGTATCCCTTCTCTTCCAGGATCGGAACCACCGCATCCTCGAGCAGTTCCGAATAGGGGCCCTGCGAACGGGAGTAGGTCAGCGTGGTCTTCTCGCCGTCCTCTCCCGTGGAGGAATTGTCCGTTTCTCCGGGCGCCGAGCAGGCGGCCATACCGGCCGTCAGTGCGGCAGCAGCAACGAATGAGATGAGCTTTTTCATGTTTTCTCCCTATCGGGGTTCACGCAGGCGCCGGGCAAGCCCGTTGCCGATCACCTGCAGAATCTGGACAAAAATTACGAGTACGACAACGGTGAACACCATGAGCGGCGTATTCATCGCCTCACGACCATAGGTCAGCGCGAGATCTCCGACTCCGCCTCCTCCGCCGTATCCGGCCATGGCGGTCGCTCCCAGCAGTCCGATGACTCCGGTGGTCAGAGCCAAGACGATCGAGCTGTACGTCTCCGGGAGCAGGAAGTACCGGATGATCTGGAAGTTGCTGGCGCCCATCGCCTGGGCAGCCTCGATGACACCGGGCTTGACCTCCAGCAGGCTGGTCTCCACCAGCCGCGCGATGAACGGAGCGATGTATATCACCAGCGGAACAAGCTGGGCCTGCGTCCCCACCGGGGTGCCCATGATGAGCCTCGTCAGCGGCATGATGGCGACGAGCAGGATGATGAACGGAATCGAACGGATGATGTTGACGGTCACGTTGAGGACCGTGTATACGAATCGATTGGCCATGAGCCCGTTGGGGCGTGACAAGACAAGGGCCAGGGCAATTAACACACCGATCGCTCCGCCCACCAGCATGCCCCAACCGAGCATGTAGACGGTCTGGCTGCCGGCAAGCAGCAGCTTGTCGACGGTGACTCCGAAAAGCTCTTGCTCCATTACGCATCAACCTTCTCTCGCAGTACTCCGGCATCGTCGATGAGGGCCTCCGCCTGCGCTATCGCATGGTCCGCCCCGATGAGTTGGATCAGATAGAGGCACAGGATCGTCTCCTGCAGCTCCTCGACGGTGGCCCCCAAGACGTTGACCTCAAGGTCGGGTATCCGGGAGATCGTCGAAAGCACGGGTTTGCGCGCAGTCTCCCCGATGAACCGCAACCGCTGCACGCTGTAATGCCGCTCGTCCGTCTCCAGCAGGTTCAGGATGGAGGAGGGGATCCGATCGTTGATCACCGTCCGTACGAACTCCTGGGTGATCTCCTGGCGTGGGGCGGAGAAGAGCTCCAACACGCTCCCCTGTTCCACGATACGCCCGGATTCCATGACCGCCACTTTGTTGCACACACGCTGGATCACCTGCATCTGGTGCGTGATCAGAAGAATGGTGACGCCGATTTCGCGGTTGATCTTCTTGAGCAGGGCCAGAATCGACTCGGTCGTCTTGGGATCGAGCGCGCTGGTCGCCTCGTCGCAGAGCATGATCTTCGGCGATGTGGCGAGAGCACGAGCGATGCCGACGCGCTGCTTCTGACCGCCCGAGAGCTGACTGACGTAGGTATTGCGCTTGTCCTCCAACTCGACGATGCGCAGTACCTCCTCGACCCGCTCCTTGATATCGGACTTACGGGCGCCGGCCAGTATCAGTGGCATCGCGACGTTGTGGTAGACGCTCTTGCGCTCCAGGAGATTGAACTGCTGGAAGACCATGCCGATGTCGCGCCGGACCGCGCGCAGATCTTTCGAGCGCAGCTCCGTCAACTCGCGCCCATCCACGCTGACCGACCCGCTGTCCGGGCTCTCCAGCTGGTTCACGAGGCGCAGCAGCGTCGATTTTCCCGCTCCCGAGAAGCCGATGATCCCGTAGACGTCACCTTCCTCCACGCTCAGCGAGACGTCCTTGAGCGCCTCGACCGAACCCGCCTTGCCGCGAAATGTCTTGGAGACGTTGCGGATATCGATAACAGCCTTTCGCGTCGCGATGGGCGCGCCGTTCTCGGATTCCGCGTAGTTATCGCTCACGGTTCGTCCTTCCCTTCTCAATGACGATTCGCCGTTCCCTCGGTGAGCCACCACAGGGCATATTCCGCGTACAGGGCCGCTCCGAGGGGCAGTGCCGTCTCGTCGAGATCGAAGTTCCCATTGTGATGCGAATTCTGAGTGTTCGGGATGTCCGGGTTTCCGGTCCCCAAGTAGGCGTAGACGCCCGGCACCCGCTGCTGGAATTCGGCGAAGTTGTCCCCGCCCAGCGAGTAGTCCCGCGCGGTGACGACGACGGCGCCGTCGACCTTCTTCGCGACCGCGGCTACCTCGGCCGTCACGTCGGGTGGGTTGACGACCGCGGGAGTGACCTCACGCCACGCGATATCGACCTCGGCGCCGAAGAGTCGCGCCGTCTGTTCCGCGAGGGCGACGACGTCGGCACGCACGCTGGCCCGGGTCTGCGGCGTCACCGTCCTAGTGGTTCCCTCGATCTCGGCGGTCTCGGCGAGGGCGTTGTAGGTGGTTCCAGCGTGGAGTTTTCCGATTCCGATGACGACGGGTTCCACCGGGTCGGTGCGGCGCGCCACAAGGGCCTGAGCTGCCACGACGATACTGGAGGCGATGTAAAGGGCATCGGCTCCCAGATTGGGGCGGGAGACGTGCGCTCCCCTGCCCCGGACGGTTATGACGAAATGGTCGACGGCGGCGAAGTTGATCCCCTCCACAACGGCGAGAGAACCGACGGGTAGATCCGAGGCGGCGTGCATACCGAAGGTGCGCTCGACGCCATCGAGCACACCTGCCTCGACGAAGTCCAGGGCACCGTATCCGATTTCCTCGGCCGGCTGGAAGATGAGCTTGACGGTTCCTCCGAACATTCCGCGGGCATCCTGCAGCGCTTTGGCCGCACCCAGAAGAACTGTGATGTGGGAGTCGTGGCCGCAGGCGTGCATGATGCCGTCGTTCAGGGAACGGTAGGGGACGTCATTCGTCTCCTGCACGGGAAGGCCATCGATGTCGGCCCGCAGGGCTATCGCGCCCGTGCCGCCCAAGGTGCCCGTGATCGTTCCAAGGACTCCCGTGGCACCCACACGCGTGTGGGATATACCATACGCATCCAGTTCGGCTTCGATCTGCTCGGCTGTCCAGAACTCCTGTAGTCCCAGTTCCGGATGCTGGTGAAAGCGGCGGCGTAGATCGGTGAGATGTTCGCGATCTGCATGTATCTTCTTGCTGAGAGTATTCATGGTGTGCCTCCAGCACTATAATCCCACTTGCCCCGTAGGTTACATGTTTGTCATGTGAATGTACCCCAGCTCGCCGGCCCGTCAAGGACGACGCCACATGGTGAACACAGCGGGCCTTCCCCACGTATCCATACCAACATAGTGGGTAGATTCCTGACTTGAGAGAGCGAGCCGCATTGTCCGAGCACTTTGATACGCGATGTATCCATGCCAACCATGGGTTCCACGAGTCCACCCGCGCGGTGAGCTTCCCGATCTATCAGACCGCCACCTTTGGGCACATCGGGCTCGGGCAATCCACCGGATTCGACTACACCCGGGAGAAGAACCCCACACGCGAGCACCTCGAAGAGATCATGACGGGGTTGGAAGGCGGGGTCGACACCTGCGCATTCGCCTCGGGGATGGCCGCCGTGGCGGCATGCTTCGAGCTCTTCTCTCCCGGCGACCACATCGTGTGCTCCGAGGACCTCTACGGTGGAACCATTCGACTCTTCGACCAGGTGAGCAGGAAGAACGGGCTCTCCATCAGCTATGCGGACACCTCGAATCCTGTCGACATCGAAGCGGCCATCCGCAGCGACACCGTGTGCCTGTTCATCGAGACCCCATCGAATCCGATGATGAACGTGACGGATCTGAAGGAGTGCCGCCGCATCGCCGACGAGCACGGTCTGCTCGTGATCGCGGACAACACCTTCCTCTCGCCGTGCCTTCAGAATCCCATCGCGCTCGGCGCCGATCTGGTGCTGCATTCCGGCAGCAAGTTCATCGGCGGGCACAATGACACGATCTCCGGGTTCGTCACATCGCGCACCGAGGCGCTCGCCGAGAGAGTTCGCCTCATCCTCAAGACCACGGGTGGAGCGCTCTCCCCCTTCGATTCCTGGCTCGTCATTCGCGGGTTGAAGACCCTCGCCCTGCGCATGGAACGCCAGGAGCGCAACGCCCAGGCGATCGCACGCTGGCTGCGCGAACAGCCCGAGGTCACCGAGGTGTTCTACGTGGGCCTGGAGGATCACCCGGGCTACGCGGTCAATGCAGCGCAGGCGCGCGGCGCCGGGGCGATGATCTCCTTCCGCACCTCCACCCCGGAGGTGGCGAAGCGGGTGCTCGAGGGGATTCACCTCATCACCTTTGCGGAGAGCCTTGGGGGGACCGAGTCCCTCATCACCTACCCCATGGTGCAGACCCATCCGGACGTTCCCGAGGACGTGCGGCAGCGGCTTGGAATAACGGACACCCTGCTGCGACTGTCGGTTGGTATCGAGAACGTGGAGGACATCCGCGACGATCTGGCACGGGCCCTGGCCGGCTAACCCCTCGCCGATCGAGGTGCGGGCGAGACGTCCGCGGCCGGGGCCGGTGCACGGGCGCCCTTCATAGCCGGTGATATCCTATATACCCACAATAAAATTGGGACCTGACTATTCAAGCGGAGGTTTAAGGATGCTAGTGTCAACAAAGGGGCGCTACGCGCTCCGCGTCATGATCGATCTCGCTGAGAACCAGACGGTCGGGTACATCCCACTCAAGGAGATCGCGGAGCGCCAGGATATCTCGGAGAAGTACCTGGAGAGCATTCTCAAAACCCTCGTCCGGGCCAACGTGCTGGCCGGGCAGCGCGGCAAGGGCGGCGGCTACCGCCTCACCAAGGACCCCAGTGATTACACCGTCGCGAGCATACTGCTCCTGACCGAAGGAAGTCTCGCGCCGGTCGCCTGCCTGGACGAGGCCACACCCTGTCCCAATCACGATAAGTGCCGCACCCTCGCCATGTGGCAGGACCTGCACAGGCTCATCGAGGAGTTCTTCACCGGCATCACGATCGCCGATCTCGCCTCTTCGTCCGCGCCGGGCGACAACTACGTGATCTAGAAGAGCGCCGATCCGCAACCGCTTGCGGCGGCGACTCAGTTAGCCGAAAGCTTCCCGGAAACACTTCAACCGAGCGAAATCCACTCCGAAGCGCTCTCGCGCACCGAATCCGTTTCGCGCTCTAGCAGCGCTGCTCGATTCGATGGCTCGAAAAGGGAAGTACCATATCATCCCCGATTGAAGCCTGGACGGAAACGGTAGGCAATCGGCAGGCAATCGGCGAAGAAAATTCTGTGATGCCGCCGCTGCCAATATCTCCGCGCACATGTCCTGGCTGGTCAGACTCTTCTCTCCCGGATCCCCGGGGGGCCGGTAGACGCAGGTGGCACACGACAAACAGGTTGGCCCCGGGCACTGCCCGGGGCCAACCTCATCAAGCTAGCGGTTACAACCGCTCACCTCAGTTGTTCGTGAGCTTCTCACGAAGAGCTGCGAGTGCCTCATCGGAAGCGAGAGTTCCGGAAGCCTCGGTGCCGGAGGAGTACGAGGCCGGTGCCGGCTCCGCAGCCGGAGCTGCAGCAGCCTGTCCAGCGGCGGCGTCCTCTTCGGCTGCCTTGGCAACCTGCGACTTGTGGGACTCCCAGCGAGCCTGAGCCGCTGCGTACTCGTTCTCCCATGCCTCGCGCTGAGCCTCGTAGCCCGGAAGCCACTCGTTGGACTCGGGGTCGAAGCCCTCGGGGTACTTGTAGTTGCCCTGCTCGTCGTACTCGGCAGCCATGCCGTACAGCGAAGGATCGAAGTCCTCGGACTCCGGGTCCACGCCCTCGTTGGCCTGCTTGAGGGAGAGCGAGATGCGACGGCGATCCAGATCGATGTCGATGACCTTGACGAAGGCGTCGTCGCCGACCTTGACTACCTGCTCGGGCAGATCGATGTGGCGCTGAGCCAGCTCGGAGATGTGGACGAGGCCCTCGATACCATCCTCGACGCGGACGAAGGCGCCGAACGGAACGAGCTTGGTGACCTTGCCGGGAACGATCTGGCCGATGGCGTGCGTGCGCGCGAAGGTCTGCCACGGATCTTCCTGAGTTGCCTTCAGGGAGAGGGAGACACGCTCGCGGTCCATGTCCACGTCGAGAACCTCGACGGTGACCTTCTGGCCGACCTCGACAACCTCCGACGGGTGATCGATGTGCTTCCAGGACAGCTCGGAGACGTGGACGAGGCCGTCAACGCCGCCGAGGTCGACGAACGCACCGAAGTTGACGATGGAGGAGATGACTCCCTCGCGAACCTGGCCCTTCTTGAGGTTGGTGAGGAACTCGCCGCGGGCCTGCGACTGGGTCTCTTCCAGCCAGGAGCGACGGGAGAGAACCACGTTGTTGCGGTTCTTGTCCAGCTCAATGATCTTGGCTTCGAGCTCGCGGCCGATGTAGGGCTGAAGATCGCGCACGCGGCGCATTTCAACGAGCGAAGCGGGGAGGAAGCCGCGCAGACCGATGTCGAGGATGAGGCCACCCTTGACGACCTCGATGACGGTGCCGGTGACAACGCCATCGGCTTCCTTGACATCTTCGATCTGGGACCAAGCCCGCTCGTACTGAGCGCGCTTCTTGGACAGAAGGAGACGGCCTTCCTTGTCTTCCTTCTGGAGGACGAGTGCTTCGACTTCGTCGCCGACCTTGACGACATCATCAGGATCTACATCATGCTTGATGGAGAGTTCCTTGGAGGGGATGACGCCCTCGGTCTTGTAGCCAATGTCGAGCAGGACTTCGTCGTGGTCGACCTTGACAACGGTTCCTTCGACGATATCCCCGTCATTGAAGTACTTGATGGTCTGGTCGACTGCGGCGATGAGATCGGCCTCATCGCCAATGTCGTTGATTGCGACCTGCGGGATCGTCGAGGTAGCGGGCGTGTTATCGGTCATGAAGTTGGTGACTCCGTTACGGACAGAAATAGAAGTTATGGACAATTTCGGTATGGACATCAGATGCCCGTACCAAGACGTTACTTTACGGGAGTCACGGTGATGCCGCAAACGCATTACCGCACGAAATCGCGGAATTCAGGTGAGATAGCGCCCATAGTCATCGCTATTGTATCTTGGGATCCACAGGTGTTTGCAGGTCTCCTGGGGTCAACGGACGTGTCCGCACGATATCGGGTGCGTCCAGGCGGCCTGTTCGGCGTGATCTGGAGGAGGGAACAGCATGTGGGTGGGTCGCGAGATCTTGGGCCCGGAGGACTCCGCTTCGGCGGCCCACCGGAATTGGTGGGATGCCAACAGCGGCGACTACTTGGAGGAGCACGGGTCCGATCTCGGCGAGGTCAGTTTCAGCTGGGGCCCCGAAGGTCTGCTGGAGGACGACGCGCACATCCTCGGCGATATCGCCGGCAAGCGCGTACTGGAGTTCGGCTGCGGCGGCGCCCAGTGTTCGCGTGCTCTTGCCCTCGAGGGCGGCGACGTCGTCGCCACGGACATCTCGCCGCGGATGCTCATGGCCGCGCAAGAACTCAATGAAAGGCACGGCGTCGGCTTCCCGTTGGTGGCAGCCGATGTCCTCAACATGCCTTTCGCCGACTCCAGTTTCGACATCGCGTTCACCAGCTTCGGGGCACTACCGTTCGTCGAGGACCTCGAGGCGGCCTATCGCGAGATCGCTCGGGTGCTGCGCCCCGGAGGGACACTCGCATACTCGACGCCGCACCCCACGCGTTGGATGTTCCCGGACTCCCCTACCCGCGACGCCATGACCGTAACCACGTCGTATTTCGACGGACGCGCCTACGTGGAACGAGACAGCGCCGGCGCTCTCGACTACGTCGAATTCCCCCATACCCTCGCCGAGCACAGCGCCGCATTGGCATCCGCGGGTTTCACAATAGAACGCCTCTGGGAGCCGGAGTGGCCCGAGGGCCGCACCCTGGTGTGGGGCGGATGGGGCCCCGAGCGATCTCCCTGGATACCCGGGACCCTTATCGTGCGCGCGCGGAAACTCTAGTGGGCCGCCACGCGCCAGTTGTCGCCATAGCCGACGCCGACGGAGAGCGGCACCGCGAGCTGGGCGGCCGACCCCATATCGGCGCGGACGATCTGTTCGACCTTCTCCCGCTCCCCCGCCGCGATCTCCAACACCAGTTCGTCGTGCACCTGGAGCAGCACGCGCGAGCGCAGTCCCGACTCCTGTAGGTCGCGGACGACGTCGACCATCGCCAGTTTGATGATGTCCGCCGCCGAACCCTGGATGGGCGCGTTGAGCGCCATGCGTTCGGCGGCGTCACGCAACTGCCGGTTCGTCGAGGTCAGCTCCGGCAGATAGCGGCGCCTGCCCAGCATCGTCTCCGTGTATCCATCCTTGCGGGCCTTCTCCACCAGGGATGTGAGGTACTCGCGCACCTTACCGAAGCGGGAGAAATAGTCGTCCATGAGGCGCTGGGCTTCGGCGACGTCGATGCGCAGCTGGCGCGAGAGCCCGAAGGCGGACAGTCCATAGGCCAGCCCGTAGCTCATCGCCTTGATGCGAGAGCGCTGTGCGCCCGTCACCTCTTCCTCCGGTATGCCGAAGACTCGCGAGGCCACGTAGGTGTGCAGATCGTCGCCCTTGACGAAGGCGTCGATGAGGTCCGCATCGCCGGAGAGAGAGGCCATGAGGCGCATCTCGATCTGGGAGTAATCTGCGGTCATGATTCCCTCGAAATCCTCGCCCGCCACGAAGGCTTCGCGGATCTGCTGACCCTCCATCGTGCGCGCATGGATGTTCTGCAGATTGGGGTCCGTTGACGAGAGCCGGCCGGTGGCGGCCACCGCTTGCTGGTACGTGGTGTGAATGCGGCCATCGGGCTGAACGGAACGCTGCAATCCCTCCACCGACTGGCGCAGCTTGATGGCGTCACGATGTTCGAGGAGCGAACCCAGGAATGTCTGGCCCGCCAGGGCCTGCTCATCCTCTCGATGAGCGATCCGCGCGGCGAGATCGGCGAGAGCCTCGGCGTTCGTCGTGTAGCCGGACTTCGTCTTCTTGGTCGTGGGAAGCCCCAGTTCCTCGAAGAGCACCGCCTGCAACTGCTTGGGGCTGGAGAGGTTGACCTCGTGGCCGATAGCGGCATAGGCGGACTCCGCCGCCGCCTCCACGCGTGAGTCGAAGCTCTTGCGCAGCTCCTCGAGACGCTCCTCGTCGATGGCGATGCCGGTCTCCTCCATCACCTGGAGGGCCGAGGCGACAGCGAGCTCCAGATCGAGCAGGGCACCATCCTCTCCCTGTTCGGAGAGCTGTTCCACCAGGGCGTCCGCCAACGGGAGCAGCACGGCCGCCCGGTTGACGTTGACATCGTTCCCCTCTTCGCCGCCCAAGCCCGGCAGCATGCCCTCGGGAGCGGCGACAGAGATGTCCACTCCCACGTAACGCATCGCCAGGTCCTGCAGATCGTATTCGCGCTGATCGGGATGGAGCAGGTAGGCAGCCAACACCGTGTCGCACACGATGCCCCGCAGATCGAAGCCGCCGGCGCCGTGCAGGGCATGCCAGTGCTCCTTGCCCCCGTGGCACACCTTGGCCTGCGCCGGATCGGAGAGCCAGGCGGCAAGCGCCTTCTCATCCTGGGGCGTCAGTGCCGCACGTAGCGTGCTATAGACGTGGCCGGCTCCATCGCAGATGGCGATGGATTCGACGTCGCCGCGCATCGGAGCAAAGTTTCCGGTGACGGAAAGCCCCCAGCGCGCACCCTCGTGATCGGTGAGCCACTTCTCCAGACCTGTTTCGGTGACTTCCAATGCGTTGAGATCGAGCGCGTCAGGATCCACCTCCTCGTTCTCTCCGCCGTCGCGGATGGGCAGCTCCTGCAGCACTCGCCCGCGCAGGCTCTTGAAGTCGAGCGTGTCGAACAGCTCGTGCAGCGAGGTGCGATCGACTCCCTTCATCCGGAATTCATCGAGGTCCTCGCCGATCGGCAGATCGGTGACCAGTCGATTCAATTCCCGGTTCAACAGGACCTGGTCGACGTTCTCCCGCAGGGAGGCACCCGCACGCCCCTTGATCTCCTCGGCGTGCGCGATGATCTGCTCCAGGTTGCCGTACTGCTGAATCCACTTCACGGCGGTTTTGGGACCGACCCCGGGCACGCCAGGGAGGTTGTCCGCGCCCTCACCCACCAACGCGGCCACATCGGGATATTCCGCGGGTGTCACCCCGGTCTTCTTCTCCACCCCATCGGGATCCAGAACGAGCATGTCGGAACGCGGCATGGGGTAGAGCAATGTGCAACTGGCGGTGACGAGCTGGTAGGCGTCTTTGTCGCCCGAGGCGATGAAAGCGTGCATCCCCTCATCGTTGGCACGCCGCGCAAGCGTGGCGACGATGTCGTCCGCCTCGAAATCCGTGACCGTCAACCACTCGATGCCCAGCACGCTGAGCGTCTCCTTGATGACGTCGATCTGCCCCTTGAACTCCGGTGGCGTCGCGGCGCGGCCCCCCTTGTATTCGGGGAACTTACGAGTGCGGAAGGTCCCGCCGGGCAGGTCGAAAGCCACCGCCACGTGGGTCGGCTGGTGATCCGCGATCATCTTGAGGAGTGTGTTGGTGAAGCCGTAAACGGCGTTGGTGTATTGGCCATGCGCGGTTAAGAAGCTGTCCGCGCGCAAGGCGTAGAAAGCCCGGAAAGCCATCGAGTTGCCGTCGACCAGGAGAATACGATCTGAGTTCACAGCACCAGCCTATACTCGATAGCATCGGCTCATGGATATTGAGCACGCTCTCGGTGAGCTGGGCATTCGAATGGGGATGGAAATCCTGCGGCTCGACGCCGCCGAGGTGACCCTGCGCCTGCCGGTACAAGGCAATCGTCAACCAGTTGGGCTGCTGCACGGCGGCGCCAACGCCGTTCTTGTGGAACACGCCGCATCCACCTTGGCGCTGCTCAACGCCCCGAATGGAAAGTCCGCAGTGGGAACAGAGCTCAATGTCAGCCAGCTGAGGGCTGCGAAGTCCGGGCACGTGACAGCGCGCGCCACGGTCATCTCACAGGCCCGCTCCAGCATCTGTTCGAGCGTGGAGATCCGGGACGACGACGGCGCACTGACCGCGATCGGTCGAATGACGAACGTCTTCGTCGCGGCGTAGACACAGCTTCGATATCGGCAGCGCTTAGCACGTGCCGCGCTGAGCGCCGCCGGGGAAGCAGACGTCGTCGCTACTCGCGGATCTCTTGATTTCGACTGCGTTCAATCGGAGAGAACCGCGCTCTTACTCCTTGCCGCCGACCTGCTCGATGACGGCGTCGGCAACCTCGCGCATCGTCAGGCGGCGATCCATAGAGGTCTTCTGGATCCAGCGGAAGGCTTCGGGCTCCGAGAGTCCCATACGCGCCTCGAGGAGGCCCTTGGCGCGGTCCACGCGTTTGCGCGTCTCGAACTGCTCGGTGAGGTTCGCCACCTCGCCTTCCAGTGCCGTCATCTCCGCCGCACGGGAGACCGCGATCTCCACCGCGGGGATGAGCTCCGCGGGCGTGAACGGCTTGACCACGTATGCCATCGCGCCGGCATCGCGCGCACGCTCCACCAGCTCGCTCTGCGAGAAAGCGGTCAACATGACGACCGCACAACGGCGGTCCTGCAGAATGCGCTCGGCGGCGGTGATACCGTCCATCCCGGGCATCTTCACGTCCATGACGATGAGATCCGGCTCCAGTTCGTCAGCCAGGGCGATGGCTTGTTCACCATCGGAGGCCTGGCCCACGACCTCGTAACCCGCATCTTCCAACGTCTCGACAATATCAAGCCGGATAAGGGTTTCGTCCTCGACAACGAGTGCACGGTATCCGCGGGTTTCCGATGCGGAGGTGTCTCGTTGTGTCGGCTCTTCCTTTGCCATCATGTCTCCTTTGACCGGCAACGTATCGCGCGTTTAGCTATGGTCATCGTACAGTCCCGCGCCTTGCGAGACCATTGAAATGGAAGAGGTGTCGAAGCACTCGACTTCGACACCAACCATCACTTTGCTCGCTCATCCGCGTCGCTTGTGCGACTCGAACAGAGACAGCAGGAGTGCTCCCGGCGGGACTCGAACCCGCACGCCGTTAAGCGCTGCATTTTGAGTGCAGTGTGTCTACCAATTCCACCACAGGAGCCTTACAGTCGGCACAGAGGCCTACTGTAGCACAGGATCAGGCGTAACGAATGAGAGTTTCGCCCATCTTGTGCACGCGGATGGTGTTCGTCGAACCGATGACTCCGGCCGGCATTCCGGCGACGATGACGATTCGATCGCCATCCTCCGCCATGTCCATCTCACGCAAAAGGTGATCAACCTGACCAACCATATCGTCTGTGTGAAGAACGTTGGGAACCGTAAAGGTTTCGACGCCCCACGACAGCGCGAGCTGGTTGCGAATCTCAGGCTCAGGTGTGAAGCATAGCAGAGGCAGACGAGCGCGCAAACGCGCCACACGCCGTGCCGTCTGGCCGGACTTCGTGAAGACCACGATGTACTTGACGCCCAGCGACTCGCCGATTTCCACGGCGGCGCGGGTGATCACGCCATTGCGCGTGCGATGCACGTTGCTGATGACGGGGATCTGCTCAAGGCCCTGCTCTTCGGAGTATTCGATGATGTTCGCCATGGTCTCGACGCACTCGATCGGATAGCGACCGACCGAGGTCTCTCCGGAGAGCATGACCGCGTCTGCGCCGTCGATGATGGCGTTCGCGCAATCCGATGCTTCGGCACGCGTCGGACGCGGGTTCTCGATCATCGATTCGAGGACCTGGGTGGCGACGATGACTGGCTTGGCGTTCTTGCGCGCCAGATCGATGGCGCGCTTCTGGACGATCGGAACCTGCTCCAGGGGAACTTCAACGCCCAGATCGCCGCGGGCGACCATGATGCCGTCGAAGGCCCGAATGATGCCCTCGAGGTTGGCCACAGCCTGCGGCTTTTCGACCTTGGCGATGACGGGGCGGCGAATGCCCACGCGATCCATGATCTCGTGCACATCCTCGATGTCCTTGGCCGAACGCACGAAGGACAGGGCGACGATGTCGCAGCCGAACCTCAGGCCCCATTCCAGGTCCTCGCGGTCCTTGTCGGACAGCGCGGGAACCGAGACGGCGACGCCGGGAAGGTTGACGCCCTTGTGATCGGAGACCGGGCCGGGAACCTCGACGACGGTACGGACCTCGGGTCCTTCCACCGCCACCACACGGATGGCGACCTTGCCGTCGTCGATCAGAATACGATCGCCGGGATGGCAATCTCCCGGGAGACCCTTGAACGTCGTGGAGACCAGCTCCTTGGTTCCCGGAACGTCTTCGGTGGTGATGGTGAATTCATCGCCCACGTTCAACTGGACCGGGCCCTCTGCGAACTCGCCGAGACGGATCTTGGGCCCCTGGAGGTCGACCAACACCGCAATCGGACGGCCGGTGATCTCGGCCGCTTTGCGTACCCGCACAATTCTTTCCTCATGCTCGGCGTGCGAGCCATGGGAAGCATTGATGCGTGCCACGTTCATACCGGCTCTCGCCAGCTCGAGGATCTGTTCTTGAGTGGTGGTGGCCGGACCAAGAGTGCACACAATCTTTGCTCTACGCATGACCTCTATCCTACCTGAGCATATGGATGATTGCTGTGCGCGGCGGGGTTGCACCCGCCACACACGGGACGGAACGATCTCGCACGTCAGATGGTCAGAGACACGTCAGTGGCCTTGACCGGCTCAGGGAGTGCGGTATCACCGCGCAGGTAGGCATCCACCGACGCGGCGGCGGCCCTGCCCTCGGCGATGGCCCAGACGATCAGCGACTGCCCTCGCCCGGCATCTCCCGCCACGAAGACGCCCGGGACCGAGGTCCCGTACTCGGGCGTGCGCTCGACCCGCTTGCGGCCGTCCACGCTCAGACCGAGCTGGGCGACCATCCCGTCCGGCGCGACGCCCTCGAAGCCCATGGCCAGCAACACCAGCTGGGCCGGGATGAGTCGTTCGCTTTCGGGCACCGGGGTGAGGGTCCCGTTGGCGAAATTCACCTCGGTGATACGAAGGTGGGATACGTTGCCCTCCCCCGCACTTCCGTCCGAGATGAACTCCACCGTAGAGGTGGAATAGAGGGTTTGCCCTCCCTCCTCCATGGATGTCGAGACCTTGTAGAGCTTCGGGAACGTCGGCCAAGGCCAGTTCGCCGGTCGGTCCTGGGGAGGATGCGGCATGATCTCCAGCGAGGTGATCGAGCGGGCTCCCTGCCGTACCGAGGTTCCGATGCAGTCCGATCCGGTGTCTCCTCCACCGATGACGACGACGTCCTTATCCGCCGCGTCGATCGGTTCGGCGACATCGAGCCCGTGGACACCTCGCGTGGAGGCCGTCAAGAAATCCACCGCCTGGTGGATCCCGTTCAGCTCTCTGCCCGGGACCTTGATATCACGGGCCAAGGGAGTCCCAACGGCGATGACGACGGCGTCGTAGCGCTGAGCCAGCGCCTGGGCGTCGGCCTCGTCCGTGCCGATCTCCACCCCCGTGTAGAAGCGGGTCCCCTCCTCCCGCATCTGATCCAACCGGCGGTCCAGCACGGACTTCTCGAGCTTGAACTCGGGTATGCCGTAGCGCAGCAGTCCTCCGGGCAGGTCGCTCTTCTCGTAGACGGCCACGGTGTGGCCCGCCCTCGTCAGCTGCTGGGCCGCAGCCAGGCCGGCAGGACCCGACCCGATGACAGCCACCGTTTGGCCAGTCAGATACTGCGGGATCTGCGGGGTGACGAGCCCTGCCTCCCACGCGTTGTCGATGATGGAATGCTCCACCTGCTTGATGGTCACCGGCTCCTGGTTGATTCCGAGCACGCAGCCGGATTCGCACGGGGCCGGGCACAGCCTGCCCGTGAAGTCCGGGAAGTTATTGGTGGCGTGCAGGCGCTCGATGGCCTCGGGAAGGTTCTCACGCCAGGTGAGATCGTTCCACTCCGGAATGAGATTGCCCAACGGGCAGGAGAAGTGACAGAAAGGTATGCCGCAGTCCATACAGCGCGACGCCTGACGCTTGAGCTGCGCCGAGTTGTCCTCCCGCTGGTCCTGGATCTCCTTCCAGTCCATGATCCGCACGGCGACCGGACGATCGACCGGAAGCTCGCGCTGGCGGTATGTCAGAAATCCTCTTGGGTCAGCCACGACTCGCCTCCATTATCTTGTTCCAAACGATTGAATCGGAGATGTTGAGGCCCTTGGCCTCGGCATCGGCCAGCGCCGCGGTCACCAGCGAGTAGGACCGGGGCACCAGCTTCGTGAATCTGGCGAAGTCCCTCGCCTCCAGGATCGCCCGCGCCACCGCCGATCCGGTGAAGTCCGCGTGGCGTTGCAGCAGCGTGCGCAACTGCCGTTCGTCGTCGGCATTCGGTGCGGACAGCACGAACTCGTCATTGGCGACGGCAGCCGGGTTCAGGCAGTCGGCGTCGAGATCCATGATGTAGGCGACGCCTCCGGACATCCCGGCCCCGAGGTTGCGACCTGTGGGCCCCAGGACGACGAGGGTTCCGCCAGTCATGTACTCGGCGCAATGATCGCCCGCACCCTCGGCCACGAGCGTGGCGCCGGAGTTGCGCACGCCGAAGCGCTCGCCCACCTGCCCGCGCAGATAGATCTCGCCGGAGGTGGCACCGTAACCGATGACGTTCCCCGCGATCACATGGTCCTCGGCCACGAATGCGCTGAGCGGATCGGGGGTCACGCTGACGATTCCTCCGGAGAGCGACTTGCCCACGTAATCGTTGGCGTCGCCTATGAGCCGGAGAGTGATACCGCGCGGGAGCACCGCTCCGAACGACTGGCCGGCCGAGCCCCTCAACGTGATGTCGATGGTGCCCTCGGGAAGTCCCGTTCCCCCGTGTCGGCGCGTCAGCTCAGAGCCGAGCATGGTGCCGACCGTACGGTTGACATTGTGGATCGGCAGATCCACTTCGACATGGGTGCCCTTCTCGATTCCCTCGCCGCAGATTTCGAGCAAGGTGGTGTCCAGGGCGTGTTCGAGCCCGTGATCCTGCCCGACGCTCTGGTAGAGGGTCGAACCGGGAACGGGCTGCGGCTTGGCCAGTATCGGAGCGAGGTCCAGCCCGTCGGCCTTCCAGTGGTCGACCGCACGCTGGGTGTCGAGCAGTTCGACGCGACCCACAGCCTCCTCGATCGTGTGCAGGCCGAGGGAGGCGAGAATCTCGCGGACCTCTCGTGCGATGTACTCGAAGAAGGTCACCACGTATTCCGGCTTGCCCGTGAAGCGGGAGCGGAGCTCGGGGTTCTGGGTGGCGACGCCGACCGGGCAGGTGTCCTTGTGACAGACGCGCATCATGACGCACCCGGACACCACGAGCGGAGCAGTCGCGAAACCGAACTCCTCGGCTCCCAGCAGCGCGGCGATCACGACATCACGACCGGTCTTGAGCTGACCGTCCGTCTGAACCACGATGCGATCGCGCAGATTGTTGAGCACGAGGGTCTGCTGCGTCTCCGCGAGTCCCAGCTCCCAGGGAGCTCCGGCGTGCTTGATCGAGGTCAATGGAGCGGCGCCGGTCCCACCGTCGTGCCCGGAGATCAGGACGACGTCGGAGTGCGCCTTGGCGACGCCTGCCGCCACCGTGCCCACGCCCACCTCGGCCACGAGCTTCACGTGGATTCGCGCCCGCGGGTTGGCGTTCTTGAGGTCGTGGATGAGCTGGGCCAGATCCTCGATCGAGTAGATGTCGTGGTGCGGGGGCGGCGAGATGAGTTCCACACCCGGCGTCGAGTGGCGTACCTCGGCCACCCACGGGTATACCTTTTCAGCCGGGAGCTGGCCTCCCTCGCCGGGCTTGGCTCCCTGAGCCATCTTGATCTGGATGTCGTCGGAGTTCACGAGATACTCGCTGGTGACGCCGAAACGGCCCGAGGCGACCTGCTTGATCGCACTGCGACGGGCAGGATCGTAGAGGCGCTCCGGCATCTCCCCGCCCTCGCCGGTGTTCGACTTGGCGCCGATCATGTTCATGGCTTGGGCCAGGGTCTCATGCGCCTCCTGGGAGATGGACCCGAAGGACATTGCTCCCGTCGAGAAGCGGGTCATGATCGATTCGACGGGCTCGACCTCTTCGATCGGGATCGGGTCGAGCTCGCCATCCTTGAGGCGGAATAGCCCGCGCAGGGTCATGAGCTTCGCGGCCTGATCGTCGATCTTGGAGGTGAAACGCTTGAACTGATCGTACGAGCGGGTGCGGGTGGCCTGTTGCAGCAGGAACACGGTCTCCGGATTGAAGAGATGCTGCTCGCCCTCTCGGCGCCATTGGTACTCTCCCCCGATGTCCAGCTGCCGGTGGGCCGGCGAGATGCCCGATGAAGGATAGGCTCGAATATGGCGGCGTGCGAGCTCCGCTGCTATGACGTCCAGCCCGGCGCCGTTCAACGGGGTCGGGGTGCCGGTGAAGTACTCGTCGACGAGTTCCTGGGACAGGCCGATGGCCTGGAACACCTGCGCACCGCGGTAGGACGCCACGGTGGAGATGCCCATCTTGGACATCACCTTGAGCAGGCCGCTGCCCAACGCGTTGATCAGGTTTCGTGCAGCCCGGGCCGGACTCACCGATATCTCGCCGGTGCGAGCCATGTTCTCCGCCGATTCCAGAGCCAGGTATGGGTTGACCGCCGTCGCCCCGTAACCCACGAGGAGCGACAGATGGTGCACCTCACGCACGTCCCCTGCCTCCACGAAGATGGCGACCTTCGTGCGGGTGTGGCGTCGCAACAGGTGATGATGAACCGCCGAGGTCAGCAGCAGCGATGGAATCGGTCCCATCTCCGCCGTCGAATCGCGGTCCGAGAGGACGATGAAGGACACACCCTCCTCAATCGCGGCATCGACCTGCTCGCAGATCTCCTCGATCTTGGCGCGCAGGGAATCGGCTCCGCCCGAGACCCGGAACAGGCCCGAGACGGTCATCGCCGAGAGTCCCTTGCCCTCGACAGGATAGCGGCCGATCGTGCGGATCTTGGCCAGCTGATCGTTGTCGATGACGGGATAGTCGACGACGAGCTTGCGCGCATGCTCCGGCAGTTCGCTCAGGAGATTCGGCTCGGGCCCAGCCATGGCGCGCAGTGAGGTGACGAGCTTCTCGCGGATGGCGTCCAAGGGCGGATTCGTCACCTGGGCGAATTGCTGACTGAAGTAGTCGAAGACCAGCCGCGGACGTTCGGACAGGACCGCGATCGGAGTGTCCGTTCCCATCGAGCCCTTGGCCTCGCCGCCGCCCAACGCCATGGGCTTGATGATGAGGCGGAGCTCCTCGTCCGTGTATCCGAAGGCCTGCTGGCGACGGATGACAGAGGTGTGGGAATGATCGATGTGCTCGCGATCGGGCAGGTCGGAGAGCTGCACGGTGTTCCCCTGCAGCCACTCGGCATAGGGAGCGGCGCTGGCCAGTTGCGCCTTGATCTCCTCGTCCTCGATGATGCGATGGGCCTGGGTGTCGACCAGGAACATCTTGCCCGGCTGCAGTCGGCCCTTGCGCACCACGTTCTCGGCCGGGATATCGAGCACCCCCGCCTCGGAGGCGAGGACGACGATACCGGCGTCGCTCACCCAGAAGCGGCCCGGGCGCAAGCCGTTGCGGTCGAGGACCGAACCCACCTGGGTACCGTCCGTGAAGGTCATCGAGGCAGGGCCGTCCCACGGCTCCATCATGTTCGCGTGGTACTCGTAGAAGGCCCTCAGATCCGGGTCCATGTGCTCATGCTGCTCCCACGCTTCGGGAATCATCATGCGGACGGCGTGCGGAAGCGACCGTCCGGACATGTGCAGCAGTTCCAGCACCTCGTCGAAACTGGCCGAGTCCGATGCGGCCATATTGACCGGAAGCAGATCCGAGACATCTCCCAACAGTTCCGAGCGCAGCTCTCCTTCACGCGCCGCCATCCAGTTGCGGTTGCCGCGCACGGTGTTGATCTCGCCGTTGTGGGCAACCATCCGGAAGGGCTGCGCTAGAGGCCACGAGGGGAAGGTATTCGTCGAGAAGCGCGAATGCACCACCGCGATCGCCGAGGCGAAGAGTGGGTTCTGCAGGTCGGAGAAGAATGGTTCGAGCTGCGTGGTGGTCAACATGCCCTTGTACAGCAGGGTGCGGCTGGACAGCGAGGCGAAATATGTGCCGCCCAGCTCCGCACGCTTGCGGACGCGGTACACCTTGCGGTCCAGGTCCAGTTCACGAGTGCCCTGAGGATCGGATAGGAAGAGCTGGCGGAAGGTCGGCATGGAATCCAAAGCCGTCGGGCCGATCATCGAGGGATCGATCGGGACGGTTCGCCATCCCAGGACGGTTAGTCCCTCTTCGGCAACGATGCGCTCTATGTCGGCCACCGCCTGTGAGCGTTCGCCGACCGCGGGAAGGAACGCGATACCCACGGCATACGCGCCGCGGGCGGGTAGCTCGAAGGATACAGAAGCGCGTAGGAAGGCATCGGGCACCTGAACCAGGATGCCCGCACCATCTCCGGTGTTCTCCTCCGCGCCCACCGCCCCGCGATGGTCGAGGTTCTCCAGCGCGGTGATGCCCATTTCGACGATGTCGCGAGACTGGACCCCGTGGAGGTCTGCCACGAAGGCAACACCGCATGCGTCGTGTTCGTACTCCGAACGGTAGAGCCCGATGTTGGTCATGATGTCCTCCTAAAACCAGATAGCTCGCGCTATCACTGCGTTCAGAAAACACCGTCGAAAACCCGTCTCAAAATCGGATCTCAAATAATGAACAATATCGGGGGCGTCACCGCCGCGTTACAACTATGTTTCGTCAACTTCTGCGGGATCTTCGGCAGAGGACGCTGAGGTCGGGGTTGCCTTACCAGACACGCTCACGCCCTCTTTAGAGCTTTGACCTGTTGTTTTGTACTTTTCTTCGGCTTCGGCGGATAGCCAGATGTCATCCACCTCCGGGTGGGCGAGATAACGACGACGCAAGACCACGAACGCCGCCACTGAAACAAGGAACAAGATAATCGAAGTCCACACATTGAGACGAAGCCCCAAAATGTGATGTGCGTCATCTATACGTAGGGCCTCGATCCACACCCGCCCGGCCGTGTAGACGATCCCGTAGGCCGCGAACAGCTGACCTCCGTAGAGGCGGAACTTCCTCTCCAGCGCCACGAGCAGTGCAGCCCCCGCAAGACACCAGAGTGCCTCGTACAAGAAGGTCGGATGGAAGGTGGTTCCCACCGGATAGCCCTCGGGCAGATGCGCTGCGTCGATCTCCAGACCCCATGGCAGATCCGTCGGCCCGCCGAAGAGTTCCTGATTGAAATAGTTGCCGAACCTGCCGATCGCCTGGGCCACGAGCAGCGCGGGCGCCAGCGAATCGGCGATCGGCAACAGCCGTAGGCCCTGCCTATGCGCCGTGAGGTACACGCCGATGCCACCGAGGAGTACGGCACCCCAGATACCCAGGCCGCCTTCCCAGATGTACAGGGCACGGACAGGGTTGCGTCCCGGTCCGAAGTACAGCTGATAGTCCGTGATGACGTGGTAGAGACGCCCGCCGACGATACCGAAGAGCACCGCCCACATCGCGATATCCACGGTAACTTCCGCGGGTCCGCCCTTTGCCCGGTAACGCCTGTCCATCCACCACCAGGCGATGACGATTCCGAGGATGATGGCCAGCGCGTAGGCCCTGAGCGGTACCGGTCCGAGGTACCAGACCGCCTGTGACGGCGATGGAATCGATGCGGGGACCATATTGCTCCTAATTCAGACAAAGCTACCCCGCCAAGTGTACTGGCGGGGTAGCTGAATAATGTATAGCGTTCCGGTCACCGGGAGCTCTCAGCCGTCGTCGGGGCGCCGTTCGAGCCGGGATCGTTGATCGCCTCTCCTTCCGCGGCGATGGTCTCAGCTGAGACGAGATCCGACGCACCCGCTGTGAGCGTCTGCGACCATGCGTCCACCGAATCGGACAGGGCGCCGTCATCGATCAGCGTGGTTTGGAGGTCTGCCAACTTGCTGTCATATAGTGCAGTCCATTCCTCATTGGATTCGAAGGCTGTCACCAACGGGTTATCCCTGCTCATGCCGCCTCCGGCCGGATCATCACCGTCGAACTCCGGACGCTCACCGGTCGGCATGTTCTCGTTGTCCAAGTTTGGCGCCTGGCCAGTGGGCGGGTTCTCGTCGTCGAAGTTTGGCGCCTGGCCAGTGGGCGGGTTTTCGCCGTCGAACTCCGGACGCTCACCAGGAGCACCCTCCATCATGCCACCCTCTCCGCCAGCCATCCCGCCGAAGGCAAGATTGTGATCCCACGCGACAACGGTGAACATCTGCGTTGCCGAGTCCCAGAACAAATAGGAGTTGTTACCGGGACCGTCGATGTCATCGAAGTTGTCGATGATCTCCTGGAACGCGAGATAGGTGGCGAACGAATCGAGATCGACCATCTCGGGCAGTTGGGAAGCGATCTCCTCTTGCGTACCGTTGTTGAGTAGATCCAATAACTCGATGAGTGGCTGGTAATTCTCGTCGCCGGCTTCCACATCGAAGGAGGCCGAGTAGTCGCCATCCTGTCCCAGCCACGACCAGTTCCCTTCCGAATCGGCCTTGTACAGGACGCTGTCCTGGCCTGCATCCGGGAAATAGTCCTCCACCCACGTCTCGTCGAGGTTCTGAACCGTGAGCCGTAAGCTCTCCTCGCTTCCGTTGACGGAGAATCGAGTGGCAATAGCCTGCGTCGAGGCCAACCCGGCCTCCGTCAACAGGTCGAGTGCAACCGCCTCATTCATCGACGTCTCGGTGTTGTTCGAGCGAACCGTGAAGTCGGAGATGCCGTTGTAATCCTGACCGTCCACGTACTTGTCGAGCCGAATACGCAAGGGCAGCTCCTGGGCCGGAGTGTCCGCCGATATACCTCGTAGTGAGGAATTGCCCTTCAGCTTGATTCCCACATCCTCGAAGGTTTCACCATCCACTGTGACCGAGGCGTGTATCCACTCCTTGTCACCGGTCTCGGCGTAGGTTTCGAGCATGTCCCGCAGAGCCGTATCGTCCACGGTGAGCGACACAGTGTGCACCCGAGACGAATCGAGGCTCCCGGAGGCTCCCGATGCCGCGTTCGATGAAGCATCGGAAGTGGAAGAACCGGATGCCGCAGAATCGATTGCGGCATCGGCACCCGCGCATCCGGCAAGCACCAGGCCCAGTGCCGCCAAGAGAGCGAACGCCTTTGAACGAAGAGAAGAATACGTCATTCACCCAGTATTGGTGCTTCTCCTGTGCCGCTCGTGAGTCCCGCTTAAGCGCAAGTTAAGTTCCGCTGGAACCGATCGTTATTCTCCGTGCGCTCCAGCCGCCAGTTCCTCTGCGGTGCGGCGCAGCTCGCGCAGGGCCGCGGCCTCGTGGTCGTCGAAAAGACAGCGAACGAGGGCTGAACCGACAATCACGCCGTCGGCATAAGCCGCCACTTCGCGCGCTTGATCCGCGTTGGATACCCCGATGCCCACGCACACCCTCTCCGCGCCGGCAGCACGGGTGCGCTCGACCAGATTCCGGGCACCGGCATCGAGGGAGTCGCGGGTACCGGTGACGCCCATCGTCGACGCCGCATAGACGAAGCCTCGTGAGGCCGCCGCGGTGGCAGCCAGCCGATCGTCGCGGGAGGACTGCGCAACCAGGAAAACCCGATCCAGATCGAACCGGTCCGATGCCTCGATCCAGTCCGTTGCCTCGTCGGGAATGAGATCCGGCGTGATGAGGCCCGCTCCCCCGGCATTGGAGAAGTCCCGGGCGAAGTCATCCACTCCGTAACGGAAGATCAGATTGTAGTAGGTCATGATGAGCGGCACGGCGCCGGCCTCAGCCACGGCCTCCACCGCCCGGAACACATTGCCCACCTTGAATCCACCGGCAAGCGCTCTCTGACCGGCAGCCTGGATGATGCCGCCGTCCATACTGGGATCGGAATAGGGCAGACCGAGCTCGATGATGTCCGCTCCCGCACGGGCAAGTTCCTGTGCCGCGCGAATGCCGCGGTCGAGGTCGGGGAAACCCGCGGGCAGGTAGCCTACGAACGCCGCGGCGTTCTTGCCCTTACGGGCGTCGATTGCTTCACCGGTTCTCACAGCTCCTCGCCCTTTCCTTCAATTCCGAAGAATTCCATGGCGGTCTCGACGTCCTTGTCACCACGGCCGGAAAGATTGACTAGAATCGTCGGCGCCGGCTCACCCGCCTCCTTGGCCTGCAGGCCCAACCTGATGGCTCCTGCCAGAGCGTGCGCCGATTCTATGGCCGGGATGATTCCCTCCTCGCGGCACAAGAGCCGGAAGGCCTCCATCGCCTCGCCGTCGCTGATCGGACGATATTCCGCTCTCCCGATCGTCGACAACCACGCATGCTCCGGGCCAACGCCGGGATAGTCCAGCCCGGCGGAAATCGAATGCGAGGCGACGGTCTGGCCGTCCTCGTCCTGCATGAGGAAGCTTTTCGACCCCTGGAAGATGCCCAGCGTACCGGCGTTCATAGAGGCAGCGGTCTTACCCGAAGCGATGCCCTCGCCGCCGGCCTCGAAGCCGTACAGGCGCACCATGGGATCGTCGAGGAAGGCGTTGAACATACCGATAGCGTTGGAACCGCCACCGATGCAGGCGCACACCATGTCCGGAAGGCGGCCGGTCAGTTCCAGGACCTGGGCGCGGGCCTCCTCGCCGATGATCTTCTGCAGATCGCGCACGAGAGCCGGGAACGGATGCGGGCCCGCCGCCGTGCCGAAGAGATAGTTGGTGGAATCCACGTTGGTCACCCAATCGCGGAAGGCCTCGTTGATGGCGTCCTTGAGCGTGGCCGAGCCCGCCGTCACCGAGATGACCTTGGTTCCCAGCAGCTCCATGCGGGCCACATTCAAGGCCTGCCTGCGTACATCCTCGGCGCCCATGTAGATCGTGCAGTCCAGGCCGAGCAGTGCGGCGGCGGTCGCCGTCGCCACTCCGTGCTGGCCCGCGCCGGTCTCCGCAATGATGCGAGTCTTACCCACAGCCTTCGTCAGAAGGGCCTGGCCGAGCACATTGTTGATCTTGTGAGAACCGGTGTGGTTGAGGTCCTCCCGCTTGAGGATGATGCGAGCGTCTCCCGCATGCTTGGAGAACTTCGGTACTTCCGTGATGATAGAGGGACGCCCGGAATACGTGCGATGCAGGTGATCCAGCTCCGCGCGGAACTCCGGATCCTCCTTGAGTCGATCCCACGCCTGTGAGAGATCCTCGAGTGCCGCTATGAGCGCCTCGGGTACGAAACGCCCACCGAATTCTCCGAAATAGGGGCCTGAGACTGCCCCGAGTGCTTCAGTCACGATTACCTCTCCATGGCATCGAGGGACGGATGCTGGCCGACGGCGACCATGTCCCGAATGGCGGTGCGCGGATCGCCGCTGGTGACCAGAGCCTCTCCTACCAGGACGGCGTCGGCGCCCGAGCGGGCGTAGTTGACGACGTCCTGCGGGCCGCGCACGCCCGATTCCGCGATACGAATGATGTGGTTGGGCAGGATCTCGACCACCTGCTCGAACACCGAACGATCCACGTCCAGCGTCTTGAGGTTGCGGGCATTGACCCCGATGACGTGAGCTCCGGCGTCGATGGCCCGGCGCGCCTCCTCGCGGTCGTGGGCCTCCACCAGCGCCGTCATTCCCAGCGAGTGAATCCGCTCCACGTAGGAGGTCAGTACCGTCTGCTCCAGCGCCGCGACGATCAACAGCACCATGTCGGCGCCGTGAGCACGCGCTTCCCAGATCTGGTAGGGAGTGACGATGAAATCCTTGCGCAGGATCGGGATGTCAACGCGGGCGCGCACGGCGTCCAGATCGTCGAGCGACCCGTCGAAGCGACGCTCCTCTGTGAGAACCGAGATCGCCGCGGCACCGCCCGCCTCGTAGGATGCTGCAAGCTCCGCCGGATCCGCGATGGCTGCCAATGGACCCTTGGAAGGGCTGGAGCGCTTGCACTCGGCGATGATGGTGACACTGCGGTGATCTCCACCGCGCAAAGCCGCCTCGGCGTTGAGAGCTCCCGGAATCCGGGAAGCCCGCTCCTTGAGCTGGTCCAGGCTCACCTTGGCCTCGCGGAGCGCGAGATCCTCCCGAACGCCAGCGATAATGCTCTCCAAGACCGTTGTCATGCTTCCTCCATCCCTTCGGACAAACCGAACCGCGACCCGCTGGCAACGGCTGTATCGGGGCCGTCAACGCGAAGCAACGTACCTGCGATTTGAATCGAACGAACGGCGGCCGCAGCCTTGTTCTTCGACTCGATGAACTCCGTCTCCGGAACGGAATCCGCCACAATCCCCGCCCCGGCCTGCACCGACGCTCTCCCGTGGGAGATGACGGCGGTGCGAATGGCAATGGCCAGATCCGCGTTACCTGAAAAGTCAAAGTAACCGATCACTCCACCATAGATGCCGCGGCGCGACACTTCCAACTCGTCGATGATTTCGATGGCGCGCGGCTTGGGCGCTCCGGAGAGCGTTCCCGCCGGGAAGGTCGCGGCCAGGCAGTCCACCGCACGGACGTTCTCGGCCAAGCGCCCCGACACCGTGGAGGAGATATGCATGATATGGCTGTATCTCTTGACCTCCATCAGCTCGATCACCTCGACCGTCCCGGGATCGCATACCTTGGCCAGATCGTTGCGGGCCAAGTCCACGAGCATGACATGTTCGGACAGTTCCTTGGGGTCGGCGAGCAGCTCCTCGGCAAGGTCGCGGTCCTCGCCGAGCGTGCGCCCCCGAGGGCGCGAACCGGCGATGGGGAACGTGGTGACCGTTCCCTCCTCCAACCGCATGAGAGTCTCCGGGGACGAGCCGACGACGGCGAATCCCTCGTCCGTGCCGTCGGCCAGTCGTAGACAGTACATGTAGGGACTCGGGTTCACCGTGCGAAGCACCCGGTAGACGTCGAGCGGGTCGGCCTCGCACTCGATATCCGCGCGCTGGGAGAGCACCACCTGGAAGACCTCGCCGTCGCGGATCGCCTCCTTGCCCTTGCGCACCGCTTCCTCGAAATCGGCCTGCGAGGTGCGCAGGACCGGCTGTGCCTCCGGGACCGCTACCCGCCGCATGGCGTGCAAGGGTTCCGGCCGCTCCAAGGCCGCCTCCATCTCCGCAAGGCGAGCGCGGGCCCTCTTGTAGGCGCGCTCGACGCCGTCACCCGTGTTGTTCGAGTTGACAGCGTTGGAGATGAGCCAGACGGTTCCCTCCTGGTGATCGACGGCGACCATATCCGTGGTCAGGCACATGACGGCATCGGGAACGTCGAGTTCGCGCGGCGCCTGCCGGGACAGCTTCGGCTCCCAGTCGAAAAGGGTGTCCCAGCCGAGCGCTCCCACGAGGCCACCGGTGAGAGGGGGCAGTCCGGGCAGAGTCTCGGTGTGCAGAGCCTCTAGCGCGGAGGCGAGAAGTTGCGTCGTCGGACCCTCGACGTCAAGGCCGAGCGGAACCTGGCCCTCCCAGTGCGCCTGCCCCTGCCGAGCGATCAACTGGGCGAGCGAACGCACACCCACGAAGGACCAGCGGTTCCACGAGCCGTCGTGCTCGGCGGATTCCAAGATGAAGGTTCCCGTTCCTTCCGCCAGACGGCGGAAGATTCCCAGCGGTGCCGGATCGTCCAGCAGCAGCTTCTCGACGACGGGAATGACGCGGCGGGTACGCGCCAACTCGGAGAACTCCTCAAGGGAGGGCCAGACGTCTCCCCAAGCCAGATGCGCTGGTCCGTCGTATGCCGTCATACGTCCTCCCTCGCTATCTCTCCGGTTATAGAAATGTCCCCACCCGCCTCGAAGCAGGTGCGTGTCCCGGTGTGGCAGGCGGCGCCCACCTGTTCGACTCGCACCAGAAGGCAATCGCCATCGCAGTCCAGTTGGACGCGGCGCACAAGCTGGACGTGACCGGAGGTATCGCCCTTGCGCCAATACTCCTGGCGCGAACGAGACCAGAACCAGACTCGCCCCGACGTCAGGGTACGGGCCAGGGCGATGTCGTTCATGTATCCGACCATCAGAACGTCGTCGTTCTCGTGGTCCTGGATCACCGCGGCGATCAAGCCCGCTCGGTCGAATCGGAGCCGTTCCCGCAGTCCCGCTGGCAACTCATCGTTCATCGGACTTCAAAGCCTTCCGACCGCAGGTGGTCCTTGACCTCGCCGATTGTCAGCGTACCGAAGTGGAACACGGAAGCGGCGAGAACAGCATCGGCTCCGGCACGAACAGCGGCAGAGAAGTCCTCGACCTTGCCCGCGCCGCCCGATGCGATGAGGGGCAGGCGGGAGACCGCGCGGATGTCTGCCGTCATCTCCAGGTCGAAGCCGCTCTCGGTGCCATCGGCATCCATCGAGTTCAGCAGGATCTCGCCGGCACCGAGCTCCTCTCCCAGTCGAGCCCACTCCAGCGCGTCGATGCCGGTGCCCGTCTTGCCGGCGTGGGTGGTCACCTCGTAGCCCGACGGCGTCACCGTGTCGCCGGAGACGCGGCGCGCGTCCAGCGAGAGCACGATCACCTGGTTGCCGAACTGGTCCGCGATCTCGGTGATGAGTTCCGGGCGGGCGACGGCCGCGCTGTTGATCTCTATCTTGTCGGCCCCTGCTTCCAGGAGAATCCGTACATCCTCGACGCTTCGGATACCGCCGCCCACGGTGAGGGGAACGAAGACCTGCTCGGCGGTCTGGCGCACTACATCGAGCATGGTGCCGCGGCCCTCCTTCGTCGCCGAGACGTCGAGGAAGGTGAGCTCGTCCGCTCGATCCTTGTCATAGGTCCGGGCTAATTCCACCGGATCGCCCGCATCTCGCAGGTTACGGAAATTGACCCCCTTGACGACCCGTCCATTCGAGACGTCCAAGCAGGGGATAACGCGAACGGCGACTGCCATCGTGCTCCTCTCGCTGTGCTCACAGACAGGTTACCCCGGATATGCTGATGTCCATGACCCCGTCCAGTTCCGCGCCCAGTTCTCCGCACCAGCAGTACGCCGCAGGAAAACCAGAGGACATCGCGGAATTCATCGACGGTATGACGAGCCGCGTCGTCATCGCCATCGATGGGCGCTCCGGTGCGGGCAAGACGACCCTCGCCAGAGAGATAGCGCGGGAACTGGAGCTGCGTTGGCACGGGCAGGACCTGCGCGCAGCTACGCCGGAGGAGACACGGAGCCTGCTCTGCCTCGAAGTCGAGAACTTCGTCGAGGGGTGGAGCGGGCTGACCGAGGGAGTTCGTGCAATCGCCGAGGATATCGTCGCTCCCTTCAGAAAGCGCGGATGGGTCACGGCACGCCCCTGGGATTGGCATCGCGAACGGTGGGGCACCGAACTGCGCTTCCCCGAGACGGGAACCGCCCGGGTCCTGTTGCTCGTGGGATGCGGTTCGTCCAGCGGACCTCTTGCCCCGCTTCTCGACGCCTCCGTCTGGATCGACGCCTCCGAAGCGCTACGACGCTCCCGAGTCGCAGCCAGAGAGGGCGATCCCAGCCGCTGGTGGGATCTCTGGGCGGCGCAGGAAAGCGAGCTGCTCGCGGAGCACGACTCACCGGCGCACGCCACCTGGAGAATCTAGTCTTCCGGGGACTCCGTCGGAGAGTCCATGACTCCGAGGATGTCGACGATCGCGACCCGGTCGCCCTCACCCGTAGCCTTCGCGCTCGGGATGAGCAGCAGCACGCGCGAACCGACGTGCTGATCCGTGATGCCCACACGCAGGCCCTCCATCAGCTCGGACATCTCGACCGTCACCGGGCCGTCGCCAGCCCACGTGCTGTCGAGCACGCTGCCCTTGTCATCCGCAAGGACATACTGGATGACCAGGATGTCCTCTTCCGTCGCCTGGGCGCCATCGCCCTCGATAAGCGGCACCACCGCCAGTTCCGGGATTGCTCCCCCGCCTTCGACGATCTCCGGTACGCCGTCGTCGGAGACGCCGATCTCGGGCATTCCCTCCGGCGGGTTATCAGGCACCGACGCCTCTTCACCCTGCGCAACCGTGCTGAGAATGTCGACGACGATGAGCTCAGCGGCTTCGTGCCCGGAACCGGGGCCCGGCCGAATGATCAGAATCCGGCTGCCTTCGCTCTTCCCGACGATCTGGCCGGACAGACCGCCCAATCCATCAGAGTTCGCCGTCGTCAAACGAAGATCGCCGGTCTCGTCGATGATCTCCCCATTGCGGGAATCGAAGGACGTCGCGCGAAACAGGACGGGGCCGCCATCGACGATTTCAGCGCCCTCGCCTTCGATCAGGGTCTGGCTGACGAGATCATCGGGCACCCGTGACCCCGTGAGCGAGACGGTCAGGGGCGCGCCCAACTCGCCGTTGACGGTCACGTCGAGGTCCTCCGCCGAATCGGTGCAACCGGTCAGTGCCATGAGAGCGATGCACAGTGCCGCCAAAACCCTGCGAGCGTTCACCCATCCATCTCCGCCATGAGTGCCTCCGCCTGAGCGTCGACCGTTGCGAAAGGATCCTTGAGGACCACGGTGCGAGCGCCACGAGCCTCCATCAGCCGGAGGTTCATCCAGTCCGCCATATAATCGCGGCGGAGTTCCTGCGCCTTGCGTACGAACTCACCGCGTATCTTGGCGCGTGTGGTCTGCGGCGGGAGATGCTTGGCCTGCTCCGCCTTTCCCTCTGGCAGCAGGGTTCGCAAAAGGCCGGATGCCTCCATCGATCCGCGCAGCCCCGCTGGAGTGATGTCGTGGTAGGCAAGATTGAGCCTTGCGATACGCGGATCGTTCAAAGAAAGCCCGCCGCGCTCCTGATAGCGCTGGATCAGGCTGAGCTTGGCAGCCCAATCCAGCTCGCTGGAGATCCCGGAGAAGTCCTGGTCTTCGACGGCGTCGATGCCCCGGCCCCACAGGTCGAGCAGATAGGCGCGGGTTTCGTCCAGGACATAGCCCTTGCGATCGAAATGCTTGAGGACCGCCTCGCGTACCCGCCGCTGGATCTCGATGGGGGTGATAGTGCCGCCCGCAGAAAGCTCCAGGGGCGTTCGCCCGCTCAGATCCTTGCTGGTGGCGCGAATGGCGGCCATCGGATCGGCGAGCGTGAGGTTGGGGAGGATCCCGCCGTCCTCGATCATGATGAGGATCGCCTCGGTGGCAGCGATCTTCAGGGCCGTGGTCGGCTGGGCGACGTTGGTGTCCCCCACGATGACGTGCATGCGCCGATAGAGCTCGGCGTCTCCATGCGGCTCATCCCGGGTGTTGATCATGGGGCGCGAGCGCGTCGAGGCGGAGGAAATCGCGTCCCACATCTGTCCCGCGCGCTGTGAGAACTCGTAGGTGACCGCGCCGTCGTCGTCGCGCTGAAGATGCCCGGCGCCCACCACGATCTGACGGGTCACGAAATAGGGCAGCATGGTGGAGATTCGGGCACGGAAATCGGGGCGGCGCCGCACGAGGTAGTTCTCGTGGCAGCCGAAGGAGTTGCCCTGGGCGTCCAGGTTGTTCCGGAACAGGTGAATCCTGCCGGGGATCGCTTTCTGGTTCAGATGCTCATTGGCCTGCTCCGCGAGACCGGCGAAGAGAAGATCGCCGGCGCGGTCGTTGGCGAGCAGGTCCTCGATGGAGTCGCATTCGGCCGTGGCGTACTCGGGATGCGAGCCCACGTCGAGGTAGAGCCGCGCGCCATTGGGGAGGAACGTGTTGGTGGAACGGCCCATCTCGATGACGGGATGGAAGAGAATCTGGGCAGCTTCTTCTGGATCAAGCGGAGGGATCCCACCCTGAGTCGATGCACAGGTGAGGCCGAATTCGGTCTCAATGCCCATCACACGGCGTGGAATCACTGGCCACCCTTTTGCACGAAGCCCTGCACGAAAGCCGAGGCATTCGATTCCAGAACGGAATCGATCTCATCGAGCAGCGAATCGACCTGGTTGACCTGGGCCTGCGCCTGTGGGAGCTCGACCTGCGACGCCTCTTCATTCTGGCGCCGGTGCTGCGCGAATTCTTGACTGGACATGTGTTCTCCTTGTTGCAGATTTTGACCGCTTGCGAGTTTAGTCAGGAAGTTCCCTTCGCAAAAGCCCGCCCGTGATCGAGTAGGTATCTCGGTCCGCGCCGCGACACCTGGTCGTTGCGTTGTGGTTCCGCTACTTCCTCGCGCTCGTGAGGCGGACCAGGAAGTCCTCCACCGAGCCCGAGCCCTCCAGAATGTCTCCCACCAGGGCGGACGTCGCGCGAGCCGGACGCGTGGTCGGGAGGCGGATAAGATCTCGGTAGCCCGGAACGTCCAGGACGATTCCATCCCAGCCGGCGGCGGCGACATTCTCCGGGAAACGTTCGATCAGGCCGCCGCGCAGATATGCCCGAGTGGACTCCGGGGCGTGCGTTGCCGCGTAGGCCACCTCGTCCCGCGTGAAGACGCGTTCGATCTTTCCAGCTGCGTCGAGGCGGGAAACGATGGAGCGCTCCGGGCGCAGATCGTGCCATTGCAGGTCGAGCGCGCGCAGCTTGTCATTGTCCCAGTTGAGACCGCCGCGCTGGCGCATCCCCTCCAGAAGCTGATACTTGGCAACCCACTCCACCTGCGCTGCGGCGGAGAAGACATCGCCGCGCAGCAGATCGATGACCTGCTGCCAGCGCGTGAGGATCTCCTCCGTATCGAAGTCCGGCTCCCCGCGGCGTTCGAGCGCCTCGCGGATCACGTCCAGATAGACCTGTTGGATGTCGAGAGCGGTTTTGGAGGAACCATCGTGCATATCGACGGCGGTGCGAAGGCTCGGGTCGTGGGAGATTCGCCAGGTTGCGTCGACCGCGTTATCCAGCATGAGCGATTCGAGGTCGAGGGGGATATCTCCCGTCTCCAGGAGCCATAGCACGAGCGACGTGGTACCGACCTTGAGCAGGTTGGACACGTCGAAGAGGTTCGCGTCTCCCCCGATGACGTGCAGGCGGCGCCACACCTGCGCGTCGGCGTGCGGCTCGTCGCGGGTGTTGATGATGGGACGGTTGAACGTGGTTTCGAGGCCGACGTCGTTCTCCACATAATCCGCGCGCTGGGAGATCTGGAAGCCCGGCACCTCGCTTCGCTGGCCCAGACCGACACGTCCCGCACCGCAGATAGCGGGACGGGAGACGAAGAATGGGGTGAGATAGCGAATGACGTCGATGAAAGCGACCTCACGTCGCATGAGGTAGTTCTCGTGCGAGCCGTATGAGGCGCCCTTGCCGTCCACGTTGTTCTTGTAGATGACGACCTCGCGGCCCTGCTTGCGCAGCAGGTCCATCGCTTCGACCATGATGTGCTCTCCGGCGCGGTCCCACAGAACGGCTTCGCGCGGATTCGCGGTCTCCGGCGAGGAGTATTCCGGGTGCGCATGGTCCACGTAAAGACGGGCGCCATTCGTGAGCACCGCGTTGGCGGCACGGGCGCGCACCATCTCGCCACTGCGTGGGCGAGCCAGATGCTGGAGCCGAGCCCCCATACGCGTCTGCTGAAGCTCGTCGTCTCCCGAAGGCGCCAGACGATTCGGATCATCGGTGAGCTGGGAGGGATGAGCGGAAGCACGTTCCAAACGGTAGCCACGCGCGTCATTGAGAGGATCTTCGCCATGGAAGTCCCACTTGATCGGGGCTGCCGCTCCGCTGGCGGAACCGGCGGCCCCGTAGGCCTCAACGACGTGAGAGGAAAGAGCGACCGGGTTCGCGTAGGGCTCGGCTGGTTCGAGAACTCCGAACTCGGTCTCCATACCGATGATTCTTTTGGCAGTCATAGTCTTTCCTCACAAAAGGCCATCCGGGACGATATCGTCCCACTCTTGTACGGTGCGGGGCCGCGGCTTCTCGTCGGTGACGGTCACCGAGAGGTCCTTACGTCCAAGGGGTCGAACCATAGTGACCCGTTCGCCGCGCGAGCGGCCGTTCACGCGCGCCCATTCGTCTGGGTTGGTGATCGTCGCGAGTTCCTCGTTCTCACGGGTCTCCTCGCGGACCGCGGCGAGGATGTGCTTCTCCGATAGTCCGCGCTCGCCCGTCGCCAGCAGGTCCTTGATGGCGAGCTTCTTGGCGCGATCGACGATAGCCGCCAACATGGCGCCGGAGACGAAGTCGCCGATGTAGAGGATCTCCGTCGCGCCGTCCGCGTAATGGACCTCGACGTATTCGTTTTCCGGTGTGTGAGCGAAGAGCGCGTCGACCGCAATGGTGCGAAGCTCGGTAACGGCCCGCTCGGGGGTCCCGTATCGTTCGATTTCGTCCTTGTGGATCGGGAGGTTTCCCGTGAGGTAACGCGCGAGGATATCCACGCAGCCCTCGTAGCCGGGCCGTTCGATACGGATCTTTACGTCGAGTCGGCCGGGCCGCAAAATAGCCGGGTCGATCATGTCCTCGCGATTCGAGGCTCCGATGACGATGACGTTGTCCAGCTGTTCGACGCCGTCGATCTCCGCCAGGAGCTGCGGGACCACGGTGGTCTCAACGTCCGAGGAGATGCCGGAGCCGCGGGTGCGGAACAACGCTTCCATCTCGTCGAAGAAGATGACGACGGGGATGCCGTGCGCCGCCCGATCGCGAGCGCGCGAGAAGATCTCGCGAATCTGGCGCTCAGTCTCACCGACGTATTTGTCGAGGAGCTGGGGTCCCTTGATATTGAGGAAGTAGGAACGCGCGGTTGCCTGGCCGGCACGGTCTGCTGCATTGCGTGCGAGCGACGTGGCCACTGCCTTGGCGATGAGCGTCTTTCCACATCCGGGAGGACCGTACAACAGGACGCCCTTTGGAGGCTTGAGGCCGTGCTCGCGGTAGAGCTCGGGCTGTTCGAATGGAAGCTCGACGGTGTCCTTGATCTGCTCGATCTGGGGCTTGAGGCCGCCGATGTCTTCGTAGGAAACGTCGGGGATCTCCTCCAGGAGCAGATGTTCGACGTCGGGGCGCTCCACGTGTTCCAGGATGAAACCGTTACGGAGATCCGCGAGAACGGTATCGCCTACCCGCAGGCGATCCGGATCGAGGCGACCCGCGATATGCAGGATGCGAGATTCGTCCGCATGGATCTTCACGAGGACTCGGCGTGGGTCGACGACGAGTTCGATGGCAACGATCGTGCCTGTGTCTTCGTACCCCGCGACGCCGACGACGACGAGTTGTTCGTTGAGTCGCAGTTCCTGGCCCGAGCGCAGGGAATTGATGTCTACCCTGGAAGCCGCGGCGAGGTTCATCTTCCGGCCACCCACCAGTGCATCGACCGAATGGTCTTCCTGGCGGGCTGCCAAGAAGGTGGCAAAGGAAGCCGGCGGGCGAGATAGGGAATCAAGCTGCTCGCCTAGATCGCGAATGCGATCGCGGGCGGAGACGAGCGACGAAGCAAGTCGCTCATTCTTTTCCTCGAGGGAAATAACGTGCTGGCGCAGCTCATGCAGCTCGCCGGGACCAGTCTGAGACATCGCGACCTTTCTTTAACTACCTGCTCACTCTAGTGCACAGGGTCAAGGCGGGCACCGTGGCTTCCACGACAGGCGAACCACGTCCGGGGCAGTTGCAGAGAAGTAATGACAGGCAGCAAAAGAAATGACAGGGGTGGGTTCTGTGGTCGGTGCAACGTCTTAGCGACGGGTGGTGGCTTGTGGGGCATCGGGTGGGGCCGCGGGAATCCTCTTGGGTGTGAACCCATGAATTTTCGCAACGTAAGTCCACTGCTCGCTATCGGGCCACAAATCAGTCCGCTGCTCGCTATCGGGCCATAAATTCGCAGCTTCTCACAAGCTGAGCTTGCTGCTGCATTCTACGTTCGTGCCTCTTCACCCATTCGAGCGAAAGCTAAAAGCCCGGAAGAGAGCGGGGCGGATACCGGCCCTCCGGTTCTCAGGTGGAGTGGCATTCCGGAACGATTGACACCACGCCTGTCTCAGCCTGAACAACGCTACTAGTGGACGAGTACAGCTTCTGCCTCCCTGATCTCGAATGGCGTGCTGGACGAACTTGCCGTCGTGGTACCCGGAACGGGATACGTTGTTCCTTGAACCGTAAACGAAGCCGACCACTCGATCGTCAGCTCGACTTGCACGCCTGCGACTGCTTTTCGGTAGACATGTGAGACGTCTCCCTCCGGCCAGGATCCGCCGGGGCCCTTCGACGAAATCGGCGGACTTCCGTCGCCAGGGCTCCACAGATACTCATTGGGTACGAGGTGAACAGTAACAGGGAAGCCGAGTATGTTGAGTGCCCTGTCGTGGGCCACAGCATCTGTCGAGAAGTAGACAGGCTTGTTCACATAGACCCACCCGCGGCCTGGACTGATCGAAACACTCCCCGCCTCCGCCACCAACCGTTGGACATCCGAAATAGAAACCAGTGAGGCGGGATCGATTTGCGCTGGCGCCGCAGCAGCGGGAGCTGGCCCGGGCGCGGGAGCAACAGGATCCATCGCATCCAGAAACGACACCTCGTCATTACCGGAATTCGCCAAATGAGGCGCACTGGGATCGCCCGGAAAAACCTGCCGCATCACCGAGGCCCCGGAGGAAGAATTGGAGGAGGAGCTGGAAGTGGACCTGGATGGAGAGTTGGAGGTGGGAGTATGAGTCATGCTCCGCGACGGCTTCGAAATGCTCCCCTGACCGCCGATGACAAGCTCGTCTCCGGCGAATCCTCCGGTCCAATCAATCTCGGGATACTCGCTAGCATCCGCACGAACTTCAAAGTACAACCCGATAAACAATAACCATGGAAGAGCAACAAAACTAAGAACCCTTCGAAATCTTATTTCTTGCACTAGCCCTCCTCAGACAATTTAGTACCTTCCGGAAACGACTGTGCTATCTCTATTACCCATCCTGCTCGATAGGTGACCACGAAAGCCATTACTACCGATTCAGGTTCGACAGACAATTGTTCTGCTTTTCCGTTGATGTAGTTGTATCCGCCCTTCTCTGCATCAAGTTCAACCTGGTACTGAGCTAGCTCACCTTCAATTGGTCTACTTGCCGCCGAATGAATCGAAACCTCGGGCACACTGGCCCACCAACCACCTTGCTCATGGAGGTCTTTTACTGACGAAACATATGACTGGCACCCTTCACACCCCTCCCCCGACATCGCTTCTAGCTCGGTCGTGTCTCCGCTGGCCGCTGCGTATACCGTCAGGCGCAGGAAGTACTCGGCGGCGGCGACTGCGCCGGCTTCGTCGGCGTTGTCCATCGCGGGCGGGCGCGGTGGCGGCTCAACATTCGTGGGGCGTTCGGCGGGCAGGCTCGTCCGAGTAGCCGTTCCTTCACTTACGCTCGGGCTGGAATCCGCTTCATTGCCCGTGTTGCATCCTCCAGTACCAAGAAGAAGAACAAGCAGCCCAACAAAAGCCCACACGCCTGATCTGCGATTCAGTCCCACAGCAAACTCCGCTCTTATCTTCCGTGTTGCCTCTAAAACCCAGAAAGCCGCCGGCAACTACGCCATTAAGCCCTCCCACCCTCTGCTGACGTTAACAAGAGGAGGTACGGCTCGCAGGAATAATCAACAAGTTGTGGAAAACAAGATGACATAACCACCCGAAGGCACTTCGCCACGGCTGGCGCCATGAAATCATCAGTCACGCGTCGCCTTCGCAGGCACGCTGCATTCACGAATCTTTCATCGATCTGAACCACGCACACACAACAACTGATTCAGCCCCTCACTGACGGGACCGCGACTCGTGAAGACGCACCCCCACAAGCTTTCCGCTCGGGCGGTAGAAGGCGAACCCTCCCGAATGGTGTGCAATCGTGATCTCGTCTCGATGAACAACCTCGTGGTGGTGAAAGCAGAGCAGCACCGCGTTATCTACAACTGTTTTGCCATTCTCCGCCCACTGCTGCGCGTGGTGAATCTGGCTCATCTCGACACCTCGGTCACAACCGGGGAAGCGACAGTTCCGATCGCGGGTCCGAATCGCCCGCGATTGCGTTATGCTGAATGCCCTTTGTGCATGAGAGGCATCGAGTGGTTCACCGCGAGCGCTCAAAACAATCCTCGCCAAGTTCGACTCACACAGTAATTCGGCAAGTTTTGTGGGAACCAACGGGTTTCCGTTTTCGAGAGTCGCCGCTGGGAACCCTTCAAGCATTGCTACGTCCAGCCCCGAGCGAATCGTTGCTAAGACGTGCCCCAGCTGTGCGGTTATCGAGGGCCTCGAATCGAGGCAACCTCCGTGCAGGCCAAGCCCACGGCCGGTTTCGACACAGCTGGCCTCTACCATGTGGTTCCCAGCATCCTCGTTCCCTCTGGACGGAGCGATCACACGACGATCCAATGCCTCTAGGCTGCGGCACCCCTTTTCGATTGCCTTTTCCGTCTGGACCAACGTTTCTAAGGGGACGTGAACCGATATTTGAAAAGGTGACGCTGCAGCTCTGGACGAAGAAGCTCCACGTGAATCGCGAGTGCCCCGCCCTTCATCGGCATAACTCGCCTTCGAACGCGCAAGATCCACGAGAGCCTGCGCAGTCCGCTGACTGGGCGTTCGGGTATCTTCCTTCGAAGGAACGCCCACGACATTGCGCAGAACGCGGTCCAACAAGAGCCCATGCGCTCCGGTCAGCCACCCCCGCAACATGAAGCCTTCTCCCTCTGGATACAAGCTCACCTGCTCTTGCCGTGCTTCCTTCTGTGCTTTCCGTTCGGCAGCAACCGGAGCATGCGTCACGAGCCAGGTACGGACGGTCTGTTGGAACTGGGTGACAGATTCTCTTCTGGCGCGATCAAGTAGACGGGTTTCGTCCGCCGAGGCTTTCTCCTTGACGTCGACATCACGAACGAATCGATTAAGAACGTCGATGTGCTCCGGCGAGA
This sequence comes from Actinomycetaceae bacterium L2_0104, assembly GCA_047501485.1. Classification (GTDB taxonomy): domain Bacteria; phylum Actinomycetota; class Actinomycetes; order Actinomycetales; family Actinomycetaceae; genus Ancrocorticia. The sequence goes on along the minus strand of JAZDRN010000010.1, from coordinate 1,037 downwards.
CCTGCCCCTGCCGAACGGCCTGGCCGAAGAGGGGGTACTGCCCACCGACAGCCTCCGCCCGTTGGAGCTCCTTACGCGAGGTTTTCCTCGATTGCCCTCCGCTCTTCTCGATAAGGTCGAAGACTGTGCGATGTTCTCCCGGTAGTTTCACAGTGCCCAGAGGAACAGGAGGTTCATCGGAGCCCACGCTACTTGGCCTTTGGAGCTGTCCGATTCGCGCCAATGTCGCGGACTTCAACCCTGCCAGACGCATCTGTATAGAGGCGATGCGCTCAACCGCCGCCACGCACTCTCCTATCGAGAGGTCATCGACCCGCACGCGTCCACAAATCGACGCCATCCTCGCGAGTTGCTCGACAGGTTCAATTATTCGATCGTCGGCCCCGGAGGCGCCCATCGAGCATACTTCTCCCCGACCACTATCGAGTTCGTTCGGCCGAGAAGTCCGCTGCGCCCAACTTTCATCTTCCTCCGAGGCTCGCGATTCAAGATCGAGAACCGACTGTACGCTCACCTTCTACACCTCTCATATCAAAAGCAATCCTGCGATCGAACGGTTGTTCGATACTTCAACTATAGGGGGTGCCTCCGACACATTTTGGGGCAAGTTTTGAGTTCCCGCTTATCTGTGTCCCTGACGAAGAAGACCATCGATAAGAGGTTCGCAGCAACGATCGACAAGGGGTTCGCAGCAACGCGGTTCACGGGCTGAAAGTCTCAAGTCAAGGACTCCGAGCCATCCTTGACACCGTGCATTGGCTCCCCGCACCAAAGAAGCAAAGTTCGAGCGCCAGATCCACGAAGAGCATTCGACACTGCTCTACCGGCGCGCAGACACGGGGTCGACCGCGTACCACTCAACCGGCATCGACATATAGTTTCGATTCACCAACCCCACTCAACCGGCATCGACATATAGTTTCGATTCACCAACGGCTCTTTCAACCGCCGTGCGAAAATGGATTCGATCGCCCGGCCCCCATCGCCCCATCCCGATCGCCCGGCCCCCATCGCCCCGCCTGCGCCCGCCCTAAGCT